>NZ_JARAXP010000009.1:0-304304 GCF_033793965.1 Streptomyces sp. ME02-8801-2C | reverse complement strand
GGCTTGGGGGCCGGCGGCCGCGGGGCAGCCGGACGGGCCGACTGCGCCGGGGAGGGCGCGCCGGGCTTGGGGGCAGGCTTGCGCGGGGCGCCGGGCTTGGCGCTGCTGCCACCCTGGAAGGCGTCTGTCAACTTGCGTACTACGGGCGCCTCGATCGTCGAGGATGCCGATCGGACGAATTCACCGAGTTCCTGGAGCTTGGCCATGACGGCCTTGCTCTCCACCCCGAACTCCTTGGCGAGTTCGTATACCCGGACCTTAGCCACTTCGCTCCTTTTAGGTCCGGGTTGCGGCCGGACCGTCGCTACTTCATGGGCGTACTCATCGCGTGCTCATCGAGTGCTCATCGCAATCTCGACCTACTTCCAACTCGCGGGGGTACCAGAGCCGCACGGGGTTCCGCGCGACGCGTCCTACGGTGTTGCCTGCTCGACGTACTGGCGCAACGCCACGGTGTCGAGCACTCCCGGGGCACGCAGTGCCCGTGGGAACGCCCGGCGGCGTACCGCCAGGTCGAGACAGACCACGGCGGGGTGCACGTACGCACCCCGGCCGGGCAGCGTACCGCGATGATCGGGGACGCATTCACCCTCGACCGCCACGATGCGCAGCAGATCCTTCTTGGCCGCTCGCTCCCGACACCCCACACAGGTGCGTTCAGGGCATACGCGGGCACGCGTCCGGCCAGACACTCCTAAGTCTACCTCCCCGCAGCGACCTCACCCATTTGAGGCAAGAATCGAACGGTTGTTGTCGTGATCTCAGCCACCTACGGCTTGGATCTATTCCCCCGCTAGTCCCGGGACCGTCCGCCAGGCCTCTCGGCAGCCCTCTCATCAGCCCTTTCGGGCTGCCTGTCGGACTGCTGATCGGACGGCTGCTCGGTGTCCGGACGGATGTCGATCCGCCAGCCGGTGAGCCTGGCCGCGAGCCGGGCGTTCTGGCCTTCCTTGCCGATCGCCAGCGACAGCTGGTAGTCGGGGACCGTCACGCGCGCGGAGCGGGCCGCGAGGTCGACGACCTCCACCTTGTTGACCCGGGCAGGTGACAGCGCGTTCGCCACCATGTCGGCCGGGTCGTCCGACCAGTCGACGATGTCGATCTTCTCGCCGTTCAGCTCGGCCATGACGCTGCGCACCCGGCTGCCCATGGGACCGATGCAGGCCCCCTTGGCGTTCAGGCCGCTGCGCGTCGACCGTACGGCGATCTTCGTGCGGTGACCGGCCTCACGCGCGATGGCCGTGATCTCGACGGAACCGTCCGCGATCTCGGGCACCTCCAGCGCGAAGAGCTTCTTCACGAGGTTGGGGTGCGTGCGCGAGAGGGTGACGGACGGGCCGCGCACGCCCTTCGCCACTCGTACGACGTACGAGCGCAGTCGCAGCCCGTGCGTGTAGGTCTCGCCGGGGACCTGCTCCTGCACCGGCAGGATGGCCTCCAGCTTGCCGATGTCGACCAGCACGTTCTTCGGGTCGCGGCCCTGCTGGACGACACCGGTGACGATGTCGCCCTCGCGGCCGGCGTACTCGCCGAGCGTCGCGTCGTCCTCGGCGTCGCGCAGGCGCTGCAGGATGACCTGCTTGGCGGTGGTGGCGGCGATCCGGCCGAAGTCCGACGGAGTGTCGTCGAACTCCCGTGCCTCCTGCCCCTCCTCCAGCTCCTGGGGGTCCTCCTTCGCCCACACGGTCACATGACCGGTCTCCCGGTCGAGCTTCACGCGCGCGTGGCGGCGGCTTCCCTCGGTGCGGTGGTAGGCGATGAGGAGGGCCGACTCGATCGCTTCGACCAGCAGGTCGAAGGAGATCTCCTTCTCCCGCACCAAACCCCGCAGGGCACTCATGTCGATGTCCACGGCTACGCCTCCTCCTCTTCCGTCATGTCTTCCTGCTTGCCCTTGCGGTTGAACTCGACCTGGACGCGGGCCTTGTCGATGTCGTCGAAGGCGAGCCTGCGAGCGGTGGCCTTGCGGCCCTTCACGCCCGGCACTTCGAGGTCCACGCCCGCGTCGTCCACGGTCAGGATCCGGGCGACCACTTCGCCGCCGCCCTCGGTGAGCTGGAACCGCACCAGCCGGTCCACGGCACGTACGTAGTGCCGGTGCTCGGTGAGCGCGCGCTCGGCGCCGGGGGTGCCGACCTCCAGGGTGTACTCCCCCGCGCCCATCGCGTCGGTCTCGTCGAGCTTCGCCGAGAGCGCGCGGCTCACATCGGCGATCGCGTCCAGATCGGCCCCGTCGTCGGAATCGACGACGACCCTCAGCACTCTCTTGCGCCCGACGGACTCCACTGCGATCTCTTCGAGATCGAGACCCTGCGAGCTGACGAGCGGCTCCAGGAGCTCTCGAAGCCTCTCGCTCTGGGTGGTGCTCATCCGGGTGACTCCTCGGCCGCGTGTGCTGTTGTGGGTAGGTCGTGTGTCAGGTCAAAGGGTATCCGGTCCCAGAGGGTGTTGCCGTCCACGGGAACACCGGCCTTCGCCCGGCTGCGCCGGTGGCGGGTGGTGGGTCGGGGCGCGGGTACGGTGATCACGGGCGTGCCGCCCATCCCTGGTGTTCCGTTCGTACGAGCCCTGCGAGGACGTCTGCCGTGCCGTTCCCCCCGCCGTCGCACACCCCGCCGGGAACCTCTCCTGGTCCGCGCCGAAGGACCCTGCTCGCCTCGGCCGCGGGCGCCGCCCTCCTCGTGGGCTGCTCCGCCGAGCCCGACACGAGTGCCACGAGCGCCGGCAGTCCGTCGGTCGCCGAACGCACACGCGCGCGTGCGGCGCAGGACAGCGCGGGTCTCGTACGGCAGTACGACACTGCGATCGCCGCGTTCCCGGTGCTGGCGGAGCGGCTGTCGGAGCTGCGGGCGGAGGTCGTACGCCACGCGGGGGTGCTCGGGGGCGCCAGGCTGACGCAGACGCCCACGCCCTCGCCGGCGTCGCCGTCCGCGTCACCCACGGCTGCCGTTTCGGCTTCCGCTTCCGTTGCCGCTGCCGCGGCTCCGACGAGCGAGCGGGACGCCCTCGCCGGGCTCGCCGCCGCCGAACGGACGCTCGTGGACCGGCGTACGAAGGCGCTGCTCGACGTACCCGGAGAGCTGGCGCGGCTGCTGGCCTCGGTGGCGGCTGCCGGGGCCGCGCATGTGTATCTGCTGACGGAGGGCGTGAAGTGAGCGGGGCGAGTTCGCAGAAGGCGCAGAAGGCACAGAGAGCGCAGGAGACACGGAAGGCGGAGAAGGACGCCGGTGAACTGACCGCCCTCCAGGCCGCCTTGGGTGCCGAGCACGCGGCGGTGTACGGGTACGGGGTCGTCGGCGGGCTGATCGGCGAGGACCGCCGGGGCGAGGCACGGGCCGCGTACGACGCCCATCGGGCCCGGCGCGACGAGCTGGCGCGTGCGGTGCGGGCCCTCGGGGGTACGCCGGTCGCGGCGGCGGCCGGGTACGCGCTGCCGTTTTCCGTGTCGGACTCCGACGCCGCCGTCCGTCTCGCCGCCGAGCTCGAGGAGCGGGTCGCCGGGGTGTACTCCGACCTGGTCCGGGCGACCGGGGGCGAGCGGCGCCGGACGGGTGCCGAGGGACTGCGGGAGGCCGCGGTGCGGGCGGTGCGCTGGCGGGGCGGGAGCGTACCCTTCCCTGGTCTCGCCGAGCGGGCCGGCGCCGCGTCGGCACCGGGCACGGCGTCGGCGACACCCACGGCGTAGCCCGTACCGCGTACCGCGCACCGGAAGGAACGACTCGCGCATGGCTTTCGAACCGCCGCCCCGTCTGGTGAGGGCGCTCGGCGAGACGGTACCGGACGGTGACGACTGGCTGGCGCGGCTGCCCGTGGTGGCCCAACAGGCCGTGGATCTACGCGTGTTGAGCGTGGAGCGGGTACAGCTTCCGGGCGGTCGCAGCAGTCTGGTCGTGCTCGTGCGACGGGCTGACGGCACGCCCGCCGTCCTGAAGCTCGCGCCACGCCGGGCCCGGCCGGAGAGCGAGCGGGCCGCGCTGGCGCACTGGGGCGGGGCGGGCGCGGTGCAGTTGCTGGAGCCGTCCGCCGGTTCCAGTGACGAGGGTGTGCTGCTGCTCGAACGGCTGCACCCGGATGTGTCGGTGCGGTCGCTGCCCGAGGCGAAGGCGCTGCTCGAGGCGGCGGGGACGCTGCGGCGGCTGTGGGTCGAGCCTCCGGCGGGCTCGGCGGCGGTGTTCGAGACGGTGGCCGCGCGGACCGGGCGGCAGGCCGAGGCGATGTCGGCGAGCGCGGGTGTGGACGCGCAGGTGGAGTCGCTGGTCGGGGCTGCGCTCGCGGCGCGAGCGGAGTTGCTGGTGGCGCCGCCTGAGGCGCGGTTGCTGCACGGGACGTTCCGGCAGAGCAAGGTGCTGGCGGCGGAGCGGGTGCCGTGGCTGGCGGTGGGGCCGGATCCGGTGGTCGGTGAGTGCGCGTTCGATTTGGCGCGGCTGGTTCGGGACCGGGTGGAGGATCTGATCGCGTCGCCGTCGGGGGCGGCGATCACTCGGCGGCGGGTGAGGCGGCTGGCCGAGTCGCTGGATGTGGATCAGGAGCGGTTGCGGGGGTGGACGTTGTTCCGGGCGGTGGAGTCGGGGGTGCGGGCGCTTCGCGTGGGGCGGGTGCGGGATGCGGAGCTGTTGTTGGAGTTCGCTGGGTGGCTTTGAGTATTCGGTGCGGTTTCGGGTGCGGGTGGGTGGGGGGTTGTCGCGCAGTTCCCCGCGCCCCTGGTGGTGGAGCGGTGCGTTCTCGGGTGCGGGGCTGTGGGGGGTTGTCGCGCAGTTCCTCGCGCCCCTGATGGTGGAGCGGTGCGTTCTCGAGTGCAGGCCGGTGGGGGCTTGTCGCGCAGTTCCCCGCGCCCCTGGTGGTGGAGCGGTGCGTTCTCGGGTGCAGGCCGGTGGGGGGTTGTCGCGCAGTTCCCCGCGCCCCTGGTGGTGGAGCGGTGCGTTCTCGGGTGCAGGCCGGTGGGGGGTTGTCGCGCAGTTCCTCGCGCCCCTGGGTGGGGTGGCTCCAGCGGTTAGGACGTGGTCCCAGGCCGTTGGGGGGACGGCCTGGGAGATGGGGGATCAGGTGGTGGTCAGCCTGGTGATCGCTTCCTCTACCGTCAGTTCCTCGCGTTCGCCCGTTCGGCGGTCCTTCAGTTCGAGGATGTTCTCGGCTGAACGGCGGCCTGCCACCAGGATCTTCGGTACGCCGATCAGCTCCGCGTCCGTGAACTTGACGCCCGGGGAGACGCCGGCGCGGTCGTCGACCAGGACGCGGGCGCCTGCCGCGGCCAGCTTGTCGGAGACCTCGAGGGCCAGCTCGGTCTGGAGGGCCTTGCCGGCGGCGACCACGTGGACGTCGGCCGGGGCGATCTCCTTGGGCCAGCACAGGCCCTGCTCGTCGGCGTGCTGCTCGGCGAGGGCCGCGACCGCGCGGGAGACGCCGATGCCGTACGAGCCCATGGTCACGCGGACGGGCTTGCCCTGCTGGCCGAGGACGTCGAGGCTGAGGGCGTCGGCGTACTTGCGGCCGAGCTGGAAGATGTGGCCGATCTCGATGGCGCGGTCCAGCTTGAGGCCGGTGCCGCAGACCGGGCAGGGGTCGCCTTCCTGGACCACGACGGAGTCGATGTACTCGTCGACCTCGAAGTCACGGCCGACGACGACGTTCTTCGCGTGCAGGCCGTCCTTGTTGGCGCCGGTGATCCAGGCGGTGCCGGGCGCGACGCGCGGGTCGGCGAAGTAGCGGACCTTCTCCAGGCCCTGCGGGCCCACGTAACCCCGTACGAGGTCGTCGCGGCCCGTGAAGTCCTCGGCGGTGACGAGTTCCACGGCGGCGGGCGCGAAGTGGGCCTCGACCTTGTCCAGGTCGACCTCACGGTCGCCGGGGACGCCGATCGCGACGATCTCGCCGTCCACCTTGATCAGGAGGTTCTTGAGCGTGGCGGAGGCGGCCACGTCCAGGTACGCGGCGAGCGTCTCGATGGTCGGGGTCTCGGGGGTGGGGATCTCTTCGAGGGCGGGGACGGCCGAACCGTCGACCGGCTGGAGCGCGTACGTGATCGCCTCGGTGTTGGCCGCGTAGTCGCAGTTGGGGCAGTCGGCGAAGGTGTCCTCGCCCGCCGCGGCCGGGGCGAGGAACTCCTCGGACTTGGAGCCGCCCATCGCGCCGGCGGTGGCAGCGCAGATGCGGTAGTCGAGGCCGAGACGGGCGAAGATCTTCTGGTACGCCTCGCGGTGCAGGGCGTACGACTGGGCCAGGCCCTCGTCCTCCAGGTCGAAGGAGTAGGAGTCCTTCATCAGGAACTCGCGGCCGCGCAGGATGCCGGCCCGCGGGCGGGCCTCGTCGCGGTACTTGTTCTGGATCTGGTAGAGGATCACGGGCAGGTCCTTGTAGGACGTGCACTGGTCCTTGACCAGAAGGGTGAAGATCTCCTCGTGGGTCGGGCCGAGGAGGTAGTCGCCGCCCTTGCGGTCGTTGAGACGGAACAGCTCGGGGCCGTACTCCTGCCAGCGGCCGGTCGCCTCGTAGGGCTCCCTCGGCAGGAGGGCGGGCAGCGTGACCTCCTGGGCGCCGATGGCGTCCATCTCCTCGCGGACGACGCGCTCGACGTTGGCCAGAACCTTCTTGCCGAGCGGCAGCCAGGACCACAGACCGGCGGCGGTACGGCGTACATAACCGGCCCTGACCAGCAGCTTGTGGCTGAGCACCTCGGCGTCGGCCGGGTCGTCACGCAGTGTCTTGACCATCAAACGGGACATGCGCTGGACCTGGGCCTGGGCCATGATTCTCGACTCCTGCTGCGTAAGGGTGATGGCAGGAGGTTAGCCGGGGGGTGCGGGGCGGTGGAAATCGGTTATCCGCGGGGACACCCCTCAGCGACGGCGCAACGGCAGGGGGGCGCCCATCACGGCGTACGGCTTCGGGGCGCTGGGGAAGAGCACCTGGCGGGCCAGGTCCTCGTAGCCGAGGGAGTGGTAGAGGCCGCGGGCCGGGCTGTCGGAGTCGATCGCGGAGAGGATCGAGCGAGGTTCGGCGGCGCCGTCGGTGATGGTGGTGATGAGGGCGCGGCCGACGCCGATGTTCTGGTAGGTCGGGTGGACGTGCAGTTCGGTGATCACGAAGGAGTCGTCGAGCCACGCGTCGTGGCCCTGCCTGCGCAGATACGGCTCGACCACGGTGGACCACCAGTGCGTACGGTCGTTGGGCATGCCGTAGACGAACCCGGCCAGCCGCCCCTCCGGGGTGGTCGCGCCGAGCGCGCGGGCACCGGGATAGGTCATGTGCCGCAGAACGATCTGCCTGCGTACGGCGACCTCGTCGGCGCCGAGCCCGAACGCCACCGCCTGGACGGCCAGCGCCTCGTCGACCCGGGCGGCGAGGTCGAGGGGGCCGACGACCACGTCGTGGCGGTGGGGGTGACGGTGGCCCTGACCGGGGAAGCGCGGCATGTCGGGAGACTACAGGGGGTGCGGAGGCCGTTCGGCGGGGGCGGGGTGGATGTGGCTGAGCCTCGCCCCCGGGAACGCCCGGACCACGGTGGCCGTTTCAGAACAGGACGCTCATGAACGCGCCTACCTCCTGGAAGCCCACCCTCAGATACGTCCGGCGGGCGGGGGTGTTGAAGTCGTTCACATACAGGCTGACCACCGGGGCCACGTCCGCGAGGGCGTAGCGCAGTACGGCGGCCATGCCGGGGGCGGCGAGGCCCAGGCCCCGGTACTCGGGGGCCACCCAGACCCCCTGGATCTGGCAGGCCTGCGAGGTCGCGGCGCCGATCTCGGCCTTGAAGGCGACCTTGCCGTGCTCGTCGAGGCGGGCGAAGGAGCGGCCGGAGCCGACCAGTTCGGCGACCCTGGCCTGATAGAGGAGGCCGCCGTCACCGGCGAGTGGCGAGATTCCGACCTCCTCGGTGAACATCGCCACGCACGCGGGCATGATCGTCTCCATCTCGTCCTTGCGAATGCGGCGGACGTACGGATCCGGGGCGACGAGGGCGGGGTCTGGGAGCCGGTCGGTGACCATCAGGGGCTGGTGGCGGCGGACTTCGCGGGCGGGGCCCCAGCTCGGTTCGAGCAGCCGCCACAGCTGGGTGGTGGCTTCGGCAGGGCCGACGATGGAGGAGCAGCGGCGGCCGGCTCGCCTTGCGCGGTCGGCGAAGGCGCGTACGGCTCGGGGGGTGGCGCAGATCGGGACGAGGTTGGCGCCCGCGTAGCAGAGGCTCGTGAGCATGCCGTCCTCGTACCAGCCCCACATCTCGCCGCCGAGGCGCCACGGGTCGAGGCCGGCTACCTGGACACGGGAGGTCACGAAGGCGTTCGCGACCGGCTCGCGGCCGAGGACGGCGAGCGCGGCGTCCAGGTCGCCGGGTTCGAGCACCCGGGAGGTGGTCTGCGTCAACACGTGCGGGGCCTCACCAATGCGGTCTGCTAGATCTCCGCACTGTACCTGCGGAAGCTTGGCGGCGTCGTCCTGTGGGTGATGCCGCTTGCTTGTGAGTGACCGTGGGCTTGGCTTGCCGTCCCCTGGGGGCTGCGCCCCCAGACCCCGCTACGGCCCTGAACGGGCCTTGTCCTCAAACGCCGGACGGGCTGGTTGGTCAGCCTCTCCGGCGTTTGAGGAGCGGGGGTTCGGGGGCGGAGCCCCCGAGGATGGGAACGGGTAGGGGCGGCGGGGGCGAGATCAGCCGGCCACCGACACCGACGGCTCGCCGGAAGCGATACCGTCCGCCTCCATCTGCTCGGCGATCTTCAGGGCCTCCTCGATCAGGGTCTCCACGATCTTCGACTCGGGGACGGTCTTGATGACCTCGCCCTTCACGAAGATCTGCCCCTTGCCGTTGCCGGAGGCGACGCCGAGGTCCGCCTCCCGCGCCTCGCCGGGGCCGTTCACCACGCAGCCCATGACCGCGACGCGCAGCGGGACCTCCATGCCCTCGAGGCCCGCCGTGACCTCCTCGGCCAGCTTGTAGACGTCGACCTGGGCTCGGCCGCAGGACGGGCAGGAGACGATCTCCAGGCCGCGCTGGCGGAGGTTCAGCGACTCCAGGATCTGGTTGCCGACCTTGATCTCCTCGACCGGCGGCGCGGACAGGGAGACGCGGATCGTGTCGCCGATTCCCTCGCTGAGCAGCGCGCCGAAGGCGACCGCCGACTTGATCGTGCCCTGGAAGGCGGGACCGGCCTCGGTAACACCCAGGTGGAGCGGGTAGTCGCAGGCCTCCGCGAGCTGCCGGTAGGCGTTGACCATGATCACCGGGTCGTTGTGCTTGACCGAGATCTTGATGTCCCGGAAGTCGTGCTCCTCGAACAGCGACGCCTCCCACAGCGCCGACTCGACGAGCGCCTCGGGGGTGGCCCTGCCGTACTTCTGGAGCAGCCGCTTGTCGAGCGAACCGGCGTTGACGCCGATGCGGATCGGCGTGCCGTGGTCCTTCGCGGCGCGCGCGATCTCCTTGACCTGGTCGTCGAACTGCTTGATGTTGCCGGGGTTCACACGCACGGCGGCGCAGCCGGCCTCGATCGCGGCGAACACGTACTTCGGCTGGAAGTGGATGTCCGCGATCACCGGGATCTGCGACTTGCGCGCGATGGTCGCGAGCGCGTCCGCGTCGTCCTGGGTGGGGCAGGCGACGCGGACGATCTGGCAGCCGGACGCGGTGAGTTCGGCGATCTGCTGGAGCGTGGCGCCGATGTCCGACGTACGCGTCGTCGTCATCGACTGCACCGACACCGGGGCGTCGCCGCCCACGGCCACCGAACCGACCTGGATCTGTCGGCTCTTGCGGCGTTCGGCGAGCTTCGTCGGAACGGACGGCATGCCGAGAGAAATCGCAGTCATCTGCTGTGCAACCCCAAGTTGTGGTTCAAGGTCCGGTCCCGGGAAACAGCGGGCTCCAGGCTTCGAGATTACGGCACGTGCGCAGGCCCGGGCACATCCCGCACGTAAACCCACTCATTGGGGATCGCAATGGGAACGGCCGGGCGCGGTGAGGTTCTCCCACCGTGCCCGGCCGTCGCTGTCGCCACAGTGAACGCCACAGCGAACGTCTCCGCGACCGCCGTATGACTACGAGATGCGCACCGGGTTCACCACGTCCGCCACCAGGACGAGGAGGGTGAAGCAGATGAAGATCCCCGCCACCACGTAGGCGACCGGCATCAGCTTCGCCACGTCGAACGGGCCCGGGTCCGGGCGCTTGAGCACCTTCGCCGTGTTCCGGCGCAGCGACTCCCACAGGGCGCCCGCGACATGGCCGCCGTCGAGGGGCAGCAGCGGGAGCATGTTGAAGAGGAACAGGGACAGGTTGAAGCCCGCCACCAGCATCAACGCCATCGCCAGTTGCTGGGTGGGCGGGATGTCCAGGGTGAAGATCTCGCCGCCCACGCGGGCCGCGCCGACCACGCCCATCGGGGAGTCCGGCGCGCGTTCGCCGCCGTCGAAGGCGGCGTTCCACAGGGCGGGGATCTTGCCGGGCAGGCTCGCGATGGAGTCGACGGCCTCGCCCATCCGGTCGCCCATCCAGGTCAGCGAGTCACCGAAGTCCTGGCGGACGATGCCGGTGGCCGCGCTGAAGCCGAGGAAGCCGGCCGTGACGTACTTGCCCTGGACGATCTGGCCGCTGGAGTCCTTCTTCGCGACCTGGTTCGTGGCGATCTTCGCGTGGAGCGTGACCTCCTCGCCCTTGCGTTCGACGACGATCGCCACCTCCTTGCCGGGGTTGGCGCGGATCTCGTCCGACAGCTTGTTCCAGGTGTCGACCTGGACCCCGCCGAAGGAGAGGATCTTGTCGCCCGCCTTGAGGCCGGCCGCCGCGGCCGGGGAGGCAGCGTCGGTCTTGCGGCAGTCGTCGCGGCCCTCGCTCTGGGCGATCACGCACTGGGAGACCGAGCTGACGCTGGTGGTCTGCTGCGAGACGCCGAAGCCCATGAGGACGGTCAGGAACAGGCCCACCGCGAGGATCAGGTTCATGAACGGGCCCGCGAACATCACGATGACGCGTTTCCACGGCTTGCGCGTGTAGAACAGGCGCTTCTCGTCGCCCGGCAGCAGTTCCTCGTAGGACTGGGCGCGCGCGTCCTCGATCATGCCGCGCCAGGGGGAGGTCGAGCGGGCCTCTATGCGGCCGTCCGCGCCCGGCGGGAACATGCCGATCATGCGGATGTAGCCGCCGAACGGGATCGCCTTGATGCCGTACTCGGTCTCGCCCTTCCGGCGGGACCAGATCGTCGGGCCGAAGCCGACCATGTACTGCGGTACGCGGATACCGAACAGCTTCGCCGTGGACAGATGCCCCAGCTCGTGCCAGGCGATCGACACCAGCAGGCCGATCACGAAGACGACTATGCCGAGGATCATCATCAGTGCCGTCATGCACGGGCCTCCGCCGCTTGCTGTGCGTTCGCTTGCTGTGTCATCTCTCGCTGTGTCTTCGTCCGCTGTGTCAGTTCCCGGGTCCTCGTCCGTGCCCAGGTCTCCGCCTCAAGGACGTCCGCCACGGTCAGGGAAGTTCCCGTACGGGGTGTGCCGTGCTCCTCGACGACCCTGGTCACGGTCTCCATGATTCCGTTGAAGGGCAGTGCGCCGCCGCGGAACGCCTCCACGCACTCCTCGTTCGCCGCATTGAACACCGCGGGCGCCGTGCCCGCGAGCTGCCCGACGTGCCGGGCGAGGCCGACCGCCGGGAAGGCCTCCGTGTCGAGCGGGAAGAACTCCCACGTCGACGCCTTGCTCCAGTCGAAGGTGGGGGCCGCGTCGGGGACCCGCTCCGGCCAGCCCAGGCCGATGGCGATGGGGCCGCGCATGTCCGGGGGCGTGGCCTGCGCCAGTGTCGATCCGTCCGTGAACTCAACCATCGAGTGGACATACGACTGCGGGTGCACGACCACCTCAATGCGGTCGAAGGGAATGTCGTAGAGAAGGTGTGCCTCGATCACCTCCAGGCCCTTGTTGACGAGCGTCGCGGAGTTGATCGTGATCACCGGGCCCATCGCCCAGGTGGGGTGGGCGAGCGCGTCCGCCACCGTCACATCGGCCAGCTGCGCCTTCGTACGGCCGCGGAAGGGACCCCCGGACGCCGTGACGACGAGTTTGCGCACATCGGCACGGGTGCCGGCCGCCAGCGCCTGGAACAGGGCCGCGTGCTCGGAGTCGACGGGGATGATCTGGCCCGGTTTCGCGAGCGCCTTGACCAGCGGGCCGCCGACGATGAGCGACTCCTTGTTGGCGAGCGCGAGAGTACGGCCGGCCTCCAGGGCGGCGAGGGTGGGGGCGAGGCCGATCGACCCGGTGATGCCGTTCAGCACCGTGTGGCAGGGGGTGGCGGCGAGGTGGGTGGCCGCGTCCGGTCCGGCGAGGATCTCGGGGAGCGGCTGCCCGGCGCCGTACCGCGCGGTCAGCGCCTCGCGCAGGGCCGGTACGGCGTCCTCCCGGGCCACGGCGACCGTGCGTACGCGCAGCTGGTGCGCCTGTTCGGCGAGGAGCGCGATCCGACCGCCCGCGGCGGAGAGCCCGGTGACCCGGAAGCGGTCCGGGTTGCGCAGCACGAGGTCGATGGCCTGGGTGCCGATCGACCCGGTGGAACCGAGGATCACCACGTCCCTGGAGCCGCCTTCGGCGACGGGGTCGAAGACGAGGTGCGGGTCTGCGAGTGGGGCTGGACTGTCGGTCATCCCTCCATTGTGGCCGTAGCCACCGACAGTGAGGACAGGGCGTCCCTCGGGTGAGTGGCCATAAGGGGAACTCACACATAGATCATGTGATAACACTTCTGTCCTGGTCGGCGTACGCCCGGCCAGTCGTGGACGAAATCCTGGGGGGATCTCGATGCGCATTCGACGCGCTGCCCTGCCCGCTCTCGCGGGCGCCGTGGCCCTGACCGGCGCGGTTCTGAGCACTCCGGCCGAGGCGGCCGGCGGTGTGGTCATCCGGCACGTGTGGTTCGACAGTCCGGGTTCGGACACCGGCTCCAACGCCTCCCTCAACGGGGAGTGGGTGGAGATCAAGAACACCGGCTCGGCGGCCATATCGCTCAAGGGCTGGATCCTGAAGGACGTCGCCAACCACAAGTACACCTTCGCCAATCTGAAGATCGGCGCGGGCAAGACCATGAAGATCCACACCGGCCAGGGCAGGGACACCACGGTGTCCAAGTTCCAGAACCGGCGCGCGTACGTCTGGAACAACACCAGCGACACGGCGATCCTGACCAGAGCGAACGGGGCGAAGGTCGACGACTGCAAGTGGTCGACGAGGGACCCCAGCGACAAGTGGTGCTAGGCGCTCCGCTGAGCAGGCAGTTTTCTGTCTGCCGGTAGTGGGGGCTTGGCGCGCAGTTCCCCGCGCCCCTTTTGGGGCGCGGGGTTCTGTGTCACGGATTCAGCGGATGGGGCGGTGGACGTTTTCGTGGTGGGTCGGGCCGGGGGTGGCGTCCGCGATCCAGGGGCCCTCGCCCGAGAGGTCGACCACGCCCTCCTCCAGCCAGGTGTACGTACCGGCGAGGACGCCCTTGACCACCGTGCGGTCGACGTCGTCGGTGTTGTTCCACAGCCGGCCGAAGAGTTCCTCGACTCGGACGCGGGCCTGGCGGCAGAAGACGTCGGCGAGTTGGTAGGCCTCGCGGCCGTTCTGGCCCTGGGTGCGCAGGAGTTCGGCGCGTACGCAGGCCGCGCTCATCGCGAACAGTTCGGCGCCGATGTCGACGATCCGGCCCAGGAAGCCCTGCTTGGTCTCCATCCGGCCCTGCCAGCGCGACATGGCGTAGAAGGTGGAGCGGGCCAGCTTGCGGGCGCTGCGCTCGACGTACCGCAGATGCGGCGAGAGGTCGACCTCGTGCTTGAACTCGCTGTAGGAGTTCGGCAGTTGGCCCGCGCCGGTGACGAGCTTCGGCAGCCACTTGGCGTAGAACACCCCGGCGTTCGCGCCTGCCCTCGCCTTGTCCGAGAGGGACTTGTCGGGGTCGATGAGGTCGCCGGCGACCGTCAGATGGGCGTCGACCGCCTCGCGGGCGATCAGCAGGTGCATGATCTCCGTCGAGCCCTCGAAGATGCGGTTGATCCTCAGGTCACGCAGCATCTGCTCGGCGGGGACCGCCCGTTCGCCGCGGGCGGCGAGCGACTCGGCGGTCTCGAAGCCGCGGCCGCCGCGGATCTGGACGAGTTCGTCGGCCATCAGCCAGGCCATCTCGGAGCCGTACAGCTTGGCGAGGGCGGCCTCGATGCGGATGTCGTTGCGGTTCTCGTCGGCCATCTGGGAGGACAGGTCCAGGACGGCCTCCAGCGCGAAGGTGGTGGCCGCGATGAAGCTGATCTTCGCGCCGACCGCCTCGTGCAGCGCGACCGGCCTGCCCCACTGCTCCCGTACGCCCGACCACTCCCGGGCGATCTTCAGGCACCACTTCCCGGCGCCCACGCACATCGCGGGCAGTGACAGGCGGCCCGTGTTCAGGGTCGTCAGGGCGATCTTGAGGCCGGCACCCTCGGGGCCGATCCTGTGGGCGGCGGGGACGCGCACCTGGTGGAGGCGGGTGACGCCGTTCTCCAGGCCGCGCAGGCCCATGAAGGCGTTGCGGTGTTCGACGGTGACGCCCTCGGAGGCGGTCTCGACGACGAACGCGGTGATTCCGCCCTTGTGGCCCTCGGACTTCGGTACGCGGGCCATGACGACGAGCAGGTCGGCGACGACTCCGTTGGTGGTCCAGAGCTTGACCCCGTCGAGGACGTAGTCGTCGCCGTCCGGTACCGCGGTGGTGGCGAGGCGGGCCGGGTCGGAGCCGACGTCCGGTTCCGTCAGCAGGAACGCGGAGATGTCGGTGCGGGCGCAGCGCGGAAGGAACTCGTCCTTCTGTTCCTGGGTGCCGAAGATTTTCAGCGGCTGCGGTACGCCGATCGACTGATGGGCGGAGAGCAGCGCGCCGAGCGCCGGGTTCGCGGAGCCGACCAGGGCGAGCGCCTTGTTGTAGTACACCTGGGTGAGGCCGAGGCCGCCGTACTTGGTGTCGATCTTCATGCCGAGGGCGCCGAGCTCCTTGAGCCCGTTGATCACCTCGTCGGGGATCCGGGCCTCGCGCTCGATCCGGGCCGCGTCGATCTTCGTCTCGCAGAAGTCGCGCAGCCTGGTGAGGAACTCCTCGCCGCGCTGTGCGTCCTCGGTGGGCGGCAGCGGGTGCGGGTGGATGAGGTCGAGCCGGAAACGGCCCAGGAACAGTTCCTTGGCGAAGCTGGGCTTTCGCCAGCCCTGTTCCCGGGCGGCCTCCGCGACCTGGCGGGCCTCCCGCTCGGTGACGGTGGGCCTGGTGTGGGGACCGGCGGGGGGTTTGCCCGCGGGGTCGACGGTGGGTTTGACTGGGCTTGCGGACATGAGGCACACCTCGCCGCGAATCGGGATCTTGAGGACCATGCGTTACTGATCGGTGCTACTCGATCGTTGGTACCCGATTCCGGGCGACCTCACCAGTCCTCGTGCGGCCATCCGGCCGGGCAGGGATTCGCCCGGGTACTCCCCAGCGGCCACACGGGGTGCGAAAGTTGCCGTCCTGGCCGAAAAACCTCCGAGAAACCTAGTCGAAGCGCTTCGACAACATATGGACACCCACCTCGGGTGGGGATACTGTCGTTCCACCCCACACTCGCCGTTACCCGTCACTGTTGTCCGTTACGCGCACTGTCGAAGCGCTTCACACATGCTTGGAGAGCTGGATGGTCACTCTCGCCGAGGTCGCGCAGCACGCCGGAGTCTCGGCGAGCACGGTGAGCTATGTCCTCAGCGGCAAGCGGTCCATCTCCGCGAGCACCCGGCAGCGGGTCGAGCAGAGCATCCAGCAGCTCGGCTACCACCCGAACGCGGGCGCCCGGGCGCTGGCGAGCAACCGTTCCAACATCATCGCCCTCATGGTCCCGCTGCGTACGGACATGTACGTGCCCGTGATGATGGAGATCGCCATCGCGGTCGCCACCAGTGCCCGCACGCACGGCTACGACGTGCTCCTGCTCACCGGCGAGGAGGGTCCCGACGCCGTGCGCCGGGTGACCGGCAGCGGGCTCGCCGACGCGATGATCCTGATGGACGTCGAACTCGACGACGGGCGGCTGCCGTTGCTGCGCGGGACGGACCAGCCGTCGGTGCTCATCGGGCTGCCGGCCGCCACCGAGGGCCTGACCTGCGTCGACCTCGACTTCGGGGCCACGGGCGCGTTGTGCGCCGAGCACCTCGCGAAGCTCGGGCACCGCGACATCGCCGTCATCGGCGAGGCGCCCGCGGTCTACGAACGGCACACCGGTTTCGCCGAGCGCACGCTCGACGGACTCCGGTCCCGGTCAAGGGAGTTGGGGGTGCGGGTGCTGCACCGGCCGTGCGAGGGCGGGTACGACGCGATGACCGTGACCCTGGCCCGGATCTTCGACGAACGGCCGGGCACCACGGGGTTCGTCGTGCAGAACGAGTCGGCGGTCGAACCCCTGCTCGCGCTGCTGCGCCAGCAGGGACGCGCGGTGCCGGAGGACGTGTCGGTCATCGCGGTCTGCCCGGACCAGGTGGCCACCCAGGCCTCGGTGCGGCTGACGTCCGTCGCCATTCCGGCGCAGGAGATGGGACGCCGTGCGGTGGAATTGCTGATCGCGAAGCTCGACGGGCACGGCGGCGACGAAGTCGCGCTGATCGCACCCGAGTTGACGGTGCGGGCGAGCACGGGCCCGGCGCCGGCCGTTTCCTGATCCGCGCATCTCCCGCACTTGTCTCCCGGTTCGTCCGTCCGACCCCACAACCACTACTCACAGTCACACTCACACCCGACTCCCGGATGTCCGACGGGCGTTGGGGACCCCTGCCTGTCCCGGTCCGGCAGAGCCTTGCCGGATTCGGTTCCTCTCCCCCCACTCCTTCCTTCAGGAGCCGCCACGTGAACCAGCCCGCCGAAACCCTGCCCCCGTCTGGCACGGTCAGCCTCGCGCAGTCCTCCCCCACCGTCGGTACGTTCCGTGAGCGGGACGGCGCGCTGGAGTGGAGCGGCCGTCAGGAGACCGTACGGATAGAGCCCTGGGGCCCGGACGCGGTCCGGGTCAGGACCCGGCTCGGCGGGCCCGTCCTGGAAGGGCTGCCGGGTGCCCTCCTCGACGCGCCGGAGTCGACGCCGTACACCGTCAAGATCGAGGACGGGCAGGGGCAGTTGACCGTCGGGGCGCTGACCGTCGAGGTGAGTGCCGAGGGCCTCATCCGCTTCCTGCGCACCGAGGACGCGACCGAACTGCTCGCCGAGGAGCGGGCGCACTTCTGGTGGCCGGGCTCGCGTCTCTACACGGCCGTCGGCAACGGCTACCACCGGCTGGAGCAGCGGTTCGCCGCCTACGAGGACGAGAAGCTGTACGGGCTCGGCCAGCACCAGCACGGCCTGTTCGACCAGAAGGGTGTCGTGCTGGACCTGGTGCAGCGCAACGCCGAGGTGTCCGTGCCGGTGCTCACCTCCAGCCGGGGTTACACCCTGCTGTGGAACAGCCCGGCGATCGGGCGGGTGGAGCTGGCGGGCAACGGGACGCGCTGGGTGGCGGATTCGGCCCGGCAGATCGACTACTGGATCACGGCCGGGCAGCCGGCCGACGCCCAGCGGCGCTACAGCGCGGTGACGGGACGTACGCCGATGCTGCCGGAGTGGGCGGCGGGCTTCTGGCAGTGCAAGCTGCGCTACCGCACGCAGGACGAACTCCTCGACGTGGCAAGGGAGTACAAGCGGCGCGGGCTGCCGTTGCGCGCCATCGTGTGCGACTTCTTCCACTGGACGCATCTGGGCGAGTGGAAGTTCGACCCGGCCGAGTGGCCCGACCCGGCCGCCATGGTCCGCGAGTTGGAGGAGATGGGCGTCAAACTCGTCGTCTCCGTCTGGCCCTCGGTGTCACCGCTCTCCGAGAACCACCAACTCATGGAGCAGCGGGGTTACTTCATCGGCACGCAGTACGGTCCGATGGCACACGCCGACTGGCCGGACAAGGGCGTCGCGTCCACCGTCCAGGTCGCGTTCTACGATGCCACCAACCCGGAGGCACGCGAGTTCGTGTGGTCGAAGATCCGCGACAACTACCTTGCCCCGTACGGCATCACGGCCTTCTGGCTGGACGCCTGCGAGCCGGAGCTGAAGCCGGGCTTCCCGGAGAACCTGCGCTACTGGGCGGGCCCGGGGCTGGAGGTCGGCAACCTCTACCCGGTCGAGAACGCCCGCACCTTCTACGAGGGCCTGATCGCGTCCGGCGAGGACGAGGTGATCAGCCTCAACCGCTCGGCGTGGGCGGGCAGTCAGCGCTACGGCGCCGCGCTGTGGTCCGGTGACATCGGTGTCGACTTCCCGACCCTGCGCCGCCAGATCGCGGCCGGTCTCAACACCGCCCTGTCCGGCATCCCCTGGTGGAACACCGACATCGGCGGGTTCCACGGGGGCGACCCGGACGACCCGGCGTACCGGGAGGTGATGGTCCGCTGGTTCCAGTTCGGGGCGTTCTCGCCACTGATGCGGCTGCACGGGTTCCGTGACCCGGGGATGCCGTTGGGGCCGGACATGACCGGTGGGCCCAACGAGGTGTGGTCGTACGGGGAGGAGGCCGGCGCGATCCTGGAGCGGTATGTGCGGCTGCGGGAGCGGTTGAAGCCGTATGTGCTGCGGGTGATGCGTGAGGCGCACGAGGAGGGGCTGCCGGTGATGCGGCCGCTGTTCCTGGAGTTCCCGGACGACCCGGCTGCGTGGGCCGTCGACGACGCCTATCTGTTCGGGCCCGATCTGCTGGTCGCGCCGGTTCTGTCGGCGGGGGCGACGAGCCGGACGGTGCGGTTGCCGGCCGGGGCGGGGTGGACGGATGCGTGGACCGGTGAGGTGTATCACGGCGGGGGTGAGGTCGCTGTCGATGCGCCGCTCGACCGTATTCCGTTGTTTTTGCGGGACGGGGTGAGGTTGCCTATCGCGGAGTAGGGGTTGCCGTTGGCTTCCGGGGGGGTTCGGTTTGGGGGTGGGTGCGGGTGCTTCGTGGCTTGTCGCGCAGTTCCCCGCGCCCCTATCGGGGCGCTTCTGCCCGGCCCCGTCCCGAGGTGAGGGGGCCGTGGATACTTCAACTGCCTTGTTCCGCACCGGAAAGGAAGTTGTTTCGTGTCTGCTGTTCCCCTCGCCCTGACGTTCGCCAATCTTTTACTGCGGCCCGCCTTGGGGTCCCGGCGTGAGCCTGAGCGGGTGTTTGAGCGGATCGTCGGGAAGGCGGGTGGGGCCGAGGGGGACGAGGCGTTCGTCGAGAGTTTTCGGCCGTTGCTCGTCGAGTGGGCGGGCGACGAGGAGCTGTCGCCGATCGGCTGGCAGTCGGCGCAGGCGCATGTGCGCCGGCATCTCACCAACCGGGCCCGGATCCGGCGGCTGATCGCCGAGCAACCCGCCATCGTCCAGGAGCCCATCGAGAAGCCGGTGTTCGTGGTGGGCCTGCCGCGCACCGCCACCACGCTCACCCACGGCGTGCTGTCCCTCTCCGACGAGCACCGCTGCCCCCGGCTTTGGGAGTTGCTGGCCCCGGGCCTCGAACCGTCGCCCCAGCAGCGGCAGAAGGCGATCACGTCCGCGCGCCGGATGCTCGACGGCACGTACCGGCTCAGCCCGCGCTTCCGCGAGATCCACCCCATGACCGCCGAGGGCCCGGAGGAGTGCACGTTCCTTCTACCGCACGCCCTGGTGCCCCTGTCGCAGGCCCGTCTGCCCGAGTACCACGCCCGGCAGTTCGAGCGGGACTTCGTCCCCGACTACCGCCATCTCAAGGAGTGCTTCCAGGTACTCCAGTACGGTCGGTCCCGGCGCCGCTGGATCCTCAAGTCGCCCATGCACACGGGGAATCTCGACGCCCTGCTCACCGTGTTCCCCGATGCCACGCTCGTGTGGACCCACCGCGACCCGGCGACCGCCGTCGCCTCGTTCTGCAGCCTGGTCGAGTGCGGAATGGTCCTCTCCCGGCGCACGGTCGACCTGCCCGCCCTCGGCGCCACCTGGCTCGACCTGCTCAGCCGCTCGGTACGGCGCGGACTCGCGGCCCGGGCCGGCTTCCCCCGCGAGGCGCTGGTGGACGTGCCCTACTCCTGGCTCGGCTCCGACCCGGCCGCGGGTGCGCCGAAGCTCTACGACGCCGTCGGCGCCCACTGGACCGAGGCCGACGCCGCCCGGCTGCCGACGGTCTCCACCCACCTCAGGGGCAGCCGCCCCCACCGCTACGACCTGGCCCGCTACGGCCTGACCAGGGACGACGTCGAGGCGGCCTTCGCCGACTACAACGCCCTGCGGGCCGAGGTCGACCGCGCCTGAACGGCGCGGCAGGCCCCGGCCCGTCGGTACTCCCGCGTCAGCTGCTGCTGACCGTCAGGCTGTTGGTGGCGAAGTCCAGACCGCCGGAGGACGAGGTGATCTCGAACCCGAACTGGACGTCCCCGATGGTCTCGTTGCCGAACCAGCCCTTGGTGTCCTTGATCCACTTGAGGATCGGGAGGATGTTGACGGAGCCGGACGTCGAGTTGGAGGTGCGGACGAACGAGAAGACCTCGTTCGCACCGTTGTTGCCCTTGTAGACGGTCCAGGTGTGCCCGCCCAGCGTCACATTGCCCTGCGAGGTGCCGAGCGGGCCGACGGCTCCGGTCTTGTTGACCCAGAGCATGATCTCGTAGTCGTAGTCGGTGTCCCAGATGTCGTACGACGTGTTGTACGCGCCGGACGACGGGACCGTGACGTTGTAGTTGCTGGTGAGCGAACCGAGCGAGGTGATCGACTTGTTGATCACCTTCTTGGAGTTGGGGTACGACTTGATGCCGCCGGTGTTCGGGTGGTTCGCCCAAACACCCCAGTTGGTACCGGAGTTGGCCCAGAAGCACTGGCTGCCGGCGCCGGAGCCCCAGATGTTGTTGTAGAGGGTGTAGCCGTTCAGACTCGTGTTGCCGTACTGGTCGCAGGTGTTCCAGACGGCGGCCGAGGCGGGGGCGGAGGCGACACCGACGGTGACGCCGAGCGCCAGAGCGGGGGCCAGCATGGCCTTGGTGATCCGGCTCAGCATGCGGGTGCGTGTTGCCATGGGGGTTCCTTCCAAGGGTGGGGGGAAATGCCTTTGTGGGGATTGCGAGTGGGGGGTCGTGTGCTGTTGTCTGTCGCGCTGTTCCTCGGTGGGATTACCGCGGTCCCAGGTCGAGAACGCGGTCTTCTCCGGCGACGAGATCGAACGGGCGTGCGCCGGAGGAAGTCCTGAGGTCGATCCGGTGGGTTCGGGTGGGTCGTACGACGGCCCGGCCCCGCCCCGGCCCCCAGTCGAGGTCGACCTCCGCGCCGAACCTCGTCCGTACGCCCCGGAGTCGGCCCGAGGGCCAGGTCGCCGGGAGCGCCGGAAGGAGGACCAGTCGGTCGGGGGTCGACTGGATGAGCGCCTCGATGAGCACCGCGGGCAGGGCGTGGGCGGCGTCCGCGTTGTAGACGTCCCGCCCGGGGTAGTGGGCGCTCATCAGGGAGGCGTGGAAGAAGTCGCCGTCGAGCACCTGGCCGAGGGCGTGGGTGACCCGTTCGCCGTCGCGGAGGCGGGCCGCGATCAGCGCGTGGTGCAGGTGGCCGTGCGCCGAGTCGTTCTCGGCGCCCCGGAGTTGGAGCGCACGGTGAGCGGCGACGGCGAGGTCGGGGGTGTCGTAGGGGTTGATCTCGTCGAGCGGCCAGACACCGTAGAGATGGCTGAGGTGTCGGTGGTCATAGGTGTCGTCCAGGCCGGGCCACGCCCATTCGGCGAGCGCGCCGTCCGCGTTGACGCGGTGTGGTGGTAGGCGGTCGGCCAACGCCCGCCAGCGGTCGACCCGATCGGAGTTTCCGGGGTCTCCGGGGTCTCCGGAGTGGTGTTCGGCGGCTGTGAGCAGGGCGTGCCTTGCCGCCGAGAGGTCCATGGCCGCGTTGATCGCGCCCCAGCTCGCGCCTGCGGGACGGTTCTCCGGTGAGTAGGAGGGGACGACGACGAGGTTGCCGTCGGCATCGGTGCGGGTGAGGAAGTCCTCGTAGAACAGGGCGACTTCGGCGAGCAGGGCGGCTGTGCGCGGATCGCGGACGCCTTCGGTCTCGTCGTGGTCGACGAGCGGTTTCAGCAGCCAGTCGGCGCCGGCCGTCCAGAGGTGGAGCGGGTACTCGCGGGAGAAGTGGTACGCGCCTCCCGACTCGCCGTCGGTGTGCGAGGGCGCGACCAGGCCCCGGGCGCCGAAGACCGCGCGGGCGTTCTCCCGCCAGTCGTCGATCTGACGGACGATCAGAGATGCCTGCGCTTCGATGACTTCAGGAAGGGCGCCGGCCACCGCCGACGCGGTCTGGAGGTTGAGGTTGGCGTTGGTGGTGAACGCTCCGGACCAGGCGGTGTTCCAGTCGCCGGTCCACAGGCCGGGCAGCCGGGGCGGGAGCATTCCGCTGGCGGAGAGCAAGTGGTAGCGACCGGCGGCGAAGAGGCGCTCCAGGAGCGCGGGGCTCTTCGTCCGGGCGAGCAACTCGGTGCCGGGGAGGGCACGTTCGCCTTGTTCGGCGTCGAGGTCGAGGGTGACGCGGTGGTAGGCGGTGCGGTGGAGGGGGATGTGGCGGGCGAGGAGCCGGTCGTACGTCCGCTCGCCCGACCGGGCTTCACCGTCGCCCGACCCGGGTTCGCCGTCGTCCGACCGCGGGCGCTCGTCGCCCTCCGCGTCCGACAGCAGTCCCCGCAGGGTTCGGGCGTCCTCTGCCGTGTCCCGTTCGCCGATGTGGCGGACGACCCGGGTCAGCAGCAGCACGGACTCCGCGCCCTCCGCCCTGACGCCGGGCGGGACGAGGGTGGTGGTACCGCCCGTCGGGACGACGAGGGTCACGCCGGTGTACGCGCGGTCACTGCCCGGGTAACGGACACGGAGGGTGATCAGGGCGCCCTCGGGGGTGCGCACCACACTCTGGCCGACGCCCAACTCGACTGGGGCGTTGGGAAGTCGATGATCGAGGTCGATGTCGAGCGCGAGGTGGGGGGCGAGCGTGACGTACTGGACGATGACGTCGTCCGCGCGGGACACGAAGACCCGGCTGCGCCACCCTTCGCACTCCGTCTCGACGACCCCGGTGGTGAAGTCGACGGACCGGCGGTATTCACCGGCCTCCGCCGTCGGTGGTCCGCCGCGCAGGCGCACCTGGAACGCCGGGTGGAAGGGCTGCACCCACTGCAGTTCCCGCCCGTCGGTGAAGCCTTCGGCGGCCGTCGTGTCCCCGGCCAGCAAGCGGTCCTGGACGGTGGCCAGTTGGTCCGCCAGTTGGGGCGGGCGGGCTTGTTCGCTGCCGTTCGGGCGGACCAGGGTGTGGTGTGTGACGACGGTACGGTCACCGTCCGGGGCGCCGAAAACCAGGGCGCCATGGCGGCCGTTGCCGCTCAGGTAGCCGTCCTCCCAGCGCGCCGCGGGACATGGTTCCCAGGTTCCGTGGACGGGTCCGTCGGTCATGGCTGCAGCACCGCCACCCCGTAGCGGCCCAGCGACACCTCGTCCATGACGATGTCACCGGTCAGCAAGTCCCTGTGCACGCCGGGGACTTGGACGGTCACCGGATCGGTGCCGTGATTGAGTACGAAGAGCAGCTCGCCTCGCCGGACCGCCTCGACCCCGGCCGGCAGCGCGTCCAGCACCGGCCGGACGCCCGCGTCGGCGCCGATCCGGGCGAGGAGGTCCCGCAGGGCGTCGGGTTCGGGGAGCGTGGAGAGGTACCAGGCACGCCCCTTGCGCAGTACCGCGGGCAGCCCGTCGAGTTCGCCGCCCTTGTAGGGGGTGACTTCGTCGGCGTCGTCGGCCTCGAGTTCCTCGGACCACAAGTGCCCCTGGAAGCCGTCGACTTCGACCGTCTCACCCGCGTCCAGCGGCCACCACTCGTGCAGGGTGCGCAGTCCGAAGAGGCCGCGCAGCCGGGCGTCCATGCCGCCGGGCCGTACCCGGTCGTCCTCGTCGGCGACGCCGGTGAGGAAACCGCAGACGAGGGTGCCGCCGCCGCGTACGTAGGCGAGGAGATTGTCGATCGCCGCGTCCGTGAGCAGATACAGCTGCGGTACGACGACGAGCCGGTAGGCCGACAGGTCGTGCTCGGGATGGGCGAAGTCCGTCGCGAGCTGCGCTTCCCACATGGCCCGGTGCCAGGCCCGTACGACCTGCGGGTAGTCCGCCTCGGAGGAGAGCCTCCCCTCCTGGGCGCCGCCCCACCAGGCGTGCCAGTCATGGAGAACGGCGATGTGGTTGGCGGTGTGACTGTTTGTCACCGCAGTGCTGATGGCGGCCAGTTCGGCGCCGAGCTGCTTGATCTCCTGGTAGGTGCGGCCGTGCTCGCCGGCGTGGCTGACCATGCCGGAGTGGAACTTCTCGGCGCCCTGGCGGGACTGCCGCCACTGGAAGTAGCAGACCGCGTCGGCACCGCGCGCCACCGCCTGGAGCGACCAGAGACGGTTGAGGCCGCGCGGTTTGGGGTGGTTGACGCCACGCCAGTTGACCGGACCTGCCGCCTGTTCCATCAGCATCCACGGCCCGCGTGCCTGGGAGCGGGTCATGTCCTGTACGAGCGCGCCCTGTTGGGCGCCGAACGGGTCGCGCGGGTCGGGGTAGAGGTCGACGGAGACGACGTCCTCCTCCTCGGCCCAGCGCCAGGCGTCCTGACCCACCCACATCGGCATGAAGTTGGTGGTGACCGGCAGGTGCGGGGTGTGGCGGCGGACGATGTCGCGTTCCGCGAGGTAGCACTCCAGGAGCGCGTCGGAGGTGAACCGCTTGAAGTCGAGCACCTGGGCGGGATTGCGCATGTAGTGCGGGAGGCGTGGCGGCAGGATCTCGTACCAGTCGCCGTACCCCTGGCTCCAGAACGCCGTCCCCCAGGCCTCGTTGACGGCCTCGAGTGTGCCGTACCGGTCCTGGAGCCAGCGGCGGAACGCGGCGGCCGACTCGTCACCCCAGTCGTAGGTGCAGTACTCGTTGTTGATGTGCCACATGGTGAGGGCGGGATGGCCGCCGTAGCGGGCGGCCAGGTCCTCGGTGATGGCGGCGGCGTAGCGGCGGTAGACGGCGCTGGAGTGCGAGAAGTGCTGGCGCCCGCCCCACCATTCGATCCGCCCGTCCTCGGCGACGGGCAGGGTCTCCGGGTGCAGCCGGCCCATCCAGGGCGGCGGCGAGGAGGTGGGCGTGGCGAGGACGACGCCGATGCCGTTGTCGTGCATGAGGTCCATCAGCCGGTCAAGCCAGCCGAACTCCCGTGCGCCGGGCCGGGGTTCGAGCTTCGCCCAGGAGAAGACGCCGAGCGTGACGGAGTTGACCCCGGCGTCCTTCATCAGCCGGACGTCCTCGTGCCAGGTCTCCTCGGGCCATTGTTCGGGGTTGTAGTCGCCGCCGAAGAGGATCCGCCCCCGGGTGGCGTCGCCGAGCCCCGGCATCAGACGGGATCCCCGTACTGGATACCCCGCCCGTTGGTGGCGAGGTAGACGCGGCCGTGGATACGGGGGTCGCCGGTGATCACTTCGCCGGTCCAGCCCCACTGATGGGCGTCGTCGTTGATCCGTGTCCAGGTCTTCGCCTCGTCGTCGGAGCGGTGGACGGCGGTGATGGTGTCGGTGGAGCCCACCATGTAGACGGCGGGGTAGGCGGCGCCCTCGGCCGCGCGGCCGAAGCCGAGCGTGTACGACGCCCAGCAGCTGGCCACCTTTGTGAAGGTGGCCCCGCCGTCGGTGGACCGGTAAAGCCCGTTCCACTTGACGCTCAGCCACAGGTCACCGGACCTCCCCGGCGCCGCGACCAGCTCGAACTGGCTGTCCCCAGCGGGCAGCCCGCCCGCACGCGCCGTGAACGAAAGGCCACTGTCAGTGCTGGCGTATAGCGTTCCTGTGTCGGTGTCGTATGCGTAGAAGAGCGTCGGGTCGGCCGGGTCGGCGACCGGCGTGGCGCCCTTCGGAACGGAGGAGATCTCGGACCAGGTCGTGCCGTTGTCCGTGGAGCGGTGGGCTGGGTACTTCGTGCCGTCCCAGTGCACGAAGGTCCACAGCAGCACGCTGCCGTCGGCGTTGGTGGCGATCGGCCCCGGTGCGTTCTTGGCGATGTCGGGCTGTGCGGCGAAGGGCGCCCAGCTCCGCCCGCCGTCGTTCGAGAAGGCGCCGTTGCCGTTGTCGCCCCACCCTGTACGGACGACGTACGACGGCTTGGCCGCGGCCTGTGCGAGTCCCGTCGCCGACCCGAACACGGGGTTCGACGCCATGCCGCGCGACGGAGACGCCGTGAGCCGCTCGTGGTACATCACGCCGATGTCCCCGAGTCCGCTGAGCAGGTGCGCCTCCCCGACCGGGGGCGAGATCAGCTGGCGCACGGACGTCTCCTCCAGGCCGCGGATCTGCGGGGCCCAGTGCTTGAGGTCGCGGGTGCCGTAGAGGGTCGCGCCGGTCCCGTACACGACGTGGCGGGAGTCGTAGGGGTCGAGGGCGAGGGCCTGGATCCACCAGCCGAACTTGGGCGCCGCGGCGCCCCACTTGAGATAGGGGGTCTCTGACACGTCGAACACAGCGGTGTCCTTGAGGGACGTCCAGGTACGGCCGCCGTTGGTGGAGCGGAAGACCGTGTCGATGTCGGCCCAGCGGTTGTTGGTCGAGACGACGAGGGTGCCGGCCCGGCAGGCGTCGACGGCGACTCCGCCGTAGGCGAAGGTGTCGGCGGAGCCGTCGGCGGTCGTCCCGCCCGGCCTGACCGGGGTCACGTCCGTCCAGCGGCCGGTCGTGGTGCGCAGCCTGTGCACGCTGCCGTCCGACTGGCCGTTGGGCCCGGGCGCGTTGCCGTACGTCACGTACAGGTCGCGGGTGTGGTGGTCGTAGGCGGCGCGGATCGGGACCTTGGCGGTGGTGGCGCCGACGGGCTGTCCGGGTACGGCTTCCCAGGTCGTGCCGTCGGAGGTGCGGTACAGGTTGGCCGTACCGGCGGTGCCGTTGCCGTCGCCGTCGCCCCACCCGGCGTAGACGGTGCGGCCGGCCGCGACCAGGAAGGTGACGCCCTGGCCGCTCGCGCTCGGGGTGGCCGGGAAGGTGCTCGCGGGTGCCCAGGTGGCGCCCCGGTCGGTGGACCTGAGCAGTCCGTCGTGCCGGGTGCCCAGCCACAGGGTGTCACTGTCGCGCGGGTCGACGAGGAGCCGTTCGCCGGTGCCTCGCCCTTCCTCGTTGGCGCCGAGCTTCACGGTCAGGTCGGTACGGGCCCAGGTCGCGCCCCGGTCCTCGGAGCGCAGGACGGCGCCGTTTCCGGCCCACGACTGGGCGTAGGTGCCGAGGGACAGGTAGACGCGGTTCGGGTGGGCGGGGTCGACGGCGATCGCCTCCACCCCGAGGAGGTTCCAGTCGTCCCACCCGAGGTGATCGGTGAGCGGCGTCCAGCGCGCGGCTCGCTCGTCCCAGCGGTAGGCGCCGCCGATGTCGGTACGGGCGTAGGCGAGGCCCCGTACGGAGGGGTGGAAGAGCACTCCGGTGACGAATCCGGTGCCGCCGATGACGGCGGTGCGCCAGCGGTAGGCGGGGGCCGTGGCCTCGGCGGAGGTGGCCGCCCGGGCCGCCGTACCGGAGAGAGACACGACGGACACCGCGGCGACAGCGGCCGAACCGGCAAGAACGGCACGTCTACTCGGACGGGACGAAGACATGACTTACCTCGATCTTGAAAAAAGGGGGGAGGAAGAAGCGCCCTGAAGGGGCGCGGGGCGGTGACATTTGCGGCTCCGCCGCGTGGGCGCGCTCGACCACAACGGCCCCGCGGCCGCCATCAGCCCGCAAGAGGCACCCCGCACGGCGAACCCTGGACGTCAGCCCTTGATCGCGCCGGTCAGCATCCCCTTCTTGAAGTGGCGCTGGACGAACGGCGACGCCACCGCGACAGGGATCAGCGCGAGGACCATCACGGCCATCTGCAGCCCCAGCGCCGACAACTGCCCGGTGCGCACCGCCTGTTGGAGTCCCGTGGGGTTCGCCGTGTTCTTCTGGACGAGCTGGATGAGCACGTTCTGCAACGGCATCATGTCCTGATCACTCAGGTAGATGGACGCGTTGAACCAGGCGCTCCAGTACCCGACCGCGTAGAACAGGGAGATCACGGCCAGCACCGCCCGGGACAGCGGCATGATGATGGTCAGCAGGATCCGCAGATCCCCCGCCCCGTCGATCCGCGCGGACTCGGTGAGCTCGGGCGAGATCCCCATGAAGAAGGCCCGCAGGACAAGGATGTTGAAGACGCTGACCGCGCTGGGCAGGATCAGCGACAGATAGGTGTCGGTGAGGCCCAGCGTCTGCACCAGAAGGTACGTCGGGATGAGGCCGGCCCCGAAGAACATGGTCGCCATCATGGTCAGCAGGAAGAACCGGTGGCCAAAGCTGCCCGGCCGGGACAGCCCGTAGGCCGCGAGCACCGACACCGCCATCGAGAACAGCGTGCCGAGAAGCGTGACTCCGACCGAGACCATGATCGCCCGGCTGACCTGGCCGCCGCTGAGCAGTTCCGTGTAGTTGACGAAGGTGATGCCCTGGGGGATCACGACGAGCCCGCCGACCCGGTCGATCACCGGTTTCGGGGAGAGGCTGGTGACGATCACGATCCACAGCGGGCCGAGCACGCCCAGACAGCAGAGCGCGAGGAAGCCGCCCTTGGCGGTGAGGCCGACCTTGCTCGGCGCCTCCTCCCACACGGGGCGGGCGGGAGCCCGGAGACTGCGGACGAGCTGCGTGTTGAGGCTCACTTCTTGTACACCCCCTGCTCGCCCAGCAGGTGCGCGAACTTGTTCGCGGCCAGGACGAGACACACTCCGATGGCTCCCTTGACGAGGCCGACCGCGGCCGCGTAGCTGAAGTCGCCGTTCTGGATACCCATGTTCCACACGTAGGTGTCGAGGACCTCGCTGGCCCCCACGCCGACCGCGTCCCGCTGGAGCAGGAACTGCTCGAAGCCGACGCTCAGCGCGTCGCCCACCCGCAGGACCAGCAGCAGCGCGATCACCGGGCGCAACGCGGGCAGCGTCACGTGCCACATGCGGCGCCAGCGTCCCGCGCCGTCCATGGCGGCGGCCTCGTACAGGTCGGTGCTGACGGCGGCCAGCGCGGCGAGGAAGACGATGATCCCCCAGCCGGCGTCCTTCCAGACGGCCTGCGCGGTGACCAGGTACTTGAAGAGGTCCGCGTTGGTCATCAGGTCGAACCCGGTCCACCCGTGGTCCTCCAGGGTCTGGGCGATGATGCCCGCGCCTCCGAAGATCTGCTGGAAGACGGTGACCACGAGGACCCACGAGAAGAAGTGCGGCAGGTACATGATCGCCTGTGCCACGGCCCGGACCCGGGGCCGGACCACGCTGTTGATGAGCAGCGCGAGGGCGATGGGGACCGGGAAGAACAGCACAAGCTGGAGCGCGAAGAGCAGGATCGTGTTCTTGACCGCGTCCCAGAACAACGGGTCGTCCACCATCCGCGAGAACTGCTCCACACCCACCCAGGGACTGTGGAAGATCGCGGTGACGCCGTTGGTGGAGATGTACGGGTCGTAGTCCTGGAAGGCGACGATGTTGCCGAGCAGCGGAACGTAGTTGAAGACCACGAGCAGGCAGATGACGGGCAGCGTCATCAGGATGAGCGCGCGGTCGCGGCGCAGCCGGACCCGCCAGGGGATCTTGCCCGCCTTCCCTGCCTTACCGGCTTTGCCTGTCGTACCAGCCCTGCCTGCCGCGAGCGTCCTGCGCGAGCCCCGTCCCGTCGCCGACTCCGCGGCGACCGCGGCCGTCGGTTCCTCGACGGCCGCGGAGGAACGAGTCCCGTCGGGCCTGCTCCCCGCCGTGAGAGACATCAGTTGCCGCTGCCGTTCTGGTCGATGAGCTTCTTGTACCAGTCGCGCAGCTGGTCACCACCGGAGGACTTCCAGGTGGAGATGGCGGCCTGTACGTCCGACAGCTTGCGGTTGCCGCGTACGAAGTCGATCTCCAGCTGCTCGAACTGGCTGGAGAGGTTCGCCCAGCGGGTCGGCTCGACGATGTTCATGCCGAAGGTGGACGTCTTCTTCATGAAGGCGCCGTTCCGCTGCTGCCACTCGACCTGCTTGCGGGCGACATCGGGGAAGTCGGGGTGGGCGAAGTAGGCGGCCGGCGCGGCCAGCATCACCCAGGCGTTGAGCACCTCGGAGTTGCCGAGGTCGTTCTTGACCGGGATGCCGTCCTTGACGGTGTAGTGGGTGCCCTCGACGCCGTAGTCGACGAGCATCCGCTCCTTGGTGCCGTACGGCGCGGCCGAGAAGTTGGCGGCGGCCAGCGCGTTCTCGATCGTGGCCTTCGAGGCGCCCTTGCGGATCAGCGACCAGATGGTGGCGGGCTGGGAGGCCCACAGCGTCGGGTCGCCGCCGTCGGCGCCGTAGAGGTCGATGGCGTCGATCTCGAGGTCCGGGTTGGACTGGGCCTGCTCGGAGGCCTTCCCGTACCAGTCGGCGATGTTGGTGTTCCAGACCAGGATCTGTCCGGCGGTGAACCGCTGGCCGGCGTCACCCGTGCGCGCCTTGTCATCGGGGTGGACCACACCCGCGTCGAACAGCTTGCGGACCCACTCCAGGGCCTCGAGGTACTCGGGCACCTCATGGCGGTAGGTCAACTTGCCGTCATCCCCGATGTTCCAGCCGAGCGTCCCGGAAGGGCGGACACCGAAGTTGCTCCACGCGGACCAGGTCATGTCGCCGCAGGCCCACACCTTCGCCTTGGCGCTCGTGGCCTCCTTGGCCCAGCTCAGGAACTCGTCGGGCGACTTGGGTACCGAGTAGCCCTTCTTGTCGAAGAGGTCCTTGCGGTACAGGGGCGTGATCCAGTTCGCGGTCGCGGCCGGCATCGGGATGCCGCGCAGCGCACCGCCGAAGATGCCCATGCGCCAGGCGTCGGACGGGATCGCGGCCAGGTTCGGGTACTTCTTGACCTTGTCGCCCGCGAGGTAGGGGCCGAGGTCCATGAACTTCGCGGTGACGGCGTTCGCGATCTTGCCGACCAGTTCCCAGCCGGGCACGACCACCATGTCGGGTATGGAACTGGAGGCGAGGACGGCGCCGAGCTTCTGACCGTAGGTGTTGCCGTCCTGGTTCTGCCAGGTGATCTTCGTGCCCGCCGCGGCGTCGAGGGCCGTGTAGTAGGCGCATCCGGCCTTCGGCGGCGAGCCCCAGAAGGGGGACATGATCTTGATGGGGGCGCCGGTGCCGAGCTTGTCCGGGACCGAGTCGGCGAGGGCCGCGAGGTCGACCTTGCCGGTGTAACCGGCTGCCGAGCCGTTCTTCGACGGAAGGTCCGGCTGGGCGACCTTGCTGGCGGCGAACGCCGGCAGCAGCTTGTCCGCGGCCTTGCCCGAGGTGGTCCCGTCCTGCGATCCGCCGTCCGACCCGCCGCAGGCGGAGAGCAGTGGCATCCCGCCCGCCACCGCTGCGGTGACCACCGCGGTGGAGGCGAGGAAGCTTCTCCGGCTGGGAGCGGAGGAGGCGGAAGCGGCGTTCGGCGTCATTGCGTCAACCCTTCATGGCGCACCAGGACACCCGGCGGTGGGGCCGTCGGCTGTGGTGTCTTGAGTGGATCTGGCTGAGCTGAAGCGTTTCTCCGACCACTGCGACGGTTCACCCGTAGTCGAAGCGCTTCGATGTTGCTGCGAGGTTAAGTGAACACCTGAGGGCGCACAAGGGTCGGATCCAAGATTCCTCAGCAGTGCCGGACCTCGCACAACGGTCCCAACCACCCCCGCAAGCGGCCCGACATCACGGGCAGGAAACGGAGTTGTTGCGCGTGGGTCTCTTGACACCCACCCCCACGTCGAATGAGCATCGAAGCGCTTCGAATGTGCCGAGCCGCTCCATCGCAAAGGGAACCCCAAGTGACCGCACAAACGCCGCCTTCGCCGCCATTCCGGGATCCGCAGCTGCCGACCGCGAAGCGCATCGACGACCTTGTCTCGCGCCTCACCCTCGACGAACGCATCGCGTTCCTGCACCAGTTCGCGCCCGCCGTCGAGCGCCTCGGCGTCGCCGCGTTCCGCACCGGCCAGGAGGCGCTGCACGGAGTTGCCTGGATGGGCCCGGCGACCGTCTTCCCGCAGTCGGTCGGCCTCGGCGCGACCTGGAACGAGGAGCTCGTGCAGCGCGTCGGCGAGGCGGTGTCCAAGGAGGTCAGGGCGATGCGCGCTCGGGACGACCGCGTCGGCCTCAACGTCTGGGCGCCCACGGTCAATCTGCTGCGCCACCCCCTGTGGGGCCGCAACGAGGAGGGCTACTCGGAGGATCCGAAGCTGACCTCGGCGATCGCCACCGCGTACACCCGCGGCCTGCGCGGCGACCACCCCACGTACTGGCGCACGGCCCCGGTCCTCAAGCACTGGCTGGCCCACAACAACGAGACCGGCCGGGACATCACGTCGTCCTCGGTCCGCCCGCGCGTCCTGCACGAGTACGACCTGCGCGCCTTCCGCGAGACGGTCGAGGCGGGCGCGGTGGCGGGGGTGATGCCCGCGTACAACCTGGTCAACGGCCGCCCCAACCATGTCTCGCCGCACCTCGAGGAGCACCTGCGCGCCTGGACGGACGAGGACCTGCTGGTCTGCTCGGACGCCGCCGCGCCCTCCAACCTGGTCGACTCGGAGCACTACTTCGACACCCACGAGGAGGCGACGGCCGCCGCGCTGATCGCCGGCGTGGACAGCTTCACCGACCACGGCACGGACAGCTCGAAGATCGTCGCCCGTCTCCAAGGCGCCCTGGCCCAGGGCCTGTTGACGGAGGAGGACATCGACAGGGCGGTCCGCCGCCAGCTCTCGGTCCGCTTCCGTCTGGGCGAGTTCGACCCGCAGTACGACCCGTACGCCGGCACCTCGGACTTCGACACCCCGGCCCACCGCGCCCTGGCCCAGGAGGCGGCGGAACAGGCGGTCGTCCTGCTGAAGAACGACGGCGGCACACTCCCCCTGGCCCCCGGCACCCGGGTGGCGGTGGTCGGTCTGCTCGCCGACGAGTGCAAGACCGACTGGTACAGCGGCACCCTCATCCACCGCTCGACACCGCTCGAGGGCCTGTACGAGCGCTTCGGCGCCGAGCACGTCGAGTTCGCCGAGGGTGTGGACCGGGTACGGCTGCGCACGTCGGCCGGTACGTTCCTGCACGTACCGCCCGCCGAGGACGCGCCCGACGTCGCCCGGGGCGCCGAGGGCGCCCTCGACCCGGCCCTGCTCGCCGGCCGCACCGACCTGCCGGCGCTCACCGCCGACTCCGAGGGAACCGAGTTCGCGCTGGTCGACTGGGGCGAGGGGCTGCTGACGCTGCGGGCGCCCGACGGCCGGTATCTGTCGGTGGCCGAGGACGGCCACGTACGGGCATCGGCGGACCAGCCGGGCGGCTGGGTCGTCCAGGAGACGTTCCGCCTGGAGCCCCACGAGGCCGCCGGCGAGTCCCGCGGATCGCACGGATCGCACGACAACCGTCACCTCCTCAGGCACGTGGGTACGGGGCGCCACGTCTGCGTCGCCGCCGACGGCGTGAAGGTTGCCGACGGGAACGAAGCCCCTCCGGAGATCTTCGAACTGATCGTCGCCGAACGTGGTGAGGAATCGGTGAAGAGAGTGGCTGCCCGGGCGGACGTGGTCGTGGTGGTCGGGGGCAACGACCCGCACATCAACGGCCGCGAGACCGAGGACCGCACGACCCTGCGCCTGCCCGCCCACCAGCGGCGCCTGCTGGAGGCGGCCCGCGCCGCGAATGCCCGGACGGTCCTGGCCCTGGTCTCGGCGTACCCGTACGCCGTGGACCTCACGGACACCCCGGCTGCCCTGTGGACCGCGCACGGCGGCCAGGCGGCCGGCACCGCGCTGGCCCGCGTCCTGGCGGGCGACGTCTCCCCGGCGGGCCGCCTCCCGCAGACCTGGTACGCCGACGACGCCGACCTGCCCGACCTGCTGGACTACGACATCATCGGCTCCCGGCAGACGTACCTCTACTTCGAGGGCACCCCCCTGTTCCCCTTCGGCCACGGCCTGTCGTACGCGTCGTTCGCGTACGCCGATCTGACGGCGGAGACCCGGGACGACGAGTCGCTGCGGGTGTCGTTCACGGTCGCCAACACCGGGGACGTCACGGCGGACGAGGTGGCGCAGCTGTACGTGAAGGCGCCAAAGGCGCCGGTCGCCCGCCCGCGCAGGGAACTCCTGGCCCACCGCCGCGTCACCCTCGCCCCGGGGGCGTCGACGACGGTTTCCTTCGAACTCCCGCTCAGCCGCCTGGAGTTCTGGGACGTGGCGATCGGCGGACGCCGCCTCGCACCGGGCGCGTACGAACTACTGGTGGGCGCGTCGAGCGAGGACACCCGCGTGCGCACGACGGTCCAGCTGACCGGCACTCCGTCCTCCCCCCGCCCGGTCCGCCGACTGGGCCTGGCGGCAGCCGACTTCGACGAGCAGCGCGATGCCGAGATCGTCGACCTCACGAAGGTGTCCGGCGAAGCGGTGACACCGGCGGGCGGCAACGAGGCCGAACTGCTCTACCGGGACTGCGACTTCGGGACGGGCGTCACCGAGATCACGGCCCAGGTGGCGGGCAAGGGACTGATCGAGGTCCTCCTGGACGGCGCGGAGGAAGCGGCGGCTGTACTCACCCCGACACCGACCGCGGGCCCCTACGACTACACGACGGTCCGGGCCTCGCTCACCGTCGACGGCGGCGTGCACGACGTGCGCCTCAGGCTGCGCGGCCCACTGCGGCTCGCGCGCGTCGGCTTCTCCGGCTGAGGGTCCGGAGCGGTCGGCACATGGAAGGGGTCCGGCACCGGAAGGCATCGGTGCCGGACCCTTTCGTGACGGCGCGTTCGCGTCATCGGCGAGTGTATGTGAAAACGGTTCCCATTAGCTAGAGGGCAAGGCCCGTCAGTACGAGGACGCGCTCGTACGTGTAGTCGTCCATCGCGAACTTGACGCCCTCGCGGCCGACCCCGGACTGCTTGGCGCCGCCGTACGGCATCTGGTCGGCGCGGTAGGACGGCACGTCGCCGATGACGACACCGCCGACCTCCAGGGCGCGGTGGGCCCGGAAGGCGGTCTGGAGGTCGTGCGTGAACACGCCTGTCTGGAGGCCGTACTTGGAGTCGTTGGCGGCGGCGAAGGCCTCGGCCTCACCGTCCACCTTCCGCACGGTGAGGACCGGCCCGAAGACCTCCTCGCAGGAGACCGCGACATCGGCGGGTACTTCAGTGAGGACGGTCGGCGCGTACGAGGCACCGTCCCGCTTGCCCCCGGCGAGCAGCTTCGCACCGGCCGCCACGGCCTCCTCGACCCACGCCTCGACCCGCTTGGCGGCGTCCTCGCTGACCAGCGGCCCGACGTCGGTCGCACCGTCGGCCGGGTCGCCGGTCACCTGGGCCTCGACGGCGGCGACGATCCGGGGCAGCAGCCGGTCGTACACGGAGGCGTCCGCGATGACCCGCTGCACGGAGATGCAGGACTGGCCGCCCTGGTAGTTGGAGAACGTGGCGATACGCGTCGCCGCCCAGTCGAGGTCGGCGTCGGAGGCGTAGTCACCGAGGACGACGGCCGCGCCGTTGCCGCCCAGCTCCAGGGTGCAGTGCTTGCGCGGCACGGAGTCCATGATCGCGTAGCCGACCTTCTCCGACCCGGTGAACGAGATCACGGGCAGCCGCGGGTCCTGTACGAGGGCGGGCATGCGGTCGTTGGCGACCGGGAGGATGCTCCAGGAACCGGCGGGCAGCTCGGTCTCGGCGAGGAGTTCGCCGATGACGAGGCCGGAGAGGGGCGTGGCCGGGGCCGGCTTCAGGATGATCGGGGCGCCCGCGGCGATCGCGGGGGCGATCTTGTGGGCGCAGAGGTTCAGGGGGAAGTTGAAGGGCGCGATGCCGAGGATGGCGCCCTTGGGGAAGCGCCGGGTGAGGGCGAGCCGGCCCTGACCGCCGGGGTCGGTGTCGAGGCGTTGTGCCTCGCCGCCGTTGAAGCGCCGGGCCTCCTCGGCGGCGAACCGGAACACGGAGACGGCTCGGCCGACCTCGCCTCGGGCCCACTTGATCGGCTTGCCGTTCTCGGCGGAGATGAGCTGGGCGATCTCCTCCGTGCGCTCGACGAGACGCCGGCTGACGTGGTCGAGGGCGGCGGCGCGGATGTGGGCCGGGGTGGCGGCGAACTCGTCGCGGACGGCGTGGGCTGCGGCGACTGCTTCCTCGACCTGGGCCTCGGTCGGCACACCGACCTTGCCGACGAGGCGGCCGTCCCAGGGGGAGGTGACGTCGAAGGTGGTGTCGCCGACGGCCTGGCGACCGGCGAGCCAGAAGGCGTGGGTGACGGGCGGCGTGGAGGTCATGGGTACACGGTAGGGCGGGGAGGGCGGGGGGTTGTTTGTCCGGGGTGGAGTGGTGGGGGTTGGGGGTGGGACGGTTTGGCGTGGTCTCCTCGGGGGCGCTGCCCCGAACCCCCGCTCCTCAAAACGCCGGAGGGGCTGACATACCAGCCCGTCCGGCGTTTGAGGACAAGGCCCCTTCAGGGCCGAAGCGGGGGTCTGGGGGCGCAGCCCCCAGGGATGGAACGGGTAGGGGCGGCGGGGGCGAGACAAACCCGCTACTCCCCCACCGCCGCTGTCGTCTTCAACGCCAGCCACAACTCCATCCGCACATCCGGATCATCCAACGACCGCCCCAGAATCTCCTCCACCCGCCGCATCCGATACCGCAACGTATGCCGGTGCACACCCAGATCCGCCGCAGCCGCATCCCACTGCCCATGCCGCGACAGCCACGCCCGCAACGACGCCACCAGGTCCCCCCGCCCCGTCGCGTCATGCTCGTACAGCGGACGCAACAACCCGTCCGCGAACGCCCGCACCGCGTCATCCGCGAGCAACGGCACCACGGACCCCGCGGCCAACTGCTCGTGCCCGACCAGCACCCGCCCCCGCCGCCGGGCCACCGACAACGCCTGCTCGGCCTGCTTGTAGGCGGCAGCAGCGGCGATGGGCCCGGCGGGCCCGGACATCCCCACCACGAGCTCGTCCTCGTCAGCGGAACCCTGCGCCACACCCGAGGCACCCGCGCGCCCCCGCACCTCCGCCCGAGCCCCCTCCAACGCCGCCGCGAACTCCCCACAGGCCTCCACCGCCGCACCCCCGTCCACCGCGAGCACGACCAGCCGTTCCCCCTCCGGCACCACCAGCACCGCCTCCCCGGCCCGCGCGGCGGCAGACTCCAGGCACTCGGCGAGCCCACCCAGCGGATCACCGTTCGTGTCGGCGGCGACCAGAGCCCCGGCCGTGGTCCTGCTTGCGGCCCCACCCGCACCCCCGGCATCCCGGACCACCCCCACCGGAGCCGCCGCAGACTCCGCGACGACGATCCGGAACGGCGCGTCGAGCAGCCCGCCGTACAGATCCCCGGCCACCGCACGCGCGTGGTCGGGTTCGCCGGCCAGCAGCATGCGCAGCACCGCAGCCCCGATGCGCTGCTCGGCGTCCTGCAGGGAACGGGAGCGTTCGGTGGTGAGGGTCAGCAGGGCGATGGCCGAGTGCAGGGCGTACCGCTCCGCCGTACCCAGGGCCGCCGCGGTCCCCACCGCCAGCGCGGCGCGCGGCCGGCGCCCGGTGCCGAGCGAGTGCAGCTCGACCCGGTCCCCCGCGCCTTCTCCCGGCCCCTCCCCCTCGTCTTCCCCTTCGTCGCCTCCGCCGCCCGCGCCGACGACCGCACTGGCCGGCGCCGGCCGCTCCCGCAGCCGTTCCACGTCGGCCGTGAGCCGCGCCGCCCGCCGCCCGGCCCACTCGGGCGCGGTGGCGACGACGGCACCGGACGCGTCGTACAGCGCGGCCCAGCCGTCGACCTGCGAGGCGAGCGCGGCGAGCAGGCCCTCCGGTCCGTCGCTCAGCGCCTGCCGGGTCAGTTCCCGCTGCGCCGCGAAGCCTGCGGTCACCGCGCGGTACTGGTCGGCGGCGATGGCGGCCGACACCGCCTTGCTGATGGCGAGGAAGGGCGTGCGGCGCGGGACTTCGAGGAGCGGGAGGCCCTCCTGGACGGCCGCCTCGACGAGCGCCTTGGGGATGTCCGCGTAGTTGACGCCGACACCGAAACCGAGGCCGACGACCCCCGCCCCGACCAGCCGCTTCACATAGCGCCGCATGGTCTCGGGGTCCTCGGCGTCCAGCTTGAGCGCGGTGATCAGGAGAAGCTCTCCGCCCTCCATGTACGGGACGGGGTCGGCCAGTTCGCTGGCGTGCGCCCAGCGCACGGGCACGTCCAGGCGGTCCCCGCCCGCCCGCACGGTCAGCTTGAGCGCGGAGTGGTGGACGAGCGAGGCGAGCGTCGGGGGCATGGGGCCTTCAGGTCTGTGTGATCTCCGTGAACTTTTGGCCGCCACGTATGAACGGCCTGTGCCGATTCTGCCTCACCGTATGTACGCCGGGCTTCGGTCAGCCCCGCAGGTCGACCAGGAGGGGAGGGGCGTGCTCGCCCTCGACGGTCGTCAGGGACAGCACCGCGTGGCCCGGCGGCACATCGTGCGCCAGTTCGGACGCCGACCAGCGCTCGCGTTCGACCGTACGTACCGTCACGGCGTCGGTGGTGACGGCCTTGCCGGTGACCAGCTTGCGCAGGGCGTGGATGGCGCGGGTCATCGGCTGGTCCGCGAAGACGGTGTGCTTGGCCACGTCCCGCGTCTCCACCCAGGCCGTGCCCCAGGCCTGGGCGAACCGGCCGCCGTCCCAGGTCGTGACACCGGAGAACGCCATCCGGCAGCCGACGGCGCCGTACAGCGGCCCGTGCAGCGCCTCCGGAACGTCGCCGATCGTCCGGAGGGCGAGGACGACGCCCGCGTTCTGGGTGCGCAGCCGCTGGATACGGCGTACCGAACCGGCGGTGACCGTCCCGGTGGCGTCGTCGAGGACCAGGCAGGCGAAGTGGGTGCGCTGTCCGTCTCGTACGACCGCGCAGAACTGGGCGAGGACGAGCCGCGTGATCAGCCGGGTGGCCTCCTCGTGGCCGTGCTCGGGCAGGTCGACGCGGACGCGCAGCGGATGCTGGGTGAGGGAGCGCAGGGAGAACGGCCGAGCCGAGCCGCCCCCGCCGAAGAAGCCGTCGAAGACCGGCCGGTTCAGCAGCGCGAGCCGGTCCGCGAGGACCCGGCCGACGTCCGTGGGGCTCGCCGCCTGCCGGATGCGTACGTCGAGTTCGCGCCGCATGACGGCGTGCTCGTCCCCCGCGAGGGCCTCCCGCAGGGCCGACAGGGCCGCCGGTTCGCTCTCCAGCAGTTCCCGCAGCCCCGGCAGGGCGGGGAAGCGGCCGTACGCCGCCCGGTAGGGGCCGAGCACCTGGGCGAGTGCGGTGGCGGCGCTGTCGGTGCCGACGGTGTCGAGGTCGCCGACCAGCGCCTCGGCGAGGAAGGAGGCCGCCTCGTCGGGGTCGTCGGAGTCGGCGTAGGGGTCGAGGTCGTGGACGGAGTCCCGGTCCCCGATCCGTACGACCACGTCGAACGCGGAGTCGGCGGCGAGGGGTGTCCCCGGCGCGGACACCGTGACGAACGCGCACTGCCCGGTGAGTGCCCGCAGGGCCAGCGCCTCCGTCACCGGTTCGACGAGATGCCGTGTCTTGCCCGCCCCCGACGGTCCGACCGCGAGCAGCGAGGTGCCCAGCACATCGGGCCCGAGCGCGGCACCGGCGCCGTGATAGGCGAGCGGCGCCCGCTCGGCGGCGACCCACCGCCCGATACGGACCTGCCCCGCGGCCAGGTCGTGCCGCGCGGTACGCCGGGACAGGTCCCGGGCGCCGGAGGGGTGGGCCCAGGCCGCCGCTCCCTGCCGCAGCACGGTGTCCCGGAAGGCGCCGAGCAGCCCGTCCCGCCGGGCGAGCGTCCACGCGTGCTCGACGCGGGCGCAGTCCACGTCGTTCATCCGGCCGCCGGCCACCTCGGCGGTGAGGAGTTCGGCGGCCTCGTACTGACCGGCCTCCCGGAGGTCGGGCCACTGTTCGCGGGGCCGGTCGGCGGGTGCGGGCCCGGTGGGTCCGGCGGCGGCCTTACGGGCGGCGAGGCGCTCCTTGGCGTACGGCAACCAGCCGCCGATGCGCGCGAACGGCCACACGACGAGCAAGGTGATGACGGTGTACAGACCGACCTTGAAGACGGTCGACCCGAACACGTCGAACCCGCCGGAGATCAGGGCGACGAGGGCGACGACGGCATCGACGATCGGCAGGGCGTCCCAGCCGACGCCCGGAAAGGCGTCCGGGAACACGAAGCTGAGCGTGAGGAGGGCCGCGGCAGCGGCGAGCAACGCCCGCGAGGGCTGTGCCCTGCGCCCGACAAAATGCCGGGCGATGTCGGGCCAGCTACCGAGCCGCCCCATCCCATAAAGCAGCACGAGAAAGAAAACACCGTTGTAGACGAGGACAGCAGCGCTGCCCTCCCACCCCTTGGGCGAGACGGTGCCGCCCCACCACCAGTCCTCGGGCGTGAACAGCTTCAGCAGCACCGACTGGTACGGCATCGCACCCCGCCGCCAGAGCGACCACAGGAACAGCCCGACGACGAGCGGCACCAGCAACCCGACGACGGTGACCGGCGAAAGCCGCTCCGCCGCCTGCGCCCCCTTGGGCAGCCGATACCCGTACCGCCAGATCCCGGGCTTGGCGTCGGGCCGTGGCTCGTTGAGCCACTCGGCGACGGAAGCACGCGTGGGCGCCCCCTGCTCGACGGGCCGCGGAGCCCGCGCAGGCCGAGGCGGCACAGCAGCCCCACCCGGCGCCCCCGCCGGACGAGGCACAGGATTCGCATGAGTACCCCGCGCGTCCTGCGTCCCGTCGCTGTCCATCGCCTTGCCCCCTGACCAGCCGTAAGGCCCACCATCAGTCAACAGCGGCCAATCTAACGCCCCCACAAGGGGAGTTCATCGCTTACGCGGCCGACCTCGCGGAGCGGACCCTGTCGCGCACCCGCTCCTGGAGGTCTTCCGAGGGGGCACTCGACTGTCCACCAAGTCCAACGACACACCCCCACCACTCCCAAACGGTGCATGCCCGCCCCCACCCCCCAGCCCTAGCCTGCGAAGAGAGGCGCGGTGAAAGTTCCGCGTCTGTCCCGGTCGAGAACCCCCGCCCGTCACGCCCCAGGAGCCCTCATGACCTCCCTCCCCCAGGAGCGACGCCTCCTCACCGCCATTCCCGGCCCGAAGTCGCAGGAGCTCCAGGCCCGTCGTCTTGCCGCCGTCGCGGCCGGGGTCGGGTCGGTGTTGCCCGTGTTCACCGCGCGGGCCGGTGGTGGGATCGTCGAGGACGTCGACGGGAACCGGCTGATCGACTTCGGGTCCGGTATCGCCGTGACGTCGGTCGGCGCCAGTGCCGAGGCGGTCGTGCGGCGGGCCTCCGCCCAGCTCGACGACTTCACGCACACCTGTTTCATGGTCACGCCGTACGAGGGGTACGTCGAGGTCGCCGAGGCGCTCGCCGAGCTGACCCCGGGCGATCACGCCAAGAAGAGCGCCCTCTTCAACAGCGGCGCCGAGGCCGTCGAGAACGCCGTGAAGATCGCGCGGGCGTACACCAAGCGGCAGGCCGTCGTCGTGTTCGACCACGGGTACCACGGGCGTACGAACCTCACCATGGCCCTCACCGCCAAGAACATGCCGTACAAGCACGGCTTCGGGCCGTTCGCGCCCGAGGTGTACCGCGTGCCCGTGGCGTACGGCTACCGGTGGCCGACCGGGCCGGAGAACGCCGGGCCGGAGGCCGCCGCGCAGGCGATCGACCAGATCGGCAAGCAGGTCGGGGCGGACAACGTCGCCGCGATCATCATCGAGCCGGTGCTCGGCGAGGGCGGCTTCATCGAGCCCGCGAAGGGATTCCTGCCGGCGATCCGCAAGTTCGCCGCCGACAACGGCATCGTCTTCGTCGCCGACGAGATCCAGTCCGGTTTCTGCCGGACCGGCCAGTGGTTCGCCTGCGAGGACGAGGGCATCGTGCCCGACCTGATCACCACCGCCAAGGGCATCGCGGGCGGGCTGCCGCTCGCCGCAGTCACCGGGCGCGCCGAGATCATGGACGCGGCGCACGCGGGCGGGCTCGGCGGGACGTACGGCGGCAATCCGGTCGCCTGCGCGGGCGCGCTCGGCTCGATCGAGACGATGAAGGAACTCGACCTCAACGCCAGGGCCAGGCGCATCGAGGCCGTCATGAAGGCACGGCTGACCGCCATGGCCGAGAAGTACGAGGTCATCGGTGACATCCGGGGCCGGGGCGCGATGATCGCCATCGAGCTGGTCAAGGACCGCACCACCAAGGAGCCCCACCCGGAGGCGACCGCGGCTCTGGCCAAGGCCTGCCATCAGGAGGGTCTGCTGGTCCTCACCTGCGGCACTTACGGCAACGTCCTCCGCTTCCTGCCCCCGCTGGTGATCGGCGAGGACCTCCTGGGCGAGGGCCTCGACATCATCGAGCAGGCCTTCACCAGCGTCTGACGTCTCCTCGGCTCCCACCCCCCGTCCGCACCACTCGTCCGTACCGGCCGACCGGCCCGGATTCCGCTTGTTTCCGGGCCTGGGCGGGCGTCGACAGAGCGTGTGAAGAAGGTGTGCGAGGTGGATGGCGGGTTACGGTTGCACCTGTTTCAGCCCCCTCTACTGCCGTAGGTTCTATCCAGATGAGAGATACACCCCGCCCGCAGGGAACTGCGGGCGGCACCTGGTCGGGGCCTCCCCAGCTTCGATCTGGTCGTGCCCTCGCGGACACAACCGGAGCTTCCGGCTCCGGATCTCCTCACCGGTCGGACGGTCGCCCGCCCCAAACCCCCCGGGGCGTGCGACGACCCGGCCTGATCGGCCACCCTGGAGCTACCCCCCCTGTTCCAGGGTGGCCGATTTCTCGGATCCCCCGGAATCCGCTGAGACCGGCGACTCCCCGAGGTCTCCTCTCCCTCCTGGCCCTCGCGGTCCTCCTCTTCGCGCTGATCACCTGGCAGGTCGCCGTCCACGGCCCCCTCGCCCGCGCGGACGAACGTCTCAGCGCCTTTCTCGTCCACCCGTCCCGTGGCTGGGCCCTCCTCGCCGACCTCGGCAGCATCGTGGTCGCCGTTCCCGTCCTGCTCGCCGTCCTGGTGTACGTCGGTCTGCGCTCCCGCCGGGCGGGTACGGCGCGCTGGTGGCGGGAACCCGTCGCGGCCGGCGCGCTGATGGGGGCCGTACCGGCGCTCGTCGTACCGATGAAGGAGCTGGTCGCCCGGGCCGGGCCGCCGGTCATGGGGCCCGGAACCGGGTTCTACCCCTCCGGGCACACCGCGACGGCCGTCGTGGCCTACGGCTCCGCCACGCTGCTCCTGCTGCCGTGGCTGCGTCGTACGTCCGCCCGTCGGCTCGTCCTGGCCGGCTGTCTCGCCCTCAACGCCGCCGTCGGCGTCGGACTGGTCGTCCGTGGTTTCCACTGGCCGCTGGACGTGGTGGCGAGCTGGTGTCTGTGCGGGGCGCTGCTGATCCTGCTGCGGCTGTTCGTGCGCAGTCCCTCACCCTGATCCCGTCGGCGGCCAGGCCACTCTCCAGTGCGGAGCGATCACATGTACCGGGGTGAAGTCGGGCTCGGTGCCGCCCGGGTGGAAGGTCCGCATGGTGGTCTCCGCGGTCACCTTGAGGTCCCAGTCGATCGAGGCCCGGAAGTCGCCGCAGGTGAAGTCGGCGAACAACCGCCAGTCGACCAGTCCCCGGTCCGCCGTGTGCGGGGCGAGGACGAGGCGCCAGGCCGTACGGCCGGGGATCCGCAGCGGCAGCCGGTAATCCGGCACCACGGGTATGCCCTGTCCGTCGAGCGCGGGCCGCACCAGCGGCGGAGTCTCGTCGAGGAACACCTCCGCGTCCGGCACCTGCATGGGGGTGTAGTTGGCCAGCGCGCGCCGGCGCGACTCCGACAACTCCTCGGAGAACGAGATCCCGGGACCGGGCTGGGGTACGAGGCTCAGTCCGCTCGGTTTCAGGGGGTGGCGGCCGAGCACCTGGGCGCGCAGGTCCCGCAGGACGAGTTCCTCGTCGCCGGTCGCCGCCAGGTCGACGTACACGTTGTGGCCGGTCAGGGGTATCTGCAGGGGTTCCGGCCCGACGGTGGTGCTGGGGTCGAGCACGGCGAAGGCATGGCTCAGTCCGCCGAGCCGTATGTCGAAGTTCTCGGGGTGCGCGGGGTGTGCGGGCTGCTCCGGGACCTGCGGTGCCTGTTTCCGTTCGCGTCCTCGCCACCACTTCACGCCTCGTCCTCCCAGCTCAGGCCGCGTGGCGGTCGGGCCGCCGTGCGGAACGGGTGGCCCGCGAGGTCCACCCTGACGGTTCCGGCGCGTCGGCCGCACACCCAGTCGAGCTCCAACTCCCAGGCCACCTGCCAGCGTTCGGTCTCCACGCGCAGTTCGAAGGTCTCCGGGTCGTCCGGACCGACCGTGTACGAGAAGGTGGCCGGGGTGTCCTCGCCGCGCGGTTCGAGGCGGGGCGGGTCCTCGTCGAGCAGCACGGTGTAGGCGCGCACCGGCAGGATCCCGGCGTGCGGCCACAACACCCCGCGCGGTGAACGCCGTTCGAGCACGACGACCCGAAGTCCCGCCAGCACGACGGTGCGGTCCGGTGCCGCGACGAACAGCCGTACGGTGTGCCCGCTCGCCGGTACGACGCGCGGGGGTTCACCGGCGTTCGCGGGCACATGTACGTAGCTGACGTCCGAGAGGTCGACATTGAAGTCCACCGGGTCGCCTTGGGGTGTTCGGCGACCCAGGAGGCGAGCCGTCGGCTCGACCAGGGCGGCGGTGATCACCGCGCTCAGGACCGAGGCGAGCCAGTCCGGGGCAAGGTTGGACACCCACAGGAAGGCCGTCGTCACGGCCATGAAGGCGAGGGCCGCGACAATCGCGCGCCTTCGGGCGCCCAGACGCCTCGCTCTGTCCCCGAGCGCCACGGCGGCTCCTGTCGTCGTCAATTGCCCTGCTGTACCCGGCAGTTACCCGGTTGCGCACAGCGGTTATCCGGCTGTACCCCGCTGCCGCCCGCACGACACACCTGTTCGACGCATCTACGCCGCGCCCCACATGCCACGGTTCGCGTCGACCGCACGGGCATCACCTGTCCGGGTCCGTCGCGAGACTCGCCGCCGCCTCGTGCATGGCCAGTTCGAGGAGCGCCGGATCGGTGAGGGTGCCGGTGCCGTCCGGAGGGACCAGCCAGCGGACGCCTCCGGTCACCCGGCCCGGGTACGGCACGACGATCCAGGTGCCACGTCCCGCCGTACGCACGCCCGTGCCCAGCCACCGTGCCGCGGTTCCCTGCGGTACGAAGAACCCCATCCGGGAGTCGCCGAAGTCGACGAGTACCGGGCCGGGTTGGTCGATGACACGGGTGAGGACGTCGAGGGTGGGATAGCCGAGTTCACCCGGCAGGATCAGTACGTCTTAGGCCTTGCCGGCGGGCAGCAGCACGATCCCCAGGGGATTGCGCTCCCATTCCCACCGGCAGGCCTCGGGATCCGGAGCAACGGACGCCGTTTCCCGCAGGCATTACGCGGGTTCCGTCAGGTTTCGGTAGTGAACCTGCTCATAGCCACCGAGCCAGGCGTACGCGCCCCTCAAGGGGCGCGGGGAACTGCGCGACAAGCCCCCACCGGCCGGACAGCCGACCAACAACCCATTAACTGTCGAATCCCAACCCGACCCGATCCATCGCCCTCAACCACAGATTCCGCCGCCCCCCACGCGCATCGGCCCGCGCCAACGACCACTTCGTCAACGCGATCCCCGTCCACGCGAACGGCTCCGGAGGAAACGGCAGCGGCTTCCGGCGGACCATCTCCAGCGACGTCCGCTCCGTGCGCTCCCCCGCCAGCAGGTCGAGCATCACGTCCGCGCCGAAACGGGTCGCTCCGACGCCGAGTCCGGTGAACCCCGCCGCGTACGCCACCTTGCCCGCGTGCGCGGTGCCGAAGAACGCCGAGAAGCGCGAGCAGGTGTCGATCGCGCCGCCCCAGGCGTGCGTGAAGCGGACGCCCTCCAGCTGCGGGAAGCAGGTGAAGAAGTGCTCGGCCAGCTTGGCGTAGGTCTCCGGCCGGTCGTCGTACTCGGCACGCACCCGGCCGCCGTACGGATAGATCGCGTCGTAACCGCCCCACAGGATGCGGTTGTCGGCGCTCAGCCGGAAGTAGTGGAACTGGTTGGCGCTGTCCCCGAGCCCCTGGCGGCCCCGCCAGCCGATGTCGGCGAGCTGCGATGCGCTCAGCGGCTCGGTCATCAGCGCGTAGTCGTAGACGGGGACCGTGTAGGCGCGCACCCGCTTGACCAGATTCGGAAAAATGTTCGTACCGAGCGCGACCCGGCGGGCGCGGATCGACCCGTAGGGCGTGCGTACGGCCATTCCGGCGCCGTACGGACGCAGGGTCAGCGCCGGGGTGTGTTCGTAGACGCGGACGCCGAGGCGGAGGCAGGCCCGTTTGAGGCCCCAGGCCAGTTTCGCCGGGTTGAGCATCGCGACGCCGGTGGGGTCGTGCAGTCCGGCCAGGAAGGTGGGGGACGCGACCTGCTCCCGTACCGCTTCCGTGTCCAGGAACTCGGTGCCGGTCGCCAGGTCCTTGCCTGCCAACTCCTCGTACCAGGAACGGAGTTCGGCGGCCTGGTGGGGTTCGGTGGCGACGTCGATCTCACCGGTGCGTTCGAAGTCGCAGTCGAGGGAGTGACGGGCCACCGCCTTCTCGATCTCGTCGAGGTTGCGCGCGCCGAGTTCCTCGAGCCGGTGGATCTCGTCCGGCCAACGGGCCAGACCGTTGGCCAGACCGTGGGTGAGGGAGGCGGCGCAGAAGCCGCCGTTGCGGCCCGAGGCGGCCCAGCCCACCTCGCGGCCCTCGACGAGCACGACGTCCCGGCGGGGGTCGCGCTCCTTGGCGATCAGCGCGGTCCACAGCCCGCTGTACCCGCCGCCCACCACCAGCAGGTCGCAGCTCTCGGCGCCGGTGAGGGCGGGCTCGGGGTGCGGCCTGCCGGGGTCGTCCAGCCAGTAGGCGACGGGCTGGGCGTCGGAAAGGGACTTGGTCCACATGCTCATGGCGCTCGGGGCCATGATTTCAACTCCCCACAGGGTTTTTCGGGTTTATCGCGTTTTTCTGGTTACGCCTTCTGCCTGTTGCGGCGATTACCGATGACCATTCCGGTCAGTACGAGCAGTACGGCGATCAGGAACATGGCCGTACCGATGACATTGATCTGGACGGGCGTTCGGCGCTGTGCCGAACCCCAGACGAACATGGGGAAGGTGACGGTCGAGCCCGCGTTGAAGTTGGTGATGATGAAATCGTCGAAGGAGAGCGCGAAGGCGAGCAGCGCACCCGCCGCGATTCCGGGCGCCACGATGGGCAGGGTGACGCGTACGAAGGTCTGCACCGGGCCCGCGTACAGGTCCCGGGCGGCCTCCTCGAGCCGCGGGTCCATCGACATCACGCGTGCCTTCACGGCGACGACGACGAAGCTGAGGCAGAACATGATGTGGGCGATCAGGATCGTCCAGAAGCCCAACTGGGCGCCCAGATTGAGGAACAGGGTGAGCAGCGAGGCCGCCATGACGACCTCGGGCATCGCCATCGGCAGGAAGATCAGCGAGTTGACGGCCCCCCGCGCGCGGAAGCGGTACCGCACCAGCGCGAAGGCGATCATCGTGCCGAGGACGGTCGCGCCGACGGTCGCCCAGAAGGCGATCCGCAGGCTGAGCGAGAGCGAGCCGCACATTCCGGCGACCCCGCAGGGATCACGCCAGGCGTCCGTCGAGAAATGCTGCCACTCGTAGTTGAAGCGGCCCTTCGGCTTGTTGAAGGAGAACACCGTGACGACGATGTTCGGCAGCAGCAGATAGCCGAGTGTGACGAGTCCCGCGATGACGACGAAATGGCTCTTGAGCCAGCGCCCGGTCGAGTTCAGGAAGGCCATTTAAACCAGGTCCTCCGTCCCGGACTTACGGATGTAGAGGGTGACCATGGCGAGAATCGCGGCCATGAGAAGGAAGGAGAGTGCGGCTGCTGTCGGATAGTCGAGGATGCGCAGGAACTGCGTCTGGATGACGTTGCCGATCATGCGGGTGTCGGTGGAGCCGAGGAGGTCGGCGTTGACGTAGTCGCCGCTCGCCGGGATGAAGGTGAGGAGCGTCCCGGAGACGACTCCGGGCATCGACAGCGGGAAGGTGACCTTGCGGAAGGTCGTGAACGGCCTGGCGTAGAGGTCGCCGGCCGCCTCGTGCAGCCGTCCGTCGATGCGTTCGAGCGAGGTGTAGAGCGGCAGGATCATGAACGGCAGGAAGTTGTACGTCAGACCGCACACCACCGCGAGCGGCGTGGCCAGCACCCGGTCCCCCGCGGTGACGCCGAGCCAGCTGGTGACGTCCAGGACGTGCAGCGAGTTGAGGGCGCCGACGACCGGGCCGCCGTCCGCGAGGATCGTCTTCCAGGCGAGCGTCCGGATCAGGAAGCTGGTGAAGAACGGCGCGATGACCAGGATCATGATCAGGTTGCGCCAGCGTCCCGCGCGGAACGCGATCAGATACGCGAGCGGATACCCCAGCACCAGGCACAGGAGCGTCGCGGCACCGGCGTACAGCACCGAACGCAGGAACTGCGGCCAGTAGTCGGACAGGGCGTCCCAGTAGGTCGCGAAGTGCCAGGTGACCTTGTAGCCCTCCTCCAGAGAGCCCGTCTGCACGGATGTGGAGGCCTGGTAGACCATCGGCAGCGCGAAGAACACGAACAGCCACAGGAGGCCGGGCAGGAGCAGCCAGTACGGCGTCCAGCGGCCCCTTCTGCGCGGCGGCTTCCTGGTCGGTGTGGGCGCCAGGGGCGGCGCGTCGGGGGTCGCGGTGGCCATCAGGCGGCCTCTTCCTCGTCGACCGTCTTGACGCCCGCGTCGCCCGTCGTCCCTGAAAGAAGGGACTGGTCGGCATCGAGCCCGAACGTGTGCGCGGGGTTCCAGTGCAGGACGACCTCCGCGCCGGGGGCCAGCCTGGTGTCGCGGTCGATGTTCTGGACGTACACCTCGAACTCGGGGCAGACGGGGCTGTCGACGACGTACTGGGTGGACACGCCGATGAAACTGGTGGCGGCGATCCGGCCGGTGATGCGGTTGCGGCCGGCCGGGATGTCACCGGCGTCGTCCGCGTGCGTGAGGGAGATCTTCTCGGGGCGGACCCCGACGAGCACCTTGCCGCCGGTCCTGGTCGGAGCGGAACAGCGGGTCTCGGGGAGCAGCAGCTTGCCGCCGCCCGCCTTGAGGACGATCTCGTCGCCGCTCTTGGTGTCCACCTCGGCCTCGATGAGGTTGGAGGTGCCGAGGAAGTTTGCGACGAAGGTGGTGTGCGGGTTCTCGTAGAGATCGGCGGGCGAGCCGAGCTGCTCGACTCTGCCCCCGTTCATCACGGCGACCGTGTCGGCCATCGTCATGGCCTCCTCCTGGTCGTGCGTGACATGGACGAACGTGATGCCGACCTCGGTCTGGATGCGCTTGAGCTCCAGCTGCATCTGGCGGCGCAGCTTGAGATCGAGGGCGCCGAGCGGTTCGTCGAGGAGCAGCACCTTGGGGTGGTTGATCAGGGCGCGGGCGACGGCGACGCGCTGCTGCTGGCCGCCGGAGAGCTGATGGGGCTTCTTGCGCGCCTGTTCGCCGAGCTGGACGAGCTCCAGCATGTCCTCGACCTGCTTCTTCACCGACTTGATGCCGCGCCGGCGCAGACCGAAGGCGATGTTCTCGAAGATGTCGAGATGCGGGAACAGGGCGTACGACTGGAAGACGGTGTTCACCGGCCGCTTGTACGGCGGCAGGTGGGTGACCTCCTGCTCGCCGAGGAAGACCGTCCCGGACGAAGGTTCCTCCAGGCCCGCGATCATCCGCAGGGTCGTGGTCTTTCCGCAGCCGGAGGCGCCGAGCAGGGCGAAGAAGGAGCCCTGCGGGACGGTGAGGTCGAGGGGGTGCACGGCGGTGAAGGTGCCGTATCTCTTGCTGATCCCGGAGAGGCGGACGTCGCCGCCGTGGTCTGTGCTGCTGCTGGTCATGGTGTGGTCCTTGGGGAGTCGGAGGGGTGGCGCACCGCTGGGGACTGGCGGGGCTACGCCCCCGTCAACTTCGCGAACTTCTCCTCGTACGCCGTCTCTTCTGTCTGGCTCAGGGACCGGAACGCGTGGGACTTCGCGGCCATCGCCGCGTCGGGAATGATCAGCGGGTTGTCCGCCGCGTCCTTGTCGAGCTTCGCGAGGTAGGGCTTCACCCCGTCGACCGGACACACGTAGTTGATGTAGGCGGCCAGTTCGGCGGCCGGTTCGGGCTCGTAGTAGTAGTCCATGAGCCGCTCGGCGTTCGTCTTGTGGCGTGCCTTGTTGGGGATCAGCATGTTGTCGCTCGAGGTGATGTAGCCGCTGTCCGGGATGATGAAGTCGATGTCCGGGCTGTCCGCCTTGAGCTGGACCACGTCGCCCGCCCAGGCGATACAGGCCGCGAAGTCGCCCGAGGTCAGGTCGGCCGTGTAGTCGTTGCCGGAGAAGCGGCGGATCTGGCCCTTGTCGACGGCCTTCTGGAGGCGGGCGATCGCCGCGTCGAAGTCGTCGTCGGTGAACTTCGCCGGGTCCTTGCCCATGTCGAGCAGGGTCATCCCGATGCTGTCGCGCATCTCGGAGAGGAACCCGACGCGCCCCTTCAGCTTGGGGTTGTCGAGCATGTCGGAGACCGACTTCACCTCGATGCCGTCCAGCGCCTTCTTGTTGTAGGCGATGACGGTCGAGATGCCCTGCCAGGGGTACGAGTAGGCGCGGCCCGGGTCCCAGTCGGGGCTGCGGAACTGCTCCGACAGGTTGGCGAACGCGTGCGGGAGGTTCGACGCGTCGAGTTTCTGGACCCAGCCGAGCCGGATCAGCCGGCCGGCCAGCCAGTCGGTGAGGACGATGATGTCCCGGCCGGTATCCTGGCCCGCCGCGAGCTGCGGCTTGATCTTGCCGAAGAACTCGACGTTGTCGTTGATGTCCTCGGTGTACTTGACCTTGATGCCGGTGCGCTCGGTGAACGCGTCGAGCGTGGGGTGGTGCTTCTCGCTCTCGTCGACGTCCATGTACTCGGTCCAGTTGGAGAAGTTGACGGTCTTCTCCTTGGCCGAGTGGTCGTCCGCGGAGACGCCTCCCGCGGTCTTGCCGGCCGCGGGGATGCCGCAGCCGGTCAGCGCACCGAGGCCGCCGGCCACCAGGACACCGCCTGCGGAGGCGCGCAGCAGGGACCGGCGGGTCAGGGCGGCCCTGCCGTTTCGGAAGCTGCGCCGCATGGCGGCCAGCTGGGCCGGTGAAAGGCGGTCGGGCTCGTACTGCTCCATGCGCGTGGTGCCCTTTCGGAAGGGTGGGCGGCCGCTGGTCGGTCGGCCTGTGTCCGGTCAGCGGTCCCCGAAAATCGTGCGGTGCCAGTCCTTGCGGGCAGCCGCGGTGTTGTCGAACATGACGTGCTTGATCTGTGTGTACTCCTCGAACGAGTACGCGGACATGTCCTTGCCGAAGCCGGACGCCTTGTATCCCCCGTGGGGCATCTCGCTGATGATCGGAATGTGGTCGTTGACCCACACGCAGCCCGCCTTGATCTCACGGGTGGCGCGGTTCGCCCGGTAGACGTCCCGGCTCCAGGCGGACGCCGCCAGACCGTAGGGCGTGTCATTGGCGAGCCGGATGCCCTCGTCGTCGCTGTCGAAGGGCAGGACGACCAGTACGGGCCCGAAGATCTCCGACTGGACGATCTCGCTGTCCTGGGCGGCGTCGGCGACAAGGGTGGGCCGGTAGTAGGCGCCGCTCTTCAGCTCCCCCTGAGGAGCCTCGCCGCCGGTCACCACGCGCGCGTAGGGACGCGCCCGCTCGACGAAACCGGCGACGCGGTCGCGCTGCGCGTGGGAGATAAGCGGCCCGATGTCGGTTGCCGGACCGAACGGATCACCGACCCGTACGCCCTCCATCAGCGCGGCGGTCCTGGCGACGAACTCCTCGTACAGCGGGCGTTGCACGTACGCGCGCGTGGCGGCCGTGCAGTCCTGGCCGGTGTTGATGAGGGCGCCGGCGACAGCGCCGTTGACGGCGGCGTCGAGATCGGCGTCGTCGAAGACGAGGAAGGGGGCCTTGCCGCCCAGTTCCAGGTGGAGCCGCTTGACGGTGGCGGTGGCGACCTCGGCGACCCGCTTGCCCACGGCGGTGGACCCGGTGAAGGACGTCATGGCGACATCGGGATGCCCGACGAGATGCTCACCGGCTTCCTTGCCGGTCCCGGTGACGATGTTGACGACACCGTCCGGGATCCCGGCCGCGGTGGCCGCCTCGGCGAAGAGGAGGGAGGTCAGCGGGGTCAGCTCGGCGGGCTTGAGCACGATCGTGTTGCCGGCCGCGATCGCCGGGAGGATCTTCCAGGCAGCCATCTGGAGGGGGTAGTTCCAGGGCGCGATGGAGCCGACGACACCGATGGGTTCCCGGCGGACGTACGAGGTGTGGTCACCGGAGTACTCCCCGGCCGACTGCCCCTGGAGATGCCGGGCGGCGCCCGCGAAGAACGCGGTGTTGTCGATCGTGCCCGGCACGTCGAACTCGCGGGTCAGCTTGAGCGGCTTGCCGCACTGGAGGGACTCGGCACGCGCGAATTCCTCGGCTCGCTCGGCGAGGACTGCGGCGAAACGGTGCAGCGCGTCGGAACGCTCGCCCGGAGTGGCCCCGGCCCAGCCCGGGAAGGCCGCGCGCGCTGCGGCGACGGCTGCGTCCACGTCGCTGTGACCGGCCAGCTCGTACGTGTAGACCGTGTCGCCGGTGGCCGGGTCGACGACCGCGTGGGTGCGGCCGGAGGTGCCGTGGGTCAGGCGGCCCGCGATGTACTGCGCGCCGGCCGCGAGCCGTTCCTGTGCCGGGAAGCGATGGCCCGAATTGTGCATGTCGCTCTCCTCCGCCGCCCTCCCCGTACCGCAGGGGTCAACGTAGCTCCGAGTCGATTTGAGTGCCGATCCTGACAGAGTAAGTGGACTCCAACAAGTGATTCCGTTGTTGCCTTTTGGTTACGCGACGGAATCTGTCGGCGAGGTGTCCAGTCGGACGGGAAATGAAGGGACGCGATGTCAGTGGCGACTGCCAGACTCGCGGGCATGGGGAAACTCGCTCAGAAGCCGGAAAAGCCGGGGAAGCCGGGGCAGATCGATTCATGGGAGGCGCTGACCAGGGAAGTCCGTGCGGGGACCCCGGTCAAGTACCTGCACTTCTGGGGGCACCGGCCCCGCCCGGACGGCGGTGTGGGTGTGAGCTGTCTCAGCCAGTGGTGGCCGGCCGCGTTTTCCGTGGCCGGGGTGGAGTACGCGACGGCCGAGCACTGGATGATGGCCGCCAAGGCCCGCCTGTTCGAGGACGCGGAGGCGGAGCGCCGGGCGATCTCGGCACCGAACCCGGCACTGGCGAAGAAGGCCGGCCGGCTCGTGCGCGGCTTCGACGAGGCCGTGTGGGAGCGCGAGCGGTTCGCGATCGTGGTCGAGGGCAGCGTCCACAAGTTCGCCGCGCATCCCGCGCTGCGGGAGTTCCTGCTGGGCACGGGCGGGCGCGTCCTGGTGGAGGCGAGCCCCGTGGACCGCGTATGGGGCATCGGCCTCGCCGCGAACGACGAGGCGGCAACAGACCCCGAACGCTGGCGCGGCCCGAACCTCCTGGGCTTCGCGCTGATGGAGGCGCGGAACCGGTTGCGAGGGGGCTGACGTGCCGCACGCAACCCGGCTGGTCCGGGTTGCGGCGAAGGGCTGACGTCACCGGGAGCCCGGGCCGCGCCCCCGCGCCGATGACCCAGACGGGCCCGTCCCACACCCGGCACGGGATTCGCCTCCCGCCGGGCCCGGCAAAGCCGCCGGTCACCGGCCGCACACACCCGACGCCGACACAGCCGCACCCGACGCAGGGGGCCGCCCGCGCCGACGTGCGCATTCCGCCGAAACCGGCAAAGCCGCCAGTCACCAGCCACACACACGACACCGACACAGCCGCACCCGACGCAAGGGGCCACCCGGCCGACGTACGCATTCCGCCGAAACCGGCAAAGCCGCCAGTCACCAGCCACACACACCCGACGCCGACACAGCCGCACCCGACGCAGGGGGCCGCCCCCGCCGACGTGCGCATTCCGCCGAAACCGGCAAAGCCGCCAGTCACCGGCCACACACCCGACACCGACACAGCCGCACCCGACACAAGGGGCCACCCCCGCCGACGTACGCATTCCGCCGGGACCCACGGATGGGGCCACCGCCACGCCGGCGTGCGCTTTCCGCCGTAACTGGACAGAGCCCTCCGCGACAAGTCGCACACCCGATGGCGGCACAGAGCGCTGGACCCCGCCCGCGTGGGCGGGCGTTCCATTGGGACCGGGCAGGGACGGCCGCCACCGGGCGCACAACCCGGCGGTTGCCGTACAGACGCGCACCCGGCAGCTACAGCTCCACGTTGTCGCGGCAAGCGCACTGCGCCGGACCCGGCAGAGCAGCCTCCCGGGCCGCTCGGTCGGACCGGACCTGTACCCCAGCCCTACCGGGGCTGGGACAGGACGCTCGAGTAGCTGCCCTCGTCGGTGTTCAGGGATCCCTCCTCGCCCAACACGATCAAGAGGACGCCGAGCGTCACGGCCAGGACGATGCCGACGGCACCGCAGATGATCCCGGCCAGCGCCTGGCCCGCGTTGGTCGCCTGGCCCCGGCGGGCCCGCTGGCGGGCGACCAGGCCGAAGACCACGGCGAGGATGCCGAGGACGATCGCCAGCGGCCAGATGCAGAAGACGGCGGCCGAGACGATGCCGACCACGAGCGAGGCCGTACCCATGCCGTTCATCGGCTGCGGCGCCATGGGGGCCCAGCCGTAACCGGGGCCACCGCCGTACGTCGGATACGTGGGTCCGGAACCGGCGTAACCGGGCTGCTGCGGATAGCCGTAGCCCGCCCCTGACGGATAGGTCGGGTAAGCGGGATGGGACGGGTAGGCGTACGGGGCCTGCCCAGGGCCGTCGGGTGCTATCGGCGGCGGGGGCACCGGTGCGCCGGGCTGGGCGTAGGCGGCCTGCGGGGCGGGGGCGCGAAGGGGTTGTCCCGCGGGGCGCCGGCCACGGGGCCGCCGGGCGGGGCGAAGGGGTTGGACCAGGGCCGGGAGTCCTGTGCGCCCGACGGGGGTGAGACAACCGTGGGGGTGGAGGGCGGCGGCTGGTTGGTGTCGCCGTTGTTCCAGTACAGGGTGGTGGCGGGGCTGTCGGCGCCGGAGCCCGGAGCGTCCGCCGCCGGCGCCGCCCACGGGTCGCGCTCGGCGCCGGAATCCGCCGCGCCCCCGGGCGCCGACCCGGCCGGAGGCTTGTCCAGCGGGACTCGCGCAGGTGTACCACTCGCGGGACTCTCACCGGCGGTTCCACCGCTCGGCGCACCCCCCGAACCCGCCCCCTCCGCAGGCATGTTCTCCGGCGAGTGCGGCGGCTGCGCGGCATCGGACATGCTCGGGGTCCCCTCGTTCGTACGTTCTGTCATGCTACGGCCCGGGATCAGAGGGCGACGGGGGGCACCTCGTAACCCACAGGCGTCTCCCCGCAGGCCCGTCCTACGATGATCCCCGAGTCATCGATCAGCCGATCACCCGCGTCCCGCCGGCCTCCGCACGGTCCGGGGCGCCGTTCCCGGGGAGGAACCCTTGACAGACCACCAGCGTGACGCAGCCGGCGCCCGTGACCCGCACGCCTTCATCGCCGGGCTGCCCAAGGCCGAACTGCACGTCCACCACGTCGGCTCCGCCTCCCCCCGGATCGTCTCCCAGTTGGCCGCCCGCCACCCCGACTCCCAGGTGCCCACCGATCCCGAGGCCCTGGCCGACTTCTTCACGTTCACGGACTTCGCCCACTTCATCAAGGTGTACCTGTCCGTCGTGGACCTCGTCCGCACACCCGAGGACGTACGGCTGCTGACGTACGAGATCGCCCGGGACATGGCCCGGCAGCAGGTCCGCTACGCCGAGCTGACCATCACCCCGTTCTCCTCCACCCGCCGCGGCATCGACGAGCGTGCCTTCATGGACGCGATCGAGGACGCCCGCAAGTCGGCGGAGGCCGAGTTCGGGACCGTACTGCGCTGGTGTTTCGACATCCCTGGGGAGGCCGGTCTCGAATCGGCCGAGGAGACGGTGCGGCTCGCCACCGACGACCGGCTGCGCCCGGAGGGCCTGGTGTCGTTCGGGCTCGGCGGACCGGAGATCGGCGTCCCCAGGCCGCAGTTCAAGCCGTACTTCGACCGGGCGATCGCCGCCGGACTGCGGTCGGTGCCGCACGCCGGCGAGACCACGGGGCCGGAGACGGTCTGGGACGCGCTGAACCACCTGCGCGCCGAGCGCATCGGGCACGGCACGAGTTCCGCACAGGACCCCGAACTGCTCGCGCACCTCGCCGAGCAGCGCATCGCCCTGGAGGTCTGCCCGACCTCCAACATCGCCACGCGCGCGGTGCGTACCCTCGACGAGCACCCCATCAAGGAGTTCGTGCGGGCCGGCGTCCTGGTCACGATCAACTCCGACGACCCGCCGATGTTCGGCACCGACCTCAACAGCGAGTACGCGGTCGCCGCCCGGCTGCTCGACCTCGACGAGTGGGGTATCGCCGACCTCGCGAAGAACGCCGTGGAGGCCTCCTTCCTCGACCCGGCGGGCAAGGCGGCGCTGGCCGCCGAGATCGACACGTACACCTCGGAGTGGCTCGCCCCCTGAGGCACGTCGTCACCTTCCGCCCCAGCACAATGGGGTCATGCAGAACGTGACCGCCGTGGCCCATCGCGGCGACCCCTACCGCTTCCGAGAGAACACGACGGACTCGCTGCGTTCCGCGCTCGAACAGGGCGCGGACGCGGTCGAGATCGACGTACGCCTCACCCGTGACGGCGTGCCCGTGCTGCTGCACGACGCGACGCTGAAGCGGCTGTGGGAGCGGGAACGGCCGCTGGCCGCGCTGTCGTCGGCCGAGGTCCACGGGCTGACGGAGGGCGGGGTGCCGACGCTCGCGGAGGCGCTGGCGGTGACCGAGGGCAGCCGGGTGATGATCGATCTGCCGGGATCGCCCGATGCGCGCGCGGCACGGCGGGTGCTGGACGTGGTCCGGGAGTGCGCCGCGCAGGAACGCGTGTACTACTGCGCGGACGCCCCGGCGATGCTCGCGGTGCGGGCGGCCGACCCGTCCGCGGAGATCGCCCTGACCTGGAAAAGCCTTGCGTCGCCGCGCCCCGCCCTGCTCGCCGCGGTACGCCCGCGCTGGCTCAACTACCGCTTCACTCTCGTCGACCGGGCGCTCGTGGCGCGGGTGCACCGGGACGGCCGCCTGCTGTCGGTGTGGACCCCGGACACCCGTCGTGCCATGCGCCGGCTGCTGGACGCCGGCGTCGACTCGATCACCACCAACCGGATCGACGCGCTGTGCGCGCTGCGGAAGGGATGACATCGCGAGAGCTCAGGGGTTTCCCACGCGGGACTCCTGAGCCACGGTCGCCGGGTCGGCCGGGGTGTCCCGGGTGACGTACTGCGGGACGGGGGCATCGTCCTTGCCGGTGTCGCGGACCAGGCCGTAGCGGATGGCGCCATCGGGAGGGCCGACGGTCACATCGTCCTCGACCTTCTCCCAGGTCGTCGGGAAGACGTTCAAGCCGTAGTCGGCGCCGCGTTCGTTCACGGTGAGGGTGACGGCGCCGTCCACGTAGAAGTACTCGTTCTGCCACATCTGCTGGGTGCCGGGCGGCGGGACGGCGTAGCCGGTGGTCGAGTTGCCCATGCCGGTGGCGGAGGCGTCGGTGCTGCTCACTCGGTCGTCCATCCGGCGGCCGCCGCCCGAGGCCACGTGGAAGAGCCTGCCCTTCAGCCCGGTCCAGGCCGGCATCACCAAACTGCCGGCCCGGTACTGCGGCGAGATCTGCCAGCGGACGAGGACATAGCCCCGGCCGGTGAGCGTCACGCCGTCCCCGCGGTGGTTCATGGTGGCGTGCGCGCCGCCGGTGCTGATGATCCCCGACTCGGGCCGCCGTGGGAGGACCGCGGGCCGCGCGTTCGGGTCGGGCGCCGGGTCGACGGCGTCGACGACCGTCCCGTACAGGTCGGGCGCCGGCCGCGTCGGCGAGGGGCTGGGAGAGGGCGAGGCCGACGGCGAGGGGGACGGCGCCGGAGACCGGGGCGGAGCCGCGGCGGGCGCCTGGGACTGCGGGCGGGCCGTGGGGGCGGCGACGACCGGCGGCGGGTCCTGGGCGGGCTGCGTCACGACGTACGCGCCGCCCGCGACGATCGTCGCTCCCGCGCTCAGGGCGACGGCCGGCTTGGTCAGGGCGCCCAGCACCTTGCCCGACCAGCCGACGGAAGCCCCGGTGCTGGCGGCGACGGCGGTTTTGCCGCCGAAGGCCAGCGACAGGGTGAACCCGACGGGCAGCGGGACGAGCGCGATGCCGACCAGCAGCCGTTCCGCCGGTACGACGGCCTCCTCACCGGGGCTCGCGCAGTAGGCGCACCCCCGGATGTGCCGGGCCAGCCGCTTGCGCCACACGGAGTCCGGGGGGCCGTCCCAGCGGGCGGTCAGTTCGCGCAGGTCGGGGCAGGCGCCGTCGAGCGCCCGTACGATCCCGCGCGAGACCTCCAGTCGCTCCTTCATCCGCTGGACGCGTACGGCGGCGTGCTGCCTGCTGATACCGACGGCGGCGGCCAGCTCACGGCGGGTGAGTTCGCCCGCGACCTCCAGCCACCACAGGGACAACAGTTCCCGGTCCTCGCCGTCGAGCCAGCGCACCGCCTCCGCGACCTCGCGCCGCTGCCCCTCCAACTGGAGCCGCAGTACGGTGAGTTCGGCGAAGTCGGCGGCGTCGTCGGCCGTCCCGTCACGCAGGGTGTCGGTGGTACGGCGGCGGGCGCGATCCCGGATCTGCCGCATCGCGATCGCGACGAGCCACGACCGGAAGCTGTCCGGGTCGCGCAGGGAGCCGAGGTTCTCGACGGCCCGGAGCATGGTCTCCTGCACGACATCGTCCACGTCCGCGTGCCCGTTCAGGGCCCGGCCGACGATGTTGTAGACCAACGGCAGCCAGCCCGCGACCAGCTCGTCCAGCGCCCGCCGGTCACCGGCCTGCGCCGCAGCGATGGTGGAACTCCACTGGCGCCCGTCCACAAAAGCACCCTTTCTCGTACGTGTGTGCACCTTACGTCGCGCTATGCACACCAGTTCCCCACGAGGTCGCCCGAGGAGACGGATCAGGGGCACCGCCGATAACACTTTTTGGGCGATCCCTAGGTGCGATCCCCGACAAGATCCGGACGCGGCACGCCAGTTGCCCCGAGTCGGACCCCGGGGTCGGCGTCCTTCTCACCGACGATCACCGCCACTCCGTACCGATCAAGAATATGAACATCGACACCAGCCGCCACCAACAGGAGCAGCCGATGCGCATACGCACACGTACCGCCGCCAGAGCCACAGCCCTCGCGACCGTCCTCACGCTCACCCTCGCCCTGCCGACCGGTGCCCTTGCCGCTCCCTTGTCGGCCACCTCCGCCGACCCGGCGACCGTGCCGGACACGGCACCGAACGCGAAGGCCCTGCGGGCCGCGCTCGCCGGCTTACCGGACGCGACCGCGACCGCCGCTCTGGTACGGGTCGGCGGCACCGGCGGGAGCTGGCGGGGCAGCGCGGGCGTGCACGACCTGGAGAGCGGGCGGGCGGCGGACCCGAACGCGCGCTTCCGGGCCGGATCGACGACGAAGGCGGTCACGGCGGCGGTCGTCCTGCAACTCGCGGCGGAGGACGAGGTGGACCTCGGCAGCCCGGCCCGGCGCTACCTCCCGGACCTGATCCCCGCCGCGTACGAACGCGTGACCGTACGCCAACTGCTGAACCACACGAGCGGCATCCCGGCCGCCGAGGGCCCCGGTACGACCTTCGAGGAGTGGTACGCGCACCGCTTCGACCTCAATTCGCCCCGCGCGATGGTCATTTCGGCCACCGGCGAGAAGCCCGAGTTCACGCCGGGCACCCAGCAGCACTACCTCAACATCAACTACACCGTGCTCGGGCTGCTGATCGAGCGGATCACCGGCCACTCGTACGAACAGGAGACGGCTCGCCGGATCTTCGCCCCGCTGGGTATGCGGCACACGTACTTCCCCGGCTCCGACCCGGACATCCGGGGGCCGCACAACCACGGCTACCAGGCCGTGCCGCGCGCGGACGGCACGACGGAGTACCGCGATGTCACGGTGTGGGGCACCACTGACAGCTGGGCGGCGGGCGCCATGATCTCCACGACGGCCGATCTGGAGCGTTTCCTGACGGCCCTGTTCAGCGGGCGGGTCGTGCCGCGGCCGCAACTGGAGGAGATGTTCAGCCTCCCCGCCGGCGTGCCCGGTGCCACGATGAGCGCGGGTCTCCAGCAGTACGTCACCGACGACGGCACCGAGCTGTGGCTGAAGTCGGGCGGCCGATGGGGCTACAACTCGGTCATCGCCGCCACCCGCGACCTGTCCCGGACCCTCGTCTACAGCGTCAACTCGACCGACGCGAAGGCCAAGGGCATGAATCCCGTCGCCGAGCGCATACTGCGGGCCGCCTTCACACCGTCACCTGACCCACAACCGGGGGCACCCCGGTCAACGCCTCCAGCCTCTTGATCCGCTTGCGTACGACGTACAGCGGGATCACGCCGAACACCCCGAACGACATGTCGATCACCGTCCACCACAAGGGGATCCCCCGGATCGGCCCGCAGATCGACGCGAGCGGGATGATGCCGGCGCAGGCGATCATCCCGAACTCGACGACCCAGATGTTGCGTACGGGGTCGCGGTAGGGCCCGTAGAAGGCGACCGCGATGACGAGGTGGGCGAAGGCGAGCCAGTCCGTGCCGTAGAGGACGAAGGGGTAGCGCCGGTCCGTGGCGTCGAGTCCGTCACGGACCCGCTCGATCCAGTCCATCAGCCCCGGCAGGTGCTCGGGGACGGCAAGGGCCCGCAACAGGCTTTCGGTCCAGTGCAGTTCGTGCACCAGCGGAAAGGCCGTGGCGCCACTGAGCACCAGACACACGACGAAGAGAACCAACCAGGCGCGAATGCCCTTGAGCAGGGCGGCTCTGTCGCTCATGGGGGCCAGCATACGCTTGAGTTGAACACGTTCAAAAACCCTGTCGGCCCCTTCGGCCCCGCGCCGAAACCACGCGGCCCCGGACGGGGAACTCCCGTCCGGGGCCGCGCCCTTGCCACGACGAACCATCAGCCGCCGAGGGACGTCATCACGTGCTTGATCCGCGTGTAGTCGTCGAAGCCGTACCCCGAGAGGTCCTTGCCGTAGCCGGACTTCTTGAAGCCGCCGTGCGGCATCTCCGCGACCAGCGGGATGTGGGCGTTGATCCACACGCAGCCGAAGTCCAGGGTCTTCGACATCCGCATCGCGCGCGCGTGGTCCTTCGTCCACACGGACGACGCGAGGGCGTAGTCGACGCCGTTGGCCCACTCCACGGCCTCCGCCTCGTCCGAGAAGGACTGCACGGTGATGACCGGGCCGAAGACCTCATTCTGGATGATCTCGTCGTCCTGCTTCAGGCCCGACACGACGGTGGCCGCGTAGAAGTAGCCCTTCTCGCCGACCCGGTGGCCACCCGCCTCGACCTTGGCGTGGGCGGGCAGCCGCTCGATGAAGCCGGAGACCTGCTTCAGCTGGTTCGGGTTGTTGAGCGGCCCGTACAGGACGTCCTCGTCGTCCGGCTGACCCGTCTTGGTCTCGGCGGCGGCCTTGGCGAGCGCCGCCACGAACTCGTCGTGGATGGCCTCCTGGACGAGCACGCGCGTGGCCGCCGTACAGTCCTGCCCGGCGTTGAAGAAGCCCGCGACCGAGATGTCCTCGACGGCCTTGGCGATGTCGGTGTCCTCGAACACGACGACCGGCGCCTTGCCGCCCAGCTCCAGGTGGACGCGCTTGAGGTCCTTCGACGCGGACTCGGCGACCTGCATACCGGCGCGTACCGAACCGGTGATCGACGCCATCGCCGGCGTCGGGTGCTCGACCATCAGCCGACCGGTGTCACGGTCGCCGGTGACGACGTTGAAGACACCCTTGGGCAGGATCGAACCCATGATCTCGGCCATGAGGACCGTGGACGCGGGCGTCGTGTCCGACGGCTTCAGCACCACCGTGTTGCCGGCCGCGATCGCCGGGGCGAACTTCCACACCGCCATCATCATCGGGTAGTTCCAGGGCGCGACCTGCGCGCAGACCCCGATGGGCTCGCGCCGGACGATCGACGTCATCCCGTCCATGTACTCGCCGGCGCTGCGCCCCTCCAGCATCCGGGCCGCGCCCGCGAAGAAGCGGATCTGGTCGACCATCGGCGGGATCTCCTCGGACCGGGTGAGCCCGACCGGCTTGCCGGTGTTCTCCACCTCGGCCGCGATGAGCTCCTCGGCGCGCTCCTCGAACGCGTCCGCGATCTTCAGGAGGTGCTTCTGGCGCTCGGCGGGCGTCTTGTCCCGCCAGGCGGGGAAAGCGGCGGCGGCCGCCGCCATGGCGGCGTCGACGTCCGGCTGCCCGGACAGCGGCGCGGTCGCGTACGCCTCGCCCGTCACGGGGTTGACCACCTCGGTGGTCCGCCCGTCGGCGGCGTCCCGGAACTCACCATCGATGTAGTTGCGCAGACGACGCAGCTCGGTGCTCACTGCCGGCCCTCCAGGTTCGGGGTGTCCATGGGTTGAGACACCCACCCTATTCCGCATTCCGACGTTTTCAACACCCCCACTCCCCCGGAAGCTGCGAAATCCGCAAGACAAGCGTCCATGAACAACGAATTTCATCGATCGAGCCTTGCGAAACCGTCGACACCTCGTGCACAGTGAGCGCGTGGCCAGTCGAAGCGCAGAGCACAGGGACTCCCGCGAGTCCAGGAACGGCACTCCCCAGCTGGACGCCGTCTCCCTCGCCATCATCGAACAGCTCCAGGAGGACGGCCGCAGACCGTACGCGGCGATCGGCAAGGCGGTGGGCCTCTCGGAGGCGGCCGTGCGCCAGCGCGTACAGAAGCTGCTCGACCAGGGCGTGATGCAGATCGTCGCCGTCACGGACCCGCTCACCGTGGGTTTCCGCCGGCAGGCGATGGTCGGCGTCAACGTCGACGGCGACCTGGACCCCGTGGCCGACGCGCTGAGCGGCATGCCGGAGGTCGAGTACGTGGTGATGACCGCGGGTTCCTTCGACATCCTCGCCGAGATCGTGTGCGAGGACGACGACCACCTGCTGGACGTCATCAACAAACGCATCCGGGCGCTGCCCGGCGTGCGCTCCACCGAAAGCTTCGTCTACCTCAAGCTCAAGAAGCAGACCTACATGTGGGGAACCCGATAACCGTGACGACCACCGACAGCCACAGCACCGGTTCCAGTGCCGGTTCCGGCCCCGACGACCTCAGCCGCTCCGCCTACGACCACCTGTGGATGCACTTCACCCGCATGTCGTCGTACGAGAAGGCCCCCGTCCCGACGATCGTCCGGGGCGAGGGCACGTACATATTCGACGACAAGGGCCGGCGCTATCTCGACGGCCTGGCGGGGCTGTTCGTGGTCCAGGCCGGTCATGGGCGCACCGAGCTGGCCGAGACCGCCTTCAAGCAGGCGCAGGAACTGGCGTTCTTCCCCGTGTGGTCGTACGCCCACCCGAAGGCCGTGGAGCTGGCGGAACGTTTGGCCAACTACGCGCCGGGCGACCTCAACAAGGTCTTCTTCACCACCGGTGGCGGCGAGGCCGTCGAAACCGCCTGGAAGCTCGCCAAGCAGTACTTCAAGCTGGTCGGCAAGCCCACCAAGTACAAGGTCATCTCGCGCGCCGTCGCCTACCACGGCACCCCGCAGGGCGCCCTGTCCATCACCGGCCTGCCCGGCCTGAAGGCGCCCTTCGAGCCGCTCGTCCCCGGCGCCCACAAGGTCCCGAACACCAACATCTACCGCGCCCCGATCCACGGTGACGACCCGGAGGCGTACGGCCGCTGGGCCGCCGACCAGATCGAGCAGGAGATCCTCTTCGAGGGCCCGGACACCGTGGCCGCCGTCTTCCTGGAGCCGGTACAGAACGCGGGCGGCTGCTTCCCGCCCCCGCCGGGCTACTTCCAGCGGGTCCGCGAGATCTGCGACAAGTACGACGTGCTGCTCGTGTCGGACGAGGTCATCTGCGCCTTCGGCCGCCTCGGCACGATGTTCGCGTGCGACAAGTTCGACTACGTCCCGGACATGATCACCTGCGCCAAGGGCATGACCTCGGGCTACTCCCCGATCGGCGCGTGCATCATCTCGGACCGGCTCGCCGAGCCGTTCTACCAGGGCGACAACGTGTTCCTGCACGGCTACACCTTCGGCGGCCACCCGGTGTCGGCGGCCGTGGGCCTGGCCAACCTCGACCTGTTCGAGCGCGAGAACCTCAACCAGCATGTGCTGGACAACGAGGGCGCGTTCCGCTCGACCCTGGAGAAGCTGCACGACCTGCCGATCGTCGGTGACGTCCGCGGCAACGGCTTCTTCTACGGCATCGAACTGGTCAAGGACAAGGCGACCAAGGAGTCCTTCGACGCGGAGGAGACGGAACGTATCCTCTACGGCTTCGTCTCCAAGGCCCTCTTCGAGAACGGCCTGTACTGCCGGGCCGACGACCGCGGCGACCCGGTCATCCAGCTCGCCCCGCCGCTGATCGCGAACCAGCAGACGTTCGACGAGATCGAACAGATACTGCGCGCGACGCTCACGGAGGCGTGGACCAAGCTGTAGCCTCCGGCGGTTGTGCGGCCCGGGTACACCCGTACGAGTGAGAACGGGTGTACCCGGGCCGTGTGCTGTCCCGCGTTCCCGGCCCGGATCCCTAGCGTGCCCTGTAACCGATCGGCCCTGTCTTCGTTCCCCCGCACGGGGGATGGACTCAGGGAATTACGGATCTGAACGAGGTGTACGCCCATGGTGGCCCGGCCGGACAACGACGTGCTCTGGGCTCGCGCCCTGCACTTCCAGCACAACGACGGCTCGCCCGCGCTGAGCGGCGTCTCGCTCGGTGTCCGGGAGGGCGAGATCCTCGCCGTGAGCGGCCCGCGCGGCAGCGGCAAAACGACCCTGCTGCGCTGCCTCTCGGGTCTGGTCCGGCCGCTGCGGGGCGAGGTCTGGTTCAACAGCGTGCCCGTGCACACGATGGGCCCGCTCACCCGCGAACGGCTGCGGCGCGACCGGTTCGGCTGGATCGACCCGGCCCCGGTCCTCGTACCGGAACTGAACGTCTGGGAGAACGCGGCCCTGCCCCTCATGCTGCGCGGAACCAGTCGCCGGCGCGCCAAGACGGCGGCCCTGGAGTGGCTGGAGCGCCTGGACATCGGCGACCGGGCCCGCCAACGCCCTTACGAGCTGCGGCAGTCCGAACGCCAGCGCGTCTCGATCGCGCGGGCGCTGGCCCCGGCCCCCACGGTCCTCTTCGCGGACGAGCCGACGGCGCCCCTCCACCAGGCGGACCGCGCCCACGTCCTGCGGACGTTGACGACAGCGGCCCGCTCGCACGGCATCACCGTGGTCCTGGCGACGCACGACGCGGACACGGCGGCGCTGGCGGACCGCACGGTCTCGTTGCTCGACGGGCGGAGCGTCAACACCGTCCATCTGCCCCCGGTCGTCGAGACTCCCGCCGGCACCGGGAGCGAGACGGAAGGCCGGGCCGCGTGCTCGCTCTCCGTCTAGCCCGCCGCGCGCACCCGGGCGTCCAGCTCCGCCGACTGCTGGTCGCGACGGCGTCGGCGGCCACGGGTTTCCTCCTCCTGGGCACCCTGGGCCACGCCCTCGCCCACCAGGACACACCTGGCGGATCGGTCCTGCGGCTGGCCTGGTGTCTGGCCCCGCTGGCGGCCACGGTCCACTTCGCGGTGACGGTGGCCCGCACGGACCCCGGCACGAAACCGCGCCCCGGCCTGTCGGCGATCGGCCTGGGCCCGGCCCGCCTGATGGCCGTCTCGGCGACAACGACGGCCCTGTCCTGCACCCTGGGTTCGATGGTGGCCCTCCTGTTCTTCCTCCACCTGCGCGGCGACCTGACCGGCATGCCCTTCGACGGCGACGCGGCGGACTTCCTGGCCGCCGACCAGCCCCTCCCCCTCCCGGCCGCCCTGACCCTGCTCACCCTCGTCCCGGTGGCGGCGTCGCTCTCGGTCGCCCTGACCCTGCGCCCAAGGGACCCCGGCCCCACACGCCACCGCAGGTACAGCCGCTTCGGCACGAAAACCCCCCAGAACGGCACGGTGGGCGCAGGCGGCACCCCGCAAGAGGGCCCGCCGTCTGCGGGCAGTCGTGCCGCTGGGGCGGCACGGGTGGGCGCAGGCGGCACCCCGCAAGTGCCGGGCAGCGCTTCCCACCCCCCGGCAGCAACCCCGGGTTCCACCGAAACCCCGGCCCAGGAAACCCACCTCGCCAGCACCGACCCCGCCCCCACCGACCCCCACGCCCTCCCCACCCCCCACCCCACCCCCCGGGACCTCCCCTGGGGCATCGCCGTACTCGCCGCCGGCCTCGCCGTGGAGGCCTACGCCACCCGCACCCCACACACCCGCCTCGCCATGCCCGGCGGAGCCACCGGCAGCCCCGCCGCCGTACTCATCGGCTGGACCCTCACCGCCCTGGGCCTCGCCCTGGCCGGCCCCGGCCTCGCACACCTGTGCGGACGCCTGCTGCAAGCAGTCCGCCCCGGCGCCCTCCGCCTCCTCGCCGGCCGCGTCCTCATGGAGGAGGCGACCCGCATCGGCCGCCCCCTGGGCGTCGTCTGCGCGGTGGCGTCGGGCGCGTACGCCATGGTCGCGCTGTACGACGACGCCGCCGACGACCCGTCCCTCGGTGGCCCCCTCACCACCCTGGGCGCCCTGGTCGTGGCGGGCTGCACCGTCGGCACGCTCCTCACGGCCGCCGCCGAGGCCAGGCTCGCCCGCGCGGACACCACCGCGGCCCTGCTCCGCCTGGGCGCACCGGCCACGACCCTGCGCACCGCCGCCGGCCTGCGCGCGGCCGCCCTCCTCGCCCTGTTCGCCCCCCTGACCCTCCTGATCGCGGAGCTGGCGGCGCTACCGCTGACGGCCTGAAACCCGTACGAAAAAAATCTGCTCGCACCGATGAGTTCCGCACAGCCCCCCGGTCTACCCCGCCGAACAGCACCACACCGCACCGACCAACGGGAGAGACCCTCATGAGCGAGTACCAGCAGATGATCTTCGTGAACCTGGCCGTCAACGACGTCGCCGCGTCGAAGAAGTTCTTCACCGAGCTCGGCTACACGATCAACCCGCAGTTCACGACCGACGACTGCGCCTGTGTCGTGATCAGCGACACGATCATCGCGATGCTGCTGAGCAAGTCGCGCTACGCCGACTTCACGAAGAAGGAGATCGCGGACTCGACGAAGACCAGCGAGGTCCTGATCTGTCTGAGCGCCGAGAGCCGGGCGAAGGTGGACGAACTGGTCGACGGGGCGCTCGCGGCGGGCGGCACCGAGCCGCGCGAGGCGCAGGACTACGGCCAGATGTACGGCCGCGCGTTCGACGACCTCGACGGCCACACCTGGGAGGTCATGTGGATGGACCCGGCGGCCGTCCAGGGCTGAGTCGGCCGTGCTTACATGGGCGGGTGCAGACGAGCCCCGCCCATGCGGCCCACCACGACGACCGTGAGATAGAGACGCTCGACGAGTTCGACGCGGTCGTCTCGGCACGCGGCACACTCGCCGGATTCCGCGTCCAGGCCGTCGATCTGACGGACCGTACGAAGGAACTGCTGACCAGCTCCGCCACGGGTGCCGTCTTCCTCGGCTGCCCGATGCGCCCGGACGCGGCGGCGAAGGTCCGCGCGGACGGCGCCCTGGTCTTCCCGCCGGTCCCGGACCTGCCCTTCGACCCGTACCGCGGCCGCCTCTACGCGCCGGACGAGTTGTTCGCCGGGCTCGACAAGGGTTACGAGCAGACGCCCGACGCCCTCGGGTACGCCTGGTTCCAGCGCACCAAGGCCGACGGCGACATCTACGCCTCGATGCTGCGTTCCGTCCACGACGACGCCATCTCCGACGCCCTCGACGAACTCCTGCGCGCCACACAGGTGGTGGGGGTGATGGGGGGTCACGCGATGGCACGCGGCACGCAGGCGTACGCCGGTGCCGCGCGCCTGGGGCGCGAGCTGACGCGCGCCGGGTTCACGGTGGCCACGGGTGGCGGCCCGGGCGCGATGGAGGCGGCGAACCTCGGCGCGTACGCGGCACCCTTCGACGACTCCATGCTCGACGACGCGTGCGAACTCCTCGCCGGGGCACCCTCGTTCGCGCCCTCGATCACCGACTGGGCGCGCGCCGCCTTCGCAGTCCGCGCCCGCTGGCCCAAGGGGGCAGGCTCGGTGGGCATCCCGACCTGGTTCTACGGGCACGAGCCGCCGAACGCCTTCGCCTCGCACATCGCCAAGTACTTCGCCAACGCCACCCGCGAGGACGGGCTGTTGGCCCGCTCGACCGCGGGGGTCGTCTTCCTGCCGGGTGCCGCCGGGACCGTACAGGAGATCTTCGACAACGCGACCCCGAACTACTACGAGTCGCGCGGCGAGCCAACACCCATGGTGCTGGTGGACCGTGTCCACTGGACCGAGCGGCTGCCCGCCTGGCCGCTCCTCCAATCCCTGGCGCGGGGGCGGGCGATGGAGGACCGAATTGCCCTGGTCGACCGGATCGAGGACGCTCCGGAGGCGTTGAAACGCCTTGCCGGTTAACGGGTAGGCAAAACAAATGCCTGGAACCTGCATACAGATTGACAGCCCTTATGCCGCGCTTATAAACCTGTGAGACTCGTGGGGGTGACGAGGTGATGAGGTCTCTTCACTCCCTCCACCCCCCTCAGTTGTGCATCCCGTGAAGGGCAACCGTGTCCATATCTTTCCGTAACGCGCGTTCCGTGCGCATTCTCGGTGTTGCCTCCGCCTCGGCCGCGCTCGCGCTTGGCGTCGCCGGCAACGCGTTCGCCTGCAACATCACTGAGTTCTCCGCCGTCGCCAAGTGCGACGGTGAAAAGGGTGTCATCAGCGTCACCGACAAGGACCCGTCGGGCACCCCCGCCACTGTCACCGTCTACCTGGGTGACAAGGTCATCGGCACCCAGGACGTCGTGGGCAGCCGCGAGGGTGTCACCGTCGACTTCCCGGAGGACTGGGCGCCGAACACGACGTACCGCGTGCACGTCAAGGCCGGCAAGCTGGTCGACGACTACGTCAAGCCTGACGTTCTCACCGGTGGCGAGGCCTGCAAGACGGAGACGACCCCGTCGCCGACCCCGACCCCGCCGGCCTCGGAGACCCCGAAGCCCTCGGAGCCCGCCGCCACTCCGACCCCGTCGGCGTCGGAGCCCGAGGAGTCCGCCACGCCGACTCCGTCGGCCTCCGAGAGCACCCCGGGTGCTCCGGCGGACAGCGTTCCGACGCCCGCGGGCGGTAGCTCCAACCTCGCCGAGACCGGCGCCAGCTCGAACACCGGCATGATCGCCGGTATCGCGGCCGCCCTGGTCGTCGTCGGCGGCGGCGCCGTCTTCTTCGGCCTGCGTCGTCGTGGTGCGTCCAACAACAGCTGACGTTCCGCTCGCCGTATCCGCAGCACCTGGCTGTACGTGGTGGCCCGTCCCCGAGTCCGGGGGCGGGCCACCGCGCTGTCGTCAGCCGAAAGTCGCCCTCCGTAGCCAGAACTCCAGCAGCTCACGCTCTCCGAGGATCTCCAACCCCGGGCTGTCCAGCGGCAGTCGGCGGTAGAAGGCGAGCATGACGTCGGTGAGCGGACCGCGCAGGGCGACCGTCGCCTTCTCGTGGCCGCGCCGCCAGACGACACCGTCCTCGGTGAGCTCGACGAGCCTCCCCCAGCCTTCGGCCGGGGGGACCCCCATCTCGCTTCGCTCGGCGTTCAACTCCGGCTCGGCGTCCGTGGCATGGAGATGGATGCTGCGGCCCGGGCCGCGCAGCTCGCTCGCCGCGTCGTGCGGCTGCGTCCGCTGTACGAACTCCACGATCTGCAGCCACTCGTCGATCGCGTCGGCGGCGATGTCGGCCGCGACCTCGTACGGCAGCCCGGCGGCGAGGGTCGCGTCCGCGCGGTGGACGGTGATCTCGTGGGCCATCCGACGCGCCCAGAAGCCCGAGGTGTGGATCCCCGCCCACGCCCACACCTTGGTGTCGGGCCCGGCCTCGCGCAGCGCGCCGACGACCAGTTCACCGGTCTCGGCCAGCCACGCGTCCAGCGCGGCGGTATCCCCCTGGGCCTCGGGTCCCTCGCACAGGGGCACGAGATCCTCGTCGATGTCCGCCTCGGCCCGCGCGCGCACCAGCGTGTCCACCCAGCGCAGGGCGCCGCCCGTGTGCCGCACCAACTGCTCCAGCGACCAGTCCGGGCAGGTCGGCACGGTCGCGGACAGCTCGGCACCGGAGGTCACGACAGCTCTCAACTGTCCGACCTGGTGGGCGATTTCATCGCAATAGCGGTCATGTGCGAGTGTCGTCATGCCCCGAACCCTATGAGGGGTCCCGTCAGCCGAGCACGACAATTTCGGCCGCGTCGAAGGCCACCCCGACCTCGTCCCCCGGCTCCGGCGCCGCCCGCAACGCACACGCGGCCTCCAGGCGGGGCGCGTCCTCTGGCTGGAGCTGTACGGCGACATGCGTACCCCGGAAGGTGCGCGCGGCCACGGTGCAGCGCAGGCCCTCGGCGGCGGGCACCAGGCGCACCCCGGCGGGCCGTACGAGCAGCGTGCGCGTCCCCTGGGGGGCGTCCTCGGGGACCGGAACCTTGCCCCAGGGGGTGTCCGCGGCCTGCCCGCTCACCGTCGCCCCGACGACGTTGTCGAAGCCGAGGAAGCGGGCCACGAACTCGTCCGCGGGTCGCTGCCAGACCTCAAGTGGCGTACCGGACTGGGCGATCCGCCCCTCGCGCATCACGATCACCCGGTCGGCGAGGGCGAAGGCCTCGCCCTGGTCATGGGTCACGGCGAGCACGGTGGTGCCCAACCGGCCGAAGAGTTCCCGGAGTTCGACGACGAGCCGCTCGCGCAGCGAGCGGTCCAGCTGGCCGAGCGGTTCGTCGAGCATCAGCAGCCGGGGGCGCGGCGCGAGGGCGCGGGCGAGGGCGACGCGCTGCTGCTCCCCGCCGGACAGCGCGGCGACGGCCCGACGGGCGGCGCCGGGCAGCCCGACCAGTTCCAGCAACTCCCGTACGCGTACGTTCTGTTGCGCCTTGGACACGTGGTGCATGCGCAGCCCGAAGGCGACGTTGCCGCCGACGTCCCGCTGGGGGAACAGCTGGTGGTCCTGGAACATCAGGCCGACCTCGCGCTTGTGCGCGGGCACTCCGGCGAGGTCCCTGCCGTCGAGCGACACCCGCCCCGCGTCGAGGGGTTGGAGTCCGGCGACCGCCCGCAGCAGCGTCGACTTTCCGCTGCCACTGGGGCCGAGCACGCACACGGTCTCGTGCTCGGCGACATCGAGGCCGACGCCGTCGAGCACGGGCCGCGACCCGAACCGTACGGTCGCTCCGTCGAGACTGAGCATGGTCAGAACTCCCCCGTCCGGTCGGTCCGCAGCCGCTCCAGCACGAGCAGGGCCACCGCGCACACCAGCATCAAGATCGTCGAAAGGGCCATCGCCTGGCCGTAGTTGAGGTCGCCGGGGCGGCCCAGCAGACGGGCCACGGCGACCGGCAGGGTCGGGTTGTCGGGCCGGGCGATGAACACGGTCGCCCCGAACTCGCCCAGCGACACGGCGAACGCGAACCCGGCGGCGACCAGCAGCGCCCGCCGCACGATCGGCAGATCGACCTCCCGCCAGACCCGCCACGGCGACGCCCCGAGCACGGCCGCCGCCTCCCTCAGCCGCCCGTCCACGGCCCGCAGCACCGGCAGCATGGTCCGCACCACGAACGGCACCCCGACCAGTGCCTGCGCCAGCGGTACCAGGATCCAGCTGCTGCGCAGATCGAGCGGCGGCTCGTCGAGCGCGATCAGGAACCCGAACCCGACGGTCACCGCCGACACCCCGAGCGGCAGCATCAACAGTGCGTCGAACCCCCGTACGAGCCGCCCGGCATCGCGCCGGGTGAGCGCCACGGCGGCCAGCGACCCGACGACGACGGCGATGGCTGTGGCGGCGACGGCGTACTGGAGTGAGTTCCCGATGGCGGCGATCGGCGCCACCAGGAAGATGCCCGAGTCGTCGTGGGTGAGCGCCCGGTAGTAGCCGAGGCCCGCGCCGCCCGGCGTGGCGAACGACCGCTGCACGAGCACGGCGAGCGGCAGCACCAGCAGGAGGGCGATGCTGGCCAGCACCCCGCCGAGCAGCGCCCACTGACCCCGGCCGCGGGGCCTGCGGGCGGTCGTCTCCGGTGCCACGAGCCGCAGCGCGCTCTCCCGCCGCCGTACCGTCCCGGCGTGCACGGCGAGGATCGCGCCCACCGCCACGAACTGCACGATCGTCAGCACGGCGGCCGTACCGAGGTCGAAGATCTCCGAGGTCTGCCGGTAGATCTCCACCTCGAGGGTGGCGAAGGTGGGCCCGCCGAGGATCTGCACCACTCCGAAAGAGGTGAAGGTGAAGAGGAAGACCATGAGCGCGGCGGCGGCGACGGCGGGTGCGAGGGCGGGCAGCGTGACCTGCCGCCAGGCTGTGAACCGCGAGGCGCCGAGCATCCTCGCGGCCTCCTCCTGCCGTGGGTCGAGCTGCGCCCAGAGCCCGCCGACCGTCCGTACGACGACGGCGTAGTTGAAGAAGACATGCGCGAGCAGGATCGCCCACACGGTCGTGTCCAGCCGTACGCCCCACAGCTCGTCGAGCAGCCCGCCACGCCCGACCAGTGCCAGGAACGCCGTACCGACCACGACGGTCGGCAGTACGAAGGGCACGGTCACCACGGCCCGCAGAATCTGCTTGCCCCTGAAATCGAAGCGCGCGAAGACATACGCGCCGGGGAGTGCGATCAGCAGCGTGAGCGCGGTGGACGCGAACGCCTGCCAGACGGTGAACCAGAGCACGCGCCGGATGCCGGAGTCGCCGAGCACGTCCCCCAGCTGTCCCAGCCGCCAGACCCCGTCGACGTGCAGACCGCGCGCGACGATCGCGGCGACGGGATAGGCGAAGAAGAGCGCGAAGAAGACGACGGGCAGCGCGAGCAGGGCACCGCGCAGAGCGGCGCCCCGCCTGCGCGCGAGCGCCCCGGCTACTTCAGTACGAGCGATGTCCACGACTTGACCCACTGGTCACGGTGTTCGGCGATCTTCGCGGGGTCCATGGTCTCGGGGTCCTTGGCCTGCGGCCCGTACTCGGTGAACTCGGCGGGCACCTCGGCGCCCTCGCGTACCGGGTACACGAACATGTTGAGCGGCATGTCCTCCTGGAAGGTCTTGCCGACCAGGAAGTCGAGCAGCGCCTTGCCGCCAGCGCTGTTCTTCGCGTTGCTGAGCAGCCCCGCGTACTCGATCTGCCGGAAGCAGGTGCCCATCGCGACCCCGGTCGGAGCGGCGGTCGGCTTCGGGTCGGCGAAGATCACCTCGGCGGGCGGCGAGGATGCGTACGAGACGACGAGGGGCCGGTCGCCCTTGGCCTTCTTGCCGCCGGCCGACCCGGAGAACTCCTCGTTGTACGCCTGCTCCCAGCCGTCGACCACCTTCACACCGTTGGCCTGCAGCTTGGCCCAGTAGCCGCTCCAGCCGTCATCCCCGTACTTGGCGGCGCTGCCGAGCAGGAACCCGAGTCCGGGCGAGGAGGTGGAGGCGTTCTCGGTGACGAGGAGGTCCTTGTAGGCGGGCTTGACCAGATCGTCGAAGGACTCGGGCGGGGTCAGCTTGTGCTCGCTGAACCAGGCCTTGTCGTAGTTGACGCAGATGTCGCCGGTGTCGATCGGGGTGACCCGGTGCTTGTCGTCGTCCGTCCGGTACGCGGGCAGGATCGCGTCGGCGTCCTTCACCTCGTACGACTGGAACAGGCCGTTGTCGAGCGCGCGGGAGAGCAGGGTGTTGTCGACGCCGAAGAAGACGTCGCCCTGCGGGTTGTCCTTGGTGAGGATCGCCTTGTTGACGGCCTGCCCGGCGTCGCCGTCCTTGAGGACCCTGACCTTGTACCCGGACTGCTTCTCGAAGGCGGCGAGGACGCCCTTCGAAACGGCCCACGAGTCGTGGCTGACCAGGGTGACGGTCTTGCTTTCCGCAGCCGAACCGCTGCCGCTGTCCTCGGACCCGCACGCGGACAGCGCGACCAGCCCGAGCCCGACGGCAAGGGCCGTGACCTGCTTGGTGATGCTCACTGGATTCTTCCTCCTGGGATGACCAGGAAGAGACGCGGCCCTGCCCGGACCCCATGACGGGTTCCGGGCAGGGCGCAACAGCTTGAGTGATGACCGAACTTCCTACCCAGAATGACCTGGGCGAGGTTCAGAGGGTCTGCGGGCTGTCCCGCACTCTCAGCGCTGTGGCGCTCCCCTGTCGGAATATGAAGGTATGTAGGTACGACGTAAGACTACCGCTCGGTGGCCGCCAGCTGACCGCACGCCCCGTCGATCTCCTGCCCTCGGGTGTCCCGAACGGTCACGGGCACCCCGTGCGCGGCGATGGCCTCGACGAACGCCTTCTCGTCCTCGGGCCGCGAGGCCGTCCACTTGGACCCCGGAGTGGGGTTCAGCGGAATCAGGTTGACGTGCACGGGCTTGCCCCTGAGCAGCCGCCCGAGCCGGTCACCACGCCAGGCCTGGTCGTTGATGTCCCTGATCAGCGCGTACTCGATGGACAGCCGACGCCCCGACTTCGCCGCGTACTCCCACCCGGCGTCGAGGACCTCGCGCACCTTCCACCGTGTGTTCACGGGTACGAGGGTGTCGCGCAGCTCGTCGTCCGGCGCGTGCAGGGAGATCGCGAGCCGGCACTTGAAGCCCTCGTCGGAGAACCGGTGGATGGCCGGCACCAGCCCGACGGTCGAGACGGTGATCCCCCGCTGCGACAGCCCGACACCGTCCGGCTCGGGGTCGGTCAGCGCACGGATGGCACCGACGACACGCTTGTAGTTGGCCAGGGGCTCGCCCATGCCCATGAACACGATGTTGGAGAGCCGCGCGGGCCCACCGGGAATCTCCCCGTCCCGAAGCGCACGCATCCCGGCCACGATCTGGTGCACGATCTCGGCGGTGGACAGGTTCCGGTCGAGCCCCGCCTGCCCGGTCGCGCAGAACGGGCAGTTCATCCCGCACCCCGCCTGCGAGCTGATGCACATGGTCACCCGGTCCGGGTAGCGCATGAGCACCGACTCGACGAGCGTCCCGTCGACCATCCGCCACAGGGTCTTGCGGGTGGTGTCCTGGTCGGTCGACAGATGACGCACGACCGTCATCAGCTCGGGAAGCAGCGCCTCCTGGAGCTTGCCGCGCGAGGCGGCCGGGATGTTCGTCCACTCGGCCGGGTCGTGCGCGAACCGCCCGAAGTAGTGCTGCGAGAGCTGCTTGGCACGAAACGGCTTCTCACCGATCGCGGCAACGGCCTCTTTACGCTCGGCGGGCGTGAGATCGGCAAGATGCCGCGGCGGCTTCTGAGCTCCGCGCGGGGCGACGAATGTGAGTTCTCCTGGCTTAGGCATGGCTGTACCAGTGTCGCAGACATCCGGCCACCCCCTCACCGCCCTGTGGACAACCTCAGGCGCGGAGACAAAACCCCAGCTCGGCAGCCGTCCGCCTGCTCACCGCGGCGCAGCCGCCATCACCCCCCGAAGCTCCGCCACCTCCCGCTCCAGCTCGCGGTAGTGGTCGCTGACCTTCTGCCGGGCCGTCGGTGTGACGCGGCCCCCGTCCAGTTCGGTCAGCCGGTCGCCCAGGGCGGTGAGGCCTGTCTGCCAGTCGTGCCAGCCGTCGGCGCCCTGGGCTGCGGCCAGCTCGCCCCGGGCCGCGCGCAGGGCCTCGTGGGCCCCCTCGCGCAGCGGGACCAGGTCGGCGCGCAGCCGTTCGGTGCGTTCGCGGAGGTAGACGAGGGACTCGCCGTATCCGGCGAACGTCTCCCGCAGCTCGGTCATCGACCTGACCTGGTCCCCGAGCGCCTCCAGCCAGGGCAGGGCCACCTCGACGCCGTGCTCGGCCGCCCCGACGGTCGCCGTACGGACCTCGAGGTAGTTCTGGGACACTCCGTCCAGGTCGGCGAAGACACTCATCGCGCCGAGCGTCTGCTCGCGGATGGTGTCCGAAGGGAGTCCGTCCCCCCGGTCGAGCAGCGCCTCGATCCGCTCCAGCTCGCCCCGCACCGCCCTGCGCAGCTCCAGCAGCGCCTGATGAGCCGCGTCGGCGGTCTCGACCGGGCCGGCGACAGCCGCCAGCCCCTCGGCCTGCCGCTGGCGTCTTGCCCGACTACGCCCCCACATGCACGCCACCCCTTCCGGACGGATCGACCGCACTGAAGTCGATCTTAGGTTCGAAAGGGGTGGTTTCAGGCCGTCGGAGGTCTTTCACACGAAACCCGGACCGTACTGGAACATTCCGGCCGCCCTCAGCCCACGAAGGCGACGAACAGCAGCCACACGACAGGAGCCGTGGGAAGCAGCGAGTCCAGCCGGTCCATGATGCCGCCGTGTCCCGGCAGCAGCGTGCCCATGTCCTTGATGCCCAGGTCCCGCTTGATCATGGACTCGCCGAGGTCGCCGAGCGTCGCGCTGACCGCGACCGCGAGGCCCAGCAGCAGTCCCTGCCACCAGGTGCCGTCGTCGATCACGTACGCCATCAGCAGCGCGCCCGCCACCATCGCGAACGCGACCGCGCCGAACAGCCCCTCGCGGGTCTTGCCGGGGCTGATGCGCGGGGCGAGCTTGTGCTTGCCGAAGCGCCAGCCGATCGCGTACGCGCCCGTGTCGCTGACGACGGTCAGGAGGAGGTACGTCATGACGCGCTGCGCACCGTCGTCGGCGGTGAGCATCATCGCGACGAAGGTGGCCAGGAACGGGACGTAGAACGCCGCGAAGACGCCCGCCGTGACGTCCCTGAGGTAGCCCTCCGGAGGTTCCGTCATACGCCAGACCAGGACCGCGAGCGCGGTGAGCGCCATGGCGACCCATGCGCCACCGGGACCTCGGACGTATCCGGAGACGACCATCGCGGCCCCGCCGAGCGCCAGCGGCACCAACGGCGCCCTGATGTCCTTGCGTTCCTGGAGCCGGGACGTCAGTTCCCACAGGCCCACCACGACGGCGACCACGATCACCCCGACGAAGGCGGCCTTGACGACGAACAGCGACGCGATGATCACCGCGCCGAGTCCGACGCCGACCCCTATGGCCGCGGCGAGGTCCCGGCCCGCGCTCTTCTTCTGCGGGGCGGGGGCGGGCTGCTGGGCGTCGTCGGGCGTGGGCATGGAATCCGGCTTCTGCGGCACCGTCCCATAGGGCTGTGCCTGCGGCATCTCGTCGCGGAACAAAGGGCCGCCCGGCCGAGCGGCCCCCCGCTCGTCATCCTGGTCTCCGCCGTGTGCGGGTACGTCGGGCACGATGGGCATGGGGCGAGTCTGCTGCGCGTGCTGCGCATCGTACGCGGGACCCGCCGGGGCAGCCCCCTGGACAGGCCCTCCGTCGGACGGCCCCCAGTACCCGGCGTGGGGCGGCGCCCCCCAGGAAGAGTCGTTCATCAGACTTCGAGAAGCTCCGCTTCCTTGTGCTTGAGAAGCTCGTCCACCTGCGCGACGTACTTCGCGGTGGTGTCGTCGAGCTCCTTCTCCGCGCGACGGCCCTCGTCCTCGCCGACCTCGCCGTCCTTGACGAACTTGTCGATGGTGTCCTTGGCCTTGCGGCGGATGGACCGGATCGAGATCTTGGAGTCCTCGGCCTTGGTCCGGGCCACCTTGATGTAGTCCTTGCGGCGCTCCTGGGTGAGCTCGGGGAACACCACGCGGATGATGTTTCCGTCGTTGCTCGGGTTGACGCCGAGGTCGGAGTCGCGGATCGCCTGTTCGATGTTGCGCAGCGCGCTCTTGTCGAAGGGGGTCACCACGGCCATGCGCGGTTCGGGCACGGAGAACGAGGCCAGCTGGTTGATCGGCGTCAGCGCGCCGTAGTAGTCAGCCACGATCTTGTTGAACATCGCCGGGTGCGCACGACCGGTGCGGATCGCGGCGAAGTCCTCCTTGGCGACCACGACGGCCTTCTCCATCTTCTCCTCGGCCTCGAGGAGGGTCTCTTCGATCACCACTTGCTCCTGCGTGTCTTGAGTAGGCCCGGCTGCTGTTCTCGGTCCGCGGCCGGCTGCGTCGCGTCTTCTTCCTGCACGGTTCCCGACCGCCAGGACATTGTCCATCCCCCGCTCAGGGCCAGTCCCCGGTCAGGGCTGATCCCTTGTCAGTCCCGGCCGCTCTGGTCACCGACGAGAGTGCCGATCTTCTCACCCTTGACGGCCCGAGCGATATTGCCCTCGGTCAGAAGCTCGAAGACCAGGATCGGGAGCTTGTTGTCACGGCACAGCGTGATCGCCGTCATGTCGGCGACCTTGAGGTCCCGGGTGATGACCTCGCCGTAGCCGAGCGAGTCGAACTTGACGGCTCCGGGGTTGGTCTTCGGGTCGGAGTCGTAGACCCCGTCCACGCCGTTCTTGCCCATCAGCAGCGCCTCGGCGTCAATCTCCAGGGCGCGCTGCGCGGCGGTCGTGTCGGTGGAGAAGTACGGCATGCCCATACCGGCCCCGAAGATGACCACACGGCCCTTCTCCAGGTGTCGTACGGCACGCAGCGGGATGTACGGCTCGGCGACCTGGCCCATGGTGATGGCGGTCTGGACCCGGCTGTCGATGCCCTCCTTCTCCAGGAAGTCCTGGAGCGCGAGGCAGTTCATGACGGTGCCGAGCATGCCCATGTAGTCGGAGCGGGCCCGGTCCATGCCCCGCTGCTGGAGTTCCGCGCCGCGAAAGAAGTTGCCGCCGCCGAGGACGACGGCGATCTGGGAGCCGTCGCGCACGACGGCCGCGATCTCGCGGGCGATCTTGTGCACCACGTCGGGGTCCACGCCCAGGCCCCCACCGCCGGAGAAGGCCTCTCCGGACAGCTTCAGCATGTACCGGCCGCGCACTTTGCCGTCGTCGCTCTTCTGGGCCTTGGTGGTCATGGAGAATCTCGCCTCTTCACGTGTCACACATACGAAGAAGGCCATTGCCGGTGGGGTGTCGATCGCATCCCATGCTCGGCAATGGCCTCCTCGTCAGATCTGCTGTCGTCCGCCACGCGCGCGTGCGTGACGACGTACGCGCGCGACTGTCGTCGACCCTATAGGTATGCCTACGTGGGCCGCGCGTCGATCGCGGTACGGACTCAGATGCCGACCTTGATGCGCGTGAAGCGCTTCAGGGTGACACCGGCCTCGTCCAGGACCTTCTGGACGGACTTCTTGTTGTCCAGCGCGTACGGCTGGCCGAGCAGCGTGGCGTCCTTGAAGAAGCCGTTGAGGCGACCCTCGACGATCTTCGGCAGGGCGGCCTCGGGCTTGCCCTCGGCGCGGGTGGTCTCCTCGGCGACGCGGCGCTCGGACTCGACGACCTCGGCCGGCACGTCCTCCTTGGAGAGGTACTTCGGCGCGAAGGCGGCGATGTGCTGGGCGATGCCCTTGGCGACCTCGGCGTTGGGCTTGTCCAGCTCGACGAGGACACCGATCTGCGGGGGCAGGTCGGGCATCGTGCGGTGCATGTACGCCAGTACGAAACCGTCCGCGTACTGCGCGAAGCGGTCCAGGACGATCTTCTCGCCCAGGTTGGCGTTGGCCTCGTCGACGTACGCCTGAACCGTCTTGCCGGGCTCGATCTCGGAGGCGAGCAGCGCCTCCAGGTCGGCCGGGGAGGTCTTGGCGACGTGCTCGGCGAGCGCGTTCGCGGCAGCCTGGAACTTCTCGCCCTTGGCGACGAAGTCCGTCTCGCACTTCAGCTCGACGAGCACACCGGAGGTGTTGTCGTCGGCGATGATCGAGACGACCGCGCCGTTCTCGGCGGAACGGCCCTCGCGCTTGGCGACGCCCTTCTGGCCCTTGATGCGCAGGGCCTCTACGGCCTTGTCGACCTCGCCCTCGGCCTCGTCGAGCGCCTTCTTGCAGTCCATCATGCCGGCGCCGGTGAGCTCACGGAGCTTCTTGACGTCGGCGGCGGTGTAGTTCGCCATGATTCTCGGAGTCTCTCTCGAAGTCTGAAAGATCTGCGGATCGAACGGCGGGGGCCCGATGGAGGTGCCCCCGCCGTCGACAACCCGAAGGGGTGAGGGTCAGGCCTGCTCGGCGGCCTCGGCCGGAGCCTCGGCGACGGGGGCCTCAGCGGCGACCTCGGCCTCGGCGGGGGCCTCAGCGTCGGCAGCGGCCTCGGCGGCGGGCGCCTCGGCGTCGTCGGCCTTCTTCTCGCCCTCGAGGAGGTCGCGCTCCCACTCGGCGAGCGGCTCGGCGACGGCCTTCTCGCCCTTGTCACCGGTGTTGACGCCGGAACGGGACATGAGGCCCTCGGCGACAGCGTCGGCGATCACACGGGTGAGCAGGGTGACGGAGCGGATCGCGTCGTCGTTGCCCGGGATCTTGTAGTCGACCTCGTCGGGGTCGCAGTTGGTGTCGAGGATGGCGACGACCGGGATGTTGAGCTTCCGGGCCTCACCGACCGCGATGTGCTCCTTCTTGGTGTCCACGATCCAGACGGCGCTGGGCACCTTGGACATCTCGCGGATACCACCGAGGGTCTTCTCCAGCTTGGCCTTCTCGCGCGAGAGCACGAGAAGCTCCTTCTTGGTGAGACCCGACGCGGCGACGTCCTCGAAGTCGATCTGCTCGAGCTCCTTGAGGCGCTGCAGACGCTTGTAGACGGTCGAGAAGTTGGTGAGCATGCCGCCCAGCCAGCGCTGGTTGACGTAGGGCATGCCGACGCGGGTCGCCTGCTCGGCGATCGCCTCCTGCGCCTGCTTCTTCGTGCCGACGAACATGACCGTGCCGCCGTGGGCGACGGTCTCCTTGACGAACTCGTAGGCGCGGTCGATGTACGACAGCGACTGGAGCAGGTCGATGATGTAGATGCCGTTGCGCTCCGTGAAGATGAAGCGCTTCATCTTCGGGTTCCAACGACGGGTCTGGTGACCGAAGTGGACGCCGCTTTCCAGCAGCTCCCGCATCGTGACGACGGCCATGGCCGTTCTCCTTGTGTTTCTCGGTTGTGCCGCGGGTACCGGCCGGCACCCGCGCCTGACGCCCGATTGCGCCTTGCCACGAGGGACCGAGAGGCGCTGACACCCGCCCTGTACGGGGCCTGGTGTCGGGGCGTGCGAAGTCGACCCGGTGACCCGGATCGCCAAAAGAAGTGTACGGGACCGGCGGGGCCCCGGGTGACGCCGATATCCACAACCGGTCAGTACTCCACAGGCCCGCCCGGACCATCACGGATCACGCCAGTCTCGGCCCATGCGAGCGAACCGAGAAGCACGTCGAGGCCCGTCCCTGCTGCTGCCCCTGGTCCTGGCCCTGCTGTTGACCCTGACGGCGTCGACAGCAAGGGGAGCCGGGGCGCCCCCGCCCAGGGAACCCCCCGTCGCGGACGCACCTCCCACACCCGCGCTCGCCCGCACCTGGCCGGTGGGGAGCCGCCCCCCGGTCCTCCGAGCCTGGGAACCGCCTCCGACGCCCTACGCCGGGGGCCACCGGGGCGTGGACCTGGCAGCGGTGTCCGGCGCCCCGGTTCGCGCGGTGGCCGCGGGCCGGGTGCACTTCGCAGGCCGGGTGGCGGGCCGGGGAGTCGTCTCCGTGGAACTCTCGGGCACGGGCACCCCGCCTCTGCGAACCACGTACGAACCGGTGACGGCAGCGGTGGAGAAGGGGACGGAGGTGGCGGCGGGCGAGGTGGTGGGCACGCTGGAGCCAGGACACGGTCACTGCCCGACGACATGCGTGCACTGGGGCCTACTGAGAGGCGAAACCTACCTGGACCCCCTCACCCTCCTCCCCCCATGGCTCCTCCGCACCGGCCCGTCCCGCCTCCTACCGGTACTGACCGCACCACCACCCGCCTAGCCCGCAAACCCGCCGCCGCGGACAGCCGCGCCGCCGCACCCCGCTGCGCCCACCCGTGCCGCACCCCGCCGCGGACAGCCGTGCCGCACCCCGCTGCGGGCAGTCGTGCCGCTGGGGCGGCACGGGTGGGCGCAGCGGCACCCCGCGAGCGCGGCGAGCGAAGTCCCCCTCGGCGCCCGCACCGACTTGCGGGGACCGATTCAGCCCCGTACACCCCGCAACGCCATCCCCACAGCCGCTTCCGTGATCACCGCAGGATCCTCCGCCACCCCGAACTCGATCCGCCGCACGGCCGCGTCCACGATCCCCTGCAACAACATCGCCGCCATCCGCGGCTGCGCGTGCCCGACGTCCCGCAACGCCTCGACCACCATCGCGACCAGCGCCCCGTGCGCTGCCCGGATCTTCTCCCGGGCCCCCGCGTCCAGCTCACTCGCCGAGATCGCCACCACGGCCCGGTGCCGCCGGTCACCCACCAGGGCGAGCTGCCGGCGCACATACGCCTCGACCTTGCCCTCGGGCCCGTCCGCCGCGGCCATCGCGGCCTCGACCTCGGCCGCCCAGACCGGGAAGTCGACCTCGCACAGCTCCTCGACGACGGACGCCCGCGACCTGAAGTACTCGTAGACGGACGACCGCGCGAGACCTGTCCGTTCGGCCAGGGCCGGGAAGGTCAGCGCCTCCGTCCCGCCCTCGGACAACAGGGACCTCGCCGCGTCCAGCAGGGCGGCTCGCTGCATCGACCGGTGCTCGGCCACGGAGGCCGCTCGAATCCTTGGCACGTCAACACTGTACGGACGTGCCGCACCGGAAGGGAGACACTCCGGACTCCGGCCCGCTCAGCGACCGAAGCTCGCCAGCTTCGCGCGCAGTTGCAGGACGGACTTGGTGTGGATCTGGCTGACCCGGCTCTCGGTCACGCCCAGCACGTTGCCGATCTCCGCGAGGGTGAGCCCCTCGTAGTAGTACAGCGTCACCACGGTCTTCTCCCGGTCGGGCAGCGTGCTGATCGCCCGCGCCAGAAACCGCCGCAGCTCCCGGCCCTCGGCCACCTCGACCGGGTTGTCGGCGGCGGTGTCCTCCAGCGTGTCCATGAGGCTCAGCCGGTCCCCGCCCTCGCCGCCCGCGTGCAGCAGCTCCTCCAGCGCGACGACGTTGGCCAGGGACAACTGGCTGAACACCGCGTGGAGGTCGTCGACCCCGATGCCCATCTCGGCGGCGACCTCGCCCTCCGAAGGTGTCCGCCGCAGCCGCGCCTCCAGCGTCGCGTACGCCCGCTCCACGTTCCGCGCCTTCTGCCGCACCGACCGCGGGATCCAGTCCAGCGCCCGCAGTTCGTCGATCATCGCGCCCCGGATACGTGTGATCGCGTACGTCTCGAACTTGATCTCCCGTTCGATGTCGAACTTCTCGATCGCGTCGATCAGCCCGAACACACCGGAGGAGACGAAGTCCGCCTGCTCCACATTGGGCGGCAGCCCGACGCTCACCCGGCCGGCGACGTACTTCACGAGCGGCGAGTAGTGCAGGATCAGCTGCTCGCGCAGCCGCTCGTCACCCGTCGTCTTGTACGAACGCCACAGTTCGTCGAGCGTCGAGGGGGCGGGCGGGCGCACGTTACCGCCGTCGCGGGCGACCGGTGGGGCCGCCGCCCGGTCGGACCCGGAGGTGTGCTGGGGCATACGTCGCCTTGTGCCGTTCTGCCGTGAACCGGTGGTGTCTGGATGGGTGCCCGGGTGGGCCGTCGGTCTGTTGCGGTCTGATGTCGAATTACCCGTCTGGTCGAATTGCCTTTCCGACTCCCGGTCTGCACCGGAATCCACGTGAGCGTAGCGTGACTGAGGTGTCGCAGTGTGCGAGGACCGGGGGACGGGGTGTACGCAGATACGTTCCGCTGGACGCCCCTCGGGGTCACGACCATCGCCCTGTGTGACCATCGGAGCGGACCAACTGCGGGAAATACCAAGGGCATCGGGCATCCCCCGGACGGCCGAACACGCTCGGTCAGCATCGGTCCCGCCCGGACCGGACGGAGATCATCGCTTGGCGTGTCAACTTCCAGCCGTCGTCGTGTCGTTCGACGTAACCAAGTGATCGGAGCTCGTACAGCCTGGCGACCGCGTCGTCCTTCGCCGTCGAGGCGCCCAGCGCGATGTCGCCCACCGTCGCCGTCCCGCGCGCGGGCAGCGCGGCCAGGACGCGTTCCGCCGCCGGTTCCAGCAGGTCACGCGGGAGAACCGGTCCGCGTCGCTCGGGCGCCAGGTCGCCCATGTCACCGACCAGTTCGGCGACTTCCGCCGCGTCCGTGACCAGCATCGCGTCGCCGCGCAGGAGTTCGTGCACACCTGCGGAGAGCCCGCTGGTGGCGGGGCCGGGGACCCCTATCGTGAACCGCCCCAGCCGCTGCGCCGCCCGCGCGGTGACGAGCGAGCCGCTGCGGTACGCGGCCTCGACGACCACGGTCCCCCGGGTGAGGGCCGCGATCACCCGGTTGCGCATCACGAAGCGGCTCTGCGTCGGATGGTCACCGGGCGGCAACTCGCCCACCACAAGACCCTGCTCGGCGATCCTGGTGATCAACTGGGTGTGCCCGCGGGGGTAGGGCCGGTCGACCCCGCAGGCGAGTACGGCCACGGTGGCCCCGCCCGCCCCGAGCGCGCCCCGGTGCGCGGCCCCGTCGACCCCGTACGCGCCGCCCGACACCACCACCCACCCGTGCTCCGCGAGCCCGGCGCCGAGCGTGGCCGCCATGTGGGCTCCGTACTCGGTGCAGGCACGGGCTCCCACCACGGCGACGGACCGCAGCGCCCACATCCGCAGGCTGGGCCGCCCGCGCACCCACAGTCCCGTGGGCCGCGCGTCCCCGAGGTCGTCGAGCTGGGCCGGCCACTCCGGCGCGCCGGGCCACACGAACCGCACCCCCGCCGCCCGGGCGACGGCGAGATCCCGCTCGGGCTCGGCCTGCGCGGCCCGCGCGCACAGCCCCGCCCACCGGGTCGCGGTGACGCCGGTCAGCATCGGCCCGCCGTCCCGCAGCCGCCGTACCACCTCGACGGCCCCGCTCTCCCGGACCCAGCGCCCGGCGACCTCGTCCCCCGGTTCCACGACCCGGGTGAGAAAGACCCGGGCGAGCCCTTCCGCACCCGGCCCGCCACCCGCCTCCCCGGACGCGGCTTCACTCGCCTCGGTTCCGGCCGCGTCCCCCGTCATGTCAGCGCCCCGATGGCCATCGGCACCCCGCGCGGCACCCCCGTGCGCAGTTGCAGCGCCAGGGCGACGTCCGTCGCGTCGGGCCGGTCGTGGCCGACGAGGTCCGCGACGGTCCACGCGACCCGCAGGACCCGGTCGATCCCGCGCGCGGTGAGCACCCCGCGCTCCAGGTTCCGCTCGGCCTCCTCCATCGCGCCGGGCACCGCGTGCCAGCGGCTGCGCAGCTCCCGCCCCGGCACCTCGCTGTTGGTCCGCCACGGCGTCCCCACGAACCGCGCCGTCGCCCGTTCCCGGGCCGCCCGCACCCGCTCGGCGACCGTCGCCGTGGACTCGCCCCGAGCTCCGCACTCGACGAGTTGCGAGCGCGTGACCCGGTCCACCTCGACCCTCAGATCGACCCGGTCGAGCAGCGGACCGGAGAGCCGGGCCTGATAGCGCCGGATGACGGAGGGTGGGCACTCGCAGAGGGTGTCCCGCTGGGAGAAGCGTCCGCAGGGGCAGGGATTGGCCGCCAGAACCATCAGGAACCTCGCCGGGAACCGCACGACCCCCGCGCTCCGCGCGATCACCACGTGCCCTGACTCGAGGGGCTGACGCAGGGCGTCCAGCACCTGGCTGCCGAACTCCGGAGTCTCGTCCAGAAAGAGGATTCCGCGGTGGGCCAGCGAGACGGCACCGGGTCGTGCGACACCCTGTCCGCCGCCCACGAGAGCCTGCATGGTGGCCGAGTGGTGGGGTGCGCAGTAGGGCGCCGTGTCGATCAGGGGTTTGCCCGGTGGCAGCAGACCGGCGACCGAGTGCACGGCGGTGACCTCCAGCGACTCCTGCCGGGTGAGCCGGGGCAGAACCGCGGGCAGCCGCTCGGCGAGCATCGTCTTGCCGGCTCCGGGCGGGCCCTCCAGGAAGACGTGGTGACCGCCGGCCGCGGCCACTTCCATCGCCGTGCGCGCCGAGTGCTGGCCCACGACGTCGGCCAGGTCGTGACCGTTGTCGTACGCGGCGGCGCCCACGCTGTGCATGCCCGTGGCCGCGCCGGTGCCCGGCATCCGCAGGCCCGCCATCAGGGGGTCCGGGCGGCCGTGCTCGTCCGGTTCCTCCTCCGGCACCGGCTCGTCCGCGAGGACGGCGATCAGCTGCCGCAGACTGCGTACACCGAGCACCGACACCCCGGGGACGAGTGCGGCCTCGGCGGCGGCGCACTCCGGCACGACCACCTGTTCGTAACCCGAGTCGGCCGCCGCCAGCACCGCCGGCAGGATGCCCCGGACGGGCCGTACCCGGCCGTCGAGGCCCAGTTCGCCGATCATCACGATGTCGGCGAGGACCCTGGGGTCGATCCGCTCGGCGGCCCCGAGGACGGCCGCGGCGATGGCGAGGTCGAACCCGCTGCCGCTCTTGGGCACGGACGCCGGGCTGAGTCCCACGGTGAGCTTCTTCTGCGGCCAGGCGGCCCCGGAGTTGACGACCGCCGCCCGGACCCGGTCCTTGCTCTCCGTCAGGCTCTTGTCGGGCAGTCCCACCAGGGTGAACGCGGCGACGCCGGGTTCTAGATCTGCCTGGACCTCGACGACCACACCCTCGACGCCCACCAGCGCCACCGAACACGTACGGGCGAATCCCATCACGCCACCCCCCGCGCGTGTTCCACCACGGGCGCGCCGCGCTCGGGCAGCAGAACGCCGACCAGGTCGATACGGACGCCGCCCGGTGGCGCTCCCCCGTGTTCCTGGACCCAGCGCTCGGCGAGGCCCCGCAGCCGCTCCGCCTTGGCCGGTGTGACGGCCGCCATCGGGTGCTGGAAGGCGCCCGCCGGTCCGGCCGCCCGGCGGGTCTTGACCTCGCAGACGACGAGGGCGTCGCCGTCCCGGGCCACGATGTCGATCTCGCCGGTCCGGCCGGCGCGCCAGTTGCGGTCAAGGACCGTCATCCCGGACTCGGTCAGCCGCCGCGCGGCCAGTTCCTCGCCGTACCTGCCCAGTGCGCCGCGTTGTGCGTTGCGTGTGTTCATGTCGGCACCACCTCCGGCGCCAACAATGCGGGCACTTCAACGAGCTATTGGATCTTGGTGGACAACCTCGGCATTGTGGATAACCTCGCCACCCGCACGAGTGACGGTCAGCCGCCCGGGAGCTCCAGATCGCTCTTGTTCAGCTCCTCGATGTTCACGTCCTTGAACGTGAGCACCCTCACCTGTTTCACGAACCGGGCCGGCCGGTACATGTCCCACACCCAGGCGTCCGCCATGGACACCTCGAAGAACACCTCGCCCTGGACCGAGTGCACCTGCATCTCGTAGTCGTTGGTGAGGTAGAAGCGCCGTTCGGTCTCGATCACGTATTTGAACAGACCGACGACATCGCGGTACTCCCGGTAGAGCTTCAGCTCCATCTCGGTCTCGTACTTCTCGAGGTCCTCGGCGCTCATGGCATGTTCCCCTTCAGCCGTGCGTCCCCCCATTGTGCGCCAGTACCGCGAGCCCCTAGACGATTTCCGTGTCGAGGACCTCGGGCGTGGCCGGGGGACCTTCGTCGAGCACCTTGCGCAGGAGCTCGGCGAGTCTGGTCGGATACACCGTCTCATGTGCCCGGGTCAGTTCCTGGCACGTCCACCAACGCGCTCCGGCGACACTGCGCCGCTCCAGCTCCGTGAGACCCGTGGCCCGGGTGCTCGTCGTGTCCGTACGGGCCAGGAAGTACCACTCGTCCTGGTCCCAGCGGCGCCCCGCGAACGGGAAGGAGCATCTGCGCCGCCACAGCACCGGGCCGAGTTCGACCTCGGTGATGCCGGTCTCCTCCGCGAGTTCCCGCAATGCGGCCTCCTCGCGCGTCTCGTCGCCCTCCAGACCTCCGCCGGGTGTGAACCACCAGTCGTCGGCCGGATCGTCCGGCTCGTGCCCGTGCAGCAGCAGAATCCGGTCCCGCGGATCGAGAAGCACCACCCGGGCCACCTTGCGCACGCCGCCGGTGGACGAATCGTCCGCAGCGCCGTCCGCCTCAGCGGGCACCGGCGGGCTCCGCCACTGCGACAGCGCGCCGTTTCGCCAGCCGCCCGGCGATGGGCCCGTAGGCGCCGCCGCCCAGGACGAGCACGCCACCCACCACGACCGCGACGGTGAGCAGCCGCAGCGGACCCGGCGTGGACAGCGCCCCCAGGGGCTCGAAGCCCGTGGGACGGGGCAGCATGCCCTTCATGGGCCACACCACGGCGTCGACGCGGGCCTCCACCCCACTGCGCGACACCGTGCCGTTGAAGGCCTCGGTGAGGTGCGCCGTGGAGTCCAGGGAGCCGGTGCGCTCGTCGCCGAGCAGGAACAGGCGCCCCTCGGGAACCTTGATCGACGGAATGCCGACCAGCTCGGCGGCCTGCCCCTTGCGCAGGTAGGACTCCTGGATCTGCTTGCCGTTGACGGTCAGCTTGCCGTTCGTACAGCAGGCGATCGTGTCCCCGCCCACGGCCACGACCCGCTTGACCAGGGCCATGTCGCCCCAGCTCGCCTGCCGGAAGACCACGACGTCACCGCGCTTGATCTCGCTGCCGTCGATGCGCTGGCCGAGGACCCGGTCACCGGCCACGATGGTGGGCGACATGGAGTCGGTCGGCACCGTGTAGGGCTGGTAGAGGATCGCGCCCCAGACGAAACCGCCGAGGAAGAGCACACAGCCGAGGGCCACGGCCAGTCCCGACAGCTTGCTGCCGAGCCCGCCGCGGCCCTCGTCCGTACGCGTACGTGTCGTCGTACTGCTCATCCCAGTGGTCTCCCAGATCGCTGCCTGGGACGGCACCCTACCCGGCGGTACCCGACCCGGGAACACCGGAGTTTCCGACGGTAACGGGAGCAGTCGTACGACCGGCCGCGCGGCGCCTGCGCCACAGCACCAGCGGGACCGCGCCCGCCAGGCCCAACGCGCCCGGGGCGGCGGCGCTCAGGTTCTGGTCGAACGTGTCGGGAATCGGCAGCGTGTCCCAGCGAGTGGGCGGCCAGGCGACCACGATGGCGCGGCCGACGACGTTGCCCACGGGGACGAAGCCGTTGTTCTTGTCCTCCTGGTGGTACCGGGAGTCCAGCGAGTTCTGGCGGTGGTCACCCATGACCCAGATTTTGCCCGTGGGTACCGTGACCTTGAACTGGCCACCCTGGTCGTCGACGCTGCACGGGGTGTTCCCCGCGTACACGTACGGCTCGTCGAGTGCCTTGCCGTTGACCTTCAGCGGGCCCGTGCCGTTGCATTCGACGGTGTCGCCGCCGACGCCGATGACCCGCTTGATGAGGTCCTTCTCGTTGGCGGACGGCATCAGGCCGATCCAGCCGAGGACCCGCTGCACGGGGTTCGGTTCGACGGTCGGCTCGCCCGCCAGCCAGTCGGCGGGGTCGTGGAAGACGACGACCTCACCGCGCTCGGGCTCCGAGCCGAACCACGGGGTCAGCTTGTCGACCAGGACCCGGTCGCCCTGCTCCAGCGTGTGCTGCATGGAGTCCGAGGGGATGGAGAACGCCTGCACCAGGAACGTCTTGATCAGCAGCGCGAGGACCAGCGCGATACCGATGAGCAGCGGCAGCTCCTTCCAGAAGGAGCGCTGCTTCCTGGGCCTGTGGCCGGGTTCGTCGACGTCCTGCCCCGGATCCTCCCCGGAGTCCCCACTGCCCGTCCCGGAAGACCCTGAGCCACCTTCCAGGGGCCCCGGGGCCCCGGAGTCACTCTCGGCGGGGACGGCGTCCTCCGGGGCCGGCCGAACCGGGTCCACGGGGCGCTGTTCCTCGGGACCGTCCTGTCCGGACCGTGCGCCGACCGCCAAATCCCCCACATCCACTCCTCACTCCGAACCGCCGCCTGCGCCGGATGCGACGCAGGCCCACCACTCCCATAACGAGCGGGAGTTCCGCAGGGGTCGGGAGCGGGATCGATCCATACCGATCCGCGGAAGCCACCCTATGCGACGCGCCGAGGGCGTTGGCCGACCCGCCCGGCACCGTGGAGAACGTGTCCGGCTCCTCCAGGCGGGTCATGTGGCCGACCGGCCAGGCGATGACCATGGCCCGGCCCACGACGGAGTCCAGGGAGACGGTGCCGCCGAACCCCTCGGTGCGGTGGTAGCGGGAGTCGGCGGAGTTCGCCCGATGGTCGCCCATCATGAACAGGCGCCCCGCGGGGACCTTCACCTCGAAGGCGAAGGAGGAGGGCTTGTTGCCGGGGTGGATGTAGTTCGTCTCGTTGAGCGGCATGCCGTTGACGGTCACCCGGCCCTGGTCGTCGCAGCACTTGACGGTGTCGCCGCCGACCGCGACGACCCGTTTGATGAGGTCCTTCTCGTTGTCCGAGGGCAGCAGCCCGATGAAGGTAAGGGCCTGTTTGACCTGCTTGACGACGACCGGGTCCGCGCTCTTGGTGGCCGCCGGTTCGTCGTCGAGCCAGCCGCCGGGGTCCTTGAAGACGACGACGTCACCACGCTGGGGCTCCGAGCCGAACCAGGGGGTGAACTTGTCCACGAGAACACGGTCGCCGATCTGGATCGTGTTCTCCATCGAGCCCGACGGGATCACGAACGCCTGCACGAGGAACGTCTTCAGGACCAGGGCTATGAGGACGGCGACGCCCACCAGGAGCGGTATCTCCTTGACGGCGGAGCGCCGCCTGCGCGCCTTGACCTTGCGCTGCAGCTTGCGCCGCTCGGCCCGGCCCGGCCTGGCGGCGGCGCCGGATGCCCGGCGGGAGCCGGTGGGCAGCAGCTGGTCGGCGACGGTGGTGGGCACACCGCGCGGTTTGCCCCGGTTACCCATGGACACCGTCCGCGGCGGGCACACGCGCGTACGCGCCGGGGCGGTCCAGCCGGGTCCAGTGCTCGCGCGGCCAGGCGATCCATTCCGCCCGGCCGATCACCCTGCCGACGGGGACCATTCCGCCGCCCGGCGAACCCAGATGGTCCCGCGAGTCGCTGGAGTCGCTGCGGTGGTCCCCCAGCAGGAAGAGTCTGCCCTCGGGCACCATCACGTCGAAGGACACCGTGGACGGGCTGTCACCGGGGTAAATGAACGTCGACTCGTCGACCGACCGGCCGTTCACCTCGACTCTCCCCTCCTTGTCGCAGCAGACCACGTGGTCTCTCCCCACACCCACAACGCGCTTGATGTAGTCGGCGTGCCCGAAATAGCCGGTGCCGTCGAACACGATGACGTCACCGCGCTGCGGCTCGGCACCGAAACGGTACGCCAACCTATTTACGAGAACGCGGTCCCCGATCCTCAATCCGCCCTCCATCGAGCGGCTGGGAATTTCGAACGGCTGGAGGACGAACCTGCTGAAGAGGAGCAGAAAGAGCAGGCAGACCAGCATGGTCAGGGTGATCCGTCCACCCGGGAGCCACTCGGCCGCCCGGGACCACAACGCGAAACGCGACCGGCCCTCCGGCCCCTCGGTGTCCGAGTCTGCCTCGGATCGAACAGGGCGGGAGGAGCGGTCGCGCTCCGTCGGCTGTGCTTCGGTGTCCATCGGGGCAGGATGTTATCCGGCCTCGATGTGAGCCCTCTTTATATCGGGCTCACCAAAAGCTCAGTTGTCGCGCTTCTCCTTGATCTTCGCGGCCTTGCCGCGCAGCTCACGGAGGTAGTACAGCTTCGCGCGACGCACGTCACCACGCGTGACCAGCTCGATCTTCTCGACGATCGGGGTGTGCACCGGGAAGGTGCGCTCGACGCCGACGGAGAACGAGACCTTGCGGACCGTGAAGGTCTCGCGGACACCGGCGCCCTGACGGCGGATGACAACGCCCTTGAACTGCTGCACACGGGAGCGGTTGCCCTCGATGACGCGGACGTGGACGTTGACGGTGTCACCCGGGCGGAAGGCCGGGATGTCGCTGCGCAGCGACGCGGAGTCGACGGAGTCGAGCAGGTGAGACATTTCGTCTGCTTTCTTCGTTGATGCCACAGGTCATCAACGGGAGCTTGATTTACGGAAGGATGCTGTCCGTGCCGGGGCGGGCGTCGTGTCCCCCCGTGGCAGGGGCGCACGCCGGACGACGCACAACAGCGACCTATTCTTCCATGGCCGCTGGCCTGCGCCAAAATCGGCCGTCGGCGGAGGGCCGCCACCCCATGATGGAAAGCGTCTCGCGGTCCTTCTTGTCGAAGAGCGACGCGTCGGTCTGCTCGATCAGATCCGGCCGATTGGCCGCCGTACGACGCAGTGCCTCGTCCCTGCGCCAGCGCGCGATCTTCCCGTGGTGGCCGCTGAGCAGCACGTCCGGGATCTCCCGGCCGCGCCACTGGGGCGGCTTGGTGTAGATCGGCCCCTCCAGGAGGTTGGCCATGGCGCCCGGCGCGAAGGAGTCGTCCCGGTGCGACTCGGCGTTGCCGAGGACCCCGGGCAGCAGCCTCGCGACGGCCTCCGTGATCACCAGTACGGCCGCCTCGCCGCCGGCGAGCACATAGTCGCCGATGGACACCTCGTACACGGGCATCCGGGTGGTGTACTCGTCGATGACACGCCGGTCGATGCCCTCGTAACGGGCGGGCGTGAAGACCAGCCACGGCCGCTCGGACAGTTCGACGGCGAGCGCCTGGGTGAAGGGGCGGCCACTGGGTGTGGGCACCACGAGCGCGGGGGCCCGGGAGCCGGTCTCGAACCCGTCGGCCAGCACGTCGTCCAGCGCGTCGCCCCAGGGCTCGGTCTTCATGACCATTCCCGGGCCGCCGCCGTAGGGCGTGTCGTCGACGGTGTTGTGGCGGTCGTACGTCCAGTCCCGAAGGTGGTGCACACGCACGTTCAGCTGTCCACGCGCGCGTGCCTTGCCGACGAGCGAGACGTTCAGGGGTTCGAGGTACTCGGGGAAGATCGTGACGACGTCGAGACGCATCAGGCTCCGGCCTCCGCGGAATCCTCGTCATCCCGGGCGGACGCGACGTCTGCGTTGTCGTCGATCAGGCCCGGCGGCGGGTCGATGACCGCCCGCTGCTCCTCCAGGTCGATCTCCACGACGATCTCCTCGACGAACGGGATGTACACCTCGCTGCCGTCGGGCCGCTCCACGACGAACAGGTCCTGGGAGGGCAGGTGCGAGATCTCGGTGATGCGCCCGATCTCGGTGCCGTCGGTCAGGACCACGTCCAGGTCCATCAGCTGGTGGTCGTAGTACTCGTCCTCGCCCTCGGGCAGTTCCTCGGGGTCGACGTCCGCGATCAGCAGGATGTTGCGCAGGGCCTCGGCGCCGGTCCGGTCGCGTACGCCCTCGAAGCGCAGCAGGAGACGGCCGCTGTGGACGCGGCCGGTCTCGATGGTCAGCGGGCCCGCCGCGGCCGGGTCGGTGGCCAGGACGGCACCGGGACCGAGCCGCAGTTCCGGCTCGTCGGTACGTACCTCGACGGTGACCTCGCCCTTGATGCCGTGGGCGCGGCCCACGCGCGCGACTACGAGCTGCACTTTCTGGAATCTCCTGTTCCTACGACTACGGGCCGGGGACGGCCCATGAGGCCCTCCCCGGCCCGAGCCGGTGCTACGTGGTGATCAGCGAACCTGGTCCACGTCGACAAGGTCGACACGGACACCGCGGCCGCCGATGGCACCCACGACGGTGCGCAGAGCACGTGCGGTACGGCCGTTGCGGCCGATCACCTTACCGAGGTCGTCAGGGTGGACCCTGACCTCCAGAACGCGCCCGCGACGCAGGTCGCGCGAGGTGACCTGCACTTCGTCGGGGTTGTCGACGATGCCCTTCACGAGGTGCTCGAGAGCCTCCTCGAGCATGCTCAGGCCTCGGTCGACGTGGACTCGGCCGCAGCGTCGTCCTTCTTCTCAGCCTTCTTCTTCTGGGTGATGGCCTCACCCTTGCCCGTGTCGTCGCCGCCCAGGGCCTCGAACGACGGGCGCGTGGCCTTCGGAGCGGCCACGAGGAGCGGAGCCGGGGCGGGCAGACCCTTGAACTTCTGCCAGTCGCCGGTCAGCTTGAGGATGGCGAGAACCGGCTCGGTCGGCTGCGCGCCGACACCCAGCCAGTACTGCGCACGCTCGGTGTCGACCTCGATGCGCGAGGGGTTCTGCACCGGGTGGTACAGGCCGATCTCCTCGATGGCCCGGCCGTCACGGCGGGTACGGGAGTCGGCGACGACGATGCGGTAGTGAGGCGAACGGATCTTGCCCAGACGCTTCAGCTTGATCTTGACTGCCACGGGAGTGGGTTCTCCTGGAATTGACGTGGTTGGGCACGGCAAGGTTGCCGCGTGGGGTTGCGGTACCCGAGTGCCCGATGGACGCGTCAGCCGGAGGCGAGAGGGTTCCTGTGCGGCTGTCGAGTACAGCTGGCCATTCTGCCACACCCCGCCGGTTGCCTGAACCGGAGCCTCACCCGGCCAGGCCTGGATGGACACCCGGCGCTCCGGGTGCCCATCCGGGCCACTGCCTGCCCGCGGCCCGCGCCCATCCCCCACGTGTTCATCCGGCACCCACGAGATGCCGGGCTCGATCACGCGGCGGGACCGGCCTCAGGCGGCGCCCGCGCTCACGATCTCGGGGATCCTGAACGGCTTGCCGCAGCCACCGCACACGATCGGCGCCTGTGCCAGCACCGACGGGACGACACGCACGTTGCGACCGCAGTCGCAGACGGCCTTGACGCGCACCCCGCCCCCGGAGGAACCGTGCCGGGCGGCCGGCCCGCGGAACGTACGGGTCGTGTCGGAGGTCGTGGCGACCGTGTGCGCCTTCAGGGCCCGCTGCAGCCGCTCCATGGTGGGGCGGTAGCGCCGCTTCGCCTCGGGGTTGAGCGTGACCAGGGAGAAGCCGCTGCTGGGATGCGGTTCCTCCGGGTGGTCCAGGCCCAGTTCCTCGGCGATCGCGAGGAATCTGCGGTTGTGGTACCGGCCGGCCCGGGAGGTGTCGCGGACTCCACGGGCGGCGGCGATGCCATGGACTGCCTCATGCAGCAGTCGCTCGAAGGAGAGCGCGTGTCCACAGGCGGACGACGACTCTCCGATCAGGGACTCGGGCGCGGCAAGATCGGGCAGCTCGGGGTGGTACCGCTGAATGTCGGCCCACGCCTGCGCCAGCTCTGCGGCGAGAACAGGTGGTGTCTGTGTCGTGCTCACGTAATGACAACGAGCCTGAGTGCCGCTGTGTTCCGATTCCGGGCCATCCCAAATAATTTGCACGTACCCGTCAGTTGCCGCTGATGCGTCCTGACGAGGGCGGGTGCGCTGATCTGCGGAGAAGCCTCACAGCTCATACCAAGCCGGTGCGTAGCCCCACGTACGACCCGGCGCGTAGACGCCGTCCCCACGCCGGGACACCTGTGGCCGGCCGGTGCGCAAGAGGCGTTTCGGCCGCTCTTGTCCCCACCTCGGCAGGCGCGGGCCACGACGGCGACGTTACCCGGTGCGTCATCGGCGCCGGGGACCGACCCGTCCGCGGCGACCAGACACCGTACGGTCACCCCGCCCTCCCCGTTGCAATTGCCTGAGGCGTGAGTACGGGTGCCTTTGCCATGGCGCGATGCTACGGGCCCACGTTGCCGGCATGTGAATTCTTTTCGTGAGCACAGCGAGCACACAACCTCGGCCCGACAACCCCTGGACGACAGGACCCATGCGGAGTTTCCTGGCATACGGGGGAAGTGCGAGCGCACTGAACGGGGACCACCACATCGAAGAACAGCGGCAACTCTCGGCTGATTGGGGCGCTTTCGATGACACCTACGCTCGTGCGGCAGCACCAGCCCCACACGGGTCCGGCGACCCGTGTGGACCTGTGCACACGCGCGCGTGACTGGTCGGAGATCCAGGAGCGGATGCTCGTACCGCTCTACGAGACCGTCTACGAGCGGCTGGAAGTGAGCAGTGGCACCCGAGTGCTCGGCCTGGGCTGCGGCTCGGGCCTGGCCCTGCTGATGGCGGCCTCCAGAGGCGCCGCCGTCACCGGTGTCGAAACCTCGTCACCGCACCGGCTGAGCCTCGCCCGGCAACGGCTGCTGCCCGAATCGGCGGGCCCACGCGCGCGTACCGACATCCGGCTCATGGCAACTCCCCCCGACCGGGAGGAGGCTCCCGCCTACACCCTGGTGACCGCGTTCGAACCGATCGGCTGTCTCGCGGGCGACTCCGAGGGCCTCGGCGAGACACTCACGGCGACGGCGCCCACGGTCGGGCGGGGCACCCCCGTGGTGCTGGCGGGCTGGGGTCCCCCGGAGCGCTGCGCCACGTCGGCCGTACTGCGGGTCGCGGCCCGGCTCGCGGATCCACTGCGCGTCATCGGCGGCTGGCGGCCCTCGCTCCGCGACGACCTGGAGGAGGTCGCCCAGCGGGCCGGCCTGCGCCCGGATGGCTCCGGGCGAGTGGCGTGCCCGTTCGGGTACGCGAACATGGCCAGCGCGTTACGCGGGCTCCTGTCGACGGGACTGTTCGACGCGGCGATCACGGCGGCCGGCCAGGAACAGGTGGACAAGGAACTGGCGGAGGCGCTGCATCCGCACCAACGGCGGGACGGAACGATCTGGATGCCGAACGTCTTCCGGTACCTCATCGCCCGGACGCCGTGAAACGCCCGTAACAGCCACTGCGCCGACCGATCCGCCCAGGCGCCCTTCCTGCGAGGGGCGCCCGAGCGACGTACGGCAGCTGTCAGCCCATGAACTTCTTGAACTCGTCCGGCAGTTCGAAGTCCTGACCGGCCTGCTGGCCCGGCAGACCGAACGCACCGCCCGGAGCACCCTGAGCACCGGCGGCCCTGCGCGCGGCCTCCTCCTGCTCCTGCTGCTTGCGCTTCATCGGGTTGCCGGAACGCTGCTTGCCCTTGGCCTGCTTGGGCTGCTTCTTCGACCGACCGGGGCCGCCACCCATGCCCGGCATCCCGGGCATCCCCGGCATACCGCCGCCCTGGGCCATGCGGGACATCATCTTGCGAGCCTCGAAGAACCGCTCGACCAGGCCCTTCACCGCGCTGACGTCGACACCGGAGCCCTTGGCGATACGGGCGCGGCGCGAGCCGTTGATGATCGTCGGCTCCTGGCGCTCGGCCGGGGTCATCGACTTGATGATGGCCGCCGTACGGTCCACATCGCGCTCGTCGAGGTTGTTGATCTGGTCCTTGATCTGCCCCATGCCGGGCAGCATGCCGAGCAGCTTGCTGATGCTGCCCATCTTCCTGACCTGCTCCATCTGGGCCAGGAAGTCGTCCAGGGTGAAGTCCTGGCCCTTCTTGGACGCCAGCTTGGAGGCCATTTTCTCGGCCTCTTCCTGACTGAACGTCTTCTCCGCCTGCTCGATCAGGGTGAGCAGGTCACCCATGTCGAGAATGCGGGAGGCCATCCGGTCGGGGTGGAACGCGTCGAAGTCCTCGAGCTTCTCGCCGTTCGACGCGAACATGATCGGCTTGCCGGTCACCGAGGCGATGGAGAGCGCGGCACCACCACGGGCGTCACCGTCGAGCTTCGACAGGACGACACCGTCGAACCCGACGCCGTCCCGGAAGGCCTCGGCCGTGTTGACGGCGTCCTGGCCGATCATCGCGTCGACGACGAAGAGGATCTCGTCGGGCGAGACGGCGTCCCGGATGTCCGCGGCCTGCTGCATCAGCTCCGCGTCGATACCGAGGCGTCCGGCGGTGTCCACGATCACGATGTCGTGGACCTTGGTCTTAGCGAACTCCATGGAGTCCTTGGCGACCTTGACCGGGTCCCCGACCCCGTTGCCCGGCTCGGGCGCGTAGACCGCGACCCCGGCCCGCTCGGCGACGACGCTGAGCTGGTTGACGGCGTTGGGGCGCTGGAGGTCGGCGGCGACGAGGAGGGGCGAGTGCCCCTGGTCCTTGAGCCACTTGCCGAGCTTGCCCGCGAGCGTGGTCTTACCGGCACCCTGGAGACCGGCCAGCATGATCACGGTCGGTGGCTGCTTGGCGAAGCGGAGACGGCGGGTTTCGCCGCCGAGGATGGTGACCAACTCGTCATTGACGATCTTGAGGACCTGTTGCGCGGGGTTCAGGGCCTTGGAGACGTCAGCGCCGAGGGCGCGCTCCTTGACGTTCTTGATGAACGTCCGCACGACGGGCAGGGCCACGTCGGCTTCCAGAAGCGCGATGCGGATCTCGCGGGCCGTGGCGTCGATGTCCGCTTCGCTGAGCCGGCCCTTGCCCCTGAGGGTCTTGAAAGTCGCTTGCAGGCGGTCAGAAAGAGTATCGAACACGGCGGCGTCGGTCCTTGGGGTCGGCGACAGTTTGGGCTGCCCTCCAGGGTATCTGGCCCCGCAAGCAAATCGTCCCCGCCTGCCGACTCTTCCCCGCCTGCTGAATCAGCAGGCGGGGACAGAACCCTGTGGGCGGTCACGCCCGCAGGGTCTCCTCCAGCTTTCGGGCTACCGCGGTCGCCTCGGCCCCCGGCAGGGGCACACCCCCGCCGTTGGTCACATAGAAAGCGTCCACCGCGTTCGACCCCAGCGTGCTGACGTGCATACTCCGCACCCGCACCCCGGCGTCCTCCAGTGCCCGTCCGATCCGGTGCAGCAGGCCCGGTGCGTCCTGGGCCCTTACCTCGATCACCGTCGCGTGCCGGGATGCCGCCGACGCCACCGTGACCCGGGCCGGCGGCGCCACCACGCCCCGGCGCCGGGGGTAGGCCGCGTCGCGCTCCGCGAGGCGGCCCGCGATGTCCAGGGAGCCGTCCAGGGCCCGTACGAGGTCGGCGCGCAGGCGGGCCGCCTGCGGCAGGGAGCCGTATTCGGCGGCGACGCGCCAGTCGAGGAGCAGGACCGCGCCCTCGACGCCGTCGGGGAGGTCCAGTGCGCGCAGTTCCGCCGTGCGGACGGTCAGCCGGTGCATCGCGAGGACGCCGGCCACGGCGGGCAGGACGCCCGGCTGGTCCGGTACGGCGATCAGGAGTTCCACACCGAGGGGTTCGGGTTCGCCCGCGCCCTCCGCCGGGGACTCCCCCTCGGACACCTCGGCCGGGGGCTCCGTCTGGGCGCGCAGCGACAGCACCGGGCCGCCCGTGCGGAACGCCTCGATGGCGAGCCGTTCCTGTTCGGCGGTGGGCGCGCCGGCCTCGGGTTCCTCGGGTGCGTCTCCGGCGAGCACGGCGGCGACCCGTTTCACCAGGTCGGCGACGAGCGAACCGCGCCACGACGACCAGGCGGCCGGGCCGGTCGCCAGGGCGTCGGACTCGGTGAGCGCGTGGAGGAGCTCCAGGGTGCTCTGCGTGCCGACGGCCTCGGCGACCGAGCGGACGGTGGCCGGGTCCTCCAGGTCACGCCGGGTGGCGGTGTCGACGAGCAGGAGGTGATGACGTACGAGGGTGGCCAGGACCGCCACGTCGGCGCGGTCGAAGCCGATGCGGGCGGCCACGTCCTTGGCGATGATCTCGCCGGCGACGGAGTGGTCGCCGGGCCAGCCCTTGCCGATGTCGTGGAGGAGCGCGGAGACGAGGAGGAGGTCGGGGCGGCTGACCCGGCGGGTGAACTCGGAGGCGCGGACGGCCGTTTCGATCAGGTGGCGGTCGACCGTCCAGATGTGGACGGCGTTGCGCTGCGGGCGGCAGCGGACCCGCTCCCAGTCGGGGAGGAGGTGGGTGATCAGGCCCTCGGCCTCCAGCGCTTCCCAGACGTCGATGGTGGGGCGGCCGGAGCCCAGCAGGGTGACCAGTTGTTCGCGTGCCTCGGCCGGCCACGGGGTGGGCAGCGGGCGGGCTGCCGCCGCCATGCGGCGGACGGCGTGCAGGGAGAGCGGGAGGCCGGCCTGGGCGGCCGCGGCGGCGGCGCGCAGGGGCAGTACGGGGTCGCGGTCGGGGCGCGCGGCGCGGGCGAGCACCACTTCGCCGTCCTGTTCGACGACGCCTTCCGCTAGGGGGGAACGTTCCGGCGCGGGTTTGCCGCCGCCCAGCATGGCGCGCAGGCGCGGGCGTACGGCGCGTGATCGCAGTACGCGCCCCACCTCGCGCCAGGTCACGTCGCTGGCGTACGACACGACGCGTGCCGCCTCGTACACCTGGCGCAGGAGGGTGTCGGCGTCGAGGAGGCCGAGTTCGGCGGCGACCTGGTCCTGTTCCTGGAGGGCGAGGCGGTCGGTGGCGCGGCCGGTGGTGAGGTGGAGGGCGTCGCGGACGTCCAGCAGGCGGCGGCGCGCGTCGTCGAGGCCCTCGCGGGGGGCGTCGGCGAGCCAGGAGGCCGCGACGGCGCGCAGGGCGGTGGCGTCGCGGAGGCCGCCGCGGGCCTCCTTGAGGTCGGGTTCGAGGAGGTACTGCAGCTCGCCCTGGCGTTCGGCCCGTTCGGCGCAGAGTTCCTGGAGTTCGGGGAGGCGTTTGGGGGCCTGGTTGCGCCAGTCGGCGAGGACGGCGGTGCGCAGGCCGGCCGTGAGGCCGAGGTCGCCGGCCAGGTGGCGGGCGTCCAGCAGGCCCAGCTGGACCTTGAGGTCCTCGCCGGACACCTTGCGGGCCTCGGACGGGGTGCGGACCGAGTGGTCGAGGGCGAGCCCGAGGTCCCAGACGGGGTACCAGAGGCGATCCGCGAGGGCCGCGACGGCGCCGGAGTCGCTGCCGTCATGCAGGAGGAGCAGGTCCAGGTCGCTGCGTGGGGAGAGTTCCCCTCTGCCGTAGCCGCCGACGGCGACCAGGGAGACGCCGCGCAGACCTTGGAGTCCTTCGGCGGCCGCCGTGAACAGGCCGGTCAGCCATTCGTCCGTCAGTTCGGCCAGGGCCGCACGGCGCGGCGGCCCGGACCGCGCCTCCTCGGTGAGGAGGCGCAGCCGGGCCGCCGCATAGCCGCTGGGTCCCGAGTCCTCTGCATCCTTACGCACGTCCGTACTCGTCACCCAGCGACTCCTGTTCTTTTTTGCTGCCTCAGAGCGCGTCCGGGCCGCGCTCGCCGGTCCGGACCCGGACAGCCGTCTCGACCGGGAGGGACCAGACCTTGCCGTCACCGATCTTGCCGGTCCGGGCCGCCTTGACGATGACGTCGATCAGACCCTCGGCGTCGTCGTCCTCGGCGAGGACCTCGATACGGATCTTGGGAACCAGGTCGACCGTGTACTCGGCGCCCCGGTAGACCTCGGTGTGACCCCGCTGACGACCGTAGCCGCTCGCTTCGGTGACCGTCAGCCCGTGGACCCCGAAGGCCTGGAGGGCTTCCTTGATCTCGTCGAGCCGGTGGGGCTTCACAACGGCGGTGATGAGCTTCATGCGTCCACCTTCTTGCTCGCGCCCCCGACACCGGCCGGGACGGACGTACGGGCCGCGCCGCCGCCGGCGCCGCTGAAGTCGTATGCGGTCTCGGCGTGCTCGGCCTGGTCGATGCCGGCGATCTCGTCGTCCTCGGAGACGCGCATACCGATCGTCTTGTCGAGGATGAAGGCGAGGATCGCGGAGACGATCAGGGAGTAGGCGAGTACGGCGAAGACACCGGCGCACTGCTTCCAGAACTGGGTCAGGCCACCGCCGTAGAAGAGGCCCTCGACCTTCGACTGGCCCTCGCCGCTGGCGAAGAAGCCGATCAGCAGGGAGCCGACGACACCGCCGACCAGGTGGACACCGACGACGTCGAGCGAGTCGTCGTAGCCGAACTTGTACTTGAGGCCGACGGCCATGGCACACAGCAGACCGGCGATGGCGCCGACGGCGATCGCGCCGATCGGGGAGACCGCACCGCCCGAGGGTGTGATGGCGACCAGGCCGGCGACCGCGCCGGAGGCGGCGCCCAGCGTGGTGAACGCGCCGTGGCGGATCTTCTCGTAGATGAGCCAGGCGAGCATGGCGGCGGCCGTGGCGACCTGCGTGTTGACGAACATCAGCGAGCCGACGCCGTCGTCGTTGCCGAGCCACGAGCCGGCGTTGAAGCCGAACCAGCCGAACCACAGGAGGCCGGCGCCGAGCATGACCAGCGGGAGGCTGTGCGGGCGCATCGGGTCCTTCTTGAAGCCGACGCGCTTGCCGATGACCAGGATCACGCCGAGTGCCGCGGCACCCGCGTTGATGTGGACCGCCGTACCACCGGCGAAGTCGATGACGCCGAGCTCGAAGGCCCAGCCGCCGGTGCCCCATACCCAGTGGGCGACGGGGAAGTACACGATCGTGGCCCACAGGGCGACGAACAGGGCCCACGCGGTGAACTTCACGCGGTCCGCGAGGGCGCCGCTGATGAGGGCGGGCGTGATGATCGCGAACATCATCTGGAAGACCATGAAGGCCAGGATCGGGATGGTGTAGCCGTCCCAGAGGTCGGACGTGCCGATGTCACTGAGGCCGACCCAGCCGGAGTTCCAGCCGATGAGACTGCCCTTGTCGGTGCCGAACGCGACGGAGAAGCCGTACAGCACCCACAGGATGGTGACGATGCCGATGCTGATAAAGCTCATCATCAACATGTTCAGGGTGCTCTTGACGCGGACCATGCCTCCGTAGAAGAAGGCAAGCGCGGGGGTCATGAGCAACACCAGGGCCGAACAGATCAGCATGAACCCGGTGTTTGCGGCAGACAGCGTGGGAGCGTCTGCGGCTAGCGTGATGGCGGCTGGTGCCATCGGCGTCTCCTCGTCATTGGTACGGCCCCGTGCGGGCGAAGCCTGAGCGGATTGAGGGGTGGGCCGGTTATGCGCCAGACATTGACGCAGCGCCGTTTCGGTCGAAGCCCCTCGATGTTTCGGCGACGTGACGAAGGCGCCACACGTGTTACGCCTAGATGAACTGCCGGATTTCGGTCACGGCGATCGTTATCGTGACGCAATCTTCAGCGAGAAGAACCGCAACCACCAATTGAGCAACCCCCACGGCGACCAGCCACTTCCGCGAGAGCGGCGCCGGTTCAGGCGCAAAGACGGGTCCGGCCGCGGCGGGCCTTCCGATGACCTGGCGGGGGAGCCGAGTCGGGCTGTCGGGAGGGCCTGCCGCGGCCGGGGCTGCGGGGTTTCAGACCGCTTCGGCGGTCTCGGGCAGATTGATCGCGAGCTGGTCCGTCAGGTCGACGACCTCGGCGAGATCCCCGAAATCGCGTACGGCCGTGTCCACGGTCTTTCGAATACGAGTGTTGACCCGCTCGGAGCGCACCCTCTTGGCGATGACCATGGCCTCGGCGGCCGGCACCGTGGCCTGTTCCGGCTCCCGCTGGAGGAGGTGCACGGTGGCCATGCCGATCAGGTTCAGTGCGTACGACCGCTGGTGGTCGGCGTCCTTCGCGAACAGGTCGACGGCGTTGCGCATCAGGGGCTCGGCCATGGAGGCGTAGGTGGGGCTGCGGCCCGCGACATAGGCCAGGTCACGGAACGAGTGGGAGTTCTCGCCGTACAGCTCGGCCCGGGAGAAGAAGCGGATCCAGTCGGGATCGGGCTCGTCCCAATCGTGTACATCCGCGAACGTGTCCTCGGCCATCCGCACGGCCCGTTTGCACTTCCCGGGTTGCCCCATATTGGCGTATGCGCGCGCCTCCATCGCATACAGCATGGCCTGGGTGCGGGGGCTCGCGCAGTCCCGGCTGCCGTACTGCGCGAGATGGATCAGTTCGAGAGCGTCGTCGGGCCGGCCGAGGTGGATCATCTGGCGGCTCATGGACGACAGGATGTACGAGCCCAGCGGCTTGTCGCCGGCCTCCTTGGCCGCGTGCAGGGCCAGGACGAAGCACTTCTGGGCGGTCGGCTGGAGCCCCACGTCGTACGACATCCAGCCGGCGAGTTCGGCCAGTTCGGCGGCGACCTTGAACAGCTTGCGGGTGGTGGCCTCGGGCTGGGGCTCCTGGAGGAGGTCCGTCACCTCGTGCAGCTGTCCGACGACCGCCTTGCGACGCAGACCGCCGCCGCACTGCGCGTCCCACTGCCGGAACATCGCTGTGGTGGACTCCAGCAGCTCCAGCTCGGGCTTGGAGAGACGCCCGGCCCGACGCGCTGCGGACGGGTGCTCGGGCTCCTCGGGCGGGGCGGGGGGCACCGGGACGAGCCAGCGCTGCAAGGGCTCGATCAGGGTGGGGCCGGCGGAGAGGGACAGGGCGGTCCCGAGGAAGCCGCGGCGCGCCAGCATCAGGTCGCTGCGGGAGAACTCGCTGAGCAGGGCGACGGTCTGGGGGGCCGTCCAGGGCAGGTCGACGCCGGAGGCGGACGGGGACTGGCGGGCGGTGCGCAGTCCGAGGTCCTCGACGGAGACGACGCAGCCGAACCGCTCGGAGAACAGCTCGGACAGGATGCGCGGGATCGGTTCGCGCGGGTTCTCACCGTCGAGCCAGCGCCGGACCCGGGAGGTGTCCGTCGAGATGTGGTTGGCACCCAACTGGCGTGCCCGCCGGTTCACTTGGCGTGCCAGCTCGCCCTTGGACCAGCCGCTGCGCACGAACCACGAGCCGAGCAGCTCGTTCGGGCGCTTGTCGGTGCTGGCCGCGGTCGTCGCGCTTCCGCCGTTGCCGGTCACTTGAACGCCCCCATCCCTGAGACCTCTTGCCGCCGAGTGCGCCAAGCCCTATCAGAATGCCGGTAAATAGGCCTCGCGTCCGCCAGTTCTCACCCTTCGAACGGGAAGCCGACTTGCCTCCGGCATACCCACAAGCGCATGTGCCCCAAGACCTCGCACACTCAAAGTAATCCTACGATCACGGCTCCGGCCATGGCGATCCAGGAAACGCCACCATTCGCCACCCCTTCGAATGAACTCACGGTCGCCTGCACAGGATTCACTTGACAGTGGACGGTCGGGAGTGGGCGGAACGATGCACGCGAGGGCGCGCACGGCCGAGCGCACCACCCGGGGCACATCTGGGCGCCGACTGGAACGGGCGGCGGCGGGCAGGGGTGTCGATCAGTCGGAGACACAGGGTTACGTTCTGATCGCAGCTCGTAACCACCGATGCGTCGGACCCGTTGGAGGGGGCATGGGCTTCACGATCGGCAGCAGCCGGGGTATCCGCGAGATCCGTCCCGGTACGCGCCGCCGCGGCCGATCCTCCGAGTGCACCGCCGTGGCCGAGTACACCGGTCTGTGGGGCTGGGACGTGATCGCGGGGGCCCGCGCGGCCGGCGGCGCCTGTTCCTGCGGCCTGACCGACTGCCCCGAGCCAGGCGCCCATCCGCTGAGCTTCGCCCCTCGCGTCGCGGCCGGCGCCACCCTCGACGAAGTCACCGACAGCTGGGGCCAGTTCCCCGGCGCCGCCGTCATGCTCCCCGTGGGCCGCGCCTTCGACGTGATCGAGGTCGCCGAACCGGCCGGCCGCCACGCCCTGGTCCGCCTGGAGCGCATGGGCCTGCCCCTCGGCCCCGTCACGGCCACCCCGCAGGGCCGCGCCCAGTTCTTCGTCGCCCCCGGCGCCGCCGCCGAACTCCCCGCGCTCCTCTACCGCATGGGCTGGGACGACGCGACGCTCGACCTGCACGGCCTGGGCGCCGGTACGTATCTCACGGCGCCCCCCTCCGACCGGGGCGGCCTCGGCCCGGTCACCTGGCTGCGCCCGCCCGCGCTGGACACGGCGACGCGGCCTCCGGCGGCCAGGCTGCTGCTGGGGACGCTGGCCTATGTCGCGCACCGGTCACGGGCGTAACGCGGGGCCGTACGGCAAGGCGCCCGTCCCCCACTGCACCTGGGGGCGGGCGCCTCTTCGTGCACCTACGGATTTCCGGAGGTGGTGATCAGAGCGGTGATCAGTCGGGAGATCGGTGTGGTGATCACTCTCCGACAAGAGCGTCAACGAAGGCCTCCGGCTCGAACGGAGCCAGGTCGTCGGCCCCCTCTCCGAGCCCGATCAGCTTCACCGGCACGCCCAGCTCGCGCTGTACGGCGATGACGATGCCGCCCTTGGCGGTGCCGTCGAGCTTGGTGAGCACGATGCCGGTGATGTCGACGACCTCGGCGAAGACCCGGGCCTGGACGAGCCCGTTCTGCCCGGTCGTGGCGTCCAGGACGAGCAACACCTCGTCCAGTGGGGCGTGCTTCTCGACGACGCGCTTGACCTTGCCGAGCTCGTCCATGAGCCCGGTCTTGGTGTGCAGCCGTCCGGCGGTGTCGATCAGTACGACGTCGGCACCGGCCGCGATGCCCTCCTTGACGGCGTCGAAGGCGATCGAGGCGGGGTCACCGCCCTCGGGGCCGCGCACGGTCCGGGCGCCGACTCGGTCGCCCCAGGTCTGGAGCTGATCGGCGGCGGCGGCCCGGAAGGTGTCGGCGGCACCGAGAACGACGCTCCTGCCATCGGCGACGAGTACCCGCGCGAGCTTGCCGGTGGTGGTGGTCTTGCCGGTGCCGTTGACGCCGACGACCATCACGATGCCCGGGGTGTCGAGGTTGGAGTCGGTCTTCACCGCCCGGTCGAACCCGGGTTCGAGGATCTTGAGCAGTTCCTCGCGCAGCAGCCCGCGCAGCTCGGCGGGCGTGCGGGTGCCGAGCACCTTCACGCGTTCGCGCAGCCGCTCGACGAGCTCCTGGGTGGGCTGGACGCCGACGTCGGCGGTGAGGAGGGTGTCCTCGACCTCCTCCCAGGTGTCGTCGTCGAGGTGCTCGCGCGCGAGGAGCGTGAGCAGCCCCTTGCCGAGCGCGTTCTGCGACCGGGAGAGCCGGGCGCGCAGCCGGACCAGCCGGCCGGCGGTGGGCTCCGGCACCTCGACGGCGGGTACGGGAGGTTCCTCGACGGCGACGGACGAGCCGTCCGCGCCCCCCGGTAGATCCACCTCCTCTATCGTGCGGCGCGGTTCGTCGCGCGGCGTCTCGGCCTCGTCGCCGACGTGCGGCTCGGCCGGAGGGGCGGTGAGGTCGGGTGTCGTGGGGGGCGCCGGGGGCAGCGGCTTCTTCCTGCGGCTGCCGACGACGAGCCCACCGAGCACACCGAGCACGACCACGGCGATGACTACAGCAAGGATGACGGTTTCCATAACTGGACCAGTATGCGCGACCACCCTCCGGCTCGTCCGGTCCCGGTAGGCCGCCCGGCCCCCTCTCCGCCCCCCTGGTGATCTGACACATCGTCAGCTAATCTCCCCCGGCACACCCGCCGGAAGGGACCCCCATGCCCGTCACCGTCGTACGTTTCAACCTGGTCGCCCCCGATGCCACCCCCGCCGAGCTGCGCGCCCGCTACCAGGCCGCGCTCGAGATGGCCGCGTACGCCGACGCCCAGGGCATCACCACCGTCCAGACCGAGGAGCACCACGGCGTCGCCAACAACTGGCTGCCGTCGCCGTTCGTCTTCGCGGCGGCGGTGTTCGGGGCGACGCGGCGGATCGCGGTGACGGTGTCCGCGGTGATCGGCCCGCTGCACGACCCCCTGCGGCTCGCCGAGGACATCGCCGTACTGGATCTGCTGAGCGGCGGGCGGCTGGTCACGGTCGCCGGGATCGGATACCGGCCCGAGGAGTACGCCCACTTCGGCGCCGACTGGAAACGGCGCGGCAAGCTCCAGGACGAGCTGCTGGAGACCCTGCTGAAGGCGTGGACCGGGGAGGAGTTCACCTACCGGGGCCGTACGGTACGGGTGACTCCGCGTCCGTGCACCGAGCCGCATCCGCTTCTCCTGGTGGGCGGCTCGTCGAGGGCGGCGGCCAGGCGGGCGGCCCGCCTCGGGCTTCCCCTGTTTCCGAGCGCGCACCTGCCCGAGCTGGAGGCCTACTACAAGGAGCGGCTCGTCGAGTACGGCACGGAGGGCTGGACGATGATGCCGGCCGCCGAGACCCCGCTGCTGCACATCACCGAGGATCCGGACCGGGCGTGGGCCGAGCACGGCCGTCACTTCCTGCACGAGGCCCGGACGTACGCCTCCTGGCAGTCCGGCGACATCCGGTCCGCCGTGAAGTCGGCGGCCACGACGGTCGAGGAGCTGCGGGCGGAGGGCGTGTACCGGATCCTGACGCCCGAGGAGTGCGTGGCGCAGGGGCTGGACAACTACGTGCTGCATCCGCTGTCGGGCGGGATGCCGGTGGAGGAGGGGTGGCGGAGCCTGCGGCTGTTCGGCGAGCGGGTGGTGCCGGCCCTGGCGGCGGGCTGACCATTCCGGTAGACCGTCGTCCCGGCTCGGGCAGTGGCCGAGCCGGGACGACGGCGGGTACGGGGAGCAGGCCGGCGGGGACTTGACCCTCTCCCCGGGTCATGGGGAGGTCCGGGACTAGCCCATCTCCTCCAGCGTCTTGCCCTTCGTCTCCTTGACGAACCTGAGGACGAACGGGATCGAGAGCGCGGCGAAGACCGTGTAGATCACGTAGGTGGCGGAGAGGTTCCAGTCGGCCAGGGACGGGAAACTCGCGGTGATGGCCCAGTTGGCGATCCACTGTGCGGCGGCGGCCACGCCCAGGGCGGCGGCGCGGATCCTGTTCGGGAACATCTCGCCGAGGAAGACCCAGACGACGACACCCCAGGAGAGGGCGAAGAACAGCACGAAGACATGGGCGGCGACCAGCGCGACCCAGCCCTGGGTGGCGGGCAGCTTGCCGTCGACGAGGTCGAAGGAGAAGGCCCAGGCCTCCAGGGCGAGCCCGGCGACCATGCCGACGGAACCGATGAGCGCGAGGGGGCGGCGGCCGATCCGGTCGACGAAGATCATGGCGATCACAGTGCCGACGATGTTGATGATCGACGTGGTGAAGGAGTAGAAGAACGAGTCCGTGGGGTCGACGCCGACCGACTGCCAGAGCGTGGAGGAGTAGTAGAACGCCACGTTGATGCCGACGAACTGCTGGAAGACCGAGAGCCCGATACCGATCCAGACGATCGGCTTGAAGAAGAAGGAACCGCCGAGCAGGTCCCGGAAGCTCGACTTGTGCTCCCTCTTCATGGCCTGCTCGATCTCGGCGACCCGGGCATCCAGGTCCGCGCGGTCGCCCTCGACCTCGCGCAGCACCTCACGGGCGCGATCGTCCCGGCCGACGGAGATCAGGAAGCGGGGCGACTCGGGGATGGCGAAGGACAGCAGCCCGTACAGCACCGCCGGTACGACCATCACACCGAGCATGACCTGCCAGGCCTCCACTCCCAGCAGCTCACCGCGCTGGTCACCGCCCGCCGCGTTGAGGATGCCCCAGTTGACCAGCTGCGAGATGGCGATGCCGACGACGATCGCGGCCTGCTGGAAGGACCCGAGCCGTCCCCGGTACGCGGCCGGGGCGACCTCGGCGATGTAGGCGGGGCCGATGACGGAGGCCATGCCGATGGCGAAGCCGCCGACGATCCGCCAGAAGGCGAGGTCGTACAGCGCGAAGGGCAGCGCGGAGCCGACGGCGCTGATCGTGAAGAGCACGGCGGAGATCTGCATGCAGCGGATACGGCCGATGCGGTCGGCCATGCGCCCGGCGGTGGCCGCCCCGATGGCACAGCCGATCAGCGCGATGGCGATGACCTGTGCCAGTGCGGCCGAGCCGACGTCGTAGCGGCTGCGGATGGCCTCGACGGCGCCGTTGATCACGGCACTGTCGTAGCCGAACAGGAATCCGCCCATCGCGGCCGCCGCCGCGATGAAGATGACGTGCCCGAGATGCTCGGGGTGAGCCGTCACGGCTCCTGACGTGTGTGTCTGCTCAGCGCTGGTCACTACGACTCCTCTCAGATACGTGGTATCTGAAGGTAAAAATGACATTGCCGAGACTATGTCTTCAAGTTTCGAAGTCAAAAACACGAACTGTGTGAGAAGAAAGCCATCGGCGACCGACTTGCCTTCAAGTGTCGAAGAAGGAAAGGCGGGTAGACGAACCGGCTAGCGGAGCCGCTGCGAGATCACCTTCGACACGCCGTCGCCCTGCATCGAGACGCCGTACAGCGCGTCGGCGACCTCCATCGTCCGCTTCTGGTGCGTGATCACGATGAGCTGGGAGGCTTCCTGGAGCTCCTGCATGATGCGGATCAGCCGCTGGAGGTTGGTGTCGTCGAGGGCCGCCTCGACCTCGTCCATCACATAGAACGGGCTCGGCCTGGCCTTGAAGATCGACACCAGCAACGCCACGGCGGTGAGGGAACGCTCGCCTCCGGAGAGCAGCGACAGCCGCTTGACCTTCTTGCCCGGCGGCCGGGCCTCCACATCCACGCCGGTGGTGAGCATGTTGTCGGGGTCGGTCAGGATCAACCGCCCCTCGCCGCCGGGGAACAGCCGGCTGAAGACACCCTCGAACTGCACCGCCGTGTCCCGGTACGCCTCGGTGAAGACCTGCTCGACCCGCTCGTCGACCTCCTTCACCACCTGAAGCAGATCCAGGCGGGTCTTCTTCAGGTCCTCGAGCTGCTCGCTGAGGAACTTGTGGCGTTCCTCCAGTGCCGCGAACTCCTCCAGGGCCAGCGGATTGACCTTGCCGAGCTGCTGGTAGGCCCGCTCGGTCGCCTTGAGCCGCTTCTCCTGTTCGGCGCGGTGGAACTGCTTCGGCTGGTTGCGCGGGTGCTCCGGGTCCTCGGGCAGCTCCTCGCCCTCGGCGGGGGGCGAGGGCGGCACCAGCTGGTGCGGACCGTACTCGGCCACCAACCCCTCCGGTTCCACACCGAGTTCCTCCAGCGCCTTGGTCTCCAGCTGCTCGATCCGCAGCCGCTTCTCGGCGCCGAGTACCTCGCCCCGGTGCATCGAATCCGTCAACTTGTCGAGTTCGGCCTTGAGATCACGGCCGGCGACGCGGGCGGCGGTCAGCTCCTGCTCCCGCCGGGCCTTGGCGGCGTCGGCAGCGATGCGTTCCTCGTCGGCGCGGGAGAGGGAGACCTCGACGTGCGCGAGCAGTTGCCGCGCCCCGGAGGCGACGGCTTCGGCGACGGACGCCTCGTGTCTGAGCCGGGCCCGCCGCTGCTCGGCACGCGCGCGTGCCTCCCGTTCGGCACGCGCGGCCCGGTCGAGCGAGTCGGCCCTGCCGGCCAGCCCCTTGACCCGCTCCTCGTGGGTACGGACCTGGAGCCGAGCCTCCATCTCGGTCTGCCGCGCGTTGGCACCGTCGGCGGCGATCCGGTCCCGCACTCCCGTGTCGGGCTCCTCCTCGACGGGCATCTCCTCGGCCACGGCCAGCCGCTCCGCGAGCTCCTCGGCGTCCTGTACGGCACGGTCGAGCGCCTCCTGCGCCCGCGTCGCGGCGGCGGTTGACCTCTCGGCCTCTCCTGCCGCGCCCCTTGCCTGCCCGGCGAGCCGCCCGAGCTGCTGGGCGACGGCCGACTTCTCCCGGTCGGCGGCCCGCCGCCGCTCCCCCAACTCCTCGACGAACCGGGCGCACTCCTTGCGCCGCTCCCCGGCGAGCCGCTGTTGCTCTGCCAACTCCTCGCACCGCACGGCCAGTTCGTCGAGCTCGGCGGCGGCCTCGTCGACGGAGGCCTGCACTTCCAGCAGGCTCGGTGCCCCGGCGGAACCGCCGTGCGCGAAGTGGGCGCCCAGCAGATCGCCTTCGGCGGTCACGGCGGTCAACTCGGGCCGCGCGTAGACCAGTTCCTCGGCGTCCTCAAGAGTCCCGACCACCACGATCCCGCGCAGCAACCGGCGTACGGCGGGCATGAGTTCGGCGGGACCACGCACGAGGTCGGCGGCAAGGGTCGCACCGCCGGTCCCCCGCCCCGGGGCGACCGCACGATCACCGGGCGCGAAGCCATGACCGTCGACGACGCCGACATCACACGCATCACCGGCACCACTGGAAGAACGAACCCCGGCCGGACCCCAGCCCCCACCCGGGACGACCGCACGATCCCCGGCCGCGGAGCCATGACCGTCGACGGCGCCGGCATCGCCGGCCTCACTCGCATCGGCGGCATCACTGGAAGAACGAACCCCGGCCGGACCCCAGCCCCCACCCGGGACGACCGCACGATCACCGGGCGCGAAGCCATGACCGTCGACAACGCCGACATCACACGCATCACCGGCACCACTGGAAGAACGAACCCCGGCCGGACCCCAGCCCCCACCCGAGGCGACCGCACGATCCCCGGCCGCGGAGCCATGACCGTCAACGGCGCCGGCATCGCCGGCCTCACTCGCATCGGCGGCATCACTGGAGGAACGAACCCCGGTCGGCCCGGAGCCCTCGCCCGGGGCGACTTCCCCGCCCGGACCACCGGGGCCTGGAACCGGCTCCCCGAGGGCACCGGCGCCCCGCCTGTCCACGGCACCGGGCCCTCCTGACGTGGGCGCCGACGCCCCTTGCCCCGTACCGGGACGGTGCAAGTGACCGTCGCCCGCCGAACCGCCTCGCTCCCCCGGCCCCCGCAGGCCGCCCCCCGACTCTCGGGGGGCCGTAGCTTCCTCCGGAGCCCCCGCCAGCAGCAGCGAGGCTCGCCCGCCGTCCTGCTTGCGCAGGAGGCGGATCGCGGATGCCGCCGAGGCCGGGGTGGTCACCGCGATCGCGTCCGCCGCCGCACCGAAGGCGGCGGCCACGGCGACCTCGTGGCCCGGGGTGACCGTCAGCAGTTCCGCCGCTGGGCCGAGCAGGCCGCTGAGGCTCTCCCGCGCGGCCAGCAGCACGCCCGTGCCGTCCTTGCGGCGCAGGCCGAGGGCCAGGGCCTCGTGGCGGGCCTGGGTGGCCGCACGTCGGCGTTCCGCCGCCGTGGCCGCCTCACGGGCCGCGGTGAGTGCCGCTTCCGCGTCGGTCAGGGCGGCCTTCGCCGTGTCGTGCCGCTCCGCGAGGTCCGCGTCGCCCGCGTCGAGGCCGTCGACCTCCGCCTGCAGGGCCTCGTACTCCTCCTGGGCGGTGACCGCCCGTTCCTGGGCCTCGTCTCGGGCGGCGGCGAGCCGGTCGATCTCGGCCTGGGCGCTGGCCGCGCGTGAGCGGGCGGCGTTGACCTGGCCGTTCAGCCGGGCCAGGCCCTCGCGGCGGTCGGCGATGGCGCGGGCCACGTCCTTCAGACGCCGTTCCTCGACCACGAGTTCACGCTCGAGATCGGCCCGGTGGGCGACCGTGTCCTCCAGCGCGTGCTCGGCCGCCTCCAGGGCCGCTTCCAGTTCGGCCTCCTGCTCGCGGATGCGCGCGGCCTCGCGCTCCATGTCCTCGGGCTCGCGCCCGCGCCGCTCCTCGGCGGGCGCGGAGGTGGCACTCTTCACGCGCGCGTCGGCCAGCGAGACGGTGCCGCGCACCCGTTCGGCGAGCTGGGACAGCTCGTACCAGGTCTGCTGCGCGCGCTGGAGGCGCGGGGTGAGCTGCCGCACCTCGTCCTCGAGGAGCGCCTCGCGCTGGAGGGCCTTCTTCAGCTCGGCCTCCGTCGTCTCCTTGCGTTCCTTGAGCGCGGCTTCGTCCGCGACCTCCGTCTGGAGCGCTCCCCGCAGCCGTACGAGATCGTCGGCGAGGAGTCGGAGCCGGGCGTCGCGCAGGTCCGCCTGGATGACCGCGGCCCGACGCGCTACGGCCGCCTGCCGACCCAGCGGCTTCAGCTGGCGGCGCAGCTCGTCGGTGAGGTCCTGGACGCGGGCGAGGTTCGCCTGCATCGCGTCCAGCTTGCGCAGCGCCTTCTCCTTGCGCTTGCGGTGCTTGAGGACCCCTGCCGCCTCCTCGATGAAGGCGCGGCGGCCCATGGGGTCCGCGTGCAGTACGGAGTCCAGCTGGCCCTGGCCGACGATCACGTGCATCTCGCGGCCGATGCCGGAGTCGGACAGCAGTTCCTGGATGTCGAGGAGGCGGCAGGTGTCACCGTTGATCTGGTACTCGCTGCCGCCGTTGCGGAACATGATCCGCGTGATGGTGACCTCGGCGTACTCGATGGGCAGTGCGCCGTCGGAGTTGTCGATGGTCAGGGACACCTCGGCGCGGCCGAGCGGCGGGCGCCCGGTGGTGCCGGCGAAGATGACGTCCTCCATCTTGCCGCCGCGCAGCGACTTGGCGCCCTGCTCTCCCATGACCCAGCTGAGCGCGTCGACGACGTTCGACTTGCCCGAGCCGTTCGGCCCCACGACGCACGTGATGCCCGGCTCGAACCGGAGCGTGGTCGCCGAGGCGAACGACTTGAACCCGCGGAGGGTCAGGGCCTTGAGGTGCACGCCGCTGGACTCTACCTTCCGCCGGTATGTCACACGATGAACCCCTGGATACCCCCCGGCGGTTTCACCGATGAACGTGCAGGGCACATCAGACGTTAAGAAGAGTGGAGAACTTGGGGAGGCCCACTCGACAAATAAAGAAGGGACGCCGAGGCGTCCCTTGCAATACTCTGGCCAAACTCTGACACGCAGCGGTTGACACGGGCAGCTCAACCACTGTGGGTCATGTGCGATGCGCAGTGCTGATGCAGTGCGTTACCGATGCAGGGATCAGGTGAGCGCGGGCTCCGCCTGGCGTGCGTCGATGCTCTCGAGAAGCGAGTCGTGAGAAGCGGCAGCCGTCAGTGCGTCGTTCTCCGCCTGGATACGTCCGAGCTCGGATTCCAGGTCCTGGACGCGCTGCTGGAGCCGTCGCATCTCGGCGAGGAGTCGCGGGTCGGAGCCGCCGACGTAACCGAGAAGCGCCTTTGCCATGATGGATGGTCCTCCACACTGAGTGACCGACCGAAGCGGTGTGGGTCGTGAGGGAATCGCACCCGCGATGCTTGGCACTATGGAGTTCTTGGTGGCGTTCGTGCTGCCGTTCTTACATGCCAAACAGCTAAGGTGCGCGGGGCTTTCAGCGTCTCACCAAAAAGTTTGACGGTCAACACGATCACGCCCCGTATTGGCGGGCGGCCCGGGGGCGCGCGGCCCCTGGCGGGCGGCGCTGCGGCTCCTGCGGGTCCCGAGGACGTGGCGACAAGCGGTTTCTGCGGAGCCTGCCACGACCTGCGCTTCTTGGCAACCACCTGCCCGTTTCTGCTGCGGACAGGTGCGCCTGGCATGTCCGGGGGCCGCTGCCTGGGCCGCTTTACAGAACCGGCTCAGCGGATGGCGAAGCCGTCGTAGATCCGCCGAGGTGTGTCCCAGATCTCGGTGACACCGTCCACGCGGCCGGGCGTGTCGTCACCGCGCAGCCAGTCGAGGAGTCCCTCGCAGCCCTCCCGTGTGCCCTCCGCGACCACTTGCACACGTCCGTCGTCCAAATTGAGAGCAAAACCACTCAGGCCCCCGATCTCCAGGGCCCGCGCCCGCGTGAACCAGCGGAAACCCACGCCCTGGACGCGTCCACGCACCCAGACGACCAGTCGTACATCCTCGTTCATGGATGCACGCTAACGGGCCAATGTCTCTCTGAGCACTTCCTCCTCTTGCGCCATGGGGTACCGTCCCCACCCAACGAATCTCATATGAAACTCACCCGTTCGAGTGAGTAACCCTGACCGCACGGACGAGGAAGGCCACAACATGGGACGCCACCGACGCTCCGCCGCCGGAAGCGCCGCCAAGGGTCGCGCCACGGGGGTCACGGAACCATACGATTCGGACACGGGAAGTCACGGATCCGGCCACGGGCCGTACGACTCCCCGGTCCCGCACACGCCTCACACCGCCTACAGCACGTTGTGGGAGGACGCGCCCACCACGGTGGGCATCGCCCCGTATCTGCACCCCGAGGCCGAGACCGACGCCTACGCGAGGAGTGACGCCTACCTCTTCGCCCCGGACGGCTCCGGCACCCACTCGGCGTTCGACAGTGACGGCCCTCTCGACGGGCGGGCCGCCGGCGGCAGCCGTCGGCGTCGCAAGAAGCGCTCGTCCATGCCGGTCCGCACAGGCCTGCTCGGCGTCTCGGCCGCGGTCGCCCTGGGTACCGTCGCGGTCGCCACGGGTGTGCTGCCCGGCGGCGACAAGTACGCGATCGGCGGTGGCGGCAGCGGCGACAAGGTGCAGGCCGCGGACAGCCCGACGAACGACGAGATACAGCAGGGCGGTACGTCCGGGAACGCCGACGACAACCGCGAGAGCGGCACGTCGACGAGCCGCGACGCGAATCGCGACACCTCGGCCCCGTCCTCGTCGTCCTCCTCCTCGCCGTCCCCTTCCTCGCCGTCCGCGTCCCCCTCACAGTCCACCGCGTCGGCGACCCCGGCGACCAAGGCTCCGCCGAAGAAGTCGGCGGTCACGCCCCCCGAAGCTCCGAAGGCCACGCCCACCCCGACACCGACGCCCACACCGACGAAGTCGAAGGCGAGGCAGCAGTCCTCGGCACCGATCACGGTGTCCGCGCAGGCCGCCGCCGAGGCGGAGGTGCTCAAGCTCGTCAACGAGGAGCGGGCGAAGGTGGGCTGCAGCGCGGTGTCCGCGAACAGCGCGCTGCAGGATCTGGCGGAGGCGTTCAGCGCGGACATGGCCGCCCGGGACTTCTTCGACCACACCGACCCCGACGGCCGCTCCCCCTGGGACCGGGCGGACAAGGCCGGCATCACCGACCTCGGCGGCGAGAACATCGCCCGGGGCCAGGCGGACGCGGCTGCGGTGATGGAGGCCTGGATGAACAGCCCCGGCCACAAGGCGAACATCCTGAACTGCGATTTCAAGACGCTGGGGGTGGGTGTCCACTTCGGCTCGGGCGGCCCCTGGTGGACCCAGGACTTCGGCTACTGACCCGGTAACCGGGGCCCGACCCCAGGCGCGAACTGTAGATTGCACTAACTATCGGTTAGCGCAATCTTCAAGTCAGCGCTGCACTGGCGTACCCTGGGGTCATGATGAACACCATGGAGGAGCAGCACCTCCCCTACGACGTGTTCGCCAAGGCCTGCCCCTCACGCGGCACGCTGGAGCACGTCACCGGCCGCTGGGGAGCGCTCACACTCGGCGCCCTGCAGGAAGGCTCGCTCCGCTTCAACGAGCTGCGCCGTCGCGTCGACGGTGTGAGCGAGAAGATGCTCTCCCAGACCCTCCAGGCTCTCGAGCGCGACGGCCTGGTCCACCGCGAGGCCCAGCCGACGAACCCGCCCCGCGTGGACTACGAGCTGACCCCGCTGGGCCATGAGATCGCCGAACGCCTCCTGGCGCTCATCCACTTCGTGGAGGGCCGCATGGACTCCGTACTGGAAGCACGCATGAGGTACGACGAGACGCGTACCGCCCGCCGGTAGGAACCGCCCGTCGCCTAGGGCGAAGGACGCGGCGCCCGCTGGCACTTCGGGCAGAAGTAACTGGACCTGTTCATCCAGGGGCGGCGGAACATCGGCGTCCCACAGCGTTTGCAGGGCAGCCCCTCACGCCCATAGGCGTCGAGGGAGCGGTCGAAGTACCCCGATTCGCCGTTGACGTTGACATACAGACTGTCGAAGCTGGTCCCGCCCACTGCCAGCGCCGAGTTCATCACATCCCGTACGTGGCCGAGGAGTTCGGCCGTGCGGGGACGGGTGAAGCCCGCGGTCGGACGTTCGTAGTGGACGCGGGAACGCCAAAGGGCCTCGTCCGCGTAGATGTTGCCGACGCCGCTGATCAACGACTGGTCGAGCAGGGCCCGTTTGATGGTTGTGCGCTTCCGGCGCAGCGCCTGGTGGAAGGCCTCGTCGTCGAACAGCGGGTCGAGGGGGTCGCGCGCGATGTGGGCGATGACGTCGGGCAGTCCGTCGGGGGTGTTGTCGTGCAACGACAGTCCGCCGAAGGTGCGTTGGTCGACGAAGCGCAGCTCGGTGGAGAGGTCGTCGGCGAACCGTACGCGAATCCGCAGATGCTTCTCGTCGACGGCTTCGTGCGGCTGCACCAGCAGCTGCCCACTCATCCCGAGATGCGCGAGCACCGACTGCCCCGTGTCTTCCAACGGCAGCCACAGATACTTCCCACGCCGACTGGGCGTACCGATGCGATGCCCCTTGAGCCGATGCGCGAAGTCATCCGGCCCGGCGACATGCCGCCGCACGGCCCGAGGATGCAACACCTCGGCGTCGGCCACGGTGCGCTGAGCAACCCACCGAGCCAGCCCCCGCCGTACGACCTCGACTTCAGGCAACTCCGGCATGGAAACCCCCTGCTTTTAGCTTTGAGGGGCGCGGGGAACCGCGCGACAAGCTACAACGGACCCGCGGCCAAAGAACAACCGAAAACACCAGTGCCCGTCCCGCCAGGGACAAGCACTGGTGCACGCAACCTCAGGCAGACGTGGAGGAAGACGCCTCGGCGTCCTCCTCGACAGGCACCGCGGCCTCGGCCGCGAGCTCAGCCACAGCCTCCGCGGCAGCGGCCTTCGCACGCTCATCCGCATCCGCACGGATGGAACGCCAGGCCGATTCCGCGGCCTGCTGCTCCGCCTCCTTCTTGCTGCGGCCGGTGCCGGTGCCGTACGAGACGCCTCCGACGCGGGCGGCAGCTGTGAAGGTCTTCTCGTGGTCCGGTCCCGTCTCCGTGACCAGGTACTCGGGGACACCGAGTCCCTCGGTCGCGGTGAGCTCCTGGAGACTGGTCTTCCAGTCCAGGCCGGCACCGAGGTTCGAGGACTTCTCGATCAGCGGGTCGAAGAGACGGTGGACGAGTTCGCCCGCCGCGTCGAGACCCTGGTCGAGATAGACAGCGCCGATCACCGCTTCGAGGGTGTCGGCGAGGATGGACGCCTTGTCCCGCCCGCCCGTGCCCTCTTCGCCCCGGCCGAGCCGGATGAAGGAGCCGAGTTCGAGCCCGCGGCCCACCTCCGCGAGCGCACGAGAGTTGACCACCGCGGCCCGCAGCTTGGCCAACTGGCCTTCTGGGAGGTCGGGGTGGGTGCGGTACAGCGTGTCCGTGACCACCAGGCCGAGCACGGAGTCCCCGAGGAACTCCAGCCGTTCGTTGGTGGGCAGACCGCCGTTCTCGTACGCGTACGAACGGTGGGTCAGTGCACGCACCAGAAGGGCGGACTCGAGCTGGTAGCCGAGCCGCCCTTCCAGAAGCGTGTGGGACGAGGCCGTGTCCGCCTTTTTCTTGGCGGTCGAGTCCGCCTGGGCGTCAGACATGGAGCCTCTCACCGGCCGCTCAGACCTCGAGGACCTGGCGCTTGTTGTAAGTGCCGCAAGACGGGCACGCGATGTGCTGCAGCTTGGGCTCGTGGCAGCGCTCGCACGCAACCAGGGTGGGGACCGCAGCCTTCCACTGCGACCGGCGGTGGCGCGTGTTGCTGCGCGACATCTTCCGCTTCGGAACAGCCACGGCTACTTCTCCTGCTTCTCGTCGACGCCCGCTTCCGCTTCGGCGCCGCTGATCTCGTCCTTCTCGCCGGGTTCGAGTGAACCTGCGAGTCCCTGCAGTGCCGCCCAACGGATGTCGACGGCGTCATGGTGGTGGCCCGGTTCGTCCGCCAGCCGGGCCCCGCACTCGGAGCACAGACCGGGACAGTCGTCCTGGCACACCGGCTGCATCGGTAGTGCGAGCACCACCGCATCACGCAGCACGGGTTCGAGGTCGAACAAGCCGTCCTCGATGAAGAGCATGTCCTCGTCTTCCTCGGCGTCGTCGGCCGGCTCCGCTGTCACACGGCCCCGGTCGTCGGCGTCAGGGTACGAGAACATCTCCTGGAATTCCGCTTCGAGCTCCTGCTCGAGCGGCTCCAGACACCTTACGCACTCCCCCTTGGCCCGTGCACGGGCGGTGCCTGTGACAAGCACACCTTCCATGACCGACTCCAGACGGAGTTCGAGCTCCACCGGCGCGCCTTCCGGCACTCCGATGACTCCCTGGATCCCGAAATCCTTGGGAGCGTCGATCTCACGGGTCAGGCGCTGCAGCGCGCCAGGACGCCGCCCCAGCTCGTGTGTGTCGAACACAAGAGGGTTGCGGTGGTCGAGGCGGGCGTTCAGAGCCATTCCTGCTTTCGATCTTCGATGCTCAGCTGCTCGTCTTCCGGGCAGCGTTGATCGCGGAGGTACATGCGACCGAAGAGCCAGGATACTGGACCTTCCGCCCACGGCCCAATCCGGCCCCGGTGCGGGCGTTACTGCCCGCCGCGCCCCTGCTCGTAGGCGCGCAGCTGCTCGGCGCTGATCATGCTGGTGTCGAAGAGACTGGTCTCGTCGAGGGCCTGCGGCTGCGGCTGCTCGGGCTGGGCGTACTCCTGCTGACCCTGGGCGGGGTCGTAGGCGGCCTGTGAGCCGTCGTAGCCCTGGTAGGCGTAGGGATCGGCCGACTGGTAGCCGTACGGGTCCTGCTGCTGGGCGTACGCCTGCTGGTAGCCGCCGTAGGGGTCGGCGGGCTGTTGGTAGCCGTACTGGTCCTGCCGGCCGTACTGCTGCTGGGCCGGGATCTCCGCCGCGCGGGGCTGCTGCGCGGGGGTGTCCGAGACGGCGGCGAGGTCGGCCAGGTAGTCGGCGTCGCTGGTGTGCTGCCTGGGGTTGCCGTCGTCGTCCTGGCCGAGGGCGCCGAGGTCGTCTGTGGCGATACGGCCGTGCAGGGTCTGCCGGCCGCGGCCGACCGCCTCCAGGGTCTTGGCGAGGACCGCCTCGAAGGCGCCGAGCTTCACGTCGACGTATTTGTCGGCGTTGAGGCGCAGGGTCTCGGGGTCGAGGCTGCGCTCGGGGGCGTCCTCGTCCTCGTATCCCTGGTCGTCGAGGCCGGGACCGGTGCCGAGCAGCTTCTCGCGGCCCCGGCCGACCGAGCCGAGGGTCTTGGTGAGGACGACCTCGAAGTTGGCGAGCTTGGAGTCGACGTAGTCGTCGGCCTCGGCGCGGACGTCCTCGGCCTCCTTGCGGGCCTCGGCGAGGATGCGGTCGGCCTCGTTCTGGGAGCGGCGGGCGACCTCCGTGTCGGAGATCAGGGAGCCGCGCTCGTCGTGCGCGGTCCGGATGATGCGGTCGGCCTCCTGGCGGGCCTGCTCGACCAGCTGTTCCCGGTCGCCGATCAGCTCCTGCGCCTGTGCGAGGGAGCCGGGCAGTGCCGCGCGCACCTCCTCCAGCATCGCGAGCAGTTCGGCGCGGTTGACCACGCACGAGGCCGACATGGGCATCGACCGGGCACTGGAGACCGAGGAGACGATCTCGTCGAGCTTCTTCTGCACGTCCACCGTGTGCTCGCCACTCTCTACAGCTGTGATGAAGACGGACGGGTCGACTGTACGACTCCTGCCGACCCGCCCGACACCGAGTGACGGTTTGTCAGTCCTTCTTGAGGCGTTCGTCGAGGGCTTCCAGGACGAGTGGCGGCACGAGGTGGGAGACGTCCCCGCCCCAGGCGGCGACCTCCTTGACGAGAGAGGAGGAGAGGAAGCTGTAGGTGGGGTTGGTCGGCACGAAGAGCGTCTCGACGCCGGACAGCCCGTTGTTCATCTGGGCCATCTGGAGTTCGTAGTCGAAGTCGCTGACAGCGCGCAGGCCCTTGACGATGGCCGGGATCTCGCGCTGCTTGCAGAAGTCGACGAGGAGGCCGTGGAAGGACTCCACCCGTACATTCCCGAACTCGGCGGTGACCTGGCGGATCAGGTCGATCCGTTCGTCGACCTCGAAGAGGCCCTTCTTGGATTTGTTGATCATGACCGCGACATAGACCTCGTCGTACAGACGGGAGGCGCGGGAAATGATGTCGAGGTGTCCGTTGGTGATCGGGTCGAACGACCCGGGACAGACGGCGCGGCGCACTAGTGATCCCTCGCTCTCCGGTCCGGTCATCGTGCGTCTTCGCACGTTGAGGCGGCGCGACCGTACCAAAACGTTCCCTCGCCGTAGCGACGGGACCGGAGCGCTTCGAAGCCGTCCGGCCACCGGAATTCACCGCCTCTGGTGCTGCGCTCCACGGTGACGAGGGCTTCGGCCGCGAGCCAGCCCCCGGCCCGGAGTGTGAGCAGGATCTCCCGAAGATCGTCGTCCAGGACGGCGTACGGCGGGTCGAGAAAGACGATGTCGTACGGCTGGGTGGACGCCGTCTGAACGACCTGCTCCGCCTTGCCGGCCCTGACCTCGGCTCCGGGCAGCCCCAGCGCCTTCACGTTCTCGCGGACGACGCGGGCGGCACGGGCGTCGGCCTCCACGAGCAGGGTGTGGCCGGCGCCGCGGCTGAGCGCCTCCAGGCCGACGGCGCCGGAGCCGGCGTAGAGGTCGAGGACGCGTTCGCCGTCCAGGGGGCCGCCGAGGAGGGACTGCCAGGTGGAGAAGAGGGCCTCTCGGGCGCGGTCGGAGGTGGGGCGTGTGCCGGTGCCCGGCGGGACGGCTAGGCGTCGTCCGCCGGCTGTGCCGGCGATCACGCGGGTCATCTGGGGGTCCTTGTCCGTGGCCGTGGGGTGGTTGCGGGTCCAGTTTCGCAGGAGGGGGTGGGGGTGTGGTGTGGTGTTGGCGACTGCGGGCCGGTGGGGGCTGGTCGCGCAGTTCCCCGCGCCCCTGAGGGGTGCCCCTGCGGGGCAGCCCCTCAGGCCGGGGACAGGCCGAGGTCAGGACGGGGGCAAGGTGGGGACGACGTGCGTCAGCCCTTGTCCAAATACTGTTCCCTCTCCTCGTCCAGCAAGGCGTCAAGCGCCGTGCGCAGGCCCGGGAGGTTCTCCAGTTCGGGATCAGCCGCTACGACGGCTGCCGCCTCTTCCCTTGCCTCCGCGATGATCTCCTCGTCGTCGATGACGGTGAGCATTCGCAGGGAGGTGCGGGCGCCGGACTGGGCCTGGCCCAGGACGTCGCCCTCGCGGCGTTGTTCGAGGTCGATGCGGGACAGTTCGAAGCCGTCGAGGGTGGCGGCCACGGAGTTGAGGCGCTGGCGGGCCGCGCTCGCCTCGGGCATCTCGCTGACCAGGAGGCAGAGGCCGGCGGCCGAGCCACGGCCGACGCGTCCCCGGAGCTGGTGGAGCTGGGAGACGCCGAAACGGTCGGCGTCCATGATCACCATGACGGTGGCATTGGGCACGTTGACGCCGACCTCGATGACCGTGGTCGCCACCAGGACGTCCGTCTCGCCGACGGCGAAGCGGCGCATCACGGCGTCCTTGTCGTCGGGGTGCATACGGCCGTGCAGGATCTCGACCCTGAGCCCCTGGAGTGGCCCCCGGGTGAGTTGCTCGGCCACCTCCACGACGGCGAGCGGCGGGCGCTTCTCGGCCTCGTCCTCGGGGGACTTCTTCTTCCCGGCCTTCTTCGGGTCGTCCTCCTCGTCACCGATCCGTGGGCAGACCACGTACGCCTGATGGCCGTTGCCGACCTCCTCGCGTACGCGTTCCCACGCGCGTGCCAGGAAGTGCGGCTTGTCGGCGGCCGGGACGACATGGCTGGCGATCGGCGAGCGGCCCGCCGGGAGCTGGTCCAGGACGGATGTCTCCAGGTCGCCGAAGACCGTCATGGCGACCGTGCGCGGAATGGGTGTGGCCGTCATGACGAGGAGGTGCGGGGGCTGTTTGCCCTTGCCGCGCAGGGCGTCGCGCTGTTCGACGCCGAAGCGGTGCTGTTCGTCGACGACGACCAGCCCGAGGTCGTGGAACTGGACCTTGTCCTCGATCAGCGCGTGCGTGCCGATCACCAGGCCCGCCTCACCGGTGACGAGGTCGAGCAGGGCCTGTCGGCGGGCGGCGGTGCCCATGGAGCCGGTCAGGAGGACCACCTTGGTGGCCTTGTCGGCGCCGCCGAGCATCCCGCCCTCCGCCAACTCCCCCATCATCTCGGTGATCGACCGGTGGTGCTGCTGGGCGAGCACCTCGGTGGGCGCGAGCATCGCGGCCTGCCCGCCCGCGTCGACGACGGCGAGCATGGCGCGCAGGGCCACCATCGTCTTCCCCGACCCCACCTCGCCCTGCAGCAGCCGGTGCATCGGGTGTTCGGCCGCGAGGTCGTCGAAGATCTCCTTGGAGACCTTCTGCTGGCCCTGGGTGAGGGTGAAGGGCAGTTTCGCGTCGAAGGCGGTGAGCAGGCCGTCCGGGCTCGGTCTGCGCGGGATCGCCGGGAGTTGGGCGTCGGCGTGGCGGCGGCGGGCCAGGGCGACCTGGAGGACGAACGCCTCGTCCCACTTGAGGCGGGTGCGCGCGTCCTCGATGTCCGCCTTGGTGTGCGGGCGGTGGATCTTCAGCAGGGCCTCGGGGAGGGTGGCCAGGCCCCTGCCCTCACGGAGCGAGGGGGGCAGGGGGTCGACGGCCTCCTGGGCGCTGGGCAGGACCGTCTGCACCGACTTGGCGATCTTCCAGGACTCCAGCTTCGCCGTGGCCGGGTACATCGGAATCAGGGCGCCCGCCCAGGAATCGACCGTCTCCGCCGCCTCGTCGGTGTCGCCGCGCAGCAACTCGTACGCCGGATGGGCCAGTTGCAGGCGACGGTTGAAGACCGAGACCTTTCCGGCGAACAGGGCGCGGGTGCCGGGGAGGAGTTCCTTGTGGGGTTTGTGGACTCCGTGGCCGAAGAAGACCAGTTGGAGCCGGCCGCTGCCGTCCGTGATGGTCACTTCGAGGCGCTGGCCCTTGCCCCGGGGGGCTTTCGAGGACGCGAAGGTGTGCAGGCGGGCGTCGGCCACCTGGGCGACCACCGTCACGTGCTCGTCCATGGGGAGTTCGGCCAGCTGGGTGAGCTGGCCCCGCTCCTCGTATCTGCGCGGATAGTGGTGCAGGAGGTCGCCGACGGTGTGCAGGCCGAGATGCTCGGCCATCACCTTCGCGGTGGCGGGGCCGAGCACTGACTTCAGCGGTTGTTTCAGTGGTTCTTCCAGTGCGGGCACGAGATCCATTGCACACCACGCCACTGACATTGCCGTATATGTACTGGGAATCCGCTGGTCAGACGGCTCGTTCCGGGCCTAGGATGGCGCGCCCGGCCATCCCCCGCGGTCACCGCCTCACCGGGACCGCCCGACCCCGCGCCGACGCCAGAACCTGGTCCCCCCTCCGGCGCTGCGACGATGGACTCCCAGACCTCACAGTCATCCCAGGCATCCCAGTCACCGCACACGTTCCAGGTCGACCTGCGCGGCCTCGTGGACCTGCTCTCCCATCACCTCTACTCCAGTCCCCGGGTCTATCTGCGAGAGCTGCTGCAGAACGCCGTGGACGCGATCACCGCCCGGACCGCCGAACAGCCCGACGCCCCCGCGCGGGTACGGCTGTACGCGGAGGGCGGCACCCTGCGGGTCGAGGACTCCGGGGTCGGTCTCACCGAGGCGGACGTGCACAACCTCCTCGCGACCATCGGCCGCAGTTCGAAGCGGTCGGACCCCGGTGGCATCCAGGAAGCGCGCTCGGAGTTCCTCGGCCAGTTCGGCATCGGGCTGCTGGCCTGTTTCGTCGTGGCCGAGCGGATCCGCGTCGTCAGCCGCAGCGCCCGTACACCGGATGCCCCGCCGGTGGAGTGGACGGCCGCGGACGACGGTTCGTACACCGTGCGGACGCTGCCCGGCGAGGCCAGGCCCGAACCGGGCACGACCGTGCACCTGGTGGCGCGGCCCGGGGCGGCCGAGTGGCTCACCGAGGAGCGGGTGCTGGCGCTGGCCCGGGACTTCGGGTCGCTGCTGCCGTACGACGTGCGGGTGGGCGACGAGGCGGTCACCGATCTGCCGGCGCCCTGGAACCGTCCGTATCCGTCGCCCGCCACCCGAAGGGTGGCCCTGCAGCGGCACTGTCACGACCTGTTCGGATTCACTCCGCTGGACTCGATCGACCTGGATGTGCCGCTCGCCGGGATTCGCGGGGTGGCGTACGTCCTGCCGTCCTCGGTGAGTCCGGCGCAGCGCGCGAGTCACCGGGTGCATCTGAAGGGCATGCTGCTCACCGAGCGGGCCGAACAGCTGTTGCCCGACTGGGCGTTCTTCGTGCGGTGCGTGCTCGACACCGACAGTCTGCGGCCGACGGCCTCGCGCGAGTCGCTGTACGAGGACGAGACGCTGGCCGCCGTACGGGAGGCGCTGGGCGAAAGGATTCGCTCCTGGCTGACCGGGCTCGCCGCCGGGGATCCGGAGCGGCTGGCCGCGTTCCTGTCGGTGCACCACCTGGGGGTCAAGTCCCTGGCCAGGCACGACAAGGAGATGCTGCGCACGATGCTGCCGTGGCTTCCCTTCGAGACGACCGACGGGCAGCTGTCCCTGGAGGAGTTCGCGGGGCGGCACCCGGTGGTGCACTTCACGCGGACCGTGGAGGAGTTCCGGCAGGTCGCGCCCATCGCGTCCGCGCAGGGCGTCGGCGTCGTCAACGGCGGCTACACGTACGACAGTGAGCTGATCGAGGCGCTGCCGTCGGTGCGCCCGGGGACCGCGGTCTCCGAGCTGGACGCCGACACCGTGACCGCGCACCTGGACACGGTCGACCCGGCCGAGGAGCTGGCCCTGGCGGCCTTCCTGGGGGCCGCGCGCGCCAAACTCGACCCCCTGGGGTGCGATGTCGTCCTGCGCGCCTTCCACCCGCTGTCCGTGCCCGCGCTGCATCTGGACGACCGGGCCGCCCGGCACGAGCAGGCGCGCGCGGACGCCGAGGAACAGGCCGACGACCTGTGGGCCGGCATCCTCGGCTCACTGCGGGGCAGCGCCCCGCGCGCGCGTCTTGTGCTCAACCATCTCAACCCGCTGATCCGGAAAATCAGTTCCCTGGACGACCCGGAACTGATCGGCACCGCCACGGAGTCCTTGTACGGGCAGGCTCTGCTCATGGCGCAGCGCCCGCTGCGGCCCGCGGACTCCGCGCTGTTGAACCGTGCGTTCATCGGCCTCCTGGAGTGGGCCACCCACAGCGATCCCACGGAGCCCACGGAGGACGGCCGGCGATGAGCGAGATCAAGGACTTCGACACGCTCCGCGAGGCCATGGCGCTGAACTCGGAGCAGCCGGAGGGCCCGGCCCGCAACGCGCGCGCGGAGCAGCTGCTGGCCGAGGCCGAGAAGCTGAACATCCCGCTCGCCGTGATCGAGGCGCTCGGCCACCAGCTGAAGGCGTACAACTACAGCTCCGAGAAGGACCGGATGTTCGTCCCCTTCGCGCGTCTGCTGCGCATGTGGGACGAGCGGCCCGAGGACTTCGACGAGTACGAGGCCCACACGCTGCACTGGGTCTTCAAGTGGATGACCACGGGCATGCTGGACCAGCCGCACATACCGCTGGCCTCCATCGAGAAGTGGCTCGGCGAGATGGAGCACCGCTACCGGCTCGCGGGACACTCCGAACGGGCCGTGCGCAGCGCCGAGTTCAGTGTGGCCGCCCATGTCGGTGACCTGGCGCGGGCCGAACGGGCGTACGCCGCCTGGCTGGCCGCCGACCGCGACAGCATGGCCGACTGCCACGCCTGCGAACTGCACAGCCAGGGCTGGTGGCAGGCCGAGCGGGGCGCGGACGCCGAGGCGCTGGACCTGTGGCGGCCGGTCCTGGAGGGCGAGTTCACGTGCGCCCACGAACCGCACACCGTCCTGGCGTCCTCCCTGGCGCCGCTGCTGCGCCTGGACCGCCTGGACGAGGCGCGCGCGCACCATCTGCGCGGTTTCCGGCTGGTGCGGCCCATGGAGAGCATGCGGGGCGCGTACGCGGACCACGTGGAGTTCTGCGCGCTGACCGGCAACGAGGCGCGCGGGCTCGAACTCCTCGCGGAGCGTCCGGCGTACTTCACGGACTCCGGGCAGCCGCGCAGCCGGATGGACTATCTGGCCGCGGTGACCCTGCTCATGGACCGGCTGACCGGTCTGGGCATGGGCGAGCAGTCGGTGCCCGGGCCGGCCGGCCGCGCCTGGACCGCCCGCGAACTCGCCGTCCACGCGCGCGAGGAGGCCCTTTCCCTGTCCGCGCGCTTCGACGTGCGCAACGGCACGTCGTGCGTCGGCGAGGGCGTACGCGCGCGCATGGACCAGGCTCCCCTGGTGGACCGGCTGCCGTTGGGCGTACGGGCGGCGCGGGGGGTCCCGTCGCCCCGCAGGGCTCCCGCGCAGTCCACGCCGGTCCCGGACACGGCGGCGAGACCGGCCGACGCCCCCGGCGGCCTGCCCGCGCTGCTCGCCGAGGCGCGCCGGATGTCGGACGCGCTGCTTCCGCACGCGATGGAGGCGTGGGCGGCCGTCTGGCGGGCCGCCGAGGACGTGGAGCTACCTGCGGCCGACCGGGCGGAGATCGTCGATCACAGGGCCATGGAGGGCGGCCCCGAGGGCATCGCGCTCTTCGAGCGGGCCGCCGAGCTGTACGCCGAGGCGGGCGACCCCGGCGAGGCCCTGGCCGCCCGCGCCCGCGCCGCGTACGCGCGTGCCCAGGACGGCGACATCGACGCGGCCCTGACCGCCGTCTGCGAGCCGTACGAGGAGGTCCTCGCGCTCTACTCCGACGAGGGCACCGGCGTACGGCAGGCCGCGGCCGTCCTGATGGGACGCGCCCGCATCCTCATGCGCCAGGTCGAGGAGACCGGCACCGAGCAGACCCTGGCCGCCGCCGAGAACGCCGTACGGGAGCTGCTGGCGCTCGTGGACGGCCATGCCGGGGACGACGTGCGGCTCGCCTCACGTGGCGCGGAGGCACAGGCCATGCTCGGCGAACTGGCGACACGCACCGGGGACCTGGCGGGGGCCGCGGAGCTGTTCACCCGGTCCACGGAGGCGTTCGTCGCGGCGGGGTTGCCGTGGTTCGCGGTGGAGTACGAGGCCAGGCTGGCCGGTCTGGCCCACCACCTCGGTGACATCGCGGGCGCCGAGCGGGCGCTGCGCGGAGCCCTGGAGCACGGCGGGGCGTATCTGGAGGCGGCGGGCCAGGCCCAGCTCAACCTGCAGCTCGCCGAGATCCTCGGGGCGCGCGACGAGGTCGCCGAGGCGGCGGACCGCGCCCTGGAGGCCGCGCACTGGGCCGACGAGGCGGGCGAGGGCCCGACCCTGGGCGCCTGGGCCCGGCATCTGCTCGGCGGTTTCCTGCTGCGGCAGGGCCGGTGGGCAGAGGCTGCCGAGGTGCTGGAGTCGGCGCTGCCCGACCTCGGCACCGAGACACACGGCGACGGGGCGGTCGTACAGACCCTGTGGTGGCTCGGCGACTGTCTGGGCGAGCTGGGCGAGCACCGCGCATCGGCCGAACGTCGCCTCAAGGCCGCGGAGATCGCCCGGCACTGGCCCGAGCAGCAGGACCACGCGACCCTCGCCCACCTCGCCGCCGAGTCGCTCGGCCTGGCGGGGCTGCCCGCCGAGGCCGACCAGGCCTACGAACGCGCCGGCGACCTGTGGGACTCGCTGGGCAATGTGCACGGCCTGGTGCGAGCCCTGCGCGCCCGCGCGTGGCTGGCGCTGCGCATGGAGGCGGGCCTCGACGGGGCCAGGCAACGGATGTCGGACGCGGTCCGCGAGTGCGCGCGGGCCCTGTCCGAGGCGGAGGACCTGGAGTCCCGCGAGCGGCTCGGCGCCGAACTGGCCCACACCCACCGCCAGTTCGGCGACCTGCTGGCCCGCTCCGCAGCGGAGGACGCCGAGGACGGCGCGATCGAGGCCGCGTTCGAGTCGGCACTCGCCCAGATGACGAAGGCGATCGCCGTGTTCTCCTCCCTGGGCGAGGAGGGCCTCCACGGCCGCACCGGCGCCGAACTGGCCGCAGGCTGGCTGGAGGCGGACCTGAGCCGCCCCTCGGAGGCGGCGGCACGCGCGCGAGGAGTACTGAAGGCGTACGAGCCCTACGAAGACTCCGACGACGAAGCAGAGTCCCGCCGCGCAGAGGCGGAGCAAATGCTCCAACTGATGGAAGAACAGGAAACCGACTAGGTCACCATCCAGCCCGTCCGGCGTTTGAGGACAAGGCCCGTTCAGGGCCGAAAGGGGGGTCTGGGGGCACAACCCCCAGTGGGGTTCCCCCCAATGCCGTTGCTTTTGGCGGGGTTGGTCGGTTGAAGCGATGTGTTGATATCCCGTCTGGAGCGGCTGGGGCTGGGGGTCCTGACTCGGTCGTGTCCGCCTGAGCTGGTGGACCGGGTGGTGGGTGAGACGGGGTGCTCGGAGAAGCGCCGTCGTCTGCTGTCTGCCCGGTTCACGGTGTATTTCGTGCTGGCGATGTGTTTGTTCCCGCAGGCCGACTACTTGGAAGTTTTGCGTCTGGTGAAGACCGGCGATCAAGGGCTGCGGTCCTGGTCCGGGGTGAACAAGTCGTCGCTGACCAGGGCCCGGCAGCGGCTCGGCTGGCCGGTGATGCGGGAACTGTTCCGGTCCGTGGCCCGCCCGCTGGGCGCGGACGGTGAGCTGTTTCGCGGGCTGCGGGTGCTGGCCCTGGACGGGATGCTGCTGGCCGTGCCCGACTCTGCGGCAAACAACGACGCCTTCGGCAAGTCCGGCTCCCAGCGCAGTCCGATGGGCTATCCGCAGGCCAGGGTGGTCGCGGTGGCCGAGTGCTCCTCGCACGCGGTCCTGGACGCGGTGATCGGCGGGTTCAAGGATTCCGAGCGCATCGTCTCCGACGCTCTGGACGCCCATGCCGGAGCCGGCACTCTGTTACTGGCAGACCGGGGCCTGTGGGGTCTGGCCCGCCGGCACCGGCTCCGCAACCAGGGCACACACCTGTTGTGGCGGATCGAGCGGCGCAAGGCCCGCCGTGTCCAGGACGTTCTTCCCGACGGCAGCTACCTCGCGCGGATCGAGGCGAACAAGCACACCAAGGCGGCCAAAACCGTGAAGGCGCCCGCGGCCCTGGTCCGGGTGATCGAGTACCGCGTCGACGGGCAGGCCGATATTGTCCGGCTGATCACCAGCCTGACCGACCATGAGAAGTACCCGGCCGACGAACTTGCCGTCCTGTACTCCCGCCGCTGGGAGATCGAGCTCGTCTTCGACGAGATCAAGACCCACCAACGCGGCCGGCCGGTCCTCAGGTCACAGACACCGGACGGCGTCCGGCAGGAGATCTACGCGCACTTGATCGTGCACCACGCCACCCGGGACCTGCTGGACGAGGCCGCCCGCCCGCACCGCAGCACCGCCGAGCGGACCTCGTTCACCCGGGCCCTGCATGTCGTCCGCCGCTCGGTGATCTCACCGAGTGGCTTTTCCCCCCTCGGCCCGCAGCAGAGACCGTCGCCTCGGACTCAACGAGATCGGCCGCAGCCTTCTACCTCGCCGGAGATCACGTGACTGCCCCCGCAGGATCCGCTCCTGCATTACCGGATACGCCATCAAAGCCCCAGGCGAACCCGCCAGCAGCCGCCGCCCGCCGGTCGTCGTCACCCTGAACCACCGATGGCACAACCACTAAAGCAACGGCATTGGGGGGACCCCCTCTGGGGGAGGGACGGGTAGGGGCGGCGGGGGCGAAAAACCTCGTTCACTCCACCCCGATGAGCAACAACGCCCCCTGCCGACCCCCCCGATACACCACCGTGTCGACCGCCAGATACCCCTCCCGAACCCGCCCTTCCAGATGCCCCGCAATCGCCTCCGGCGCCTCGTCACCAAGAACAAGCGTGACCATCTCACCCCCGGCCTGAAGCATCCGGTCGATCACGGCCTCCGCGGTGGCCGTGACATCGGACCCGATCACGGCGACATCGCCGTCGATGAGGCCGAGGACGTCACCGGCTTGACAGATCCCGGCCATCGTCCAGGACTGGCGCTCCGCGACGGCGAGTTCGGCGTACCGCGTCGCCCCCGCCGCGGAGGTCATCGCGACGACGTCCTCGTCGAACCGGCGTTCCGGCTCGTGCACGGCTAGTGCCGCGATGCCCTGGACCGCCGAGCGCGTCGGGATCAAAGCGACGCGGATACCCTCCGAGCGGGCCTGTTCGGCCGCCGCGGCGGCGGTGTGGCGCAGGTCGGCGTCGTTGGGCAGCAGCACGATCTCGCGCGCGTGTGCCCGCCGTACGGCCTCGACGAGTTCCCCGCTCGCGGGCGGCTCCCCGGGTCGCGCGAGCACGGTGGTGGCGCCGGCCTCGCCGTACAGCCCGGCGAGCCCCTCCCCCGGGACGACGGCGACGACGGCCCGCTGCACCCGCTCCCGAGCCGGCCGGCCGACGCCGCCGGTGTGCACGTCGCCGATCCCGAAGTGCGTGATCCGGATCCGGTGCGGCCGTCCCGCCTCCACGCCCGCCTCCACGGCGGCGCCGGCGTCGTCGACATGGACATGGACGTTCCACAGCCCGTCGCCCCCGACCACCACGAGCGAGTCCCCGAGCCGGTCGAGCCGCTCGCGGAGGCGCCCGACGGCCGCGTCCTCGGCATCCAGGAGGTAGATGACCTCGAAGGCGGGCCCGGAGGCCGGGTCCCCGCACTCGTCCGGTCCGTCGCCGGCCGGGGCCTCAACCGGCTCCGCCCGAGCCGGCACGCGCACGCGTGGTGCGGCCCCCGCGCCTCCCCCACCCCCCGGCGCCTCCCCCTTGAACGTCTCCACCAGCGCCCCGAGGACGGTCACCAGCCCCCGCCCGCCCGCGTCGACGACGCCCGCGCGCCCCAGGACGGCCAGCTGCCCCGGGGTGGCCGCCAACGCGGCCGACGCACCCTCGTACGCGGCTCTGGCCACCGTCCCGCAGTCGCCCTCCACCTCCTTCGCCGCGTCGGCGGCGGCCGAGGCGACCGTGAGGACCGTGCCCTCGACCGGGTGGGCCACCGCCTGCCGGGCGGCGTCGGCCGCGCGCCCCAGGGCCAGACAGAGCCCGGAGCCGTCGATGCCGGCGCTCTCCCCGTCCTCCTCGGCGGACAGCACCTGGGCCATGCCGCGCAGCAGCTGCGCCAGGATCGTGCCGGAGTTGCCGCGGGCCCCTATCAGCGCCCCGTGCGCCATCGCCCGGGCCGCGTCGGCGAGCGTCGGCATCCCGGCGGTACCCGCCGCTCCCGTCCCGGTGCCGTGCCCGGCGAAGGCCGCCTCGACGGCCGCGCACGCCGACTCCAGCGTCAGATACAGGTTGGTGCCGGTGTCCCCGTCGGCGACCGGGTAGACATTGATCGCGTCGATCTCCTCGCGCGCCCGCCCGAGCGCGGCCAGCGCGAGTGCGCACCAGGTGCGTACCGCGAGAGCATCGAAGAATGTCTGCGGCACCTGCGGCACCTGCGCCTCCTTGAGCTGCTGGACGTGGCACGCAGCGTAGACCCCGAGGTGGATCACGGGTGAATGGCGGGTGGCCCGGGGCCCTGAGCAGCCATGGTAGTTTCGTTGTACTGGCGCAGTCGTTGTATGCTGCTCCGGTTGCCCGATCGAGACGACCATCCACGATGGTCTTCCACATCGGGCCTTCCCCTGGCAGCGCCACTCAGATCCTACGATCCTGACCCGGCATGCCGGGATCAACCCGTAAGAGCATCTGAAGTCTTTGGAGTGACCCGTGGCTGCCAACTGCGACGTCTGCGGCAAGGGGCCGGGCTTCGGCAACAACATCTCCCACTCGCACCGCCGTACGCCCCGTCGCTGGAACCCGAACATCCAGCGCGTACGTACCGTGGTCGGTGGGACGCCGAAGCGCGTGAACGCTTGCACCTCGTGCATCAAGGCCGGCAAGGTCTCGCGCTGACGATTCGCTAGCGCGCGGCCACTGCTGGTTCGCTGCTCAGAGCCGGTCCACCTCGGTGGACCGGCTTTTTGCCGTACCCAGGGCAGTATCTAGGTACGCCACCGCCACCCGTGGTCCACCGGCCCGATCCCGCCCCCGAGCGCGAACCCGGCCGCGATCGCCCCGGTGACGTACTCCTTCGCCGCCGCCACCGCCGCCGGCACCGACTCGCCCTTCGCCAGCTCCGCCGCGACCGCCGACGCCAGCGTGCAGCCCGTACCGTGCGTATGCCGGTTGTCATGGCGCGGGGCGCGCAGCCAGTGCTCCTCGGATCCGTCCGTGAGCAGGTCCACGGCGTCGCCGGGCAGATGCCCGCCCTTGATCAGCACCCACCGCGGCCCGTACGCCAGCACAGCGGCCGCCGCCTCGCGCAGCTGCCCCTCCGACTCGACCCGTACGCCCGTGAGCTGGGCCACTTCGTCGAGGTTCGGGGTGGCGACGGTCGCCACCGGCAGCAGGAGGGTCCGTACGGATTCCAGTGCGGACGCGGCCAGCAGCGGGTCACCATGCTTGGAGACGCCCACCGGGTCGACGACCGTCGGAACGTCCGTCGCCGAGATCAACTCGGCGACCGCCTCGACCAGTTCGGCCGAGGCGAGCATCCCGGTCTTCACCGCGCTCACGCCGATGTCGTCGACGACGCTGCGGTACTGGGCCCGTACCGCCTCCACCGGCAGTTCCCAGGCGCCCTGTACGCCGAGGGAGTTCTGCGCGGTGACGGCCGTGAGCACGCTCATGCCGTGCACGCCGAGCGCCAGCATCGTCTTCAGGTCGGCCTGGATTCCCGCGCCGCCGCCGGAGTCGGAGCCCGCGACCGTGAGGACCCTTGGCAGCGCGGTCACGACTCGATGTCCGCGAAGTGGTCCCAGCCGCCCTTGCTGGTCCACGGCGCCCCGTCGACCGTCACCTGGGGCAGCGCCGAGGGGTTGAGGACCTCGCCGATCACCTTCCAGCGTGCGGGCAGCTTCACGTCCGGCGGGAAGGTCGCCACGATCGCGTGGTCCTCGCCGCCGGTGAGCACCCACTGCATGGCGTCGACGCCGACGGCCTGCCCGATGTCGTTCATCTGGGAGGGAATGTCGATCGCGCCCGACCTGATGTCGATACGGACCTTGCTGGCCTCCGCGATGTGGCCGAGGTCGGCGATCAGCCCGTCGCTCACATCGCACATGGCGGTCGCGCCGAGGCCGGCCGCCGCCGGGCCCGCATGGTACGGCGGCTCGGGTCTGCGATGGGCCTCGACGAAGGCGCGAGGCGAGCGGAAACCGCGCGAGAGCACCGCGTGCCCGGCCGCCGACCAGCCCAGCCAGCCCGTCACGGCGACGACGTCACCGGGCCGGGCGCCGCCCCGGATGACCGGCTCGTGGTTGCGCAGATCACCGAGTGCGGTGATCGAGACGACGATCGTGTCCCCCCGTACGACATCGCCGCCGACCACCGCGGCGCCCGCGACCTGGCACTCGTCACGCAGGCCGTCCATCAGTTCGGTGGGCCAGGTGACCGGGAGTTCGGCGGGGACGACCAGGCCGAGCAGCAGCGCGGTCGGTACGGCGCCCATGGCGGCGATGTCCGCGAGGTTCTGGGCAGCCGCCTTGCGGCCCACGTCGTACGCGGTGGACCAGTCACGGCGGAAGTGCCGCCCCTCGAGGAGGATGTCGGTGCTCGCCACGACCCTGCGGTCGGGCGCGGCGACCACGGCGGCGTCGTCGCCGGGGCCGACCCGGACCGCCGGGGTGGTGGTGAGCCGGGAGGTGAGCTCCCTGATGAGCCCGAACTCCCCCAGTTCGCCCACAGTGCCCTTCATAGTCGTACGTCCCCTTCTGGTGCTGTCGTCCCCGTTGCTGCCCTTGCCCGGTCGCGAGGCCCCGTCGGCCTCTGTACGGTCGAGGTGACCGTCAACCTGTGCTGCGTACGCACCCCGGTGCGGGTGCCGCGGTCGCCGAGGGTCTCCCCTAGGCGCGCGGCGACGCGATACCGTGGCGTTCCTTTTCCCCACATGATCCTCGTGGCCGCCCTGGAGGTTCCGTGGTACAGGCGTACATCCTGATCCAGACGGAGGTCGGCAAAGCGTCGACCGTCGCCGAGACGATCAGCAAGATCCCGGGGGTGACCCAGGCCGAGGACGTGACAGGACCGTACGACGTGATCGTGCGCGCGCAGGCCGACACCGTGGACGACCTCGGCCGCATGGTGGTGGCGAAAGTCCAGCAAGTGGACGGCATCACCCGCACTCTGACCTGCCCGGTGGTGCACCTGTAGCCCCCGTCTACCCTGTGCCGGTGAACTTCTTCCGTCCCCGGCCGTTCGCGCTGCCCGTGCTCGCCCTGTTGATCGTCGTCACGGGCTGCTCCTCAGCAGACGACAGCGCCCGAGTCACGGTTCCCGTGCCGGACGGGAAGACCACGAAGCTGTGCCGGAACCTGGACAGGGCGCTGCCGGCGAAGGTGGACGGCCTGAGCCGCGACGACCCCGAGCCCCGGTCCGCACTGACCGCGGGCTGGGGCAGCCCGGCGATCATACTGCGCTGCGGTGTCGTACGGCCGCGCAAGATGACGGACCCCAAGGTCGCCCTGGGGTCCGATCCGAAGGCGGTCGGCGGGGAGGTGAACGGGGTCGGGTGGCTGATGGAGCAGGAGGACGACGGGTCCTCCCGCTTCACCACCTCGTCGCGGCTCGCCTATGTGGAGCTGACGGTTCCGTCTGGGCGGGACACGTCGGGGGCGCTGGTTGATCTGGCTGCCGCTATCAAGAAGACGGTTCCTGAAGGGATTGCCAACTAAGCGCCGTAGGGGCTTTGTTGCGTTGTCGGGTGCCGGTGCGTTGTGGCTTGTCGCGCAGTTCCCCGCGCCCCTGGGAATCTCACCGCAACCCTGTTGAACGGCGCAGCGCCGCCTGTACCAGCCTGTCCACCAGCTCGGGGTAGCCGACGCCCGTCGCTTCCCACATCCTCGGGTACATGGAGATCGGGGTGAAGCCCGGCATCGTGTTGATCTCGTTGATGACGAACTCGCCCTCCTCCGTGAGGAAGAAGTCCGCGCGGACCAGGCCCTCGCAGGACGCCGCGTCGAAGGCCTCGACCGCGAGGCGGCGGACCTCCGCCGTCTGGTCCTCGGTGAGGGGGGCCGGGACGATGCCGTCGGCCGAGTCGATGTACTTGGCCTCGAAGTCGTAGAACGCGTGCGACTGCACGGGCGGGATCTCCGCGGGTACGGAGGCACGCGGGCCGTCCTCGAACTCCAGCACCCCGCACTCGATCTCGCGCCCGCGCAGCGCGGCCTCGACGATGATCTTCGGGTCGTGGCGCTGGGCCTCGGCGATCGCCTCGTCGAGGCCGCCCAGCTCGTCGACCTTGGTGATGCCGAACGAGGATCCCGCGCGCGCGGGCTTCACGAACAGCGGCCAGCCGTGCTCGCCGGCGAAGTCGATGATCTTCTTGCGGGCCGACGGCTCGTCGCGCTCCCACTCACGCGGCCGGATCACCACGTACGGCCCCACCTTGAGCCCGAACGAGGTGAACACGCGCTTCATGTACTCCTTGTCCTGGCCGACGGCCGAGGCGAGCACGCCCGCGCCGACGTACGGGACACCGGAGAGCTCCAGCAGGCCCTGGAGGGTGCCGTCCTCGCCGTAGGGGCCGTGCAGGACGGGGAAGACGACGTCCACCTCGCCGAGCGCCTTGGGCACCGATCCCGGTTCGCTGTAGACGACTTCGCGGTTGGCGGGATCGACGGAGAGCACCACACCGCCCTCGTCCGACTCGGCGAGCTGGTCGACGTTCGGCGCCTTGCGGTCGACGATCGCCATGCGTTCCGGTTCGTCCGCGGTGAGCGCCCAGCGGCCGTCCTGGGTGATGCCGATCGGCAGGACGTCGTACTTCGTCCGGTCGATGGCACGCAGCACGGCGCCGGCGGTGACCACGGAGATCCCGTGTTCGGAGCTGCGACCGCCGAATACGACGGCCACGCGCGGCTTGCGGGACGGCTGCTCGGGGCTCTGGGGGAGGTTCTCGGTGCTCATATCGGGTTGAGGGTACCCGGTGGTAGGGCGCTGAGTCAGCGCCCGCATACCCCTGTTGTCAGCGTCGTTCGGGCTTGGCGCTGCGCGACATCAGTTCCTTGAGGGCCACGACGGGCGGCTTGCCCTCGTGCACGATGCCGACGACCGTTTCGGTGATCGGCATGTCGACGCCGTGCCGGCGGGCCAGATCCAGCACGCTCTCGCAGGACTTGACGCCCTCGGCGGTCTGCTTGGTGACCGCGATGGTCTCCTCGAGGGTCATCCCCTTCCCGAGGTTGGTGCCGAAGGTGTGGTTGCGGGAGAGAGGCGAGGAGCAGGTCGCCACCAGGTCGCCCAGGCCCGCGAGTCCCGCGAAGGTGAGCGGATCGGCGCCCATCGCGAGGCCGAGGCGGGCGGTCTCGGCGAGGCCGCGCGTGATGAGCGAGCCCTTCGTGTTGTCGCCGAGACCCATGCCGTCGGCGATACCGACGGCCAGACCGATCACGTTCTTCACGGCGCCGCCCAGTTCACAGCCGACGACGTCGGTGTTGGTGTACGGGCGGAAGTACGGGGTGTGGCAGACGGTCTGGAGGCGCTGGGCCACGGCGTCGTCCGTGCACGCGACCACCGCCGCGGCCGGCATGCGGGCGGCGATCTCCCGGGCGAGGTTGGGGCCCGTGACGACCGCGATCCGGTCCTGGCCCACCTTGGCGACGTCGTCGATGACCTCGCTCATCCGCATCGCCGATCCGAGTTCGACGCCCTTCATGAGGGAGACGAGGACCGTGTCGGGGGCGAGCAGGGGTGTCCACTCGGCGAGATTCCCGCGCAGGGTCTGCGAGGGGATGCTGAGTATCGTGAAGTCGGCGTCGCGGGCGGCCTCGGCGGGGTCCGTGGTGGCGCGGAGGTTCTCCGGGAGTTCGACGCCCGGGAAGTAGTCCGGGTTCGTCCGCGTGGAGTTGATCGCCTCGGCGAGTTCGGGGCGTCTGGCCCACAGGGTCACCTCGCAGCCGGCGTCCGCGAGCACCATGCCGAAGGCGGTCCCCCACGATCCCGCGCTGAACACCGCCGCCTTGACCGGCTCGCTCACTTGCCCTGCCCTTCTTCCTGAACTTCCCGTGCCTGCACTGCTTCCACTGCTTCTGCCGCTGCGGCCGCCTCTTGTGCCGCCGCCTGCGCGTCCAGCGCGTCCTGCGCCTCTTCCGCCGCCGTGCGACGCCGCTGCTCGATCCGCTCCTGGCGCGGATCGTACGGAGTCTTCGGGGCCTTCGCGCCGCGGAGTTCCTCCAGCTGGCGGGTGACCGCGGCCATGATGACCTCCGTCGCCTCCCTCAGGAGGTCGGGGCTCATCTCCTTGTCGTAGAACCGCGTCAGGTCCACGGGCGGGCCCGCGAGGACGTGGTGGGTCTTGCGAGGAAGGATGTTGGGCTTCTTCGCGTACGGCGGGAGGAGTTCGTTGGCGCCCCACTGGGCCACCGGGATCACCGGGCACTTGGTCTGCAGGGCGACCCGGGCGGCGCCGGTCTTGCCGGTCATGGGCCACTGGTCCGGGTCGCGGGTGATGGTGCCCTCGGGGTAGAACACGACACATTCACCGCGCTCCACGGCGTCGATCGCGGCCCGGAACGCGCTCAGCGCGTCGGTGGTCTCGCGGTAGACCGGGATCTGTCCGGTGTTCCGCATCATGAGACCGCTGAACCCCTTCTTGAAAAGCCCGCTCTTCGCCAGAAAGCGCGGAACACGTCCGCTGTTGTACTGGTAGTGCGCGTAGGCGAAGGGATCGACGTGCGAATTGTGGTTCACCGCGGTGATAAATCCGCCCGTCGCCGGAATATTCTCCATTCCGCGCCAGTCCCGCTTGATCAGAACCACCAGCGGCGGTTTGCAGATGACCGCAGCAAGGCGGTACCAGAAGCCGATTCTGCGGCGGGGCACGCGGACACCTTCCTCTAAGGCCTGGACCAGGACCTCTGCCGGTCCGCCCGGGGGCCGCACAAGTGTCGCCCCGGGCTTCCGGTCTGTCGAGAACACCGTACGCCCCGGCACCGACACCACCCGATGGGCTTTGATGACAGCCAGGTGACAATGGGGGTGACCGGGCGAGCGCCGGACGAGCAGCCGCAGTGGCGAGGGAGGGGCGGAACGCGCGTGCAGTGGACAGTGGTCATACCCCTCAAGCCCCTCGCGCGGGCCAAGAGCAGGCTCGCGGACACCGCGCACGACGGACTCCGCCCCGGTCTCGCGCTGGCCTTCGCACAGGACACGGTGGCGGCGGTGCTCGCCTGCCCGGCGGTCCGTGATGTGGCAGTCGTCACGAACGACGACCTGGCGGCCCGCGAACTGGCCGCGCTGGGCGCGGCGATCGTCCCCGACGAGCCCCTGGGCGGCCTGAACGCCGCTCTGGCGCACGCGGCGACGGCCGTGCGGGCGAGGCGGCCGGACAGTGCTGTCGCGGCCCTGAACGCCGATCTGCCGGCGCTGCGCCCCCTGGAGCTGGCCCTCGTCCTGGATGCCGCCGCCGGATTCCCGCGCGCTTTCCTCGCGGACGCGGCCACCGTGGGCACCACTCTGCTGACCGCCCGCCCCGGTCAGGAATTGCTTCCGCATTTCGGCCCGCATTCCCGAAACCGCCACCGCGACTCGGGCGCCGTGGAACTCGGACTCGCCTCGGTGAATTCCGTACGCCAGGACGTGGACACCGGCGACGATCTGCGGGCGGCGCTCGCCCTGGGGGTGGGGGCGCGGACGGCGACCGCCGTCGAGGGTCTGCTGCTCGCTGGCCAGTAGGCTGCCGACATGCAGGCGACCGCGTACACGTACGACGCCGGGACACGCAGCGGCAGTGTGCTGCTCGACGACGGCACCCCCGTTCCCTTCGACGCGCCGGCGTTCGACGCGGGCGGGCTGAGGCTGCTGCGGCCCGGGCAGCGGGTGCGCATCGAGGTCGAGGGCAGCGGGGCCGGGGCCGGAGCCGGGGAGGCCCTGCGGATCACGCTCGTCACCCTGCAGACCTTCTGAGCACGTAGCGAACGGGCCGGACACGCCGCGGGCCGGACTCCCTCGGGGAGTCCGGCCCGGCGCGTTGTGCCCTTGCGCCCTACTTGGTGCGGGCGGTGGCGGCCTTCTTGGCGGTGGTGGTACGGGCCGCCGACTTGCGGGCCGGAGCCTTGGTCGCCGTCGCCTTCTTGGCCGCCGGGGCCTTCTTGGCGGCGGTCTTCTTCGCCGTGGCCGTGGTCTTCTTGGCCGCCGCGGTCTTCGCGGTGGTCTTCTTGGCCGTGGTCTTCGTCGCGGTCGTCTTCTTCGCCGGCGCCGCCTTCTTGGCCGTGGCGGTCGTCCGCTTCGCCGTCGCCTTCTTGGCGGTGGTGGCCTTCTTCGCCGCGGCCTTCTTGACCGTCGCGGCAGCGCCGCCGCCGCTCAGGCTGCCCTTGGGGGCCTTCTTGACCGCGACCTCGCCGCCACGCGGGAGCTTCTTCGAGCCGCTCACCAGGTCCTTGAAGCCCTGGCCCGCACGGAAGCGGGGGACCGAGGTCTTCTTGACCCGAACCCGCTCGCCCGTCTGCGGGTTGCGGGCGTAACGGGCCGGGCGGTCGACCTTCTCGAACGAACCGAAGCCCGTGACCGAGACCCTGTCCCCGCTGACGGTCGCGCGGACGATGGCGTCCAGGACCGCGTCGACGGCATCGGCGGCCTGCTGGCGGCCACCGACCTTGTCCGCAATGGCTTCTACGAGCTGCGCCTTGTTCACGTCTTCCCCTTCGGAGACATTGCCAGAACGAAAGTGTTCAAGCTTTTTCGCACGTTAGGCAGATATATACCGCAAATCAAACACGAAACGGGCTAATCACCCTTGTGCCGCAACGAACTCGGGCTGTCACGGAGTTCCTCAGCGGTCCTCGTCGGGGAATCGACCCTCGTCGAGGTCCGCCGCGAAGCGTTCCAGCCGCCTTGTCGCATCGGCGAGATCGTGCTTGGCCGCGGCCGTAATGACCAGCAGCTTCCGGGTCAGCGCCATCCGTACGCCCTCCGGGACTTGCAGTGCGCGCACTCTTGTGTGCGCTTCCTTGAGTTGGGCCGCGACCGCCGTGTAGAGCTCGAGTTGGCCGTCGTGTTCCATGCACAGATTGTGCCATCTGGGGCGAGTTGTCGCCTGCGCAGGGGGCAACTGCTGCCTCAAACGGCCTTCCGTGTTCAGTTCGCGGCCGCGCTGTCAAGACGCGGGTACCCCATCAACACCCTTTCTAACGTGGGAAGTTGAGAGTTCCCGACCGGGGGTGCGAACGGGTCCGAAGGCAGACACAGCTGTACCCCCAATCGTGGCGATCGGGGGTACAGAGGGGGTGTTGCAGTGGCCGAAACCCTACTTGCGAAGGGCCTTCGGGCTCAGACCTTGAGCGTCCACGGCTTGTACGAGGGACGCTTCGCCTCGTACGCCGAGATGTCGTCCTCGTTCTGCAGGGTGATGGAGATGTCGTCCAGGCCGTTCAGCAGCCGCCAACGGGCGTTCTCGTCGAGGTCGAAGGAGGCGGTGATGCCCTCGGCGCGCACCTCGCGGGCCTCCAGGTCGACGGTGATCTCGGCCTCGGGGTCGTTCTCCGTCAGCTCCTGCAGCGCGTTCACGATCTCCTGCTCCAGAACCACCGTGAGCAGGCCGTTCTTGAGCGAGTTGCCGCGGAAGATGTCGGCGAAGCGCGACGAGATCACGGCCTTGAAACCGTAGTTCTGCAGCGCCCAGACGGCGTGCTCGCGCGAGGAGCCCGTACCGAAGTCGGGGCCGGCGACCAGAACCGTCGCGCCCTTGCGCTCGGGCCGGTTGAGGACGAAGTTCTCGTCCTTGCGCCAGGCCTCGAACAGCCCGTCCTCGAACCCGTCCCGCGTGACCTTCTTGAGCCAGTGAGCAGGGATGATCTGGTCGGTGTCGACGTTGCTGCGGCGCAGCGGGACGGCCCGGCCGGTGTGCGTGGTGAATGCTTCCATGGCTGATCAGACTCCAGCGGGCGTACGGGTGTCGGCGTCGGACAGGTCGGCCGGGGAGGCCAGGTGGCCCAGTACGGCCGTCGCGGCGGCGACCTGCGGCGACACCAGGTGCGTACGGCCGCCCTTGCCCTGCCTGCCCTCGAAGTTGCGGTTGGAGGTGGACGCGGAGCGCTCACCGGGGGCCAGCTGGTCGGGGTTCATGCCCAGGCACATCGAGCAGCCCGCGTGCCGCCATTCGGCGCCGGCCTCCTTGAAGACCACGTCCAGCCCCTCGGAGACGGCCTGCAGACCGACCCGCACCGAGCCCGGGACGACCAGCATCCGTACGCCGTCGGCGACTTTGCGGCCCCCGACGATCTCGGCGACGGCACGCAGGTCCTCGATCCGGCCGTTGGTGCAGGAACCTACGAAGACGGTGTCCACCTTGATGGAGCGGAGCGCCTGCCCGGCCTCCAACCCCATGTACTCCAGGGCCTTTTCGGCGGCGAGGCGCTCCGAAGCGTCTTCGTACGAAGCAGGGTCGGGGACGTCTGCCGAAAGCGGCGCGCCCTGACCGGGGTTGGTGCCCCAGGTGACGAACGGCGACAGCGCGGCGCCGTCGATGACGACCTCGGCGTCGAATTCCGCGTCCTCGTCGGTGCGGAGCGTCTTCCAGTACTCGACCGCCGCGTCCCAGTCCGCGCCCTCGGGCGCGTGCGGGCGGCCCTTGAGGTACTCGAAGGTGGTCTCGTCGGGAGCGATCATGCCCGCGCGGGCGCCGGCCTCGATCGACATGTTGCAGATGGTCATCCGGGCCTCCATCGAGAGCTTCTCGATGGCGGAACCGCGGTACTCCAGGATGTAGCCCTGGCCGCCGCCCGTACCGATCTTCGCGATGATCGCGAGGATCAGGTCCTTGGCGGTGACGCCCTCGGGCAGCTCGCCGTCGACCGTGATGGCCATGGTCCTGGGGCGGGCCAGCGGCAGCGTCTGGGTGGCCAGCACATGCTCGACCTGCGAGGTGCCGATACCGAAGGCCAGCGCGCCGAAGGCGCCGTGCGTGGAGGTGTGGGAGTCGCCGCAGACGACGGTGGTGCCCGGCTGGGTCAGCCCCAGCTGTGGTCCCACCACGTGGACGACGCCCTGCTCGACGTCGCCCAGCGGGTGCAGCCGCACGCCGAAGTCGGCGCAGTTCTTGCGCAGCGTCTCCAGCTGGACCCGGGAGACCGGGTCGGCGATGGGCTTGTCGATGTCGAGGGTCGGGGTGTTGTGGTCCTCGGTCGCGATGGTGAGGTCGAGGCGTCGCACCTTACGGCCGTTCTGGCGCAGACCGTCGAAGGCCTGCGGGCTGGTCACCTCGTGCAGGAGGTGCAGGTCGATGAAGAGGAGGTCGGGCTCGCCCTCGGCGCGCCGGACGACGTGGTCGTCCCAGACCTTCTCCGCGAGTGTCCTACCCATCGCTTTCCCTCCGGCCGGCCTGTGTGAGCGCCGGCCCATCTAGATAGAGATCTTGTGGAGGCGACCGACCGTACCCCTCGTCCGGGCATTCGCCGCCGGGCCCGTTGGTCGGCGGGCCGCTGTGTCTTCCAGAGTGGCGCGTTCCACCGGAAAATGAACTTGCGTTTCACAGAGTGAGACGCGAGTATCGTTTCATGGACAACAGTAGCGGCGTCGGCGTTCTGGACAAGGCAGCCCTTGTCCTGAGCGCTCTGGAGTCCGGTCCGGCCACCCTCGCGGGTCTGGTCGCGGCGACCGGACTCGCACGACCCACGGCACATCGCCTCGCCGTGGCCTTGGAACACCACCGCATGGTGGCGCGCGACATGCAGGGCCGTTTCATTCTCGGCCCGCGCCTCGCGGAACTGGCGGCGGCAGCCGGCGAGGACCGCCTCCTCGCGACCGCCGGCCCGGTGCTCACGCATCTCCGCGACCTGACGGGCGAGAGCGCGCAGCTCTACCGCCGCCAGGGGGACATGCGCATCTGCGTCGCCGCGGCCGAGCGCCTCTCGGGCCTCAGGGACACGGTCCCGGTCGGCTCGACGCTCACGATGAAGGCGGGCTCGTCGGCCCAGATCCTGATGGCGTGGGAGGAGCCGGAGCGCCTGCACCGCGGCCTCCAGGGCGCCCGCTTCACAGCGACAGCGCTGTCGGGCGTACGACGCCGGGGCTGGGCCCAGTCCATCGGCGAGCGCGAACCGGGCGTCGCGTCGGTCTCCGCCCCGGTGCGCGGCCCGTCGAACCGCGTGGTGGCCGCCGTCTCGGTCTCCGGCCCCATCGAGCGCCTGACCAGGCACCCCGGCCGCATGCACGCCCAGGCGGTCATCGACGCGGCGGCCCGCTTGTCGGAGGCGCTGCGCCGCACTGGCTGAGCAGCAGAGACGTACGCCCCCGGGAGCCGGCCGGCCTCAACGCCGCGGCAGGCCGTTCCCGGGGGCACTTCCATGACAGGGGCGATGCCCCACCCACCCGGGGCGCGGGGAACTGCGCGACAAGCCACAGAGCACTCGCACTCACACCCCCGCAGAACCCCTACCGCGTCGACCGGTGAGCGAACCGCTCCTTGCCGGACCGCCCCCGCCGCTCCAGCGGCAGCACTCCGTGCGCCGCCGCCAGCCCGAACGCGGGCATGTCCGCGTAGATCGACTCGTAGGACCCCTCGGGCACGACATACGTCTCGTGCCACAGCCCCACGTGCTGCCGGATCTTCCCCTCCCGCTCCTTGCGGTTGAGGCGCGACCACGCCTTGTGGTGGAACATGTCCGACGCCGCGGCGTACGCGTACAGCTTTTCCCTCGACTCCCAGTACTGGACGACGTAGTACGTCCTCGGCGACGCCGTCAGCAGGACGTACTTGAGCAGTCCACGCGACGGATCCTTCTTCAGTTCCCGCAGCATCCGCGGCATGGCGGTGAGCACCGGCACCCAGTGATGCACGGCCCAGAAGTGGTTGATGCGCGTCCCGATGAGCAGGACGACGACCTCCCCCTCGGCCGCCGCCGTCGTGCGGCCCGCGTTGGGCTTCGCGAACATGACACCTCCCCGTCGGGCCGTCGGCCCCCATTGGCTAGCGGCACTATCCGACCACCGCGTGCTTGGATCGTGCCGTCGTCCGAGGAAAGGCGCAAGACATGCGGCTGGCGGAGTTGAGCGAGCGCAGCGGTGTGTCCACCGCGACGATCAAGTACTACCTGCGCGAAGGCCTGTTGGCACCCGGCCGGCAGATCAACACGACGACCGCGGAGTACGACGAGGGTCATCTGCGCCGGCTGCGACTGGTGCGCGCGCTGATCCAGGTGGGCCGTATACCCGTCGCCACCGCCCGTGAGGTGCTCGGCCATGTCGACGACGACTCCCTGGGCCGTACGATCCGCCTGGGCGCGGCCCTGTGGGCGCTGCCGCAGGGCCCCGAGCCGGACGACGCCGACCCGGCCGTGGTCGCCGCCCGCCGGGAGGTGGACCGGCTGCTGACGGGCCTCGGCTGGGAGACCGCGCGCGAGCTGAGCCCCCTCTCCCCCGTGCACCGCTCACTGGTCGTGGCAGTGGCCGCGCTGATCCGGCTGGGGTATCCCTGGAACGCCGAACTGATGGCGCCGTACGCGGAGTTGATGCACCAGGTGGCGAACCAGGACCTGGACTATCTGGAGATGCACGCGTCGGAGGCGGAGCGGGTCGAGACAGCGGTGGCGGCGACGGTGCTCTTCGAGCCGGTCCTCACGGCACTGCACCGGCTGGCCCAGGAGGAGGAGTCGGCACGTCGGTACGGGCTCTAGGCGAGGAGCACGGCCGTACTGCCGCAAATGCAAAGTGGCCCCCCGCCGAAGCGGAGGGCCATCTGCACTGACGTACCCCCGACCGGATTCGAACCGGCGCTACTGCCGTGAGAGGGCAGCGTGCTAGGCCGCTACACAACGGGGGCGAGGATCTTGCAAGCGTTCAAACTACATCGCCGCAGATCGAGCTGGTCTACCTGGACTCGAACCAAGAATGACGGTACCAGAAACCGTAGTGTTGCCAATTACACCATAGACCAAGGTGATTCACAGTAAAACGTACCCCCGACCGGATTCGAACCGGCGCTACTGCCGTGAGAGGGCAGCGTGCTAGGCCGCTACACAACGGGGGCCCTAGCGATCCTGCGTGAGAGTCAGCGGGTGCGACCCGTACTGACCCTCCGGGAAGGATCTGTACCCCCGACCGGATTCGAACCGGCGCTACTGCCGTGAGAGGGCAGCGTGCTAGGCCGCTACACAACGGGGGCTTGTGTGGAGTCTGATCTCCACGGGTGCAGATTTGAAGCAATCTGCGAGCTGGCCTACCTGGACTCGAACCAAGACTAACGGAACCAGAAACCGTCGTGCTGCCAATTACACCATAGGCCACTGGAACGCGAGCCCCTGCGGAGCTCTTGTTCTAGCGTGCGCCTCCGGTTCCCGGCCCTTTCGGCCCGCTCTCCGGCGGCGCAGGAAGAACATTACCCGAAGGTGGACGGCGCTCCAAAACGGGTATCGGCGCCGAGGAGCGCGGGGAGTTCGGCGAGCGAGGCGATCCGGTGCGGGCCCCCGGGGGCACGTTCGACGACGCCGAGGCCGCCGCGGTCGATCCACACGGACAGCATTCCGGCGTCTACCGCACCCCGCCCGTCGATGTCGGGGTGATCCCCGACGTACGCCACCTGCCCCGGCGGCAGGTCCAGGGCCTCGCAGGCCGCGTGGAAGGCCTGGGCGTCCGGCTTGTGGACGCCCAGCTCGGCCGCGCACAGGACGGACTCGAAGCGGTCGCGTACGCCGAGGACACGCAACTTGCGGTCCTGCACGAGAAGGCTGGAGTTGGAGAGCACCCCGTGCCGGTGACTGGCGGCGAGGAGGTCGAGGACGGGCAGTACGTCCGGGAAGAGCGCCCAGGCGGCCTCGTAGTGCCCGATGTACCGGTCGAACCAGGCGTCGGCCTCCGCGTCGGTGAGCTCCGCGCCCAGGAACACGCGCACCCGCTCCCGGCGCTGCCCCTGGAAGTCGGTCTCCCCCGCCGCGAACCGTGCCCACTGCCGGTCGGTGACCTCCCGCCACCGCACCAGGGCCTCCTCGACGGTCCCGTACCCGTCGAGCAGCCCCTCGGCCACGAGCTGCTCGCGCATGCCGGTGCGATCTGCCGTGGTGTAGTCGAAGAGGGTGTCGTCGATGTCCCAGACGACGGCTCGGATCGTCATGACAGGGACGGTAGCGCGGGCTGGAACACTCAGGGCATGAACGAGTACCGCGCCCAGTTCACCGTCGAGGCCCGTGCGACGCTCGACGACCTGCCCGCAGAACGCCGGTCCCGGCTCGACAGGGCCGTTCGGATACTGGCCCGCGATCCCTTCCACAAGGCATCGACGGCGCAGCTCGGCCCTGACGAACACCTGCGGAAGGCGTACGTGGCCCCTGGTGTGATGTTGCAGTACGTGGTGGCGGCGGCCGTCATGGTCGTCGTCGCCGTGGAAATCTTCGAGGAGAGCGCCTATCTCGTCGACGAGAACGACGCCGTCTGAGGCGAACGCGTGAGTGGCGGCACCCGGGATTCCGGGTGCCGCCCCTCACATGTGTTCCGGGGTCACGCCGCCAGACGGGTCAGGGCCGCGTCGATCCGTGCCAGTGTCTTCTCCTTGCCCAGGATCTCCAGGGACTCGAAGAGGGGCAGGCCGATCGTGCGGCCGGTGACGGCCACGCGGACCGGGGCCTGGGCCTTGCCGAGCTTGAGGCCGTGGGCCTCGCCGGCGGCCAGGACGGCCTCCTTCAGGGACTCGGCGGAGGACCAGTCGGCGGCCTCCAGCTTCTCCCTCGCCGTGATCAGCAGGGCGTCGCTGCCCTCCTTCATCGCCTTCGCCCAGGACGCCTCGTCGGAGGCGGGCTCGGGCAGGAACAGGAAGTCGACGTTGTCCGTGATCTCCGAGAGGACCTTGAGGCGGGTCTGGGCGTGCGGCGCGATCGCCTGCCACTTCGTCTCGTCGAAGTCCTCCGGCGCCCAGGGCGCGAAGGGGGCCTGCAGCCAGGGCGCGCAGCGCCGTGTGAAGTCCTTCACGTCGAGGAGGCGGATGTGGTCGGCGTTGATCGCCTCGCACTTCTTGAGGTCGAAGCGGGCCGGGTTGGGGTTGACGTCCGACACGTCGAAGGCGGCGACCATCTCGTCGATGGTGAAGATGTCCTGGTCGGCCGAGAGGGACCAGCCCAGCAGGGAGAGGTAGTTGAGCAGGCCCTCCGGAAGGAAGCCGCGCTCCCGGTAGAGGTTCAGGCTCGACTCGGGGTCGCGCTTCGAGAGCTTCTTGTTGCCCTCGCCCATCACGTACGGCAGGTGCCCGAAGTCCGGTACGGACTTCGCGATGCCCAGTTCGGTCAGCGCCTTGTAGAGGGCGATCTGCCTCGGTGTCGACGACAGGAGGTCCTCGCCGCGCAGGACGTGCGTGATCTCCATCAGCGCGTCGTCGACCGGGTTGACCAGCGTGTACAGGGGTGCGCCGTTGGCTCGGACGATCCCGTAGTCCGGGACGTTCTCCGGGGTGAAGGTCAGTTCGCCGCGGACCAGGTCCGTGAAGGTGATCGTCTCGTCGGGCATCCGGAAGCGGACGATCGGCGTACGGCCCTCGGCGGTGTACGCGGACACCTGCTCGTCGGTCAGCTCGCGGCAGTGGCCGTCGTAGCCGGAGGGCCGGCCGGCGGCGCGGGCTGCGTCGCGGCGGGTGTCCAGTTCCTCGGTGGAGCAGTAGCAGTAGTACGCGTGGCCGGCCTTCAGGAGCCTGGCCGCGACGTCCTTGTAGATGTCCATGCGCTGCGACTGGCGGTACGGCGCGTGCGGACCGCCCACCTCCGGGCCCTCGTCCCAGTCGAAGCCGAGCCAGCGCAGCGAGGCCAGCAGCTGCTCGTACGACTCCTCGGAGTCGCGGGCCGCGTCGGTGTCCTCGATGCGGAAGACGAACGTGCCGCCGGTGTGGCGGGCGTAGGCCCAGTTGAACAGGGCCGTACGGACCAGGCCCACGTGGGGGTTACCGGTGGGCGACGGGCAGAACCGTACTCGGACGGCGGGGGCGGGTGCGCTAGCCACGCTTGACAACCTTGTTGGTGAGAGTGCCGATGCCTTCGATGGTGACGGCGACCTCGTCGCCGACGGTGAGCGGTCCGACGCCTGCCGGGGTGCCCGTGAGGATCACGTCGCCGGGGAGCAGCGTCATGGCCTCGGTGATGTTGACGATCAGATCCTCGATGGAGTGGATCATCTCGCTGGTGCGGCCGAGTTGGCGTTGCTCGCCGTTGACCGTGAGCTGGATCGTCAGGTCGGACGGGTCGAGGTCCGTCTCCACCCAGGGGCCGAGGGGGCAGCTGGTGTCGAAGCCCTTGGCCCGCGCCCACTGCTTCTCGCGCTTCTGTACGTCCCGCGCGGTGATGTCGTTGGCGCAGGTGTAGCCGAGGATGACGTCCTTGACGCGCTCGCGCGGGACCTCGCGGCACATCCGGCCGATGACCACGGCGAGTTCGGCCTCGTGGTGCAGTTCCTCGGAGAAGGAGGGGTACTGGATGTCGTCGCCGGAGCCGATCACCGAGGTGGACGGCTTGAAGAAGGCGAACGGGGCGTCGGGCACCTCGTTGCCGAGTTCCTTCGCGTGCTCCGCGTAGTTGCGGCCGTAGGCGACGACCTTGTTGGGGAGCACCGGCGGCAGCAGCCGGACCTTGTCGAGGGGGACCTTCGTGCCGGAGAGCTCGAAGTCGGCGAACGGGATGCCCTTGATGATGTCGAGGACTAGTTCGTCCGGCTTGTCACCCTCGACCGCGCCGAAGGCGACGTTCCCGTCGATGGAGAATCTGGCGATGCGCACGGGATTCCTGCGCCCCTCTGCTGGTCCGGCTGGAGTCTGACGGTCCAGGCTAACGCGCCGCGGGCGGGCGCCTCGCGCAATAAGCGAGGGCGCCCGTGACCTTCGTACGGCGGAGAACCGGGTACGAGGGGCACGGGCGCCCTTGACACACAGACATTCGCGGGGTCCGCCCTGAGCAACCGGGCGGACTCGTGCGTACTACTCCGCGACGGAGGCCGCGACCGGGGCGTCCATGAGGATGGTGCGGCGGGGGTTGGCGGTCTGGGTGGGGAGGTCTACGGAGTGCTCCGGCTGCTCGACGGGCGTCAGCTCGTCGGCGTCCGTCAGGTGCGCCAGCGTCGTGCGCCGCGGGTTTGCGATGTTGCGGAACATCGTCGTCGTCTTCACTGTTGTAGTCCTCGACCCTGTCGTGTCCGGGCACTCGGCGCGGCTGGAAGCCGCTGTCCGCGCGCGGGTTGTCGGATTCGCCATCCCTGTAAAGCGTCAGGCTAAACATGCGATTCCCTGGGGAAGTCACGGAGACCCCTTGAACGGCGTGTGAGTTTCCTCACGAATCCATGGGCAAAACGGTCAATTCCGACCTCTACCCTCCCTCCATGAAACGGACATTGCCTCACTGAAGCCCGCATTCCGCTCCTGATCATGGCGACCTGGACACCGCCCACACCCCCGCGACGCATCGAAATTCGCCCGGTATGTACGGAATCGCCTTCTACACCTCGTGACTGAGCACTCACGAGGTGTCATCGTCGTCACACCGTGACCCATTGGCCTTGTTGGAGATCCGGCACTGTGCTGGAATTCCACGGACCGCCGCGGGAATCGAGCCGGCGCACAGGGGGCGCGAAGCAGCGCCGAGCGGCGGCACGTTAGGGGGAACCGCGCCGGGTTACTCACGACCACCATGGGGGGCGCATTTCAGGGCGCCCCTTATACGCCGACACCGTCCGTCCGTTCACGCGGAAGGACGCCTGGTCCAGAGGTTGCGACGCTAGTGCAGGGACGTTTCAAGAGGGATGGCAGCGCTTCGGCGGAGCCGGAGCCACACAACGGAACCGGTAACGGTTCCTCCCCCCAGCACGCCCAGACCCCGGGCCAGCCAGCTCTGACCGGCGACAACGGCGAGCGGTCGACGCGCCCTGGCAGTGGTGTGCCCGGCGGACCCGGCCAGAAGGGCGCCACCGGTGGGCCCGCGGCCGCCCCGCCGCCCGTGAAGCCCGCCAAGGGTCCCAGCGGCCCCGGCACGCGAATAGCTCTGCGCAACTGGCGAATCTCGACCCGCCTCGTCTCGCTGCTCGCCCTCCCCGTGGTCGCGGCGACCTCGCTCGGTGCCCTGCGCATCAGCGACAACATGGACGACATCCAGCAGCTCGACAACATGCGGCTGCTGACCGACATCACCAAGCAGGCGACCGAGCTCTCCGCCGCGCTCCAGGAAGAGCGCGACCAGTCGGCCGGCCCCCTCGCGCACGGCGCGTCGGCCAACGACCTGGGCGTCAAGGGCGTACGGGACAAGACCGACCGGGCCCTCGCCAACTTCATCGACGGCTCCGAGGAGATCGACGCCGCCAGCAAGAAGGGCACCCTCAGCGGTGTCCGTGACAGCCTGGTGGGTCTGGTCAGCGAGCTGAGCAACCTCAGCGACATCCGCAGCAAGGCCTACGACGACCCGGACAACTCCACGCAGACGGTCGAGGCCTACCACCGGCTCGTCACCCAGCTGCTCGACCTCTCCCAGGACATGGCCGAGGCGACCAGCAACCCCGAGATGATCACGCGTACCCGCTCGCTGGCCGCCTTCTCGTCGGCCAAGGAATACGCGTCCATCCAGCGTGCGGTCATCGCCGCCGCACTGCCCGAGGACCCCGCGAAGTCCGGCAGGCTCACGGAGAACGACCGGCTCTACGCCGAGTCGGCCCTGAACAGCCAGGACTCCGAGCTCGAGAGCTTCAAGAGCATCTACGGCGACGGCGCCGAGGATCTCCTCAAGCCGATCGACGACGGCAGCCCGACGATCACGGCGGCCGACCTCTACGCCAAGCGCATCCTGCAGAGCAGGGACGGCCTCCAGACGCTGCAGAAGCGCACCTACAAGGACTGGGTCGACGACGACTCGGCGAAGATCCAGCAGATGAAGACCATCGAGCTGACGCTGCTCAACGAGATGGAGCAGAAGGCTCGTGCGCTGCGCCAGGACGCCGAGCAGGAAGCGATCATCTCGGGTGCGCTGATCCTGCTCGTGCTCGGTGTATCGCTGGTCGGCGCCTTCGTCGTGGCCCGCTCCATGATCCGCTCGCTGCGCCGGCTCCAGGACACCGCGACCAAGGTCGCCCAGGACCGGCTGCCCGAGCTGGTCAAGCAGCTGTCCGAGTCCGACCCGCAGGACGTCGACACCTCCGTCGAGTCGGTCGGTGTGCACTCCCGGGACGAGATCGGCCAGGTGGCCGCGGCCTTCGACGACGTGCACCGCGAGGCCGTCCGACTGGCCGCCGAGCAGGCCCTCCTGCGAGGCAACGTCAACGCGATGTTCACCAACCTCTCGCGCCGCTCCCAGGGCCTCATCCAGCGTCAGCTGTCGCTCATCTCCGAACTGGAGTCCCGCGAGGCCGACCCGGACCAGCTGTCCTCCCTTTTCAAGCTCGACCACCTCGCGACCCGTATGCGCCGGAACGGCGAGAACCTTCTCGTCCTCGCCGGTGAGGAGCCCGGCCGCCGCTGGACCCGTCCGGTCCCGCTGGTCGACGTGCTGCGCGCCGCGGCCTCCGAGGTGGAGCAGTACGAGCGCATCGAGCTCTCCTCGGTCCCGACCACCGAGGTCGCCGGCCGGGTCGTCAACGACCTCGTGCACCTGCTCGCCGAGCTGCTCGAGAACGCCACGTCGTTCTCCTCCCCGCAGACCAAGGTCAAGGTCACCGGTCACGCGCTGCCCGACGGCCGCGTGCTGATCGAGATCCACGACACCGGCATCGGCCTCTCCCCCGAGGACCTCGCGGCGATCAACGAGCGGCTCGCCGCGCCGCCCACCGTGGACGTGTCGGTCTCCCGCCGCATGGGTCTGTTCGTGGTCGGCCGCCTCTCGCAGCGCCACGGCATCCGTATCCAGCTGCGACCCTCCGACTCCGGTGGTACGACCGCGCTGGTCATGCTCCCCGTCGATGTCGCCCAGGGCGGCAAGAAGCCCGCTCCGGGCAAGCCCGGTCAGGGCGGTGCCCCCGTGGGCGGTCCCGCCGCCGCGCAGGCCGCCGCCGGTGTGGCCGCGGCCCGCCGGGGCGGTGGCCAGGGCGCTCCCGCCGGTGGCGGGCTCCTCGGCGCCGGTGCGGCGCCGCGTGGTCAGGTCGGCTCCGGCCAGGGTGCGCGCGCCGCGCTGCCCGGCCGGGACGCGGGCGGTCGCCCGGGTGCGGCCCCGCGTGGACCGCAGGGTCCGGGCGCTCCTCAGCAGGGCGGCAGGCCGGCTCCGGCCGGGGCCGGCGCGGGCGGCTTCGGCGGTCAGGCGCCGGGTGCCCCGCAGGGCCTCCAGGCGGCCGGCGGCTTCGGCGACGGTCAGGGCGGACGCCAGGGCCAGGACGCCTTCGGCAACACCAACGGTCGCCAGGACGCCTTCGGCGGCTCCCGTGCCCCCGTACCCCCGCAGCGCGGGGAGGGTCAGGGCGGCGGGCGCCGTCCGCAGCTCCCGCCGCGGGGCGGTACGCGTCCCGAGCTGCCCGGCGGCAACGCGCCGTCGCGGCCGAGCTGGAGCGACGAGAACGCGCAGCCTCCGGTGCCGCGTGCCTCGCTGGACACCCCGCGCGGTCACGAGGAGCCGGACGCCACCTCACGGATGCCGCGCATCGACGACCGGGGCGGTCCGGCCGCGACCTCCGAGATGCCGGCGATCCCCCGCATCGACGATCTGCAGAATCCGGCGGCCACCTCCGAGTTCGCCCGCCCCGACTACAACGCCCCGCGTCCCGGCGGCCCTTCGGACACCGGCCAGTTCCCGTTGCCCGGCTACAACGGCTCCGGCGACATGGGCGGCCAGCAGAACGGGTCGTACGTCCGCTCGGACGTCTTCGGCACGCCGCCCGGCGGCCAGCCCGGCCCGCAGAACACAGGGCAGTTCACTCCGCCGTCGTACGACAACAGCTCGACGGGCCAGTTCCCGGCGCCGACCGGGTACGACTCCGGCTCGACCGGCCAGTTCCCCGCGCCCTCCGGTTTCGACAACCGGGGCCCGGTGCCGCGCCGTCAGCAGGACCCGTCGTCCACCGGCCAGTTCGAGCGCCCGCAGCCGGGCGCCGGCCGTGGCCCCGCGGACTTCGGCGGCTCCCGGCCGCCGGTCCCGCCGCGCCCGCCGCAGCCGGAGGCCCTGCCGCCGGCGAGCGGCCCCGGTGACGGACGGACCCCGCTGTACGACACCCTGGAGACCAACTGGTTCCACGGGCAGGGTCAGCAGGGCCAGCCGCAGAACGGCCGGCCGCAAACCAACGGCACCAGCAGCAGCGGCAATGGCAGCAGCAACGGTTCGGCGCCCTCGCAGCCGTCCGCCGCGGCCACTCCCCCGCGTCCGGCGGCCGCGCCGGCCTCGACCGGCTCCTGGCGCACCTCGCCGAACGACGAGCTGGTCCGGCAGGCCGAGCGGGTCCGCCAGCCGGCCGCCGGTGGCGTCACTACTTCCGGCCTTCCGCGCCGGGTCCCGCGTGCGAACCTCGTACCGGGTACGGCTCAGCAGCAACAGCACCAAAGCGGTCCGGCGGTCTCGCGTGCGCCCGATGACGTGCGCGGCCGGCTGACCAACCTCCGTAGGGGCATCGCCCAGGGTCGGCAGGCCGGTACCGGCTCCGACCAGACGGGCAGCTTCCCCAGCCCCACTCACCAGCAGGAGCGATAGTTGAGCCAGATGAGCCAGGCGGCACAGAACCTCAACTGGTTGATAACCAACTTCGTGGACAACACCCCCGGTGTGTCCCACACCGTCGTCGTGTCCGCCGACGGTCTCCTTCTGGCGATGTCGGAAGGCTTCCCGCGGGACCGCGCCGACCAGCTCGCCGCGGTCGCGTCCGGGCTCACCTCGCTCACCGCGGGTGCCTCGCGCATCTTCGAGGGCGGGACGGTGGCCCAGACGGTCGTCGAGATGGAGCGCGGGTTCCTCTTCCTCATGTCCGTCTCGGACGGATCGTCGCTCGCGGTCCTCTCCCACCCGGACTGCGACATCGGCCTCGTCGGCTACGAGATGGCGCTCCTGGTCGACCGGGCGGGCGCCGTGCTCACCCCGGATCTGCGCGCCGAACTACAGGGCAGTCTGCTCCACTGACCGTTCCGGATCCACCCGTCTCACCAAAACACCGTCCGGCCGCCACATCTCCCCCACCGGCCCTGTCAGACGGCACGACTGACCGACGCTGTCCCGCCCGGAGGACTCATGACCCCGCCCACCGCCTCTCATGATCCGTACGCTCATACGTACGAGGACGAGGGCGACCAGCCGCTGGTAAGGCCGTACGCCATGACCGGCGGCCGGACCCGGCCGCGCTACCAGCTCGCCATCGAGGCGCTGATCAGCACGACGGCCGATCCGGCCCAGCTGATGGGACTGCTGCCCGAGCACCAGCGCATCTGCCACCTGTGCCGTGAGGTCAAGTCGGTGGCAGAGGTGTCGGCGCTCCTCGCCATGCCGCTCGGTGTGGCCCGCATCCTCGTCGCGGACCTCGCCGAGGCCGGACTGGTCGCCATCCACCAGCCGGGCGGCGACGAGAACAACGGCGGTGCACCAGCGGTGACACTGCTCGAAAGGGTGCTCAGTGGACTTCGCAAGCTCTGACGGGGGCCGGGCCACCACCTCCGCGAAGATCGTGGTCGCGGGTGGCTTCGGCGTGGGCAAGACCACGTTCGTGGGTGCCGTCTCGGAGATCAACCCGCTGCGTACCGAGGCCGTGATGACATCGGCCTCCGCGGGTATCGACGACCTCACGCACACCGGGGACAAGACCACCACCACGGTGGCCATGGACTTCGGCCGTATCACCCTGGACCAGGACCTGATCCTGTACCTCTTCGGTACGCCGGGCCAGGACCGGTTCTGGTTCATGTGGGACGACCTGGTGCGCGGCGCGATCGGCGCCGTGGTCCTGGTCGACACCCGCCGGCTCGCGGACTGTTTCCCCGCGGTCGACTACTTCGAGAACAGCGGCCTGCCGTTCGTCATCGCCCTCAACGGCTTCGACGGGCACCAGCCGTACAACCCCGAAGAAGTGCGCGAGGCGCTCCAGATCGGCCCGGACGCCCCGATCATCACGACGGACGCCCGGCACCGCTCGGATGCCAAGAGTGCGCTGATCACGCTGGTCGAGCACGCCCTCATGGCGCGCCTGAGGTAGCCAAATCCGCGATGCCGTACGCCAGTTGTCGTAGATACACCGGAGCCGGCTGTGGCCTTTGACACGGTCGGCCCCGGTCTTCATAACGTTTCGACAGAGATATCTGGTGGTATGGCCACGCGTCGCGGTCACCTGGTCTCGCTGCGCTCACATAAGCCCCGTCTTTTGACGGGGCTCGTTCTTTATGACCGTTTTATCTGGGGCTTACATCGCTATGGATCTTCGCATTCCGACGTTTGGAAGAGCGAAGGCCTACGTGCTGGAATGCCTGAACTGCCTAATAGTCAAAGACGTACCCCTGTAGAGGGGTCTTGACTTACCGGGCTCTGAGACACTGCGGCACAACGTTGGTGCCTTCCGCCGAGAGGTTGTTGGTCGAGTGAGGCGAAGCAAGAACGGTCCCGAGCCGTCGGCCCGGGGCAACTTCACCCCGCCGCCGCGCGGAGCGGCGTCCGCCGCTGCGCCCGGCTCGGAGCCGATGGCGCCACCCGCTCCGAGCGGCAGCCGTTTCTCCCCGCGCAACTGGCGCGTGCCGACCAGGCTGAACGCGATCCTGCTCATACCCGTGGTGGTCGGCCTGATCATGGGCGGCTTCCAGGTGAAGAGCTCGATCGACACCTGGCAGCAGGCCGAGGACGCGGAGAAGACCGCGCGTCTCGTGCAGGCCGCCCTGGTCTACGGTGACGCCCTCTTCCAGGAGCGCGACATCACCGCTGAGCCCCTGCTCGCGGGCGACGGCGAGGACGACCCCACGGTCGTCAAGGCCCGCGCGGTCACCGACAAGGCCGCCGAGGCGTTCGACGTCGCCTCGCGGAACATCCCGCAGCGGGCGAGCCTCGAGCGCCGCCTGAAGCTGTTCCGTGACGTCGAGCCCCAGCTGGCGACGGTCCGGGAGACCGCCTACACCTCCAAGCGCCAGGGCGTGGACTCCGAGGAGAGCTACACCCTCCTCACCCACAGCCTGATGGAGTTCTCCAACGAGCTGGGCCTGGGTACGGGCAACAAGACCTACTCGACCGCCTACGGCCGGATCGTGTACGCGCTCTCCCTCACCAAGGCCGCGGCGTCGCTCGAGCGGGCCATCGGCATTCACCTGCTGGTCAACCCCGGTCCCGGCCAGAGCAGCTTCCAGCGCCAGCGCATCGCCCTCACCTCGTACGCGTACCTCGAGAAGATCGCCATCGCGGAGTACATCGGTGGCGGTACCCCCGAGGACGCCAAGAAGCTGGAGGACGCGTCCGCCCAGGCCACGGCTCAGGGCAAGGAGATGGCCGAGCAGGCCGCCCAGGCCGCCGCGGCCAAGGGCGCGACGTACGTCCCGCCGCCGTCCGACCCGAACGCGATGCTCGCGGCTATCGCCGCGCTCCCCTCGACGGACAGCGACGCCCGCGCCGAGCTCGCGGCCAAGGGCATCACCACGCAGAACTGGTGGGCGGTCAACACCCTCAAATACAACATGTACCTGAAGCTGGAGTCGGGGCTCTCCCAGAGCGCGGTGAACGAGGCCGCCTCGATCTCCGACGACGCCAAGCAGGACGCGATCATCGTGGGTGCGGCCGTCGTGGTCGCGCTGCTCGCCGCGTTCATCCTGGCCGGCATGGTGGCCCGCCAGATGAGCCGCTCGATGCGCCAGCTGCGCAACGCGGCCTTCGGTATCGCCGAGCAGCGCCTGCCGATGCTGGTCGACCAGCTCTCGCGCACCGACCCCGGTCGCGTCGACACCCGCGTCGCCGCCATCCCCATCAACACCACGGACGAGATCGGCGAGGTCGCCCGCGCCTTCGACCAGGTCCACCGCGAGGCGGTCCGGCTGGCCGCCGAGCAGGCCCTGCTGCGGGGCAACATCAACGCGATCTTCACCAACCTCTCGCGCCGCAACCAGTCCCTGATCGAGGGCCAGCTGACCCTGATCACCGACCTGGAGAACAACGAGGCCGACCCGGACCAGCTGGAGAACCTCTTCCGTCTGGACCACCTCGCGACCCGTATGCGCCGCAACGGCGAGAACCTCCTCGTCCTCGCCGGCGAGGAGCCCGGTCGCCGCTGGGACCAGCCGGTCCCGCTGGTCGACGTCCTGCGCGCCGCCTCCTCCGAGGTGGAGCAGTACGAGCGCGTCGAGCTGTCGGGCGTACCGGAGGCCGAGATCCACGGCCGTGCGGTCACCGACCTCGTCCACCTGCTGGCGGAGCTGCTGGAGAACGCCACGACGTTCTCGTCCCCGCAGACCAAGGTCCGGGTGACGGCGACCCGTCTCCCCGACGGCCGGGTCATGGTCGAGATCCACGACAAGGGCATCGGCCTCACCGCCGAGGACTTCGCGGACATCAACCACAAGCTGGCCAACCCGCCGACCGTGGACGCCGCGATCTCCCAGCGCATGGGCCTGTTCGTGGTCGGCCGGCTGTCCGACCGGCACGGCATCCGCGTCCAGCTCCGTCCCTCGGGCGAGCAGGCCGGTACGACCTCGCTGGTCATGCTCCCGGACGCCATCACCCACGGTGGCGGTGGCGAGCAGCAGATGCAGCGCGACGAGTTCACCGTCTCGCAGATCATCCCCGAGCAGCAGAACTACGTCGGCGAGAACTTCCAGCCCGCCCAGGTGCAGCCGATGCGTACGGCGGCCGAGCTCGGCTTCGACGACAGCCGCTACACCGAGGTCCCCGACGACATCCGTGAGCTGGACCCGGTGGGCCGCTCCCTGATGCGTGAGGAGCGCCGGGCGCAGCTGGAGGCCCAGACGCACCCCGAGTCGGCCCCGCACGAGGCCATCGAGGCCCCCGCGTACGGCGACGACTTCACGGCCGCGCCGAACGGCCAGAGCCCGGCCCTGGAGGAGCCCTTCGCGGGCTTCGACCAGCAGACGGCCTACGAGGAGCGGCAGCAGCCGTCGTACGAGGAGCCGTACTTCAACGGGAGCAACGGCTACCCGCAGACGGACGACTTCCCGGCGGTCGGCAGCGACTACCCGGCGGCCAACGGCTACCCGTCCTCGAACGGCAACGGCAACGGCAACGGCGGCTACCCGGAGCCCGCGTACGCGGAGCCCGCCCAGGAGGAGCCCGCGCCGGCCCACGCCTCCGCCCCGGAGGGCTTCTCGGCCTTCGAGGAGCGGCGCTACCAGGACGACTGGCCGCAGCCGGACGGTTACCAGAACGGGCACCACTCCGAGTACGCTCCGGATTCGGAATCCGCGCAGGCCGCTGACGTGAGTGAGCGGAATCACGTAGGCTTCGAGCGTCCGGGACCGGCGCCTTCCGCCGCCCACACGCTGACCGATGCCGGGCTCCCCCGCCGCGGATCCACCGCGAGCGGCACCAGCAACGGCACCACCCGTCAGCACGTGGGCCAGGAGACTCCGGCACCGGCACCCGCGGAGCACAACGGCACCGCGAACGGCAACGGAACCGGTCCCGACGACTGGCGCTCGGCGAACGACGAGCGCTGGCAGCAGGCCTCACAGCTCCGCAAGCCCAAGGCGGGCGGGGTTACCTCCTCCGGCCTGCCGCGTCGGGTACCGAAGGCCAACCTGATCGAGGGTGCCGCGGAAGCGACTCCCCAGGGCGGCCCGTCGGTCTCCCGCGCCCCCGAGGACATCCGGGGCAGGTTGAGCAACCTGCGCCGGGGTGTCCAACGAGGACGCACCGCAGGCAGTGAGACGAACGGCCAGGCCACCAGGAATCACCACGGTGGGCCTGACAGCACCTACAACCAGGAGCGTTAGTGTGAGCCCGATGAGCCAGGCGGCGCAGAACCTTAACTGGTTGATCACCAACTTCGTGGACAACACCCCCGGGGTGTCGCACACGGTGGTGGTCTCCGCCGACGGACTCCTTCTGGCGATGTCCGAAGGCTTTCCGCGAGACCGTGCGGACCAGCTCGCCGCTGTCGCCTCCGGTCTGACCTCTCTCACCGCGGGTGCCTCGCGCATCTTCGAGGGCGGCAGCGTGAACCAGACGGTTGTGGAGATGGAGCGGGGATTCCTGTTCATCATGTCCGTGTCCGACGGTTCGTCCCTCGCGGTGCTTGCACATCCGGAGGCCGACATCGGTCTCATTGGGTACGAGATGGCGCTTCTGGTCGACCGTGCCGGCACGGTCCTGACACCCGATCTGCGTGCGGAGCTCCAAGGGAGCCTTCTCAACTAACAGTCAGACAGTGCGTTTTGGCGTCTCGGGGCGGTAGGTTTCGGACGCGGCTCCACAGTGATGCGGTGCCCGGCACAGTCGGAGGAGGAGAAGAAAGTGGCAACACCCCCAGGCGGTTCGCCCTCGGGCAATTGGTCGTACGGCCCTGGCCAGGGTCAGGGCCAGGGTGACCAGAACCGGTACAACTTCCCCTCCGCACCCAGCCACCGTCGGCAGCAGCCGTACGCGCCCCAGCACCCGCAGGGTCCCGGGCCGTCGCCGTACGACCAGCCGCCGTCGCCCCGCATCCAGCCCGTGCAGCCGCAGCGCCGCTCCTCGGAGCCTTCCCCCGCAGGGGGGTCGAACAACCCTCTGGTGCGTCCGTACGCCATGACCGGCGGCCGGACCCGCCCGCGCTACCAGCTCGCCATCGAGGCGCTGGTGCACACCACTGCGCAGCCGCACCAGATGCAGGGCCAGTTGCCCGAGCATCAGCGAATCTGCAACCTCTGCCGAGAGATCAAGTCGGTGGCCGAGATCTCGGCGTTGCTGACCATCCCTCTCGGCGTGGCCAGGATCCTCGTCGCCGACTTGGCGGAGGCAGGCCTGGTCGCCATTCATCAGCCCGGCGGCGACGAGAGCGCCGGCGGCCAGCCAGACGTGACTTTGCTCGAAAGGGTGCTCAGTGGACTTCGCAAGCTCTAGCGGAGGGCCTTCCCGCTCCACCACGTCCGCGAAAATCGTGGTGGCGGGCGGCTTCGGCGTGGGTAAGACCACGTTCGTCGGGGCCGTCTCGGAGATCAATCCGCTGCGTACCGAGGCCGTGATGACGTCCGCGTCCGCGGGGATCGACGACCTTACGCACACCGGGGACAAGACGACGACGACCGTCGCCATGGACTTCGGCCGTATCACCCTGGACCAGGACCTGATCCTGTACCTCTTCGGTACGCCCGGCCAGGACCGGTTCTGGTTCATGTGGGACGACCTGGTGCGCGGTGCGATCGGGGCGATCGTCCTCGTTGACACGAGGCGCCTTGCCGACTGTTTCCCCGCTGTCGATTACTTCGAGAACTCGGGGCTTCCGTTCGTCATCGCCCTGAACGGGTTCGACGGCAACCAGCCGTACAACCCGGACGAGGTCCGGGAGGCTCTGCAGATCGGGCCGGATACTCCGATCATCACGACGGACGCCCGGCATCGGGCGGATGCGAAGTCGGCGCTCATCACTCTGGTGGAGCACGCGTTGATGGCTCGCTTGCGGTAGTTGTCGTGCGGCCAATGGGCTGCCTCGGACGGTTGTACGCCGTCTGCGGCAGCCCTTCGGCTTGTCGCGCAGTTCCCCGCGCCCCTGAGAGCAGCCCCGCCTTTTCAGGGGCGCGGGGAACTGCGCGCGACAAGCCCCCACGGCCCGCAGCCGACACACATACGAAACGGCCCCCCTCCCGCATCACGGAAGGGGGGCCGTTTCAAAACCCAGGCTCAGTGCCAGCTGTGCGGGGCGCGGAAGCCGCCCTCGCGCTCCAGGCGGCGCCAGCCGGCCTTGGGGCGGCGGTGGGCCGCGGGAGCCGCCGGGGCCGCTGCCGCGCGGGCCAGGAGGATGGCCGTGATGGCGGCGACTTCCTCGGGCTCGGCATGGCCCTTCTCGACGCGAATGTCAGAGGTGTTCATAGGTCACAGTCTCCGTGAGAGAGGTTTCCGCGGGGGGACCGCGAAGGATCCGCTGGGTTACCGAGTGGGATCACTGCGGGGGGTTGCCGTGCTTTCGCGAGGGCAGGTCGGCGTGCTTGGTGTGCAGCATCGCGAGCGACCTGATGAGCACCGAGCGCGTCTCGGCCGGGTCGATGACGTCGTCGACCAGACCGCGCTCGGCGGCGTAGTAGGGGTGCATCAGCTCGGACTTGTACTCCTTGACCATCCGAGCCCTCATCGCCTCGGAGTCCTCGGCATCCGCGATCTGGCGGCGGAAGATGACGTTGGCGGCACCTTCGGCGCCCATCACGGCGATCTCGTTCGTCGGCCAGGCGTAGGTGAGGTCAGCGCCGATGGACTGGCTGTCCATGACGATGTACGCGCCTCCGTACGCCTTGCGCAGGATCAGCGAGATCCTCGGGACGGTCGCGTTGCAGTAGGCGTAGAGCAGCTTCGCGCCGTGCCGGATGATTCCGCCGTGCTCCTGGTCGACGCCCGGCAGGAAGCCGGGGACATCCAGCAGCGTGACGATCGGGATGTTAAAAGCGTCGCACATCTGGACAAATCGTGCAGCTTTTTCCGACGCCTCGATGTCCAGGACCCCGGCGAGACTCTGCGGCTGGTTGGCGACGATGCCGACGACCTGGCCGTCGAGGCGGCCGAGCGCGCAGATGATGTTGCGGGCCCAACGCTCGTGGATCTCGAGGTAGTCGCCGTCGTCGACGATCTCCTCGATGACCTTGGCCATGTCGTACGGCCGGTTGCCGTCGGCCGGTACGAGGTCCAGCAGGACGTCGCTGCGCCGGTCGGCGGGGTCCTCGGACGCGACGCGCGGCGGGTTCTCGCGGTTGTTCTGCGGGAGCATCGCGAGGAGGTAGCGGACCTCGGCGATGCAGGTCTCCTCGTCGTCGTACGCGAAGTGCGCCACGCCGCTGGTCTCGGCGTGCACGTCGGCGCCGCCGAGGCCGTTCTGGGTGATCTCCTCGCCGGTGACCGCCTTGACGACGTCCGGACCGGTGATGAACATCTGCGAGGTCTCGCGGACCATGAAGACGAAGTCGGTGAGGGCGGGCGAGTAGGCCGCGCCGCCCGCACACGGGCCGAGCATCACGCTGATCTGCGGGATGACGCCGGAGGCCTTGGTGTTGCGCTGGAAGATGCCGCCGTACCCGGCGAGGGCACTGACGCCCTCCTGGATACGGGCGCCGGCGCCGTCGTTGAGCGACACCAGCGGGGCCCCGGCCGCGATGGCCATGTCCATGATCTTGTGGATCTTCGTGGCGTGGGCCTCACCCAGCGCGCCACCGAAGATACGAAAGTCATGGGCGTACACGAAGACCGTACGGCCTTCCACCGTGCCCCAGCCGGTGATGACGCCGTCCGTGAACGGCCGCTTCGCCTCCAGACCGAACCCGGTCGCCCGGTGCCGGCGCAACTGCTCGACCTCGTTGAAAGAGCCCTCGTCGAGGAGCAGCTCGATGCGCTCCCGGGCGGTCAGCTTGCCCTTGGCGTGCTGCGCCGCGGTGGCCTTCTCGCTGGGGCCGGCCAGGGCCTGCGCACGGATCTCGTGCAGCTCGGCCACGCGCCCGCGTGCGTCCGTCGGTTCCACCGTCGGCTCGCCCGCGAGCTCACCCTGCGCCTCATCCAAAACGGTCATGTAGCGACCATACGAAGCCGAGCAAGAAAACCGGCCCGTCGACTCCGTACAGTCTCCGGCGCGTTTTCCTGGTACCCCTGAACAGAACAACGCCGGGATGCAGCCGACCCGACTGCTCAGGGGGCGTACGGGTTGTAGGGGTCACACAAAGGCGTCGCATCGGCGCCCACAATCTACCCGACTGGACTACACCACTCGGAGTAACGTCGCCCACACTCCACCGACACAGTTGAATATTGAACAGGATGGGTCTACGGTGGCCCTTGTCGAACTGATTCAACGTTCAACGACTTCGGTACCTCGTCCCCAAGGAGCCACGCCATGAGCATCTTCGGCCGCAAGAACACCGCTTACGGCGACACCGCCACCTCGTCCGTGACGACCGCCGTGGCCCCCGAGCTCGCCGCGCTCACCGGCGACTACACGATCGACCCGTCCCACACGACGATCGGCTTCGTCGCCCGGCACGCCATGGTGACGAACGTCAAGGGCAGCTTCAAGGAGTTCGAGGGCACCCTCCACCTGGACGGCACCGACCCCTCGGCCTCGACGGCGTCCCTCGACATCAAGATGGACAGCATCGACACGGGGTCCGCCGGCCGCGACGGCCACCTGAAGAGCGCCGACTTCTTCCGCACGGACGAGTTCCCGACGATGACCTTCCGCTCCACCAAGGCGGAGTCCCTGGGCGGCGAGGACTACCGCATCACCGGTGACCTGGAGATCCTCGGCACCATCAAGCAGATCTCCATCGACCTGGAGTTCAACGGCGCGGCGAAGGACCCCTTCGGCAACGAGCGCGTGGGCTTCGAGGGCAAGGCGGAGATCCTCCGCTCGGAGTGGGGCCTGACGTGGAACGCGGCGCTGGAGACGGGCGGGGTCCTGGTGTCCGACAAGATCAAGCTGAACTTCGACATCTCGGCCATCAGGAACGCGTGACACGACACGTGCCGAGCCGCCGGCATCCACGGAGTGGAAACGAACCGCCCGCCTGGTCAGTTCTCGACCGGGCGGGCGGACGTGTCTGGCGGACTTGTACTGCCGGGAGTGAGGGTCACACGGGCGTGGTGGGAGTCAATCAGGCCGGAAACCGTCCCACACGCTTGACAGTTCATGCCAAGCGCAACAGGGTCTGCTTGATAGTTCAAGTTGCCCCCCCCACAGGCATTCGCCAAGTCATCCAGATCGGGACATCCTCTCGCCAGTTGGAGACGTCATGCGCCCCACACACCCCCACAGCCGCACCCTCCGCACGGCCCGGTCCGCCGGCCTGACCGCCCTGCTCGCCGTCGCCTGTGCCGCCGCGCTCGCCGCGGCGCCCACGGCGTCAGCGGCGTCGATGGCGGAAGCTGCCGCCCCCACGGCCACACTCACCGCCGACGTACCGGTCTTCGCCCGAGGGGCAGGCATGTCCGTCGTGGCTTTCGGCAGCCTCCAGATCGACGACGGCACCACCGTCACGTGCATAAACAACGGCTCGCCCTCCGGCGCCTCGCCCCGGATCATCTACGCCACCACCTACCAGGTCGCCGCAGGCACCGCCTACCGCGTCTCCGCCTGGGAGAGCGGCAACTGTGACGCGTACATCCCGCAGTGGGGAGCCCGGACGCAGTCCCTCGGCGGCGTGACCGTCACCCCCTCGAACGCCGACGTCGCCGACGGTGTCTACCGCGTCACGATCCCGTAGTCACGGCGGGACCGGAAATCTCCTCGCGGGCGGCGCGCGGATCGTTCACGCGGCCCGCGAGGAGTGCCGGGGCGAGACACGGCTGACACGGTTTCAGGGCGCCGCCGGGAAACGGGACACGACCGATGACGGCCCCTTGACCACTCCCCCGCGAAAACCCGATGCGAGGTTCCCACCGGGGAGCTAGCCTCCGATCATGACCTGGCTCCCCCGCGACTTCGCCCACCCCCTGCACGTCGACGTACCCGGTGGGTATCACCTGCGGCCGATTCGTGGGGCCGATGCCGCGCTCGACTATCCGACCGTCATGGGGTCGCGCGAGCGGCTCTGGGGCATCTTCGGGGAGGCCTGGGGGTGGCCGGCCGCCACCATCACCTACGAGGCCAATCTCGCCGATCTGGAGCGGCACGCCGCCGAGATCGACGCCCACGAGTCCTTCAACTACGTCCTCCTCGACGAGGGCGAGACCGCCGAACTCGGGTGCGTATACATCGATCCGCCCGAGAAGGCCGGCGCCGACGCCGAGGTGTCCTGGTGGGTGGTCGACAGTGCCGTGGGGGGCGAGGTGGAGCGGGCTCTCGACGCTCTCGTGCCTCAGTGGATCGCCGACGACTGGCCCTTCGTACGGCCTCGGTTCATCGGGCGTGATCTGTCCTGGGCGGAGTGGTTGCGGCTGCCCGACGCCGGCGCGTAGCACGTCTGGCTCGATGCCGACGGCCTGATTTCGCCCCTTGTGGCCGCGCTCACAGCGTTCCCATAATCCTTCAACAGATTTTGACCGGCTCATGCCATTCAGCGCAGGAGTTCTTTCTGTTTGTTTGGCATGAGCCTGACATCTCTGCGTATGTCCACCCCCCACGGAAGGCATCACGTTGAAGAAGCTCATCACCGCGCTCAAGAGAGCCGCGGCCGCCGGCGCCGCCGCGCTCGCGATCATCAGCCTTCAGCCCCTCTCCTCCGCGCAGGCCGCCCCCGCGCCCGTCGTCGGAGGCACCCGTGCCGCGCAGGGCGAGTTCCCGTTCATGGTCCGGCTCTCCATGGGCTGTGGCGGCGCGCTCTACACGCAGCAGATCGTCCTCACCGCCGCGCACTGTGTGAACGGCTCCGGCGCCAACACCAGCATCACGGCCACCGCCGGTGTCGTGGACCTCCAGTCCACCTCCGGCCGCGTCCAGGTCAGGTCGACTCGGGTGCTTCAGGCCCCCGGGTACAACGGCACCGGCAAGGACTGGGCGCTCATCAAGCTCGCCCAGCCGATCAACCTGCCGACGCTGAAGATCGCGACGACCACGCAGTACAACACCGGTGACTTCACCGTCGCCGGGTGGGGTGCGGCCCGGGAGAATGGCGCTCAGCAGCGGTACATGCTCAAGGCCACGGTGCCGTTCATCAGCGACGCCACCTGCAAGGCGTTCGGCGGGCTCTACAACGGGCTCGTTGCCGGGGAGGAGATCTGTGCCGGGTTCGCGGCGGGCGGGGTCGACACCTGTCAGGGTGACTCCGGGGGGCCGATGTTCCGTAAGGACAACGCCGGGGCGTTCATTCAGGTGGGTATCGTGAGTTGGGGTGACGGGTGCGCTCAGCGCAACGCGCCTGGTGTGTACTCCGAGGTTTCGACCTTCGCCTCGGCCATTGCCTCGGCGGCGGCGACGCTCTGACGCGCGTCTTCACCGCAGTCCGTACGACGTCCATGGGCCCGGCGCTCTCAGCGCCGGGTTCGTGCGTGTGGCCGCCGAGGGTGGTTCGCCCCCGCCGCCCCTACCCGTCCCATCCTCGGGGGCTCCGCCCCCGAACCCCCGCTCCTCAAACGCCGGAGGGGGCTGAAAACTCAGAACCCGCCTCCGAAGTCCCCGCCTCCGAAGTCCCCGCCTCCCCCGAAGTCTCCTCCGCCGAAGCCGCCGCCGAAGTCTCCGGGATCGAAGTCCGCGCCTGACAGGTCGCCGCCCTCGGAGCCGCCGTAGCCGGCGCCGTAGTCCGCCGCGTAGGACGGGGTGGCCATCATGCTGCCCAGCATCGTGCCGACCAGGAGGCCGGGGAGGATGCCGCCGCCGAAGTAGCCGCCTGCCCAGGGGCCGTACGCCGGGCCCGCGTCCCAGTAGGGGCGGGGGCCGGAGGCGGTCTCCACCTCGCGGTACGCCGGGTCGTGGCCGTCGGCCATACGGGCCTGGTCTGCGGCGCAGACCGGGACCTCGCGCGGTGTGCCGCCCGCCGGGGTCCAGGTCGCGTCGGTGACCGAGGGGCCGTGGCGCGGGTCGAAGAAGCAGGGGCCTCGGCGTTCGGGCAGCGGGCGGCCCTCGCGGCGCGCGGCCAGCTGGGCCAGGGAGAACCGGCCGTCCTCCAGTGTCTGGGTCACCGCGCGCACTTCCTCCGGGCGCCGCGTGGCCGCCATCAGCGACTTCGCCTTCTCGTACGAGTCCAGCGCCCGTTCGTAGTCCGCGCGCATCGCGTCGTCGGCGCCCGCCTCGGCGGGGTGGAAGTCGAGCCGGTCGAGTTCCTCGCCGAACGCGGTGATGTCCTCGTCGACGACGACCGTCAGCTTGGCGAGCGCGGCCCGCCGCTCCTCCTCGTGCCGCCGCCGGTTGCGCCGGACCAGTGCGTACGCGCCGGCGCCGCCCGCCGCCAGCACCGCGCCGGCGGTGATCAGCGCCCCCGTGTCCACGCCACCGCCACCGCCCGAGCCACTCCACGTGGCAGGCGCGGAACCGCCGACGTCGCCGCGCAGAGCGGCGTCGACGAAGTCGTTGAGCTGGGCCTTCGTGTCGCCCGCGCTCCCGACCGCCGTGACGAGGTTGGCGACCGCCGACTGACCGAGCACACCGCTGTCGGCCCGCGCGTCGAAGCGGTCGCCGAGACGTACGGCGTACAGGCCCGTGACGCCTGTCTCCGTGCGGAGGTTCGTGAAGAGGTTCTGGGTCGGATAGTCGGCCGGGAGGACGGCCACGAGCACGGGTTTGTCGGCGTCCTCGATCTTGGCGGCGAGCGCGTCGGCGTCGGACGCGGACAGCAGGTCGGAGGCGGCCGGGTCCACGTACACCGGGCTCGCGCGGAGTGCTTCGGCGACTTTGGAGAGGTCGGTGGCCGCATGCGCGCCGGGCGCGGATGCCAGCAGGATCAGGGCCGCGAATGTCACGGCGAAGGGCATCAGCAGCAGGCGTACGACACGACGGACCAGCACGGCCTTCATATCTTCGAAGCTACCCGAAGGAGGGCGGAAACGGAGACGGTGATGGTTTGCCGGTGAGGCCTCCACCATCCGAATTCTCCGTTGCCGCCCTTGTCTCAGGCCGCCCGGTACGCGGCCCTCAGTTTCTCCACGGCCGCGCCGTACCGGCCGGTCAGCAGCAGGTGGTCGGCGTCGGCGAAGGGTTTGGCGGTCGCCGGCGTGATCCCCTGGCCGATCCTCTCCTGGACCAGCAGTCGCGCCCTGGTGACGAGTGCGCGTCCCGCCCTGGCGTCGTGGGCCTTCTGCGCCGCACCGGCCGCGACCGACAGCGCCTTCAGGGTCTTCTCGCCGCCCTCCGGGATCCTGGTTCTCGTCGTGAGGCCCCAGCCGTACGGGAACTGCGGATCGTACGTCGTGTCGCCCACGTTGATCGGCAACTGGGCCTCGGACTTCGGCCAGGTGAGCGGGAGTTGGCCGGTGAACGCCCGCTTGCCGTAGAGCACGTCGGCGACGCCGTCGCCCTCGGTGCCCGGCAGCCAGGAGGCGACGAGAGCGTCGATGTCACCGAGCCGGTCGCCGATGAGCTGGGGGCGCCCGGCGACCACCAGTACCGCGCACTTCATCGCCGCGCACACCCGGTCGACCGCCGCCTTGTCGGCGTCGCTCAGCTCCAGGTCGTTGCCGTTGCCCACGTCGCCCATGCCCTCGGCGTACGGGGTCTCCCCGACGACCACGACGCCCACGTCATGTCCGGCCAGCGGGGCGGAGGCGTCCTTGGAGTAGGTGATGTCGCCGCCCGCCTTGCGCATGCCCTCCAGGATCGTCGTGCCCTTCGTGATGTTCCCGGAGGAGCCCTGCCAGGTGACGGTCCAGCCGCCGGTCTGGTTGCCGATGTCGTCGGCGTTGGACCCGGCGACGTACACCTTCTGGGACCCGGCGAGCGGCAGGACGCTGTGCGCGTTCTTCAGCAGCACCTGTGACTTCGCCGCCAACTCCCTTCCCACCGACCGGTGTTCGGCTGAGCCGATGTCCGCCGCGCCGCTGGTGTCGGCGTACGGCTTCTCGAAGAGGCCGAGCTTGAACTTCTGGGTGAGGATGCGGGAGACCGCGTCGTCGATCCGCTTGCCGCTGATCCGGCCGGCGTTCGCCTCGGCGGCGAGGGTGGTGCGGAAGTCCTGGTAGGCGTACGGGACCATGATCATGTCGAGGCCCGCGTTGACGGACGTACGGACGTCGGAGGCGTAGTCGCCGGGGATCTGGTCGATGGCCTGCCAGTCGCTGATGACGAAGCCGTCGAAGCCCATACGGCCCTTCAGCACACCGTTGATCATGTCGGCGCGGGCGTGCATCTTCACCGGCCCCTGGCCGTCGCCCGCGATGTCGAGGGAGGAGTAGGACGGCATGACCGAGCCGACACCCCGGTCCACGGCGTCCTGGTACGGGGCCAGGTGGACCGCCTCGAGTTGCTTACGGGTGACCTCGGTGACGCCCTGGTCGATGGTGTACGAGCCGGTGGTGGAGGAGCCGTATGTTGTGCCGCCGTCTCCTACGAAGTGCTTGGCCGTGGCGAGGACCTTGTCGTTCCGCTTCAACTCCGTGCCGTTCGCGCGCCCTTGGAGGCCCTGGATCACCGTCTCCATCGACTCGACGAGCGCCGGGTCCTCGCCGAACGACTCGTATGTGCGCCCCCAGCGTTCGTCACGGGCCACGCAGAGACAGGGCGCGAAGTCCCAGGGGATGCCGGTCGCCCTGACCTCGGCCGCTGTCACCTTCCCTGCCTGGTAGGCGAGTTGGGGATCGCGACCGGCTCCGATGCCGATGTTGTGCGGCAGGATCGTGGCGCCGACGAGGTTGTTGTGGCCGTGCACCGCGTCCACGCCGTAGATCAACGGGATCTGGAACCGCGTTGCCCGCGCCCGGAGTTGGTAGCCGTCGATCATCTTCGCCCAGGCCGCCGGGGTGTTGGGCGTGGGTGTCGAGCCGCCGCCGGAGAGCAGCGAGCCCAGAGCGTAGGACGCGATGTCACCGGGCGTCGCCGTGACCGCGCCGCGCTCGGCCTGGGTCATCTGGCCGGCCTTCTCCGCCAGGGACATCCGGGAGAGGAGGTCGGCGACTCGCTGCCTCACCGGCAACTTGGCGTTCAGATACGGGAGTCCGTGGGCGTCGATGACGATCTGCGGGTTCTCGGCGGGGGCCTTGGCTCCGGTGACCGTCAGTTTCAGGGGGATCGTCTCCGCCGGTTCCGCCGATCTGTCCTTGCGGGTGGGGACCTCAATCGTGCGGGTGGTGCCGGAGGCGGTGCCCGCCGGGAAGGTGAACTCGCCGTGGACGGGCCGGTAGTCGGCGCCGTCCGACGCCGTACCGCCGGTCGTCGTCTCGTAGGTGACCGTGACGGGGTCGGTGAGCGGGGCGGAACCGGTCGTGCCGAGGGTGACGCCGACCTTCGCCGTGCCGCCCTCCTTCACGGGGTACACGGCGGAGCCGGTGGTGACGGACGCGCGCAGTGCGGGGTCCGCCCTGCCGTACAACTCCACGCCGTCCATGGCGAATCGGTCGCTGATCCCGACGGGGAGGGTGAGCGCGTACCCCCAGGTCTCGGTGAGGCCGAGGATCTGGTCGATGCCGCCGACCGGCTGGTAGTCCGTGCGGTACACGAAGCCGGTGAAGGGGAGCTCGATCTGCTTCCAGCCGGTGAAGTCGTCGGTGAAGGAGGTCGTCCAGAGTTCGGAGGCCTCGCCGTTGGCGCCGCCGTCCTTCAGCTCGAAGTTGACCTTCCTGCCGTTGTTCCGGCCCTCCCACCAGAAGCGGATGCCCTTGCTCGCCGACCAGTCGTGGGCGGGCTCGGCGAAGGCGAAGTCGTGAGTGAAGCCGCCGTAGCCGCTGATGTCGTAGGTGCCGGTCAGGACCTTGGCGCCCTCGGGGGCGTCCGCCCGTTCGGTGAGGGCGAGCCGGGGCGGGTCGTCGCTGTCGCCGCCCCAGGTGAAGATGCCGTCGGCGGGCGGTGAGGCGAAGGGGACCTCACCCTCGAAGCGGTCCACCGGGACGGGGGCGGGGTCGTCGGCCCCGGCCGCCGTGCCCGCGGCGGCCAGGGGCAACAGCCCGGTGAGTAACGTGGCACAGACGAGCAGGGCGGTTCGTCGCATGGACCTTCCCTCGGCTCTCGGAGACCTGGAGTCCTTGGATCCTTGAGCCCACCTGAACACCTGGCGTGGACTCACGGCTTGGAACACGCCGCGAGTCAACAAGCGCCACATGCGACCGTCAAGCGCCCGAACAGGCCTCGCGTCACTCGGCCCCGGAGCCCTGGCCGGGTCTCCCTACTTCGCGGGCTGTACGCCCGCTCGCAGCAGCCCGTACGTGTAGGCGTCCGCCAGGGCCTCCCACGACGCCGCGATGACGTTGTCGGCGACGCCGACCGTCGACCACTCGCCCTTGCCGTCCGAGGTGGAGATGAGGACCCGGGTCGTGGACTGCGTACCGTGCTTGCCCTCGAGGATGCGGACCTTGTAGTCGACCAGCTCCAGCTTGGCGAGCTGGGGGTAGATCTTCTCCAGGGCCACCTTCAGTGCGCGGTCGAGGGCGTTGACCGGGCCGTTGCCCTCCGCCGTCGCGACGATCCGCTCGCCCTTGGCGAAGAGCTTGACCGTGGCCTCGTTGGCGTGGCTGCCGTCGGGGCGGTCCTCGACGATCGCGCGCCAGGACTCGACCTCGAAGTAGGTACGGGCCCTGCCCTCGGCCTCCGCGCGCAGCAGCAGCTCGAAGGACGCGTCGGCCGCCTCGAAGGTGTAGCCCTTGAGCTCGCGCTCCTTCACCCGCGCGACGACCCGGCCGACCAGCTCGCGGTCGTCGCCCAGGTCGATGCCGAGTTCCTTGCCCTTGAGCTCGATCGAGGCGCGGCCCGCCATGTCGGAGACCAGCATCCGCATGGTGTTGCCGACCTGCTCGGGGTCGATGTGCTGGTAGAGGTCGGGGTCGACCTTGATGGCCGAGGCGTGCAGGCCCGCCTTGTGGGCGAAGGCGGAGACACCCACGTACGGCTGATGCGTGGACGGCGTGAGGTTGACGACCTCGGCGATGGCGTGGGAGATACGGGTCATCTCGCGCAGCGCGCCCTCGGGCAGGACCTTCTTGCCGTACTTCAGCTCCAGGGCCGCCACGACGGGGAACAGGTTGGCGTTGCCGACGCGCTCGCCGTAGCCGTTCGCCGTGCACTGGACGTGGGTCGCGCCCGCGTCGACGGCGGCAAGGGTGTTGGCGACCGCGCAGCCCGTGTCGTCCTGGGTGTGGATGCCCAGGCGAGCGCCGGTGTCGGCGAGGACCGTGGCGACGACCGCCTGGACCTGGGCCGGGAGCATGCCGCCGTTGGTGTCGCAGAGGATGACGACATCGGCGCCGGCCTCGGACGCGGCCCGGACGACGTCCTTGGCGTACTCGGGGTTCGCGCGGTAGCCGTCGAAGAAGTGCTCGCAGTCGACGAAGACGCGGCGGCCCTGGGAACGCAGGTGGGCGACGGTGTCGCGGACCATCTCCAGGTTCTCGTCGAGGGTCGTGCGCAGCGCCAGTTCGACGTGCCGGTCGTGGGACTTGGCGACCAGGGTGATGACGGGCGCGCCGGAGTCCAGGAGAGCCTTGACCTGCGGGTCCTCGGCTGCGCTGCCACCGGCCCTGCGGGTGGCGCCGAAGGCCACCAGCTGGGCGTGCTTGAAGTCGATCTCCTGCTGGGCGCGGGCGAAGAACTCGGTGTCGCGCGGGTTGGCGCCCGGCCAGCCGCCCTCGATGAAGCCGACGCCGAAGTCGTCCAGGTGCCGTGCGATCGCCAGCTTGTCGGCGACGGTGAGGTTGATGCCCTCGCGCTGGGCGCCGTCGCGCAGGGTGGTGTCGAAGACGTGGAACGAGTCGTCGAGCTCGCTGGTTTCCGTCATGATCTCAAGGCTCCTGAGGATGTCGATCTCGGTCTGTACCGGAATGACCGGTTCCACCGTCCCCCAATGATCCCTCACGCTCCTTCTCCGGCTGAAGGTGGGCCAGAAAAGCGAAAAACCCCTCGCGGGTGCGAGAGGTCTGCGCGCGGGTCGAAGACGACGATGGCCGCTCGTACCTGGTCGTACGAAGCGGTCACTGCGGACCGGCGCGCCTGCTGCCAATAATCGTGGCGAACGAGAGCACGGGGGCAGTCTGGCACACACCGCCCCCGTGCTCACCCTCCGTCTCAGGATGCGAGCACTGGGCTGATCACCGCACGTGCCGTACGAACGCGTCGGCGCCGTCGTTGGTGTCGCCCTTCGGGATCAGGGTCGGGTCGGACGACTGGAAGACGATACGGCGGGCGCCGTCGGCGATCCGGCCCGGCAGGATCTCGGCGGTCGCGGTGCCGCCGTGGGTGTCGGGCGTGACCAGGGTGGTGGTGCCCCTCTTCAGGTCCCGCAGATAGACGGGGTACTCCTTGCCGTACTGGCTGCCGGGTTCCGTCACCTCCGAGGTGAAGGTGAGATGGCGGCCGTCGGCGCTGATCGCGGCGTCCCGGGTGTAGACCTCGCCGGGGCCGCCCTGGGTGCCGTGGACACGCCGGTTCTTGCCGGTGCGGAGGTCGTGCACGAACACGTTCCAGCTGGCGTCGGTGTCGCCGGGGACCAGGTGGGTGTCACGGGACTCGAAGACGACCGTACGGCCGTTGCCGCTGATGGACGGGTTCAGGGACTCCTTCTCGGTCGCCGAGCCGTCGTGGGAGCGGTCGATCTGGGTGTGCTTGCGGGTGCTGCGGTCGTACATCCAGACGTCGCCCCAGTCGTCGCCGCGCGGGCCGTTCATGTAGTTGTACTGGTAGACGACGCGACGCCCGTCGTCGCTGACCGTCGGCTGGAAGGCGTTGCGCGCCTCCCAGGTCGGCTTGGGGTGGCTGATCCGCTGGGTGGTACCGGCGACGCGGTCGCGCAGGAAGACGACGCTGCTGTAGCTCTGGGCGGTCTCCTGGAGCGTGTAGACCGCGTAGCGTCCGTTGGGGCTGACGGAGACCTCGGAGGGCTGTCCCGTGAATCCGTCGGGAATCTCGATCCCGAAGCCCACCCGCCCGCTCGTGCCGACCCTGTCGATCCACACGTCGGTGTCCTCGGCGGACGGCGCGTACTGGACGTACACGTATCGGCCGTCGTTGAGGACCGCCACCAGCCCCCCGAATCCCGCGAAGCGGAGCTTGCCGGTGCGCGCGTCGCGTACGTACATACCGCTGTGCGCCACGTTGGGGTCCAGGTCCTCGGCGTCCGAAGTGAGCGCGAGATGACGGCCGTTGCGACTGATGACGGACACACGCGTGGGCCCGTTCCCCGCTTTCCCGGCGGGGGTGACACTGACCGCCTCGGTATACGGCACCCTGACCGCGGCCCCGGCGACGGGCACGGTGAGCGCCGCCGACGCAACGACGGCGATCACCAGAGCGGCAGCGTGACGAGGCGCGTTCCGGTAGGCATACATGGCTGTTCCCCCGTGTTAGGCAGTTCCCCCTCAACCACCCACAGTAAAACGCCAGTTACCCACCGACACCCATTTTCACCAGAACGAATGAAACGCGCCCGTTTTTTAGGGGCGCGGGGAACTGCGCGACCAGCCCCCACCGGCCCGCAGCCAAAGATCCCCGACCCCGTCAAGCCCTCAGCCGAGCTGATGCATCCAGTTGTGGCGGTCCTCCGCCGTCCCCCGCTGAATGTCAAGAAGCGCCTCACGCAACCGCAGCGTCACCTCACCGGGCTCGCCCTCAACGTGCTGCCACTCCACACCCGGCCGCTTGACCGTACCGACAGGAGTGATCACCGCCGCCGTGCCACAGGCAAACACCTCCGTCAGGCTGCCGTTCTCGGCGTCACGCTGCCACTGGTCGATGGAGATGCGGCCCTCCTCGGCGGTGTAGCCGAGGTCGCGGGCGACGGTGAGGAGGGAGTCGCGGGTGACGCCCTCCAGGATGGAGCCGGTGAGGGAGGGGGTGACGATCCGGTCCCCGTACACGAAGTACAGGTTCATACCGCCGAGTTCCTCGATCCACTTGTGCTCGACGGCGTCGAGGTAGCAGACCTGGGCGCAGCCGTGCTCGGCGGCCTCGGCCTGGGCGAGCAGGGAGGCCGCGTAGTTGCCGCCGGTCTTGGCGTCGCCCATGCCGCCGGGGACGGCGCGGACGCGGTCCTCGGAGAGCCAGATGGAGACGGGCTTGACGCCACCGGGGAAATAGGCGCCGGCGGGAGAGGCGATCACCAGGAAGAGGTACTCGTTGGCCGGCTTGACGCCGAGGCCGACCTCGGTGGCGATCATGAAGGGGCGCAGGTAGAGGGACTCCTCGCCACCGTGCGCGGGCACCCAGTCGCTGTCCTGCCGGACAAGCAGGTCGATGGCCTCGATGAACGTCTCGACGGGCAGCTCGGGCATCGCGAGGCGCCGGGCGGAGTGCTGGAAGCGCTTGGCGTTGCGCTCCGGGCGGAAGGTGGCGACGGAGCCGTCGGGACGGCGGTAGGCCTTGAGTCCCTCGAAGATCTCCTGCGCGTAGTGCAGGGTCATGTTGGCCGGGTCGATCGAGAGCGGGCCGTACGGGACGAGCTGGCCGTCGTGCCAGCCGCGGCCCTCGGTCCACCGGATCGTCACCATGTGGTCGGTGAAGTGGCGGCCGAAGCCGGGGTTGGCCAGGATCGCCTCGCGCTCCGCGCCGGAAAGTGGCGAGGCCGAGGGCTTGAGCTCGATCGTGGGCGTCGTCATGAGTGGTTGTCCTTCACCGGTTTTGTGTGTGACGGGCCGCGCCCCACGCCCTCGACCACGGGTGGTCGATATGAGGACGTCCGAGCATTGCCTTCGTCCGCGGCTCCGCGTTCGATTATCGCGTGAAGGGGGCCATGGACGAAAAGGGCGTGAAAGCGACCCAGGGGATGATGGTGACACCCGGCGGGGACATAAGAGAAGCCGCCGGGTGCGGATGCGATCCGGCGGCTTCGAAAGGTACTGGTTTTCGAGTGAGCGCCGCGGGTCAGCCGGCTACTCGTACGGCGAGGGCGTCGCCGATCTCTTCTGTCGTACGGGTCGTGGTGCCGCGCTCCGCGAGGTCGGCGGTGACGGCGTCCTCGATACGGGCGGCCTCGGTCTCGTAGCCGAGGTGGCGCAGCAGCAGGGCGACGGACAGGACGGTGGCGCTCGGGTCGGCCTTGCCCTGGCCCGCGATGTCCGGGGCCGAGCCGTGGACGGGCTCGAACATGGACGGGAACTCGCCGGACGGGTTGATGTTCCCGCTCGCGGCGACGCCGATGCCGCCGGAGACGGCCGCGGCGAGGTCGGTGATGATGTCGCCGAACAGGTTGTCGGTGACGATCACGTCGAAGCGGGCGGGGTCGGTGACGAGGTAGATCGTCGCCGCGTCCACGTGGATGTAGTCCGTGGTGACCTCGGGGAACTCCTCGGCCACCTTGTTGAAGATGTTCGTCCACAGGTGACCCGCGAAGGTCAGCACGTTGTTCTTGTGGACCAGCGTCAGCTTCTTGCGCGGGCGGGCCTGAGCACGCGCGAAGGCGTCACGCACGACACGCTCGACACCGAACGCCGTGTTCACCGAGACCTCGGTGGCGACCTCGTGCTCGGTGCCCTTGCGGATGGTTCCGCCGTTGCCGGTGTACGGGCCCTCGGTGCCCTCACGGACGACCACGAAGTCGATCTCCGGCTGGCCGGCGAGCGGGGTGGCGACACCCGGGAGGAGCTTCGACGGACGCAGGTTGACGTGGTGGTCGAAGGCGAAGCGGAGCTTCAGCAGGAAGCCGCGCTCGAGGACACCGGACGGCACGCTCGGGTCGCCGATCGCACCGAGCAGGATCGCGTCGTGCTTCTTGAGGGCGTCCAGGTCCGCGTCGGTGAGGGTCTCACCGGTGGCGTGGTAGCGCCGGGCGCCGAAGTCGAACTCCTTGGTCTCCAGCTTCACATCCTGCGGAAGGACGGCGGAGAGCACCTTCAGCCCCTGGGCCACGACCTCTTGGCCGATGCCGTCACCGGGAATCACTGCGAGATTGATGCTGCGAGACATAACGGCACCGTACTCCGGGTCCCATGGGATGACACTCCATGTCCGCGATACGGACGCCGTGTCCCGGCCGCGAGGAGCGGACCGTCGGCGACCGTTCTTCGACCGGCGTTCACCTGCGCGTATGGCGGACGTCGGCGATTCCTGGGAGGTTCCCCTCCATGAACAGTCATCCGGACACCCCCGACGTCGGCATTCCGCCCCAGCTGGCCCGCCGGATGAGCATGGCGGAGCAGTACGAGTATCTGCGCACCCGGTTCACCCGGCGCCGCGCGCTGGTGACGGCGGGCGCGCTGGCCGGCGGCGGCCTGGTCACGGGCTGTTCGTCGAGCACGGGTACGGCGAATCCCGCGACCAGCAAGGTCCCCGGCTCCGCCGTGACCCCCTTCGGCCGCCATCTGGCCTTCGGCGCCGACCCGAAGACGCAGATGCGGATCTCCTGGCAGGTCCCGTTCGCGGTACGGAAGCCGTACGTGCGGGTCGGACCGACGCCCGGGAACCTGAGCCGGCGCGTCGACGCCGAGCTGCGTCCCCTGCACACGCCGGGCCTGACGGGCGTACGCCTCGACCTGGACCAGTACTACGTGCACGCGGCCCTCGACGGGCTGCGGCCCGGGACGACGTACTACTACGGAGTCGGCCACGAGGGCTTCGACCCGGCCTCGCGCGCGCATGCCGCGACGCTCCACACCTTCCGCACGGCGCCCGCGACCGCTCCCGCGAGCTTCGTGTTCACGGCCTTCGGCGACCAGGGCGTCACACCCGACGCGCTCGCCAACGACCGTGTGCTCGTTGCCCGGAACCCCGCCTTCCATCTCCACGCGGGCGACATCTGCTACGCGGACGTCACCGGCCACGGCGAGAAGTCGGACAGCTACGACCCGGCCGCCTGGGACCTGTTCCTGAAGCAGACGGAGACGGTCGCGAAGTCGGTGCCGTGGATGGTGACGACCGGCAACCACGACATGGAGGCCTGGTACTCGCCCAACGGGTACGGCGGCCAGTCGGCCCGCTGGTCGCTCCCGGACAACGGCTTCGACGCCCGACGCACCCCGGGCGCCTACTCGTTCACGTACGGCAATGTCGGGGTCGTGGCGCTCGACGCGAACGACGTGTCGTACGAGATCCCCGCGAACCTCGGCCACTCCGACGGTCGCCAGACGGCGTGGCTGGACCGGCGGCTCGCCGAGCTGCGCGCGTCGGACGCGATCGACTTCATCGTGGTCTTCTTCCACCACTGCACGTACTCGACGTCAACCCACGCCTCCGACGGCGGGGTGCGGGACGCCTGGCTGCCGCTCTTCGACAAGCACCAGGTGGATCTGGTGATCAACGGCCACAACCATGTGTACGAGCGGACGGACGCCCTCAGGGGCGGCCGCGTGGGCCGGCGGGTACCGGTCGGCGCGTCGACCGACCCGACGCGGGACGGCACCGTGTACGTCACCGCGGGCGGCGCGGGCCAGAGCCTGTACGGGTTCCCGTACGGGGTGAAGGACAGCTTCGAGGGGAAGGTGGCCGACCGGGAGTCGGTGGACAGCTACTTCTGGACGAAGTCGGGCGAGCGGCACGAGGACACCGTGGAATGGTCACGCGTGCGCTACACCGGCTACTCGTTCCTCTCGGTGGAGGCGAAGGCGGGCGCGCCGGGCACCGCTCCCCGGCTCGTGGTGTCCGCGCTGGCGCAGAGCGGGGAGCGCATCGACCACTTCGAGGTGCGGCGCCCTTAGCAAGCCGCCCTCGGTGACGCCTTCAGTGACCGGTCTGGCCGCCGTTGTCGCGGCGGTCGAGGGCGCGCTGGAGGGCTGCGGCGGCGTTCTTGCGGTCGGACTCGCTCGTCGGGGAGACGTGGCGGACTCGGCGGCGGACGGTCGTCTCGGCCATGGGAGATCGACTCCTTCAGGGAAGCAGGGAGTACGGCAGGGGGAGACGCCGGGTCGGACGGGGAGCGGCGGTACCGCAGGGGTTGCCTGCGACGGGTACCGGCTCACGACCGTCATTCGCTTGGTCCAGCGACACGTTCGGCTTCTACAAAGCTAGGTGAGGACAGGGCATCTGTCTCCACAATTACTCGGACTTCCTACTATCTGAGACGGTGGATTGGGTCACACCCCGCTGACCTGGCCTTTTCACATCACGTCGCCATCGCGCCAGTCGAAGATCAGCCCGTCCGAGGGGTCGAGGGAAGCGACAGCGGCGGGGCGCACGAAAACGTGGCCCTCCTCGTCCGGAAGACGGACCACTCCCGCCGTTCCGAGGGCGCTGATCCGTCCCTGCCAGCGCTGCCAGCCCCTGGCCGTGTAGAGGGCGGAGCCGGCCGCGCTCGCGGACAGCGCGCCGAAGTCGTAGCCGCCGTCGACATACCGCTCCAGCGCGTCCATCACCTGCCCGCCGAGGCCGTGGCGGCGGGCGTCGGTGCGGACGGCGACCGCTTCCACATAGCCGACGCGCAGCCAGCGGTCCCGGTGCAGCACGCGGCGCATGACGACCGAGCCGTGGGCGAGGAGCCCGGTGTCGTCGTGGACGAGGGCGTGGATGCCGCCGCGCGCGTGGTCCCAGTCCTCGTCGGAGAAGTCGCCGTCGAAGGCTACGTCCAAGAGGCCGCGTGCGGCGGCGTGTTCGGCGGCGGTGAGGTCAGCGGTGTGGGCGGTGCGCAGCGTGGGAGCCATGGTTCCAGTATTCCGAATGGCCTACGAATGGCCGAAGCTCGATTGATCCGACCTACGGCATACAGATGGCGCTGCACTACACCTTGACAGCCCTATTTCCACCCACCAGCCTCACAGTCATCGGATGAATGACGCTGAATGACGACTGGAGGGGTACTTCTATGTCGATCGCGCTGACACTCGCCTCCGCCCTGCTCGCCACCGCGGTGACAGCACTGCCCGCCGAGGCCGCGACAGGGCATACGGGGACGGCGGCTGCGGCCTGGGAGGTGAAGGCCCCGCCCGGCTCCCCCACGGCCGTTGTCGCACTGGACCCGGCCGATGGGCGGCCGACCCTCGCGGTGAGCCGCGCGGGTGAACAGGTCCTCGCCCCCTCCCCCTTGGGCCTGGTCACCGAACAGGCCGACTTATCAAGGGGGTTGGAGTTGTCGGGCCGCTCCACCCGCACGGTCACCGAGCGGTACACCTCGACAACGGGCAAGTCCCGCAAGCGCGTTGCCCGGATGACCGAGTCCCGCTTCCGCTTCCGTACGGCCGACGGCGCCCGCCTCGATCTGCTGGTCCGGGTGGCCCCGGACGGCGTCGCCTACCGCTACACCCTGCCGCGCACCACCGGCGACGTCCTGCGTGAGGCCTCCGCCTTCACCCTCCCCCCGGACACCACCGCCGTCGTCAACGCCTACCGGGCCGACAACGAACTCCCCTTCAAACGCTACGAGTCGGCGGCGACCGCCCCGGCGGGCGGCTACTCGATGCAGGCCCTCTTCGACACTCCCGGCGGTTACGCGCTCATCGCCGAGTCGGATCTCAACGGCGCTTACTCGGGCGCCCACTTGACGCACGAGGCGAACTCACCGACGTACAAGGTGAGCCTCTGGAACGACGAGCCGGTGCGGACCACGACCGGCACCCTGACCACCCCCTGGCGCACGATCGTCACCGGCGATCTGGCCACCGTCACGGAGTCGACCCTCGTCGACGACCTCGCCACGCCCTCCCGGGTCCGGGACACGTCCTGGATCAGGCCGGGCCCCGCCCTGTGGACCTGGCTCGCGGGCGGCAAGACGGCGGGGCAGAGCCTGGCGGCGCAGAAGGCCTACGTCGACTACGCGGCCGAGCGGGGCTGGCCGTACGAGGTCGTCGACGCGGGCTGGTACTACAAGCCCGGGGAATGGGACGTCATCGACCCCGACTGGCAGACGAACAACTGGATGCCGGAGCTGGTCCGTCACGCGGCGGCGAAGAACGTCGGTGTCCAGGTCTGGCTGCACTACACCCTGCTCACGGACCCGGCGGAACGCGAGAAGTGGCTCGGCACATTGGCCAGTTGGGGCGTCAGGGGCGTGAAGATCGACTTCATGGACTCGGAGTCGCAGGACCGGATGCGCTGGTACGACGAGGTCCTGGAGGCGACCGCCCGCCATCACCTCCTCGTCAACTTCCATGGTTCGACGATCCCCAAGGGCATGCAGCGCACCTGGCCGCAGGTCATGACGATGGAGGGCGTGGGCGGCGAGGAGAAGCGCAACAACACCGCCGAGCAGCTCGCCTCGCTCCCCTTCACCCGTAACGTGATCGGCTCGATGGACTTCACCCCGGGTGCCTTCCACCGTCCGGCGCGCCCCAACGTGGCTTCCGACGCGGGTGAGTTGGGCCTGACGGTGCTGTACGAGTCGGGCATCCAGAACCTCGCCGGAACCCCGGAGTCGTACGAGGCCCGGCCCGAGGCCCGCCGTTACCTGGAGCAGCTGCCGGGACGCTGGGAGGAGACCCGGCTGCTGACCGGTGACCCGGGCCGCTCCGCCGTACTCGCCCGACGCGCGGCGGACGGCCGCTGGTTCATCGGCGGCACGTTCGCGGGCGCGGCCCGAACCGCGGACGTACCACTGCGGCTTGGTGCCGGCCGCTGGCTGGTGGAGACGGTGACGGACGGCCCCTCGGGTCTGGTGCGCGAGGCTCGGACCGTACGGGGCGACGCGACCCTGGCCGTACCGGTGGTCGCGGACGGCGGCTTCGCCGCGCTCGCCTGCCGCTGGCAGCCGGGCCGTACGAACTGCGCGAAGGGGTAAAAGCGGACGCCGGGCCCGTGTGGGTGCGGGCCCGGCGTCATCCACCCGTGGCCGTCAGCCCATGTGCGGGTAGGTGTAGTCGGTCGGGGCGACCAGGGTCTCCTTGATGGCGCGGGTCAGCGTCCAGCGCATCAGGTTCTGCGGGGCGCCCGCCTTGTCGTTGGTGCCGGACGCGCGCCCCCCGCCGAACGGCTGCTGTCCGACGACCGCGCCGGTCGACTTGTCGTTGATGTAGAAGTTGCCGGCCGCGTAGCGCAGCTTCTCCATCGTGTACGCGGCCGCCGCGCGGTCACCGGAGATGACCGAGCCGGTCAGCGCGTAGTCGGACACGGACTCCATCTGGGTCAGCATCGTGTCGTACTTGTCGGCCGAGCTGTCGTCGTAGACGTACACGGCGAGGAACGGGCCGAAGTACTCGGTGGTGAAGACCGGGTTCGCCGGGTCCGTGCACTCCACGACCGTCGGGCGGACGAAATAGCCGACCGAGTCGTCGTACGAGCCGCCCGCCACGATCGTGCACGTCGGGTCGGAGTTCGCGCGGTCGATGGCGGCCTTGTTCTTGGCGAAGGCCCGCTCGTCGATGACCGCGCCGATGAAGTTGCCGAGGTCGGTGACGTCACCCATGGTCAGGCGGTCGACCTCGGCGGCGAACTCCTCGCGGAAACCATCGTTCCAGATGGACGCCGGGATGTAGGCGCGGGAGGTCGCGCTGCACTTCTGCCCCTGGTACTCGAAGGCACCGCGGGTGAGGGCCGTCTTGAGGACCGCCCGGTCGGCGCTCGGGTGGGCGACGACGAAGTCCTTGCCGCCGGTCTCGCCGACGAGCCGCGGATACGAGCGGTACTTCTCGATGTTGGCGCCGACCGTCTTCCACAGGTGCTGGAAGGTCTTCGTGGACCCCGTGAAGTGGATCCCGGCGAGGTTGCGGTGTTCCAGGGCGACCTCGGAGACCTCGATGCCGTCACCGGTGACGAGGTTGATGACGCCCTTGGGGAGCCCGGCCTCCTCCAGCAGCCGCATGAGGAGGACGGCGGCGTGGGTCTGCGTGGGCGACGGCTTCCACACCACCACGTTGCCCATGAGGGCGGGCGCGGTGGGCAGATTGCCCGCGATCGCCGTGAAGTTGAACGGGGTGATCGCGTAGACGAAGCCTTCGAGGGGGCGGTGGTCGAGACGGTTCCAGACGCCCGGGGAGTTGGCGGGCGGCTGCTCGGCGAGAAGGTCACGCGCGTACTTGACGTTGAAGCGCCAGAAGTCGACGAGCTCGCACGGACAGTCGATCTCCGCCTGCTGGGCGGTCTTCGACTGGCCGAGCATGGTGGAGGCGGCGAGGGTCTCGCGCCAGGGGCCGGCCAGCAGTTCGGCGGCGCGCAGGATGATCGCGGCCCGGTCGTCGAACGACATCGCGCGCCAGGCGGGCGCGGCGGCGAGGGCCGCGTCGATCGCGTCCTGGGCGTCCTGCCGGGTGGCGTTGCGGTAGGTGCCCAGCACGGCCTTGTGGTTGTGCGGCTGCACGACCTGGAAGGTCTCGCCGCCGCCCATCCGCCGCACACCGCCGATGGTCATCGGCAGGTCGACGGGGTTCTCGGCCAGCTCCTTGAGCTTGACCTCGAGGCGGGCCCGCTCGGGCGATCCGGGGGCGTAGCCGTGCACCGGCTCGTTGACGGGGGTGGGGACCTGGGTGACGGCGTCCATGGTGTCCTGAAACTCCTTAAGCGAGCGGGGGGTCGGGCTCAGCCCTTGGTGAGGATCGATCGTCCGAAGAAGAGGAGGTTGGCGGGCTTCTCGGCCAGCCGCCGCATGAAGTAGCCGTACCAGTCCGTCCCGTAGGCGGTGTAGACGCGCATCCGGTGACCTTCCGCGGCGAGCCGCAGATGCTCGTCGCTCCTGATCCCGTACAGCATCTGGAACTCGTACTCGTCGGGCTTGCGGCTCGCGCGCCGGGCGAGTTCCTGGGCGATGGAGATGAGGCGCGGGTCGTGGGACCCGATCATCGGGTACCCCTCGCCCTCCATCAGGATGCGCAGGACGCGGACGTACGCCTTGTCGGTCTCGGACTTCTGCTGGTAGGCGACCTCGGCGGGTTCCTTGTACGCGCCCTTCACCAGCCGTACGCGGCTGCCGCTCTCGGCGAGGCGGCGGGCGTCGGCCTCGGTGCGGTACAGGTAGGCCTGGATGACGCAGCCGGTCTGCGGGAAGTCCTTCCGCAGCTCCTCGTGGACGGCGAACATCGAGTCGAGGGTGGTGTGGTCCTCGGCGTCGAGCGTGACCGTCGTACCGATCGCGGCCGCCGCCTCGACGACGGGCCGGACGTTGGCGAGGGCCAGCTCGTGGCCGCCCGGCAGCGCCTGCCCGAACAGCGACAGCTTGACGGACATCTCGGCGCGGGTGCCCAGTTCCAGTTCCCCGAGCCGCTCGACCAGCTCCAGATAGGCGTCCCGGGCGGCGCCGGCCTGCTCGGGGGTGGTGATGTCCTCGCCGACGACGTCCAGGGTGACTTCCAGGCCCCGGTCGGTGAGGTCCTGGACGATCGGCACGACGTCGTCGACGGTCTCGCCGGGGATGAAGCGGTCGACGACCGGCCTGGTCACCGGGGCGGCCGAGATCAGCCGGCGCATCCGGTCGCTGCGCGAGGCGGCGAGAATCACGGGACCCAGCACGGGGCACCTCCACAAAAGGCCGGTAAACGGAGAACCACCGTGAAACCTAAGGATCCCTCCGATCGTGGGCCATCGACAGCTGTCACGCATCCGTGCCCCAGATCTCATACAGATGTCTGAAGGCGGCCGGAGAATGCGCGAGAATGCCCGTATGAGCCAGGCGAGCGGCGACCACCACGGGGACTATCAGGAACTGGTGGACGACATCTCGGAGCTTCTCGGCGCCCCCGCGACGCTGGAGAACCGCGACTTCGAGCTGCTCGCCTTCGGCGCTTACGACGAGGGCGAGCTGGACCCGTCGGCGCTGGACCCCGTCCGCACCCGCTCGATCCTGACCCGCCGCTCGACAGCGGCGGTACGCGCGTGGTTCGAGGGCTTCGGCATCACCCGGGCGACCGGCCCGGTCCGTATCCCGCCCACACCGGAGGCGGGGGTGTACCGGGGACGAATCTGTCTCCCCGTACGCCATAGGAGTGTCGTCGTCGGTTACGTGTGGTTGCTGGACGACGATCCGGGCCCCTCTGCTGAGCAGCTCACGGCGGCCATGGAGGTGACGGACCGGATCGGCGCGCTGCTCGCGGACGACGCGCAGGCGGGCGCCGACCTGACCCGCGAGCTGCGGACGGTGCTGACCGCCGAGCGCGGCTGGCAGCGGGACATGGCGGTGGCGGCGCTGCGTACGGCCCTGGGGGTGCGCGGCGAGGGCCCGCACACGGTGGTGTGCGTGGCGCCCTGGCCGTCGGCGGATCCCGAGGACGCCCCGTCGGCCCGGGCGGTGCCGCACGCGACGGCGGTGTGCACGGTGCCGTGGGGCGCGGCGGCCCAGAGCCTGGCCCTGCTGGTCAGGCTGCGCGCGACGGACGTACCCGCCCCGGCGCTGGCGGCGGCGTCCCGGCTGCTGAAGGAGACGGAGGGCGCGGTCGCGGCCGGTGTGGGCGCGCCGCGCACCGGCCTGGCCGGGCTGGGCGCCGCCTGGCAGGAGGCCTCGGCGGCGGCCCGCGCGGCCCTGGCCCAGCCGCACCTGGGCCCGGTCGCGGAGTGGGGCGCCATCGGCCCGTACCGCCTCCTCACGGCGCTGCCCCCGGACCTCGCCCAGGACCCCGCCGTACGCACCCTGCTCTCCCCCGCCCACCAGGAACTGGCCCGCACCGCCGAGGTCTACCTCGACCGCGCGGGCCAGGCGGGCCGCACGGCTGCGGAGCTGGGCATCCACCGCCAGACGCTGTACTACCGCCTGTCCCGGGTCGAGCAACTGACGGGCCTGGACCTGGACGACGGCGAGGACCGGCTGCTGCTGCACATGGCGCTGAAGGGCGCGCGGCTCTAGAGGGTCGTTCCCTCGCTGGTCACAGCCAGGTCGTCGCCAGCCAGACGGTCACGGCGCCGGTGGCGAGGAGGACGAGGTTGAGGGCGATGTCGCGCTCTCCGCGGCGCAGATGCACCCTGGTCGCGCCGATCTGCAGGGTCACGACCCCGATGGCGGCGGCCAGGGCCAGCCAGGGCGCGACACCGGTCAGCGGCGGGAGGACCAGGCCCAGCGCTCCGAGCAGTTCGACAGCTCCGATAGCCCTCACGGCCGGCATCGGCATGCTGTCGACCCAGGCCATCATCGGTCGGAGCTGTTCCCGGCTTCGGACCACCTTGACCCCGCCGGAGTAGAGATAGAAGAGGGCCAGCAGGCCGGCGGCGATCCCATACGCAACTGTCATGCTCCGATTCCACTGTCGGGGCACCACGGCTGTCCAAGACCCGTTCGGCGGCCTCGATACCGGCTCGGTATCGTCGCAGCATGGAGCTACGCACGCTGCGCTACTTCGTGGCGGTCGCCGAGGAACTCCACTTCGGCCGGGCAGCCACCCGGCTGCACATGAGCCAGCCGCCCCTGAGCCGGGCGATGAAGCAGCTGGAGACCGAGGTCGGCGCCAGGCTGCTCGACCGGTCGTCCGCCGGAGTCACGCTTACCGCCGCGGGGGCGGTCCTGCTCGACGAGGCACGCGCCCTGCTCGACCGAGCCGAGCGGACACGCGTACGCGTGGCGGCGGCGGCCGGGGCCACCACCATCACCGTCGGCATGCTGGGCGACAGTACCGATCCCGGCGCGGCCCGGCTGGCCGACGCCTACCGGCGGCGGCACCCGGGTGTCGAGGTCCGCATCCGCGAGAGCGACCTGACCGACCCCACCTGCGGACTGCACGCGGGTCTGGTCGACATCGCCCTCACACGCGGGCCGTTCGACGAGAAGGGTCTGACCGTGCACGAGTTGCGCGCCGACCCGGTGGGAGCGCTGCTGCGTGCCGATGATCCGCTGGCCCGCCGCGACCGGCTGAAGCTGGCCGACCTGGCAGACCGTCGCTGGTTCGTGTTCCCGACGGGCACCGACCCGCGCTGGCAGTCGTACTGGAACGGCGGCGAACCCCGCGAGGGTCCGGTGGTACGCGCTGTCCAGGAATGCCGACAGGCCGTTCTGTGGAACGGCACGGTCGGCATGACCGTCCTGGACCACCGGGCGGCGGAGGGGCTCGTCGTGGTGCCGCTGACCGACATGCCGCCGAGCCGTGTGGTGGCGGCCTGGAACGAGGGCGACACGAACCCCTTGATCCGGCCCTTGATCCGCTCGTTCGTCGAGATCGCGACCGCCGCGTACCACACCCCGCAGGGCGGCACGTCTAGCGCGCCGCCCCCATGACCCGCCGCAGACCCTCGGTGAGCTGGTCCGCGGTCGGTGCCGTCGTCGGGTCGAAGACGTACTGGCAGATGAGCCCGGTCATCAGGGTGTTGTAGAACTGGCCGACGGAGTCGACGTCCCCCTCCGGCACGTCCTCCTCTCGGCCCCCGAGGAACAGCGGGATGACGCCGCGCTTCGCGTCGCGCTGAGCCTGCGCCAAGTGGTCGCGGACGGTCGGCAGTTGATCCCCCAGGGCCACGATCTCCATGCTCAGGCGCCACAGTGATCCCGGCTGCCGCATGGTGCCGATGATGTTCGCCCACACCTCCTGGAACCGGTCGAGCGAGCCGGGTTCGGTGTCGCCGGCCGTCCCCATGGCGGGGCTGAAATCGTCGGAGAGTCCCTCCACCAGGGAGACGTACGCCTCCGCGAGGAGCTTGTCCTTCGAGCCGTAGTGGTAGCCGATCGACGCCAGGTTGGTCCCCGACTCCTTGACGATGTCGCGCGCCGTCGTGCGCACGAAGCCCTTCTCCAGCAGGCAGCGCTTGGCGCCTTCGAGCAGATCCTCACGGTGTCCCATGGGTCCACCCTACCCGCGATCCATACACCCGTCCTAGACGTACGAATTACACAGCCGTTCTAGACAATCGTTTAATACAGCCGTACATTCCTCGGCATGACGAACTCGACGGAACCCACGAGCACGACCGTTTACCCCGGGCCCGGCGCCCGTGCCGGCCGCCGTGAATGGACCGCGTTCGGCGTGCTGATGCTGCCGCTGCTGCTGGTCTCGATGGACGTGTCCGTCCTCTACTTCGCGGTCCCCGCGATCAGCTCGGACCTGGAGCCGACCGGAACCCAGCAACTGTGGATCTTCGACATCTACGGCTTCGTCCTGGCCGGTCTGCTGATGACGATGGGCTCGCTCGGCGACCGCATCGGCCGACGCAGGCTCCTCCTCGTCGGCGCCGCGGCCTTCGGCGCGGGCTCGCTGCTTGCCGCCTACGCGAACAGCGCGGAGACCCTGATCGCGGCCCGCGCGGTCCTCGGTATCGGCGGGGCGACCCTGATGCCGTCGACGATGGCCCTGATCCGCACGATGTTCCGCGACCCCGGCCGGCGCGCCAAGGCGATCGGCATGTGGTCCGGTGTGATGACCGGCGGCGTAGCTCTCGGCTCGGTGATGAGCGGCCTGCTGGTCGAGTACTTCTGGTGGGGCTCGGTCTTCCTTGTCAACCTGCCCGCGATGGCGTTGCTGCTGGTCCTGGGCCCGGTACTGCTCCCGGAGTCGAAGAATCCCAACCCCGGCCGCTTCGATCTCCTCAGCGTCCCCCTGTCGATGGCGGCCGTCCTCCCCGTGGTCTACGGCCTGAAGGAGATCCCGTCGGAGGGCTGGCACACCGAGTACGTCCTCTCGGTCGCCGTCGGCCTGTTCTTCGCGTACATCTTCGGCCGGCGCCAGCGCACGACAGCCTCACCGCTCATCTCCCCCGCGCTGTTCCGGGGTCGGGGCTTCGGCCCGGCCGTCTTCCTGAACCTGCTCTCGGCGTTCGCGATGATGGGCTCGGCGTACTTCACCACGCAGTACCTCCAATCGGTGCTCGGCAAGAGCTCCCTGGAGGCCGCGCTCTGGGGCCTGCTGCCGACGGTCCTGGTCGGCGTCGCCGCACCAATCGCCAGCGCCCTGGTCCAGCGGGGCGTGCAGCGCGCCCATGTGGTGGCCGGCGGCTTCCTCACGGCGGCCTGCGGATACGGGCTCCTGGCCCTGGTCGGCACGGACTCACTGTGGCTGGTGCTGGCCGGGGCGGGTGTCCTGGCGGCCGGGATCGTCGTCGTGATGTCCCAGATGATGGACCTCGGCCTGAGCGCGGCCCCGGTGGACAGGGCGGGCGCCGCGTCCTCCCTCCTCGAGACGGGCGCGGAGTTCGGCGGCGCGCTGGGCATGGCGATACTGGGCTCGATCGGTACGGCGGTCTACCGCCACGAGATGCCGACTTCGGCGCCCGGACCGGCCAGGGAAACCCTGGGCGGCGCCCTCGCAGTGGCCCGGCAGCTCCCGGCGCGCACGGGAGACGCGCTGGTCACGACGGCCAGGGAGGCCTACGCCCACGGGATGCAGACGGCGGCGATCGCGGGGGTGGTGGTGCTGCTGCTGGGGGCGGCGGCGCTGTCGGTGCGGGCGCTTCGCGGGGTGCGGGTGCGGGAGGTGTGCGAGTAACGGGAAACAGAAAACGCGGGCCGACTGGAGTTCCTCAGTCGGCCCGCGTTCACATGCGAGCGCCGCGCAGGCAATCTCAGCCCGTCTGGGGGTCCCCCCTCTGGGGGAGTTTGAGGACGAGGCCGTTCAGGCCGAAGCGGGGGCCCGGGGGCGGCAGCCCCCGGACGACGGTCACCTCAGACCAGGTTGACCGATCGAGCAGACCTCGCCCCGATCTCCTCGGCGACCTCCGCCAAGACGCTGGGCGCAACCGTGTCGTCCACCGTCAGTACCGCGAGGGCCTCGCCCCCGGCCACCGACCGCGAGACCTGCATCCCGGCGATGTTGATCCCGGCCTCGCCGAAGATCCGGCCGACCGTACCGACGACACCGGGCCGGTCCGCGTACCGGTACACCACCATGTGGTCGGCGAGCGCGAGGTCGACGTCGTACTCACCGACCGCGACGATCTTCTGGTGGTGCTTGGGACCGGCCAGCGTGCCGGAGACCGACACCTCCTCGCCGCTGCCGAGCGTGCCACGCACGGTCACGACGTTGCGGTGGTCCGAGGACTCCGAGCTGGTCGTCAGCCGCACCTCGACGCCGCGCTCCTGGGCGAACAGCGGGGCGTTGACATACGACACGGTCTCGTCGACGACGTCCTCGAACACGCCCTTCAGCGCGGAGAGCTCGAGCACCTTCACGTCGTGCTGGGTGATCTCGCCGTACACCTCGACGTCGAGGCGGACCGCGACCTCGCCCGCGAGCGCGGTGAAGATACGGCCGAGCTTCTCGGCGAGCGGCAGACCCGGCTTGACGTCCTCGGCGATGACGCCGCCCTGGACGTTCACCGCGTCCGGGACCAGCTCACCGGCGAGCGCGAGGCGCACCGAGCGGGCGACGGCGATACCGGCCTTCTCCTGCGCCTCGTCCGTGGACGCGCCGAGGTGCGGGGTGCAGACGACCTGGTCGAGCTCGAACAGCGGGGAGTCCGTGCAGGGCTCCTTCGCGTACACGTCGAGGCCGGCGCCGGCGACGCGGCCCTCCTTGAGCGCCGAGTACAGCGCCTCCTCGTCGACGATCCCGCCGCGCGCGGCGTTCACGATGCGGACGCTCGGCTTGACCTTGTGCAGCGCCTCGTCGCCGATGAGACCGAGGGTCTCGGGGGTCTTCGGCAGGTGCACGGTGATGAAGTCGGAGACCTCGAGGAGCTCGTCCAGGGACAGCACCTTGACGCCCATCTGCGCGGCCCGCGCGGGCTGGACGTACGGGTCGTACGCGACGACCTTCATGCCGAACGCGGACATGCGCTGGGCGACGAGCGCGCCGATGCGCCCGAGGCCCACGACACCGAGCGTCTTCTCGGCCAGCTCGACGCCGGTGTACTTGTTGCGCTTCCACTCGCCGTTCTTGAGCGCGGTGTTGGCCTGCGGGATGTGGCGCGCGGTGGCCAGCAGCAGACCGCAGGCGAGCTCGGCGGCGGTGACGATGTTCGAGGTGGGGGCGTTGACGACCATCACGCCGGCCTTGGTGGCGGCGGAGACGTCCACGTTGTCCAGGCCGACGCCGGCTCGTGCGACGACCTTCAGCTTGCGGGCGGCGGCGACCGCCTCGGCGTCGACCTTGGTGGCCGAGCGGATCAGGATCGCGTCGACGTCGGCGATGGCCGGGAGCAGTTCGGCTCGGTCCGCTCCGTTGCAGTGCCGGATCTCGAAGTCCGGGCCGAGCGCGTCGACGGTCGCGGGCGACAGCTCTTCAGCGATGAGTACGACAGGTTTCGAGCTCACGTGAGGTCCTCACTCAGTCCTATGCGGACGGCCGTCCCGACGGCCGCAGGCGGTGGAGGTGCTACCGCGTGGAGACGCACGACGCTGTGGGCCTGACGCGTATGTAGTACGGCAGTGTAGTGGCGCGGCGAAGGGCGGCTCCCGCCCCCGCGCAAGGATCACTCATCCGTGGCCGGTCACCGCGGACAAGGCCCGATCCGGGGTTCGGAAATGGGGCCGCAGCGTGCGCCACGGCCCCATTCCCCAAAGCTTACGCCTCGTCGTCGACCCAGGACATGAGCTTGCGCAGCTCCTTGCCCGTGGTCTCCAGGAGGCTCTGCTCGTCCTGCGACTTGTACTCGTTGTACTTCTTCAGACCGCCGTGGTACTCGGCCATCCACTCACGCGCGAAGGTGCCGTCCTGGATCTCGGCGAGGACCTTCTTCATCTCGGCCTTGGTGGCGTCCGTGATGATCCGCGGGCCGGTGACGTAGTCGCCCCACTCGGCGGTCTCGGAGACCGACCAGCGCATCTTCTCGAGGCCGCCCTCGTACATGAGGTCGACGATCAGCTTGAGCTCGTGCAGGCACTCGAAGTACGCGATCTCCGGCTGGTAGCCGGCCTCGGTCAGCGTCTCGAAACCGGCCTTGACCAGCGCGGCCGTACCACCGCAGAGAACGGCCTGCTCACCGAACAGGTCGGTCTCGGTCTCCTCGGTGAAGGTCGTCTTGATGACGCCGGCGCGGGTGCCGCCGATGCCCTTGGCGTACGACAGCGCGAGCGCGAAGGCGTTGCCGGTCGCGTCCTGCTCGACGGCCGCGATACACGGAACGCCGCGGCCCTCCTCGTACTGGCGGCGCACGAGGTGGCCCGGGCCCTTGGGGGCGACCATGCAGACGTCGATGCCGGCCGGCGGCTTGATGAAGTCGAAGCGGATGTTCAGGCCGTGGCCGAAGAACAGCGCGTCGCCCTCGTTGAGGTTGTCCTTGATGGACTCCTCGTAGACCTGGGCCTGGATCGGGTCCGGGACGAGGATCATGATGACGTCGGCCTCGGCGGCGGCCTCGGCGGGGGTCACCACGCGCAGGCCCTGCTCCTCGGCCTTCGCCTTCGACTTGGAGCCCTCGTGCAGACCGACACGGACGTCGACACCAGAGTCACGGAGCGACAGCGCGTGGGCGTGGCCCTGGCTGCCGTAACCGATGACCGCGACCTTGCGGCCCTGGATGATGGACAGGTCGGCGTCGGCGTCGTAGAACAGCTCGGCCACTTTGGGTTCTCTCCTTGAGTGCAGGTGTTGCGTCCCACCGTATGACGGCGGGCGGAAGTGAAGTCTCGGGGTCTCGGTATACGGGCGGCCAGTGTCACCCGACCGCCCGAATCCGCGGTTACGCCGACCGGTCGAGGGCCCGCAGCGACCGGTCCGTGATCGAGCGCGCGCCGCGCCCGATCGCGATCGTGCCGGACTGCACCAGTTCCTTGATGCCGTACGGCTCCAGCATCTTGAGCATGGCGGACAGCTTGTCGCTGCTGCCGGTGGCCTCGATGGTGACGGCCTCCGGGGAGACGTCGACCGTCTTGGCGCGGAAGAGCTGGACGATCTCGACGATCTGGGAGCGCGTCTCGTTGTCCGCGCGCACCTTCACCAGAACGAGTTCACGCTGAACGGCCGAGCCGGATTCCAGTTCGACGATCTTCAGCACGTTGACGAGCTTGTTGAGCTGCTTGGTCACCTGTTCGAGGGGAAGTGCCTCGATCACGTTGACCACGATGGTGATGCGGGAGATCTCGGGGTGCTCGGTGACGCCGACCGCGAGGGAGTCGATGTTGAAGCCGCGCCGGGAGAACAGGGCGGTGATCCGGGCGAGGACACCGGGCTTGTTCTCGACGAGGACGGAGAGGGTGTGCTTGGACATGTCTCGTTACGTCTCTCTCGCTCAGTCGTCTTCGTTGTCGCCGAAGTCGGGGCGGACGTCCCGAGCGGCCATGATCTCGTCGTTGGAGGTGCCGGCGGCGACCATCGGCCACACCATGGCGTCCTCGTGGACGATGAAGTCGATCACGACGGGGCGATCGTTGATCGAGTTCGCCTCCTCGATGACCTTGTCGAGGTCGTCCGGGGACTCGCAGCGGATCGCGTAGCAGCCCATCGCCTCGGACAGCTTCACGAAGTCGGGGACCCGGGTGCCCTTGGCGTCCGGATTGACGTCGTCCGGGCCGGAGTGCAGCACCGTGTTGGAGTACCGCTGGTTGTAGAACAGGGTCTGCCACTGGCGGACCATCCCGAGGGCGCCGTTGTTGATGACGGCGACCTTGATCGGGATGTTGTTGAGCGCGCAGGTGGTGAGTTCCTGGTTGGTCATCTGGAAGCAGCCGTCGCCGTCGATCGCCCAGACCGTACGGTCCGGGGCGCCGGCCTTGGCTCCCATCGCGGCCGGGACCGCGTATCCCATCGTTCCGGCGCCGCCGGAGTTCAGCCAGGTCGCGGGCTTCTCGTACTGGATGTAGTGCGCGGCCCACATCTGGTGCTGGCCGACGCCCGCCGTGAAGATCGTGCCCTCGGGGGCGAGCTGTCCGATGCGCTCGATGACGTGCTGGGGCGAGAGCGAGCCATTGTCGGGGTGCTCGTAGCCCAGCGGGTAGGTCTCGCGCCAGCGGTTGAGGTCCTTCCACCACCCGGTGTAGTCACCCGTCTGGCCCTCGCTGTGCTCCTTCTGCACGGCCTGGACCAGGTCGGCGATGACCTCGCGGGCGTCTCCGACGATCGGGACGTCGACGGCGCGGTTCTTGCCGATCTCCGCCGGGTCGATGTCGGCGTGGACGATCTTGGCGTACGGGGCGAAGCTGGAGAGCTTGCCGGTGACGCGGTCGTCGAAGCGGGCTCCGAGGGCGACGATCAGGTCGGCCTTCTGCAGCGCGGCGACGGCGGTGACCGCACCGTGCATGCCCGGCATTCCCACGTGCAGCGGGTGGCTGTCGGGGAACGCGCCGAGCGCCATCAGGGTGGTGGTGACGGGCGCTCCGGTGAGCTCGGCGAGCACCTTGAGCTCGGCGGTGGCGTGCGCCTTCATGACGCCGCCACCCACGTACAGGACGGGCCGCTTCGCGCCGGTGATGAGCTTGGCGGCCTCGCGGATCTGCTTGGCGTGCGGCTTGGTCACCGGGCGGTAGCCGGCCAGATCCTGCTGCGGCGGCCAGGAGAACGTCGTCTGCGCCTGCAGCACGTCCTTCGGGATGTCCACGAGGACCGGTCCCGGGCGGCCGGTGGAGGCGATGTAGAAGGCCTCGGCGATCGCCTTCGGGATGTCCTCGGCCTTGGTGACCAGGAAGCTGTGCTTGGTGATCGGCATGGTGATGCCGACGATGTCCGCCTCCTGGAAGGCGTCCGTGCCGATCGCCTTGGAGTTGACCTGGCCGGTGATCGCGACCAGCGGCACGGAGTCCATCATCGCGTCCGCGATCGGCGTGACCAGGTTGGTGGCACCGGGGCCCGAGGTGGCCATGCACACGCCCACCTTGCCGGTGGCCTGCGCGTAGCCGGTGGCCGCGTGGCCGGCGCCCTGCTCGTGCCGGACGAGCACGTGCCGCACCCGGGTGGAGTCCATCAGCGGGTCGTACGCGGGAAGGATCGTGCCGCCGGGAATGCCGAATACCGTCTCGGCCCCGACCTCCTCAAGCGAGCGGATGAGGGACTTCGCACCCGTGACGTGCTCGGGGGCGGACTGCTGTCCTCCGGAACGGGGCCGCGGCTGCGGGTGATGGGCCCCGGTGGCCTGCTCGGTCATCGGCATTCTCTTCTCGATGCTGAGGGTTTTTGCGAGTTTTGTGCGGTGTGCCGTGCGTCTTTGCCGCGGTCCGACTGGTGCCGGTGCAACAAAAAACCCCTCGTGCCGTGAGGCAAGCGAGGGGAGCGCGTCGGGTGCGGTCGCTGGGAGTTCCGGGTCTGTCCGGAACGTTCACCAGCGTCAGCCGACGCGCTTTCCAAGTACGAGAATTCGGGTGCGCATGGAGTCGACCCTCCCCCCGGCACGCACCGACTGTCAAGTGGGTGGGACGGGAGTCTCATTATGTGAGCGGAGGGCGGTTCCGCCCCCGAAAACGGCGGGCACACCTGTACTTGTGTACACCCCCGGGCCGCCTCCCGCGAACGCGGGCTCGGCCGGGCCGTTGGGCACCGGATAGCGGCCGGTGGACAGGGCCCGGCGCAGCCGGTACTCGTCCAGCGGCCCGGAGAAGGCCATGCCCTGGCCGTGCGTGCAGCCCATCGCGCGCAGGGCGACCACCTGCTCCGGCAGGTCCACCCCGTCGGCGACGGACTGGAGCCCGAGGTCGGCGGCGATTCTGAGCAGCCCGCCGGTGATCTTGTGCAGCCGCGGGGACTCGACGACACCCTCGACCAGACCGCGGTCGAGTTTCAGCACGTCCACGGGGAGCCGCCGAAGCGCCGTGATCGCCGCGTAGCCGCTGCCGAAGCCGTCCAGCGCGATCCGTACGCCGAGGAGCCTGAAGGCGTTCAGACGGCGCTCCAGCTCGTCCAGGGAGAGCCTGGGGTCGGTGTCCGCGAGTTCGATCTCCAGGGCGCCGGTGGGCAGCCCGTGGCGGGTGAGCAAGGTCTCGATCGAGCCGAGGGGCAGGGAGCGGTCGAGGAGCCGGTGGGCGCTCATGCGGACGGCCACGGGTGCGGCGAGCCCGGTCGCGGCGCGTTCGGCGGCCTGTTCGACGGCCTCCTCCAGCATCCAGCGGTCCAGCTCGGCGGTCTTGTCGCCGTCCTCGGTGACGCGCAGGAACTCGGCGGGCGTGAAGAGGACACCCTGGGAGGAGCGCCAGCGGGCCTGGGCGGAGACCGAGGTGATCCGGCCGGTGTCCAGCGCCACCACGGGCTGGTGCAGCAGCGCGAACTCGCCGTCGTGCAGGGCGGCACGCAGGCGCGTGGCCAGTTCCGCCTTCCGTACGACGTCCTGCTGCATCTGGGGCGCGTAGAGCTCGACGCGGCCCTTGCCGGAGGCCTTGGCGCGGTACATCGCCAGGTCGGCGTTGCGCAGCAGCTCGCCCGCGCCGAGGCCGGGCTCCGCGAAGGCGACGCCGATGGAGGCGTTGACCCGGACATCGTTGCCGCCGATGTCGTACGGCTGGGAGAGGGTCAGCCGGAGTCTGTCGGCCAGTTCCACTATGTGGCGTTCACGCGCGCCCCGGTCCCGGGTGCCGTCGCCGACGATCAGGGCGGCGAACTCGTCACCGCCGAGACGGGAGGCGGTGTCGCCGTACCGGACGGAGTCCTGGAGCCTGCGGGCGGCCTGAACGAGCAGTTCGTCCCCGGCCTGGTGCCCGATGGTGTCGTTGACGGCCTTGAAGCCATCGAGGTCGATGAAGAGGACGGCCGTGCCGCGGTCGGTGGAGCGGCGGCCCGACAGGGCCTGCTGCACGCGCTGGGTGAACAGCGCGCGGTTGGGCAGGTCGGTGAGCGGGTCGTGCTCGGCGTTGTGCTGCAACTGTGCCTGCAGCCGCACCCGTTCGGTGACGTCCCGGCTGTTGAAGATGAGGCCGCCGTGGTGCCGGTTGACCGTGGACTCGACGTTCAGCCAGCCGCCGTCCCCTGACTTGAAGCGGCACTCGATCCTGCTGGTGGGTTCGTCGCCAGGGCTGGCGGCGAGGAAGCGGCGCAGCTCGTGCACCACGCAGCCCAGATCCTCCGGGTGGATGAGGTGGGCCAGTTCGGTGCCGACGAGGTCCTCCGCGGACCGGCCGTAGACCCCGGCGGCGGCCGGGCTGACGTACCGCAGCATCCCGCTCGGGGCGGCGATCATGATGACGTCGCTCGAGCCCTGCACCAGGGAGCGGAAATGGTTCTCCTTCTGCGCCAGTTCCTGGGTGAGGGTGATGTTGTCGAGCAGCATGATGCCCTGGCGCACGACGAGCGCGAGGACGACGCCACCCGCGGTGATGAGCACCACGCGGTCCGGGCTGCGGCCGTTGAGGAGGTTGTAGAGGATCCCGAGCGTGCACACGGCGGCGGCCAGATACGGCGTGAGCGCGGCCAGCGAGCCGGTGATGGGCCGGTTGACCGGATACCGGCCGTGATCGCCTCCGGGGGCGGGCGCGGGCCCCTGCCCGGGGGCCGGCGCCTGGACCTGGACCTGGCCCTGACCCTGGCCCTGGCGGGGCACTGGCCGGGGGGCGCCGGGCCTGCCGGGGTGCTGCCGTGCGGGGCGGTGTTCGTGCACCACGCGTGTGTGCCCCTCGGGTTCGCCCGGGCCGCCGTGACCGGAGCCCACCCACGGGGCGTACGCCAGCAGCAGCGAGCCGGCGAACCAGCCCGCGTCGAGCAACTGGCCCGAGTGGTAGTTGTTGTGCATCAGGGGCGAGGTGAACAGGGCGTCGCAGCCCACGGTCAGGGCGAGCGCGGCGATCGCGGTGTTCGCGGCGGAGCGGTTCACGCTGGAGCGCCGGAAGTGCAGCGCCAGGACCATGCTGACGAGCGCGATGTCGAGCAGGGGGTAGGCCAGCGACAGCGCGGTGTGCGCGACGCTCGGCCCGTCGAATCTCGCCGTCTGGGCCAGGGCGAGGCTCCAGGACAGGGTGAGCAGCGAACCGCCGATCAGCCAGGCGTCGAGGACCATGCAGACCCAGCCGGCCTTGGTCGCCGGTCGCTTGGCGAGGACCAGGAGTCCCACGATGGCGGGCGGCGCGAAGCACAGGAAGAACAGGTCGGCGAAGCTGGGGCTCGGCACGTCCCGTTCGAGCACGACCTCGTACCAGCCCCAGACGAGGTTGCCCAGTGAGGCCATGGCGGAGGACAGCGCGAACAGCAGCCAGGCGGGTCGAAAGCGGCTCGGGCGCCGCCCGTAGAGGAAGCAGGACACGGCCGCGGTGCCCGCCGCGGCGCTCAGCCCGAAGTCGCCCATGATGAGGGCGAGTCGGGGCGAGCCCCAGCCGAACGCGGAACCGACGGCGTATGCCGCGCACACCAGGGCGAGGACGAGCTGCGGGACCAGGCTCGTGCCTCCGCCGGAGACCGGCCGGCGGGCCAACAGTGCCCCGGGGGAACTCACCGGACCCTCCGGTGCGCGGCGTGGGTCGGATGCGCGGGGTGTTCGTGGTGGTGACGACCGCTGGGCCGGCGGTGCTGGTGATGGCCGCTGTGGCCGCGTCTGCCCGCGGCCGTGCGCCAGGGTTGCCGTCGGCGGTCCCGCCGCGTCGGATCGTTCGTCCATTGGCCGTACATCGCCCGTCGCCCCCCTCACAGTCTGCAATGTCCATCCCCGGCGCCGATCGGTGCGCGGCGCAGCCCCTGTCGGGACGATACACCAGTCTCGTCACTCAGGGACATAGTTCCTCTACTCTCCGTAACGACAAGTGGCGACAGTGACACACCCCGCATCCGAGGGAATGCGGAGGGTGCCCGAAGCGGACTAGGCGTCGCCTGCCCCCGTCGTAAGGATCACGTTCCGCAGCGGCTCCTGGTTCAGGAACCGGTTCAGCTGGTCCACCAGCAGCCACTCGGCGCGCGGCCGGAACGCGGACGTCGGGCCGCCGACATGGGGGCTGATGAGTACCCCGGGCGCCTGCCACAAGGGGTGCCCCGGAGGCAGCGGCTCCGGATCGGTGACGTCGAGGGCGGCCGTGAGGCGGCCCGATTCCAGCTCGGCGAGCAGCGCCTTGGTGTCGACGACGGGCCCCCGGGCCACGTTCACGAGCAGCGCGCCGTCCTTCATCCGTGCGAGGAACTCGGCGTCCACCAGCCCTCTTGTCTGATCGGTGAGGGGCGTGGCGAGGATCACGATGTCCGCCTCGGGCAGAAGGGCGGGCAGTTCGGTGAGCGGATGCACCGGTCCGCGCGCCGTGGTGCGCTCAGAGCGCGCGACGCGTGCCACCCGCGCGAGCTCGAAGGGCGCGAGCCGGTCCTCGATGGCGGCGCCGATGGAGCCGTAGCCGACGATGAGTGCGGCTTTGTCGGCGAGCGCGGGCCGGAACCCGCCCCGCCACTTCCCCTGGTCCTGCGCCCGTACGAAGTCGGGGATGCCGCGCAGCGAGGCCAGGATCAGGGCGAGGGCCAGCTCACCGGTGCTCGCCTCGTGCACCCCGCGCGCGTTGCACAGCCGCACGCCAGGGCGCAGGTGTCCGAGCCCGGGCTGGACGTTGTCGACGCCGGCGGACAGCGTCTGGAGCACCTGGACATGGGTCATGTCCGGCAGGGGTCGTACGCACACCTCGACGGGCTTCATGTACGGGACGACGTAGAACGCGCAGTCGGCCGGGTCCCCGGGGTAGTCGTGATCGCCGTTCCAGAAGAGGTAGTCGGGCCCTTCGGGCAGGCCCTGAATCTCCTCCGGCGGGATGGGGAGCCACACGTCAGCAGTCATGGTCACGAGCGTAGGCGAACCCCTGTGCGTACAGAGGTTAGGTTTGGGGGGCAAGGAGAGAGAGGTTCACGACCAGGTGGAGCGCAGGACGATCGGCGCGGCAGCGCTCGAGGTGGGGGCCGTTGGCTTCGGGTGCATGCCGATGAGCTGGGCGTACAGCGCGTCTCGGCAGCGTGGCGAGGAGTCGGTACGGGCCGTGCACCGGGCCCTGGACGAGGGCTCGTCGCTGCTGGACACGGCCGACATGTACGGCCCGTTCACCAACGAGCTGCTGGTGGGGCGGGTGTTGAGGCAGCGGCGGGGCGACGCCTTCGTGTCGACGAAGGTCGGTCTGCTGGTGGGCGATCAGCACATCGTGGCCAACGGCCGCCCCGGCTATGTGAAACGAGCGTGCGACGCCTCGCTCCGCCGCCTCCAGACGGATGTCATCGACCTCTACCATCTGCACCGCGCGGACCCGGAGGTGCCCGTCGAGGAGACGTGGGGCGCGCTGGCGGAACTCGTACAGGCGGGAAAGGTACGGGCGTTGGGGCTGTCCGCGATGGGCGCGCGGGCCGGGCGCCGGTCGGGGGCGGGTGTGAGCGCGGGGATGCACGACGCGACGGTCCGTCAACTGGAGCGGGTGCAGCAGGTGTTCCCGGTCAGCGCGGTGCAGGCCGAGCTGTCGGTGTGGTCGAGGGAGGCGCTTCAGACGCTGCTGCCGTGGTGTGCGGCGCGCGGGATCGGCCTTCTGGCGGCGATGCCCCTGGGCAACGGCTTCCTGACCGGGACGCTGACCCCGGGCGAGGGCTTCGAACGGGAGGACCTGCGCGCCCGCCACCCCCGTTTCACGGCCGAGATGATGGCCGCGAACCAGCCGATCGTGGCGGGCCTGCGCCGGGTGGCGGCGCGGATCGGGCCGGATGTCACGCCGGGCCAGGTGGCGCTGGCGTGGGTGCTCGCGCAGGGCCCGCACGTGGTGCCCGTACCGGGGGCGAAGCACGAGCGGTGGGTGGCGCAGAACGCGCGGGCGGCGCGGCTGCGGCTGTCGGCGGCGGACCTGGCCGAGGTGGCGGGACTGCCCAGGGCACAGGGGTCGTGGGACTGAGGCCCGAATCGGACTTCGCGGATCGGGAACTCGTGGGCCGCGAGCGAGGTATGACAGGGAGAACCCGTCGCGTCGAAGGGACCATGATCGTGCAACGTAGAGCTGTGACGGCCGTACTGGCCGCGGCCACGCTTCTGCTCACGGCCGGCTGCTCCTCCGACGAGAGCGGAGGCGGCGGTGGCTCGGGCGGCGGCGACACGGCGTCGCCCAGCCGTGCGGGTACGCAGGCCCCGCCCTCCGCGCGGGCCACCGACGAGGTCGCACCGGCCAAGGGTTCGGTGAAGGTGCTGCGCACGGTCACCGAGGGCCTGAAGAGCCCCTGGGGTCTGGCCCCGCTGCCGGACGGCGACCTGCTGGTCTCCTCCCGTGACGAGGGCACGATCGCCCGGGTCGACAGCACGACGGGCAGGAAGACCGAGCTGGGCGAGGTGCCGGGCGTCTCGGCGGCCGGCGAGGGCGGTCTGCTGGGCCTCGCGCTGTCGCCGTCGTTCGCGTCGGACCACATGGTCTACGCGTACTTCACAACGGAGTCGGACAACCGCATCGCGCGCATGCTGTACGAGGAGGAGAAACCGGCGGGCGAGCAGCTGGGCGCCCCCAACACGGTCTTCCGCGGCATCCCCAAGGGCTTTATCCACAACGGCGGCCGGATCGCCTTCGGCCCGGACAAGATGCTGTACGCGGGCACCGGCGAGAGTGGCGACACCGGGCTGTCCCAGGACAGGTCCTCGCTGGGCGGCAAGATCCTGCGCCTGACCCCGGAGGGCGAGCCGGCCCCGGGCAACCCCTTCCCGAACTCCCCGGTGTACTCGTACGGCCACCGCAATGTGCAGGGCCTCGCCTGGGACTCCGAGCAGCGTCTGTTCGCCGCCGAGTTCGGCCAGGACACCTGGGACGAGCTCAACCAGATCAAGCCGGGCGACAACTACGGCTGGCCCGAGGCGGAGGGCGACAGTGACGACGCCTCGTTCCACAACCCGGTCGCGAAGTGGCACACGGACGACGCGTCGCCCAGCGGGATCGCCTTCGCCGAGGGCTCGATATGGATGGCGGGGCTGAAGGGCCAGCGCCTGTGGCGGATCCCCCTGAAGGGCACGGAGGCCGCGGCCGATCCGCAGGCGTTCCTCGAGGGCGAGTACGGCAGGCTGCGGACGGTGGTGTCGGCGGGCGGCGACAAGCTGTGGCTGGTGACGAGCGAGACGGACGGCAGGGGGTCCCCGGAGGGCGGCGACGACCGGATCCTGGAGCTTCAGGTGACGTGAGGGGGCCGGTCGGGCCTGGCGCCCGGCTACTCCGACGGGTCCGGCTGCGGCGCTTCCTCCGCCGGTTCCGCTTCCTCCGGGTGCTCACCCCGCCGTACGACGACTTTTCCGGACGCGAGGTCTATCGGCCCGCGTCCGGGGTCGCCGTCGCCGACGTCCACGCGGGTCAGCTCCAGACGGTTCTGCTCGTCACGCGTGTGCTTGCGTCCCGGTGCGAAGAGCTCCTCGAACATGTTGAACACGGGCCTGGCTCCCGGCTACTCGTCTTCTATGAGCGACTGATCGAGGACCGCCACAGAGACCAGGATCAGGAAGGCCCGGTGAACCATGTAGTCGACGGTCAGGCCCGTGGCCACGGACACCACGCGGATGTCCTCACCGCTCACTGCCTGCGACACCGGCGTGAAGGGGTCCTCGGCGAGCTTGTTCAGGCCCCGCTCCAGAAGCTTGCGCCGGTCCTCGGGAAGTGCGTCACGCTGCGCGGCAGCGCGTTCGGTGAACTCGATCTGGTACAGCACCGCTCCTCCGCCCGTAGGTGGGTCTGCTGCCATTATCCCGCGACCAGGCGATCCTCGGTCCCTGGCGGGAACAAGGCCAGCCGGTGCGCCACCGCAGCCGCCTCGCCCCGCCCCGAGACGCCCAGTTTGGCCAGGATGTTGGAGACGTGGACGCTCGCTGTCTTCGGCGAGATGAAGAGTTCCTCGGCTATCTGGCGGTTGGTGCGGCCCGCCGAGACCAGGCGCAGGACGTCCCGTTCGCGGCTGGTGAGGCCCAGGGACTCGGCCGGGTCCGCCGCGGGTCGGGACGGGATGCCGGTCGGGGTGAGGCGGGCGCGCTGGGCGAGGAGGGTGACGGCGTCGGCGAGGGGGCGGGCGCCCAGGTGGCCGGCGACGGTGGCGGACAGCCGCAGGAGTTCGCTCGCCCGGTCGCGGTCGTCGGGCTCGGCGCCGTCCGTGAGCAGGGCCTCGGCGAGGCGGAGGCGGACCCGGGCGAGGTCGTAGGGGCGGTCCAGGGTCTCGAAGGCGGTGACGAGCCCGGACCAGGTGTCGGGGGTGGCGGTGCCGTCGGCGCGCTGGAGTTCGGCGCGGACCCACTGCTCGTGGGCGAGCCAGACGGGGGCGCCCGTGGCGAGCTTCTTGGCGGTGTCGAGGATGCGGGCGAGGATCTCGGGGCGGCCCGGCGCGGCGGTGGGCAGGGCGCGGGCGCCGCCCTCCGCGGTGGCCGCGGCCAGGAGCAGTGGCCAGCCGTAGCGGTGGGTGCCGGGCGGGAAGCCGGCGTCCAGTGCGTGGGCCAGTTCGGTGCGGGCGTCGAGGAGGCGGCCCTCGGCGGCGGCGACGCCGACGGTGACGAGGGCGAGCAGCAGGTCGTGCTGGGGCATGGGGTCGTGGGTGCCGAAGTGCTGGTGGGCGGTGCCCAGTTGGCGGCCGGCCTCGGTCAGGTCGCCCCGGCCCAGGGCGAGTCGGGCCAGGCAGATCGCGCCGGCGCCCTGCGGCTTGGTGCTCTGGCCGCGTCGCAGCGCGTTGGCCGCGGCCTCGGCGGCGTCCTGCCAACGGCCGAGCGAGTACAGCGAGTCCGAGAGGTTGCCCCACACCCAGGCCTCGGAGTCCAGCAGCCCGAACTTACGGGTGTAGGCGATGCCCTCCTCCAGGAGGGGGACGGAGTCGCGGGAGCGGCCGACCGATTCGAGGCCGTTGGGGAGGTTGACGTAGGCGCGTCCGGCGACGAAGAAGATGTTCTCCTCGACCGACCGTTCCTTGACCTCGCGCATCTGTGCGAAGCCGGTCTCCGTGGCGCCGGAGTCGACCAGGAGGCCGCCGTGGGTGAGGCGGGCGTGCAGCTCGGTCTCGTGGGCGCCCACCATGCGCGCGTACTCGACCGCCTGTTCGGCGGCGGCGAGGGCTTCGGGGCCGGGACAGTGCAGCATCGACCAGGCGGCGACATTGGCGAGCACCTCGGCGTGCACCTCCGAGGGCGGCAGACCGCGTACGAGTTCCTGGGCGGTGCCCAGTTCCTTCCAGCCGTCACCCCGGGACTGGGCCTGGACCAGGCGGGAGCGCTGGCACCAGAACCAGGCGGCGCGCAAGGGGTCGCCGTCGTCCTCCAGAAGGTGCAGCGCCCGCTTGATGATCTTCAGGGCGCGTTCGCGCTCCCCGCACAGCCGGCCCGCGACGGCGGCCTCGGCCATGAGGTCGAGGTAGTGGAGGGGGGTGGTGGCGGGGTCGCAGCCGCAGGGCGGATAGACCTCGGTGTAGTCGACGGGCCGGAGCGTGGTCCGTACGGCGTCGGGGACGGTGTCCCAGAGCTCCATCGCCCGTTCCAGGAGCCGCAGTTGCTCGGAGTAGGCGTACCGGCGGCGGGCGGTGACCGAGGCGTCCAGGACGGCGGGGAGGGCCTTGGCCGGGTCGTGGGCGTGGTACCAGTAGCTGGCCAGGCGCGTGGTGCGCTCGTCGGCGGGGACGAGGGTCGGGTCGGTCTCCAGGGCCTCGGCGTAGCGGCGGTTCAGGCGGGAGCGTTCGCCGGGGAGCAGGTCGTCGCCGACGGCCTCGCGGACCAGGGAGTGGCGGAAGCGGTAGCCGTCGCCGGCTGGGGTCGCGAGCAGGATGTTGGCGCCGACGGCGGCGCGCAGTGCCTCGATGAGGTCGTCCTCGGCGAGTCCGGCGGCGGCGGCGAGCAGCCGGTACTCGACGGTGGAGCCGCCCTCGGCGACGATCCGGGCGACCCGCTGGGCGCTCTCGGGCAGGCTTTCGACACGGACGAGGAGGAGGTCGCGGAGGGTGTCCGTGAGCCGGGTGCGGCAGCCCTCGTGAGCGGCGACGGCGAGTTCCTCGACGAAGAACGCGTTGCCGTCCGAGCGCTCGAAGATCTCGTCGACCTGGGCCGGTTCGGGTTCGGCGGCGAGGATGCCGGCGATCTGGCGGCTCACCTCGGCACGGTTGAAGCGGCTCAGCTCGATGCGGCGGACCGTGCGCAGCCGGTCCAGTTCGGCGAGGAGGGGGCGCAGCGGATGGCGGCGGTGGATGTCGTCGGCGCGGTAGGTGGCGAGGACGACGAGACGGCCGGTGCGCAGGGTGCGGAAGAGGTAGGCCAGAAGATGGCGGGTGGAGGCGTCGGCCCAGTGGAGGTCTTCGAGGGCGACGACGACCGTACGGTCCGCCGCGACGCGTTCCAGGAGGCGTGCGGTGAGTTCGAAGAGGCGGGCCATGCCCTCCTCGTCGTGCCGCCCGGCACCGGTCTCCCCCAACTCCGGGAGCAGCCGGGCCAGTTCCTCCTCCTGTCCGGCAGCGGCAGCGGCCAACTCGTCGGGCAGCGCCCGCCGCAGGGCGCGCAGGGCGGTGGAGAAGGGCGCGAAGGGCAGCCCGTCGGCGCCGATCTCGACACAGCCGCCGAGCACGACGACCGCGCCCCGGCCGCCGGCCGCGTCGGCGAACTCCTCGACGAGCCGGGTCTTGCCGACCCCGGCCTCGCCGCCGAGCAGCAACGCCTGCGGCTCACCGGCGGCGGCGCGTGCCAGCGCCTCGTGCAACACCCCCAACTCGTCGCCACGACCGACGAACTCCGGACAGACGGACCTGGTCTCCACGGGCCAGAGCATCGCACAGGGCTCTGACATCGCGGGACTGGTTATCGCGCCGATCGACGGCACGCCGGACGGGCCGGTCGCCGACACGGCGACCGGCCCGGTGCGGGTCGTGGAGCGGACCGCCACGGCGTCCGCCCTTGTCCCGGCGCTCACGCGACCCGGGTGAACCAGTGCCGGCGCGTGCGGTCGGGATGCACCTCGCCCTCGGCGGCGCGGCCGGTCGCCTCGCGGCGGGCGGCGCGGGCACGTCGGACCGTCTCCCGGGCCAGGCGCTCGTCCGCGGCCTCGCGGCGCAGCTGGGCGGAACGGGTCTGCTGGATCTCGTACTCGAACATGTGGGGCCCCTCGGGTCTCTGGTGAGCTCGGTCGTTCATCGCTCTCTGCGATGTCTCAACCTTCGTCTCCCAGGGGGGTCCGTCACATCGGGAGAGTTCCGCATCTTCCGCGGGGGGCGGGGGCCTTAGGAACGGGTGAGGGGCCCCGGGCCGGCCGTAAGGTGCTTACGGTCGGCCTAAGGCCCCTCATGAGCTGCGGTGACACCGCCGCCGTGTCAGCTCTCGGGCGGCAGGCTCAGCAGTACGTCGGTGTACTTGAGGACCGCGAGGAGCAGTCCGAGGACGCCGAGCGCGACGCCCGCCCAGGAGACCGACTTGATCCAGGCGGGCTGCGGCCTGCCCGGAGCGCCGAACGCGGGCCGGGCGAGGGCGACGACACCGACGAGCAGCGCGGCCAGCGCGAAGATGCCGCCCCAGAGCGCGGTGGTCTGCCAGGCGTCGCCGTAGACCTCCTTGATCTGGGTGGCGACGCTCGCCGAGGACGCGGTCTCCAGCTGGCCCACGAGCGTCTCGCGGGCGCCGGCCACCGTGCCCAGCCAGCTGCCGGTGAGGGAGACGAAGCCGAGCACCGCGGACACCACGGCGGCGGCACCCTGGCCCACTCCGGGGCTGTCGGTCTCCGGGGCGGACTCCGGGTCGGACCCGTCCGTCAGGTCGTCGCCCTCGTACTCGTCCGCGTCGCCCAGGACCTCGACCTCGACCCCGGTCTCGGCCGCGTCCTGCGTGGGCCGCTCGTCCTTGGTGATGTCCACTGTCTCCCCGCCGCTCTTCGCGTCGTCGCTCTGTGCCTCGGTACCGGTCTCGGCGCCGGTCTCGTCTGCTGTCCTGGTTCCCATGCCTCGCACCGTACGGATGTCGTCTGAGAAGTTCCTTAATGATCCTTGTGAGCGGCACGCGCGCGTGCGGCGCGCCACTCGGGCGCGAGTACCGACCAGATCTCGGTGTCCGCGCGGACGCCCCGGTGCGGATAGTTCTCCCGCAGCAGACCCTCACGGCTCATGCCCAGCCGCCGCGCCACGTTGATGCTCGCTTCGTTGACGGACGACGCGTGCCACTCCACACGGTGCATGCCGCGTACGTCAATCGCCCAGTCGATGAGGACTCGCATCGCGCGCGTGATGAGTCCGCGTCCGGTGGCGGGCGGTTCCAGCCAGCAGCCGACCTCGCAGTTGCCCTGCTCCGCGCTGAAGTTGAGGAACAGCACCCCGCCGACGAGTTTTCCGTCCAGCCAGATCCCGTGCAGCGACCCGGTGTCGGCGGCGCGCTGGTCGGCGAAGCGCTGGAGCTGCGCCCGGGCGGAGTCGAGGTCCGTGGACTTCGTGCCGAACGGGACGTGCCGGTTGATGAAGTCCCGCCCCCGGTCGAGGTGTGCGAGGAACTCCTCGGCGTGCCAGGGCTCCAGGGGGCGCAGTTCGGCGCCGTCGTCACCCAGGGATATCGCGTACATCCTGCGGTCGCTCCTTCACCAGTACATCCCGTACGTCCGTGACCTTCACGTCGGTCACGTCCGGAATGCTCGCACGGTCGACCTCCTCGACGCCGGGGGTTCTGGCGGCGGGGACGTGGCGCTCGGGCGGTTCGATGCTGATGCGCGGCAACCGCCTGTCCAGCCAGCGGGGCAGCCACCAGTTGGCGCCGCCGAGCAGATGCATCAGGGCGGGCACCAGGAGCGTACGCAGGACGAAGGCGTCGAGGGCGACGGCGGCGGCCAGGGCGATGCCGAACATGGCGATCACCCGGTCACCGCTGAGGACGAAGGCGAGGAAGACGGAGATCATGATGACCGCCGCGGAGTTGATCACGCGGCTGGTCTCGGCGAGGCCGACCCGGACGGCCCGCCGGTTGTCGCCGGTCTCCAGCCACTCCTCGTACATCCGGCTGACCAGGAAGACCTGGTAGTCCATGGAGAGCCCGAAGAGGACCGAGACCATGATCACGGGGAGGAAGGGCTCGATCGGGCCCGCGCTGCCGAGGCCCAGCAGTTCGCTCCCCCAGCCCCACTGGAAGATCGCGACGACGACACCGAACGCGGAGGCGACGGCGGCGACGTTCATCGCGGCGGCCTTGAGCGGGATGCCGATCGACCGGAAGGCGAGCAGAAGCAGCAGACAGCCCAGGCCGATCACGACGCCGACGAACAGCGGCAGCTTGCCGATGATCACATCCGCGAAGTCGTCATAGCTCGCCGTGACCCCTCCGACGTGCAGGTCGAGCGAGGTGCCGGTCTCCGCGCGCGGGAGCACCTGCTCGCGCAGCCGCTCCACCAGGTCACTGGTCCGCGCAGACTGCGGGGAGGACTCGGGTACGACGGTGAGGTACCCGGTGGCGCCGCTCGGGCTGTAGGTCACCGGGGAGGCCGACGCGACGCCCTCGGTGGTCCGGAGGGTGGCGGCCAGGTTGTCGAGGATGAGCTTGTCCTCGGCGTCCGAGACGGGGGTGACGAGGGTGAGCGGGCCGTTGACGCCGGGTCCGAAGCCGTGGGCGAGGAGGTCGTAGGCCTGCCGGGTGGTCGTCGACTTCGGGTTGTTGCCCTGGTCGGAGGTGCCGAGGTGGAGCGCGAGGGTGGGCAGGGCGAGCAGCGCGATGACGACCAGGGCGGCGGCGCCGAGCACCTTGGGGTGGCGTTCGACGAACGCGGACCAGCGGGCGGCGAACCCGGTGGGCAGCTCCGGCTCGGGCCCCCGCTCGGCCAGCCTGCGCCGCTCGCGCCGGCTCAGGGCGCGCGACCCGATGAACGACAGCAGGGCGGGCAAAAGGGTCACGGAGGCCGCGACGGTCAGGATCACGGTCAGTGAGGCGGCTATCGCGACCCCGTTGAGGAAGCCGAGGCGCAGGATCAGCATCCCGAGCAGGGCGATGCAAACGGTCGCACCAGCGAAGACGACGGCCCGTCCGGCGGTCGTGACGGCGTTGACGGCGGCCTCGGTGACCGGCAGCCCGCGTTTGAGGCCGCGTCGGTGCCTGGTGACGATGAACAGCGCGTAGTCGATGCCGACGCCGAGCCCGATCAGCATGCCGAGCATGGGCGCGAAGTCGGCGACGGTCATCGCGTGCCCGAGCAGCACGATCCCGGCGTAGGCCGTGCCGACGCTGACCAGCGCGGTGGCGATGGGCAGCAGGGAGGCGGCGAGCGAGCCGAAGGCGAGGAACAGCACGACGGCCGCGACGACCACACCGACGGCCTCGGCGAGATGCCCGCCGGACGACTCGGTGAGCGCGATGGCGCTGCCGCCCAGCTCCACCTGGAGCCCGTCGGCGCGTACCGCCTCGGCCGCGTCGACCACGGCCTGCGCCTCGCCCTTGCCGATGTCCTCGGCGGACCGGTCGAAGGTGACGGTGGCGTACGCCGTACGGCCGTCGGCGCTGATCCGGCTCGCACCGCGGCCCTCGTACGGGCTGTCGACCGAGGCGACTCCGGGCAGGTCGGCGATGCGATCCAGGGTGCCGGTCATCGCCTGTTCGACGTCGGCGGCCCGGACCGTGCCGGCGGTGGTGTGCCAGACGACGGTGTCGGTGTCTCCACCGAGCCCGGGGAAACCTTTCTCCAGGAGCTGCGTGGCGCGGCCCGACTCGGTGCCGGGGGCCTCGTAGTCGTTCGAGTACGCCGAGCCCATGACGGCGGCGGCAGCGCTCACACCGGCGAAGGCGGCGAGCCAGATCAGAAGGACGACGAGGCGGTGCCTGACACACCAGCGTGCGAGGACTGCCACAGACGTGCTCCCTGGACAATGAGTGGATCTTTGGCCGGGAACAGTCGTGCGTGAACAGAAAGGCCCGCAAAGAAACGAAAGAACGCAAGAGCGATACCGAACCACTGTTACAGGCACCGATGATCGTTTGAGCCGTTAGTGCCCTTACTCACAAGACTGCGAGTCACATCACAGGACAATCACATGAACTCTGTCACCTCAATCGAACTGGTCCCCGAGCGCCATCACCATCACGCCGACGATCAGCAGCCACAGGGCCCGCCGGGTGCGCCCCCGCGCGCCCAGCACCGCCGCGAGCGCGCAGACGGCGGCGCCGAAGGCGTACGCGCCCGGCACGAGGACGGGCGCGGAGCCCGTGAGGCGGAGCGTCGAGGCCGCGAGACCCGCGAGGGCCAGCAGCACCCCGGTTCCGGTCGCCGTCCAGCGGGCGCGCCGCGCGTCCAGCGCCGCGTCCTCGTCGTATTCCTCCTCGTTCTCGTCCATGGCGCGGCAGCGTAGCGCGCCCGGCCGGGAATTCGGATGCGGAGGACCGATGCCCACTGCTAGCGTCCGGCCGTCGACCGTCCGTATCCGGCTTTTCGCCGCCTCCCCGAGCAGGTGCATTGTTTGAAGGTCCGACCGAGCTCCGACGCATTCCGTTCTTCTTCACCGCAGAACCCAAGGAGCCCGTTCACCGATGTCCGACATCACCTCCAGGACCTCGAACAAATCATCGGACGACCAGCTCGCTGACCGTCTGACAGACCCCCGCCGCCCTCGCAGCAACCGGTACGACGCCCGCTGGACCATCGACAACCAGATGGGCCCGAACGCCCTGTGGCTGCTGGAGTGGCTGGCGCCCGCGCTCGGCCTCGACACCCTCCCGCCGGGCGCCCGGGTGCTCGACCTGGGCTGCGGCAAGGCCATGACGTCGGTCTTCCTCGCCAAGGAGTACGACGTCCAGGTCACCGCCGCCGACCTGTGGATCCAGCCCGGCAAGAACGCGCGCCGCATCGCCGAGGCGGGCGTCGCCGACCGGGTGCTGCCCGTGTACGCCGAGGCGCACCAACTGCCGTTCGGCGACGAGTCGTTCGACGCGATCGTGAGCATCGACGCGTACCAGTACTTCGGCACGAACGACCTCTATCTGCCGAGCCTGACCCGGCTCCTGAAGCCGGGCGGCCGGATCGGTGTCGTCATGCCGGCGCTGCGCGAGGAGCCGGACGGCGTGGAGCCGCCGGAGCATCTGAAGCCGTTCTGGGACCCGGAGTTCTGGGCGTTCCACTCCCCCGACTGGTGGCGGCGCCAGTGGACGCGCACCGGGGCCGTGACGGTGGAGGCCGCGGACTGGCAGCCGGACGGCTGGCGGGACTGGCTGCTGTGGAGCGAGGTGTGCGCCGAGGCGAGCACCGAGGAGTTCATGGCGGGCATGGCCCGCGACCAGGTCGAACTGCTGCGCGCCGACCAGGGCCGGTCCCTGGGCTTCGTACGGGTCGTAGGACGCCGTACGTGATCACGTGAACGTCGTGACGACGTGACGACGTGACGTAGTAAAACCGAGGGGCGCATCGGAGACCCGATGCGCCCCTCGCTCACTGCTTCGCTGCTCGACTCAGCCCTCGCTGACACCCAGCTGCTCAAGGATCAGTTCCTTGACGCGGGCCGCGTCGGCCTGGCCCCTGGTCGCCTTCATGACCGCGCCGACCAGGGCGCCGGCCGCGGCCACCTTGCCGCCGCGGATCTTTTCGGCGATGCCCGGGTTGCCGGCGATGGCCTCCTGGACGGCCGTGGTGAGCGCGCCCTCGTCGGAGACGACCTTGAGGCCGCGCTTCTCGACGACCTCGTCCGGGCCGCCCTCGCCCGCGAGGACGCCCTCGAGGACCTGGCGGGCCAGCTTGTCGTTCAGGTCGCCGGAGGTGACCAGCGCGGCGACCCGGGCGACCTGCTCGGGCGTGATGGCCAGCGCGTCGAGCGGGGTGCCCGACTCGTTGGCGCTGCGCGCGAGTTCGCCCATCCACCACTTGCGGGCGGAGGCCGCGTCCGCGCCGGCGTCGATGGTGGCGACGATGAGGTCGATGGCACCGGCGTTGAGCATCGACTGCATGTCGGTCGCCGAGACGCCCCACTCCGCGAGGAGCCGGTTGCGGCGGGCCAGCGGCAGTTCGGGCAGCTGCGCGCGGATCTCCTCGACCCACTCACGGGAGGGGGCCACCGGCACGAGGTCCGGCTCGGGGAAGTACCGGTAGTCCTCGGCCTCCTCCTTCACGCGGCCCGAGGTCGTCGACCCGGTGTCCTCGTGGAAGTGCCGGGTCTCCTGGATGATCGTCCCGCCCGAGTTCAGTACGGCGGCGTGCCGCTGGATCTCGAAACGGGCGGCACGCTCCACGGAACGCAGCGAGTTGACGTTCTTCGTCTCGCTGCGGGTGCCGAACTTCTCACGGCCGTGCGGGCGCAGCGACAGGTTCACGTCGCAGCGCATCTGGCCCTGGTCCATCCGGGCTTCCGAGACGCCGAGTGCCTTGATGAGCTCGCGCAGCTCGGCGACGTACGCCCTGGCGACCTCGGGAGCGCGCTCGCCGGCGCCCTCGATCGGCTTGGTGACGATCTCGATGAGGGGGATGCCGGCGCGGTTGTAGTCGAGGAGCGAGTGCGAGGCGCCGTGGATACGGCCCGTCGCGCCACCGACGTGCAGCGACTTGCCGGTGTCCTCCTCCATGTGGGCGCGCTCGATCTCCACGCGGAAGGTCTCGCCGTCCTCCAGCTGCACGTCGAGGTAGCCGTTGAAGGCGATCGGCTCGTCGTACTGGGAGGTCTGGAAGTTCTTCGGCATGTCCGGATAGAAGTAGTTCTTCCGGGCGAAGCGGCACCACTCGGCGATCTCGCAGTGCAGCGCGAGACCGATCCTGATGGCGGACTCGACGCCGGTCGCGTTGACGACCGGAAGCGCGCCCGGCATGCCGAGGCAGGTCGGGCAGGTCTGCGAGTTGGGCTCGGCGCCCAGCTCGGTCGAACAGCCGCAGAACATCTTGGTGCGGGTGCCGAGTTCGACATGGACCTCGAGGCCCATGACGGGGTCGTACGACGCCAACGCGTCCTCGTACGACACCAGTTCGGTGTCGGTCGTGGTGGTCACGGTGAAAACTTCCCTCTCAGCCCAGCAGGACGTCGTCGTCGCCCAGCCGCTTCAGCTCGCGGTAGAGGATGGCGAGGCCGGTGACGATGGCGGCGGCGGACACGGCCGCGTCGATGAGGCGCAGCGTGTCGCTCTCGGAGCGGGCCTTCTTGGCCTGCTTGGCGACGCTGATTGCACCGAACGCGGTGGTCGCGATGGACAGGTACGTGCCGGACTTGGACTTCTTGAAGCCCTTGGCCTTCGAAAGAGCTTTGCTCACAGCGACGGTGCCTCCTCGAGCAGCGGGTGCCCCCACTTTTCCACGAAGGCGGCCTCCACAGCGGCGCCGACCTTGTAAAGACGGTCGTCCTTCAGCGCCGGGGCGATGATCTGGAGACCGACGGGCAGTCCGTCCTCCGGTGCGAGACCGCAGGGCAGGGACATGGCCGAGTTGCCGGCCAGGTTGGTCGGGATGGTGCAGAGGTCCGCGAGGTACATCGCCATCGGGTCGTCGGCGCGCTCACCGATCGGGAAGGCGGTGGTGGGCGTCGTCGGGGAGACGATCACGTCCACCGACTCGAACGCCTTCTCGAAGTCCCGGGTGATGAGCGTACGGACCTTCTGGGCGCTGCCGTAGTACGCGTCGTAGTAGCCGGAGCTGAGCGCGTACGTGCCGAGGATGATGCGGCGCTTGACCTCGGGGCCGAAGCCCTCCGCGCGGGTGAGCGAGGTGACCTCCTCGGCGGAGTGCGTGCCGTCGTCGCCGCTGCGCAGGCCGTAGCGGAGCCCGTCGAAGCGGGCGAGGTTGGACGAGCACTCGCTCGGCGCGATCAGGTAGTACGCCGACAGCGCCAGGTCGAAGGACGGGCAGTCCAGCTCGACGATCTCGGCGCCCAGCTCCTTGAGCAGGGCCACGGACTCGTCGAAGCGCTGGATGACGCCGGCCTGGTAGCCCTCGCCGCGGAACTGCTTGACGACGCCGACGCGCATGCCCTCGACGCTGCCGTTGCGGGCGGCTTCGACGACCGGCGGGACCGGGGCGTCGATCGAGGTCGAGTCGAGCGGGTCGTGCCCGGCGATGACCTCGTGCAGGAGCGCGGCGTCCAGGACCGTACGGGCGCAGGGCCCGCCCTGGTCGAGGGAGGACGAGAAGGCGACCATGCCGTACCGCGACACGGCCCCGTACGTCGGCTTGACGCCGACCGTGCCGGTGACGGCGGCGGGCTGGCGGATGGAACCGCCGGTGTCCGTGCCGATGGCCAGCGGCGCCTGGAACGAGGCGAGCGCGGCGGAGGAACCGCCACCGGAACCACCGGGAATGCGGCTCAGGTCCCACGGGTTGCCGGTCGGCCCGTACGCGCTGTTCTCGGTGCTCGACCCCATGGCGAACTCGTCCATGTTGGTCTTGCCGAGGATGACGACGTCGGCGGCCTTCAGCTTCTTGGTGAGGGTCGCGTCGTACGGCGGGATCCACCCCTCGAGGATCTTGGAGCCGACGGTGGTCGGCATCCCCTCGGTGGTGAAGATGTCCTTGAGCGCCAGGGGGACGCCGGCCAGCGGGCCCAGCGTCTCCCCGCGCTCGCGCTTGGCGTCCACGGCTCGGGCCTGGGCGAGGGCGCCCTCGCGGTCGACGTGCAGGAAGGCGTGCACCTTCTCGTCGACGGCCTCGATACGGGCGAGGTGGGCCTCGGTGACCTGGACCGCGGTGAGCTCGCCGGAGGCGATCTTCGCGGCGGTCTCGGCGGCGGTCAGCCGGATGATGTTGACGTTGATGTCCGTCATGGTGATTAGTCCTCCCCCAGGATCTGCGGCACCTTGAAACGCTGCTGCTCCTGGGCGGGGGCGCCGGAGAGCGCCTGCTCGGGGGTGAGCGACGGACGGACCTCGTCCACGCGCATGACGTTCGTCAGCGGCAGCGGGTGCGAGGTCGGCGGTACGTCTTGGTCGGCGACCTCGCTGACGCGGGCGACCGCGCCGATGATGTCGTCGAGCTGGCCTGCGAAGTGGTCGAGCTCTTCGCCCTTCAGCTCCAGACGCGCCAGCCGTGCGAGGTGGGCGACCTCCTCGCGCGTGATGCCAGGCATGCAGCGATCCTCTGGGGTGAGTTGCGGTGTGGGTTTTGGCCCCAATCCTAGGGGGCAGGGGAACCAACCCGCGCACGGGTTTGCCTCAGACGACCGGCAGCCGCCGACGGCGCGATGCCCCCACAGGAGAGCTCACCTTTGAATCCGGGGGCAAACGGGCGGTGCGTGGGTGGGAGATCTCCCCTCAGGACTCCGCGGCGGGCAAAGCCGCCCGAGGCCGCTGCCAGCCACGAGTCCCCCGCGCCAACAACCACGCCGTCGCCTCCTCAGGAGGCATGGCAGCCGCGACAAGCCACCCCTGCACAGCGTCACACCCGAGATCCCGCAACCGCTCCCACGTCTCGTCGTCCTCCACCCCCTCGGCGACCACCAGCAGCCCCAGCGAATGCGCGAGATCCACCGTGCACCGCACGATCTCCGCGTCCTCCGTGTCCACCGCCAGCCGCGCGACGAACGAGCGGTCGATCTTCAGCTCGCTCACCGGCAGCCGCCGCAGATGCACCAGCGACGAGTAGCCCGTGCCGAAGTCGTCCAGCGACATCTTCACGCCGTGCGCGGTCAGCGCGGCCAGGGTGTCCGCGGCCTTCTGCGGGTCCTCGAGCAGGACGTGTTCCGTGATCTCGAGCTGGAGCGCCCCCGCCGGCACCCCGTGCCGGGCCAGCCGCGCGGCGACGGAACCGGCGAAGCCGGGGGTGTGCACGTCACGTGGGGAGACGTTGACGGCAACCGGCACGAACAGCTTCTGGGAGCGCCACTTGGCGACCTGTTCGAGCGCCGTCTCGAGCACGTACTCCGTGAGATGGGGCATCAGCCCGGACGACTCGGCGATCGCTATGAACTCGTCCGGCGGCACCTTCCCGCGCTCCGGGTGCACCCACCGCACCAGCGCCTCCAGTCCGGCGACCTGCCCGTCGAAGCGCACCTTGGGCTGGTAGTGCAGCTCGACCTCGTGGGCGTCGAGTGCGCGCCGCAGGTCGCCCAGCAGTCCGAGCCGGTCCGGGGTGTTGGAGTCCCGCTTGATCTCGTACACCTCGACGCCCGTGCGGTCCCGCTTCGCCTGGTACATCGCGACGTCCGCGCGCCGCAGCAGCCCCTCCGCGTCGAGCGCGTGGTCGGGGAAGACGGCGAGGCCGGCGCTGGCCTCCAGGACGAGGGTGAGCCCGTCGAGGTCGAGCGGGGAGCCGAGCACGGTGACCAGGTTGCGGGCGACGCGGGTCGCGGACGTCGTGGAGTCGACGACCGGCAGTAACACGGCGAACTCGTCACCGCCGAGCCGTGCGGCCTCCGCGCCGCGCGGCAGGGCCAGGCGCAGCCGTTCCGCTATCTGGAGGAGGAGCCGGTCACCGGCGAGGTGGCCCAGCGTGTCGTTGACGGACCGGAAGCGGTCGAGGTCTATGAGCATCAACGCGGCCCGCGCGTCGATGCGTTCGGCATCGTCGAGGGCCGTCCAGGTCCGTTCCAGAAGCCACTGTCTGTTGGGCAGTCCGGTCAGCGGGTCGCGCAGCTGTTCCTCGGCCCGTGCCCTGGCTATCCACAGGGTGGAGTCGAGGGCGATGAGGGGGATGGCGAACAGCGGCAGCAGGATGGGCAGGGCGACGGCGACGACGCAGATCAGCGGCGCGATGGCGAGCAGCGCGACCGCGACCAGGCCCTGTCTGACCAGGGCGGAGCGGGCGACCGTGGGCAGTCCGCCGCGCGGGGTGTGCAGATACCAGACCAGGGTGCGGGTGAGCGCGAGGTAGGTGACCGCGATCAGCATCACCTCGGGCGCCGTGTAGACGCTCCAGGTCTGCGGGTCCCACGGTGCCTCGACCGAGGGGACCCGGCCGAAGGCGGCGAGCACCAGCGCGCCGGCGCCTATGCCGAGGATGTCCACCGAGCCGTGCAGGAGACCCTGCCGCCAGCGGTGGCGCCGGGCTATGCCGACCAGGACGACGACGGTGAGGCTGACCATGCCGGCCGCCACCCACCCGTACAACAGGAGTACGGCGAGGGTGAGGGCGGAGCCGGAGCCGGTACCGCCCCACCAGCGGGCGCGGCCGAGGGCGACGAGGTGGCCGACGATGACGCCGGTGAGGACGGCGAAGGCCCAGCCGACGGTGCCGGAGGGGAAGAGCGCGCTGTGGCCGGTGAAGCCGCGGTAGAAGCCGGCGCCGAGGACGAACCCGGCCGCCGCGACGACCGCCGCGGGCAGCGCGGGCCAGGTCAGCTGCCGGGCGGGGTCGTGGGCGTGCAGCTGGGCGACGCGTTCCTCGGCGGTGAGGTGGGCCGCCGACGGGATCGACACCCTGCTGTCGGCGACGATGCGCTGCCCGTTGCCACGTCCCCCACCGGTCCCGCTCGTCCCACCAGCCCCGTCTGCGCCGCTCGCGGGAACCGGTGTTCCCACGCCGATGCCCGCCCGTTCCAGGAAGCGTGCCGTCCGGCGGGCCGCGCCCTCTTCCCGGCCTGGCTGGGGGCGGCCCGCGAGGATGCCGGAACCCCGGCGCCAGAAGCCGGATATGCGGCTTGTGCGCAGCCGTGAGGGAGGGGCGGCGCTATCGGTCGGTTCCATTCCCGTCCCTCTCACAGCCGGCGGTGCCCACGCCACGCGGTCCGCTCTCCGTCAACCGTCAACGGCATCGCGTCCGATACCGCGTCCGGGCACGGCTGGCGCATACGTCAACAGTAGGCCGCGGAAGGCTTCCACGGGCAGCGGTCGTCGACGGTTGCCCGAATGCGTCCCGGCCAACCGTATGCATCTGGTATGCGCCGATCGGGTGGTGTTCAACCCCTACTCCTCGTTCGGAAGCGCCGCCTCGGCCGCTGCCTCGGGCCCCTGTTCGAGCAGGACGGCGAAGCCCTCCTCGTTGAGCACAGGCACCTTCAACTGCATGGCCTTGTCGTACTTCGAACCAGGATTGTCACCCACAACCACGAAGGACGTCTTCTTCGAAACAGACCCCGTCACCTTTGCTCCACGGCTCTGCAGCGCCTCCTTCGCGCCGTCCCGGGTGTGGGACTCGAGCGTGCCGGTGACGACGACGGTGAGCCCCTCGAGCGGGCGCGGGCCCTCGTCCTCCCCGGAGCTCTCCTCCTCCATCCGGACTCCGGCGGCCCGCCACTTGCGCAGGATCTCCTGGTGCCAGTCCACCGCGAACCACTCCTTGAGCGAGGCCGCGATGATCGGACCGACCCCGTCCGTGGTGGCCAGCTCCTCCTGGGAGGCCTGCTCGATCCGCTCGATCGAGCGGAATTCGCGGGCCAGCGCCTCGGCGGCGACCGGACCGACGTGCCGGATCGACAGACCGGTGATGATCCGGGCGAGCGGACGGTCCTTGGCGGCGGCGATGTTGGCGAGCATCGAGACCGCGTTCTTCCTCGGCTCGCCCTCCTGGTTGGCGAAGACCGTGGCGACCTTCTCCTCGCCGGTCTTCGGGTCGCGCTTGGGCAGCCCGCTGTCCTGGTCCAGGACGTACGCCTTGATGGGCAGCAACCGCTCGATGGTGAGGTCGAAGAGGTCGCCCTCGTCGATCAGCGGCGGCTCGGCCGGCTCCAGCGGCTTGGTCAGCGCGGCGGCGGCCACATAGCCGAAGTTCTCGATGTCCAGGCACTTGCGCCCGGCGAGATAGAACAGCCGCTCCCTCAACTGGGCCGGACAGCTCTGCCCGTTGGGGCAACGCAGGTCGACGTCGGCCTCCTTCATGGGCTTCAGCGGCGTCTGGCACTCGGGGCACTTCTCCGGCATCACGAAGGGCTTCTCCGTGCCGTCGCGCAGATCGGCGACCGGGCCGAGGATCTCCGGGATGACGTCGCCCGCCTTGCGCAGCACCACAGTGTCCCCGATGAGCACGCCCTTGGCCTTGACGACGTCCTGGTTGTGCAGCGTGGCGAACTCGACCTCGGAGCCGGCGACGGTGACCGGCTCGACCTGGGCGTAGGGCGTGACGCGGCCCGTACGGCCCACGCCCACACGGATGTTGACGAGCTTGGTGTTGACCTCCTCGGGCGCGTACTTCCAGGCGATGGCCCAGCGCGGAGCGCGCGAGGTGGAACCGAGCCGCCCCTGGAGCGGGATCTCGTCGAGCTTGACGACGACCCCGTCGATCTCGTGCTCCACGGAGTGCCGGTTCTCGCCGTAGTTCGCGATGAACTCCCGTACGCCGTCGAGGTCGTCGACCACCTTCGCGTACCGCGTGGTCGGCAGACCCCAGCCGTGCAGCAGCTTGTACGCCTCGGAGAGGCGGGTCAGCGGGGCGGAGCCCTCCAGGGCGCCGATGCCGTGGACCACCATGTGCAGCGGGCGTGTCGCGGTGACGCGCGGGTCCTTCTGGCGGAGCGAACCGGCCGCCGCGTTGCGCGGGTTGGCGAACGGCTTGTCGCCGCCCTCCACCAGGCGGGCGTTGAGCTCCTCGAACTTCTCCATCGGGAAGTAGACCTCGCCGCGGATCTCCACCAGGTCCGGGACGCCGTCGCCCTTCAGCCGGTCCGGGATCTCGGCGATCGTCCGCACGTTGGGGGTGATGTCCTCGCCGGTGCGGCCGTCCCCACGGGTCGCCGCGCGCGTGAGCCGCCCCTTCTCGTACGTCAGGTTGACGGCGAGGCCATCGACCTTCAGCTCGCACAGGAAGTGGTGCTCGGACGCTCCGACGTCCTTGTGGACGCGCTCCGCCCACGCCGCCAGCTCCAGATCGTCGAAGGCGTTGTCGAGGGAGAGCATCCGCGAGCGGTGCTCGACCGAGGTGAACTCCGTCTCGTACGCCCCCGAGACCTTCTGGGTCGGGGAGTCGGGGGTGCGCAGCTCCGGATGCTCCTCCTCCAGCGCCTCCAGGGTGCGCAGCATCTTGTCGAACTCCGCGTCGCTGATCACCGGAGCGTCGTTCACGTAGTACCGGAAGCGGTGTTCCTCGATGCGCTCGGCGAGCTGGGCGTGCCTGTCGCGCGCCTCGGCGGGCACCGATGTGGACTGTGCGTGCTGTTCGCCGGCCACCGTGTTGTCCTCCCGTTACTCTGGGTTGTCCGCGAGTGATCTCGCCGCCTGGACGCAGTGGGCGAGCGCCTTCCATGCGTACTGCGGGGAAGCGCCCGCGAGTCCGCACGACGGCGTGATGGTGACCGCCTCCGCGAGAAGCCCCGGATGCAGCCCCAACCTGCGCCACAACGACCTGACACCACTGACGCTACCGGCAGGGTCTGACAATGGGCCGTCCGTGCCCGGGACGACACCGGCGAACAGCCGCGTACCGCCCTCCACCGCCTCACCGATCGCGTCGTCGTCACGCTCGGTGAGCAGGGAGAAGTCGAAGGAGACGGCGGCCGCACCGGCCCTGCGGAGCAGGGCGAACGGGACGTCCGGCGCGCAGGAGTGGACCACGACCGGCCCTTCCCCGGCCGCCGCGACGACCTCCCTGAGGGTCGCCTCGACGACCTGGCGGTCGGGGGCGCGGTGGGTGCGGTAGCCGCTCGCGGACTTCACCTGGCCGCGCAGTACGGCGATGAGGGACGGTTCGTCGAGCTGCAGGACGAGTTGGGCACCGGGGATGCGGCGGCGCAGGTCGCCGAGGTGGAGGCGGATGCCTTCGGCGAGGGAACCGGCGAGGTCGCGGCAGGCGCCGGGGTCGGCGAGGGCGCGCTCGCCGTTCCTGAGTTCCAGGCTGGCGGCCAGCGTCCAGGGGCCCACGGCCTGTACCTTCACCTGCCCCTCGTATCCCTGGGTGAACTCCTCCAGCGCGTCGATGTCCTCGCCGAGCCAGGAACGGGCCCGCTTGGTGTCCCTGCCCGGGCGGTCGCCGAGGCGCCAGCCGCTGGGTTCCACGCGGGCGTACATCTCCACGAGGAGGCCGGTGGTGCGGCCGATCATGTCGGCGCCGGGCCCTCGGGCGGGGAGTTCGGGCAGGAAGGGGAGGTTTTCGAAGGTGCCGGTGGCTGCCTTGGCGGCTTCGCGGGCGTCGCCGCCGGGGAGGGAACCGATGCCGGTGGCTGGGCCGAAGGTGGGGTTCGCGTTCACGTGGCGAAGCCTATGTTTCCTCGCCCCCGCCGCCCCTACCCGTCCCATCCCTGGGGGCTGCCGCCCCCAGACCCCCGCTTTCGCGCTGAACGCGCTCGTCCTCAAACGCCGGACGGGCTGGTAGTCAGCCCCTCCGGCGTTTGAGGAGCGGGGGTTCGGGGGCAGCGCCCCCGAGAAGGATGGGACGGGTAGGGGCGGCGGGGGCGAGGGAATGTTCAGCTGCCGGGGCGTACCGTCACGTCGTTGATTTCTGCGTCTCGGGGGAGGTCCAGGGCCAGCAGGATCGTCGTCGCCACCGACTCCGGGTCGATCCACTTCGACGGGTCGTACTCCTTGCCCTCCTGCTGGTGAACCTTCTCCTGCATCGGACTCGCCGTCCGCCCCGGGTACACCGTGGTCACCCGCACCCCCGCCCCCCGCTCCTCATGGCGCAACGAGTCCGCGAGGGCCTTGAGTCCGTGCTTGGAGGCGGCGTACGCGGACCACCCGGCACTCGCGTTCAGACCCGCACCGGAGTTGACGAAGATCACCTGCCCCTGGGAGACGCGGAGTTGGGGCAGAAGGTGACGGGTGAGTTCGGCGGGGGCGATCAGGTTGACGTTCAGTTGGTGGCGCCACGTCTTGGGGGTCAGCTCGCCGACCGGGCCGAGATCCACCACCCCCGCGATGTGCAGCAGGGAGTCCACCCGTTCCGGCAGCGTCTGGTGGGAGAACGCCCAGGAGAGGCGGTCCGGGTCGGCCAGGTCGCCCACCAGGGTCCGCGCCCCCGGAAACTCCGCCGCCAGTTCCTTCGCGCGCCCCGCGTCACGCGCGTGCAGCACGAGTTCGTCCCCGCGCGCGTGCAGCCGCCGCGCGACCGCCGCACCGATGCCCGACCCCGCCCCGGTGATCACATGTGTAGCCATGCCTGCCATGCTCGCATCACAGGACCGTCCGTCACGCCGTTCCCCGGCTCTCCTCCAGGTACGCCAGGGCCCCCACCGGCTCCTGAGCGAAGAACACCAGGTCGGTGAGCGGGCGGGGCAGGAATCCCTCGGTCTCCATACGGCGGAACTGTTCCTTCAGGCCGTCGTAGAAGCCCTCGGTGTTCAGCAGCACCACCGGCACGTCCGTCCTGCCGTGCTTCTTCAGTTCCAGGATGTCCGTGGCCTCGTCGAGCGTTCCGGTGCCGCCGACCATGATCACGACGGCGTCCGCCTTCTCCAGCATCAGCCGCTTGCGTTCCCCGAGGTCCCGAGCGATCACCATCTCGTCGGCGCCCTGCCGCGCCTTGGCGGCGAGGAAGTCCACCGAGACGCCCAGAAGCCGGCCGCCCGCCTCCTGGACCCCGTCCGCGACCACCTTCATCAGCCCGACGTCCGAGCCGCCCCAGACCAGGGTGTGCCCGCCCTTGCCGAGCAGTTCCGCGAACTCCCGCGCGGGGCGTGTGTAGCGGTCGTCCAGGTCGGCGGCGGAGAGGAAGACGCAGATGTTCATGGCGTCACCGTACGCGGGCCGGATCGCGGTCGTCTCGGGGAACAACCCGGGCTCGCCGAACGCTCTTTCGATATGACGTCAGGACACACGATCACCATCGAGCAGCACACCGAGCGCGTACGGGTCGTCCACGGCGGCCAGGTGCTCGCCGAGAGCGAGCGGGCCCTCGTCCTGCGCGAGACGGGCTGTCCCCCGCGGTACTACCTCCCCGCGACGGACGTCCGCCTCGACCTGTTGACGCCCTCCGAGACCCACACGTACTGCCCCTTCAAGGGCACGGCGTCCTACTGGTCCCTCCCGGACGCCGCGGACCTCGTCTGGGGCTACCCCGAGCCGAAGCCCGAGGTGGCCCGGATAAAGGACCACCTCTGCTTCTACGAGGTCGAGACCGCGTAGCCCCCGCCTACTGGGTCCTACTCCACCGGTTCCGTCACGAACCGCACCCCCGCCTCCAGTTTCCGGGCCAGTGCCTGGGCCTCCTCCGGGGTGTCCGCGCCGACCGCGATGTGGCCGACGCGGTTCCACACCGAGCGGTGCTCGGCGACGACCGCGCCGGGGGAGATCGCCAGCTCGGCGTGGATCAGGGCGGGGTGGGCCAGTACGTCGTCCCAGCCCTCGATCGCCGTCAGGCGGCCGGGGGGCGGGGTGAGGAAGCGGATCGCGGAGCCTCGTACGGGCTTCAGCGCGGACTTGTCGACCGGCCTGCCCAGGACGTCGTCGTAGACCAGGCCGAACCACTCCAGGCCGGGGATGACGTACGGCAGCATGCGGTGGATCCAGCCGCCCGCGTTGCGTACGTGGACCTCGCCGAGGACCACGCCCCGCTCGGTCCACCACAGTTCGACGTGGAACTGGCCGAAACGCAGCTCCAGGGCCGTCAGGGCGGCGACGACCTGCTTCTCGATCTCGGCGGCCGTCTCGTCCGGCAGGATCGCCGGGATGACGTACTCGATCTCGAAGAAGTTGGGCGGCGGAAGCAGTTCCTTCGAGGTCAGGGCCAGGACGTGGGGGGCGCCGTCGATGAACACGCCCTCCGCGCTGTACTCCGGGCCCTCGACGAACTCCTCGACGATGAAGGAGGTGCCCTCGACATCCTTGCCCGGCAGGAACTCCAGGGCTGCCGCCAGTTCCGTCGCGGACTCGATTCGGGTGACGCCCTCGCTGCCCATCGCGTCGCGCGGTTTCACCACCCAGGGTCCTGTCGAGGTGGTCAGGAAGTCGCGGGCCTCCCGCTCGTCCGCGCAGACCCGGAAGGCCGGCTGGAGGAAGCCCGCGGCGGTGAGGTGGGCGCGGGCCTCGTCCTTGGTGCGGACGCGGTGGACGGCGTCCGGCGCGTTGCCGGGCAGGCCCAGCGCGTCGGCGACCTCGGCGACGGCCTCCTGGGCCATCTCCCGTACGCCGAACACCACTTCGTACGTGTCCCCGGCCTCGATCCGCTCGCGTACCCAGGCGGCGCTCTCGCCGCGTACGGAGAAGTCGACGGCCGAGACGGTGTCGGCGAGGGCGCTGACGGTGGGGGTGGCCGCCAACGTGTCTTCCTGGTTGGTGACATGGATGCGCAGACCGCGGGCCTGGGCCTCACGGAGGGCCGCCTCTACGACGTCCACCCCAAGGGTGGCGTTTCCCGCGCCGCCGACGAAGAGGAGGTGAGGGCTGCTCGCCTCGGCCATGTGTGCTCCCGGAGAGTGGTGAAGTTGCGTTCGGTGGTGGGGCGTTCGGGTCGTGCCGGGGTGGGGCGGAAGGTGCGGGTCAGGGCGTCAGCAGGAGCTTGCCGGTGGTGGCGCGGCTCTCCAGCAGTCGATGCGCCTCGGCCGCGTCCGCGAGCGGGAGGGCCGCGTGCACGAGCGGCTTCAGCACACCGGAGGCCAGGTGGCCGAAGACGGCACCGCCCGCCCCACGGAGCGTGTGGGCGTCGTACACGTAGTCCCTCATCGTGGGGCGGGTCAGGAACAACGAGCCGCCGCCACGCAGGAGTTCGATGTCCAGCGGCGGTACGGGTCCGCTGGACAGCCCGCACAGCGCGAGCGTGCCCCGGCGGCCGAGGCTGCGCAGGCTGGTGAGGTGGGTCGTGGCGCCGACCGAGTCGTAGACGACCCGCGCGCCCTGACCGTCCGTCACTTCCCTTACCGCGTCGTCGAACTTGTCGTAGCCGAAGGTGTGGTGGGCGCCCGCCAGACGGGCGACCTCCTCCTTCTCGGGAGTGGAGGCGATGGCCACGACGGTGGCCCCGCGGGCGGCGGCCAGCTGCACCAGGAGCCGGCCGAGACCGCCCGCCGCCGCCAGGACGACCACCGTCTCGCCCTCGGCGACGGCGTGCGTCTCGTGGGTGAGGTAGTACGCGGCGAGGCCCTGGAGGGTCACGGCGGCCGCCTCGGCCAGGTCGACGCCGTCGGGGACCGGGATCAGCTTGTCCTCGGGGACCACCGTGTACTCGGCGTAGGCGCCCAGCTGGGAGGCGTACGCGACCCGCGCGCCCGGCGCGAACGTGCTCGCGCCCTCCCCGACCGCCTCCACCACGCCGGCCGCCTCCTGGCCCGGGGTGAAGGGCGGCTCGGCGGGATAGGTGCCGTCGCGGTAGTAGACGTCGATGTAGTTGACGCCGGCGGCGGTGTTGCGGACCAGTGCCTGACCGGGGCCGGGGACCGGCAACTCGGTCTGCTCCGAACGGAGTTCGGACGGGCCGCCGGGCCGGGTGACGCGGATGGACTGCATGGTTGTCTTCCCACTCCTGGGTCGTGCCGTGCGGTTTCGTGCGGTCAGCTCATGAGGGGGCCACGGGGGTCTCCGCGGTGGAGTGCTCCGCCACGATGTCCCCCACTGCGCTGCCGCCGGTACTGCTGTTCGTACAGTTGTTGGTGCTGCCGTTGGTGTTCTCGCCGAAGATGCCGAGGAAGTAGTTGATGTCGGAGGTCAGCCCCTTCACCATGTCCCCGAGCCGGGACTCCCCGCCCGCGGCGAGGCTCTGTTCGTGGTGTCTGCGGGTGCGGGCGGAGAACGGCAGTGCTCCCGTGGCGAAGTAGCGTATGGCACCGTCACCCGCCCGGCGCGGAATGATCGCCGAGCGTGCCGAACGGCTCGCGCTGAACGGGATGTCGAGCCGTCCCTCCTCGAACGCAATCGGAATCGCCTTGTGGAGATCGGCCGTTGAGAGAATGGGCTCGACGATCTCGGCCACCTCCCGCAGGATCCACTCCAGTTCGGTGCCGATGCGGTCCTCGTCGAGCGTGATGAAGTCCAGGAGCGGGGAGTTGGCACGCGAGGCGAGCAGCAGCCCGTCGATGTTGGCGCGGGTGTCGGGGATGCCGTGCGCCTCCTGGTAGGTCTTGCTGATCAGCTTGCTCGCGCCGCCGAGCCGGGCCACGAGGGCGCCGTAGAGGATGAGGTCCTCGGCGTGCGGCCGTTGCTTGGGGAAGACACCCATGAACTCGTGGAGCACGGCGTGGACTTCGAGGCCGGCGGGCAGATAGCGGGCCGCCAGTTCGGGGATGGCCCGCAGGGCGGCGACGTCCTGCTCGAAGTGGCCGCCCTGCGGGTACGCCACCGAGATGCACCGCACCCCTTCGCGCGCCGCCGCCACCGCCTCCAGGACGCTGATCGCCAGCGAGATGGACGGCGGTACGAGTACGGCGGTCAGGGTGCCGAACGTCTCACGGTCCACGACCAGTCCGTGCCGGGCCAGTTCGCCGCACCGGGCGTCCACGTCCCGCCAGGCCGCGAGGGACTCGGCGAGCGGGATGTCCTTGCAGTACGGCAGGTTGTACGAGATCCCGCCGCCCTCGAAGGAGGTGATGCCGGACGCCACCGTCACCTCGAACAGCAGCCGCGCGTCGGGGGTCCCGTGCCGTATCTCCAGCGGCGCGGCCACCGCCTCGTTGAGCTGCCGCCCTCGCTCCCAGCCGTGGGTGACCAGCGGATACCCGTTCAGGTCGGCGGGGTTGCGCTCCAGGACCCGGCGGGCGGTGTCGAACTGCTTCAGCCGGGTGTACGAGTCGATGGTGAGCGTGAGGATGTCGGGCCGGGCGTGCCGTTCCAGGTCCTGGAGCAGCGTCGTCATCTGGGCGTGCGAGCCGACCCCGCAGCGGGGTTGCAGCGCGAGCCGCCCCGCCGCCCGCGCGTCCCGCAGCACGTCGGCGACGGTGGGTTTCCCCAGCTCCCGTACGTAGGCCACGGACTCGGCGAGTTCGGGGATCGGCGGGCCGGTTTCGCTCATGAGGCGGAGACCGGGGCCGCCGCCGGGACGCGGGTCCTCAACTCGTCCAGCGTGTCGGGGAGTTCGTCCAGGTCGGACAGGACGACGTCGACGCCGAGCGCGTACAGCCGCTCGTGGTCGGCGGCGCCCTTGTAGCTGCCGACGGAGAGGTTGCCGCCGAGGATCACCGGGCAGCGCAGCCGGCCGGCGGCGCGGGCGGAGGGCAGGTCCTGGAGGTCGCCGTGGGCGTGGCCGTTGAGACTGCCGATGATCACCGCCTCGGCCTCGGGGTGTTCGGCGTATGCCTCGGCGAATTCGGCCACCGAGGTGCAGGCGCCGAGATTGACCACCTGGAATCCTTCGGCGCGCAGTGCGTGGGCGATGAGGTGATTGGCCACGACATGGCTGTCGCTGGCCGCCACACCGAGAATTACCGTGCGTTTCTCCACCGCGTGCGCTTTTTCTTGTTCTTGTTCCTGTATTTGTGCTTGTGCTTGTGCTTTGTGGTGCTGCATGGCGGGCCCCCGGGATCTCGGACGGAATCGTGGGAAGGGTGTTCAGTCGTCGAATGCGGCGAACAGTTCCCGTTTGCTGACCTCACGCAGCCGCGCGACATTGAATTCCTCCGGATCGGCTGCGGAGAGCGAGTCGAAGACCAGATTGATCGCGGGCACGAGACCCCAGGCATGGTGGTAGGGCGGCCAGCCGGGGCTGCCCTTTTCCAGGTCCGCCTGGCGTTCGAAAATATAGTTCGCCCACTGCGGGGTGGACGGATACCGGTGATGGAAGTCGTGGACGACCGTGTCGCCGGTGAGGACGAGATAGCGGGCCGGCGCGTGCACGAAGAGCATGCGCAGGGTCCACACCCCCCAGGCGGCCGCCCGGCGCAGCGGCGGCAGCTCGGCGTCGGGTGCCGCCTCGCCGATGAAGATGGCGTTGGTGAGGCCGCCGAAGTACTCCTTGCCGCGCCTGACCGTGAGATCGCGGCCCGGGAAGGTGTGCTTGACGCACAGCCGCAGCGTGTTGCTGATCTGGAAGAGCGGGATCAGCGGGACGAACCAGACGATCAGCAGAGCCGGCCAGGTGCCGGTCGACACGGTGACCCCGATTGCGGTCGCGTAGAGGGCGAGGAAGGTCGCCTTCTCGGTCCGCGCCGAGCCGTGCCAGAACGAACGGGCGCGCGCCACCAGGAAGTTCAGATGGAACCAGGGTGACACCAGCTTGCCGAGGACGCGCCGCCACATCTGCCGGCGGGTCATCCCGGGGTGCAGGTCGAGGCTGACCAGGAAGGCCTGGACGGTGGGGTCGCGCAGCGTCATGTGGTGGGCGGCGTGGTGATCGCTGACATGCTCGCGGCTGTAGCGGACGAAGTTCTGGATGACCAGCAGACTGGAGGTGAGCCGGCCTATCGCGGTGTCCAGGCGCCGTCTGCGGTACATGTTCCGGTGGGAGCACTGGTGGTAGACCATCATCCGCAGGTTGCGCATGCCGTGCAGGGTGACGGCCCAGCCCGCGGGTACCAGCAGCAGCCAGGCGCCGCCGAGACCCAGTCCGGTGCAGCCGGCCACGACGCCGAGGGCCATGGAGAGATACGCCGTCAGAAGATGAAATCCGGGCGTCCACCAGGATATGGAAGTCTGTCCAGGTAATGCCTTTCCAGTGAAAATCGTGAGCGGGTACTGAGTGAACCGGGGCAGGGCGCGCATGGTTTCGCGGGGATCCGAGTAATCCGCAATGCCTTCGGTCCGGTAGCCATTGTCGATGGCTGCCATCGCACTCCTCTAGGTCAGGGATCTGAGGCGCCTGATATTCGGCCGCCCGGTCGGGCGGTAGGGCATATCGGCACACGAAAGGTCTGTGACTGGGTGCGCGGTTGATCCTGACAGGCGGTCACCCGCAGGGTCAACCTTTTATCGGGAAACTGATCGAAAAATGATCGGGAATGAATTGCAGGGCGCTGCCCGGCGGTTGTACAGGAAAATGGGTCGGTACAGAGAAATGGGACGGCCGCCCGCGAATTCACGCGGGTGTGGCGGGCGCGTCCTGAGTGCGGGGTGGTTCCGGCTCCGGGACGGGGTCGGGCAGGACCCTGCGGACCCGGACCGGCGAGAGGAAGACGGGCAGGAAGGCCGTCGACACGAACACGCCGCCCACCCACAACGTGGCCTGGACGCCGATGAGTTCGCCGAGTACGCCGGAGATGGCGGCACCGACCGCCAGGGCCCCCGTCAGCAGGAACCTGAACGTCGCGTTCATCCGGCCGAGCAGTGAGCCGGGGGTCATCCGCTGGCGCAGGCTGACTCCGAGCACGTTGTCCATGCCCACCTTGAACATGGCCAAACACCATCCCGCGCCGGCCAGAAACAGCCACGGACCCCGGTCCACCAAGGGCACGAGCAGCCCCGCCGGGGCCAGACACACCCCGGCCAGACCGAGCGTACGGCCGAATCCCAGCTTGGCGGCGATGGGCCGCGCGCTGCGGGCGCCGATCAGCAGGCCGATCCCGCCGGCGCCCCAGAACAGGCCCAACGCGGCGCCGGGCAGATCGAGTTCGCGGACGAACCAGATCGGCAGCATGGTGTTGATGACCGACGAGCCGAGGTTGGCGAGGGACGCGGTGAGCACCAGCGCCCGCAGCTCCCGGTTGCCGAAGACATGCCGTACGCCCTCGGCGATCTGGCTGCGCAACCGGGCGCCCGCCCCGTTTTTCCTCATGCCGGCCGGCGGAGTGCGCCGGATCGCGATGAGTCCGAGCCCGGAGGCCAGATAGGTGCCGGCCGAGACGAGCACGGCCGCCGGTGCGGTGAGCAGCGAGACCAGCCCGCCGCCCGCGCTGCGGCCCAGTACGTTGCCGGCGGCGATCAGCGTGTTGATGTCGGCGTTGGCCTGAACGAGCGCCTCTTTGCCGACCAGTTGGGGCAGCACGCTCTGTGAACCCACGTCGAAGAACACCGTCGCACACCCGCTGAGCAGGACGACCGCGTAGAGCTGGGCCAGGGTGAGCGCGTCCAGCCACCAGGCCAGCGGCACGGAGGCGTACAGCAGGGCGCGGCACAGGTCTGCGGCGATCAGCACCCGGCGATGGCTGAGCCGGTCCACCCAGGCCCCGGCCGGCAGGCCGATGACCAGGAAGGCGATCGTGCTCAGGGTGGCGAGGGCGCCGACCTGGCCGGGTCCGGCGTCCAGCGCGGCCACGGCGACCAGGGGTACGGCGACGTAGCTGACGTTGCTGCCCAGTTGACTGAGCGCGGATGCGGTGAACAGCGTGCGGAAGTCGGCTGTCCGCCATGGGGAGTCGGGTCGCATGATCCGTTCGTCCGGTGGGGTCGGTGAAGGCGGAGGGAGAAGCGCGCGGCAGGACGGGAGCAGGTGGGGGGCTCCGCGGAACCTACGCGCGCGGCGGGTGTGCCGGCGGGCCTGGTACGCCGCAACAGAAAGGCGCAATTCCATGCCCTCTTGGCCGGAAAACACCTGCCAGCAGATTGTTCATCCTTGCCCCCGTTCAGCTTCTTCCTCTTCGGGATGGCCGAAGTCCACCCCTGGAGGATGCCGTTGGAACCCGTTCACTTCCCAGGTTCCCGCCGCCATTTCATCGACTGTTCACAGTAGTTGCCCGAGCGATGCAGCATACTTCCGAAGTGCTCGGACGACCGGTGGACACTAGCCGGTCGGTGCGGTCCGAGCGCAAGGATCTCCGGTTTGCGCGTGTCACGGCAAGCGGGCGAAGGAATTTCCGGGACTCGTTGACAACGACCGAAGAGAGATGTGATCGTCTGGGAGGTGCCGAGGGGGCGGCCACCCTTCTGTGCCAGTTTGTTGCGTACGTCGGAGCGACACCGCGAACCGTACTTGCGACACAGCACACTTCGTTTGCGCCACAGCACACACCACCGCCGACCGCAGCCCGATGACGATTCGGGCCGATTGGCGTGACGTTTCCGAGCTGCCCTCACCAGGGCCCTGCTCGTTCAGGGTCACCGACTTCAGTAGAGTTTGGGTGAAAAGCAAAGTGACTGCTCGTACCGCGCTCTTGATCGGTGCCGCCGGGGGAATTCTCTCGGAGGTGGCCAGAGGTCTCGCGAAGGAAGGCCACTCACTCGTCCTCTTCGACAGGAACGAGGAGACGGTCACCCGCCTCGCCGATGAACTCGCCGGGGTGACGAAGACCGAGGCGGTGGTCGGTGACATCACCGACATCCCGGCCGCCGAGCGACAGTTGACGGAGATCGTCGAGCGGCACGCTCCGTCCGTCCTGGTGAACGGTGTCGGCGGCGACACCCGGGTCATCGGCTACGCGGATCTCGACCGCAGCCATTTCGAACAGACCCATCTGGAGAACGTGATCAGCACCTGGATCGCGGTCAAGGTCTGCGCACCCCGGATGGCCGAGGACGGTTACGGCCGCATCGTCAACTTCGCCTCGGCGGGCGGGCGTACATACAGCCACTTCAACAACGCCGCGTACGTCGGCGCGAAGGCCGCCGTGATCGGTATGACCAAGCAGCTGGCGTACGAACTGGCCGGCACCGGAGTGGTCGCGAACGTGGTCGCCCACGGGCCGATCGCCACCGACCGGGTCGCCGGCGCCTTCGAACGCCGTACCGAGGAGTCGAAGAAGGACGTCCTGGGGCGGCTGCCCATGGGGCGCTACGGCACGGTGGCGGAGGCTGTCGGCAGCGTGCTGCACCTGTGCTCCGAGAGCGCCGGCTACTCCACGGGAGCCGTGATCGACATCAACGGCGGCCTCTACATGTGATCTGTTCGCGGGCTGATCCGTGATCTCCCGGCGCGGCGCGCTACGCGCGTTGGCCTGAATCCCACTGCAAGGAGCTGGGTGTGGCGAAGTTTGTCGTCGAATTCGAGTACAACGTCGACCGGGCCGGCCGTCAGGGCCTGCATCCGGCGCATGCCGAGAACCTCTACCGGCTGGCCGACAACGGTGTCCTGCTGCTCGGCGGACCACTGGTCGGCGAGAACTCGGGACTCCTCGTGTACGAGGTGGAAACACGCGAGGAACTGCAACGGATCCTCGACGACGAACCGTATGTCAAGGGCGGTCTGGTGGCCCGGACGCGAATTCAGGAATGGGCTCCCGGCAAGGGGAGCTGGATAGCCGCATTGAACTCTTCGCACAAGGCGTCAGAGGAAGTTCCGGCCATTGAGGGAGCCCGCTGATATGACCGTCACCACCGAGACCACCGACACCGGTGCGGCCCTGGGAACCCACACCCCGGTGTCCTTCGCTCTCGACTCCCTGCACGCCGGAATCGTCGATCCGGGCATGGACTCCATGCGCATCCTCAGTGAGACGGCTCTGCGTTTCCCCGACGCGCTCTCATTCTCCTCGGGAGCGCCCTGCGACGGAAACCATGATCTGGCCAATCTCACCTTCTACACCGAGCGCTATATCAAGCATCTGCGCGACAAGGGTGTCCCCGAACAACGCATCACGCGGCTGCTGTTCCAGTACGGGCCCGTCAACGGCCTGATCCAGGACGAGGTCGCCCTGATGCTGAAGCAGGACGAGGGCATCGACGTCCCGCCCGAGGCGATCATGATCACGCACGGCTTCCAGGAGGCCGCCCTGGTCGCCCTGCGCGGCCTGTTCGCCTCCCCCGACGACGTCCTGCTGTCGGTGTCCCCGGCGTATGTCGGCATCCTGGGGGCCGCCAGGATGCTGGACATCCCCGTACGGGGCATCCTGGAGGGCCCTGAGGGGCTCGACCCGGAGACGGTGCGTGCGGCGGCCCGTGCCGTGCGCGCCGAGGGCAGGCGGCCGGCCGCTCTCTATCTGGTGCCGGACTTCTCCAACCCGACGGGTTCGGTGCTGCCGCTCGCCGCGCGGGAACGCCTGCTGGAGGTGGCCGCCGAGGAGGACTTCCTGATCCTGGAGGACAACCCCTACGGGTTGTTCGCACGGGACGGCGAGTCGATGCCCACCCTGAAGTCCCTGGACGCGCGGGGCAGGGTGCTCTACCTCGGCTCGTTCGCCAAGTCGGCGTTCCCGGGCGCCCGGCTCGGTTATCTGGTCGCCGACCAGGAGGTCACCGACGCCGGCGGCACCACTCGTACGCTGGCCCAGACCCTGTCCAAGGCCAAGGCGATGTACAGCGTCGGCTCCTCCACCCTCTCGCAGGCCGTGATCGGCGGTTTTCTGGTCGAGCAGGGCTACGATCTGCGGTCCGCCACACGGGAGTTGGCGGCCGTCTACCTGGAGCGGCTGGACGCGGTGTTGGCCGCGCTGGCCGAGGAGTTCCCGGCCGGCGGCGACCACGGCGTCACCTGGAACACCCCGCGCGGCGGTTTCTTCCTGACCCTGAAGGTGCCGTTCACCGCCGATCTGGCGGCCATGGAGCGCTCCGCCCGTGATTTCGGGGTGAGTTGGGCGCCGATGAGCATGTTCTATCTCGAGGGCGGCGGCGACCGCGAGATCCGGCTCGGCTTCAGCAACCTGGCTCCCGAGGCGATTCGGGAAGGCATCGCCAGGCTGGCACGCTTTGTCGCGGACACTCCCCGCGACATACCCGGAGGACAGTAATGAGCACCACGCACGACAGCCCAACCGGCCCTGTACCCACGGCCGTTGTGGTCGACGGCTATGGAGCCGGCAACTTCTATCCCGCCGCGTTCAACGCGCTCGGCGCCCGGGTGGTCCATCTGCAGACCACGGCGGAGCTGATGCCGACGATGCTCGCGCCGAACCTGACGGCGTACGAGGACAACCTCGTGAGCCCGGACGAGGCGGCGCAGGCCGAAATGGTGGGCGCGCTCTCCCCGGTCGCCGTGGTGCCGGGGCAGGAGTTCGCGGTGGAGGCGGCCGACCGGGTCAGCGAGGTGCTCGGGGTGAAGTCCAACGGCACCGCGCTCACCCCGGCCCGCCGGGACAAGTACGAGATGATCGAGACGCTGCGCCGCGCGGGGGTGCGCTGCGCCGACCAGTTCAAGAGCGACGACGCCTCGCTGATCGTCAAGTGGGCCGAGGACTACGGAAGTTGGCCGGTCGTGGTGAAGCCGCTGGACTCGGCCGGCTCGGACTCGGTGTTCGTGTGCCGGGACGCCGCCGAGGTGCGGAGCGCGGCGGAGACGATCCTGTCCGGCGGGACGCTGTTCGACGTCGCGGTCACCACCGAGGCGCTGGTCCAGTCGTATCTGAAGGGCACCGAGTACATCGTCGACACGGTCAGCGCGGACGGCCACCAGTATGTGTGCGGGGTCTGGGAGTACGAGAAGACGCTGCTGCCGACCGGCCGCAACATCTACAACCGGGACATCCTCGTGGCCCCGGACGCCGACCCCGTACCCGCCCTGATCTCGTACGTCACCGAGGTCCTCGCGGCGCTCGAGGTGCGCTGGGGGCCGACGCACGCGGAGGTCATCGTCACGGACGAGGGCCCGGTGCTGGTGGAGATCGCCACCCGCCTCAACGGCAACCTGAACCCGGCCTTCCACGACCTGTGCCTGGGCCACAACCAGGCCGGGCTGTCGGCGCTGGCGTACCTCCGCCCGGAGGAGTTCGTCCGCCGGTACGGCGGCGGGGTGTACCGCAAGCTCCAGTCCGGCTACACGTACAACGCGCCGACCGCGCTGGACGGCGTCGTGACGGCCGTGGACCAGGAGGCCGTGGCGGCGATCGAGGCGCTGTCCAGCACCGTCGTCACCGGCGTCAAGTACCGCCCCGGCTCCCGTATCCGGCCCACGGCCGACCTGATGACGGCCGCGCTGCGGATCTGTCTGACCTCGCCCGACGAGGCCCGGCTGGCCGCCGACTACGAGCGGGCCAGGGAGCTCAAGGACGCGGTCTATCAGGTGAGTTGACCAGGGAGCGGGCCGGCACGTCCGGCTCGGCCCGCTCAGCTCCACGTACTCAGCTCCACGTACTCAGTCCAGGGGGAGGATTCGCAGTGCACAGCCGCATGGGCCTGTTCCTTTCGCCCGTTCACGAGACGGGCCAGGATCCGCATCTGGCGATCCACCGCGACCTCGAGCTGGTGGAGCTCGCCGACCGGCTCAACTTCGACGAGGCCTGGTTCGGCGAGCACCACACGCTGGGCTGGGGGCTGGTGGGCGCCCCGGAGACCCTGATCGCCGCCGCGAGTCAGCGGACCCGGCAGATCAGGCTGGCCCACGGGGTGGTGCCGCTCTCCGGGCACCACCCCTTCCACGTGGCCACCAGGGCCGTACATCTGCACCACCTCACCCGGGGCCGCTACCTCCTTGGCGTGGGACCGGGTGTGCCGTTCGACGCCTCGATGTTCGGTCTGGACGGCCCGCGGCAGCGTGCGCGGCTCGCCGAGGCGCTGCCGACGCTGCTCGAACTCGTCAACGGCGAGGAGCGGGTCACGCAGCGGACCGACTGGTACCAACTGGTCGACGCCAAGCTCCAGTTGCCGCGCTTCGGCCCCGACCCGATCGAGGTGGCGCTGGCCACCTCCGGCACCTCGGTGAGCAGTCCCCGGCTGATCGGCCGGTACGGGCTGAGCATGACCTCCTTCGCGCTGCCCTTCGGACTGCCGGCGAAGGAGGGTTCGCAGCACCTGGGCCTGGCCCAGCAGTGGAAGCACGCCGAGGAGGCGGCCGACGAGTACGGGCGGACCCTGCGCCGCGAGGACTGGCGCATCGCCCTTCCGGTGCATGTCGCCGAGACCCGCGCCCAGGCCTTCGCCGAGGTCCGCGAGGGCTACGACCGGTGGGTCTTCGAGTACTTCGGCCGGATCTCCGGACGGGAGGTCCTCGCGCCCGGCGCCGACCGGCACCGGGCGCTGGAGGACCGGGTGGCGGCGGGCGGCGCGCTGGTCGGTTCGGTCGACGACGTGGTGTCCCAGATCCGATGTATGGAGGAGGCGACCGGCGGTTTCGGCACGCTCCTCGTGTACGTCGCCGACTGGACGTCGTACGAGAACACCGACCGCAGTCTGGGCCTCCTGGCCCGGCAGGTTGCCCCGCGGATCAATGGTGCCGCCGCCAGGCCGCAGGAGGCCGCCGAACGGGCGGTCGCACTGCGGGGCCGGTGACCGGCACCCCAACAGCGTTCACACATCCGACGGTGTTGTCCCGGAGAACCCGGCGACGACGCCGCCCGAATCGAGCCAACAAGCCGAGGGAGAAGCTGAAGTCGTGGGCGGTTCGTACTGGCAAGAGCACTGGAACACGCGTCGCGTCCCCTTCCAGGAGGAGTGCCGACGGGCCCGGGCGGCGCTGCTGGCCGACCTCGGGGACCCGGCGGCCACCCAGAGACGCGTCCTCGCGGACGTCGTCGATCTGTGCCGGGACTCCCTGCACTGGAAGGAACGCGGCTACGACACGGTCGGCACCGACGACAAGAGCTTCCGGGACACCCTCCCGGTCCGGCGCTACGACCACTTCACGGCCGAGATCGACCGCGAGACCCGGACCAAGGGCGGAGTCCTGTCCTGCAGCCCGGTCCTGCGCTGGCTGAAGACGAGCGGCACCACCGGGGCGCCGAAGCGCGTCCCGTACACACTGCACTGGCTGCTGAACTACCGGGTCCCGGCGATGCAGGCCATGTGGGGAACGTATCTGGACCTCCACCCGGCGCTCCTCGACCATCCGTACGCCACCCTGGACACCCAGACGGTCCACGAGAACGTCGACGACTTCCTGTACGGCGTCCAGTACCAGGCGATCAGCAACCGGCATCCGCGGATCAACAGCCGTGACTGGAACCCGCCGTGGTCCGCGGCCCCCTGGTTCGGGGTGGAGGCGCCCACGTCGCACACGGGCCGGATGTACCACCGCATCCGCCATTTCGTGGGCCGGCGGCTGGAGTTCATCACCGCGATCAACCCCAGCACACTCATCTCGCTGCGCGACCTGATCGCCGAGCACGGCCCCGACCTGGTGCGCGACCTGGCCGCGGGCACCCTGGAGGGCCGGCCGTACGGCGATCCCGACCCGGAGGCCGCCGCACACCTCCAATCGGTGCTGGACCAGGGCGAGTTCACCCTCAAGGACGTGTGGCCCTCGCTCGGCGCCTACAGCTGCTGGCTGTCCTCCTCGGCCGGGCTCTACCGCTCGAAGCTGGACGCGGTACTGCCCGGGGTGCGCGCGATGCCGTTCATGAGCTGCGGCACGGAGGGTGTCACGACGCTCCCGGTGGACCCCTCGCTGGACAGCCAGCCGCTCGCGGTCAACCAGGCGTTCTTCGAGTTCGTGCCGGCAGAGGTCGAGCTGGGCAGGCTCCTGGACGCGGGCGAGCGGATCGACACGCTGCTGTTCGACGAGGTCGAGGCGGGCCGCGACTACCACCTGATCATGACGCAGGCCAACGGCCTCTACCGGCTGTGGAGCGGCGACATCTACCGCGTCGACCGGGTCACCGACGGTGTCCCGTGGATCCACTTCGTGCACCGCGACGGCGTCTTCCACTCCTTCACCGGCGAGAAGATCACCGAGGCCCAGGTCACCCAGGCGATAGAGCAGGCGCTGGCCGCGTACGGCCTCGAGGGCGGCCTCTATCTCTGCGGGCCGCGCTGGGCCGAGCCCCCGCACTATGTCGTGGTCGGCGAAGTACCGCGCCCCGGAGCCGAGTTGGACCACCGACTGTCCGACGCGGTGGACCGCGCGCTCGCCGCCATCAACATCGAGTACGCCGGCAAGCGCACCAGCGGTCGCCTCGGCGCGCTGGAGTTCCGCACCGTCGCCCACGACAGCATCGCCGCGTACACCGAGTCCCGGCGGCAGCGCGGCAACACCACCCAGTACAAGTACAGCCCCTTCCAGAAGGACACCGATTTCGTCGCCGACCTGGTCGGCGGGGCGGGAGTATCCCGGTGATCGAGACCAAGAGGCCGCCGCAGAACGTACGCCGGGAGATCATCACGCTCTCCGTGGACGGCACCGACCTCGCGCTGCATCTGTGGCGTCCGCGCGGTGAGACCAAGGGCGCGGTCTTCTACTTCCACGGGCTGCAGTCGCACGCGGGCTGGCTGTGGGAGGTGGGGCCGCAGTTCGCCGACAACGACATCGCCTTCTTCGTGCTCGACCGGCGCGGCAGCGGCATCAGCGGCGGCGAACGCCAGGACGTGCCGGACGTCGCCACGATCGTCGCGGACTATGCCACCGCGATCGCCCATGTCCGTGAACTGATCGGCGACGACGTCCCGTTGACCCTGTTCGGGCACTGCCTGGGCGGCTCCTTCCTGGCGGCCCTGCTGCACCATCCCGACTTCACCGTCCGCTACGACGCCACCGTCTTCTGCTCGACCTGGCTGGGCCGGCTGCACGCGGTGCTCGGCGACGAGGAGCGGGCGGCGCTGGCCGCCGAGACCGGCACCGAGCCGTGGGACGCGGGCCTGAGGTCGGCGGACTTCACGGACGATCCCCGCTACCGGGAGTTCATCGACAACGACGACCTGGCCGCCCGTACCCTGACCCGGCGTTCACGGGCGGTCCTGCTGGCCCTGGAGCGGCTCTACCTCTCCCCGGACCGCCGCCGACTCCCGGACGTACCGGCCGCGTTCGTGTCAGGGCTGACCGACCCGATCGTGGATCTCGACGCGACCCGCGGGGTCTTCCAGGAGCTGTTCTCCGACCGCGGTCTGGTCGTCCAGTTCCCCACCGACCGGCACTACCTCTTCTACACGGACGTCAGCCGCAGTCTGGTCGACTGGACGTCCACGCACACCCTGCTCCAGGGGCTGGACCGTGGCGTCTGAGGCGCGGCTGTACCGGGTGGCGCTGCCGATGCGCATCGGCTTCGACCACCCGGCGGCCCGCCGTCGCACCAGCGACAGCCTGGTCCTGCGCCTGAGCGTCGACGGCGCGACCGGCATCGGGGAGTGCGCACCCCGCTCGTACGTCACCGGTGAGAGCACCGACAGTGTGGGGGAGGCTCTCGGACGCGTCCCGCTGCACGCCCTGTTCGGCCGGCTGCGTACGACGCCACCGGCGGACCTCGCCGCCCGACTCCGCGCCGACGGCTTCGAGTCGACATTCCCCGAGCTGTTCGCCCACACCCTGGGGACAGCGCCCGGCACCAACCTGGTGTGCCTGCTGGAGACGGCCGTACTGGATCTGCTCTGTCGTCAGCTGGGCATCCCGGTCGGCGAGTTGCTGTTCCCGGGCGGCTCCGAACTGCTCTCCCTGCCCGTGTCCCAGGTGCTGGATCTGAGCATCGGCGTCGAGGAGTTCCTCGACACGCGCGGGCCCTTCCACTTCGTCAAGGTGAAGGCGTCCGACGACATCGGGCGGGACGTCCGCACGGTGGGCGCGATCAGGCACCGCCTCGGCGCGGACGTGCCGGTGATGGTGGACGCCAACATGAGCTGGACCCCGGAGACGGCCGCGCCCAACGCGCGCCGGCTGCTCGAGGCCGGCGTGGACCTCCTCGAGGAACCGCTCCCCCGCCGCTCCTGGGCCGATCTGCGTGCCCTGCGCCGGGCGACGGGCGTCCGCGTCCTGCTCGACGAGTCGGTGTGCACGGCGACGGACGCGCGTGCCGCGGTGGCCGCCGGGGCGTGCGACGCGGTGAACGTCCGGGTGTCCAAGAACGGCGGGCTGCTCGCCTCGGCCCGGCTGACCGAGTACGCCCGTGCCGAGGGCCTGGGCTTCCAGATCGGCGTCCAGGTCGCCGAGACCGGCCCGCTGATCAACGCGAGCCGGGCGCTGGCGCTGCGCAGCCCCGACGCCCTGACCGTCGAGGCCGGCCAGTCCGACCGCTTCTTCGCCGAGACCGACGCGATCGTGTCCCCGCGCCCGCTGGTGGACCGCCGGACCAACACGATCGCCCCCGTCGAAGGCCCCGGATTCGGCCTGCGCCTGACCGAACGGGCGGACCGCTGGACGGCCCTGACCTGGACGGACCACGGCTGGCAGCCGACCGCCGACACCACCGCCCCACAGCCGGAAACCGAACTGCCGGAACTAGAGGAGAGCGCCCGATGACGGTCCTGTTCGAATGCGAGTACGAGGGTGAGCGGTACATCGGGTACGGCACCCCCGAGGACACCGTCCTCACCCTCTTCCCCCTGGCCGGCACCGACCCGCGTGCCGCGGTCCTGGCGGCCGACGGCGACATCCCCGCCCTCCTCTCCGCGCTGACCGACGGCCGCGAACCGGTCACCGCGGCCGTGACGGACGTACGCTTCCGGCCCCCGCTGCTGCCCGACTCCGTCGGGGACGCGCTGGTCAGCGGCTTCATGGCCACCCACAACGTGAAGGCGGACTCGGGGGCGCCGACCCAGCCCAACTGGTTCTTCAAGGGCCTGGGCGAGGTCCTGAAGGTCTCCGGCGAGCCACTGCGCGTGCCGCAGGACGCCGTCGCGGTGACCGAGGAGGCCGAGGTCGTCCTCGTGTACGTGGGTGACGCGGACGGCACCCCGAAGTACGCCGGATACACCTTCGGCAACGACCTCACCGACATCGGCCGGTTCAAGCGGCACGCCGGGCATCTGTCGTACGCGAAGCTGTGCGACGCGGGCGTGGCCCCCTACCTCTTCCTGGGGACACCGCCGCAGCAGGTCACCGGGCAGGTCACCGTCGAACGGGACGGGCAGCGGGCCTGGCAGGGGCCGTTCACCACCGGGGTGAAGGCCCTGCACTACGGGCTGCGGGACATGACGGCCGGGCTCTTCGCCAACGCGTCGCTGCTGCACCCGGGCCGGGTGCACTACGTCTACCTCGGCGCGGACCGCAGCAGCTTCCACCACGGTTTCACGACGGCCGACCGCGACCGGGTGACCATCGACTTCGCCACGCACGGGGTGCGGCTGTCCCATCCCCTGCACTGGGGATGAGACGAACGGCGGGCGGCGGTCGTACGGCGGCTCAGACGGCGTTCGCCGTGGCCCGGTTCGTCGTGGCGATCGTCGCCGAGCCGACCACGCGCGTGCCGTCGTACAGGACGATCGCCTGGCCCGGCGCCACCCCGCGCACGGGCTCGGTGAAGGTGACCTCCAGGGTGCCGTCGACCAGCTCGGCGCTCACCTCGGTCTCGCCGCCGTGGGCGCGCAGCTGGGCGGTGTAGGTGCCGGGCCCTGTGGGGGCCGCGCCGCACCAGCGGGGTTTGATCGCGGTGAGGGCGTCGACGTCGAGGGATGCGGCCGGGCCGACCGTCACCGTGTTGTTCACCGGGGAGATGTCGAGGACGTAGCGCGGCTTGCCGTCGGCGGCCGGGGTGCCGATGCGCAGGCCCTTGCGCTGGCCGATGGTGAAGCCGTACGCGCCCTCGTGCGTGCCGATCTTCGCGCCGGACTCGTCGACGATGTCGCCCTCGGCGCGGCCCAGGCGGTTCGCCAGGAAGCCCTGGGTGTCGCCGTCGGCGATGAAGCAGATGTCGTGCGAGTCGGGCTTCTTGGCGACCGCGAGGCCGCGCCGCTCGGCCTCCGCGCGGATCTCGTCCTTGGTGGTGAGGGTGTCGCCGAGGGGGAACATCGCGTGGGCGAGCTGGCGGTCGTCGAGCACCCCGAGGACGTACGACTGGTCCTTGGCCATGTCGGAGGCGCGGTGCAGCTCGCGCGTGCCGTCCTCGCGGAGGATCACCTGCGCGTAGTGGCCGGTGCAGACGGCGTCGAAGCCGAGGGCGAGGGCCTTGTCGAGGAGCGCAGCGAACTTGATCTTCTCGTTGCAGCGCAGGCACGGGTTGGGGGTGCGCCCCGCCTCGTACTCGGCGACGAAGTCGTCCACCACGTCCTCGCGGAAGCGCTCGGCGAGGTCCCACACGTAGAACGGGATGCCGATGACGTCGGCCGCGCGGCGGGCGTCCCGGGAGTCCTCGATGGTGCAACAGCCACGCGCACCCGTGCGGAACGACTGCGGGTTCGCGGACAGGGCGAGGTGGACGCCCGTGACGTCGTGGCCGGCTTCGGCCGCGCGGGCGGCGGCTACGGCGGAGTCCACGCCGCCGGACATGGCGGCCAGTACGCGGAGGGGCTGCTGCGAGGTGTGAGTCATAACCCCTCAAGGGTACGGGGCGCCGGGAACCGGGGCGCGCGAGTATCCGTTCACGCAGACATGGAGGAAACACAGGCTCGGCGGGACACCGGCCGCGGCCTTTCGCGGGACATCCCCCAGCAGTCGCGCAGCGAGGGCCACGGTGGGGCTTCGCGGGACGGCGACCGGCGGATCGGGCGGCGCGCCCTGCTCATCGGCGGGGCGGTGGCCGCCGTCGCCACGGGTGTGCTCGCGCGCGACGAGCTGAAGCACCTGTGGTGGCGGGCGCCCGGGGTGTCGAAGCCGCGCAAGGAGGGCGAGGTCGACTACGCGGGGGCGCGCTGGGTGGCGGCCTCCTCGGCGAACTGGCGGATGGCGGACCGGCCCGACGACTACACGGTGGACCGGGTGATCATCCATGTCACCCAGGGCAGCTTCGCCAGCGCGGTGAAGGTCTTCCAGGACCCGGGGCACGGCGCGGCGGCGCACTACGTCGTCCGCAAGGACGGGCGGATCACGCAGATGATCCGCGAGCTGGACGTGGCCTTCCACGCGGGCAACCGGGAGTACAACGAGCGGAGCGTCGGCATCGAGCACGAGGGCTTCGTGGAGAAGCCCGAGGACTTCACGGACGCGATGTACGCGGCCTCGGCGCGGCTGACGGCCAGGGTCTGCGCGCGGTACGGCATACCCGTCGACCGGGAGCACATCATCGGGCATGTGGAGGTGCCGGGCACGGACCACACCGACCCCGGGAAGGGCTGGGACTGGAAGAAGTACCTGCGGCTCGTCGAGGAGGCGGGCAGGGTTTCCGCCTGAGACCCCTCACACCCCCCTCCCCCCTGTGACGCAAGTCACACACGCGTGTGGCCGTGAGCAATTCGGGCGTGTCGGCCGCCCGATGTGTCCCATGCGCCGAAGATGACCTGCGGATCCCCAACCCGGCATCTCGGCAAGGGAGTTGACATACAGGGCCATCGCACAGCGTCCTGGGCGCGCTCCCATTTTGGCCTCAGTCCTTACACAGGGCTTAACCCAAAGATCCACAGCCATGAACATGACCCAGAACACAGATCCCGCCGACGACACGAACAAACGGCCGAAGAGCCGGGGCGGCAAGGGCCTGCACCGACGGAAGTTCCTCGGCGGAATGGCCGGCATCGGCCTGGGCGCCGTGGCCGCCGCGGGCGCGACCTTCGGACTGCTGACCGAGGCGGAGCGCAAGGCCAGTGCGGCGACGCACACGGGCGCGCTCCCCATCCCGGACCTCCTTGAGGGCACCACCACCGACGGCACCACCACCTTCACCCTGGAGGCGAAGAGCGGCACCAGTGAAGTGCTCAGCGGTGTCACCAGCACCACCGCCGGCTACAACGGGTCGTTCCTCGGCCCGACCATGAAGTGGACCACCGGCGACAAGGTCCTGCTGAACATCACCAACAGCCTCACCGAGGAGACCACCGTCCACTTCCACGGCGCGCATGTCCCGCCCTCGATGGACGGCGGCCCGCAGAACGCCTTCGCGGCCGGCGGCACCTGGGCCCCCACCTTCACCGTCCTGGACGAGGCCAAGACCCTCTGGTACCACCCGCACGCCCTGGGCACCACGGCCAAGCAGGCCACCCACGGACTCGCCGGGATGATCATCGTGGAGGACGACTCCACCGCCTCCGCGGCCCTGCCCAGTGACTACGGCGTCGACGACATCCCGCTCGTCTTCCAGTGTCTGGCCGTCTCGGCCGCGGGCGACATCAAGTACGACCAGACCGGATACCTGACCTCCGGCCTCAAGTACCCGGTGCTGGTGAACGGCGCCAACGTCGACGACACCACGCTCACCTTCAACGCCACCAAGACCCGCAACCGGTTCCGGGCGCTCAACGCCTCGCCGTCCGACATCATCACGATCCAGCGCAGCGACGGCGGCAAGCTGACCCAGATAGCCACCGACCAGGGCTATCTGACGGCGCCGACCGGGGTGGACAGCATCCGGCTGGTGGCCGGCGCCCGCGCCGAGTTCGTCATGGACGTCACCGACGACGTCACGCTCCAGGTCGTCATCACGACCGGCTGGATCCGCGGCGGCTCCGGCACCTACGACTTTCTCAGCGTCGCGGCGGGCGGCAGCGACGCCCCGGACGACCTGCCGGGCAGCCTCAACACCATCAAGCGGTACGACACCAGCGACTTCACGGCGCGCACCATCACGCTCAGCAACACGGGCACGTCGATGAAGATCAACGGTTCGAGCGGTCTCACCATGGCCAGCATGGCCATGATCAGCACTACGCTGGGCGCCAAGGAGATCTGGACGATAACCAACGCCTCCCAGCTGGAACACTCGTTCCATCTGCACGACGTGCCCTACCAGCTGATCTCGATCAACGGCGCGGCTCCCACCGGGGTCGACCTCGGCTGGTTCGACACGTACGAGGTCGTCGGCGGTGGGTCGATCAAGATAGCCATGGAGTTCACCGACTTCGCCGACGACTCCTACATGTACATGCTCCACTGCCATCTTCTGCAGCACGAGGACGAGGGCATGATGGCGTCCCTGATGGTCACGGACGGCTAGGCCGACCCAGCCCCCTGTCGCCTTCCCGGTCCCGGCCCCCGATGCCCGGGCGCGGGCGCGGGCGGTGCTACGCCAGTCCCGCCGCGCGCGCCCGCTCCACCACCGGGGCGATGACCTTGGCGACCGCCTCGACATCGGCCTCCGTGGAGGTGTGGCCGAGGGAGAAGCGGAGGGTGCCGCGGGCCAGGTCCGGATCGGTGCCGACGGCGAGGAGGACATGGCTGGGCTGGGCCACCCCGGCGGTGCAGGCGGAACCGGTGGAGCACTCGATGCCCTGGGCGTCGAGCAGCAGGAGCAGGGAGTCGCCCTCACAGCCCGGGAAGGTGAAGTGGGCGTTGGCCGGAAGCCGGTCCACCGGATCGCCGCCCAGGATGGCGTCCGGAACCGCCGTACGGACGGCCGTGACCAGGGCGTCGCGCAGGGCGCCGATCTCCCGGGCGAACCAGCCCTGTTGTTCGGCGGCGAGCCGCCCGGCCACGGCGAAGGAGGCGACGGCCGGCACATCGAGGGTGCCGGACCGTACGTGCCGCTCCTGCCCGCCGCCGTGCAGCACGGGTACGGGGCTGTACTCGCGGCCCAGCAGCAGCGCGCCGATGCCGTACGGGCCGCCGACCTTGTGGCCGGAGACGGTCATCGCGGCGAGCCCGGAGTCCGCGAAGGAGACGGGCACCTGGCCGAAGGCCTGCACGGCGTCGGCGTGCAGCGGGACCCCGAACTCGCTTGCCACGTCGGCGAGTTCACGCACCGGCATGATCGTGCCGAGCTCGTTGTTGGCCCACATCACGGTGGCCAGGGCGACGCTTTCGGGGTCGCGGGCGACGGCCTCGCGCAGGGCGTCGGGGTGGACGCGGCCGTACCGGTCGACCGGGAGGTACTCGACGACGGCGCCCTCGTGTTCGCCGAGCCAGTGCACGGCGTCGAGTACCGCGTGGTGCTCGACGGGGCTGGCGAGGACACGGACGCGGGCCGGATCGGCGTCCCGGCGGGACCAGTACAGCCCCTTGACGGCGAGGTTGTCGGCCTCGGTGCCGCCCGAGGTGAACACGACCTCGCTGGGCCGGGCACCGAGCGACTCGGCGAGCGTCTCGCGGGCCTCCTCGACCGTACGCCTGGCTCTGCGGCCGGCCGCGTGGAGTGAGGAGGCGTTACCGGTGACGCCCAGCTGCGCGGTCATCGCCTCGACCGCCTCCGGAAGCATCGGGGTGGTCGCTGCGTGGTCGAGGTATGCCATGGTGCCGTGATTCTACGGCGCCCCGGTGACGGGACCGGGGGCGCGTAGGGCTTGGCGCGATACCGCGGGTCTGTTCCGCGTCCCGTGCCGCGGTACGGCCCCTCACCTCACGGCACCCACCGGACGATCAGGCGTTCGAGACAGGACTCCACATCGCGTCGCGTCTCGGGCACGCCGGATACAGTCATCGGTGGCGACGATCTCGTCGCGCCAGGTGGTCCGTCGGCACCTCCGTGGTGATACTCCCCCAATGCGGCGGCATCTCGTGCGCGCCTCCTGCAGAGACGTATACAAAGGTGACTGACTGGCATATACTTCCCGAACATCGTTCGGGGATACTGAATGCGAGCAAGAATGACGGTGCAGTCCGTTCAGCGTGCGGCCCGTATCCTGCGGGAGCTGGCGATCGCGGGCCCACGTCTGGGCGTCACCGAACTCGCTGACCGGATCGGTGTCTCGAAGCCCACTGCACATGCGCTGCTGCGAACACTCGAGGCCGAGGGGCTGGTGCGCCAGGAGAAGGAGACCAGCAAGTACCTCCTCGGCTCGGCTCTGTTGCGGCTCGGCAACTCGTATCTGGAGACCCAGGAGCTGCGGTCACGGTCGGTCGCCTGGGCGGACACCCTGGCCGAGCGCACCGGCGAGGCGGTTTGGGTCGCCGTGCTCGACCACTGCGACCACATGCTCGTCGTACACCACGCCTTCCGGCACGGGAGCGGGGTGCAGATCCTTGAACTCGGCGCGAGCGTTCCGTGGAACACCTGCGCGCTCGGCAAGGCGTTCGTCGCATTCCTGCCCCAGAGTCGGCAGAAGGAACTGCTGGAGGGGGAGCTGACCCGGCTGACCGGACAGACCGTGGTCGACCCCCCCGCCCTGGCCGAGCAGCTGACGCAGATCCAGCGCATCGGTTACGCACTGGAGGAGCAGGAGAGCGCCCTCGGCGAGGCCGGCATCGCCTCGCCGGTGTTCGACCGGCACGGCAGCCCGACGGGAGCCATCGGCATCGTCGGCCCCGTGGAACGGCTCCTCGCCGAGGCGGACCAGCAGCGGCACGCCCTCGCCGTACGCGAGGTGGCGACCCTTCTGTCCCGCGAACTCGGCGCCGGCCGGGGCGTGGCCTGGCGCGTCTCCGACTGACCGGACCGCTCGCACCGACAGGCCCGCCCCGCGCGAGGTTCAGTGCGTTCACGCGAGGCAGGCCCCGTCACCGGTGGCCGGAGCCGGTCCGCGGGAATTGACGTCAGGCCTGGATGCCCAGCAGTCGTACGACGTCCACGACCCGGTGCGAGAAGCCCGACTCGTTGTCGTACCAGCCGAAGACCTTTACATGGCGTCCCCCGCCCGTGACCGTGGTCAGCTGGGAGTCGAAGACGCAGGACGCCGGGTCGCCGACGATGTCGGTGGAGACGAGCGGGGCGTCCGTGTAGCGCAGGACGCCGGCCAGCGGTCCGGCGGCGGCCTCGGCGAACAGCTCGTTGATCTCCTCGACGGTGGTCGGGCGCCCCACGTACGCCGAGAGGTCGGTCATCGAACCGACCGGCACCGGGACACGCAGCGAGAGGCCCGCCAGGCGGCCGTTCAGCTCGGGCAGGACGAGTCCGATGGCCTTCGCGGCGCCGGTGGACGTGGGCACGATGTTGAGCGCGGCCGAGCGGGCGCGCCGCGGGTCCTTGTGTGGGCCGTCCTGGAGATTCTGGTCCTGGGTGTAGGCGTGCACGGTGGTCATCAGGCCGTGCTCGAGGCCGAGGCCCTGATGGAGCACCTGGGCCAGCGGGGCAAGGCAGTTCGTCGTGCAGGACGCGTTGGAGACGATGTGGTGGACGGCCGGGTCGTAGCTCGTGTGGTTGATGCCGTACGCGAGGGTGAGGTCTTCGTTCGACGCCGGAGCGGAGATGAGGACCTTGCGGGCGCCCGCGTCCAGGTGCGCGGCGGCCTTCTTGCCGTCGGTGAAGAAGCCCGTGGACTCCACGACGACGTCGATGCCCAGCTCGCCCCACGGCAGCTTGCCGGGGTCGCGCTCCGCGTGGACGGCGATCCTGCGGCCGTCCACGACGAGGGCGTCGCCGTCGACCTCGACCTGGGCGTTCAGTCGGCCCATGGTGCTGTCGTAGGCGAGCAGGTGTCCGAGGGTCTTCGCGTCGGTGAGGTCGTTCACCGCCACGATGTCGAGGTCGGCTCCCTGAGCGAGCGCCGCCCTGAGGAACCCCCGGCCGATGCGCCCGAACCCGTTGACGGCGACCTTGATGCTCATGTTTCCTTCGTCTCTTCTCTACTCATTTTCTCTACTGAATTGAAGGGAGGGGGCGTTACTTGCGGGCCGCGAGCAGTACGCCCGCGCCACCCAGGACCAGGCCGATGATCGCCGACGGGCTCAGCGTCTGACCGATGACCATCCAGGCGAGCAGGGCAGTGACGGCGGGGGTCAGGAAGAAGAGCGTGCCGACGCGGCTGGCGTCCTGCTTCTTGAGCATGAAGTTGAGCAGCAGGAAAGTGCCCACCGAGTTGATCAGTACGATCCAGGCCAGCGCGCCGCCGAAGCCGGCCCAGTCGGTGACCTCGGGGTCCTCCAGGGTCAGGGTCATCACGCCCATCACGGGAGCGCCGGCGAGGAAGTGGACCGCGGTGCCGCTGCGGACGTCCACGCCCTGGGTGTAGCGCTTCTGGTAGACGGTGCCGACACTCAGGCCGAGCAGGCCGACGAAGGACAGCACGATGGCGCTGGTGGAGAATTGCAGCGCCCCGGCGACGGCGAGCGCGACCCCGGCGCCGCCGATGGCGAAGCCGAGCCACTGCCGCCCGGTGATCTCCTCACCCAGCAGGAACCCGGCCAGCAGGGCGATCAGGACGGGGTTGAACCCCTGGATGAGCGCGACGACACCGCCGGGCAGGCCCGCGCCGATGGCCGTGTAGAAGGCGCCGAACTGCACGGCCTGCATCAGCAGACCGACGACGATCACATGGAGCAGCATCCGGCCCCTGGGCCAGGGCGCCTTGGTCGCCAGGGCGACGATCGTGAGCAGCACGCCGGCGACCGCGAACCGGGAAAACGTCAGGAGCAGGGGCGGAGCGGCGTCGGTGCCGATGACCGCCGCGATGAACGCGCTGCTCCAGAGGACCACGAAGACGGCGGGGATCGCCGCGGTGGCCCAGGCCGGCCCGACGGCGGCTGCCTGCGGTGCGTCGGCCGCCCCTTCGACGTCCGCACCTGTGTCCCCCTCGGCGAATTTCAGATCGTCGCGTTCCATCAGCAGAGGTGACCTCTCAGAGCAAGTAACCAGCCAATCCGGTTATTTGGACCCTACAGACGCCTCAGCAACCAGTCAATGCGGTTACTCTTGCAAGATGACATTCGCATTCGTCAGCGGCAGCACGGCCCTTGACTTCGTCGGTACGGTCCAGAGCCGACGCGACGACGCGCTGGACCTGCTCACCACACCGGCGGACCTCACCGACTGGTCCGTCGCCTCGGGAGCGCTGGACTCCCCCGCGTCGGCCACCAAGGCGGACCTGACCCAGGCCCTGCATCTGCGCGAGGCGATCTACCGGCTCGTGCTCTCCTCGACCAGCGGCGCCCCCTTCGCACCGGAGGACTGCGCCGTCGTCAACCGCGCCGCCGGCCACGCCCCGGTGCGCTGCGAACTGGTGCCCGACGGCACCGTCGTACGTCACGGCACGATCGGTGCCGTGCTGTCGACGCTGGCTCGTGACGCCGTCGAGCTGATCACCCGTACGCCGGAGCAGGTGAAGGAGTGCGCGGCGCCGCGGTGCACCCGGTTGTACGTCGACCGGTCCCACCGCGGCTCCCGGCGCTGGTGCGACATGGCGCGCTGCGGCAACCGGGCCAAGGCCGCCCTCTACCGCTCCCGGCACGCCTGAGCGGGGCGGGTGGTCGCCCACCCGCCCCGCTCTCCATGCCTTGCCTTGCTTTGTTCTCCTGCGGTCACACCACCTGGACCGGCCGTTCCCAGACGACCAGACCGACGCAGCCCTTGGGGCTGCGGGGCGCGTGCACGCTGTTCGGCGGCATGACGAGGAGGCTGCCCGCCGCGTAGACGCCGTCGTCGGTCTCCAGTTCGCCGCTCAGCACATAGATCAGCTCGAAGCCGGGGTGCAGGTGGGAGGGGGCCTTGGCGCCCGGGAGGTAGTGCATGACCGCGGCGGCCGGACCGTCCTCGCCGGTCTGCGCGACGGTGTACAGCGGGGCCATCTCGGCCTGGGTACGGCCATCGGCCACGACAGGCTGGAAGACCAGCTCCTGCGGGGCGAAGGACAGACCGGGCATGCCGGTGAACAGGGTGGGAAGCGGCGCGCCGACGTAGTCCTCGGTCGAGGTCGAGGTCGCCGCTGAGGTCGAGGGCGGTGTCATGGGGTGTTCCCTTCGGTTACGTCGTCGTACGTGGTACGTCGTTCGGGGCTTGCGGAGGAGAAGCCGGGGCGGCGCCTGGGCAGTCAGTCGCCGACACGGCCCGGGATGCCGTCCGTCCAGCGGTCCGCGAAGCCGTCGGCGACGGCCTGGCTCCGGAAGGCGTACGTCTTCAGCAGCCAGCGCGAGCGGGACCGTTCGGCGTCGATGACCTCGATCTTCTCCCGGCTGTGCAGCCCGTTCTGGTTGGCGAAGATCAGCAGGTCGCCCTCCAGGATGCGATGCCGCTTCTTCTCCGCCCGGGTCAGCGCGTTCTTCAGCTCGATCAGCGCGTCCTTGGCCTCTCCGGGGGCGTCCAGCGCGACCGTGGTGTGCGTGTCCAGGTAGCGGATGCCGTAGTCGCCCTCGAAGACCGCGTGCCTGTCGGAGACGGTCAGGTCCCTGTTGTTGTCCCGCGAGACCACGTCGAAGGGGGTGATGAAATGCCGCTCGCCCAGGATGCGCAGCGCGGCCTCGGGGAGGGCGGCGCGCAGGGTGCGGGCCTCCACCAGGCTGGTGACGGTGTACTCCTCCAACGGGCAGCGCATGCCCAGGAGCGTGATGTAGTCCGCGCGCACGGGGTGGGCCGTACGGTCGTTGTGGAAGACGAGTTCGCCGTCGCTGTAGCCGGTCTGCTTGCCGTGATACTTGTTGATCGAGTAGACGTCGGTGAAGAAGTCCCCGTTGAAGCGGGTCGCGTAGGACATGAGCGGGGTCGCGGTCAGCCGGCCCATGAGTTCGAGGAAGCCCTCGGCGACGAAGGTGTGCTTGTGGGCGTACTTGTCGGCCTGCGGGTCGTCGTGGCCGAGCTCAGGAAGGTCCTTGTCCACCGGGCAGTTGCGCAGCACATGGGTGTCCGAGACACCCTGCTCGCGGTCGGCGCGAATCCGGTCGGCCGCCGCGGCCAGCGAGGCCGGCACCTTGCCCGCCGTCGCCTGCCGCACGGCGGCGGAAAAGGCCGGGTAGTCGGTGTACGGACTGGTGTCGACGGCTTCGAGCACCCCGTACAGCTCGTCCTTCTCACGGTCGCTGATGGTATGGCTCGGCTGCATCGGCGTCACACGTTCCCTTCGGTGTCGGCGGATTCGTGGGTGTCGGTGTCGTGCGGTCGACCCAACGCCGCGTCGACAGAGGTCACTTCAGCGGTGCGGCGGAGCAACCGCAGTGCCGCCTCGTGCAGTTCGGGGTCCGAGGTGGCGGTGGCGTCCTCCAGGACCTCGACGAGGAAGTCCCGGTCGTGCGCCTCGCGCGCGGTGGAGAGGATCACCAGGTCCGTGGTCACCCCGGTCAGGAGGAGGGTGTTGACGCCCCTGGCGCGCAGAATCAGTTCGAGGTGCGTGCCGAGGAACGGGTTCACGCGGCGCTTGGCGACCACGGGTTCGTCGGCCAGTGGCTTCAGCGACTCGTGCACCTCGGTGCCCCAGGTGCCCAGGATCAGCCGGTCACCGTCGGCCGCCTCGGTGAACAGCGGTGAGGTCTCGGGCCAGTCGGCGAGCCCCGGGGAGAAGCCGACGACGACGTGGACGACCGGGATTCCGGCCGCGCGGGCCCGGTCCACGGCACGCCGGGCGTGGCCGAGGACTCCCCGGCTCTCGATCTGGTCCAGGCAGACGTCGTTGTACTTGCCCTCGGGGTGCGAGATCTCGTTGATCAGGTCCAGCACCAGCAGGGCTGGACGCCGTGCCACCCGGCTTCCGGTCGTCGTCATACGGCACTCCTCGTCCGGGGCAGGAACGGCCGTCGGGCGCGCTCGTGCAGGGTGATCTCGGCTGCGTGGCGCAGGGTGTCGCCGATGGTGTCGGTACCGTCCAGCAGCCGCCTGCGGGCCGCCTCGGGCACCTCGAACTCCTCGGTGCGGTCGGCGAACCGGACCTCCTGCCGCTCCAGGTCGACGGTGACCGGCGTCGTCGCGTCGCCCTCGGTCAGCTCCCACAGCTCCTCGACAACCGGCGTCGGCAGCCGCACCGGAAGCAGGCCGCGCATGAGGGCGTTCTCACGGAAGATGTCGCCGAAGCGCGGGGCGAGCACGGCGAGAAAGCCGGCCTTCTGCAGCGCCCAGACCGCGGACTCGCGGGAGGAGCCGGTACCGAAGTCGTTGCCTGCCACGAGGACCGTCGCCCCCTGGTACTGGGGCTGGTTGGCGGCGAAGGCCGGGTCGTCGCGCCAGTCCGCGAACAGGCCGTTGCCCTGTCCGGTGTGCTGGAAGTAGGGGACGAAGCGGGCGGGGATGATCTGGTCGGTGTCGACGTTGCTGCGCCGCAGCGGCAGCGCCGTACCGACATGCACGGTGAACTGCTTCATTTGTGTCCGTCTCGTCTCACAGGTCGGCGGGGGCGGTGATCCGGCCGGTGACCGCGCTGGCCGCCGCCACTTCCGGGGAAGCGATGTGCGTACGGGCCCGTTTGCCCTGCCGGCCCTCGAAGTTGCGGTTGCTGGTGGACACGGCGCGCTGTCCGGCCTTCAGCCGGTCCTCGTTGAGGCCGCAGCACATCGAGCAGCCCGCGATGGGCCGGAAGTCGGCGCCGGCGCCGGTGAAGACCTTGTCGAGGCCCTCGTCCACGGCCTGCCGGTGCACGGCGGCCGAGCCGGGCACGACCAGCATCCGTACACTGTCGGCGACCCGGCGTCCGCGCAGCACCTCGGCCGCCGCGCGCAGGTCCTCGATCCGGCCGTTGGTGCAGGAGCCGACGAAGACGGTGTCGATGCCGATGTCCTGGAGCCGGCTGCCGGGGCGCAGGTCCATGTACGTCAGCGCGCGTTCGGCCGCCGTCCGTTCCTCGGGGGTGGCGAACTCGTCCGGGCCGGGCACCCGGGCGTCCACCGGCGCGCTCTGCGCGGGGTTGGTCCCCCAGGAGACGTACGGCCGTATCGTCGAGGCGTCGAGGGTGACCTCCTGGTCGAACGCCGCGTCCGGGTCGGTGCGCAGGCTCTTCCAGTACTCCACCTCCGCGTCCCAGTCCGCGCCCTCGGGCATTCCCGGGCGAGTGCGCAGATAGGCGAACGTCGTCTCGTCGGGGCCGACGACACCGGCCTTGGAGCCGGCCTCCACCGACATGTTGCAGAGGGTCATCCGGCCCTCCATGGAGAGGGCGTCGACGGCTTCTCCCCGGTACTCGATGATGTGGCCCTGGCCGCCACCGGTGCCGATGCGCGCGATCAGCGTCATCACCAGGTCCTTGGCGGTCGCGCCCGCCGGGAGGGTGCCCGTGACGGTGACCGCCATGTCCTTGGGGCGGCCGGTCCACAGGGTCTGCGTCGCCAGGACGTGTTCCACCTGGCTGGTGCCGATCCCGAAAGCCAGCGCGCCGAAGGCGCCCAGCGTGGTGGTGTGCGAGTCGCAGCACACGACGGTCATCCCGGGCCGGACCAGGCCCTGTTCCGGCCCGATGACATGGACGATGCCGTGACCGTCGTCACCGCGCCGGTGCACCGGGATCCCGAAGGCGCCGCAGTTGTCCCGCAGTTGGGCGGCCTGACGGCGGCCCGCCGGGTCGTCGAACAGGCCGTTCAGGGAGACCGTGGGCACGTTGTGGTCCTCGGTGCCCACCGTCAGGTCGGGACGCCGTACGGTGCGGCCGGCGTCCCGCAGGCCGTCGAACGCCCTCGGCGTGTTCACCTCGTGGAGCAGATGCAGGTCGACGTACAGCAGATCGTCGCCCCCGGACCCGCTCCTGCGGACCGTGTGACCGGCCCACACCTTCTGCGCAAGCGTTGAACCCATGACCGACAGGCTCGTCCACGCGCCACGGGGTGACATCGGCCGATGGTGGAGGCCTCCTCCCCCGATGCATGACGTTCCTCCTTCGGCGCAGCCGGGCCGGGGCGGGCGCCGGAGTCCACCGTCGGTGGAAGACACGGCGACGCCGCTCGCCCAGCATGAACGCGCCGTCCCGCACCTGTTCCGTCTGTCCTCAGCACATCCGGAGAAGAAGTGAACGGACACCTTGTCACCGGGCACCCCCGCCCCACGGACGCGCCGTCGGCCGACGAACCCCTCGCCGGCCACCGCCCGCCGCTCCCGCCACGGGTACTGGCGCTGCGTGGCGCCACCCAGGTGGACGCGGACGAGCCCCAGCGCATCGTGGCGGCAACCACCGAGTTGCTCCAGGAGCTGATCACCCGCAACGCCCTCGATCCGGCGGACCTGATCAGCATCTGGTTCACGGCCAGCCCGGACCTGACCGCCGACTACCCGGCGCGCGCCGCCCGGGAGATGGGCCTGGTCGACGTTCCGTTGATGTGCGCGGCCGAACTCGCCGTACCGCACGGCGTTCCACGCACCGTCCGGGTGCTCGTGCACACCCATTCCATCCGGCCCCGGGCCGCCGCCGCGCACGTCTATCTGCACGGCGCGGCGGCGCTGCGTCCCGACCTGGTGGCCACCGGTCGGACCGGGCCCTAGCCACGGCACGGCAGGCTGCGGCACCGGCCGGTCCGCGCCGGGCGCCCGTCCGAAGCCGCCTCGCCGGCGCTCGCCGACCATCCCACGCCCGATCCCGCTCACGCGGAGCGGACCCGCCGTTCAGCCTGTCGCGGCACCGGCCGGTGCCGGCTTCCTGCCCGCCTCGGAGCCGCGCTCCCCGCCCCCGTCGGACAGGTGCCCCCGCTTCCCTGCGACCAGATCCGCACGACGACGCGACAGCCCCGGCCGACCGCACCCCCCGGCCCGAAGGAGCCCCACCGTGACCTCGTCCTATCCGTCCCCGCTTCCCCTCGACCACCACGCCGAGCCGCAACCGGCGGATCTCGAAGCCTGGTTGGCCGCGCCCGCGCATCAGCAGCCACAGTGGAGCGACCCGGTGCGCGCCGCCGCCGTGCGCGCCGAGCTGTCCCGCCTGCCCGGACTGGTGTCCTGGGAGGAGACGGAGGTCCTGCGGATGCTGCTGGCCCAGGCCGCCGCCGGAAAGTACCAGGTGATCCAGGCCGGTGACTGCGCCGAGGACCCCGCGGAGTGCACCCCGTCGGCGGTCGCCCGCAAGGTCGGGCTGCTCGACGCGCTGGCTGGGATCATGCAGGTGAACACCGGCAAGCCCGTCATCCGGATCGGGCGGATCGCCGGTCAGTTCGCCAAACCGCGCAGCTCACCGACCGAGCGCGTCGACGGTGTCGATCTCCCCGCGTTCCGGGGGCCGTTGGTGAACCATCCAGCACCGGACGCGGATGCCAGGCAGCCCCGGGCCGAACGAATGCTGGAGTGCTACGCGGCGGCGCAGCAGGCCACCCAGTTCCTGCGGGGGCACACCGGCGGCTGGAACCCGCCCACTGGGGAGCCGGTGTGGACGAGTCACGAGGCACTTCTCCTCGACTACGAACTGCCCTTCCTGCGCCGCACGCCCACCGGCCGGACCATGCTGATGTCCACGCATCTGCCGTGGATCGGCGAACGCACCCGGCAGCCGGACGCCGCCCATGCCCGGATGCTCGCCCAGGTCACCAACCCGCTCGCCTGCAAGGTCGGCCCGAACACCGACCCCGATGCCCTGCTGCGCCTGTGCGAGCTGCTGGACCCCGACAGGGAACCCGGCCGGCTCACCCTCATCGCCCGTATGGGCGCGGCCGGCGCGGCGTCGAAACTGCCCCGACTGGTCACCACCGTACGGGCGGCGGGGCACCCGGCGGCCTGGCTGTGCGACCCGATGCACGGCAACACACTCACCGCACCGTCGGGCCACAAGACCCGGATCGTGCCGGTGCTGATCGAGGAGGTCGTCGGCTTCCAGGCGGCCGTCTCCGGGGCGGGCGGGGTGGCCGCAGGACTACATCTGGAGACCACCCCCGACCCTGTGACCGAGTGCGCCTGGGGACCCGACGGCGTGGACGCGGTGGCGGAGCACTACACCTCGCTGTGCGACCCCCGGCTGAACCCGCAGCAGGCGTTCACCGTGGCAGGCGCCTGGGGCGCGCCCTGACCCGAACGCACCCTGACCGCACGCGTCCTCAGGCCGACGTCACGGCCCATCCCTTCGCCGCTCTGGCGAGGGAGCTGAAGAGCAACTCCGTGGAGGCGGCGCCGGGATCGAGGTGGCCGATGCTGCGCGGGCCGAGGTAGGAGGCGCGTCCCTTGCGGGCCTGCATAGGGATCGTGGCCAGGGCACCGTCCCTGGCAGCAACCGCCGCAGCCTCCGCCGCATCGGTCAAATCCCTTGCGGCGCAGGGCACTTGACCGGAAGTCAACGTGTGCCACGACCGGAAGTCCCGGAACGCGGTCACGGCGGGGGTGAAGGCGTCGACCATGGTCTTGTCGCCGGGGATCGCCGCACCCAGCCTGACTGTGGCAGCGAGCCCGGCATCGAGCGCGTCCGCGAACCGGACCGCGTCGACCTCGGCCACCGGCAGCGCGCCGCCGATCGCCTGGAAGGCGCTGCCGTACAACACCCCCGAGGCGCCCCCCACATGGGAACGGAGTAATGCCCCGGCGTCCGTGAACAGTTCACCGACCGTGCCGTGCGCTTCCCCGTCCTTGTCCTTCAACAACAGTTCGCGGACGCGGGACAGGCCCCGGCACAGATTGACGCCGTGGTCCCCGTCACCGATCGCCGAATCGAGGGTGGTCAGCCGTCTCTTCTCCGCGTGGGCAGCCACCCCAAAGGCCAATAACCAGTCCCTGGCCAGCACGCTGTCCACAGCAAGTCCCCCCTCAGCAGCCACGGCTCGCACCTCGCCTACCAGAGACTATGCGCCGCCATCATCTTGATCAACGGCATGCAAACCAACGAACACAAAACTTTGCGACCGCACCCGCAGCGATCGCGCCAGGGTGGCCTGGATCACGCGTGACCGACACCACTGAGAAGAAACATCGTTCGGTATTACTGAACATGATTCGGATGACTACGATTCGTGCTCGTGACAGGGCTCATCCGCGGTCATCGATTTGCCGTCAGCAGTCGGACGAAGGGTAAACAGCATGTCTCTCGAGCGTGACCTGTTCGGCATGGACAAGGCCGTCGAGACCACAGCGCGCGTACTGGTGGCGGACCACGACCCCATCTCCCGGCATGTCCTGGCCCGCGTCCTCGGCGCCTCGGCGCAGCTCGAAGTGACGGGCAGCGTCAACAACCACCAGCCGCTGCGGCAGTGGCCGCTGGACCGGGTCGACGTCGTCGTCCTGGCCGTCGCCCCGCACGAGGACGCCACCGGGCTGGTCCGGCAACTGCAGCTGCGAAAGGCGGGCGTGCTGCTCGTCGGTACCGGCTGGACACAGCGGCGTCTGGACGCGGCCTTCGAGGCCGGTGCCATGGGCTGCCTGGTGAAGAACATCAAGGTGGCGGGGCTCGCGGCGGCGATCCGCGCGGTGGCGTCCGGACACACGGTGCTCTCGCCGGAACTGCATACCCTGTACGCCCGGCGTACGCCCCCCGCGCCGAGCCCGCCCCCGGCCGGCACGCAGCACCTCCTGCACACACTCACCTCACGCGAGCAGGAGGTGCTGCGCAATCTCGCGGAGGGGATGTCGACGGCGGAGACGGCAGTACGGCTTCGGGTGTCGCCCGCGACCGTCAAGAGCCATGTCTCGCACGTACTGACGAAGTTGGGGGCGCGCAATCGGCTGGAGGCGGTGCTGCTCTTTCAGCAGTTCTGGGGAGCGGAGAACTCCGCGGGGTGCGCGGTTCCCTAGCCGCGGGCCAGGTGGGCCGATCGCCCGCGCGGGGCGGAGCCGTATGCCGGCACCCCCCGCGCCGCTGCGGCCCGGTGTCAGCCCTCGGGCCACTCCCCCGCCAGCCCGGCCAGTCGCGCCCCGGCCCCCTCCAGCACGTCCCGTGACGCCGCGAACGACAGGCGTACGTATCCTTCGCCGGCCGCGCCGAACGCCGAGCCCGGCGCCACCGTGACCGCCGCCCGCTCCAGCAGGACCTGGGCGAAGCCCGCCGAGGTCAGGCCGGTACCCCGGATGTCGGCGAACGCGTAGAAGGCGCCCTCCGGGTAGGTGCAGGTGACCCCCGGCAGGGCGTTCAGGGCGGTGACCGTCAGCTCCCTGCGGATGGTGTACTCCTTCAGCATCGCGGTGACGTCGTCGGCCGCGCGGGTCAGCGCGGCCACTCCACCGCGCTGCACGAACGAAGCCGCACAACTCACCGTGTGCTCCTGGACCTTGAGGGCCTGCGCGATCAGCGGCTCGGGGCCGGCGAGGTACCCCAGACGCCAGCCTGTCATCGCGTACGCCTTCGAGAAGCCGTTTACCGTCAGGGTCCGTTCGGCCGCCCCGGGCAGGCTCGCCAGGCTGAGGTGGCGGTGTCCGTCGTACACGATCTTCTCGTAGATCTCGTCCACGATCAGCACCAGGTCGTGCTTCATCGCGAACGCCACGATCTGCGCCGCCTCCGCCTCGTCCAGTACGTGGCCCGTGGGGTTGGCCGGGGTGTTGACCACCACCGCCCGCGTCCGGTCCGTGAGCCGGCTCTCCAGCAGCTGCCGGGAGAGGCGGAAGCCGTCCTCCGCGCGGAGTTCCGCCGGCACCGCGCGGGCCCCGATCAGTCCAGCCATCGCCGGATAGCTGACCCAGGCGGGCGTCGGCACGATCACCTCGTCGCCCGGGTCGAGGACCGTCATCAGCGCGGTGAACAAGGCCTGCTTGGCGGAGGGAGTGACGACGATCCCGGTGGCCGGATCGACGTGGACCCCATTCTCGGTGGCGAGCTTCTCCCCGATGACGCCCAGGAGTTCGGGCAGGCCCCGGCTCGGGGTGTAGTGCGTGTCGCCGCCCTCCAGCGCCGTCACAGTCTCCGCGATCACGGCATCCGGCGTCGTGAAGTCCGGTTCGCCGCCGCTGAGATCGAGCACGGCGACCCCTTCGCGCCGCAGCCGCTGGACGGTCTCCAGCAGCGCCACGGTGGCGGATCGCTCAACCCGGGAGAAGCGCTGTGCGACACGGACACCACACACCTGACCCGCACCCGCCCTCTCCCTCGCCCGCTCGTTCATCCGGCTTTCCTCTCCACCGGCCGGTCACCGGCGTCTCGTACGGCCAAGCCGGCCGGCCGCGCCTCCAGCGCGTGTTCCGCGATCCGGTCGGCGTCGCGGACGAAGTCGCTCCACATACCGGGCCTGCTGCTGCCGACCTGCATGAACCAGCGGGTGTGCTCGGTGGGGATGCCGAGCACGTACATGCCCTCGTCGGCGCGGCCCTCGCGGTCGACGGGATGGAACGGGCTCTGGGTCACCGCGACCCCACCGGTGTCGTAGACCTCGTGGGCCTCCGCCCGATGGGCGCCCTTCCGGTTGACGTAGCTCGTCCATACGCCCCGTTCACGCAGCCGCGCTGTCAGGGGCTGCGTGTTGCGGCGCAGGTCGGGGTCGGGGACCCGGGCGTCCACCAGGGTGGTGACCGACAGAGCGGAGCCGTCGACGCGGGGCGAGGAGACCGTGTACCGGCCTGTGGCCGCGTCGGTGTCGTAGCGGGTGTGCGGGCCCACGATGTGCAGGTGCCCGCTGTCGAGCAGAGCCAGCACCTGCCGGAGCCGGACACTGGGCGGGCCCGCCGCGAGGAACGACGCCCTGGGCACGTACCAGCCGAGGAAGTCGTCGCGTTGCGAGCGCGCGGTCAGGCCGGAGAAGTCGACCAGTTCGCGGATGACCCAGCGGGTGTCGCGCATGACGTCGAGCGCGGCCTTCAGCGGCGAGTCGACGTTGCCTTCCGCGGCGGCGGCAAGGTCCTGTTCGATCTCCTTGCGCAGCACCCGGCCGAACTCGGCGGGCCCGGTGAACGCGCCCTGCTCGAACGGCCGGGCCAGCGTGTCGAGGTCGAGCGGCGGCTGGTCGCGTAGCCCGAACTGCCGTGCTGTTTCCGCAACTTGGGGTACGCCGTGTTCGGCGGCCTTCGTCACCTGTGCGGCGAACCGTTCGGCGGCGTCGGTGCCGAGCGCACGGCGCAGGGCGGTGCCGTAGTAGACGAGGTCGATCTCCGCCTTGAGCCACGGGTAGACGTCCTCGGCGAAGTCGAGCGGCCCCCAGGGGCGGTGGGCGCGTACCCGGTCGAGGGTGAAGAGGACCGGGTGGTAGGAGTAGGTCGGGGGCTTCTGGTTGTGGCCCCGGGCGTGCAGCGGCATGCCGCTGCGGGATCCGGCGACGATTACCGGTTCGCTGCCGCTGGGGACGTAACGGAGCGTGCCGTCCGCGCGTTCGGTGAAGGTGCCGCCACGGCCCAGGGTGAGGGCGGCCATCACGTCGTAGAAGGACAGGCCGAGGCCGATGACCCCGACCCGGGAGCCGGCCGGGATGTCGTCGAGGGGCATGTCGGCCGCCGAGCCGCCCTGGATGTACCGGAGTCCGGGGTGGCGTACGGCGAAGTCGGCGAGGTCGCCCTCGCGGCCGGTGAGTTCGTTGCTCGCGTGGCCGGTGGTGAGTACTACCCGGTCGACGTCGAGCCGTTCGCCGCCGGACAGGGTGAGCCGGTAGCGGCCGGCACCGCCGACGACGTCCTCGACGCGCTCCTTGATGCACCGCAGCCGTACACCGGGCGGCAGGGATGCCTGGATGGCGGCGAGCACCGAGCGCAGATAACGGCCGTACTGTGCGCGGGGCGCGTAGCTGTCCGGGCCGGGGTAGCCCGCCGCGTCGGCGGACTCCCACCACTCGGCGAACGAGGGTCCGGCGCCCGCCTGGACCGGTCCTCCGTCGGGCAGGCCCGAGTAGGCGGAGATCTGGCCCGCCACGGTGTTCATCAGGAACCAGTCGGGCTGGTCGGTGCGGTAGACCTGCCCGGCGCCCGGTTCCACCGCGTCCACCAGGAAGATCCTGACATCCAGAGGATCTGTGGTGTCCTGCTGCTCGGCGAGGCGGGCGACGAGCCGTTCGAGGACCATCATTCCTCTGGGCCCGCTGCCGATGACAGCGATTCGTGTCCCGCTCATGCGGCGGTCCTCTCCAGGGCGCGGTCGACCAGATACGGATAACTCCCGAGCAGGGTCAGGGAGTCGACACCACGGCGCATCGCGACGACCGCCTCGGCGAGCCCGCCCTCCTCGATGTGCCCCTCGGCCTCGACGAGGAAGTGGTAGCGCCCGTGCTCAGCGGGCCGAGGCCAGGACTGGATCCAGGCGACCGAGATCCGCCGAACGCTCAGCTCGCCGAGGACACCGGTGAGGACACCGGGATCGGAGCTGTCGGAGGTGATGAGCAGGGCGGTGCGGTCCCGGTCCGAGGTCGGACCCTCCGGGCCGCTGCGGCGCAGCGACACGAACCGTGTCATGGCGTCCTGGCGGGCGCCGATGTCCGAGGCCAGCACGGTCAGTCCGTAGCGGGCGGCGGCCGCGGAGCTCGCGATGGCCGCGTCCCCGGGCGAGCGGCTGTCCGCAGTCGAGCGCGCGGCCTCCGCCGTCGAGGCGGCGGTGACCAGTTCGGCATGCGGGAGGTGCAGCCGGACCCAACGGCCGCACTGCCCGTGCGCGTGCGGATGGGTGATCACCCGGCGTACGTCGGACAGTTGGGTTCCTTCGGCGGCCATGAGGTCGAAGCTGACGCCGAGCGACACCTGGGCGTCGATCCTGATGTGCCCGGCATGGGCGACGAGTTCGCCGAGCGTGGCCGGAACGACACCGCTCACGGAGTTCTCAAGCGGCACCACCGTCCGCTCGGACCGCCCGGACGTGAGCGCCTCCACGGCGGCCGGCACGCTGGCGAACGGCACGGCCTGCCGTACCGAGCCCCCCGTGAGCCGCCGCACGGCGGACTCGGTGAAGGTGCCCTCCGGGCCGAGATAGGCGTATTTCATCGGCCCGCGCCCACCGTGGTCAGCGCTCCGCCGTTCGCCCGCTCGCCGAGGTCACGGGCGAGCCGTTCCCGTACGACGGACAGGTCCTCGCAGTCGCCCTGTGCACGCTCGGCGATGTGGACGCGGTACAGCTCGTCCAGCTCGTCCTCGCCGACCTGTACGGACAGCTGCTCCAGGAGATGGCGCAGGACGGTGCGGCCGGAGTGGCGGCCGATGAGCAGGGAACGTTCGCGTCCGAAGCGGGCGGGCTCGACGTACTCGTAGGTGCTCGGGTCGCTGAGCATGCCCTGCTGGTGGATGCCTGCGGCCGTGCCGAAGACGTACTTGCCGAAGATGGGCTTGTTGCGGGGCTCCTCCAGCCGGATGATCTCGCGGAGTCGCTGGTAGGCCGGGTACATGGTGTCGAGGCGGATGTCGGTGGTGAGTCCAAGGATCTCGCTCTTGTAGGCGAGGACCGCGGCGACCTCCTCCAGGGAGGTGTTGCCGGCCCGTTCGCCGATGCCGCCGAGGGCGACCTGGACCTCGTCCGCGCCGGCCGCGAGTCCGGCGAGCGTGTTGGCGGTGGCCAGGCCGAAGTCGTTGTGGCAGTGGGTGGAGACCTTGACGGGCTCTGGTGCCCAGCGGCGGATCTTGCCGATGAGGGCGCCGAACTCGTCGGGCGTGTGGCAGCCGGTCGTGTCGGCGAGGATGATGCAGGTCGCGCCCGCGTCCACGGCCGACTCGGTGAGGGCCCGCAGCAGGTCGTCCGCGCCGCGGCTCGCGTCCTCGATGCCGACGGCGATGTCGGTGACGCCGAGCGACGCGGCGAACCGTACGGTGTCGACCACTTCCTGGACGGCGGCGTGCCGACTGATGCCGCGCTTGTGCGTCAGGTGGATCTGGCTGCCGGTGGCGACCATCTGTACCTGGTGGTTGTCGACGCCGCCGGCCTCCACGGCGAGTGCGACGTCCCGGCGGGTGGTCCGGGAGAACGTGGCGAACCTGGTGCCGGCCAGCTCCTGGGAGATCAGGCGGGTCGCCTCGAAGTCGCTGGGCGAGGAGGCGGGGAAGCCCGCCTCGATGGTGTCCACTCCCAACCCCGCGATCAGCAGGGCCAGTTCGAGTTTCTGGTCGGGCGTCATAGCGTTGCCCGGCGCCTGCTCACCGTCGCGGAGGGTGGTGTCGAAGACCGATATGCGACGGGGCGTTGCCTGATCGTTCACTTCTCCCCCAAGGGACCTGGAAAGCGCTCGGACACCTCGGCCGAACGGCACAGATCCTTGGGGCGCGGGTGGGCCGCGTCATCCGCCGATGGAGGAGCGCGGGGCATGCCACCCTCCACCGGGTACCTCTTCCGCGCCTTTGGTGGAGTGGGGGTCCACCAAAGACCGATTCGCGGGCGCCGCTTCCTCCGGGAGGGCGATGCGTCACCTGAGAAGTTCTCAGAAACTCCACGAGACGGTGCTGTCCAGCTGCATCAGGGTGACCAGTACGACCAGGTCGGCGATGCCCAGGCCGAGGCCTAGGAGGGCGCGGCCGCGCCGCTTGGTGCCGCGCCAGAGGGCGACGACGGCCAGCGTGATGGCGACGGGGCCGAGGACGACGTTGAGGACGAGCAGACCCAGCAGGCCGAGGACGAAGGACGCGACGGCCATGCCGTCGGCGTCGCGGGGGGCGGTGCGCTCGGTGGGGCCGGTGGCGGAGGCGGTGAGTTGCATGGTGATCAGCTCCGACGGGCGAGGCGCTCACGGAGCGCGAAGATGCCCAGCCAGGCGGCGATGCCGGCGGCGGCCAGGACGGTGAACGAGAACGGGAGATGGGCGACGGTGCCCATCACCATGCCCAGCAGCAGTAGGGCGGCTACGAGGAAGAACATGGGAGGAGATCCCTTTCGTTACAGTTCAGTGAACGCTTGTAGTAACACTTGTTCACTGACTTCCTAGCCTAGCTCGCTTCCCGGCTTTCCAATCACAGAGAACAGTTGTTAACTGCATGGCATGAGTCACACTCTCGGCATCCGGCAGGCCCAGAAGCAGAAGACCCGCCAGGCGCTCCTGGACGCGGCGCTCGGCCTCCTGGAGGACCAGAGTCTGAGCAGCCTCGGCCTGCGCGAGGTCACCCGGGCGGTAGGAGTCGCCCCCACCGCCTTCTACCGCCACTTCCGCTCGACCGCCGACCTCGGCATCGCCCTGGTCGAGGAGGCGCTCGGCAGCCTCCACCCGATGATCGGTACGACGGTGTCCGGGTCCGGCGACACCGACGACCGCATCGTCCGCGCGGTCGACCTGATCGCCGGTCATGTCCAGGCGCAGCCCGCGCACGTCCGCTTCATCGCGCGCGAGCGGCACGGCGGGGTCCAGTCGGTCCGCGAGGCCATCCGGGACCAACTGGCCCGCTTCACCGAGGAGGTTCGGGACGCGCTGGCCGAACAGCCCGAGTCGGAGGGCTGGTCCGAGGAGGACCTGCTGATGCTCGCGGGTCTGTACGTCGACCAGATGCTGATCACGGCGTCCCAGTTCCTGGAAACCCTGGACGCCCCGGCGAAGCAGCGCGAACGGGTCGCCCATCTGGCGACCCGGCGGATGCGGTTGATCGCCATAGGCCGAGGCCACTGGCTGACCTGACCGCCCCGGAGGCCCTCACCCCCTGGGCGGCGCGCCGATCCGTCGAGCGCGCTGCACGCACATCCCCCGCCGGGCCCGCCGGGCAGCCCGGGCGCGCCACCGGGCCCCGGGGCAGCCGGGGCTACGGGGGCTGCGGGGGCTGCCAGGGCTGCGGGGTGAGCCGCCCGGTCCGCCGGGGCCGCCGGGGACCGAGGGCCGGGGGCTGCCGGGGAGCCGCCGGGACCGCCGGAGCTGCCAGGGCTGCCGGGCGCCGGGGGGCCGGCGGCGCGCCCGGAAGGTACGTCCGAGGAGCCGTGCCAGGCAGCGTGCTCGGAAAGCCGGGCCGAGAAGCCCGGGCTGCAGGCTCAGACGGCCGAGTCGGGAACCCGCGCCGGGCCGCACGCCCGGGAACGCAGGGGCAAGAGGCCGCGCCGGGCCGCACGCCCGGGAACGCGGGAGCGAGAGGCCGCGCCGGGCGGTCGGCTCGATGGCATCCCGCGTCGGGTGGGGCGGCGGGCCGCGCGGCCGAGGAGGGCCGGCAACTTCGCCCTGCCCGGAGGCGCCCCCGGCGCCTCGGTCGGGGCGGCGGGACTGCGGGGCGGCACCGTCGAGGAGCCCGGCAGCTCTGCCCCGCCGGAGGCACCTCACCTGCCCGGCGGCGAAAGCGCGCCCGACCTGCCCTCCCCTCTCCTCCCCTGCCCTCGGAGAGCGAGCTCAGCCGAGCCGTACGCTTGCCAACTGGCGTGACTGGGCGACCAGTCGGTCCGTGCTGTCCCAGACCTCGGCGTCCTCCTCCAGGAAACCGCCGGCCAGGTTGCGGGTCGTGATCGAGACGCGCAGCGGGCCCGGCGCCGGGCGACAGCGCACATGCACGGTCAGTTCGACCGTCGGCACCCAGCCGGACATGCCGATCTCGAAGGCGGTCGGCGGCAGCGCGTCGACGGCCAGGAGCAGCGAGAGCGGGTCGGCGTCGCGGCCGTCCGCGAGCCCGAACCAGGACCGCATCTCCCCCTTGCCGGAGGGCGCGCCGAGCGCCCAGCCGAGGGTGGCCGGGTCGAGCTTGAGCATCAGCCGGTCGGCGATGGCGGAGCCGGCGGCGCCCGGGTCGGGGGCGTCCTGCGGCCCGAAGCACTGGTCCATGGGCGGGAACACGGGCGGCTCGGCGCTCGTGCGGACGTCGTCGGGGAGGGCGTCCAGGTCGCCGTAGGAGGCGAGGACGCGGATCCGCTCGATCTCCTGGCCCTCGTCGTCGTACTGGAAGAGGGAGGCCGTGCCGGTCGACAGCGAGCGTCCGGTGCGGACCACCTCCGTGCGAATCACGGCCGGGCCCGGGCGGGACGCGGTGAGGTAGTGCGCGGTGACGCTGAACGGGTCGCCGTGCGGCAGGGCGTCGGCGAGGGCACGGCCCAGGACCGCCAGCAGATAGCCGCCGTTGACGGCGTTGATGATGGTCCAGCCGGCGGAGAGTTCGGTGTCGTAGACACCGGGCGCGCGCCGGGTGACCGCGGTGTCGCGGTCGAACTCGCTGTCGCCGATGCTCGCTCGCACGGCCTGGACGGAAGCTGCTTCTGGCATACGTGAAAGGTACAGGAGAACCATACTAAGCGGTAGCTTTTCTCGATGGATAGACTCTACCGCTTGGTAAGTGCCCGGAATGTCTTGGGTAAGGGTTCGTCCGTCACTGTGACCTCCGGCGCCCGCGCCTCCTCCTCCCAGACATGAGCCTCACCGGTACGCCGTTCCTCGTCACGACGGTCGCGCTCGCCGCCGTCGCCGTACTGCTGCCCCTCGCCCTCTGGTCCCGGGTGCGGGGGCCCGCGCTCGTGCGCGGTGCCGCCAGGCTGCTGATGGTGCTGTTCGCCCAGGCCACGGCGATCACCCTGGTCTTCCTGGTGGTGAACAACGCCAACAACCTGTACGACAACTGGGGCGACCTCCTCGGTACGGGCGACCACGTCCAGGCCGCCGCCGACCTCGGCCCCGACGGCACCGGCGGTATCTCGCTGCGCAGCCTGCCCAAGGTGAGGCAGACGTTCCACGAGGCGAACGGGCCCGGCATGCACGCGGCCGGCGGAGTCGAGGTCACCGAACTCAGGGGCCGCGTCTCGGGCGTCGACGCCGAGGTCTATGTCTGGCTGCCGCCGCAGTACCACGAGGCCGCCTACCGGCACCGGACGTTCCCGGTCGTCGAGCTGCTGCCGGGCTACCCCGGCTCACCGAAGGCCTGGTTCGGCTCCCTGCACGCGCCCGCGCAACTGCTGCCGTTGATGAGGAGCGGCCAGATCACGCCGTTCATCCTGGTGGCGCCGCGCACGACGCTCATCGCCGACGCGGACACCGGCTGCGCCAACATCCCGGGCCGGGTCAACGCGGACAGCTGGCTCAGTGTCGACGTACCGAAAATGGTCACGGACAACTTCCGCGCCGAGAGCGGGCCGGGCGGCTGGGCCGTGGCCGGGTATTCGGCCGGGGCGCACTGCGCGACGAAGCTCGCCGTGGCGCACCCCGACCGCTATCGCGCCGCGGTCTCCATGTCCGGCTACAACGACCCCATGGGCGAACCCGTCTCGCTGGCCGCGCAGGACCCACGGCTGCGGGCCGCGAACAACCCGTACCTGATCCTCGGGCACGACCGGATCCCGCCCGCGGTCGCGCTCTACTTCTCCGGTGAGTCCGGCGACGGCTACGAGGCCGGCCTGGCCCTGCGGAAGGAGGCGAAGCCGCCGACGAGGGTGGACGTGGTGTATCTGCCGCGCAGCGCCGGCGGCCACAACATGGCGCTGTGGCGGCCCCAGATCACCACGGTGTTCCGCTGGCTGACCCAGCAGTTCGACGTGAGCGGCCGGAAGGCGGGCGGCGCCACGACCGGGTTCACCGGCCGGACTCTTCCTCCTGAGCCGTCGACCGCCGGTTCCACGCACGCGGCGCTCGCCAGTGAAACCGCATCGCGAGCAGCCGCAGTACGAAGGCCGTGACGGCCGCCAGCCCGCTGGTGACCGGGTTGAGCACGTCGTAGCGGATGCACAGGACGACCAGCGTGGAGCCGACGATCGCCGGGACCGCGTACAGGTCACGGTCCCAACGCAGCAGCGAGGGAACCTCGCCCGCGAGCACGTCCCGCAGCACTCCGCCGCCCGCGGCGGTCGCCAGACCGAGGGCGGCGGAGGCGGTGAGGCCCAGGCCGTAGTCGTACGCCTTCACCGTGCCCGTGACACAGAACAGCCCGAGCCCCGCCGCGTCGAACACGTTCACGCCCGCCTGGATGCGCTCCACCTCCGGGTGGAGGAAGAAGACGAGCAGCGCGGCGAGCAGCGGGGTCAGGAAGTACCCCAGGTCCGTGAACGCGGCCGGCGGCACCGCCCCGATGACCACGTCCCGCAGCAGTCCGCCACCCAGCGCGGTGACCTCGGCGAGCACGGCGATACCGAAGACGTCGAAGTTCTTCCGGACGGCAAGCAGGGCGCCGGAGATCGCGAAGACGAAAATGCCGACGAGGTCGAGGGTGTGCTGGACGGAGGGGCTGAAGAGCTGCTGGATCACCTCCGCATTCTCACCGGCGAAAGCCTCGGGGCTCCTCTACAGGGTGGGCTTGCCGGTCGTGAAGAGCCAGGTTTGGAAGAGGTCGTCGAGTTGCTGCCCGCTGATCCGCTCCGCGAGCCGGATGAAGTCGTCCGTGTTGGCGTTCCCGTACCGGTGGAGCTTCGTCCAGGTGGGCAGGAGCCTGAAGAAGGCGGGGTCGCCGATGCGTTCGCGGAGCATCTGGAGGGTCATCGCGCCGCGCTGGTAGACGGCCGAGGCGAACATCGTGTCGCGCTGCGGATCGCCGACGACGATCTGCCAGAAGGCGTTGCCGGCGGGGCGGGAGTTGTACCCGGCGAGGAAGGAGTCGTGCGCGGAGCGGGTGCCCTTGTACTCGGCCCACAGCCACTGGGAGTAGGTCGCGAAGCCCTCGTTGAGCCAGATGTCCTTCCAGTGGTCGACCGACACGGAGTCGCCGAACCACTGGTGGGCCAGCTCGTGCACGATGGTCGTCTCGTTGCGCACGGCCGAGTAGACCGGCTTGGTCTGCGTCTCCAGCGAGAACCCGGCCGCCGGCATGTCGTCGACGATCGCGCCGGTCTCCTCGAACGGGTACGGCCCGAAGACCTTCGACCAGTAGTCCGTGGCCTCGGCCGTCACCGCGTACACGTCGACGTTGTTGCTGTTGGCCAGCACCGGGTCGATGGCGACGTAGATCGGCGTCCCGCCGGGCGTGACGCCCGTGCGCACATCGAACTTCCCGATGGTCGCGGTGGCGAGATAGGTCGCCATCTGCTTCTTCTCACGCCAGTGGGTGTACGTCGAACCGCCCTTGTCGTACGTCGAGACCAGCCGGCCGTTGGAGACGGCGGTCAGCCCCTTCGGCGCCTTGATCCGGATGTCGAAGGCGGCCTTGTCGGCGGGGTGGTCGCTGGACGGGAACCAGGTGGAGGCGGCGTTGGGTTCACAGGCGACGAAGACGCCGTCGGGAGTCTTCATCCACCCGTAGCTGGAGCCGAAGACGATGGGCCCACCGAGCGGCTCGGGCACCCCGCCATAGGTGACGGCGACCTCGAACTCCCGCCCCTTGGACAGGAATCCGCGGGGCGTGACGCGTATCTCGTCGCCCTCGCGCGCGAACTGGGCGCGTCTGCCGTTCACTTCGACGCGCGTGACCTCCAGCTTCTGAAGGTCCAGATCGAAGGAGGAGAGGTTCTGGGTGGCCCGCGCGGTGATGGTCGTACGGCCGTCGAGGCGGTCGGTCTCCGGGTCGTAGGCGAGGTCGAGGGTGTAATGACGGGCGTCGAAACCGCCGTTGCCGAGCTGGGGGAAGTAGGAGTCACCGATTCCGTCGGCCCCGGGGGCCGGATGGGAGGAGGCGGCGATGACAAGGAAGGAGGCCGCCGCGGTGGCGACGGCCCCTAAACGTGCCGAACGGGAGAGTGCCATGAGTCGTCCCTTTCGAGCGTGCACCGGTCGGATACGACGGACACGGACGACTCTGCGCTCTCCCGTTCGAACATGAGCATGACTTTGCCAACTCGTCATGCCCTACTTGTCGGTTGACTCCTGAGGGTCGTCTTCCGGTTCGGCCTTCGGCTGAGTTCCCCGCGCCCCTGGGTTGGTCCCCGCGGCCGGAGTTACAAGTTCCACCGCTTCCCGGGCCGCCGACAGCAGCACGGTGTCCTGCGGAGCCTGGTCCTCGGCGTTCTCCGGGTGGTGGCAGGCGACCTGCTGACCGGGCTTCAGCTCCAGGAGCGGCGGCTCGGTCGTCTTGCAGATCTCCGTCGCCTTCCAGCACCGGGTGTGGAAGCGGCAGCCGCTCGGCGGTGCGATCGGCGAGGGGACATCGCCCTTGAGCAGAATGCGCTCGCTCTTGGCGCCCCGGCGCTTGGGGTCGGGAACCGGCACCGCCGACATCAGGGCCTTGGTGTACGGGTGCATCGGCGCCTCGTACAGGGACGACCGGTCGGAGAGTTCGACGATCTTGCCGAGGTACATCACCGCGATCCGGTCCGAGACGTGGCGTACGACGGACAGGTCGTGCGCGATGATCACGTACGTCAGGCCGAGTTCCTTCTGGAGGTCGTCCATCAGGTTCACGACCTGCGCCTGGATCGACACGTCCAGTGCGGAGACCGGCTCGTCCGCGACGACCAGCTTCGGCTTCAGGGCGAGCGCGCGGGCGATGCCGATGCGCTGGCGCTGACCGCCGGAGAACTCGTGCGGGTAGCGGTTGAAGTGCTCCGGGCTCAGCCCCACCAGCTCCAGGAGGCGCTGGACCTCCTTCTTCACCCCTCCCTCGGGTTCCACGCCCTGGAGCCGGAAGGGCGCCGAGACGATCGAGCCGATGGTGTGGCGGGGGTTCAGGGAGCCGTACGGGTCCTGGAAGATCATCTGGATGTCCCGCCGCAGCGGACGCATCCCGGCCGCGTTCAGCCGTGTGATGTCCTGGCCCTCGAAGTGGATCGAGCCGCCCGTCGGTTCCTGGAGCCGGGTGATGACCCGGCCCATGGTCGACTTGCCGCAGCCCGACTCGCCGACCACGCCGAGGGTCTCGCCCTTGCGCACCTCGAAGTCGATGCCGTCGACGGCCTTCACCGCGGCGACCTGGCGCTGCAGGATCCCCTTCTTGATGGGGAAGTGCTTGACCAGGCCCTCGACCTTGAGCAGCACCTCGCGCTCGTCGGCGGAGGAGGCCGCCACCTCGGGTTTCTTCGTCTCACTCACAGCTTCGGCGCAATCTCTTCGGTCCAGATCCGCGTACGGTCCTCCGGCGAGAGGTGGCAGGCGGAGAAGTGCCCGCCGGCGACCTGCTGCAGCTCCGGGCGCACGGTACGGGTGACATCGCCCTTGGGGATGTCCGCGTACGGGCAGCGCGGATGGAAGGCGCAGCCCGAGGGGACGTTGATGAGGCTCGGCGGCTGGCCCTTGACCGGGATGAGCCGGTCGGAGGTCTCCCGGTCGATGCGCGGCATGGAGCCGAGCAGACCCCAGGTGTACGGGTGCTGCGGCTGCTCGAAGATCTCACCGACCGGCCCCCGTTCCACGCACCGGCCGCCGTACATCACCAGAACGTCGTCGGCGATCTCGGCGACGACGCCGAGGTCGTGGGTGATGAGGACGACCGCGGAGCCGAACTCCTTCTGGAGATCGCGGATCAGGTCGAGGATCTGCGCCTGGACGGTGACGTCGAGGGCGGTGGTGGGCTCGTCCGCGATCAGCAGTTCGGGGTTGTTGACCAGCGCCATCGCGATCATCGCGCGCTGACGCATACCGCCGGAGAACTCGTGCGGATAGCCGTCGACACGCTTGCCGGGCTCGGGGATGCCGACCCGGTCGAGCATCTCGATCGCCCGGGTGCGGGCGATCTTCTTGCTGACGTCGTGGTGGACGCGGTACGCCTCCACGATCTGGTTGCCGATCGTGTAGTACGGGTGCATCGCGGACAGCGGATCCTGGAAGATCATCGCCATCTCGCGGCCCCGCAGCTTGCGCACCTCGTCCGGTTCGGCGCCGACCAGTTCCTTGCCGTCGAGCCAGATCTCGCCGCTCATCCGCACGTTCTTGCCGCGTGCGCCGAGCCGGTGCAGGCCCATGATGGCCAGCGAGGTGACGGACTTGCCGGAGCCGGACTCGCCCACGATGGAGAGGGTCTTGCCCTTCTCCAGCTGGAAGCTGAGCCCGTCGACGGACTTGACGAGGCCGTCGTCGGTCGGGAAGTGCACCTTGAGGTCGCGGACTTCGAGGAAGGCGCTGGGCGCGTTCGAGGGCGAGGGCTCGCCCACCGCGGCGCCGGTCTTGGACAGTTCGGTCACGAGAGCCTCACCCGCGGGTCGGCGGCCGCGTAGAGCAGGTCCACCAGAAGATTTGCGACAACGACGAAGAGGGCGGCGAGCAGGGTGACGCCGAGGATCGGGGGCAGGTCGTTGTCCTTGATGCCCTGCACCGCGTACTCACCGACACCGTGCAGCGAGAACACCGTCTCGGTGATCAGGGCGCCGCCGAGCAGCAGGCCCAGGTCCATGCCGAACACCGTGATGATCGGCGTCAGCGCGGCCCGCAGACCGTGCCGGACGACGACCTTGCGCTCCCGCAGGCCCTTGGCGCGGGCCGTACGGATGAAGTCCTCGTTCATCGTCTCCAGCATCCCCGAGCGGGTGAGCCGCGCGTAGATGGCGGAGTAGAGCAGGGCGAGCGAACACCATGCCGGGAACAGTGTGTTGGCCCACTGTGCCGGGTTCTCGGTGAACGGCACATAGGTGCGGCCGAAGATCGGCCACTGGTAGGTGAAGAGCAGCAGCGCCAGGTTGCCGGTGAAGAACATGGGCAGGGAGACACCCGCGAGGGCGACACCCATGAAGGACCGGTCGAAGACCGAGCCGGGCTTCAGCGCCGAGATGACGCCGATGGCCACACCGGACACCAGCCACATCACGGCCGCGCCGGCGGCGAGCGAGATCGTCACCGGAAGGCGGGAGGTGAGCTGAGGCCAGACCTCGACGTGGGTCTTGAAGGAGTAGCCGAAGCACGGCGCGTTGCAGTGTGCCGTGGTGGGCCCCAGGTCAAAGGTGGCGCCGGACACGATCCCCTTGATGAAGTGCCAGTACTGGAGATAGAGGGGGTCGTCCAGACCGAGGTTGCGCTTGACCGCAGCGATGTCCGCCGCCGACGGGCTCTTCCCGATGTACTGCTGGGCCAGCTGGTCGGCGGTCTGGCCGGCGAGCCGTGGCAGCAGGAAGAAGATGGCGAAGGTCACCGCGGTGACGACCAGCAGCAGGATCACTGCCGCGAACGTCCGACGGAGGATGTACGAGATCACGGGGATCGGCCTGGTGCCCGCGGGCTGCGAAGCCCGCGGGCACCAATGCCTTCACCTGCCTTCCGGGGCTGCTACTTCTTCGTGGTGCCGATGTTGAGGTAGTCGTACTGACCGCTGAAGGCCGCCGTGGAGACCAGGTTGGTGAAGTTGGCCGGGCGGTACAGCAGGACCTTGAAGTAGGTCAGCGGGACGAGCGCCGCCGCGTCCATCGTCTTCTTGTCGATCTCGGCGTACATGCCCTCACGCGCGGTCTTGTCCTCGGTGCCGATCGCCTTCCCCAGCAGGTCGTTGACGCTCTTGTCGTCGAACTGCGAGAGGTTGGTGTTGCCCGAGGCCCCGATGGCGGAGCCGTTCAGGATCTGCTGGAGGAAGCCGAAGCCGGCCGGCCAGTCGGCACCCCACTGCATCATCATCAGACCGACGTTGTTCTCCGCGTCCCACTTCGGGACACCCGCGTAGTCGGTGAAGTACTTGCCCGACGGGAACTGCTTCAGGCTGGCGTTGATGCCGGCCTTCTTCAGCGAGTTGATGATCGCGGTGGCCGCGTCGATCTCGGCCGGACGGTCGCTGCGCGCGGTGATGTTGGTGTTGATCGTGGTCTGGCCACACGCCTTGAGAGCGTCCTTGGCCTTGGCCACGTCACCCTTGTTGCCGTCGGTGGCGTAGACGTCCGACTTCGCGTAGCCCGGGATGTCGGGCGGGAGGACGGTCGTGGCGATGTCACCGCGGATCGGGCCGCCCTCGGCGGTCTGCACCGAGACCTTGTCGATCGCGTACTGCACGGCCTTGCGGCAGTCGACGTTGTCGAACGGCTTCAGCTTGGTGTTGATCGCCATGTAGACGAGACGGCCACCGTAGGTGTTGTCGGTGCTGGCCTTCTTGTCGGCGTTGTTGATCACGTCGGCCTGGGTCGCGGCCTGGACACCGGTACCACCCAGGTCGATGGCGTTGCCCGCCATGACGTCCTGGTCGATGGTCTCCGGGTTGACCTTCAGGTTGACCACGATCTTGTCCGGGTACTGCTTGCGCAGCGGGTCGGTCGCGGCGTCCCAGTTCTTGTTGCGGACGAGGACGGCGGACTTGCCCTCGTCGTAGCTCTCGAACTGGTAGGAGCCCGAGGACACGATGCTCTTGACGTAGTCGATGCCCTTGTCCTTGGACTGGGGCACCGGCGCCGTCTGCGGCTGCGCGGCCAGGTAGTCGAACTCCTGGAAGGCGCGGTTGAGCTTGAAGACGATCGTGGTGTCGTCCGGCGTCTGGATGGACGCCAGGCCCGCGGGGTTCTTGTCCTTGTAGGGACCCTTGTACTTGTCGCCCCCCTCGAGGAACTGCTGGAAGTAGTTCGGGCCGAGGGAGAGCACGTCACGCGCGAAGTTGGAGCGCTCGACGGCGTACTTGACGTCCTTCGAGGTGATCGGGGTGCCGTCCTGGTACTTCAGCCCCGAGCGGAGCTTGTACGTCCAGGTCTTGCCGCCGTCGCTGGGCACACCGGCGCTCTCGGCGAGGTCCGGGACCAGCTCGTTGCCCTTCTGACCCGGGCCGGGCTTGAAGGTCATCAGCGAGCGGGCGTACAGCCGGCTGAAGTTGAACATGTACCCGTAGTACGTGTTGCCGGGGTCGAAGGAGTCCGGGACGTCGGACAGCTCGTAGGTGACCGTGCCCCCCTTCTGGTCGGACACGTTGACGACGCCCGTGGTCGCTGCGTTGGCCCCAGCCGCCTTGGTACCGTCATCCGTCTTGCCGTCATCGGCTTTGCTGCAGCCCGCGAGCACCAGGCTCGCAGATCCGATCGCCGCAACCGCGGCCAGCGCTGACCTTCGCATGATGGTCTGCTTCTCCTCCATTAGTGGAAACTTGCTGAACTCCCGACGCGACCGCATCAGCGGCTGCGCGGGTCGAGTGCGTCCCGGAGACCGTCGCCGAGCAGGTTGAACGCCAGAACGGTCACGAAGATGGCAAGACCGGGCACGATCATGAACTGCGGGTCGACCTGGTAGTAGGTGACCGCCTGGTTGAGCATGCCGCCCCAGGAAGCCTGCGGGGGCTGGATACCGACGCCGAGGAAGCTCAGTGAGGCCTCGAAGAGGATGTTGGTCGGGATGAGCAGCGTCGAGTAGACGATGATCGGGCCGACCAGGTTCGGCAGCAGCTCGCGGAAGAGGATGTACGGCCCCTTGGCGCCCATTCCGCGGGAGGCGTCCACGAACTCGCGCTCACGCAGGGCCAACGTCTGGCCGCGGACGATGCGTCCCAGGTAGGGCCAGTTGAAGAAGCCGATGACGAAGATCAGCACAGTGATGTGGAGCGGCAGCCCTTCCAGACCGAACGCGCCGCCCTGGAGTGTGGCGGAGATGGCGATGGCGAAGAGCAGGAGGGGGAAGGCGAGGAAGGTGTCCATCAGCCGGCTGATGATCGTGTCGACCCGTCCGCCGTAGTACCCGGCGACCACACCGAGGATCGTGCCGATCACGTTGGACAGGACCGTGGCGCCGAACGCGACGACCAGCGACACCCAGGAGCCCTCCAGGATGCGGGTGGCGATGTCACGCCCGAACTTCGGTTCGACACCGAGCGGGTGATCCCAGCTCATGCCACCGAAGTCGCCCTTGGGGAGGGAGGTGTTGGGGTCGATCAGGTCCTGGTTGAACGCGTTGGGATCGAGGCCGAACACGGCCTGAATGGGCCGCGAGAGGACCGCGAGCAGGACGAGCAGGACGACGATGACGCCGCCGGCGACCGCCACCTTGTCCCTCTTGAACCGGGTCCAGGCGATCTGCCCCAGGGAACGGCCCTCGATCTGCCCCTTACCGGCACCGGCGAGCACAGCCTCCGGCTGTGCCTCGGCTGCCGCTGCGGTGGTCTCGATCGGTGCGGTCACAGTGACCCGACCCCTCTCGCCGGTGGTGACCGGCCTACGCCTGCCGCTGTCTGCGGCTTGATTCACTTGCCTGCCGGGTATGTGCCGCAGATGGTGCGGCCCGCCGACCCGGCTGTTCCTGTCCTGCTGACGATCATGCTGATTAGTCGACTAAACCATGCGGTGTCGACTCACAGACACGGCCACCCCATCGTCTGACAGGCGAGTCTTCAGTGATTCGGCGATCACGTGAAAGACCTGTAGGCGAAAGTATGCGCAACCGTGATGCTCCCCTGTGGATTCCGTTATCCGAACACCGGGTAACGTCCCCCGAACGCGGGGCAGTTGGAACATAAGATACATATTATAGTGAACGCGACATATCGGCGCTATCTACGCGCGAAGACAGCGATCATGGATCGGGCCGTTCGTATGAGGATTCAGCCGCGTCGCCGGCCGGTCGTTCGGCGCACGCCGGAGCGTCGGCGTCAGTAAGGCCGGAGTTGTGGGTATCCGTACCCGCCGGCCGCAGGCGCCTGCGCCGGAGCCGCGTGTGCCTCCCGGTCGTAGAACGGCCGGGCGTTCGCGCGCAGCCACATCACGACCGGGTCCTGCTCGTCCGACATCGCGACCGTCGACACCGGCAGCCCCTCCGGGACCGCTCCGATCGACTGCTGCATCATCGCCCGCACCGAGTCCACCGCCGGCGGCGACGTGTCGTACACGTCGAGGCCGATGGCGAGATACGGCGCTCCGAGCGCCGGCTGTACCCAGGCGCGGCGCAGGGTGCGGATCGCCGGGGTGCGGTGGGCGTTCTGACAGAGGAGGGCGTAGAACTGCGGGATCTCGATGCCGGGCTCGGCCAGCCGCAACGGCCCCGCGGGCTGGCGTTCCAGGCCCGCCGCGATCCGGCGCAGGTCGAGCCAGGGGATGCCGACGCCGCCGCCCGGGGAGTGCGGGTTGAGCCACAGGCCGAACTGGTCGGGGTAGAGGGTGCGGGCCACGTCGAGGCCGTCGACCACCTCGTACGACCTGTTCCAGCCGCTGACCGACAGCTCCTGGGCGGAGGTCACGCAGGGCGCGTAGCCGTACCCGTCGACCTGCATGTTTCCGTACTGGGCGTCGGGGGAACCGGCCTGGCCGTGCCAGAGCAGCATCCAGATCTGGCCGGAGGACGGGGTCGCGAGGGCGCGCAGGAGCGCCTCGTAGGCGTCGTAACGCCCGGGCGTCACTTGGCGCAGCATGTGCTCGACCTGACCGGCCGCGGCCGTGCCCGACGCGCTCACCATTACCGCCCCTTCGTAACACCGAACGAGTTGTGCGTTTCTTAGCTTAAGCGGCGGCGCGGGCTGACGCGGTCTGCGAAGCCGCTGCGGAGCTCGGGACTTGCTGTGGTCGGCGGCTGCGGGTGCGTTGCGGCTGGTCGCGCAGTTCCCCGCGCCCCTAGGGGGTGTGCCTCAGGGGTGTTTGTCAGTACCCGTGTTGGTAGAAGGGGCGGACCCGGTCTCTCAGCCAGTCCGTCACCGGGTCCTGGGCCAGGTCCAGGAAGACCAGGTTCACCGGCCAGGGGGCGGGTGTGTGGCCCAGTGCCCTGGCCAGGGCGTCCATCGGGATGGTGCGGGCGACCGGGTCCCAGGGGGAGAGTTCGACGCCTATGAACATCACGGGGGCCGCCGTCTCTATCGCGGCGAGGCAGCGGCGGGCCGTCTGGACGACGCCCGTGCCGGCGAACTCCGTCGCCGCGGCGGCGAGGAAGTCGACCGGGTCCTCCTGCCAGTTGGGCTCGTAGAGGCGGACGCGGCCGCCGGCTGCGCCGTCGAGGACACTGCGGCCCGCGCGGCAGAGTTCGGCGACGGCGGGCGGGGGCAGCGGCACGCCGACCATGCCGTCCGGGTTCACGGCGATGCCGACCTGGGGCGGCAGGCCGCGGGCGAACTCGACGGCGGGGGCCACGGTGTACGACACATGGCCGCCGACGACCTGCCGGAACTGCTCCTCCGAGCTGAAGACCGGTACGTACGCCTGGCCCGCGATGTCCATCGTCGGCAGGTCGAGCGGGCCGGTGTAGGGGCCGCCGCCGGCCGGGAGGGGGACCCAGACGAAGCTGCGGCCGAGGACCTCGACGATGCGGGCGCCCGCGCCGGGCACCCCGAGGGACGCCGAGAGCACTTCCTCCAGCTCGTTGCCCGGCCATCCGCCGTGCGAATGGGGGTGTGCCGGTGCTGGGAAGCCCCCGGGAAAGTCCGGGGGGAAGTCCGCCGGGATGTCCATCTGCCTACCGCCTGCTGTGAACCGCTGTCCTGAGTCCCTCAAGGGGAGTCCCTTAATGGGCAAAACCCTAACCGGCCCCGGCGGATACGGAGGTCAGTCCGCGAAGTCGATCCTGCGCAGGACGTCCGCCGCGTCCCGGTCGATCAGCACCGCCGAGCCGCAGCCGTCCGGCAGGTTCCCCTTCTCCACTGAGCGCAGCAGACGCGAGGCGGCCTGCCGGTGGCGCAGGAACGCGTACCGCGAGACGCCCCGGCCGCGTTCGCGCTGGCCCTCCAGCGCGTCGTCGGGGGTGACGTCGAGAAGGAGGAGATGCAGGGTGCCGCCCCGGCGGCGGGCCTCGCGGGCCAGCCAGCCGCGCACCCAGGCCTGCGTACCGCAGTCGTGGACGACGACTCCGGCGCCGGAGCGCAGGGCGCGGCGCAGTCCGGCGTAGTGGGCGAGGCGGACGAGGGGGCGGTAGACGGCGTAGGGGAGGAAGGAGGGCGTACGGGCGTCCCAGTGGTCGCGGGTGTTCTGGGAGTCGATGCCGGTGGCGCTCACCGCCCGGCGCATCAGTGTGGACTTTCCGCTGCCGGGGAGACCGGTGACCACGACGAGGTCGCGGGCGCCGAAGGTGAGGCCGTGCGGGCTGCGGCCCGAGCGCTCCCGCAGGTCGCGGATCACGGGTTCCGGGCGCGGGGCGCACGCCTCCCGGACGGGGGCGGCCGGCTGCTTGGGCAGCGCGTCGGTCAGCCCGAGGGCCGAGGTCGTCGCGTACGCCGTGGTCCTGTTCACCGTGATCGTCCTCCCATGGGGTCGGGAAGTACCGTCCCCGTCGAGTGTAAAGAGAAGGTAATACGCGGTGTCTCTCGGTTGGGTCCGCTTACTGCAACAGGCCTGCTACAGGGCGATATGCGTGCGATACGCACGCTCGTGGCAGGCTGTGCCCCTCCTGTGAAGGGTCCCCCTGCCGTGCCCAAGGAATGCGTGCGATGATGTGCCCGCCAACTGCATACCGGCCGCTTGAATCCGCGCGGGAGAGTTCCGGGACCCATGGGGTACCCGGGCGCCGAAGGAGCAAGTCCCTCCCTTGAATCTCTCAGGCCCCGTTACCGCGCGGGCGAGGCACATCTGAAAAGCGGGCCGCCGGTCGTCGTGACCAGTGGCTCCACCCAAGGTGCAAGTCAGTGACCCGCCGTTTCACAGGTGGTCATGACGAACCTCTCAGGTTCCGATGACAGATGGGGAGGAACGACCTCGCCGTCATGCCCTGGGAGCACTACCGATGAGCAGCACCCCTCTGCGTCTGACCGCGCTCGATGCCCTGCATCGTTCGCTCGGCGCCACCATGACCGACTTCGCCGGCTGGGACATGCCCCTGCGGTACGGCTCCGAGCGCGACGAGCATCTGGCCGTACGCACGAAGGCCGGCCTCTTCGACCTCTCCCACATGGGTGAGATCACCGTGTCGGGGCCGGAGGCCGCCGCGCTTCTGGACCACGCCCTGGTCGGCAATCTCGGGGCCGTCGCCGTCGGGCGCGCCCGCTACACCATGATCTGCCGGGCGGACGGCGGCATCCTCGACGACCTGATCGTCTACCGCCTGGCCGAGACCGAGTTCCTGGTGGTCGCCAACGCGGGCAACGCGCAGGTCGTCCTGGACGCCCTGGTCGAGCGGTCCGACGGCTTCGACGCGCTGGTCCGTGACGACCGGGACGCCTACGCGCTGATCGCCGTGCAGGGCCCGGAGGCCCCCGGGATCCTGGCGGCCCTCACCGACGCCGATCTCGACGGCCTCAAGTACTACGCGGGCCTGCCCGGCACGGTCGCCGGTGTCCCCGCCCTCATCGCACGCACCGGCTACACCGGCGAGGACGGCTTCGAGCTGTTCGTGGCGCCGGGCGACGCGGAGAAGGTGTGGCAGGCGCTGACCGACGCGGGCACGCCCGTGGGGCTCGTCCCCTGCGGACTGTCCTGCCGGGACACCCTGCGCCTGGAGGCGGGCATGCCGCTGTACGGGCATGAGCTGAGCCTCTCCCGCACGCCCTTCGACGCCGGGCTCGGCCGGGTCGTCAAGTTCGACAAGGCGGGTGACTTCGTGGGCCGCGCGGCCCTGCGCGAGGCCGCCGAGCGCGCCTCGTACGAGCCGCCGCGGGTCCTCGTCGGCCTGGTCGCCGAGGGCCGCCGCGTCCCGCGCGCCGGGTACGCGGTCGTCGCCGGCGGCCAGGTGATCGGCGAGGTCACCTCGGGCGCCCCCTCCCCCACCCTCGGCAGGCCGATCGCGATGGCGTACGTCGACGCCGCGTACGCCGAGCCGGGTACGGCGGGCGTGGGCGTGGACATCCGGGGCAGCCACGAGCCGTACGAGGTCGTGGCTCTGCCGTTCTACAAGCGCGGGAAGTGATCCTGCCCGTCGTTCCGGTGTCCCGTGTCCTGCTGGTTCACGGGCCCTCCCTGTAGTACCCCATGCATGACCAGTCCCCCGCGTACAGGAGAATTCAGGCCATGAGCAACCCCCAGCAGCTGCGCTACAGCAAGGAGCACGAGTGGCTGTCGGGCGCCGAGGACGGCGTCTCGACGGTCGGTATCACCGAGCACGCGGCCAACGCGCTCGGCGATGTCGTGTACGTCCAGCTTCCCGAGGTCGGAGCCACGGTGACCGCGGGTGAGACCTGCGGCGAGCTGGAGTCGACCAAGTCGGTCAGCGACCTGTACTCACCGGTTTCCGGTGAGGTCACCGAGGTCAACGAGGACGTCTCCAACGACCCGTCGCTGGTGAACTCCGCCCCGTTCGAGGGCGGTTGGCTCTTCAAGGTGCGCGTGGCGGACGAGCCGGGCGACCTGCTCTCCGCGGACGAGTACACCGCGTTCTCCGGCAGCTGAGGCCCCCAGGCGTAAGGACGTATCGACCCATGTCGCTTCTGAACACCCCCCTGCACGAGCTCGACCCCGACATCGCCGCCGCCGTCGACGCCGAGCTCGACCGCCAGCAGTCCACCCTGGAGATGATCGCCTCGGAGAACTTCGCTCCGGTCGCCGTCATGGAGGCCCAGGGCTCGGTCCTCACCAACAAGTACGCCGAGGGCTACCCCGGCCGCCGCTACTACGGTGGCTGCGAGCACGTCGACGTCGCCGAGCAGATCGCGATCGACCGGGTCAAGGAGCTGTTCGGCGCCGAGTACGCCAATGTGCAGCCACACTCGGGCGCCTCCGCCAACCAGGCCGCGCTGTTCGCTCTCGCCCAGCCCGGCGACACCATCCTCGGGCTGGACCTGGCCCACGGCGGCCACCTCACCCACGGGATGCGGCTGAACTTCTCCGGCAAGCAGTTCGACGTGGTCGCCTACCACGTCGACGAGGCCGGGCTGGTCGACATGGCCGAGCTGGAGCAGCTCGCCAAGGAGCACCGCCCGAAGGTGATCATCGCGGGCTGGTCGGCGTACCCGCGTCAGCTGGACTTCGCGGAGTTCCGCCGTATCGCGGACGAAGTCGGGGCCTACCTCTGGGTCGACATGGCGCACTTCGCCGGTCTCGTCGCGGCGGGCCTGCACCCGAACCCGGTGCCGTACGCGGACGTCGTCACCTCGACGACCCACAAGACGCTGGGCGGCCCGCGCGGCGGGATCATCCTGGCGAAGCAGGAGTTCGCGAAGAAGCTGAACTCGTCCGTCTTCCCGGGCTTCCAGGGCGGCCCCCTCGAGCACGTGATCGCCGCGAAGGCCGTCTCCTTCAAGGTCGCCGCGAGCGACGAGTTCAAGGAGCGCCAGCGCCGTACGGTCGAGGGTGCCCACATCCTCGCCGAGCGTCTGGTCGGCGCGGACGTCGCGGAGCACGGGGTGTCGGTCCTCTCCGGCGGTACGGACGTCCACCTGGTCCTCGTGGACCTGCGCAACTCCGAACTCGACGGCAAGCAGGCCGAGGACCGGCTCCACGAGGTCGGCATCACCGTCAACCGGAACGCGATCCCGAACGACCCGCGTCCGCCGATGGTGACGTCCGGCCTGCGGATCGGTACGCCGGCCCTCGCCACCCGCGGTTTCACGGCCGAGGACTTCACGGAGGTCGCGGACGTGATCGCCGAGACCCTCAAGCCGTCGTTCGACGTCGACGCTCTGAAGGCACGCGTCAGGGCACTGGCCGACAAGCACCCGCTGTACCCCGGCCTGAACAAGTAGTTTCCTGGCGGGGGCACCCGACGACGTGTGCCCCCGCCCTCTTTGGAGGAGTCACCGTGGCCATCTCGGTCTTCGACCTGTTCTCGATCGGCATCGGCCCGTCCAGCTCCCACACGGTCGGCCCGATGCGGGCGGCCCGGCTGTTCGCCCGCCGGCTGCGCAACGAGGACGTCCTCGGCGCGGTGGCCTCGGTCCGCGCCGAGCTGTACGGCTCGCTCGGCGCGACGGGCCACGGCCACGGCACCCCGAAGGCGGTGCTGCTCGGTCTGGAGGGCGCCTCACCGCGCACGGTGGACGTCGAGGGCGCGGACGACCGGGTCGAGCAAATCAAGGAGTCGGGCCGACTCAGGCTCCTCGACGACCACGAGATCGCCTTCTCCTTCGACGACGACCTGGTCCTGCACCGCCGTAAGACCCTCCCCTACCACGCGAACGGCATGACCCTGTGGGCGTACGACGCCTCGGGCGCCGAACTCCTCTCGAAGACGTACTACTCGGTGGGCGGCGGATTCGTCGTCGACGAGGACGCCGTGGGCGCGGACCGGATCAAGCTCGACGACACGGCCCTCAAGTACCCCTTCCGTACGGGCGACGAGCTGCTGCGCCTGACGAAGGAGACGGGTCTGTCGATCTCCGCGCTGATGCTGGAGAACGAGCGGGCCTGGCGCACCGAGGACGAGATCCGTGCCGGGCTGCTGGACATCTGGCGCGTGATGCAGGCGTGCGTGTCGCGCGGCATGTCGCGCGAGGGCATCCTCCCGGGCGGGCTCCGGGTCCGCCGACGCGCGGCCATGTCAGCCCGCCAACTCCGGGCGGAGGGCGAGCCGTTGGCCCGCGCCATGGAGTGGATCACGCTGTACGCGATGGCGGTGAACGAGGAGAACGCGGCGGGCGGCCGGGTCGTGACGGCCCCGACGAACGGGGCCGCGGGCATCATTCCGGCGGTCCTGCACTACTACCTCAACTTCGCGGCGGGCGGTGCCTCCGAAGGAGAAAAAGAGGACGGCGTGGTCCGTTTCCTGCTCGCCGCCGGCGCGATCGGCATGCTGTTCAAGGAGAACGCGTCCATCTCCGGCGCGGAGGTCGGCTGCCAGGGTGAGGTCGGCTCGGCCTGCTCGATGGCGGCGGGCGCGCTGGCGGAGGTACTGGGCGGCAGCCCGGAACAGGTCGAGAACGCGGCTGAGATCGGTATGGAGCACAATCTCGGCCTGACCTGCGATCCGGTCGGCGGCCTGGTCCAGATCCCGTGCATCGAGCGCAACGGCATGGCAGCGGTGAAGGCGGTCACGGCGGCGCGGATGGCGATGCGGGGGGACGGCTCGCACAAGGTGTCCCTGGACAAGGTCATCAAGACGATGAAGGAGACGGGGGCCGACATGAGCGTCAAGTACAAGGAGACGGCTCGGGGTGGGTTGGCTGTGAACATCATCGAGTGCTAGGGAAATGGTCCCTGACCAGTGCGTTCGTGTCTTTCAGCGCTGTCAGGGGCTTCCCTGCTCAGGCCGCGGAAAGTCCCCCGAATGTCCCTGGGACAGACGTGAAAGTCCCCGAAAAGTCCCCAGGAAATCCATGGGATAGGCGCTTGACCTGGGCGTTCGCGGCACCCCTGATCACTGTTCCGATCCGCCACGACCACCGACCGTCGCCAGGACGTATTAAATCGATCCCCTGAATTCACTTGAGGGGTGTCATTCGATACATGAGTGCTGCGGAAAACTCGCGCCTGGAACAGCGGCTGACCAGCCTCTCCCCTACCTTCACGACAGCGCAGGCACGTCAGGCCCTGCTCTCCCCCCCGCGATCTGGCGCATTTGGTCATGGAAGGCGAGATAGACGAGCTCTCCCGCGGGGTCTATCGGCGAGCAGACGCACCGGAGACCGCGCACGTGGATTTGTTGACCGTGTGCGCGCGGGCCCCTCGCGCCGTCGTGTGCGGCGAGTCCGCCCTGGCCCTGCATGAGCTGATCGACGACATCCCCGCAGCGGTACACATCGCCGTGCCGCGTGGAACACGCCGCCCCACGATTTCCTACCCGCCGACCGTGGTGGCGCAGTACGCCTCGAAGACCTTCGCCCTCGGCATCGAACGGTTCGAAGCAGCTCCGGGAGAGACCGTCCCCGTGTACAGCGCCGCCCGCGGCGTCGTCGACGCGATGCGCCACCGCAGCCGCATCGGCGAGACCCTCGCCCTCTCCGCGCTCGGCCGCTACCTGCGCCGCGACGGACGCAGCGGGGTGGGCGAACTCCAGCACATCGCACGCGAGTTGGGCGCCCTCTCCGTCATCCGCCCCGCCGTAGAGGCGGTGCTCGCCTGATGGCCAACCCCACACGCGACACCACCGCCGGCCGCATCTACAACGACCTGCGCAACCTGGCCCGCCGCACCGGCCGGTCCGCGGACGAGATCATGGTCGAGTACGTCCTGGAACGGTTCCTCTATCGCTTGGCCGCATCGCCCCTCGGCCGGGACCACTTCGTACTCAAGGGCGGCCTGCTCCTCGCCCAGTTCGGCGCACGCCGGATGACCCGGGACATCGACATCCTCGAGAACGGTCACGTGGTGACCTGGGCTTGATCCGCTTTGACGGACATTCGAGATCAGGGGTTCTGCCCCGGGAGGATGTCCATCATGGAGAGCATGGGGAAGAAGAAGCCCCGGGTGGGCGCCGGCGCGGCCGGGACGGCTTGTACGGGCATGGCCGTGGCAGGCGTGCCACTGGCCAGAGCCGTGGCCGCCGCAGCCGTTCCTGCCGCCGTTGTGAAGCTGCGCCTGGACAAGCCTGAATCTGCCCCGACGGCTTTGCGATCTTCAGTCATGACCTACTTGTAACGGTCGGCCGACCCGACTCACCCAGATGCGCGGCGGCCTTGCCCCAACGAGCGATGACGGGGTCAAACCGCTGACGCACAGTCGGACGCCTGCGGAGCGGCGCCTTCGGCGACGTCCCCGATGGGATGAAAACCAGACGGTGACCCGCGTGTCGGGCCAACTCATCGACACACTTCCAGATGACCGCGTGGCCGTGCGTGGTTGGCGGGGGAACGGGCGGGGCGAACCGGAGCGGTATGGCTGCCGCCGCCGGAACAGGGGGCAGGCGTGGGACGAGGGGCTTCACTCAAAGGCAGGGCACGCTACTGGTTCGACACCACTTTGGCACGCGGCACCCCCGCGCTCGTCGGCTGGCTGGCCGTGGGCTGTCTCGTCGTCGTCTTCCCGGTGAGCGCCGTGCTGGTGTGGACAGATCCGCATGCGCCCACGTCCCGTTCGGGGAGGCTGGCAGCGATCTGGCGCCTCAGCGGTGAGACATTGCGCCTCGGCGGGGCGACAGGCCCGCTCCTGCGCGTGCTGTTGTCGGTGCTGCTCGCTCTGGTCGCCCTGGTGTACGTCTCGACCCTCGTCGGTCTGATCACCACCGGACTGACCGAGCGGCTCACCGCACTGCGGCGGGGCCACTCCACCGTCATCGAACAGGGACACTCGGTGGTGCTGGGCTGGTCGGAGCAAGTGTTCACGGTGGTGAGCGAACTGGTGGCCGCCAACGCCAATCAGCGGTACGGCGCGGTGGCCGTACTGGCGGACCGGGACAAGACCACGATGGAGGAGGCCCTCGGCAGAAAGGTGGGCACCACCGGCCGTACCCGGCTTGTCTGCCGTAGCGGTTCCGCCACCGACCCCGATCTGCTCGCCCTGACCAACCCCGGCGCGGCCAGTGCTGTGCTGGTGCTGCCCCATGACGATCCGTCAGCGGATCCGGAAGTGGTCAAGACGCTGCTGGCGTTGCGGGCCGCACTCGGCGGGGAGGAGGGTCCGCCCGTCGTCGCCGCCGTCAGAGACGATCGGTACCGGCTGGCGGCCTCCCTCGCCGCGGGAACAAGCGGCATTGTCCTGGAGAGCGACGCGATCACCGCCCGGCTGATCGTTCAGTCCGCCCGCCGCCCCGGCCTCTCCCTGGTGTACCGCGATCTCCTGGACTTCGCGGGAGACGAGTTCTACCTCACCTTCGACCCGGCCCTGACCGGCCGCCCCTTCGGCGACACACTGCTGGCCTACGCCACCTCCAGCGTCGTCGGCCTGCTGCGCGACGGCAGGCCCCTGCTGAACCCGCCGCCGCAGACCCTGCTCGGCCCCGGCGACCGGCTGATCGTCATCACGCGGGACGACGACACAGCGCGACTCAGCGACTGCTCCGGGCTCGTCGACGAGTCGGTGATGACGCCCTGGCAGCCGGCGAACGCCCGGCCCGAACGGGTCCTGATCCTCGGCTGGAACCGGCGGGCCTCGCTCATCGTCGACCAGTTCGGCCGGTGCGCCGTCCACGGCTCGGTCATCGCCGTGGTCGCGGACCCGAAGGAGGTGACGGCCGAGCAGGTACGGGACGCCGGTACGGACTTCGCTCCCCGGCTGACCATGACATTCCGGCCTGGAGACGTCACCCGGCCCCAGACGCTTCGGCGCCTGGAGATCGACTCGTACGACAGCGTCGTCGTGCTCGGCCCGGACCCCGTTCCGGGACAGCAGCCCGACGAGGCCGACAACCGGACCCTCGTCACGCTCCTCGTTCTGCACATGCTGGAACAGGAGACCGGACGGGAGCTGCCGGTGGTCACCGAGATGACTGACGACCGTAACCGGACGCTCGCGCCGATCAGCCCCGGCGCCGACGTGATCATCAGCGGAAAACTGATCGGCCTGCTGATGGCTCAGATCTCCCAGAACCGGCACCTGGCCGCCGTGTTCGAGGAACTGTTCTCCCTCACCGGCAGTCAGATCCACCTGCGACCGGCGGCCTCGTACGTCCTGCCCAGCTGTGAGGCGTCCTTCGCCACGGTCGTCGCAGCGGCGCAGCAGCGGGGCGAATGCGCCATCGGCTACCGCCGCCACGACCGGGCCACGGTCGTTCCCGACCACGGGGTGCGTCTCAACCCGGACAAGAACGAGCGGCGGCGCTGGACCGATCGCGACGAAGTCGTCGTGATCACGCAGAACTGACACACCCCCGGCGTGATGCCGGCCCACCGGACGGGCGGCCAGGATCGACTCGGCGGTCCGGCCGTAGAAGACCTCGGGCCGGCTGAACGCGATCGCGGCGAACGCGCCATCCGCCTTACCCATCCACTTCGTCGCGCAGTTGCTTCAACTCGTCCCGCTCGCCCCCGGTCGGCCGTTGTCCCAGAGCAGAACGCCCTCGGCCGGTGGTTACGTCAACGGTCCCGAGGTCTGGACCCAACTCCTGCATTGAAGGAGCAAGACCATGGCGAAAACAGCAACAAGCGTTACTCCCGTCGGCGTCACCAAGCACCTAGTGTTATGTGAATAAAGTTCTTTGACGGTGGTTTGGGGTGCGGTTGAATGGCGTATGCCTGTCGCCCTGCCGTTGACCGTGTCCGATGCGGACCGTGAGGTTCTGCGTTCGTGGGTCCGCTCGCCCTTGTCCCCGTCGGGGCTGGTGACGCGGGCCCGGATCGTGCTCCTGGCCTCGGAGGGCGCCTCGAACACCGAGATCGCGCGGCGGCTGGAGCTGTCCCGGCAGACGGTGGTGACCTGGCGGGGCCGCTACCGTTCGGCCGGTCTGGCCGGGCTGGAGGACCGGCCGCGCTCGGGCCGGCCCGGCACGGTGGACGAGACGGAAGTAGTGGTGCGGACCCTGGAGGGCCCGCCGGAGAAACTCGGCGTGACCCACTGGTCCTCACGGCTCCTCGCCGCCGAACTGCGCCTGTCCAACGTGGCGGTGGCCAAGGTGTGGCGCAAGTGGAAGATCCAGCCCTGGCGGAGCGAGACTTTCAAGTTCTCCACCGACCCGGAACTGGAGGCCAAGGTCCGCGACGTGGTCGGCTTGTACCTGGCCCCGCCGGAAAAGGCAGTGGTGGTCTGCGTCGATGAGAAGTCGCAGATCCAGGCGCTGGACCGGACCGCCCCGATGCTGCCGGTGCGGCCGGGCCTGGCCGAGCGGCGCACCCACGACTACGTCCGCCACGGCACCACCACCCTGTTCGCCGCCCTGGAGGTCGCCACCGGGAAGATCACCGCCGACGCCTGCTACGACCGGCACCGCAACGACGAGTTCCTCCGCTTCCTCAAACAGGTCGCCAAGGCCCACCCGAGGGTGAAACTGCACGTGGTCGCCGACAACTACGCCACCCACAAACACGCCCGCGTGAAAGCGTGGCTCGCGAAGAACCCCCGGATCACCCTGAACTTCACGCCGACCTCCTGCTCCTGGCTGAACCTGGTCGAGATCTTCTTCGGCATCATCACCCGCCAGGCCATACGCCGCGGCACCTTCACCTCGATCACCGACCTCACCGACGCCATCCGCCGCTACATCGACGCCTACAACGACCGCTGCCAGCCCTTCACCTGGACCAAAACCGCCGACGAAATCATCGAACACGCCCCACCCAAACGTCCAAGGACTTCATTCACACGACACTAGCCTGCCGCACCGGCCCAGCAGGCACACCGATTTGATGCAATATCAGCTACACCACGGGCCCAGATCCGCGCTTTGCTAAAAGTGGATCATTCGTTCGACTACTCAGGCACTTCGCCCGGGCTGAAGCCGCCGGGCGGAGGCCGGTGCAACTGCGGCGGCGGAGCCATGCCTGAGTGCCCAGACGATGGGCTGCCCGCCGTAACAGACGAGGGAGAGCCATGGGGATCAAGGCGGCGGGCGGACTCGTACGACACGGCGGCCGGCGGCCGACGGCGCACTTTACTGCGGGAAGGTATGGCACGGGCAGCTGTCAGAACGGCACAAGCCCCTCATCGGGGCGGCAAGATCGAACAGCCTCCGCCGCGCTGACCGTCGGCACCTGGGGCGGGCGAAAGTCGCGTGACCCTGCCCATGGCACCGGTGACACTGACGCCATGACCATTTCCGCACTGCCTCAACTGCTTCGGCCGCGTGCTCTGAGGCCCGGAGATCTCGTTGTCATCGCTTCGCTGTCCGGTCCGCTGCCGGCCGCCTGCGGGCCCAACATCGAGCGGGCGGTGGTCGTGCTCGAGCGGATGGGATTCCGCGTGCGCCGGGCACCGCTGCTCGAAGCAGGACGCCGCCACTGGTGGAGCGCGGCCACGCCGGCGGAGATCGCCGAGGAACTCAATGGTCTTCTGCGGGATCCTGAAGTGCGCGCCATCGTCGCGAGTGACGGCGGCCAGACCACGCTCGGCTACCTCGACCTGATCGACGTCGAGGCGATCAGGGCCGACCCCAAGCCGATCGTCGGCTACAGCGACATCTCGCTGCTGCATCTGGTGCTCTATTCGCGCACGGGGCTGGTCGGGTTCCACGCCGACATGGCCGTCCCTGGCTTCGGCGGACAGTGGCAGTCTGCGCCCGTGGCACGCCAAGCGGAACTCGAGAAGCTCTACTCCAGGTTGCTGACCGGTACCGAGGCGATCGGTGCGCTGCCTGCGAGCCCGTCGTGGGAGTGCTGGCGTCCTGGACGTGTCGAAGGTCGGCTGATCGGCGGGGTGATCAATCGCATCGTGCTGGCGCAGGCGACGCGTTTCGCGTTGCCGCTCGACTGGTTCGACGGTGCGGTGCTGTTCTGGGAGGAGACGGGCGGCATGGCATCGCACGTGTGGAGTTATCTGCAGGTGATGCGACACTGCGGCATCCTCGATCGGATCTCCGGCATGATCGTGGGCGTGCCGCGCGAGATCAGTGGACTCGAGCCCGGCGCGTCCCCCACTCTGTCCGAGATCGTCCTCGACGTCCTCGGCGACCGTGACATCCCGGTCCTGGGCAACGTCGAGTTCGGGCATGCCGGCCCGAATCTACCGATGCCGGTCGGCATCCGCGTCGGCCTGGATGCGCAGCAGCGGACGTTGTCGCTGCTCGAGCCGACGGTAGCGCCGCACGCGATGACGGGGCCGGTCGGCTGAGCACCGGGGGCGATGGGAAGGCTCCGTCCAGCCGCTCCTGCCGGCCACAAGATCCCGGCCATTGACGATCGGGCGGACGTCCACGACCCCCTCGTCGGGTGGAGGGCACGCGATGCTCGGACTGAGAAGGTCCGGTCTCGTGCTCATCGGCTCCGCGTGGAATTACGCGACCGTAGCGTGTGGACAGGGCACACCTGGAAACCCGGGTGTCGGCACGTGAACCCGCCGTAACCGTCCGAGAGGTGCGTCCGCCATGGGGAGCCAGAACCACGACGACGTCATGGGTGACGAGGTCTACCAGCCCTCGGGCCCCGACGACCGCGAGGACGAGGGTGTCCTCGACCAGGAGGACACCCTCACCGACCGGGCCGGCGACCCCTACGAGGAAGGATGGTCACCGCCCGAGCGTCCGCTCGCGGTGGAGCACCCGGGTACGACGGCACGGGAGCAGCGCGAGGGCGAGAGCCTGGATCAGAGGCTGGCCGAGGAACGTCCGGACACGGGGTCGGAGTGGACCGTGGCCGACGACGGCGTGGGGGATCTCCCCGGCGGGGCGGGCGAGCCCCGGGACGACGAGGTGGGCGCGGATCGGGCGGGGCGCCTCGTGGCCACGGACGAGGGAGCGCACGAGGACACCGAGAAGGAGCTGTTCGCCCACGACGTGGGCATCGACGGCGGCGCCGCCTCCGCCGAGGAGGCAGCCGTCCATCTCGTCCCGGACGAGAGCGAGAGCTACGGCAACAGCGAAGACGACGGCGACCCCGGCGGCGGCGTGCTCCCGTGAGCCGTCGCTGCCCGTGACCGGCCAGTGCCGTCCCCCGTCACGCGCTGTCGCGAACGAGGGTGAGTGACTCGGGCCGGGTGGTTCCGGCGGCGGAGTCGGTCGGCTCGTCCAGCATCACCACGGTGGCGAACCGCTTTCCCGGGGACCAGTCGAGGTTGCACAGGAGTTCCGGCGTCGCGCCGACGATGACGGTGAGCGGAATACGGCCGGGGAGCTGGGCCAGGAGACCGACGAGTTCCACGGCGGCCGTGTCCGCGAGGTGCAGGTCGTCGACGATCAGGACGATCGGCCCGTCCTGCGCGGCGGCTTCCAGGAAGAGCTGCCAGACGTCCGTCCACTCGTCGCCGCCCGACCACGACCGGGGGCGGATCACGGCGTCGAAGAGCGAGGCGCAGCGGGCGGAGAGTCGGTTGGCTCGGCTCCTGTCGGTGGTCAGGCGCTCGATGACCGCCCTGATTCTGCTGCGGACCGTCCAGAGCGGGTCCGACGCCGTCACGCCGGCGAACGTGGAGAGGACCATCCGGTGCAGGCCGTACGGGCCCGACTCGACGGCGTCCTCGCCGTTCCAGGTCAGCACCTGGGCCCCGGCGAGTTCCTCGTCGGCGATGCGGGTCAGCTCATGGAGCACCTGGCGGCGGGGCGCGTCCAGGTCGCCCAGCACGGTGATCAGATGCGGCTGCGACCAGCGGCTGCTGTGGGTCATCACGCTCTGGAGCAGTTCGAGTTCCCGGCGGTGCGAGGAGTCGTCCTCACTTGTCCGCGCCGGGTGGTCGTCGGCGGCGGAACGGGACTCGAGTTCCTCCAGCAGCCTCCAGCGGGCGGGCAGGCCGGCGATCTCCTCGTACGAGAAGTACTCCTCGGTCTTGTTTCTGGTGCGTTCGCAGACCAGGACGTCGCCGGGGGCGGCCAGGGCAAGCAGGGGCCCGCAGTCCTGCACCAGCGCGCCGTTGACCCTGGGCGGCGTACCTCCGGGGCGTCGGCTCACCAGCGCCTCGCCCGTCATCACGACGGCGCGCGGCACGGCGCCGACGCTCGTGCAGGCGGTGGCCCCGGGCACGGCCCTCCGCAGGGCGTCGGCAGCGCGGGCCGCGTGGAGGGCGTGCTCCTCACCGTTCGGGGCGGTGGGGAAGAGACCGAGGGTGATGTCGCCCATCGAGGAGACGACGGCGCCGCCGAAGCGTTCGATCTCCTGCTGGACAACGCTGCCGAGCCTGCCCATCGTGACGTCCAGTGCGTCGTAGTCGCCCTGGGCCGGGTCGAGTTCGGTCCTGACGAGCAGGAGGCTGACCTTCTCGCGCTCGGCGGAAGAAGTCTCGCCGGCACTGCCCCCGAGGCCGGGAACGCGTTGGGTAGCCGGGAAGAGGGAGATGGGGGCGGGGAGCGGTGCAAGGGCGAACCGCGCGGTTGCCGGGGCGGTCTGCGCGACGCGGGTCGGCGCGGGGGCCGAGCCGCGTACACGGTCCGAGGCGCGGGTGGGGAGTTGTGCCACGGGCGGTAACAGGCCCCCGGGTGCGGGTCGGCGGGCGTACGGCGAGGGCGGCGTCGCCACGACCGGCGACGCCACGGCCGGGGCCACCGCTACCCGGCGCGCGGTCGGGTCGGCCGGTGTCAGGGTGAGCTGGAGGTCGGGGTCGTGGGTGAGGATCGCCTGCTGGAGCTGCTGGAGTTCGCGGCTGGGCTCGAGGCCCAGGTCCTCGACCAGCACGGCGCGCAGTCTGTTGAACACGCCGAGCGCGTCGGCCTGGCGCCCGCAGCGGTACAGAGCGCGCATGAGCTGGCCGCAGGCGCGTTCGCGCAACGGCTCGCTCTCCACCGTCGACTCCAGTTCGCCCAGCACCGCGTAGTGGCGTCCGCAGGCGAGTTGGGCCTCGAAGAGGTCTTCGAGTGCGTCCAGTCGCGCGTTCTCCAGGGCGGTCAGTTCGGGCCACAGCAGGCCGACTTCGGTGAGGTCGGCGAGGGCGGGGCCGCGCCACAGCTCCAGGGCGTCGCTCAGCAGCCGTGCCGCCCGGTCGGGTTCACCGGCCGCGAGGCGGGAGCGGCCCTCCTTCGTCCACCGGTGGAAGAGGTGCAGGTCGATGCGGTCGGGGGTGACGTCGAGGGAGTAACCGGGGGCCTGGGTGCGCAGTGTCACCGGCGCCTGGGCGGTCTCCCCGGTGGCGAGCGTGCGCCGCAGGCCCCAGACGGCGTTCTGGAGGATCTTGCGGGCGGTCGTCGGCGCCTCTTGGACGCTCCACAGGGCCGTCAGCAGTCTGCTGATGGGAACCGTCTGGTTGGGATGGAGCAGCAGGTAGCCGAGCGTCGCGCGCTGTCTGCTTCCCCCGAGAGCGAGCTGTTGTCCGTCTGCGACGACCTCGAGCGGGCCCAACATCTTGAACCACATGGCTCCCCCAGCGTGTGGTCGGCGGGCGCAGAAGCAGCTCTCCTGTTCCGTGCCGGATCTACACAGCGATCATACAGATCGTAAAAAGTAGCTGCTTTTCTTCCTGATTACCGACCGGTGAGTGGGCGATGGACGCGGCGAGATTCCTCCCCGGCACGCTGCCGGAAGCGAGTCCCGCTGTTGGCCGATGGAAAGAGATATCCATGTCGCGCAACAACCAAAGTCCGGTCACCGTCCTCGGCCTGGGGATGATGGGCGCCGCCCTGGCCACCGCCTTCGTACGGAACGGCAACCGGACCACCGTCTGGAACCGTTCCGCGAACAAGGCGGACGCGCTCGTCGCGCAGGGCGCGGTCGCCGCCCCCGGCGTCAGGGAGGCGATCGCGGCGAGCCCGGTCATCGTGGCCTGCGTCTCCACGTACGAGGTGCTGAACGAGCTGTTCGCCGATGCCGCCGACGAGCTCAAGGGCAAGGTCGTCGTCAACCTCACCTCGGGCAACCCCGAGGACGCCCGGGCCGCCGCCGGCTGGGCGGAGCGGCACGGGGTGCGTTACCTGGACGGCGCCATCATGGCCGTACCGCAGATGATCGGCCTGCCCCAGGCCCTGATCTTCTACGCAGGCCCGCAGGAACTGTTCGCCGAGCACGAGGAGTTGCTGAAGCCGCTCGCCGGCACGGGTGTGTACCTGGGTGAGGACACCGGGGTCGCGATGGTCTACGACCTCGGTCTGCTGTCGCTGCTGTGGTCGAGCCTCGCGGGCTACTTCCACGCCGTGGCGCTCGTCCAGTCGGCCGGGGTCTCGGCGGAGGCCTTCACGCCGTTCGCCGCCGGCTGGATCGAGCACGTCATCAGCCCGGCGCTGACGCAGAGCGCCCGAGAGATCGACTCGGACAGCTTCGAGACCGAGGTCTCCAGCCTCGACGCCAACAGGGCCGCGATCGAGCACCTGGTCGCCACGAGCAGGCAGTTGGGCCTCGACAGCGGCCTCTCGACCTCGATCCGGACGCTGATCGAGCGTCGCGTCGCACAGGGCTTCGGCAACCACAGCCTGGCCAGCCTGGTCGAGGCCTTCAAGCAGGGCTGACCATCCGCTGACCACCCATCGAGGAGAAGGACAACCAATGACTGTTCACACGGGCAAGAAGGCCGTGATCACCGGCGGTACGCACGGCATGGGCCTCGCGATCGCCAAGGCCCTGATCGCGGGCGGCGCCGAGGTTCTCGTCACCGGCCGCAACGAGAAGAACATCGAGGAGGCCAGGGCCGCCCTCGGCGTCGACGCGCATGTCATCCGGTCCGACGCCGCCGACCTCGACGCCATCGACGCGCTGGGCAAGACCGTCGAGGAAAGGCTCGGTCACGTCGACCACCTGTTCGTGAACGCCGGCACGGCCGTCCTGGAGCCGCTCCAGTTCGTCACCGAGGAGTCGTACGACCGTCAGTTCGGCCTCAACACGAAGGGAGCCTTCTTCGTCGTCCAGCGCCTCGTGCCGCTCGTCAAGGACGGCGGGTCGATCGTCTTCACCAGCTCCATCGCCGACCACGGTGGCACGCCGGGCATGAGTGTCTACTCGGGTACGAAGGCCGCGCTGATCTCCTTCACCCAGGTCTTCGCCGCCGAGCTGCTGCCGCGCAATATCCGCGTCAACGCCGTCAGCCCCGGTTTCATCGACACTCCGAGCATGGGGATCCCCGGGCTGAGCGCGGAGGAGAGGGCCGGATTCATGGCCCTCGGTGACGAGCTCACCCCGATGAGGCGGCACGGCCAGGTCGACGAGGTGGCACGCGCGGCCCTCTACCTGGCTGTTGACGCCACCTACACCACGGGCGCGCGTCTGCCGGTCGACGGTGGTCTCGGGCAGGGGCTCTCGTACCCGCAGCAGTGAGGACGTGAACTCTCCGTCGCCGGAAGACCATGACCGGCCGTCCGGTGAGAGTCGCGTGCGGCGGAATCCCCTGTGCAAAGGTGGGTAAGCGATGAACTCCTGTCCCCCCACCGGCACTTCAGGGAGCACCCCATGCTGCGCGGCATAGATGTGAGCGCGTACCAGTCCTCCACCTATGACACGGACGGCCTCTCCTTCGTCTTCGTCAAGGCGACCGAGGGCCGTTCGTACGTCAACCCCAAGCTCGCGGCCCAGACCAAGCGGGCCCGCGACGCCGGTTGCGTGGTCGGCTTCTACCACTTCCTGTGGCCGGGCAATCTGACCGCCCAGGCCGAGTACTTCGTCGGCAAGGCCCCGGACAGGGCGGGCGACATCCTCGCCGTCGACTGGGAGACGACGGGCGAGGGCACCCACGCGTCGAACGCGGAGAAGGACAGCTTCATACGCAAGGTGAAGAAGCTGCGGCCGGACAACCGGGTCGTCCTCTACTGCAACCGGAACTACTGGCTCAACGTCGACACGACCTCCTACGCGGGCGACGGGCTGTGGATCGCCGACTACGTCCCGGCCGGCAAGCCCCGCATCAAGGCCGACTGGACGTTCCACCAGTACACCGACGATCCACTCGACACGAACGTCGCCGACTTCGCGACCAAGGCGGCGCTGAAGGACTGGGCCACCGTCTGAAGATCCCGGCAACCGTCGACTGACGGGTACGGCCGACATATCCTCTGCTGCACAGCACGGCGCAACACCGCACAGCAAGGCACAGCCGCACACCTGGACCGGGGGCGCTCCATGGCCGAGTCGGGCACCGACAGCCGCCGTCCGGCCACCTTCTGGGAGGCTCTCGACCCCGCCGACCGGGACGCCCTGCTGCGGGTCGCGACCCGGGTGACCCTGCCCGCCGACGAGCAGTTCCTGGCACAGGGGGAGGACTCCGACCATCTGGTGGTGCTGCTGCGCGGCTGGGTCAAGGTCGTCGCGCAGTCGCACGCCGGCTACCGGGCACTGCTCGCCCTGCGCGGCCCCGGTGAACTCCTCGGCGAACAGGCCGGGTTGGAGCGCAGGCGCCGCTCCGCCTCCCTGCTCACGGCGACGACGGTCGACCTGCTGCATCTGCCCGCCGCCCGTTTCAAGTCGCTTGCCCGTTCCAGCTCCGGAGTGGCGGCGGCGCTGGAACAGACCCTGTCCGGGCGGCTGCGCGAGGCCGACCTCCAGCGCACCGGCATCACCGAACCGGTCCCGGTGCGCCTCGCCGCCCTCCTCCTCGACCTGGCCGAACGCTGCGGGCATCCCGACCCGGACGGCACCGGCGTACGCATCAGCCTGCCGCTCTCCCAGGACGATCTGGCGGGGCTGGTGCTCAGCTCGCGGCGTACGGTGAGCCGGGTGCTGGAGCAATGGCGGGGACGGGGCTGGATCGTGACGGGACGTCAGTCGCTGCTGATCCGGTCGGTCGATCAGCTGAAGGGGCAGGCGTTCGGGGGATGACCGTCAGCAGGATGTGTAACTCACCCCTTCCTTGGGCGCCTTGAAGATCCGGTAGCCCTTCGTGTAGGTCAGCTGGTAGGTGATCGTCCAGTCGTCACAGGTGTCGTCGGGGTTCAAGGCGGGTCCGTAGCCGGGGTCCTGCGTGCTGCGGAAACTGACCGTGGCGAGGGTGTACGTCCCGTCGCTCGACAGATCGGTCAGCTGGATGTCGGACTCCTGCGTCGTGCTCATCTCCCGCGCCCATCCCTGTCGGCTCTTCGCCGAATCGACGTTCACCACGAGGGAGTTGGGGTCGTAGGCGCGTACCGCCTTGTCGTAGTCGCGCTCGTTGATCGCCCCGTAGAAGTGGGCGAACATCGTCGCCACCGCGCGCGCCCTCCGGTCGTCGGCGACCTGCGCGAAGTCGACGGTCGCTCCGGGAGCCTCGGCCCGGTCGACCGGCTCCGGCTCCTTCGGCGGGTCGGTGAGGCCGGGTGCCGACTTGACACTCGTGTCCGGCGTGGACGACGACGATGACGACGATGAGGAGTCCGTGGGCGAGCCGTCGCTCGCCGCGTTGTCGGAGTCCGGTGCGTATCGCGAGGCGCCCAGCCACACGCCCACGGCGACCAACAGGGCCACGACCACACCGATGGCACGGCCGGCCGCCGAGACGCCCGGGGTGGACGGCCGCGCCGTGTAGGGCGTGTACGGCGTCGACTGTGTTGGCTGGAGCGGCTGGTTGGGCGGTGGGAACGGCGTCCCCGGGCCCTGGTACGGCCGATTCGTGGCCGGGGAGGGAAACTGGAACCCGGTGTTCGGTCGCTGCTGCGGCTGTGTGGCCGGCGGACGCTGCTGCGCCGACTGCTGCTGCGGCCGGGGCGGCGGCGGTGCCGGGGGCTTCTGCTTCTGCTGGGCGCGGGTCTGCTCCAGTGCCCGCAGCCACTCCGCCATCGGCGGGCGGGTCCCCGGATCGGAACTCCTGCTGCGTTCGGCGAGGTTCGCCAGAGCCGACGACACGTTCCGCAGTCCGGTGAGGTCGGTGCTCGACTGATGCCGGTTGAAGAGTCTGGTGGCGATCAGACCGAACTTGTACGTGTCCGAGGCCGGCGTCGCCTTCGCGCTCTCCGGTACGTGCCAGTCGTCCGTCTCCACCTGGGGCAGGACGTCCTTCCCGGCCAGCCGCATCGAGTCGCAGTCGATCAGCAGACACTTGGGAGACGGGTCCAGCATGAACAGGACGTTCTTCGGCGAGAGGTCACCCACGGTCACCCGGTGCCGGTGAAGGCGGTTGATGGTCGCCGCCAGGTCGACGAGCAGCCGCAGCCGGCGTGCGTCGTCGACGTGCAGTCCGAGCGACTGGGTGTAGCCGTCGACGTTGAGCAGGAACTCCATGCCCTGCGGCTTCACCTTGCCGAGCAGGCTGCTGTCGAGCTCGAACTCCTCGGTGATCCGCTGCATCAGAAACCCGGTCACCTTCGTGCCGGGGTTCTCGCTCGGCAACGGACGTGTGGGCCGGTCGCCTGTGTAGACGAGCGCGATCGGCCAGGTCAGCCGCTTGTCCAGGAAGGCGTGGTCGTGCCGGTCGGTGCGGCCCAACTCGTCGAAGAAGTAGACCAGTTGATAGAGCGCGTCGGGGTCGCCGGTCACCGACGGCAGATACTCCTTGTACGCGAGGTACTCGCCGGCGAACTTCCCCGGCGGGTCGGGCACCGCGTACACCACCCCCTGTCCACCGTCGCCCAGCCGGTTCGCCGCGAGGTCGCCGAGCTTGTCCCGTCCGACCCAGGAGATCGTCATCAACTGGGGCCTCCTGGTGCGTCGTTCCACGGCCACAGGGCGATCAGCGTGCGGTCGTCGTCGTAGGTCTCCCGGGAGAAGTCGAGTAGGTGGGCGAAGCCCAACGGCGGTACGGGGTTGAGGAGTCCGTAGTAGAAGTGCTGGGCCACGGCCCCGTTTCCGTCACCGAGCGGGTCGCCGAAGCCGTCCGTGCCGACCAGCAGGACCGTGAGCTGCTCGAGGGCGAAGGAGAGCGGACGGACAACTCCGGGTACGAAGGGCAGCGGGTCCACCGTCGAGGAGTACAGCCCGTCCGAGCCGGCCGCTTTGCCGCCCGTCAGCCGGTAGAACTTGTCGTGCTTGATCTGCCAGGCGCCCGAGTCGCCGATCGAGATCAGGTGGACGAAGACGCCCTGGTCCGTGGGTGTCGCCGTGCCGGCCACCAGGGTGGTCGCCAGTAGATCGGCGGTCTCCTCGGGGCCCGCGTCCGGGCGGTGCAGGATGCGGCGGGCCTGCTCGACGAGCTGCCAGTGGACGGTGGACAGCAGCTTGTCCCAGTCGGCGACATAGCCGGCGCCCTCGCCCCTGACCTGTTTGAGCATCTCGTCGACGGCGCTGCGGCAGGCCAGTTGGGAGCCGATGTGCGGCTGGCGTGCACTGGAGACGCCGTCGGCGACGGCGAACACCACGGTCCCGGTGTCCTCGTCCCAGGCCGCCGCCGCGTCGTCCTCGCGGGGCCGGCCCTCGTACCGGTGCTGGTTGCCACGTACGGAGGCGAGTCGCAGGGCCATCTTCCCCGTCTGCCAGCCGTCGCAGACGGTGTCCGGACGGTAGGACAGCCCGCGCGGCGGCACGGTCTCGAACGGCGGTACGGGCTTCCCGACGACGATGGGCCGCCAGTGCCCGGCGAGGTTCATCCCCACCGGCAGCCCCGCTGGTGCCCCAGCCGATGCCTCCGGCGGCTCGGCCGGCGGTGTCTTCAGCGGCCGGCACGCCGACTCCGGTGCCTTCTCCGTGTCGGGGGCCGTGTCGGAGGCCGTGCTGGGGGCCATGCCGGGGGTGGTTCCGGGGCTGGTGCCGGGGGTGCTTCCGGGGCTGGCACCGGGGCCGGGGGCGTTCGGGTCGCCGCCCGTGCCGTCGGCGTGGTGTGTCGTGGACTCCCGCGCCGGGTCGGGCTGCCGGGCGGGGTCCGGCCGGTCGGGCCGCCGCTCCGTCTCGCTCTGCCGCTTGCCGAACCGGACCATGTCAGATCACGTCGATCGCGACGGTGAAGCCTTCCGGCTTGTCGACGGTGAGCTGCGGGTTGGCCGAGCCGAGCGAACGGCCCGAGGCGATCACGCTTCTGGTGAGCGCGGTGCAGAACTTCGCGATGGCGTCGCCGACTTCGACGCCCTTGTTCACGATGAACCCGAACTCGGGCTGCGTGGCGACCGCGTTGATGATCTGCGCGTCGGCGTCCTCGATGCCGACAGCGATGATGTTGGGCGCGCCCAGGGTCGACTGGCGGTCGGTGAGCCGGTGATGTGCGCTCTGCCAGTCCTCGCCCCGGTTGGGCAGCCCGTCGCTGAAGAAGAACACGGCGGGCCGGTGCACCTGGTAGCCCTCCGCCTTGAGGTTCTGGATGTCGGCGGGGATGCGGGTGATCAGGTCCTCGAAGGCGGTGGCGTAGCTGGTCATGCCGCGGGTGGTCAGGAGGGGGAACTCACCCGCGCCGCGCAGGTCGACGAGATGGACGCGCTCGATCACGTCGTCCGAGAAGCCCAGGACGGAGAAGCGCACCTTCGCGGCGGCCATCGGCTCGCCGAGCAGTGCCTGGTGCAGGGACCGCAGGCCGTCGTTCAGGTCGTCGATGTGGTGGATCATCGACCCCGACTCGTCGGCCAGGACGTAGACGGGAAGCAAGTGCCCCCGGTTGCTTTCGATCATCGTCACTTGTCCTTACCTGTGCTTGTCTGATCTTGAACTGTTCCCTTTTGCTGCGCTCGGCGCCGTCGTCACAGCGCGTCCTCCGCCGCCCGGAACCCGTCCGGCGCCGCGAGGCTGAACTGCGGGTCGCCCGCGCCGAGTCGCTGCCCGTAGCCGACGATCGTGTCCCGCAGGAAGGAGGCGACGCTGTGGGCGGCGGAGGCGGCGTCCTGGTGCGGTGCCGCCATGAAGCCGAACTCTGGACGGGTGGCCAGCGTCCGTACCGCCGAGGCCTCCGCGTCGCCCAGGCCGAGGGCGATCATGTGCGGGGCGATCGAGTTGCCGCCCTGATCGACGAGTTCGGCGTACGCGCTGCGCCAGCCGGTGCCCTCGTCGGGGGTGCCGCCGGTGAGGAAGAAGACGATCGGCCGCAGCACCTGCGTACGCTGCGTCTTCACCAGGGCGACGTCCTGCCGCAGCAGCGCCTGGAGGGTGCGGAAGGCGTGGGCGTACGACAGTCCGGGGCGCCCCGTGAGGATCGGGGTGCGGGTGCTGGGCAGCACCGTGTCCAGGGGCAGCCTGAGTTCCGTGGCGGCGGCCATGCCCAGCACGCACAGCCGCAGCGCGGCGGAGACGGCCGGGGCGCCGGAGAGCGCGGCGTGCAGGGAGGCGAGGCCCCGGTTGAGTTCGTCGAGGGAGCCCCGGTCGAGGGATTCGTCGAGGACGAGATAGATGAGGGCGGCGCCGGAGAAGGCGGCCGGGGCGGGGCCCTGCGCCGAGGAGCCGCTCGGCTGGACCGGCACGACCAGCGTGGGTTCGTACACCTGCGGTTGTCCCGGCGGCCCGTATCCCTGCTGCGGCTGGCCCTGTTGCGGGTGTCCCGGGTGCGCCTGCGCAGGCGGCGGCTGCTGGGCGGGCGCCGGCCCCGGTACCTGTGGCGGGGCCGCCGCTGCGAGCTGAGCCGGGGCGGCGGCGGCGGGGGCGTCCCACGGGCGGGCGCCCGGGAGTGCGGGCGGGGCCGCGGCCGACAGGGGGACGTGGCCGCCGGTGGCCATGCCGACCTGGCCGGTGAGCTGTTGGCGCAGCAGGTCGAGGTCGCCGGCGACGATGAGCCCCTTCTCGGCCATCACCTGGAACAGGCCGAGCGCACGCTGGTTCTGGAGTTCGGCGGTGGCCATCCGGGCCGCCTCGAGCTGGCGGCTCATCTCGAAGGCGCCGGCGGCGTCGCCCGGGTGGGTGATCAGGTAGTGCCGGATGAGGCCCTCGCTGTTGGTGAGCATGCCCTCGAAGGCGTCGGCCTGGCGTTTCGTGGACTCGATCTCGTAGCTCTGTTTGATGGCGTCGAGCTGGCCGCCCCGGTGGGCGCCGCCGACCGCGGGCACGTGTTCGGCGGAGTCGCGGCGTTCCTTCCAGTCGGCGTCGATCAGCGACTCCAGGAAGGCCAGCGCCTTGCTGTCGGGGCGTACGGAGACCCGGCAGCCGTCGACAAGGAGCCCGTGGGGCAGGCCGGCGGGGGCGGCGCAGAGCTGGTTGAGATGGCGCTGGAGGCCGAAGGAGTCCTCGATGGAGAACCGTTGCCCCGCGCCGTGGAACAGGCTGATCAGGTGTCCGTGAACGAGGGGCAGCGGGTCGGTGAGGCCGGAGCGGACGAATTCCTCGGCGCCCCGCCAGCCGTCGACGCGGAAGGTGAAGGACAGGGTGACCTCGAAGGCGTGGACGCCGTCCCGGGAGACCAGGGGGTTGTTGCGCAGGACCGCGCTGCGGTTCTGGGGGCGCATGTCGACCTCGTACCGCGTGCGGTAGCGGGAGAAGACCTGCTGGCCGGGGGTGAGGGGACGGCCGTCGATGCAGACGACCTCGCCGGAGGCGGTGGCGTAGACGACGGCGAGGTGGGGTTCGCGTGCCTTGGTGGGGCCGACGGCGAAGCGCGGCACCGGCGACTGGTTGACGATCAAGGACACCGGCTGGGTCACCGGGCACCTCCTGGCCGATCGGGCGGAGCGGGCGGTCTCAGTCGTAGGGCGCTGGTGAGGACGGCCGCGGAGCGGGGCAGGGGACGGAAGTTGTCGCGTTCGTTCCAGTGGGAGACATGGCGCTGGAGGATCTGGCCGGCGCGGGGACTGCGCGCGGCGACGTCGTCGACGAGGATGCGGACCAGGTCGTCCAGGAGGAGCGGATCGTTCTCGGCCTGGGCGGCCCATTTCTGGAGTACGGCCTCGGCCTCCTCGCCGAAGAGTTCGCCGCCGATCACCTCGGCCCACAAGTAGCCGAGCAGGCGCCGCAGTTCACCGCCCGGCACGTCGTTGGCGGCCAGCCGCAGCAGGGTGGGGCGGCTTCGCGGGGCGATGCCGGGGCTCGGGGGCTCCTCGGAAAGGAGGGTGTCGGCGAGGATCAGGAAGACGAGGTGTCCGCAGGCGCGGCTCTCGGCGGTGTGGGCCATCTCGGCGACGGCGCGCAGGACGACCAGGGCGTGCGCCGCGAGGTCCTCCTCCAACAGGTCGGCGAAGCTGTCGCCGATCGCGATGGCGACCTGGATGTTGTCGACGGTGCCGAGCCGGGTGAGCGCCGCGACGGCGGCGGTGAGGTCGGCGCCGCCGAGGCAGAGCCCGTAGGCGCGGGCGGCGGCGGCCTGGTACTGCCAGACGTCGCTCAGGTACCAGCCGTCGACGAGCGCCCGGACTCCACCGCGCAGGGCCGGGTCGCGAGCGCAGACCTTGAGGGCGTACCCGATGGCCTCGCGGCGCTGCCAGCCGCTGTCCTCGTCGAGGGCCCAGCCGGCGAAGACCTGGTTGGCGACGTACTCGAAGGCCTCCGTGGCGATGAGCCCGAGTGCGGTGCCGGCGAAGCTGCGCACCTGCTGGGTGGGCGAGTCGACCAACTCCGCGAGCCAGCCGACGAGTTCGCGCTGGATGCGGTACTCGGACCAGACGTGCCGGATGATCCGGGGCGGGTAGGCGGGGTCGCGGTACTCGGCGACCGTGCACGGCAGCCGTCCGAGGCTGCCCCGGGTGACGGCGCCGACGGTCCGGGCCCGGAGTTTCTCGGCGAGCAGCCGCCGGGACTGGGCGAACGGGTCGTGCCGCAGGGGTACGGGGCCCTGCTCGACGCTGGGGGTGAGGATGCCGCGTTCGCTGCGGAACCACTCCAGGAGCAGGGTCGCGGCGAGGGCCACGTCCTCCTGGGGGAGCCCGCCGAGGACGGCGAGGGCGACGGCCTGGGTGCGCAGCACGGTGTCACCGAGACCCTCGAACCACTCCTCGGGTGTCTCACCGCCGGCCCGGTCCATCCGGGTGCGCACATGGTCGGTGTCGATGGCGCCGGCCTTGTGCTCGTGCGCGAGCACCTCGGCGAGCCGGGCGGCGTCGCGGCAGGCGGCGGTGTCGTCGAGGAGTTCGGCGGCGAGGTCTCCGACACCGGCGGCGGCGAGCGCGCGCTCGGCCTCCAACTCGCCGATCAGATGCGCGAGATGGGCCGACAGTACGGTGTCCAGTGTGCCGGGGCGGTCGATCCGCCGTACGTACTCGGCTGCCCCGCGCCCGAGTTCGGCCTCGGGTCCGGCTATCAGGACGAGCCGGGCGTCGGCAAGGCGCAGCAGCTCCTCCAGCCCCTGGAGCAGGGAGCCGCTCAGTTCGTCCAGGTCGGGCGGCCGGTCCAGCAACAGGCCCGCTCCGCTGCCGAGTTGCTTGAGATCGGTGAGCCGGCTCAGTTCGGCGACGGAGTCCAGCAGGTACCAGGCCTTCACCTGGGCGGCGATCAGCAGCCGCACCCCGGCCGCGGTCTTGCCCGCCCCGCCGGGACCCCGCAGCACGACGGACCGCCGCTGCCATGCGTCGGCCAGTACGTCGTCCCAGCGGGGCGGCGGCCGGAAGGCGTGCCGGACGGTCTCGACGGTGGTCGAGGACAGGGCCCGCAGGACGACGTCCCGCTGACCGGCCGCGACCTGGACGACGATCTTGTCGCCGTGGACCCGGTCCCCGCCGATGTGCGTCCACGCCTCGCGCAGTGTCCCGGCACGCAGACTGCCCTGCCCGGTGCGGTTGGTGGCCCCTCTGGCCCGGGACCCGGCCCCGACGTTGTCGCCACCGCCGCCCGGCTCCCCCGACTGCGCGCCGCCGTCACCGCCCGCCGAGCCGCCCTGTCCGTCGCCGCCCGGCGGAGGTCCGGCGCCGTCGCCGGCGTTGCCGCCCGGCTGCGGCGCGGGCGCGCCGGCCGGGGCCGGAC
>NZ_JARAXP010000008.1:573437-575086 GCF_033793965.1 Streptomyces sp. ME02-8801-2C | reverse complement strand
GTCACCAAGGACCGCACCGACCTGCCGGACGCTGCGGCTGCCGGCACCACACGGCAGTCCTTCGAGACCCTGCCGGTCGTCACCCTCGAGGTCGACAAGCAGGGCCTGCAGGACCTCGCCTCCCAGCCCGGCGTGGTCAGCGTCACCGAGGACGTTCCCTCGCGGCCCACCGCCGACGACGACAGCGTCTCTCTCAGCAGCGCGGACACCGCCACGGCGGCCACGGCAGCGGGCGCGACCGGTCAGGGCGGGACGATCGCGGTCCTGGACACCGGTGTCGACACCAGCCACCCCTACCTCAAGGGCCGGATCGTCGCCGAGGCATGCTTCTCACCCATCGTGCCCGACTCCTCCGCCACCAGCCTCTGCCCCAACGGAACCGCCCAGCAGGAAGGCACGGGCAGCGCGAACACCGGCACCGGACCGTGTGTGACCGTCCACGGCTGCGACCACGGCACCCACGTCGCGGGGATCGCCGCCGGCAACGGCGCCAACCTCACCGGCGCACCCGCCGCCGGCATCGCCCCCGGCGCGAACATCGTCGCCATCCAGATCTTCAGCCAGTTCAACTCCGAGGACTTCTGCGGCACCCCCGAAGACACCCCCTGCGTCGCCAGCTTCGCCAGCGCCCAACTCGCCGGCCTGGAAAAGGTCCTGCAACTCAAGCAGGCCGGCACACCCATCATCGCGGCCAACCTCAGCCTCGGCTCCGGCCGCTACACCACCGCCTGCGACAACGACGCCCGCAAGAAGGTCATCGACGACCTCCTCACCGCCGGAGTCGCCACCGTCGTCGCGGCCGGCAACAACGCCTACGACAACGCCGTCACCAGCCCCGGCTGTGTCTCCTCCGCCATCACCATCGGCTCCACCACCGCCGACGACGAACTTTCCCTCTTCACCAACCGGGGCCCGCTGCTGGACCTGTTCGCCCCCGGCAACAGCATCCTCTCCTCCGTCCCCGGCGGCGGATACGCCACCAAGAGCGGCACGTCCATGGCCGCACCCAACGTGGCAGGCGCCCTCGCCGTCCTCCACCAGGCCTTCCCCGACAAGAGCATCACGAGCCTCGAGTCACTCCTGAAGACCACCGGCAAACCCATCACCTACACAGGGGCGACGACCCCCCGCATCGACCTCACCAAGGCACTCGGCCACACGCCCGACAGGACCGGTGACTTCAACGGCGACGGCAAGTCCGACGCCGCCTACCTGTACGGCTACCAGCCCAACGCCGACGGCACCAACCACTCCGCCCTGTGGCTGCAGGCCTCGACCGGCAGCGGCTTCGCCAACCCGGTCAAGAAGTGGGACTCGGGCGGCGGCTCCTGGGACGGGACCCTGAGCAAGCCCGTCTCCGGTGACTTCAACGGCGACGGCAAGTCCGACGTGGCCGTCCTCTACAAGTACGCCAACACCGCCGACGGGCGCGGCCACTCCGCCCTGTGGACCTTCACCTCCACCGGCACCGGCTTCAACAACCCCGCCAAGGTCTGGGACTCGGGGGCCGGTTCCTGGACCTGGGACAGCAGCAAGCTCGTGGCCGGTGACTTCAACGGCGACGGCAAGTCCGACGTAGCCGTCCTCTACCGCTACGCCAACACCGCCGACGGGCGCGGCCACTCCGCCCTGTGGACCTTCACCTCCAC
>NZ_JARAXP010000008.1:432566-573352 GCF_033793965.1 Streptomyces sp. ME02-8801-2C | reverse complement strand
GACCTTCACCTCCACCGGCACCGGCTTCAACGCCCCCGCCAAACTCTGGGACTCCGGCGACGGCTCCTGGACCTGGGACAACTCCGCCCTCATCGCGGGCGACTTCAACGGCGACGACAAGTCCGACGTGGCTGTCCTCTACCGCTACGCCAACACCGCCGACGGGCGCGGCCACTCCGCCCTGTGGACCTTCACCTCCACCGGCAGCGACTTCAACAACCCCGCCAAGGTCTGGGACTCGGGCGCCGGCTCCTGGACCTGGGACAACAGCAAGCCCGTGACCGGCGACTTCAACGGCGACGGCAAATCCGACGTAGCCGTCCTCTACCGCTACGCCAACACCGCCGACGGACGCGGCCACTCCGCCCTGTGGACCTTCACCTCCACCGGCACCGGCTTCAACGCCCCCGCCAAACTCTGGGACTCCGGCGACGGCTCCTGGACCTGGGACAACTCCGCCCTCATCGCGGGCGACTTCAACGGTGACGGCAAGTCCGACGTCGGTACCTTCTACCGGTACGCCAACACCGCCGACTCACGCGGCCACTCCGCCCTGTGGACCTTCACCTCCACCGGCACCGACCTCAACAACCCGGTCAAGGTCTGGGACTCGGGCGCCGGCGACTGGTCCTGGGACCGCACCAAGACCATCTGACCCGGACGCGACCACCTGACAGAGCGCGCCCCGCCGGAACCACCTGACAGAGCGCACCCAGGGCCGGAACCACCCCTGGAACACCCGTCCCGGGTGGCGGAGAACACACCGCCGCCCGGGACGCCCCGCGTTCCATCGCGCTCCCGGCTCAGAGGTCGTACACGACCGTGACGGGCGCGTGGTCCGACCAGCGCTCGGCGTGCGTCGCCGCCCTCTCGACGTACCCCTTGACCGCCTTGGCGGCGAGCCCCGGCGTCGAGATCTGGTAGTCGATGCGCCATCCCGAGTCGTTGTCGAAGGCCCGCCCCCGATAGGACCACCACGAGTACGGCCCCTCGACCTCCGGGTGCAGAGCGCGCACCACATCCACGAAGCCGCCGTCCCCCTCGTCGAGTACGCGCCCGAGCCATTCGCGCTCCTCCGGCAGAAACCCGGAGTTCTTCTGGTTGGCGCGCCAGTTCTTGAGGTCCGCGGGCTGGTGGGCGATGTTCCAGTCGCCGCACACGACGACCTCGCGGCCGTCGGCGGCGGCCCGCTCCCGCAGACCCTTCAGGTAGGCGAGGAACTCGCCCATGAAGCGGACCTTCTCGTCCTGCCGCTCGGTGCCGACCTCACCGGACGGCAGATACAGGCTGGCGACGGTGACGCCGGGCAGGTCGGCCTCGACATACCGGCCGCTGTCGTCGAACTCGGCGGAGCCGAAGCCGACCTGGACGCGGTCGGGCTCCCGGCGGGTGTAGAGGGAGACACCGGCGCGGCCCTTGGCGGCGGCGGGCGCGTGCGTGACGTACCAGCCCTCGGGCGCGCGGACCTCCTCCGGCAGCTGCTGCGGTTCGGCGCGCACCTCCTGGAGGCACAGCACATCGGCGGAGGTCTCGGCGAGCCACTCCACGAAGCCCTTCTTCGCGGCGGCGCGGAGTCCGTTCACATTCACACTGGTGACAGTCAGCACGCGGGCACGATACCCGCAGGACGCAAACGCCTGGCGACGACAACATGCATAGATGTACCTTATGCGGTATGAATATCCGCCGGGTCTCCTTCGACCACCCCGACGCCGTCAAGCTCAACGACCAGGTCCAGGCCGAGTACGCCGCCCGCTACGAGGACGAGGGCGACGCCACCCATCTCGACCCGGCGATGTTCGACCCGCCGTCCGGCCTGTATCTGATCGCGTACGACGAGCAGGACCGACCGGTGGCCACGGGCGGCTGGCGCGGCCACGACGAGGAGTCCGAGGAAGGCTATCTGCCCGGCGACGCCGAGCTGAAGCGGATGTACGTCGTCGAGGAGGCCCGCGGACTCGGCCTGGCCCGCCGCATACTCGCCGCCTTGGAGGAGGACGCCCGCGCCGCCGGCCGCACCCGTATGGTCCTGGAGACGGGCGACCGACAGCCGGAGGCCATCGCCCTCTACACCTCCAGCGGCTACGAACCCTCCGCGAAGTTCGGCTACTACCGCCACCACGAGGCAAGCCTCTGCTTCGCCAAGAGCCTGTAGCGGCCCGCCCGGCAGCCCCTTCCGGTCAGGCCCGCAGAAACGTGAGCACCGCCAGCACCCGGCGATGTGTCTCGTCCGCCGGAGGCAGATCCAGCTTGGTGAGAATGCCGCCGATGTGCTTGCCGACGGCCGCCTCGGAGACCACCAGCTCGCGGGCTATGGAGCCGTTGGACCGGCCCTCGGCCATCAGTGCCAGCACCTCGCGCTCACGCGGGGTCAGCCGCTCCAGCGGATCCCGCCGCCGGCGCAGCAACTGACGTACGACTTCGGGGTCCACGACCGTACCCCCGGCCGCGACCCGGTCCAGCGCGTCGACGAACTCCTGGACCTGGCCGACCCGGTCCTTGAGCAGATAGCCGACCCCGGTGCCGTCGCCGGAGTCGAGCAGTTCGGCGGCGTAGGCCCGCTGGACGTACTGGCTGAGGACCAGCACGGGCAGCGCCGGCCGGGCCTCCCGCAGCTTCACCGCCGCGTGCAACCCCTCGTCCTGAAAGCCGGGCGGCATGCGTACATCCGTCACTACGACGTCGGGTTCCTGCTCGGCGACCGCCGCGAGCAGCGCCTGCGCGTCCCCGACGGCCGCGACGACCTCGTGCCCGACGCGGGTGAGCAGCCCGATGAGCCCCTCCCTGAGCAGCACGCTGTCCTCGGCAAGGACTATGCGGAGCCCCGGGCTCGATCCGTCAACCTGCTCCACTCGCAAGGAATCTCCACCCGCAGCAACGTCGGTCCACCCGGCGGGCTGGACAGGGAAAGTCTGCCATCGAGCACTGACACCCGGTCGGCGAGCCCGGTGAGCCCGCTGCCGCCGCCGGCGTCCGCACCGCCCCGTCCGTCGTCCCGCACGGTGACGACGAGCCGGCCGTCGCGGTGGCCGCCGGCGACCTCGGCCCGGCTCGCCCCGCTGTGCCTGTCCACGTTGGCGAGCGCCTCGCAGACCACGAAGTACGCGGCGGACTCCACGGCCCGGGGAAGCCGGCCGGGCACGTCGAACCCCGTGACGTCGACGGAGACCACCGACCGGTCAGCCGCGTCGGACACCGCTGCCTGGAGCCCGTAGTCCGCGAGGACCTGGGGATGGATCCCGTGGATCAGCTCCCGCAGCTCCTCCAGCGCGCTCCCCGCCTGCTCCTGCGCCTTGGCCAGCTGATCGGCGAGCGGCCCCGGCGGCGCGTCCAGCCGGGCCAGCCCGAGCGTCACCGACAGGGCGACCAGGCGCTGTTGGGCCCCGTCGTGCAGATCACGCTCGATACGCCGGCGTTCCGCCTCGAAGGCGTCGACCAACCGGACGCGGGAGCGGGCGAGTTCGACGACCCGCTCCCCCAGCTCGACATCGCGCCCGGCGATCAGCAGACGCGTCAGCCCGGCCCGCGCCCCGGCGACGACCCCGACCACGTAGAGGCCCAGGGCCAGCAGCGCCAGTCCGCCGATCGAGCAGCCGAAGGCGGTCGGCCAGTCGGTGACCGTCCACTGCTTGAGCACCTTGGCCTCCTGCCCGTCGCCAACGGTGGCCATCAGCACCGGAGTCGCCATCACGGACACGGGAAACAACAGCCCGACGCCGACGACAAGGGCGTCCACGGGCCACAGCAGCCCCGCGAACAGCAGGGTGTGTCCGAGCTCCCGCCAGGTCGCCCGTTCCCCCAGTCGCACCACCAGCCAGGCCCGCAGCCCCGGCGCGACCGGCGTCCGATGCGGATCGGGCACCGGCCCGGGCTCGACGATCCGCAGCCTGAGCCGCTCGACGCGGGCCACGGGTATCCCGGCCAGGGCGAGGGCGGCGAGCAGCGGCAGGCCCACCAGCACGAGGGTGAGGGTTACGCCGGTCACCGCCAGGAGCAGGACCAGCACCAGGACGAGGGATCCGGTCACCGCCCCGCTGACCAGATAGGCGACCGCCCGCCAGGGCCACCACGACAACACAAACCCCGGCCGGGCCATGGCCTGCCACACGTTCTTCGGATGCATGCGGATCACGGTAGGAGGCACCCGCGAACCGGGCGATGGGCCCAGTGGGCGTGCCGAGGGTATGGCTGGCCCTACCCCGACACTGCCGGGCTTGCCCGGCGCGCACTTCCCGACCTGTTATATTATGGTCATAAGTTAAAAGACGAGGGGCGAGCGTCGCCACCCACAATCTGAGGAACCACCCATGCTCGACAGCCTGTGGACCCCGACCGTCGCCGGAAAGATCTCCCTGCCGCACCGTCTGGCGATGTCCCCCCTGACCCGCAGCAGGGCCACCCCGGACGGCGTGCCGACCGATCTCAACGCCGAGTACTACGCCCAGCGCGCCTCGCACGCCCTCATCATCACCGAGGGCACCCAGCCCTCCGACGACGGCCAGGGCTATATGACGACCCCGGGCATCTACACCGAGGCGCACATCGCCGGCTGGCGCAAGGTCACCGACGCCGTGCACAAGGCCGACGGACGCATCGTCATCCAGCTCATGCACGTCGGGCGCATCTCGCACCCCGACAACACCCCCCACCACCGCCAGCCCGTGGCCCCCTCCGCGATCAAGCCGGCAGGCCAGATGTTCACCGCCTCCGGGATGCAGGAGATGCCGGAGCCGCGCGAGCTGACCACCGAGGAGGTCGCCGCGACGGTCGAGGACTTCCGGCGGGCCGCCGCGGCAGCCATCGCCGCAGGCGCCGACGGCGTCGAGATCCACGGCGCCAACGGCTACCTCATCCACCAGTTCCTCTTCCCCACCACCAACCAGCGCACCGACCAGTACGGCGGCTCCCTCGACAACCGCATCCGCTTCGCGGTCGAGGTCGCCACCGCCGTGGCCGACGAGATCGGAGCCGACCGCACCGGCATCCGCTTCTCCCCCGGCAACCCCTTCCAGCTCGGCGACCTCACCGAGGACGACACCCACGAGCTCTACCCGCACCTCGTACGCGCCCTCGCCCCCCTCGACCTCGCCTACCTGCACCTCGCCCACGGCGGCGACGAGGAACTCCTGGGCACGCTGCGCGCGTTGTGGCCCACCACGCTGATCCTCAACCGCGCCGGCACCGACATCGCCACCCGCGCCAAGGACATCGCCAACGGCATCGCCGACGTCATCACCGTGGGCTCGATGGCACTCGCCAACCCCGACCTGGTCGAGCGCATACGAGCCGGCGCACCCCTGAACACCCCCGACCCCGCCACCTTCTACGGCGGCGGCGCGGCCGGCTACACCGACTACCCCACCCATACCGCCTGACCAGAGCACCCGGCGCCCGAGGAGATCACCGTCCTCGGGCGCTTCGGCGTGCCTGCACCAGCACGGTCGAGCGGACATTACCTGCCGATCGTAATATTACGTACACCAGACCATAAATTACGATGGGGATACCTGGCAATGGCCCGGAGGAGTCGAGGGAGGACCCAGTGGCGCGCTACACCAAGGAACACAAGCAGGTGACGCGGCAACGGATCATCGAGCGGGCCGGCCGCAGGTTCAAGCAGGACGGCATCGACGGCTCGGGCATCTCCACGCTGATGTCGGACGCCGGACTCACCAACGGCGCGTTCTACGCCCACTTCGAGTCCAAGGACGACCTCGTCGCCAACGTCATCGCCGAGCAGCTGCGCACACAGGTGGAGCAGTACGACGCGCTGCGACCCGGCCGCGAGGGACTCGAGGACCTCATCCGCGGGTATCTGTCACCCCAGCACCGGGACAACCCCGGCGACGGCTGCCCGAGCGCCGCTCTCCTCGACGAGATCGGCCGCTGCGGCGACGGGGCCAAGGACGCCTACACCGACGGCGCCAGGGCCATCCTGGACGAGCTCGCCGCCCGCCTGGCACCGGGGGATCCGCAGTCCGCCCGCGGTCAGGCCATCGGCATCTACACCATGGCGGTGGGAACGTTGCAGCTGTCCCGCGCGCTCTCCGACCGGAAGTTCTCCGACGAGGTCCTCGAGCGGGGCATCGAGAACGTCCTCGCTGTCGCGCGCTGCCAGTCAGTACCGACCGAGTGACCGCCTGACCAGGGCCGGCACGCCGGCGCCGGGCTCGACAACCGCCTCGGCGCCGTAGGGCCGAGAGACGGGCAGGCCAGTCACGTAGACAGGCGACCAGAGCCGCCCACCCCACCCGGTGCCACGGCTCCGCGTCAACATTCTCGGCCCGAGCGCGGACGCACTGCGGCCCTACGGCCGGCCGAAGAACTCGAGAGCCGTCGGCACGAACTGCTCGTGGTACTGGAAGATGCCGCCGTGGCCGCCGTCGGGGTAGATCACCAGCTCGGAGTTGGGCAGTCGCCGGTCCATGTCGTACGAGTTCGGCGTCGGCACCATTCTGTCGTTGTCACCGTTGGCGACGAGCACGGGGATCTTGATGACGGACAGATCCTGCGGCTGTGCCAGTCCCCAGCGGTGGATGGCCTTGAGCTGGGACCTGTACGCGGTGAGGGCGATGGCCTTGTCGCGGTCCCTGGTGCGCTCCTTCAGACGGGCCAGGAACTCCTTGCCGGCCCGAATCCCGTTCGGGGTGCGGGTGAAGAAGAGGAACTGCTTGGGGTCCTGGAAGGTGAGCAGTGCCCGGAGGGTGTCGTAGTCGGACAGCCGGGTGACGTTCTTGATGCCCTCGCCGCCGGCCGGACCGGTGCCGGCGAGGATCAGCCTGCGGATGAGCTGCGGGTCGGTCTGGGCGATCACCTGGGCGATCATGGCGCCCATCGAGAAGCTGAGGACGTCGACCTGCTCGAAGCCCAGCGCCCGGATGAAGGTGACGGCGTCCTTGGCCATCTCCTCGATGGTCTTCGGCGTCTTGCCGGTGGAGGCGCCCACACCTCTGTTGTCGAACGTGATCACCCGGTGCTTGGCGGCGATGCCGTCGACGACCCGGGGGTCCCAGTTGTCGAGGACCGCGGCGAGGTGGGTGATGAAGATGACCGGCATGCCGGTGCGGGGGCCGAGGTCTCGGTAGGCGAAGGTCACTCCGTCGGCTGTGACGGTGCGGGTCTGCGCGTTCTTGTACGACGTCACCACGTCACCTCGTGTTTCGCGTGCGTTCACGGTCGTGCCCTTTCCCAGGTCTTCCGACTGCGACTGCAGTCGGGGCCGGCGGCCAGAGGGGGTCCAGGCCGACAATTAAAGTATGATCATACTTTCATCGGGCTCGCAAGAGGACGGGCCGAGCGAGACGAAGTTATTGAATTACGTTCACAATGCAATACATTGGAGGAGACGACGGAGGCGAGTGGCCCTCCCGGCGGCAGAGGGGTGTGTGGGGTGCGATACAGGAAAGAGCACAAGCAGGCCACCAGGCAGCGGATCATCAAGACGGCGGGCCGCCGCTTCAAGGAGGACGGCATCGACGGCTCGGGCATCACGGCGCTCATGAAGGACGCCGGGCTCACCAACGGCGCCTTCTACACCCACTTCTCGTCCAAGGACGACCTCGTGGCCACCACGATCGCCGACCAGCTGCACGCCCAGAACGCGACCATCGTCGCGCACGCGGAACCGGGCCGCGCCGGCCTCGAACAGATCGTGCGCTGGTACCTCTCCCCCTGGCACCGTGACAGCCGCGACGTCGGCTGCCCCTCCGCCGCCCTGCTCGACGAGATCGGGCGCTGCACACACCCGACCAAGCAGGCTTACACCGAGGGCGTGCTGGTGATCGCCGACGGCATCGCCGCGCGCATGGCGCCGCACGACCCGCTCTCGGTCCGCGCCATGGCACTCAGCTCGTACGCCATGATGGCCGGCACACTCCAGCTCTCCCGGGCCCTCGCCGACCCCCAACTCGCCGACCAAGTCCTCGACCAGGGCATCCACAACGCCCTCGCGCTACTGGACGTCGACCACGAACGCACCTGCGCGGCGCGCTGACGGACGTGGAGGGGGGCCGGGGAGCGCACCCTCCGCGCCGCCCACGCCGCGCCGGCGGCGCCGCCGGCCCCGTCGGCCTCGTACGGAAGCAAGGCCGCTACGCGGCACGGCCCTTGACGCATGAGGCCCGATGATCTCGCGCGCGATCATGAGGCCCGGTGATCTCGCGCGCGGTGCGGGCCGCCTCCGCCGACGGCAACACCGCAGCCATCGCCGCCCTGCCGAGCAAGACCGGGCGCACGTCGTCCAACGCGGCAGCGGGAGTTCGTACGATGTCGGGTAGGGCGGAGCCGTAGCGCAGAGGTCGTCGCGCGCGGTCTCCAAAACCGCGAGGACGCCGGTTCGAATCCGGCCGGTTCCGCCTGGGTCTGCGGCCTTTGTCGTGGGCCGGGATCAGGCTTGCCGTGTCCACTTGCTCCTGGACGACCAGGACCGCCTTGTGCTCTGCGGTTCGTGCTACAGCGGCTGAACAAGTTGCCCCCGGATACCGGCCACGGCCTCGAACGGAACCGGCCTGAAGGTGTGTTGAGGACCGGACCCGAACTCCCTAGCCTCCTTTGACACTTGAATGGAGGCTCCCCCATGGCCCGAGCACTGAATCTGTTGTCGACGGCGATCCTGGCGTCCGGCGCCCTGCTGGGTGTCAGTACTCCGGCCGACGCGACCGGCGCGGCCGACCCGGCACCGGAGGTCATCCCGATCGACCTGCTGCTGGCCGGCTCCTACACGGAGGCCGCCCGTGAGGCGATCCAGATCTGGAACACGGCCGTTCCGTCGATCAGGTTCGTCGAGCAGGACACTCCGGCGGCGCTGCGGGTCATGGAGTACAAGACGGCCAGGGGCGTGCAGTCCCACGTCAACATCAAGGGCGCGGGCCGGGGTTGGGTCTACCTGGAAGTCGGGGACGCCCAGCTGTACAAGCCCTCTCGCATCGTCGTCCATGAACTCGGGCACATCCTGTCGCTTCCCGACCTGGGTCCGGGGAGCCCGTGCTCCAAGGTGATGTCCGGCGCCTGGGGCGGATCGGACTGCGTCAACGTTCAGCCCGACGCCGCGGAGAAGGCGGCCGTCACGGACTTCTTCGCTGCCAACGACGTCGGCGACCGGGTCCCTTGGTGGGCTTCTTCCGCACTCGCCGCACGGTAGGGCAGGTCGTCGCCGGGCCCTGGCAGACCCGGACCCTGCCGAAGCCGGGCCGTACGCCGCTGAACATCACCGCGGTCCCCGCCCGGCCATCACCGGTCCGGTCACCGGCTTCCTCCTGCACACCGACGACGGGTCGGCACCGACGGTGTACGTCTCCGGTGACACCGTCGACCTGGACGCGATGAGCGATCTGGCCGGCCGGCACCGCGTCGACGTGGCGCTGCTGCACCTGGGCGCGGCCGGCTTCGAGGAACTCGGTGACATACGACAGTCGCTGACCGCGGTCCAGGCCGTCGAGGCCCTCCGCCGCCTCGGCGACCCCCTCGTGGTGGCCGTGCACGCCGAGGGCTGGGCGCACTACACCGAAGACCGCGACCACGTCCAGCAGGCCTTCGACACCGCCGGCGCCCCCTGCCGTGGCCCACCCCGGGCCGACCCCTCACCCTGCCGGACCCGCACACCCACAAACTCCGCACAGATGACAAGAACGTTTTCTGAGGGCCGCCGGAGCTCCACCGACCGTGAGGCAACTACGCGGTGATGGATCGAGCGGTCTGGACAGCCTTGTCCATTGACACGGAGGTCGGCTTCGCGGGGGTGTCCGCCGCCGGTCGAGAAGGTCGTCGGTGGGGGCGGCGGTCAGTGTGCCTTCCACCGCTTCGACGCGCTCGCGCAGGGCGCGGTGTGCTGAAGGGCCAGCGCGGCATTGGCCTGGACGATGATGTCCGTGACGTGGTGGGCGACGAAATCGTGCAGGTCGTGGGCGAGTTCCAGGCGCTGACCCTGACGCACGGCGGCGATGTCGCGGTTGCGCCGGTCCTCCAGCAGCCGGGCCCGCAGGCCCCAGGCGAGAGCCAGGCCAACGGCGAGCGTCATCAGCAGTGATCCCGTGATGGCGCCGTCGCTGTCGTAGTGGATGTCCGCCGGCAGCAGGCGCAGCGGGATCGCGATGCCCGCCACAGCCAGTGCCGCCGCAACAGCCGCCGCGGTCCTCGGCCGCGGCACCGCCCCCACCGCACGGGAGAGCAGCACCAGCAGAGCGGCGCTCTCCAGAAGCCCGAACGTACCGTTGCTGTCCGGACCCGCCCAGGTGACGATCACAGCCGTGAGGACGAGCGAGCCGCCGGCGACAAGCCCGGCACGTACCTGCAGGTTCGGCCGACGAGCAGGCCACAGCAGCGCCAAGCAGACGAGCGGCCCGGACACCATCGGCAGCAGGGTCGTCCCGTGGGGGTCGGGCACTTGCCCGTTGGCGAACACGTCGAACAGCCCCAGCAGGCCGAGGACGATCCAGCCGGCGGCGATCAGCGCCCTGCGGAGCAGCGGACTCTCGAGGTTCACGCCTCGCACGATACGGAATGGGCAGCTCCAGGGTGACCGAGCCGCACATGCAAGAATCCCGTCCAACTCCGAGAGTTGGACGGGATCTTGATCCGTTGACCAGCTCGCCAACGGTATTGCGGTGGACCTGTGGGGATTTGAACCCCAGACCCCCTCGATGCGAACGAGGTGCGCTACCAGACTGCGCCACAGGCCCTTGCAACGAGTGAAACTCTAGCATCCCGATCCGGGTGCTCGGAAATCCGTTCCGCGCTGGTCGGTCGAGGTCGCCGCACGCGCCCTCACCTGGCCGGACGGCGGCCGGGAACAGCGCCGGCGCAACCGTGTGCCGCTCGCTACTCGTTGGCCGCCCGGGGCCGCTCGCCGCCCTCGTACTGGTCGAACAGCGGTGTGCGGCCCCGCTCGCGGGCCCGGCGGGCGGAGGCCGCGCGGCGGGCGTCGGTGCGGCCGTCCGAGTCGTCCGCGTCGGCGTCCGTGTCGGACTCCGGCCCCGAGGACAGGTCCGGCTCCGCGTCCGTCTTGTCCTCGGTCACCGTCGACTCGTCCGCCGGCGACTCCGACTCGCGGCCCACCGTGCTGGACCGCGCCGAACTCCAGGCGTCCGGTGCGCCGAGGTCCACCTCGGAAGTCGCTCGGGGGGCGACCGGTGCGGTCACGTACGTCGGCAGGGGTACCGGGACCGGGTCCCAGCTGTCGCCGTGGCCGGGACGGCGCTGGCGTTCGCGCTGCTGGTCGACCCACTCGGCGTGATCGGTCTGCTCGACGAGCGCACGCCGGTCGGCGGCGAGCGCGGACAGGCCGGGGTCGGTCTCCGGCTCCGGGTGCTCGTCCTGCTCCTCGGCGCCCGGGTCGGTGGACGGCCGCCGACGGGGCTGGCGTTCGCGCAGTCGCTGGGCGGCGAGCTCGGCCTGGCGCCGGTCCATGTGGTAGGCGAAACGGCGCCGTTCCTGCGTACGCAGATAGGCGATGTATCCGCTCAGCATGATCGCCGGGACGGCGGGGGCCCAGAGCAGGGCGAGTCCGCCGACCGCCGCGACGATCGCGCCGAGCGTGAAGGCGAAGAAGAGCATGACCGTCGTACGCCGCCGGCGCGCGAGCACCTTTGAGCGCCGGGCGCGCGCGGCGGCTTCCGCCGAGGTGCCCGCGCTACGGCGAGCCGCCGGTACGCGCTCGCGCCGCCGTTCCCTCGCCGGAGCCGACGCGTGGGCCTGCGCCTGCTGCTGCTCGCGCTTGGGCGCTCTCGGCTGCTCCTGCGCCGGCGCCGACGACTGCTCCTGCTGGGCCTGTGCCTGCACCTGGACCTTTGCCTGGGCCCGGGTCGGGGGCATGGCGAAGGCCCGGACGTCCACCGAGTCGGTGACACCCTCCGGGTCCACGGCGCTGTGCTCCTCCTCGTCGGTGGAGCGCGCCCGCAGGTCCTTGGCGTACCGGCGCTCCATGCCCGCCCGTCCGGACAGGAGCCGGATGGCGGTGCTGAAGCGTTCCGTCGGACGAGCCTCGTTCAGCTCGTCCTGCCTACGGAGCCACATCGGCACCAAGTAGGCGGCCCAGGCCCCGACAATGACTGCGTAGATGAGGCCGCTGCTGCTCACGCCTCACACGGTAGAGGGGTTTGCGTGAGGCCATCTGCCAATTCAGCCGGTGTGTCGCACGATCTGGCTGATATTTCGAGCTTTTTTTGTGATCGATGCGATCAGCGGGTCATCGAGGGCGCCCATTTGGCCCCCCAAGTCGATCGACAACGGGCCCCGCTCGATTATTTCGAACACTTATTCAATTTATGCTGGATTCCGCGGCGTCCTCTGGGATCGTGCCCGCTGCCAGCGGCTCAGCAACCCCTCCGGCACCTCTTCCGCGGTGAGCGCGAAGACGAGATGGTCGCGCCAGGCCCCGTCGATGTGGAGATAGCGGGGTCTGAGACCCTCGTCGCGGAATCCGAGTTTCTCCACGACCCGACGACTCGGCCCGTTCTCGGGGCGAATGCAGACTTCGATGCGGTGCAGTCCGACCGTACGGAAGCAGTGGTCGACCGCCAGTGCGACCGCCGTGGGCATCACGCCGCGCCCGGCGACGGCCTCGTCCACCCAGTAGCCGACGTGGCCCGAGCACATCGAGCCCCAGGTGATGCCGGCGACCGTCAACTGCCCGACCAGTTGCCCCTGGTACTCGATGGCGAACGGCAGCATCCGGCCGGCGTTCGCCTCCGCGCGCAGATGGCGGACCATCTGGCGGTAGGTCGGCCGGTGGGCGATCGGGCCGCTGGGCGTCGGCGGCGGGATCGTCGCCTCCCAGGGGCGCAGCCAGTCCCGGTTGCGCCGGTTGATCTCACGCCAGGTCCGCTGGTCGCGCAGCCTGACGGGCCGGAGGACGACATCGCCTTCCACCAGCTCCACGGGCCAGGACGGGCTGTTCAGCTCGCACCCCCGCTGGTCTTGCCGGGTCTGGGGTGATCGCCGCCCCGGATCTGGTCGACTGCGTGCTTCAACAGGGGCTCCAGGACGGTCAGTCCGTCCTTCACCCCGCCGGTGGAGCCCGGCAGATTGACGATCAGCGTGCCCTTCGCGACTCCGGCGAGCCCGCGCGACAGCGCCGACGTGGGCACCTTGTCCCTGCCGAACGCCCTGATCGCCTCGGCGATGCCCGGGACCTCCTGGTCGAGCACCGCGCGGGTGGCCTCCGGAGTGCGGTCGGTGGGCGAGATGCCGGTGCCGCCGGTGGTGAGGATGACGTCGTACCCGGCCTCGACACCGGCCCGCAGGGCGTTCTCCACCGGGTCGCCGTCGGGCACGACCCACGGTCCGTCGACGGCGAAGCCGAACTTCTCCAGGCCCGCCGCGACCAGGGGGCCGCCCTTGTCCTCGTAGACGCCCGCCGCCGCGCGGTTGGACGCGGTCACGACCATGGCGGCGTAGGGCGCGAGCAGGGCGCCCCCGGTCGGCGGCTCGACGGGCCGCGCCGGTGTCATGACCTGCTCCAGGTGCCCGACTTGCCGCCGGTCTTCTCCTCCACCCGTACGTCCGTGATGACCGCTCCCTTGTCGACCGCCTTGACCATGTCGATCACGGTGAGCGCGGCGACCGAGACCGCCGTGAGGGCCTCCATCTCGACGCCCGTGCGGTCCGTCGTCTTCACGGTGGCCAGGATCTCGACGGCGTCGTCCGCGACCGACAGGTCCAGTTTCACACCCGACACCGACAACGGGTGGCAGAGCGGGATGAGGTCCGGGGTGCGCTTGGCGCCCATGATGCCCGCGATCCGCGCGGTGGCCAGGGCGTCTCCCTTGGGGACGCCCTCACCGCGCAGCAGTTCGATCACGCGGGGCGAGACGAGGACCCGGCCGCTGGCGCGGGCGGTGCGGGCGGTCACGTCCTTGCCGGACACGTCGACCATGCGGGCGGCGCCCGTCTCGTCGATGTGCGTCAGTCGTTCGTCCTGCGTACTCATGTGCTGCGGCGCTCCCGGTCGGGCCTGTTGTGCGCGACACGGTACTCCCCACGCACGCCCTTCAGCCGCCCCCGCCCGCCGCTCAGCCCAGCAGGACGACCTCGACCTCGGCGCCGGGCTCCACGGACTCCTGTGCCTCGGGTACGACGATCAGCGCGTCGGCGTGGGCGAGAGCCGCGATCAGGTGGGATCCGGCGCCGCCGACGGGCCTCACCCGGCCGTCGGCGTACTTGGCGCGCAGGAACTGGCGGCGCCCGGAAGGCGAGGTCAGCGCCTTGTCCGCGTCCAGGACCGCTCTGGTCGTGGGCCGGTGGATGTCGGTGAGGCCCATCAGGGCACGGATCGCGGGGCGCACGAACAGTTCGAAGGAGACGTACGACGACACCGGGTTGCCCGGCAGGGCGAGCAGCGGGGTGTGGTCGGGGCCGACGGTGCCGAAGCCCTGGGGTTTGCCGGGCTGCATGGCGAGCTTGCGGAAGTCGACGCCTGCGCCGGGTTCGTCCTCGTCGGAGACGTGCGAGAGGGCTTCCTTGACGACGTCGTAGGCGCCCACGCTGACGCCGCCGGTGGTGACGACGAGGTCGGCGCGGACGAGCTGGTCCTCGATGGTGGAGCGGAGGGTCTCGGCGTCGTCGGCGACCGCGCCCACGCGGTAGGCGATCGCCCCGGCGTCGCGGGCGGCGGCGGTGAGGGCGAAACTGTTGGAGTCGTAGATCTGGCCGCTGCCGAGCTTCTCGTCGGGCTGGATCAGCTCGCTGCCGGTGGACATGACGACCACGCGCGGGCGCGGGCGCACGCGTACGGTGCCGCGGCCGATCGCGGCGAGCAGGGCGATCTGCGGCGGGCCGAGGATGGTGCCCTCGGCGAGGGCGCGGTCGCCGGAGCGGACGTCGCTGCCCTGTGCGCGCACGTGCGCGCGTGCCGGGGCGGGGCGGTGCACGCGCACCTGGCCCTGGGCGCCGTCGGGGTCGGTGCTGCGGGCGCGCATCCCGGTGACGGGTCCCTCGCCGAGGCCCCCGTCGGTCCATTCCACGGGGACGACGGTCTCGGCGCCGGGCGGCAGGGGGGCGCCGGTCATGATGCGGGCGGCCTGGCCGGGGCCCACGTGGAGCAGTCCGTCCTGGCCGGCCGCGACGTCGCCGATCACCGTGAGGGCGGCCGGGTACTCCTCGCTCGCGCCCGCGACGTCCGCGACCCGGACCGCGTACCCGTCCATGGAGCTGTTGTCGAACGGCGGCAGGGAGACCCGCACCGTGACGTCCTCGACCAGGACGCAGCCCTGCGCGTCGAGGAGTTGCAGCTCGATGGGTTCGAGGGGGCGGACGGTCGCGAGGATGTCCTCCAGGTGTTCGTCCACCGACCACAGGTGGTCCTGGCCGGTGGTGCGGGGCGCGGCGCTGGTCAACGTTGCTACATCTCCTCGGCTACGTAACTGCGAAGCCAGGTCCGGAAGTCCGGGCCCAGGTCTTCACGTTCGCATGCGAGTCTGACAATGGCACGCAGGTAGTCGCCACGGTCCCCGGTGTCATAGCGGCGGCCCTTGAAGACGACGCCGTGCACGGGCCCGCCGACCTTCTCGTCCTGGGCGAGCTGCTGGAGGGCGTCGGTGAGCTGGATCTCGCCGCCGCGGCCGGGCTCGGTCTGGCGGAGTATGCCGAAGATGTGCGGGTCGAGGACGTAGCGGCCGATGATCGCGTAGTTCGACGGGGCGTCCGCGGCCTCCGGCTTCTCGACCAGGCCGGTCACCTTGACGACGTCGCCGTCGTCGGTGGTCCCGACGGCCGCGCAGCCGTACATGTGGATCTGTTCGGGGGCGACCTCCATGAGGGCGACCACGCTGCCGCCGTGCTGTTCCTGGACCTCGACCATGCGCTTGAGGAGGGGGTCGCGGGGGTCGATGAGGTCGTCGCCGAGGAGGACGGCGAAGGGTTCGTGGCCGACGTGCGGGGCGGCGCACAGGACGGCGTGCCCGAGGCCCTTGGGGTCGCCCTGGCGGACGTAGTGCATGGTCGCGAGGTCGCTGGACTCCTGGACCTTGGCGAGTCGCGCTCGGTCGCCCTTCTTCTGAAGAGCCGACTCCAGCTCGTAGTTGCGGTCGAAGTGGTCCTCGAGGGGACGCTTGTTGCGTCCTGTGATCATGAGGACGTCGTCGAGGCCGGCGGACACGGCCTCCTCGACCACGTACTGGATCGCCGGCTTGTCGACGACCGGCAGCATCTCCTTGGGAGTGGCCTTGGTGGCCGGCAGGAACCGGGTGCCGAGGCCTGCTGCGGGGATGACAGCCTTGCTGATCCTGGGGTGCGACTCAGTCATGCGGGCAACCTTAACCGGTGCCTTTGGGCTGATTCTGTGGCTTGGATCAACTGACACTCATATCGGCATATGAAGCACATGAGAGCACCGGAAACGATAGTGGGAGAGCCATGGGGGCAGAGCCGGACAAGCGGACATTGCGGCGTGACTTCCTCGCGGTGCGAGGCGGATTGACGGCCGCCGGCGTCCAGGAGGCGGCGACGGCGCTGGCCGCCCGCGCACTCGACCTGCCCGAACTCGCGCACGCGCGCACGGTGGCCGCGTACGTCTCCGTCGGCACCGAACCCGGCACCCGCACGCTCCTCGACACCCTCCACGCGCGCGGGGTGCGGGTACTGCTGCCGGTCCTCCTCCCGGACAACGACCTCGACTGGGGCACGTACGACGGGGAGGGCTCCCTCGTGGAGGTGCGGCACGGTGGACGGATGGCCCTGCTGGAGCCGGCCGGCGACCGCCTCGGGGCGGACGCCGTGACGAGCGCCGACGCCGTCCTGCTGCCCGGCCTCGCCGTGGACGACCGCGGGCTGCGCATGGGACGCGGCGGCGGCTCCTACGACCGGGTGCTGGCCCGCCTGGAGCGCGCGGGCGCCGATCCGGCCCTGGTCGTGCTGCTCTACGACTCCGAGGTCGTCCCCCGGGTCCCCGCCGAGCCGCACGACCGGCCGGTGCACGCGGTGGTCACCCCGTCGGGGGTACGCAGGTTCCGTACCCGCCCCTGAAGCGGAACCGGCCCTCCACGCGTGCGTGGAGGGCCGGTATGGGACTCGGGGACTACCGCGTGCTCATGACGGCTTCAGGACCAGCGTGTCGCTCGTGCTGTCGTCGACCGCCTTGTCCGTGAAGGACCAGTCCAGCAGTTCGCCCTTGACCCAGTCGCTCGTCTGGTCGGTGTAGTGGTCGCTGAAGGCGTGCCCGGAGGCTCCGGTCAGGTTGATCCACTTCGACTTGTCGAGGTCGCCGAGGTTGACCACCATCCGCATCGACGGCACCCAGACGACGCCGTAGCCGCCTGCCGCGTTCCAGCCGGTCGCGTTGACGGTGGCCTCGCCGCCGCCGAGCTTCCAGGGGCCGCGGTTGAGGATGTACTGCACGAAGCCGGGGCCCTCGGTGCCCAGGGTCTGGTTCTTCAGGAACAGGCGGTGCAGCCTGCCCCAGCTCCAGGTGTCGATGTCCTTGCCGAGCTTGGCGGTCAGCTCCCAGCGGGCGTCGATCATGGCGCGCCGGAACAGCTGGTCGCGGTTGGTGGCGGCCTTCTCGGTGCGGGTCTTCGGCGTGCTCCACCAGTCGTTGTTCTCGTCGTTGATGATCTTGCGGACCACCTCGAACCAGCGGTCGCCGCCGTCCGGCTGCGCCTGGTCCGCGTCCCGCTGACCGCACTCGAGCACCGGCTGGTCCGCGTCGGCGGGGCCGGTGGTGTTCACCGGCCTGACGTACAGGCACTGGCCCTTGACCCGCACCTCCTTGGGCAGCTTGTTGCCGAAGGCGAGCTTCAGGATGTTGCGCCAGACCGAGTTGAAGTAGGCCGCCGCGGCCGAGTCGGGGTCCTGGGTGTAGTCCCAGCCCACGAGGAGCTTCTGCGCCTCACGGACGTACTTGTCGTCGACGTCGATCGCCAGCAGCTTGGGCACCAGCAGCTTGGCGATCTCGCTGCTGTTGTCCAGCTGCATCTGACGCATGTCGTCGGTGGAGATCTTGCCGCCGCCCTTGATCTTCGAGGTGATCAGGTCGGCGATGCGCTGGCTGCGGGTGCCGTAGCCCCAGTCCTTGGTGAGCGTGTACGGGTACTTGGTCTGGTCGACGACGGCCTGGTTGGCCGTCACGATGTAGCCGCGCTTCGGGTTGAACTCGAAGGGCAGCTCGGCCTGCTTGAGGTAGCCCTTCCAGCGGTACTTCGAGTCCCAGCCGGGCATCGGGACCGAGCCGTCGTCGCCCGCCACGCGCGTGGGGATGCGTCCCGGCAGCTGGTAGCCGATGTTGCCCGTGGTGTCCGCGTAGACGAGGTTCTGCGAGGGCACGTCGAAGGAGGCCGCGCCCTTGCGGAACTCGGTCCAGTTCGACGCCTTGTCGATCAGGAAGACGGCGTCCATGGAGGTGCCGGGCTCCAGCGCGGTCCAGCGCAGCGCGATGCCGTAGCCGTCGCCCCGGTCGGGGGCCGCGGCGTCGACGGTGGCCTTCTTGCCGACCTTGACGAGCTCGTCGTCACGGTCGGACAGCAGGGGCCCGTTGTCGGTCTCGCGGACGACGATCGTCTTGGACGCGCCGCCCGCGACCTTGATGGTCTCCTCGCGCGTGACGAACGGCTTGGTCCGGCCGTCGTACAGGTAGCCGTCGCCGGAGAGCTTCTCCAGGTAGAGGTCGGTGACGTCGGCGCCCGAGTTGGTCATGCCCCAGGCGATGCTGCCGTTGTGTCCGATGATCACACCGGGCATGCCCGCGAAGGTGTAACCGGAGACGTCGTACTGGCACTTGGCGGAGACGCTGCGGCAGTGCAGGCCCATCTGGTACCAGACGGACGGCAGCGACGGCGACAGGTGCGGGTCGTTGGCGAGCAGCGGCTTGCCGGTGATGGTGTGGGCGCCCGCGACCACCCAGGAGTTGGAGCCGATGCCGTTGCCGTTCACCCCGACGGCCGTCGGGACGTCGTCCAGGACCCGGTAGAGGCCCTCCAGCTGGCTCTGGTAGGCCGCGGAGTCGGCGGCCGAGGTTCCGGACGCACCCGAGGACGCCGACTGCGTGCTCGCGGCGCTGCCGCCCTGCACGAACGTCTGCGTCGCGGCGTCGTAGGCGCCTTCCTGCACGATCGGCTTGTTCCGGCCGTACGGGTACTCCGGGTACAGGTCGGCGATCTGCTTCGGACCGAGGCGGCTGGTCAGCAGGGAGCGGTCGATCTCGTCCTGCATGTTGCCGCGCAGGTCCCAGGCCATCGCCTTCAGCCACGCGATCGAGTCGACCGGGGTCCACGCCTGCGGCTTGTAGTCGTTCTCGAACCCGAGGGCCGCGTACTCCAGGGAGATGTCCGCGCCGTCCTTGCCGTCGAGGTAGGCGTTGACCCCCTTGGCGTAGGCCTGCAGGTACTTCTTCGTGGCGGGCGACAGGGTCTTGTCATACTCCTCCTTGGCCACCCGGTCCCAGCCCAGGGTGCGCAGGAACTCGTCGTTGTCGACCTGCCCCTTCCCGAACATCTCGGAGAGCCGGCCCGACGTCATGTGACGGCGTACGTCCATCTCGTAGAACCGGTCCTGCGCCTGGACGTAGCCCTGCGCCATGAACAGGTCCTCGTCGGAGGACGCGTAGATCTGCGGGATCCCGTAGCTGTCGCGCTTGACGTCGACGGGCCCCGACAGGCCCTGGAGGGAGATCGAGCCCTTGGTCTGCGGGAAGGAGGCCCGGACGGTACTGACGGACCAGTACGCGCCGTAGGCGAAGCCGCCGATGATCGCCAGAACCAGGACGATTACGAACAGTCGGGCTCTGCGCCCCTTCTTCCTGCCGGACTTGCCCGGCTTGTGTCCGGAAGAGCTGGTGGTGGTGGGGGGCATCGCTGTCCTTGCTGTCCTAACGCGAGCGGCAGGCGGTACTGGAGTGCTGGAGCAACCATAGGCGCAGGGCCCGACGCGACTTGACGCGGAGTCGGGTACGCGAACGGACGGGCGTTCGATCATGCCTCTGGAAGCGTCAAGAAATCGTCAAGAGTTAGGTAAGGTAACAAAGTACTTGGGTACGCGGTGGCCTCACTTCGTGTCCGATGTACGTGACCCGCGCGCGTGCCGCGCCCGGGCCCAGGAAGGGAACGGCCCGCTGACTGTCCACCACCTCAACCAGCTCCTGCTCGTCTGCTCGCTCGTCCTCCTCGTCGCTGTGGCAGCGGTTCGGATCTCCTCGCGCAGCGGGCTCCCCAGCCTGCTCGTCTACCTGGGGATCGGAATCGCCATGGGCCAGGACGGCATCGGCGACATCCACTTCGACAACGCCGAACTGACCCAGGTCATCGGGTACGCGGCCCTGGTCGTGATCCTGGCCGAGGGCGGACTCGGCACGAAGTGGAAGGAGATCAAACCGGTCCTCCCCGCCGCCTCGACGCTGGCGCTGGTGGGAGTCGCGGTCAGCGTGGGGGTCACGGCGACGGCCGCGCACTACCTGGTCGGGCTGGAGTGGCGGCAGGCGTTCATCATCGGCGCGGTGGTGTCCTCCACGGACGCGGCGGCGGTGTTCTCCGTCCTGCGCAAAATCCCCCTTCCCGCGCGCGTGACGGGCACATTGGAGGCCGAGTCGGGCTTCAACGACGCCCCAGTGGTCATCCTGGTCGTCTCGCTGTCCACGGCGGGCCCGGTCGAGCACTGGTACAAGCTGCTGGGCGTCATCGTCCTGGAACTGGCCATCGGCGCGGCCATAGGCATCACGGTCGGCTGGCTCGGTGCCTGGGGCCTGCGACACGTGGCCCTGCCCGCTTCCGGCCTCTACCCCATCGCCGTGATGGCGATCGCGGTCACCGCGTACGCCGCCGGCGCACTGGCCCACGGCAGCGGTTTCCTCGCGGTCTACCTGGCCGCCGTGGTTCTCGGCAACGCCAAGCTGCCGCACTGGCCGGCCACCCGGGGCTTCGCCGACGGGCTCGGCTGGATCGCCCAGATCGGCATGTTCGTGCTGCTCGGCCTCCAGGTCACCCCGCACGAGATGGGCGACGACATCTGGCCCGCGCTCGTCATAGGGCTCGCCCTGACCATGGTCGCGCGCCCGCTCAGCGTGATCGTCAGTCTCACGCCGTTCCGGGTCCCGTGGCAGGAGCAGACCCTGCTGTCCTGGGCCGGGCTGCGCGGCGCGGTGCCCATCATCCTGGCGACGATCCCCATGGTGAGCGGCGTCGAGGACAGCCGTCGCATCTTCAACATCGTCTTCGTCCTGGTCGTCGTCTACACCCTCGTCCAGGGCCCGACGCTCCCCTGGCTGGCCCGCGAACTGCGCCTCGGCAAGGGCGCGGAGGCCGCCGACCTCGGCATCGAGTCCGCGCCCCTGGAGCGGCTGCATGGGCATCTGCTGTCGGTCGCGATTCCCGAGGGCTCCAAGATGCACGGCGTCGAGGTGGGCGAGCTGAGGCTGCCGCCGGGCGCCGGGGTCACCCTCGTCGTCCGCGATGAAAAATCGTTCGTTCCGCTGCCGACGACCATCCTGCACCGCGGCGACGAACTCCTCGTGGTGACCACCGACCCGGTCCGCGACGCGACGGAACGACGGCTGCGGGCCGTCGGACAGGGCGGCAAGCTGGCGCAGTGGCTCGGGACGGGCGGCAATGGAGCAAAGGCGTGACGAAGCTCGCTGCTTCCTTTCAGAGGCCCACTCACCCGAACGCCCTGTACAGTGAAGGCGCACCCTGATCGAACCAACTCTGTCTGAAGCAGAGCTGGCGCGACCGTATGGCGGCCGGGACATCCTCTGCGGGGGCGCTGGCATCTACCGCAGTCCGCGCAAGAGGACAGCTCTCGGCGCCGCCCGCATGCAAGGGGGCCGTGCCACCAGGCGGCAGAAAGGCATGGGCCGTGGCATCCACGGTCACCTACGGACAGCTGCTCCGCACCCCCGGCGCCTGGACGTTCCTGCTCCCCGGCTTCGCCGCGCGACAGCCGTTCGCGATGCTCACCATCTCCATCGTGCTGCTCGTCCAGCACACCACCGGCTCGTACGGGACCGCGGGCGCCATGGCCGCCGTCACCGGCGTCTCCATGGCCCTGTGCGCGCCCTACGGGGGCCGTCTCGCCGACCGCCACGGACAGCGCGCGGTCCTCGTCCCCGGCGTCACCCTGCACACCCTGGCCGGCCTCACCCTGACGGCGCTGGCGCTCACCGGCGCCCCCCTGTGGACCCTCTTCGCCGCCGCGGTGCTCACCGGCGCCTCCACGCCCCAGATCGGCCCCATGGTGCGCGCCCGCTGGGCGACGAAGCTCCAGGACTCGCCCCTCATGCCGACGGCGGCCGCCTTCGAGTCCGTCACGGACGAGCTGACCTTCGTCTTCGGCCCGCTCCTCGCCACCGCCCTGTGCACCGCCGTCCACCCGGCGGCCGGCCTGGTCACCGAGGCCGCGCTGACCCTCCTCGGCGGCCTCCTGTTCGCCGCGCAGAAGAGCACCCAGCCGCCCGTCGCCACCGTCGGCCCGCTCGGCGGACCGCACGCGCGCGTGGAGCGCGTCTCCGCCCTGCGCGTGCCCGGCGTACGCGTCCTGATCGTCGCCTTCCTGGGCATCGGGGCCGTCTTCGGCGGCATGCAGGTCTCCCTGGCCGCGTTCAGCGAGTCCACCGGCAACCCCGGCCTCAACGGCGTCCTGTACGGGGTCTTCGCCGCCGGCAACATGCTCTCCGGCCTGGTCTGCGGCGCCGTCGCCTGGCGCATGGCCCCGCAGCGGCGCCTGGTCGTCGGGTACACGGCCCTCGCGGTCACCGCCTCCGGCCTGTGGACGGCGGAGTCCGTGCCGGCGCTGGCCGGACTCGGCCTCCTCGTCGGCATGTGCGTCGCGCCCGCGCTGATCACCGGCTACACCCTCGTCGACGGTCTCGTCCCGGCCGGCGCCCGCACCGAGACGTTCACCTGGCTGACCGGCTCGGTCGCCCTCGGTCAGGCGGCGGCCGTCACCGTCGCCGGCCGGCTGGAGGACAGCCTCTGGGACGGCGCCGGGTTCCTGGTGCCCATGGGGGGCACGTTGCTCGCCCTCGCGACCCTCCTGACCCTGCGGTCACGGCTCGCGCCAGGGGCGACCACCCACCCCGCGAGCCGGACCGTGACACGTGGCGTCCATCACCGCGTGCCGGTGACAGTGGACTGATCCCCGGGAATACGTCACACTGGACCGTCGTTAGCACTCATCGAGTGAGAGTGCCAGGAGGAAGACACAGTGCCGACCTACCAGTACCAGTGCACCGAGTGCGGCGAGGGCCTTGAAGCGGTGCAGAAGTTCACCGACGACGCCCTGACCGAGTGCCCCACCTGCGGTGGCCGCCTGAAGAAGGTGTTCTCCGCGGTCGGCATCGTCTTCAAGGGCTCCGGCTTCTACCGGAACGACAGCCGCGGCTCCTCGTCGAGCAGCGCGCCCGCGTCGAAGCCGTCGACGGCCTCTTCTTCGACGTCGTCGTCCTCGGACTCGTCGTCGAGTTCGTCGAGCTCCTCGTCGTCCGGTTCGTCCTCGTCGTCCAGCAGCTCCTCCTCGGGCTCCAGCAGCTCGTCGAGCACCAGCTCGGCCGCGTAGGCACCGCCTCCCGCCATAGATGATCCTGTCGTCGTACGACGACGGGGTCTTCGGCGTTTCCGCGCGCCCGACGACAGGTCCTAGGGTGCGGGCATGGTGAATCAGGCGAATCCCACGGGCGCCGAGATCGGCGTGATCGGCGGCTCCGGTTTCTACTCCTTCCTCGACGACGTGACCGAGATACAGGTGGACACGCCGTACGGATCCCCCAGCGACTCCCTGTTCCTCGGCGAGGTCGCGGGCCGCCGGGTCGCCTTCCTGCCCCGCCACGGACGCGGCCACCATCTGCCGCCGCACCGCATCAACTACCGCGCGAACCTGTGGGCGTTGCGCTCGGCCGGCGTCCGCCAGGTGCTCGCCCCGTGCGCCGTGGGCGGTCTGCGGCCCGAGTACGGCCCGGGCACCCTGCTCGTACCGGACCAGCAGGTCGACCGTACGAAGTCCCGGGTGGGGACCTTCTTCGACGGCATACCGCTGCCCGGCGGCGCCGTCCCCAACGTGGTGCACGTGTCCCTCGCCGACCCCTACTGCCCCGTCGGCCGCCGGGCCGCCCTGTCGGCGGCACGCGGACGCGGCTGGGAGCCGGTGGACGGCGGCACGCTGACCGTGATCGAGGGACCGCGCTTCTCCACCCGCGCCGAATCCCTCTGGTACCGGGCGCAGGGCTGGTCGGTGGTGGGTATGACGGGCCATCCGGAGGCGGGGCTCGCCCGTGAACTGGAGCTCTGCTACACGTCGTTGGCCCTGGTCACCGACCTCGACGCGGGCGCGGAGACCGGCGAGGGCGTCTCGCACGACGAGGTGCTCCAGGTGTTCGCGGCGAACGTGGACCGGATGCGGGGCGTGCTGTCCGACGCGGTGACCGCACTGCCGGCGAGCGCGACCCGGGACTGCCTGTGCACGAAGGCGCTGGGCGGGATGGATCCGGGCTTCGAACTGCCCTGACGGGGGCCCGGTACGGGATTCGCGGGGGCGGAACTTCCCGTTCGAGTGAGCGAGTTGTCCACAACCGGTGAGTAACACACAGGCCTCGGCAGGATTCGCCGAGAACCTTCATCGTGGGAGCGCAAGCAGCTCCCTCGTCACAGGTGGTGGTTCCCGTGTCCTGCGTACGTCCCGTGTCTCCCGTGTCCCCCGTACTACCTGCGCGGTCCGTGAGTTTCGCGCATTCGGTGAGTTCGGCGAGTTCGGCGAGTTCCGTGAGTGCCGTGCGGTCCGTCCCGCTCGTCCCCGCGCCCTGCGAGGTGCCCCACTTCGCTCCTGTGCGGGTGCGCGGCGGGCGGTATCGACTGGGGCGCCTGGTACGGCACCGGAGGCGGGCACTGGCGCTCGGCCTCGCCGTCACGGCGGCGGCGATCGTCGCGGCCGGCCCACGCCAGCCGGCAGGTCCACCGCCCGACGTGGGACGCGTCCGGGGGCACCCGGTGGCAGATCCCGTACGGGCGCGGCCCACCGTCGAGATGGTGACGGCGCCGGTCCGGATCGCCGACGCGGCCACCGTGCGGCTGCTGCGGCCCGGTGACCGGGTCGACGTCATCGCCGCCGAGGAGTCACCGACGGGCACCGACGCCCGCGTGGTCGCTCGCCGGGCCCGGGTGACACAGGTGCCGCAGGCCCCGACCGCCCAGGAGAGCGCGGCCGAGGGCGGGGCGCTGGTCGTGCTGTCGGTGCCGCGCACCACGGCGTCCCGGCTGGCCGGCGCGGGTGTGACGGCACGGTTGGCGGTGACCCTGTGGTGAGCCGAAGCATGATCGTCTCGAACCGTCTGCCGTCAAGTACCTCTTGGGGGTGGGCCAATTGGACACGCCTGCCGGGCGTTGACGTAGGTTGCGGAGCTGTTTGTTCCACCATCTGCGTACACGAGGAGAGGCCCCGCGGTGAGCGAGAAGAAGCAACCGAGCGTCTGGGAGGGCTTCAAGGCCTTCCTGACGCGCGGCAACGTCGTCGATCTGGCGGTCGCGGTAGTCATCGGTACGGCGTTCACCAACATCGTCAACTCCGTGGTGAAGGGCGTCATCAACCCCATGGTGGGGGCGTTCGGGACCAAGGCCCTGGACAACTACAGCTCCTGCGTCAAGGCCCCCTGCACCGGCACCGGCGACACCGCGACCGGCATCCGGATCATGTGGGGCTCGGTCCTGGGCGCCACACTCACCTTCCTGATCACCGCGGCCGTCGTCTACTTCCTCATGGTCCTGCCGATGGCGAAGTACCTGGCCCGGGTGAGCGCACGCCAGAAGGCGAAGGAGGGTGCGCAGGAGGTCATCGAGGTGAGCGAACTGGAGGTCCTCAAGGAGATCCGCGACGCCCTGGTGGCCCAGCGGGGCTCCGGGCACAACGAGCGGTAGGGGCCACGGCCGGCCTCCTGCGGAGGCGGTTGGACGCGATCCGGAAGCCGTTCGCCCCGCTTCGGAGGTGTCAGAGGTGGTGGGGCGGCTTCTCGTCGAGGAAGCGCTTCAGATCGGCCGCGTTGTCGCCGCCGCCGTCACCCGGGCGCTCGCCCCATCCTCGGTCCGTGTCGTCCGACGACTGCTGGTCCAGGGGGTCGTCGAAGATCAGCGCGGGCTTCGGGGCGCGCGGTTCGGGTGCGGTGGGGCTGCTCATGACTCCAGGGTACGTGCCGCCCGCCGGGCCCTGTCCGGGCCGTGGGGCGCCCGCCGGATCACGATCACGCTCCGGCGCCGGGCTTCCGCCTGCGTGCCGTGTGCTCATCTGCTGTCCTGGGTCGTATGACGTTCAGTTCCTCACCCGCGGCCGACGTACCCGACGCACCGGACACCTCGGCCGGTGGCCACGGTGCGCCCCTGCGCAGGCTGACCGCGCGCGGACGGGGCGAGTCGCACCGGGTCGCCTCGCCGCTGGAGCTCTTCTTCGACCTCTGCTTCGTCGTGGCGGTCGCCCAGGCGGGCGCCCAGCTGGTGCACGCGATCGCCGAGGGGCACACGGGCGAGGGCATCCTCAACTACGCGATGGTCTTTTTCGCCATCTGGTGGGCCTGGATGAACTTTTCGTGGTTCGCCTCGGCATACGACAACGACGACGTGCTCTACCGGGTCGTCACGCTGGTTCAGATCGCCGGCGTCCTGGTGCTGGCGGCCGGGGTGTCGCGGGCCTTCGAGGATCACGACTTCCTGGTCGTCTGGCTCGGCTATCTGATCATGCGGCTGGCGATGGGCACCCAGTGGCTGCGGGCCGCCCGCGCGGCCGAGGGCGCCGAGCGGACAACGGCACTGCGGTACGCCGGCGGGGTGCTGCTGTGCATGGTCGGCTGGCTGGGACTGGTGGTCCTGCCGGAGGCCGGCCGCCCCTGGGTGTTCCTGGTGATGGCGCTCGTCGAACTGGCGGTTCCCGTCTACGCGGAGAGGAGCTTCACCACTTCCTGGCACCCGCACCACATCTCCGAGCGGTACGGGCTGTTCACCATCATCGTGCTGGGCGAGGCGATCGCGGCGGCGACGGTCGCCGTGAAGTCGGGCGTCCAGGAGAACGACGCGCTGGCCGATCTGCTGCCGATCGCGGCGGGCGGGCTGCTGATCGTGTTCTCCGCCTGGTGGATCTACTTCGCGGTCCCCATCCACGGTCGGCTGCGCTCCAGCAAGCAGGCGTTCCTGTGGGGTTACGGCCACTATCTGATCTTCGCGTCGGCCGCGGCGATCGGCGCCGGCCTGGAGGTCGCGGTCGAGCAGGCGATCGGCAAGGCGCACCTCTCGGCGTCCGCCGCTTCGGCCGCCGTGACCGTGCCGACAGCGCTCTATCTCGTCACCGTCTGGGCCCTGCACTCGCGCTACTTCAAGGTGGGCTTCGCAGAGCAACTGGTCCTGCCGTCCGCGGCGTTGCTGGTGATCGGGTGCACGTTCCTGGGCGACTGGGCGGTGCCGGCGGCGGGCGTTGTGTCGGCGCTCGCGGTGGCGACCGGCGTGACACTGACCGCCCGGACGGCCGCGGGGAGCACCGGGCGCGTCTGACAGGAGAACACTGGGGGTCATGACAGTTGACGCTCTGACAGATGTGGCCGGCCTGCGGGTGGGGCACGCGACGTGTATCGGCGGCGGGTGGCTCACCGGCACGACGGTCGTGCTCGCGCCCGAGGGCGGAGCCGTGGCCGCCGTGGACGTGCGGGGCGGGGGGCCCGGCACCAAGGAGACCGATGCCCTGGATCCGCGCAACGTCGTGCGAGGTGTCGAGGCGATCGTGCTGACGGGCGGCAGCGCGTACGGGCTGGACTCGGCGTCGGGGGTGATGGCCTGGCTGGAGGAGCGGGGGCGCGGGGTGCGGGTGGGGCCCGACCCCGGGCACGTGGTGCCGGTGGTGCCCGCCGCCTGCGTCTTCGACCTGGGCCGGGGTGGCGACTTCCGGGCCCGGCCGAACGCGGCCACCGGGCGGGCGGCCGTCGAGGCGGCGGCCGCGGGCGAGCCCGGCGCGCCCGTGCCGGAGGGGTGTGTGGGCGCGGGTACGGGGGCCGTGGTCGGGCACCTCAAGGGCGGTGTCGGCACCGCGAGCACGGTGCTCGGGTCGGGGATCACGGTGGCGGCGCTGGTGGTGGCGAACGCGGCGGGGTCCTCGGTGGATCCGGAGACGGGGGTGCTGTACGGGGAGTTGTTCGAGGGGCGGCGGGTCGACTATCCGGCGGCCGGTGTGCACGAGGCGGCGCGGCGGCGGCTGGCGGAGGTCGCCGCGCAGGCCCCGCTGCCACCGCTGAACACCACGCTCGCGGTGGTCGCGACCGACGCGGCGCTGTCGAAGGCGCAGGCGCAGAAGGTGGCCGGCACGGCGCACGACGGCATCGCACGTGCCGTACGGCCGGTGCATCTGCTCAACGACGGGGACACGGTGTTCACGCTGGCGACAGGGGCGCGTCCACTGGACGAGAGCAATCCCCTGGCACTGAACGAGATCCTCGCGGCAAGCGCGGACCTGGTGACCCGAGCGATCGTCCGGGCGGTACGCGCGGCGGGGCCGGTGACGGGGCCGGGCGGGCAGTGGCCGTCGTACGGGGAGTTGTACGGGGAGCGGTAGAGAGGGGAGGGCGGGAGGGGGTGCCCGTATCTGCTCTGGTCGAGGTCTTGGGTCAGGATGACGGCATGACGACATGGGTCCGCGCCTACTACGAGGACGAAGATCTGTGGCTGTATTTCGAGGCCGATGACGAGGGCTGGGCCGCGCGGCAGGTTGAGGTCCGGGGGCAGGACTCGCGTCCGGTGACGGCGGCCTCCTTGGAAGAGGTGCTGCACTTGCGTGATCATGCGGATCTCGCGGCGATGGGCCGCTATGAAAGGCAGTACGGCGTTCTCGCCGAAGGTCCCATGGACGGCTGGCAGCACCAGCCGCAGGCTGCCGAGATCTCTGCGGAGGAGTTCGAGCTGCTGTGGAACGAAGCCCGGCGGGCTCTCGGTAATTCAGGCTGCCCGGGCGGCCCATGGCCGCCGGGGGCAAGCCATGGTGACGCCAGTAACTGGGCACTGTTTCTTCTTGGTTGAGCTGGGATTGTCGCGGTTCTGTCACGTGATGGGTGCGAGGGCGGTCGGTGGGAACCCGCGCCGCCGGTGTTTGCCTCTTTCTTCACGCAGTGGAACGGATCACCCGAAAAGCCCGGACACCCCGGATCACACAAACCTGGAGCAGCCCGTGACAACGCCGGACACAACAGCTCGGCGCGCACTGGGGGCCTGTGCCGTCCTGATCGTCGGCGCACTGACCCTCACCGCGTGCGGTGGTGGCAACAGCGGAAGCGACGACGGCAAGGGGGGTAAGGGCGGCAGCGGCAAGGGCGGCAGCGGTTCCGTCGCGACGTCGGGCGCGCGGATCGACATCTCCGCGAAGAACGGTTCGGCGGGCGCGTCGATCAACACGACGGATGTGAAGGTCAGCGGTGGCACGCTGACCGACGTGAAGATGACCGTCGCGGGGACGGGAGCGGCCGTGGCGGGCGCGATATCCGCGGACGGGCGAAGCTGGCAGCCGGCGCAGCAGTTGGAGCGTGGGACGCGATACCGAATAGCGGCGACCGCGAAGGACGGCGACGGTCGGGCCAGCAGCGCCGACTCGACCTTCACGACGGTCACCAAGGCGAACAGTTTCATCGGGACGTACACGCCGGACAACGGGACGACGGTCGGGGTGGGGATGCCGGTGTCGTTCACGTTCGACAAGCCCATCAGCGACCAGGCCGCCGTGCGGTCGCACATCACGGTCACGTCGAGCAGCGGGCAGCAGGTGGTGGGGCACTGGTTCGGGGCGCAGCGGCTCGACTTCCGGCCCGAGGAGTACTGGAAGGCCGGTTCCAAGGTCACGATGAAGATCGACCTGGACGGCGTGAAGGGCGCAAACGGCGTGGTCGGGGTGCAGAAGAAGACCGTGACCTTCACGATCGGGCGCTCGCAGGTGTCCACGGTCGACGTCAACACGCAGACCATGACGGTCGTACGGGACGGGCAGACCATCAAGAGCATCCCGATCTCGGCGGGCAGCCCGGAGTTCACCACGTACAACGGGCAGATGGTGATCTCCGAGAAGCTGAGGGAGACGCGGATGGACAGCCGTACGGTCAATCTGGCCAACGCGTACGACATCAAGGATGTCCCGAACGCGATGCGGTTGACGACCTCCGGGACCTTCATCCACGGCAACTACTGGTACAACAAGGGCAATCCGCCCTTCGGGCGCACGGGTACGAGCCACGGGTGCGTGGGGCTGCAGGACGTTCAGGGGGCGCAGGGGAACACGCCCGCCAAGTGGTTCTTCGACGGTTCGATGGTCGGGGACGTCGTCATCGTCAAGAACTCCCCCGACAAGCAGGTCGCGCCGGACAACGGTCTCAACGGCTGGAACATGCCGTGGAGCGAGTGGACGGCGGGGGCGGCTTCCTGACGGAGCATTGACGGTTTTCGGGGGCCGCGCGGGAACTTTTCGCGCGGCCCGGGCGTCTTCTCAACGTGGGTTTCTCGGTTCCCGGACATGATGTCCGGTCGAGGGGCTACGGTATGCACCCACAAGGTGACATGCAGCAACGCCGGGAGATGCCTTGAGCGTTCCGTACGAGACGGCAGCGTACGAACCACCCGAGTCGCCCGAGTCTCCGGAGGAGCACCTCGAGCGGCTCCTGGGTCGTGCGTTGAACTCCTTCGAACTGCCCGATGACACCATAAGGCGGCTCGACTGCGCGCTGGCGCACGACAGTTCGCTGCACTCCGCGCACCACAGCGCGGGGCTGCACCGCGAGACGTACCGCCACACCTGGCTGCTCGCCGACGGTTCGGCGCTCACTCTGTGGGAGCTGGTGCACAACACGGCGCCCGGCGCGGGTCCGCAGGCCGAGGTGTACGTCGACGAGGAGGAGCTGCGCGCCGCCACGGCCCGGCTTCCGTTGCCCGCCGACACCCCTGACTTCGAGCTGCCGGTGATGGTGCAGCTCGCGCCGGTCCTCCAGCCGGGGCACATGTATGTTCCCGACCACTCGGCGGACCACGCGCGCAGGTTACTGAGGCGGGCGGAGAACGCGGACCGGCCCGGGGTCGACATCGCCGAGCTGCTGGAGACGGCGTTCGCGCACCAGATCACCCAGGCGTTCGGGCGGCCGTGCCGTGCGGGCCGGGCCGGTCTCGGTTTCTCGCTCTACGAGCATGCCTTCCTGCTGCCGGGCGGCGAGGAGGTCTCCCTGTGGGAGGTCGAGCACACAGCCACGCCCGACGGCCGGCACATGTGCGAGGTGTATCCGACGGAGGACGGGGCGCGGGACGCGATGGAGCGGCGGGCGGCGCGGACGTCACGGACGTCGTAGCGCGGCCGGAGTCACACACACCCCGGTGGGCCGGTCGTCAACGCGACCGGCCCACCGGGGTGTTGGCATTTTGGCGTGTTGGCGGGTCGGCGTGCCCTGCGTACGCCTGAGGCTTTCGGCCCTGCGCCTACGCCCCCGCCTCCGCTTTACGCCGCCACGGGCTCCTTCTTCTCGACCGAGGTGGCCGCGGTGCCCTCGGCGGCCTCCGCCGCCGTGGTGCCCGGTGTCGGCTTGCGCATGCTCTTGAGGGTGATCACCAGGGCAGTGGTGACGCAGGTGCCGGCCGCGATGGCGATCAGGTAGAGGAACGGGCTGCCGATCAGCGGGACCACGAAGATGCCGCCGTGCGGGGCGCGGAGTGTGGCGCCGAAGGCCATCGACAGGGCGCCGGTGACCGCGCCGCCCGCCATCGAGGCCGGGATGACGCGCAGCGGGTCCGCCGCCGCGAACGGGATCGCGCCCTCGGAGATGAAGGAGGCGCCCAGTACCCAGGCGGCCTTGCCGTTCTCGCGTTCGGCCGGGGTGAAGAGCTTCTTGCGGACGACGGTGGCCAGCGCCATGCCGAGCGGCGGGACCATGCCCGCGGCCATCACGGCGGCCATGACCTTCATCGCGGCGTCGCTCGGGTCCTGGACGGCGATACCGGCGGTGGCGAAGGCGTAGGCGACCTTGTTGACGGGGCCGCCGAGGTCGAAGCACATCATCAGGCCGAGGAGTACGCCGAGCAGGACGGCGTTGGTGCCGGAGAGGCCGGACAGCCAGTCGGTCATGCCCTTCTGGGCCTCGGCGATGGGCTTGCCGACGACGACGAACATCAGGAAGCCGACGATCAGCGAGGAGATCAGGGGGATCACGACGACGGGCATGATGCCGCGCAGTACCGGCGGGATTTTGATCTTCTGGATCGCCAGGACGATGCCACCGGCCAGCAGACCGGCGACCAGACCGCCGAGGAAGCCGGCCGCGATGTTCGAGGCGATCATGCCGCCGACGAAGCCGGGGACGAGACCGGGGCGGTCCGCCATGCCGTAGGCGATGTATCCGGCCAGGACGGGGATGAGGAACCCGAAGGCGACTCCGCCGATCTGGAACAGCAGCGCGCCCCAGCTGTCGACCTGGGTCCAGGAGAAGTGCTCCATGACGGAGGGCGCCTTGTTGATCTCCCAGCCGCCGATGGCGAAGCCGAGGGCGAGCAGGAGGCCGCCGGCGGCGACGAAGGGGACCATGTAACTGACGCCGGTCATCAGCCACTTGCGCAGTTTGGTGCCGTAGCTGTCACCGGATTCGCCGGCCCGTTCGACGGGTGTCCCGGCGCCGCCGGTGGCGCTCGCGGTGACCTCGCCGCGCTCGGCCTTGCCGCGTACGTCGGCGATGAGCTGGGCGGGCTTGTTGATGCCGGCCTTGACGCCGACGTCGACGGTCGGCTTCCCGGCGAAGCGTTCCTTCTCCCGTACGGGCACGTCGTGGGCGAAGATCACGCCGTCCGCGTCGGCGATGACCGCGGGGTCGAGGCGGGTGAAGCCGGCGGAGCCCTGTGTCTCGACGACGAGTTCGACGCCCGCCTCGCGGCCGGCGTTCTCCAGGGACTCGGCCGCCATGTACGTGTGGGCGATACCGGTCGGGCAGGAGGTGACGGCGACGATACGGAACGGGCGGCCGTCGGTGTCTTCGGGGTGGGTGTCCGCGACGGTTTCGGCGGAGGCCGCCGCCGAAACCGTCGCGGAGTCTTCGGTGGCCGCGGCGGGGGTCTTGTCGCCGCGGATCAGGGCGGCTGCGCTCGCCGCGTCGCGCACCGAGCGCAGGGCCGCTGTGAACTCGTCGTTCATCAGCTGGCGGGCCAGCGACGAGAGGATCGTCAGATGGGCGTCGTCGGCACCGGCGGGGGCCGCGATCAGGAAGATGAGGTCGGCGGGGCCGTCCGCCGCGCCGAAGTCGATCCCGGCGGCGCTGCGCCCGAAGGCGAGCGTCGGCTCGGTCACGTGTTCGCTCCGGCAGTGCGGGATGCCGATGCCGCCGTCAAGGCCGGTCGGCATCTGCGCCTCACGGGCGGCAACGTCGGCGAGAAAGCCGTCGAGGTCGGTCACCCGTCCCTTCGCCACCATGCGCTCGGCGAGGGCACGGGCCGCCGCGTCCTTGGTCTGGGCGGACAGGTCGAGGTCGACCAGGTCCGCGGTGATCATGTCGCTCATCGCGGGCTCCTTCGCACGCGTATCGCCCGGGGAGTGGGGTGGGCGGGGCTGGGGACGGGGGTGCAGCGGGTGACGCGGGGGGTGTGGTGGGGGTCCGGGGGAGGATCGGCGGCTGCGGCGGGGCCGGGGAAACCCCGCCGCGTCAGGGCCGGTTCAGGGGGGACACGGGGTACCGATCGGCTCATGACTCGGGCTCCCTCGGCGGCATGCGGAATGCCGGCCGGCCGAACGACGAGGGCGGCGAGCGGCGCCGAGCCACGGAGGGCACGCGGGCCGGAGCTCTTGACGCCGGCTGCCCTGAGCGGCATCGCACTGCCGGGCCACCGAATGCCGGCCACGCCGTGAACGACACCGGACGGCCGCGGCAGAGCCGGTCCCCTCAGGACACACGAGCGGGCACCAGCTGCCCTGAGCGGCATCGCACTGCCGGGCCACCGAATGCCGGCCACGCCGTGAACGACACCGGACGGCCGCGGCAGAGCCGGTCCCCTCAGGACACGCGAGCGGGCACCGGTTCCCCCCAGCGGCACCACAGCGCGGGCCGCGCCCTGCGCCGCGGGGCCGATGGATGGCGTCGGAGCCTGTTCGCGGAGGACGCGTGGGCCGGAGTTCATGACGCCGGCTCCCTCAGGGCGCGGTCCACCGGGATCTCGTTCGTCACCGTCACGGCGGACAGGTCGAGATCGGACGGGGTTGGCATGACGCTGCCCGGGAGTTGCACTGCGGCGGCGCCGTGGGCGACTGCGGAGGTGAGGGCCTCGGGGCCGTGGCCGCCGGCGATCAGGAAGCCGGCGAGGGAGGAGTCGCCCGCGCCGACGTTGCTGCGGACCGTGTTCACGCGGGCGCTGCCGAACCAGGTGCCGGAGGCTTCCACGAGGAGTTGTCCGTCGGCGCCGAGGCTGGCGAGGACGGCGCCCGCGCCGAGTTCGCGCAGTTCCTCGGCGGCCTTGACCGCGTCGCCGATGGTGGCGAGGGGGCGGCCGACCGCCTCGGCGAGTTCCTCGGCGTTCGGCTTGACGACGTCCGGGCGTTCGCGCAGGGCCGCCAGCAGGGCCGGGCCGGAGGTGTCGAGGGCGATGCGGGCGCCCGCGGCGTGCGCACGGGCGACGAGGTCGGCGTACCAGGAGGGTGCGAGGCCGCGCGGGAGGCTGCCGCAGCAGGCGATCCAGTCGGCGTGGGCCGACTGCCCGCGTACGGTCTCCAGCAGCAACTCCTGTTCGGCGAGGGAGAGTTCGGGGCCAGGTGCGTTGATCTTCGTCAGTACGCCGTCGGCCTCGGCGAGGGCGATGTTGGAGCGGGTGGCCCCTGAGATCGGTACCGGCGCGACCTCGATGCCCTGGGCGTCGAGCAGGTCGGCGACGAGCGCGCCGGGCGCTCCGCCCAGGGGCAGTACGGCCACGGTGCGCTGCCCGGCGGCGGCGACGGCCCGCGACACGTTGACGCCCTTGCCGCCGGGGTCCATCCGCTCGCCGGTGGCCCGGATGACCTCGCCGCGGTCGAGCGACGGGACCTCGTACGTACGGTCGAGGGACGGGTTGGGTGTGACGGTGAGGATCATGCGCGCACCACTTCCGTGCCGTCGCGCTCGAGGTCGGTGGCGTCCTCGGGGCTCAGCCCGCTGTCGGTGATCAGCAGGTCCACGTCGCCCAGGTCCCCGAAGCGGGCGAAGTGTTCCTCGCCGTGCTTGGTGGAGTCGGCCAGGAGCACCACTCGGCGGGCGGCGTCCACAGCGGCTCGTTTCACGGCGGCCTCGGCGAGGTCGGGGGTGGTCAGCCCGTGCTCGGCGGAGAAGCCGTTGGCGGCCACGAACAGGACGTCGGCGCGGATCTCGCCGTACGCCCGCAGCGCCCAGGCGTCGACGGCGGCGCGGGTGCGGTGCCGGACGCGGCCTCCGACCAGGTGCAGCTGGATGCCGGGGTGGTCGGCGAGGCGGGCCGCGATGGGGAGGCTGTGGGTGACGACGGTGAGCGTCGCGTCCAGCGGGATGGCGGCGGCGAGGCGGGCGACGGTCGAGCCCGCGTCGAGGATCAGGGTGCCCTCGGTGGGCAGTTCGGCGAGGGCGGCCTTGGCGATGCGGTCCTTCTCGTCGGCGTAGGTCGACTCGCGCTCGGTGAGGTCCGGCTCGAAGTCGAGGCGGCCGGCCGGTATGGCCCCGCCGTGCACACGTCGTAGGAGGCCGGCGCGGTCGAGGGCCTTGAGGTCCCGGCGGATGGTCTCCGCGGTGACCTGGAACTCCTCGGCCAGGGACAGCACGTCCACCCGCCCGCCGTCACGGGCGAGCCGCAGGATCTCCTGCTGCCGCTCCGGTGCGTACATGTCCGTTTGCCTCCGACCGATGCCCGAACCTGTTTGCTTTGTGGATTCAGTCGGAGGCTACGCTCCGATTTCCGGAAAGTAAACAGGCTCGGGCATGAGGTGGGCACAAACGGGCATGACCCCAAACAGCTCCCACCCTCGTCGGCGCTCAGTGCACGAGCTGCGGCTCCCGCTCCTTCTCGCCCTCGCCCGCGTCCTCGACCGGCGCTTCCGCCGCCTGCTCGGCGCCCGCGGCCGGCCGCCTCGGCAGCGCGAACATCACCACGAAGATCACGCCCATCAGCCCGGCCACCCAACCGAGCGCGTGCTGGAACGCGTTGACGAACGCCGGTCCCACCTCGCTCTGCGCGAGCCGGTCCCCCATCGCGCCGAAGAACACCACCGACACCAGCCCGAGTCCGAGCGCGTTGCCCATCTGCTGCACGGTGTTGATGAGCCCGGACGCCGACCCGGCATGCTCCCTGGGCACCTCCGACAGCACCATGTCGGTCAGCGGCGCGACGATCAGACCCATGCCGGCGCCCATCACCACCAGCGGGAGCGCCATCTGCCAGGAGGCGATGGCCAGGCCGTACCGTCCGGCCTCCCAGATGTAGATCAGCACGCCGAGGCCCATCACCAGGGCGCCCGCCTGGAGCACCTTGCGCCCGAAGCGCGGGACCAGCATCTGGACGGACATCCCGGCCGCCGCCGACACCGCGATCGAGAACGGCACCCCGGTCAGCCCGGCCCGCAGCGGGCTCCAGCCGAGCCCGAACTGCATGTACATCGTCCAGACCAGGAAGAAGATGCCCAGGCCGATCCCGAAGACGGTCTGCACGGCGATGCCCGCGGCGAAGCTCTTCACCTTGAACAGCGACAGTTCGATCAGCGGCGAACCGTCGATCCGCGCCTTGCGCCGCTCGTACGCCACCAGCACGCCGAAGACACCGAGCGCGCCCACCATCGAGAGGTGGCCCCACAGCGGCCAGCCCAGCTCACGCCCGCGGGTCAGCGGGTAGAGCAGCATCAGCAGGCCCAGCGTCACGAGGGCGACGCCGACCAGGTCCAGCCTGAGGGCCCTGGGTGCCTTCGACTCCGTGATGAAGCGGTGGCCGAGGACGAGGGCGGCGATGCCGACCGGCAGGTTGATCAGGAAGATGGGCCGCCAGCCGAGGCCGAACAGGTCCCACTCGGTGAGCAGCGCGCCCAGCAGCGGGCCGGTCACCGCGCCCAGGCCCACGATCGCGCCGAAGAGGCCGAACACCTTGCCGCGTTCGTGCGCCGGGAAGGTCGCGTGGACGATCGACAGTACCTGCGGCACCATCATCGCCGCCATGCCGCCCTGGAGGATGCGGGAGGCGACCAGCATCTCCGCGTTCGCGGCGAAGCCGCAGAGGGCGGAGGCGAGGGTGAAGCCGCCGATGCCGACGAGGAACAGCCGCTTACGGCCGTGGATGTCGCCGAGGCGTCCTCCGGTGACGAGGCCGGCGGCGAAGGCGAGCGCGTAACCGGCGGTGATCCACTGGATCTGACTGAAGGAGGCGCCTGCCTCGCGCTGGATGGACGGGATCGCGACGTTGACGATCGTGACGTCGACGAGGTCCATGAAGGCCGCGGTCATCACGATGGCGAGGGCGAACCATCGTCGCCGGTCCGGCACGACCGTGGGTGTTTCGGTTGAGGTCATGACTTCAAGCTAGAACCCCATTAGGTCAGATTGTGTCCTAGTGGTGAGGCATGCTCGAACTCATGACGACGGACACACCGGCCCGGCTCCTTCAGCTCCTCTCACTGCTCCAGACACCCCGTGAGTGGCCCGGCGGCGAGCTCGCCGACCGGCTGCGGGTGTCACGGCGTACCGTCCGGCGGGACATCGACCGGCTGCGTGAACTCGGCTATCCCGTGCAGGCGTCCAAGGGTTCCGACGGCGGATACCGGCTGGTCGCCGGCAAGGCGCTGCCGCCGCTGGTGCTCGACGACGAGGAGGCGGTGGCCATCGCGGTCGGGCTGCGGGCGGGCGCCGGGCACGCGGTCGAGGGGCTGGACGAGGCCTCCGTACGGGCGCTGGCCAAGCTGGAGCAGGTCCTGCCGTCGCGGCTGCGGCGGCGCGTCTCCACCCTCCAGGCCGCCACCACTCCGCTGACCAGCGGGGACGGCGCGGTCATCGCACCCGAGACGCTGACCGTGATGGCCTCGGCGGTGGCCGGCCAGGAGCGGCTGCGGTTCGCCTACCGCGCCAAGGACGGCACCCCCACCAAACGCCTGACCGAGCCCCACCGGCTCGTGTCGACCGGCCGCCGCTGGTATCTCGTCGCCTACGACCTCGACCGCGCCGACTGGCGCACCTTCCGTGTCGACCGGGTCAGCGACCCCTTCGCGACGGGCGCCCGCTTCGCCCCGCGCGAGCTGCCGACGGGCGACGCGGCGGAGTATCTGCGCCAGTCGATGCGCGCACAGCAGGAGGCCTACGTGTTCGAGGTGACGTTCGCCGCCCCGGCCCCCTTCGTCGCCGCCCGCGTCCCGGCGTGGCTGGGCACCCCCGAGCCCGTCGACGAGCACAGCTGCCGTATCCGTTCCTCGGTCGGTGACCCGGTGGAGTGGCTGGCGGTGCGGCTCGCGTCGGTCGAGTGCGAGTTCACGGTCCGGGAGCCGCCCGAACTGGTCGAGCACGTACGTGAGTTGGGCGCCCGGATGACCCGGGCGACGAGCGGCTGACCGACCCGCCTCACGCGCTCGCGCCGCTCCATGGGAAGTCCCGCAGCGCCCGCAGGTTGCGCACCGCCAGTGCCGCCGGGCCCGAAGGACCGTCGGCCGGGGCGTCCCCGGCCGCCCAGGTCTCGAAGGCGACGCGTACGGCGACACTGGCGACGGCGGCCGCGAAGCGGGCCTCAGGTGTGTCGGCGGGGCCCGCGCCCCGTGAGGCCAGCGCCTGGGCAAGCGTGTGTTCCGCGGTCCGGCAGCACTCGGCCCACACCCGCAGCAGACCGGGGCTCTCCTGCGCCAGCCGGAGCAGGGTGCGGGCCCAGTCGAGGGAGCCCGGTGACACGACGTCGCCGGGTGTCAGCACCCGCAGTGCCGCGTGTTCCAGGGCCTGCGGCACGGACAGCGCGGCCGGGGCCTCGCGCACCGCCCCGGCCCACCACTCGATGCCCGCGCCGAAGACGGGGCCGACGGCCTCTTCCTTGGTGGCGAAGTACCGGTAGAAGGTGCGCGGCGCGACCCCGGCCGCCTGGGCGATGTCCTCGGCGCGGGTGGCCCGCAGCCCGTTGGTCACGAAGAGCCGTGCCGCCTCCCGGGCGATCTCCATCCGGGTCGCGTACTTGCGCCGCTCGGTGAGCGAACCGGCGGGGCCGGAGAAGCCGGAGGAAGTGGGGTGGGACACGGACGCCACGTTATGCCGCTGTGGCACAATCTGCCATTCGGGCGGGCCACCCCGGTGTTCAGGTACGGGGTGCCCCGCCCCTGACGGGTGGCGAGGCCGTTGGGCCGGGCGGACGGGGGCAGAAGTGAGCCGGGCCCCGGCACCTGGGGGGGGTTAGGTACCGAGGCCCGGCTAGGGAGGTCCCGACGCTGGGGGGGTTGCGTCAGGACTTGGCTCAGGGGATCCGAGGCGTCGCCGCCCGGACCAGTGTCCTGGGCCCTGAGGTCTTGTGCCCCGGACCCGATGGTTTAAGCAGCCTGACACCGCAATCTTTGCGCGGCCTTCCGCCACCCCGCGCACGCACCACCAAACAGTCGCACGCCGCCCGGCGCACGCACGACCCAAACGCGCCCCCAGTACCGATTCCGGTACGTCCATCCGACCGCCTTCAGGGGCGCGGGGCTGGAACATTTGCGACTCCGTCGCGTGGGCGCGACAAGCCCCCACCGGGCCCGCAGCCGACAACCCGCCCGTCCAGCGGAGCCCTCGTGGAACTACGCCGCCGCGTCGAACCCCGTATCCCGCGCCAACTTCTTCAGTTCCAGCAACGCGTGCTTCTCGATCTGCCGGATCCGCTCACGGGTGAGCCCGTGCTCCTTGCCGACCTCCGTCAGCGTCCGCTCCCGCCCGTCGACGATCCCGTACCGCATCTTGATGATGGAAGCCGTGCGCTGGTCGAGGCGGCCGATGAGGTCGTCCAGTTCCTCGCTGCGCAGCAGGGTCAGCACGGACTGCTCCGGCGACACCGCCGACGTGTCCTCCAGGAGGTCGCCGAACTGGGTCTCGCCCTCGTCGTCCACCGACATGTTCAGGGAGACCGGGTCGCGGGCCCAGTCCAGGACGTCGACCACGCGCTCCGCGGTCGTGTCCAGTTCGGCGGCGATCTCCGCGGGCTCCGGGTCCCGCCCGTTCTTCCGGTTGAACTCGCGCTGCACGCGCCGGATCCGGCCCAGTTCCTCGACCAGGTGGACGGGGAGGCGGATCGTGCGTGACTGGTCGGCTATGGAACGGGTGATGGCCTGCCGGATCCACCAGGTGGCGTACGTGGAGAACTTGAAGCCCTTGCGGTAGTCGAACTTCTCCACCGCGCGCACCAGGCCGGCGTTGCCCTCCTGGATCAGGTCGAGGAGGGGCAGGCCACTACGGGGGTAGCGGCGCGCCACGGCGACGACCAGCCGGAGGTTGGAGCGGATGAAGATGTCCTTGGCCCGCTCGCTCTCGGCGACGAGCGCCTCGAGTTCCTCCACGGTGGCGTCTGCCTTGGCGTCCGTCTCGCCGTCGAGGATCTGCCGCGCGAACACACCGGCCTCGATGGTCTGAGACAGCTCGACCTCCTTCGCGGCGTCGAGCAACGGGGTCCTTGCTATCTCGTCCAAGTACATGCCGACCAGGTCGCGGTCGGCGATCTCGCCGCCATGGGCGCGAACACTGCGTGCGCCGCCGACGGTCCCGCCGGTGGCGGAAGACGTACGACGGGCGACGGCACGGGTTGCCATGCGTGCTCCCTTGCGATGTTGGGTCAGCGGGGGGTCGTTGATATCCCTGTTGGTCTGTGAACGCTCAGCACACTCCTCGCGTGCCCGGCATCCGAAGGAAACAACGCCTGGAATCAGGACAGAATTCCCACCCAGGCCCCCTATTTTCTGATCTTGCAGTACCCTGTGCGGCCACGCGAGGAGGAATGATGTCGTCGGAATGTACAGAGGTGCAGGTCAGACCAGGTGTCGAGGCTGACCTCAAGGCCCTCACCGACCTCTACAACCACTACGTGCGCGAGACTCCCACCACATTCGACACCAAAGTCTTCACACCGGAGGAACGCCGTCCTTGGCTGTTCTCCTACCCTGAAGACGGCCCGCACCGCCTGTTGGTTGCCACGGATATGGACTCACAGCGGATTCTGGGGTATGTCACATCGGGCCCCTTCCGCGCGAAGCCGGCGTACGGCACCACGGTGGAGGTGACCGTCTATCTCGCCCCGGACGCGGGCGGGCGCGGTATCGGCACCCTGCTCTACAAGGCTCTCTTCGAGGCGCTGGCGGGTGAGGACGTGCATCGCGCCCTGGCGGGGATCGTGACACCGAACGAAGCGTCCGTGCGGCTGCACGAACGCTTCGGGTTCCGGTACGTGGGGACGTACCGGGAGGTGGGCCGCAAGTTCGGCCGTTACTGGGACGTGGCCTGGTACGAGAAGGACCTCTGAGCACACTTTCGGCCATGGACAGCTGCCCGAAGGGGCCGACTGTCGGGCCGTGGGGTCAGCCGAACTGGACCGACCGCTTGGCCATTCCGAGCCAGAAGCCGTCGATGACCGACTTCTGGGAGTCCAGTTCACCGGCCACCTCGGCGGCGCCCATCGTCACGAAGAGCGGGGCGAAGTGCTCGGTGCGCGGGTGGGCGTAGCGGCCCGCGGGAGCCTTGTTCAGGAAGTCCAGCAGTCCGTCCACGTCGCGTGTTTCCAGGGCCCGGTGGCCCCAGTCGTCGAACTCGCTCGACCAGGTCGGCACTCCGGGCCCGGTGTGCCTGAGGGCGGCCAGGTTGTGGGTGAAGAAGCCGGAGCCGACGATGAGGACGCCCTCGTCGCGCAGGGGCGCGAGCTTGCGCCCGATGTCCATCAGTTTCACCGGGTCGAGGGTCGGCATCGAGATCTGCAGGACAGGGATGTCCGCCTCGGGGAACATCTCCACCAGCGGGACGTACGCGCCGTGGTCGAGACCTCGGTCCGGGACGTCCTGCACGGGTGTGCCGGGGGCTCGCAGCAGCTTCCGTACGGACTCGGCGAGGCGGGGAGCGCCAGGGGCGGCGTACTCGACCTTGTAGTAGTGCTCGGGGAAGCCCCAGAAGTCGTAGACGAGGGGGATCGTTTCGATGGCGCCGATGGCGAGCGGGGCCTCTTCCCAGTGGGCGGAGACCATCAGGATCGCCTTGGGGCGGGGCAGGTCGGCCGACCACGCGGCGAGTTCGCCGGGCCAGATCGGGTCGTCCGCCAGTGGGGGCGCGCCGTGACTGAGGTAGAGCGCGGGCATGCGCTCCTGGATGTCGGCGGACATGTCGACTGCTTCCTTCCCGGTTCCGAAGATTCCGTTGAACTCTCAAGCTTCTCGCATACTGAACATACATCGTTTTGGTTTAAAATTCAAGGACGGGGAACGTAGAGTGGAGTACATGAACACGGCATCTACATCCGACGCAGAGCCCCGCTGGCTCACCGACGAGGAACAGCGCACCTGGCGCGTGTACGTCCACGCCGTCACGCTGCTCGAGGACCATCTCGACCGCCAGCTCCAGCGCGACGCCGGCATGCCGCACGTCTACTACGGCCTGCTCGTCGGTCTCTCCGACGCTCCGGACCGGCGGCTGCGGATGACGGAGCTCGCGATGAAGGCGAAGATCACCCGCTCCCGTCTCTCGCATGCCATCGCCCGCCTCGAGAAGAACGGCTGGGTACGGCGTGAGGACTGCCCGTCGGACAAGCGCGGCCAGTTCGCGGTCCTGACCGACCAGGGCCAGGAAGTGCTGCGACGCACCGCTCCCGGCCATGTGAGCGCCGTACGCCAGGCACTGTTCGACCGGATCACCGACGAGCAGCGCCAGACCCTCCACGATGTCATGGAAATCGTCGCCCAGGGCCTTCAGCCCGAGGACGCGAACGCGGATCTGCCCTGGCTCCGCTGAGCGGAACCAGGGCAGATCCTGGAGTCGTACGTCACGAGGCGTCCCCACCCCGCGTGACGTACGGAGTGGCCCGAAGGGAGACGAGGGGTCCGAGGTGTCCGTAAGGAGCGACGGCCGGGGTCAGTGGGCGACCACCGGGACCTTCAGCTCCTCGTCGGCACCCTCGCCGCTGACCGAACTCATGTCCGGGCGACCGGCGTTGATGAAGGTGAAGGCGATGCCCGCGGCGGCGACCAGGATGCCGACGGCGAACCAGATGGCGCTGGTGTAGCCGTTGACCATGCCCTCCAGCTGGACCAGCTGCTGCTGGGAGCGGGAGGCCGCGCCGCCTATGTGGTCGGAGATGTACGACGTGGTGGCGGAGGCGGCGATCGTGTTCAGCAGGGCCGTGCCGATCGCGCCGCCCACCTGCTGCGAGGTGTTGACCATCGCGGAGGCGACACCGGAGTCACGCGGCTCGACACCCAGCGTGGCCAGGGACATGGCCGGCATGAACGCCGTACCCATGCCGAGGCCGAGCAGCAGCATCGCCGGCAGGAGCAGGGCCGCGTACGAGGAGCCGATCTCCATCTGGGTCAGCAGCAGCATGCCGAGCGCGGCGACCAGGAAGCCGGGGCCCATCAGCAGCCGCGCCGGGACGCGGGTCATCAGGCGGGCGCCGATCTGCGTGGAGCCCGTGATCATGCCCGCGATCATCGGCAGGAAGGCGAAGCCGGTCTTGACCGGTGAGTAGCCCTTCACGATCTGCAGGTAGTAGGTCAGGAAGAGGAACAGGCCGAACATCGCGATGATCGCGAGGCCGAGCGAGAGGTAGACACCGCCGCGGTTGCGCTCGGTGATGACGCGCAGGGGCAGCAGCGGGGCCTTGACCTTGGACTCGACGAACACGAAGGACGCGAGGAGCAGCGCCGAGGCGACGAACAGACCGATCGTCAGGGAGTCGCTCCAGCCCTCGGACTCGGCGCGTGTGAAGCCGTAGACGAGGGAGACCAGACCGAGGGTGGACAGGACGACGCCCGGGATGTCCAGCGGCGAGCGGTTGCGGCTGCCGGCCGGCTCACGGATGACGAAGACGGCGCCGAGGGCGGCCACGATCGCGAACGGGATGTTCACGAAGAACGTCCAGCGCCAGTCCAGGTACTCGGTGAGGAAGCCGCCGAGGATCAGGCCCACGGCGCCACCGCCACCGGCGATCGCACCGTAGATGCCGAACGCCTTGGCGCGCTCCTTGGCGTCGGTGAACATCACCGCGAGCAGGGAGAGCGCGGCGGGCGCGAGCAGCGCGCCGAACGCACCCTGCAGGGCGCGGGAGCCGAGGAGCATCGCCTCGTTGGTCGCCGCGCCGCCCAGGGCGGAGGCGGCCGCGAAGCCGACGAGACCGGTGACAAAGGTGTTCCTGCGGCCCCAGATGTCGGCGATCCGGCCGCCGAAGAGCAGCAGTCCGCCGAAGGCCAGGGCATAGGCCGTGATGACCCACTGCCGGTTGCCGTCCGATATCCCCAGGTCCTGCTGGGCGGAGGGCAGTGCGATGTTCACAATGGTCGCGTCGAGCACGACCATCAGCTGGGCGAGCGCGATGAAGGTCAGCGCCTTCCAGCGGTTGGAGTCGGGAGCCGGCGCCTTTGCGGCGGCAGCCTGGGCAGTTTCGGACATGGGGATACCCACTTCGGGACTTCGTGACGGAAAAGTGTGTGAAAGGGGACCGGCACGTCAGCGCTGACGGCCGAAAGTCTGTTGCGAGTGGTGACGCGGATACGGCGATGAACTAATCGGTCAGGATCGGCGCAGGTCCTCCATCGTCACCGCCCTGCCGGGCAGTTCGGAGTGGGCCGGGGCCCGCAGCCCGTCCAGGAACAGTTGCAGGTGGCGGTGGACGAAGCGGTCGATGCTCGTGCACTCCGTGCCCGCCGGAGGGCGGCTGAGCTGGGAGACGACGACCATGACGTCGCCCACGTCCACGTCGGTGCGGAGCTGTCCGGCCGCCTTGGCGCGGTCCATGATCATCTGGGTGAGCTGCTCGACCCGCTCCCGCGCGGCCTCCAGGTCGGGGTGGTGCTTGTCGAACGCGCTGGCCATCATCGGACACAGCGCGCTCAGCCGTTCGTCGGCCGCGGCGTGCACGAAGCGCGCCAGCGCCTCGAAGGCGTCGCCGGTCTCCGCGAGCGCGAGTTCGGCCGCTTCGGACGTGCGGTCCATGACCGAGCAGACGACCTCGCGTACGAGGGCCTCCCGGTCGGGGAAGTTGCGGTACACCGTGGCGTTGCCGACGCCGGCCCGGCGGGCGATCTCGTCGATCGGCACCTCGGAGCCGAACTCGACGAACATCTCGCGGGCGGCGGTGACGATCCGCTCCCGGTTGCGCAGGGCGTCGGCGCGGGGCCGGGTCACCTTCAGCACGGGGGTCGCGGTCTGCACGGTGTACTCCTTCGTGGATTCTGCGCTTCTGCGCTTCAGGGCTTCTGCGCTTCGATCCGGGGAATCACTCCCCGTTTCGCTCGGACACATGGCTAAACGGGGAATCAGTCCCCGGTTATTTCCCTCCCCCGAAGAGATTTCATGTGACCTGAGTCACAGTCGCTCGGAGCGAGAAACCCACGATCGGTCTCCTTCAGCGCGCGCCCTCGCCGACCTCGACACAGGGTGATCGAAAGGGTGCAGTCCGAGACCGGCGGCTGCCGTGGCGCGAAGGGGCCGTGCATGCAGCAGCCGACCAGCCGTCGTCGGATACGCCCGCCGGGCCCCCTGCGCCCACGCCGGATGGCCGCCCTGGTCTCTGTGGCCGCGCTGACCCTCGCGGTCAGCACCTCGGCGGGCACCGGGGACCTCACCCGGGACCCCACGACGGCCGCAGGCTCCGTCCCGCTGGCCCGCTCCTCCCCGCTCGGCCCCTGTCTGATCCGGGGCGGCCTCGGCGTCCAGATGTCCGAGGGCCTGCCCACTCCGGCCGGCTACTCCCGGTCCACCGGTACCGTCCGCGCGCTGAACCTGATGGTCGACTTCTCCGACGCCCCCGGCCAGGGCAGCGCCCTCGACCGGCTCGCGGAGTTCTTCCCGCAGACCCGCGACTGGTTCACCACCAGCTCGTACGGCCGCCTCGACTACCGCCCCGAGGCCCCCGTCCCCGGCTGGCTGCGGATGCCGCGGACCTTCCGCTCGTACGGCATAGAGCGCGGCGCCCCCTTCGACCCCGGCTACCGGCGGCTGGTCCACGACATCGTGGCCGCCGCGGACCCCACGGTCGACTTCCGCTCGTACGACCTGCTGAACGTGCTGGTCACCCCGAACGCGGGACCCTCCGCCCTGGACACCGTGCTGTCCGTCACCTTCGCCGGCAACCGTGAGGCACCGGTCGCGGACGGGGTGCCCGTCGCCAACGCGTCCTTCGTCTACTCACGTCAGGACGACGGCTCCGGTTCGTACGACACGACCGGCTACCGCGTCCTCCCCCACGAGAACGGCCATGTGTTCGGGCTGCCCGACCTCTACACCCAGCACGGCGGAGGCGCGGTCGGCCACTGGGACATCATGAGCGAGGACTGGGGGGCCAACAACGATCTGCTGGGCTGGCACAAGTGGAAGCTCGGCTGGCTGGACGCCTCGCAGGTCGGCTGCGCGCTGACGGCCGGCACGACGGAGTACACACTCACCCCGCTGGCCCGTCCCGGCGGCGCGAAACTCGTCTTCGTGCCCCTTACCTCCCGTACGGGATACGCCGTCGAGCTGCGCACGCGCGAGGGCAACGACGAGACGGTGTGCCGGCCGGGCGTGCTGATCTACCGGGTCGACGCGAACGTGGACACCGGCCGCGGCCCGGTCACGGTGTACGACTCCCGCCGGGACAGCGGCGGGTGCACGCGCAGCCCGAACGTCCACGCGGAACTCTCCGACGCGCCCTTCGCCCCCGGCGAGGCCTTCAAGGATCCCCGGCGTGGCATACAGATCGCGGTCGCGAGCGCGGACCTCGAGGGGAACTACCGGGTGCGGGTGACCCGGGGCCGGTAGTACGGGCGGTCCGCGCAGGGCTCCAACTTCACAGGAACGTTTCCTCAAGGAGCTAGCGTCGGGACCTGACCCTGCCCTTCGCCATCCGGCGATCCCGCCGACGCTGCCGGAGGGAGGCCGCGTAGGTGGTCAGACTGATGACCACGATCGCGACGGTGATACCGAGCGTCAGCTGATCGACGGTCGTCACCCGGGTCACCGCGAAGGCGATGCCCGCGAGCACCGCACAGGCCCCCAGGCCCTTGAGGGTGTTCATCTGTCTCTCTCCGACCTGCTTCCAGCTATTTCCAGGCCGAGACACGAGTCAGGTAGGACTTCACGAGGGACGACACCATCCAGTACGCGCGCACGACTGTGTAGACCAGCTCGGGGATCAGCAGAGCCTCGACGAGCATGGCCTTCCAGCCGAGGCGCCGTACCCGCAGGGCGGGATAGACGATCCAGAAGCCGAACAGCGCCCACAGCAGCGTCTGGTGGTAGAAGCCGTACTTGGCGAGCAGCAGAAGCTGTCCCGAGCCCCACCCCAGGATGTAGACGAAGCCGATGAGCCCCATGATCATGGTGGCGATGGAGTGCCAGGTGAACCTGGTCCAGCCACGGCGGCGCAGCGTGTCCACCGTCCCTCGGCTCCACCGCTCGCGCTGCTGGATCAGCTCACGCAGGGTGGGCATGAGGTCGGTGTACGCGATGCAGAGCTGGTTGGCCGTCACCTTCCAGCCGGACTCCTTGAGCGCCAGCGTGGTCTCGTAGTCCTCGACCAGGTTGCGGTGGTCCTCCCAGAAGACCTCGCCCCGCCAGTCGATCAGGTTCTGCAGGGCCTCGGCCCGGTAGAAGGAGCCGGCGCCCGACATCGTGTGGACGTCCTGGCGGTAGCGGGAGTGGGCGGCCCGTCCGTACTCGATGATCTGCATGCCGAGCAGGAACCGCTGCCAGGGGTTGCGCCACAGGTCGGTGCGGCCGAAGCAGGCGGCACTGACCCCGCCGATCTCCGGGTCGGAGGCGATGACGTTCTGGGCCCTCTCGACGAACCTGCGGTGCAGGGCGGTGTCGGCGTCCATGACCAGGATGTGGCCCACCCGGTTGGTGAGCCGGCCGCCGACGTTCTCCCGCAGCCAGCGCAGGCCGTAGTTGAGGGCGCCCGCCTTTTTGTGTGGATTGTCCGGGAAATTCAGGACGACCGTGGGTGGCGTGTTCTCATCGTCGGCGAACCGGCGGGCGTATTCGTCCGTGCGATCGGTCGAGTTGTTGACCACCACGACGATGAGGTCCGGCCGACGGGACTGAGCGGCCAGGGACTCCAGCGAGGTGAGGACACCGACCTCCTCGTTGCGGGCCGGTACGAGGACCACGGTCTCGTAGACCGCCGTCTCCCGTACCGTCGCCTCGACCGGTGTCTCGTACGCGCCGCGCCCCCTGCGGTGCCGACTGCGGGAGGCCCGCCGCGGTTCAACGCGCGCAGGGCGCGCCGTCGTGCCGGCCATCGAAAATTCTCCCCACCCAGTTCATACGGTTCATACAGCCCAAACCGCTACGGCCGCACGGCTTTGCACACAGCGACCCCCCGCTGTGTTTTTGTCATGAAAGCTGCCTGCAAAATACCCCAGTCGCAGCCAACCGGAACAGACCCTCCCACCTGCCGAGACCCTTCGATGATCACATGCGATCAAAAAGGCGATAATTCAGACACTTAATGGTCATAAGGCGCGTCGGATGACAGTGGAGATATGACTACGATACGACGGAATCGTCAGGCAAGGATTCAGCCAACTCGAACAACCAGGACACACAGGAGCCCCAGTGAGCCGCCGCAAGCCCCCTCGCCGTGGGCGGAAGGCCCTCATATCGCTGCTTGTCGCCGGCGCGCTCGCCGGCGCGGGAGCCGCCTTCTACTTCCTGTGGTGGTCCTCCGGCACCGCCGAGTCCTTTGAGCTGACGGTCCGCTACCGGACCGACGCGCCCGCCAAGGGCGCCGTGGCAAGGCCCTGGCTGGAAGTCGTCAACACGTCGGACAGGCCCGTGGACCTGAGCGAGGTCACCCTGCGCTACTACTACACGGCCGACGGCGGTTCCGCGTACGCCTCGAACTGTGTCCAGACGTCCCTGGGCTGCTCGCAGCTCACCCAGCGGACCGCGGCGGCGGACGACGCGGCGCCGCAGGCCGACCACTACCTGGAGATCGGCTTCAGGCAGGCCACCGGGACCCTGAAGCCGGGCGGGAGCACCCACGGCATCGGACTGCAGCTCTACCGCGTCGACCACAAGGACCTCGACCAGGCCGACGACCGTTCCTTCGACGCCGACGACACCACGTACACACCGTCGAAGCGCGTGACGGCCTACCTCGGCGGCGCACTCGTCTGGGGCGAGGAGCCGAACGGCGACACCCCGGCGCCGGCCGGCTCGCCCGCACCCAAGTCGGCGGTGGTGACGGCGGCGGCGCCCGCGCTGCCCCGGGGGGTCCTCTTCGACGACTTCGACTACACCGGTCCCGGTGATCCCGCGCTCGCGGCCCACGGCTGGGAGGTCCGCGACGGCGCCGGCGGGCCGGGCATCAAGGACACCTGGTCGAAGGACGGCGTCAGCTTCCCCGCCCGGGAGGACGGGCCGACGGGCGGCACGGCGGCCGGAGTGGCGGGCGGCACGGCCGGTCAGGTTCTCCAGCTGCGGGCCGAGACCGACGGAACCGCGAAGGGCACCCGGCAGTCCGAGTTCCACAGCACCCGGGCGACCTTCTTCGAGGGAACCCTCGTCGCCCGCATCCACCTCAGCGACAAGCCGTCCAGCGGCGCCGACGGCGACCACATCGCCGAGTCCTTCTTCACGATCTCGCCCGACCACGAGTCGAAGAAGTACAGCGAACTCGACTTCGAGTACCTGCCCAACGGCGGGTGGGGAGCGTACGGGCCGCGTCTCGACACCACCAGCTGGCGCAACAGCGAGACGAACGACCGGGTCACCAAGTCGCGGATCATCAAGCTCGGCGGCTGGCACACCATGGTGATCACCGCACACGGCGGCAGGACCACCTACTCCCTCGACGGCCGCGAACTGTTCACCAGCGGCAGCAGGTACTCCCCGCGTGAGCCCATGACCGTAAACTTCAGCAACTGGTTCATCGACCTTCCCTTCAAGGGAGCGCGCGGCTGGGACATGAAGGTCGACTGGCTCTACTGCCGGGCGGACCAGGCCGTGTCCGGCAAGGACGCCCAACAGGCCGTCGCGGGCCTCACGGCCGACGGAACCCACTACATGGACACCCTGTCCGGTTCCAAGCCATGATCCCCGTTACGGTGTCCGGGAGATCCTCCACGGGGAGCACACACCGCCTATGTCACTGCCCGACTCCGCCACGGCGTCGTCCGCCGACGCCACCGTCCCGGCCGAGGCCGTCGCCCCGCTGATGCGTGGGCTCGCCGTGCTGCGGCAACTGACCGACGCGGGCGGGACACTGAGCCTGAGCGGTCTCGAGCGCGCGACCGGACTGGCCCGTTCCACGGTCGACCGGATCACCGCGACCCTCGCCCGCATGGGGTACGTCCGTCTCGACGGCCGGGACGCGGTTCTCACCCCTCGGCTGATGGAGCTCGGCAACGCCTATCTGGCCGCCCTCCGGCTGCCCGCCCTGCTCGACGCGCACGCGGACGCCCTCGCCGACGAGCTGGACGAGTCGGTGTCGCTCGCCGTCGGCGACCGGGACGGCATCCGGTTCATCCACCAGGCCACCCGCCGCCGCGCGATGTCCCTCAGCTTCCGCATCGGCGACCTCCTCCCCGCCGAACGCACCGCCCCCGGCCCGCTGTTCGCCACCGAGTGGACCCCGGCCGACTGGCAGCGCTGGCGCGAACGCCGGGCCGCGGACCCGGCCGACCACGGCTTCCCCGCGGTCCCGCCCCGCACCGACGCCTTGGGCGCCGACTTCGAGGCGTACGCCGAGCGGGCCCGCGTCGACGGCTGGGCACTGGACGACCAGCTGATCGAACCGGGCCTGGTCGCCGTCTCCGTACCCGTACGGGACCCCCGTACCGGCCGGGTGGCCTGTGTCGCGAGCGTCGTCAGCCACACCAGCCGCCACACCGCGACCGACCTGCGCGACACCCTGCTGCCGCGCCTGCGGGCGACGGTGACCGCGATGGAGGCGGAACTACGGGGCCGCCCGCCCGCCGGGACCCCGGCGCCGCCCTCCGGCCTCGCGGCCTGGACCGGGGCGTCCAAGCAGGAACTGGGCCGGGAGTTCATCGAGTCCCTGGCCAGAGGCCTGACCGTGCTGACGGCCTTCGGCGAGGGCCGCGCCGAGCTGACCCTGACGGAGGTCGCCCGGGCGACGGGCCTCGCGCGGGCGACCGCCCGCCGGGCCCTGATCACCTACGAGCACCTGGGCTACGTCGAGGCCCACGGCCGCACCTTCGCCCTCACCCCCCGGGTCCTGTCCCTGGGCTTCCCGCCCCTCTCCCACACGTCCCTGGCCGAGATCGCCTCCCCGCACCTGGCCGAACTCGCGGGGCGCGTCGACGAGTCGGCGTCGCTGGCCGTGCCGGCGGGCCACTCCGGCGCGGAGATCCAGTACACGGCCCGGGTGGCGACCCGGCGCATCATGAGCGCCAACATCACCCTCGGGACGAGGCTTCCGGCGTACCCGACGTCGATGGGCCGGGTGCTGCTCGCCGACATACCCGAGGCGGCGCGTGCGGTGCGGGACCTTGCCCCGCTGACCCCGCACACCGTGACGGACCCGGCGGCCTTCGCACGGCTGCTCACGGAGGTGCGGAACCAGGGATACGCCCTGGTCGACGAGGAGTTGGAGGAGGGGCTGCGGTCGATCGCGGTCCCGGTGCGCGACCGTACGGGCCGGGTGGTGGCAGCGGTGAACGTCGCGATGCACACGACCCGGCGTACGGCGGAGCAGTGCGTGACGGAGATCCTTCCGGAGCTGTACAGGACGGCGTCCCGGATCGAGGGCGAGCTGCGGACAGCGGGAAGGTTCTCTCGGGTCCCGTTGGCGTAGAGGAGTAGAGGAGTAGAGGGACGGGCCGCGCCCCACAGGGGCGCGGGGCTGTATCGTTTTGCGGCTCCGCCGCGTGGGCGCGACAAGCCCCCACCCACCCGCAGGCAACCGAACCACCCGCTCAACGCCAGTCAACCGCCCCCGAATGCATAGGCACCGCTGACTCGATCCTCGCCCGCGTCTCCCGCATGACGGCGACGATCCGGAGCTCGTGTTCCGGCGTCAGCCGAGCCACCGGCACCGAACAGCTGATCGCGTCGGTCGCCGGTTCGTCGTACCGCAGCGCGAAGCCGAACCCCGCGAGGCCGGCCACCGTCTCCTCGCGGTCCACGGAGTAGCCGCGCTCACGCACCTCGGCGAGATCGGCGTGCAGGGCGGCCCGGGTGGTGTGGGTGTTGTCCGTGAGGGCGACCAACTCCCCCTCGGACAACGGGAGTTCGGCGTCGGGTCGTTCGGCGAGGAGCGCCTTGCCGAGGGCGCCGGCGTGGGCGGGGACGCGGCGGCCGACGCGGCTTATCGTGCGCAGGTACTCGTGGGACTCGCGGGTGGCGAGGTAGACGACGTCGGGGCCGTCGAGGCGGGCCAGGTGGATCGTCTCGCCGAGCGCGTCCGAGGCCTCGTCGAGGTAGGGGCGGACCGCGCGGATACGCCGGTCGCCGTCCAGATAGCTGGTGCCGGTGAGCAGGGCGCGGATGCCGATGCCGTAGAGGGAGCCGGTGGCGTCGGAGCGGACCCAGCCGCAGTCGACGAGGGTCTGGAGCAGCTGGTACATGCTGCTGCGCGGCACATCCAGTTCCTCGGCGAGTTCGTCCAGCCGTGAGGGCCGCTCACCCCGGGCGGCGAGAAGTTCCAGCAGCGCGACGGTCCGGGCCGCCGACTTCACGCTGCGGACACCCCTCTTCTCCAGCATGGCCCAATCGTAGATCGGCCAGGAATCAGCGCTGTCGTTGCCATTGACCCCTACCCGTTCACGCATCTAACCTCCATCTCCATACGCAGACGTCATCTGCATAGAGAGATGAGATTCATGCCAGTGATCAACACGGACGCGGAGACGGCTCCGGGCACGGATACGGAGACGGGGACAGCCGCAGTGGTCCAGCGGCTCCGGGACGGCATGGCCGGTGGCGTGCTGTCGTTTCCGCTCACGAGCTTCGCCGACGACGGCCGTCTCGACCTGGACGCCTACCGCGCCTACCTGACCGGACGGCTCGCCGCCGCCCCCGGCGCGGTCTTCCCCGCCTGCGGAACCGGCGAGTTCTTCTCGCTCGACGAGGACGAGTACCGCGCGGTCGTCACGGCCACCGTCGAGATCGCGGACGGCCGGCTGCCGGTGGTCGCGGGCATCGGCTACGGCTGGGCGCAGGCGCTGCGGTTCGCCCGTATCGCGGAGGAGGCGGGCGCGGACGCGCTGCTGGTCCTGCCGCACTATCTGGTCGGGGCCCCGCAGGACGGGCTGGTGGAGCAGTTGCGGCACATCGCCGCCGGAACGCGGCTGCCGCTGATCGCGTACCAGCGCGGCCAGGTCACGTTCACGGCCGAGGGCCTGCGCCGCATCGCCGCGATTCCGGGGGTCGTCGGCCTGAAGGACGGCCACAGCGACCTCGACCGCCTTCAGCGGCTGACCCTCGCCGCCCCCGACGGCTTCCTCTTCTTCAACGGCGCCTCGACCGCCGAGATCCAGGCCCGCGCGTACGCCACGGTCGGTGTGCCCGCCTACTCCTCCGCCGTGCACGCGTTCGCACCCGAGATCGCGAACGCGTTCTTCGGCGCGCTGCGGGACGGAGACGACACGGTCGTGACCGAGCTGCTGCGCGAGTTCTACGTCCCGCTGGTCGAACTCCGCGACCGGGTGCCGGGCTACGCCGTGTCCCTGGTGAAGGCGGCGGCCCGACTGCGCGGCCTCCCGGTCGGCCCGGTCCGCGCCCCGCTCACCGACCCGGGTCCCGGCGACCTCGCCGACCTGGCAAAGATCCTCGACCACGGCCTGTCACTGGTGGGGGCGGTACGACAGCAGGCCTTCTGACCAGCACTTTCGCAAGAGCGCGGCTCGCCTCCAGACGCTTCGGTTCGGTTCGGTTCAGTTCGGTTCAGTTCGGTACAAACAGTTCAAAGGAGAACTGTCTTGCCTCTCCTCGTGGTCGCTATCAGTGTTCTGATTCTGCTGCTCCTCATGACCCGGTTCAGACTCAACGGCTTCGCCGCACTGCTCCTCGTCGCCGTCGGCGTCGCGCTCGTCCGGGGCATCCCGGTGGCGACCATCCCGGACGTCCTCTCCGACGGCATCGGGGGTCAGATCGGCGACACCATGCTCACCATCGGCCTCGGTGCGATGGTCGGCCGGGTCATGGGCGACTCCGGCGCCGCCCAGCGGATCGCCGGGAAACTGCTCGACGCCGGCGGACCGCGCGGCGTCCAGGTGGCCATGGTGATCACGTCCATGCTCATCGGCGTGACCATGTTCTACGAGGTCGCCTTCATCATCATCGTGCCGATCGCGTTCACCCTGGTCAGGGTCACCGGCGCCAAGCTGCTCTGGGTCGGCCTGCCGATGTCGATCACCCTCTCGACGATGCACAGCTTCCTGCCCCCGCACCCCGGCCCGACCGCCGTGGCGGCCACCTTCGACGCCTCCGTAGGACTGACCCTGTTCTACGGCCTGTTCATCGCCGTCCCGGCGGGCGCGCTCATCGCACTGGTGTGGCCGCGGCTGCCGTTCATCAGGGCGATGGACCCGTCCATCCCGAAGGGCCTGGTCAGCGACCGCGAGTTCACCGACGAGGAGATGCCCGGCCTCGGCTGGTCGCTGTCGGTGGCTCTGTTCCCGGTGATCCTGATAGCGGGCGCGGCGGTCACCGACCTCGCCACCTCCACCGAGAGCCCCTTCCTCAACGTCGTCGCGTTCATCGGCTCGGCCCCGATCGCGCTGCTGCTCACCCTGTGTCTGGCGGTGTGGGCGTTCGGTCCGCGCATCGGCCGGAGCCTCGAGGAGGTCGGCGCGTCCTGCACGTCGGCGGCGCAGGCGATGGCGATGATCCTGCTGGTGATCGGCGCGGGCGGCGCCTTCAAGAACGTGCTGGTGGAGGGCGGTATCTCCGAGTACATCAAGGACACCACGGACACCTGGTCCGTCTCCCCCATCATCCTCGCCTGGCTCATCGCGGTGATCCTCCGCATCGCGCTCGGCTCGGCGACGGTCGCAGTCGTGACGGCGTCCGGCGTGGTGCTGCCGCTCCTCGCGGGCAGCGGTGTCCACCCGGAGATCATGGTGCTGGCCGTCGCCTGCGGCTCGATCGCCTGCTCGCACGTCAACGACCCGGGCTTCTGGCTCTTCAAGGAGTACTTCAACCTGTCCGTCGTCGAAGCCATCAAGGTCCGTACGAGCTACACGACCGTGCTGGCCGTACTGGGCCTGGGCGGGGTGCTGGCGGCGGAATGGGCCCTCGACATCCTCAACATCTGACCCACTCCACCTCCCCCCTCCCCCTTCTCCCCCCGCACAAGGACCTCGATGAGCATGAGCACGCGTACGAATCAGCCGACCGTCACCGCCCTCTCCGTCTACCCGGTCGCCGGCCGGGACAGCATGGAGCTGAACCTCTCCGGCGCCCACGGCCCCTACTTCACACGCAACATCGTGATCCTCACCGACTCCGAGGGCCGTACGGGACTCGGTGAGGTGCCGGGCGGCGAGAAGATCACGCGGACGCTGCGCGACGCCGAGTCGCTGGTCGTCGGGGCGAAGGTGGGCGACTACAAGCGCGTCCTCAGGGAGATCGGGGCCCGCTTCGCCGACCGTGACTCGGGCGGACGCGGCGCCCAGACCTTCGACCTGCGCACCACCGTCCACGCGGTGACCGCGGTCGAGTCGGCCCTCCTCGACCTCCTCGGCCAGCATCTGGACGTACCGGTCGCCGCCCTGCTCGGCGACGGCCAACAGCGGGATTCCGTACGGGTGTTGGGCTACCTCTTCTACGTCGGCGACCCGGACCGCACCGACCTGGACTACGTCCGCGAGCCCGACTCACCGGTGGACTGGTACCGCGTCCGGCACGAGGAGGCCCTCACCCCGGAGGCGATCGTCCGGCAGGCCGAGGCGACCCACGCCCGCTACGGCTTCCGCGACTTCAAGCTCAAGGGCGGGGTCCTGGAAGGCGCCGAGGAGGCCAAGGCCGTACGCGCGCTGAAGGACCGCTTCCCCGAGGCGCGGATCACCCTCGACCCGAACGGCGCGTGGTCGCTGCGCGAGGCGATCGAACTGTGCGCGCCCCTGAACGACACGCTCGCCTACGCCGAGGACCCGTGCGGCGCGGAGAACGGCTACTCGGGGCGCGAGATCCTCGCCGAGTTCCGCCGGGCGACGGGTCTCCCGACGGCGACCAACATGATCGCCACGGACTGGCGGCAACTCACCCACGCCCTGGCCCTCCAGTCGGTGTCGATCCCGCTGGCCGACCCGCACTTCTGGACCATGCAGGGCTCGGTGCGCGTGGCCCAGCTGTGCAACGCGATGGGTCTGACCTGGGGTTGCCACTCCAACAACCACTTCGACATCTCCCTGGCCATGGTCACGCACTGCGGGGCGGCGGCGCCGGGTGAGTACAACGCCCTCGACACCCACTGGATCTGGCAGGAGGGCCTGGAACGCCTCACGGTCGCTCCGCCCCAGATCGTCGGGGGCGAGATCGCGGTGCCGGACGCGCCGGGGCTGGGGGTCCAGGTGGACATGGAGCGGGTGCTCGCGGCCCACGAGCTGTACCAGGAGCGGGCGTTGGGGGCGCGGGACGACGCGATCGGGATGCGGTACCTGGTGCCGGGCTGGGAGTTCGACGGGAAGCGGCCGTGCCTGGTGCGGTAAGCGGAAAGGGGGTCTGCCCGACGGATTGCGCCGCCGGACAGACCCCGCCCCCGGGAGGGGGGATGCTCAGCGCTTGAGCGTGAAGGTGAAGTCGCCGGAGAGCTTGCCGGTCAGCCGGACCGCCGAGACGAGCTTCCCCTCCACGATCAGCCGCTCGACCTCGGCCCGCGAGAGACCGCACCCCTCGGCGATCAGCCGCACCGGCCGGACAGGGATCCGCGCGACGAAACGGACCGAGACGTCGACCTTCTCGCGGTCCAGGTGATCCGATCCGCCGGTGTCGAGACGCCAGGCGCGGTCCCAGTCGAGGGCGATGCGGTTACGGCGCCGTACGACCGGATCCTGGAGCAACTCGCCTGCCAGTACAGGGTCGTTGTCGTGCATCCGGTCCAGCAGCTCGGGCCGTACGGAGCGCACGTTCACCCGCTCCAGGATCGCGAGCTTCGTGGTTTCCCCGCAGCCGGTGCAGAGCGCGAGGAGCCAGGCGTCGATGAGTTTGTGGTTCGCGTTGACGCGGAACTTGCCGTTCACGCGGAAGCGCTCGGCAGTGCACGTGTGGCAACGCCGGAGAACGAGAGGCAGGCAGGTGGGCATGACCACCCAGCGATTGAGCACAGAAGGACACCGTTTCCAGTGAGAAGACCGCAGCAGAAAGCAGCGCGGCGCATAGGCGCGACGCGCGACCGATCAGCGTTCGGGGGGTCTCACTTGGTGTACAACGGCATGCCTTTGCCTCGACGACGGGGTTCGCGTTCGGCAGCACGGTAGCGGCGTACGGGGGCGGCGCTCCAATGATTTTCCGGGCCTCGGCCCCGGTGAGGCGTCGACTCCGTCTGTCAGCTCAACTGCTCTTGCCGGGCGGCGGTGTTGACGTCCCCTGGCCGGCGCGGAGCATGGCCTGGTAGAGGGGTTCGTGTCCGGGTGAGGCGGGCAGGGGTCCGCGCGCCGGGGTCTCGAGGGACTGGACGAGCAGGGCGACTACGCGTCGCCAGGCGTCCGGGGCGGCGTCGCCGATGGCGCCCACGACGCCGGCGTTGGCCATGTGGATCAGTACGAGGTCCGAGGGGTCGAAGTCCGCGCGCAGACGGCCGGTGGCCTTGGCGCGGTCGATGAGGCGCAGCATGGCCTCGTACGCCTCGTTCCGGCGTTGCTCCAGGACCTTGGCGGTGGGGAAGGTCATGGTCAGGACGTCGGCGAAGCCGTTGTCGGCGGCCTGCATGGCACAGGCGGACTCGATGTAACCGACGAAGCCATGCCAGGGGTCGGGGTCGTCCAGGGCGGCGGCGACCGCGTCCGCGTAGGCGCCCATGCGGTCGGAGAAGACGGCGTCGACCAGTTCTTCCTTCGTGGGGAAGCGGCGGAACATGGTGGCGATCCCGACGCCGGCCTCGCGGGCCACGGAGGCCATGGAGGCACTCAGGCCGTCCCGTGCGAACACCGTGCGCGCGGCGGCGATGATCCGCTCCCGGTTGCGCTCGGCGTCACTGCGCAGGGGCGGGGCGGCGTGACCGTCGGGGTGCTGGGCGCCTGGGTTCATGGCGGCGAGTCTAGCAATTGGATTACCTTATCCATTTTTGTCCACTTCGACTCCACGCCGACTCCACCCCAACCCCCTTGTCTCATAAGAAACTTGACTGCCCATCACCTCACCGAACACTCACACCGTCCACCACTTCTCCGCTATCTTCCCGTGTTCATGACAGAGAAACGGGAAACGTTGCCCACCCAGATCGGCCGCCGTACCGTGCTCCTCGCGACGGGTGCCACGGCCGCCGCTCTGGCCGTGACAGCGGCCACCCCGAAAACCCCCACTTCCCCCACTCCCCCCACCTCCGCCCAGGCCGGTGACTCCGTGGACACCGTCCCCGTCGCCGCCACCGCCGTCTGCACCCTCACGAGGGAGATGACGGAAGGGCCCTACTACCTCGACGGGCAGTACGTCCGCGCCGACATCCACGAGAACAAGACCGGCATCCCCCTCAAGCTCACCCTGACCGTCGTCGACGACGACACCTGCGCGCCCCTCAAGAACGCCCTGGTCGAGCTGTGGCACTGCGACGCGCTCGGCGAGTACTCCGGCTTCGTCGGCCAGAACGGCCACAGCGAACCCGACAACGGCACGTTCCTGCGCGGCGGCGTTCTGACCGACGCCAGTGGCCTCGCGAACATCACCACCGTTTACCCCGGCTGGTACCGGGGCCGCTGCGTCCACATCCACCTCAAGGTGCACACCAACGTCACCCTCACCCCGGACGGCTCGTTCACCGGTGGCCGCGAACTCCACACCGGCCAGCTGTACTTCAGCGAGACGATCACCCGCCGGGTGGCCGCACTCCCGACCTACGCGGTCAACACCGTCCCCCGTACGACCCTCACCCAGGACTCGATCTACGACGGCGGGGGCGCCGTCTCCGGCCTCCTCACCCTCACCGCGCTGGGGACTTCACCCTCGGCGGGATACGGGGCGACGCTGACCGTGGGAGTCGAGACCGGCTGACGCCGACAGCACCGGAGTAACCCGGTTCCAGAGCCGTGTGCGGACGCGGCCCACGATCGTCGCGTACCGCGTCCGCACACCGTCTGTCACGGCAGAAGCGCGGCCTGCGTGGCGAGGAACCGGGCCAGTGGGCCCGGCGCGGAGTAGAACGGCGAGTGGTCGCAGTCGAGTTCGACGTGTGCGGCGGCACGTGCGGCGCAGGCGCGCTGTGCTTCGGGGCGCACGGTCCGGTCCGCGGCGCACACGACGTACGCGCTGGGGACCGTCAGCCACGCCGGGTCGTCGAGGGGCGTGTCCGGCACCCGGCTGCGCATCGGCCGCCAGAGGCCCGCCGCGCGCTCGGCGGTCCGGGGAGGCGTGGTGGAGTAGAGCGCCTCGCGGGCGGACGGCAGCAGGGTCCGCGTACCGTCCGGGGCCGTCCGTACCGAGCGGTGGAAGGCGGGGTCGTTCCAGGTGGGCGTCAGTTGTGCGGGCGACTCGCCGGGCAGCGGCATCCGCGCGGCGACGTAGACCAGGCGTGCCGCCGTGTGCCCGCCGGCCGAGACCGGCAGACCGGCGTAGCTGTGCGCGACCAGCAGCACGGGCCCGCGTCCGGCCGCCTCCCGTACGGCGGCGCGGACGGCCTCGGTGTCGTCGGTGAAGGAGGTGAGGGGGAGGTCGATCGCCCGGCTGCGGACGCCCGCCGCGGTCAGCTGTTGTGTCACCTCCTCCCAGCAGTGGGAGCCGTGGTGGGCGCCGTGGACGAGCAGGACGAGGGGCACGGGCTCGCGTGTCGGCGACCGGGTCACGGCAGGTTGCCGGGGTGCGGGTCGGGGGCCACGGGCCGGTTGTTGAGGTCGACGGAGAGGAAGATGTCGTTCGCGACCGGATGCCTCATCTCCTCCGCGAGCTGGCCGATCAGCCCCGCCGTACGGGCCAGCAGCGCGAAGCCGCGCAGCAGCGGGATGGGCAGGTCGAGGTCGGCGAGGGCGGCTCCGCACACCCCGGCGCCGTTCAACGGCAGGGTTTTCCCGAGCAGTTGGGGATGGGTGCGGCCGATCGCGGCGAACAGCGACAGGTGGGGGCCGAACTGCCCCTCCTCGGCGGCGATCTCCATCAGCCGGGGGGTGCGCGGGTCGCCGTCCTTGTGGACGTGATGGCCGAGACCGGGCACGAACCGCCCGGCCGCCCGCTGCGCGCGTACGGTCTCCAGGGCGAGGACGTCCCATCCCGCCTCGTCGTCCGGCAGGGGGCCGCGATGCTGAGCGATGACCTCGTGCAGAAAGGTCCCCGTGTCCTCGGTGACCCCGAGGAAGCGGGAGCCGCCGCCCAGCAGCCCGGCCGCGAGCGCGCCCTGCACCGAGTCCGGCGCCGACAGATAGGTGAGGCGCGTGACGATCGCGGTAGGGGTGAAGCCGTGGTCGGCCAGCGCGGCGAGGACGGCCTCGAAGACCCGTACCTGTCCGGGGGTGGGGCGGCGCTGGGTGGCCAGCCAGTAGGCGAGTTCACCGAATCCCACCTCGCCCATCACGTCCCGGGCGAGGTCCGTGCCGAGCAGGGTGATCGTGGTGGGAGAGGAGGCCCCGAGCGCTGTGGGGTAGGGGGCGGGCTGGTCGGTCACGTCAGTCACGTCAGTCACGTCAGTCACGGGAGTCCTTTCCGGTGGTGAGCGGGGCTTGGGGGGTGGTTGGGTGCGGTGCCGAGAGCCACTTGCGGAGTTCGGGGCCGTGCTCGTCGAGTTCCGGGGGCGGCAGTTCGTAGCGGGCCGGTGTCCCGGAGAACGTGATCGGGTGGCGTGCCATGGGGACGGCCCGCTCGCCCTGGCCGACCTCCACGACCGGGTCCAGTTCGAAGCGCTCGGCCATGGCGAAGCCTCCGTCGATGGTGTTGATGGGGGCGGCCGGTACCCCGGCGGCGACCAGGGCGTCGAACCACTCGGCCGCGCCCCGGGTGGCGAGCCGCTCCACCAGCAGGGGCCGCAGTTCCTCACGGCGGGCGGTGCGGTCCCTGTTGTGCGCGAACCGGGGGTCGTCGGCCGCGTCGGGTATGCCGAGCACCTCGCACAGCCGCCGGAACTGGCCGTCGTTGGCGGCGGCCACGATCAGGTCGCGATCTGCGGTCGGGAAGGGTTCGTACGGGAAGACGCTCGGGTGGGCGTTGCCCATCCGGTAGGGCACGGTGCCGCCCGCCACATAGGCGGAACTGTGGTTGACCAGGCCGGACAGGGCCGAGGACAGCAGATTGACCTCGACGTGCTGGCCCTCGCCGGTCGCGTCGCGGTGCCGTAGCGCGGCCAGGATGCCGATGGTCGCGTGGTTGCCCGCCATGACGTCGAAGACGGAGATGCCGGCCCGGTAGGGCTCGCCGTCCGGGTCGCCGGTGAGGCTCATCAGACCGGAAATCGCCTGCACCATCAGGTCGTAGCCGGGTACGTGCCGGCCCGCGCCGGATCCGAAGCCGCTGATCGAGGCGTAGACGACCCCGGGGTTGCGGGCCGCGACGCCCGCGTAGTCCAGCCCGAACTTGGCGAGCGCGCCGGGCTTGAAGTTCTCGATCACGACGTCCGCGCGGTGCGCGAGTTCACGGGCGGCCGTGGCGTCGTCCTCCGCGCGCAGGTCGAGGGCGATGGAACGCTTGTTGCGGTTGACCCCCAGGTAGTACGTGGACGTCTCGCCCCGGGTCGGCGGCATCCAGGTCCGGGTCTCGTCACCGGCCGGGGACTCGACCTTGACGACCTCGGCCCCGAGATCGGCGAGCAGCATGGTCGCGTACGGGCCCGCCAGCACGCGGGAGAAGTCGGCGACAAGCAGCCCGGACAGCGGCCCGACGCCCCTGCCCGAGGCTGCCGGCGTTGAGGGCATTTCCATGACACCATCCCTTCGACCGCACAGCGGACACTTGTCCGCCAAGTTGGATTGTGGCACGGCGACCGGCGGGGCGGCGAGGGGCCGCGGGCCGTCACCGGGCCCCACGGGTGTCGTCGGCAGCCGGATGCGGGCGGAGCCGGGGCGGCCCGGGGCGCCGACGCGAACGCGAGGGGAGACGGCTGGACGGCGTGCGCAACGGCCCGGTCCGGCGCTGCGGCCCGGCGCTGCCCGCCCCCGGGAAGTCGATCCGGCGTGTGCCGGCCCGTCGCGGTGAGCGGGTCAGGGGCGGGGAAGGACCAGCGACTGCGGGAGGGCGGCGAGCTTGGCGAAGTCGCAGCTGATGTCGCCCGCCGTCTGCAGCAGGAGCGGCAGATGTTCCTCCCGCAGCTTGGCCACCGAGGTCTCGGCGGCATGGGCGTTGACGTTGACGGCCGCGATCACCCGGCCCCCGCCGTCCCGCAGGGGCACCGCGACCGAGCGGATGCCCAGCGCCAGTTCCTCGTCGGCCAGGGCCCAGCCGCGGGCCCGTACCTCGCGCAGAGCCTCGTCCCGTTCCTCCCGGCCGGGCTGCCGGAGAGGGGTGAGTCCGGAGCGGGTCGGCTCCGCCAGGGTCTTCTCCAGCCGCTCCGGCTCCAGTGCCGCGAGCAGCACCTTGCCCAGGGAGGTCTGCAGCGCCGGGAAACGCGTACCGATCTGCACGGAGAGCGTCACGATCTTCGGGACGGCGACCCGCGCCACGTACACGATGTCGCTGCCGTCGAGCTGCGCGATCGAGCAGGACTCGCGCGTGCGCTCCACCAGTCGCTCCATGTGCGGACGGGCGACGTCCCAGAGGCCCAGTGAACCGACGTACGCCGCGCCCAGGTCGAGCACGCGCGGGGTGAGCGCGAAACCCTTGTCCAGGGCGCGCACGTAGCCGAGTTCTTCGAGGGTCAGCAGGATCCGCCGTACGGTCGGGCGGGCCAGGCCGGTCGTCGTCGCCAGCTCCGAGAGGGACATCACCGGGCGCTGCGGGGCGAAGGCGGTGATCACGTCGAGCCCCCGGGCCAACGCTTCGATGAAGTCGGGCCCGGTACCGGTGCGCGGCATCTGCGGCCCCTCACAGTCGTTCGGCTGGGTGTTCAGGTTACTGCCCAGTGTCCGCGTGCCGTCACGTCTGTGGAGAAAGCCGTATACGGGCAACGGGCTCCCGCGACGCTCTTGACGGCGGGGGCGAAGCGCACGAAGGTAACGAGAGCGACCGCCTGTCGGACAGACGTCCGTCGCCCTGTTCCGTCGTCCAGTTTTTCGTCCTGCCCCCGTCGCCTTGTCTGCTGCCTGCTGCCTGCTGCCCGGCGGACCAAGAAATCTCAAGGAGAGTCGACGATGACCCAGACTTCCCCCGCCCCCTCAGCCGCGTCCAGCGCCGCCGACCTGCCGTCACGGCTGCACCACAACGCCTACGTCACCCGCGACCAGGAGGCGACCCGGGCCTTCTACGAGGACCTCATCGGCCTGCCCCTCGTCGCCACCTGGAAGGAGTCCGACGAACTGTTCGGCGCGGTACGCACGTACTGCCACACCTTCTACGCCCTCGGCGACGGCAGCGCCCTCGCGTTCTTCCAGTTCGCCGACCCCGAGGACCAGAAGCAGTTCGGCCCCGAGATGCCGCACTCCCCGTTCCAGCACATCGCGCTCAAGGTCACCGAGGCGGTGCAGAGCGCGATCGCCGAGCGACTGGAGAAGGCGGGCTGGCGGCCCGAGGAGACCTACGTCCTGGAACACGGCTACTGCCGCTCCCTCTACACCAGCGACCCCAACGGCCTGCTCCTCGAGTTCACCGTGGACGCCCCCGGTATCGAGGCGAGCGACGCCGAACGCCGCCGCACCGCCCACGCGGATCTCGCCTCGTGGCTCGCGGGCGAACACACCACCAACAACACCTACCGCTGATCGGTCGCCTCGGCGTCATCGGGCTCCCGATCCCCCTGGGCGTCGCCAGGCGGTCGAAGACGCACTCGCTTGCGCTCGGAGATCACGGACGGTTCGTGATCTCCGTAACGGCCAAGCAGCCAAAGGCCAGGTCAGTAGTCGGAGCAGACGCTGCCGTCAGCGGTCCGAGCCGTCCTTGTTGGTCGGCAGGTCCAGCCACACCTCGTTGCGCGGGTTGGCGAATTCGGGGTTGACCGAGGGCTGCGTCGGGCCAGCCTTGTCCTGGTAGTGCGGTCCCGCGTCCGTCGGCAGCTTGCCGCACGGCTTGGTGTGGACGTGGGCACCGGAGACGCGGTTGCCGACCAGGCCCCTCAGGCGCAGCTCGATCCGGGTCCCGCCGTCGCGGCGCAGCTCTTCCTTGACCTGGACCCTGGCGCCCACCGGCACCAGCTCGGAGTTGTAGGTCACCGCCGGCGCCTTGACCACGTCGCTCACCGGGGAGAACGCGGCGTTAATGGCAATACTCCGTAAAAGGTGGAATTGGAGAAACACTCCGCGACATTGTCGAAAATGTGTAAGGGATAAGAACTGACACTCCCGAAGAATTGGGCGACAACCGATCACTAGAATCCTATAGGCGCGTCGCGGACGTTCCGGATTCATACCGCTGGGTACTGGATCGATTTTGTGAAGGATTAAGTTTTCTTACAATTCCCTGGCGCGGAGTCGCGCGCGAGTGCAATGCGGACGTCCGAGCAAATGTGTTGACGCGGTCGGACGGTCGCCCTGCGGCCCCGAGTTCCTCGCTCTGGTGGCTCGCAGGGGCCGCGCCGGCGCAGCCCTGGCCACCGCCGCCGTGGGCTCGTACATCGGCGGGATCGTGGCCGTCCTCGGTCTGGTCCTCGTCGCGCCCCTCATGTCGAAGGTCTCCGTCGCCTTCGGCTCGGCCGAGTACACCGTGTTGATGGTCGGCGCCCTGGCCATGACGGCCTCGCTGATCACCGGCTCGCGCCTGAAGGCGGGCATCTCCGCCCTGTTCGGGATGGCCGTCGCCCTGGTCGGCACCGACAGCCAGTCGTCGGTCGGACGCTGGACCTTCGGCGTGCTGGAACTCTCCGACGGCATCGACATCTCCCTGGTCGCCATGGCGCTGTTCGCCGTGCCCGAGGCCCTGCGCCAGTTGTCGGTCGGCCGGAAGCGGCCGGACGAGGGGGTGGCGATGACCAGCCGTGCCTGGATGAACCGCGAGAAGCTGTGCCTCTCACTGCCCGCCTACGGCCGTGGCACGCTTGTCGGCTTCCTCTCCAGCCTGCTACCCGGGTTCGGACCCACCCTGGGCACATTCGCGGCGTACTCCCTCGAGAAACGCGTCGCGCGCGGCGAGCGCAGACGCCTCTTCGGCCCTGGGGCCATCGCTGCCAGCTGCAGAAACGAGGGGGTCCTGGGGCGGGCTGCAGCCGGTATCCGGCGGCGAACCCCTCTGACCTGCGGCTCCGCCCTACCGGAAGGGGAGGCGTTGGGGATTACTGCTGTGAGGGGTAATGGCAGGGTCTCTCAGCCCGTGTGCGGCGAACCTACTCTGGCCTCATGGACAACCGCGCCGAAATCAGTGCGTTTCTGAAGTCTCGCCGTGACAAGATCACGCCCGAGCAGGCCGGTCTGCCCGCGTACGGCCACCGCCGGGTGGCCGGGCTGCGCAGGAACGAGGTCGCGACGCTCGCCGGCGTCAGCGTCGAGTACTACACGCGCCTGGAGCGCGGCAATCTCAGCGGTGTCTCCGACAGCGTCCTGGACGCGCTGGCCCAGGCTCTGCGGCTCGACGACACGGAGCGCACGCACTTGTACGACCTGGCCCGAGCGGCGAACAAGACGCCCGCCCGTGTGCGGCGCCGGACCGCCCGGCCGGCTGTGCGGCCCAGCGTGCAGCGCATCGTTGACGGGATGCCGGGCATGCCGGCGTTCGTGAAGAACCACCGATTCGACATTCTGGTCGCCAATCCGCTCGGTCGCGCACTGTTCTCGGAGATGTACGCCGATCCGGTCTGTGGGGCGAACACCGTGCGGTTCGTGTTTCTCAGCCCCGCGGCCCGGCGGTTCTACGTCGACTGGGAGCGCATCGCCAGGGGCGCTGTGGGCGCGCTGCAAATAGAGGCGGGCAAGAACCCGTACGACCGCGAGTTGTCGAACCTGATCGGTGAACTGTCGACCCGCAGCGACGCCTTCCGCGTGATGTGGGGCGCCCACGACGTGCACGTCTTCCATGACGGGACGAAACGCCTCAGGCATCCGGTCGTCGGCGAGCTGGAGCTCAACTTCGAATCGATGAACCTGCCGGACGGCTCGGGGCTGGTCGTGGCCTTGTACAACGCGGCCCCAGGCTCCGCGGCCGCGGACGCGCTGAACCTGCTGGCGAGCTGGTCCGCCACGGCCGAGACCGCGGACGTGCAGGCTGCCGAGGTGGACTCCGAGAACTGAACCGACGTCCACAGCCCCGCCTTCTCCGGCTGCCGCCGGCAGCGAGGGCGGGGTTTTGACCTGCGCATATGCCGCTGGGGGTCCCTGCTGTTACCCCTCACAGCGGAGACTCCCTCATCGTGTCCGTTCCCGGTTGCATGGTCAGTGCCCCGCTTTGGGGCCGACCGGTGCCGAACCTCGTATCGGTCCGTCCCTGCTCATGGAAGGACACCATGACTGGCGAGAGCACGATGATCACGCTGAACAACGGCGTGCAGATGCCCGCGCTCGGCCTGGGCATCTTCCAGAGCCCACCGGAGGAGACCGCCACCGCGGTCACGACCGCGCTCCAGCACGGCTACCGACTGATCGACACCGCTGCCGTCCACGGCAACGAGAAGGCGTACACGTCCGAGTTCGACTCCACGGTCGCCGCGTACGAGGCAGCGCAGAAGCTGCTGGCCGACGGGCGGGTGCGGGCGATCGGCGTCTCCAACTTCAGCCGCGGGCGTCTGGACGACCTGATCGAGCGCACCGACGTCGTACCGGCGGTCAACCAGGTCGAGCTGCACCCCTACTTCATCCAGCGCGAGCCGCGCGAGGCGCATGCCGGCCTCGGCATCGTCACCCAGGCGTGGTCGCTCCTCTGCGCGGTGAACCTGTACTGGCCCGACGCCCCGCACGCGGGCAGGAGCCCGCTGCAGGACCCGGTCATCACTCGAATCGCCGCCAAGTACGGCAAGACCCCCGCGCAGATCGTGCTGCGCTGGCACATCGAGCACGGCCTGTCCGCGATAAGGATGAAACGCCATGACGGAAGAACAGACCGCCGCACAGAAGCTGCTCGGCGACTTCGCGCCCGAACTGGCTCACCGACGACGTCCTCTTCGGCGAGGTGTGGGCGAGTGAGGGCCTGTCCCAGCGGGACCGCAGCCTGATCACCGTTGCCACCCTGGTCGCCCTCCACCGCGCCGAAGGACCCATACCGGCCACGGCGTTGTCGTCGCTCGTGGCCACTCGAAAGGAGAACGAAAATGAAGAAGCGTGAACTGGGAAACAGCGGGCTCGAAGTGTCGTCGATCGGGCTCGGCTGCATGGGAATGACCTTCGGCTACGGCCAAGCCGCGGACACGGGTGAGGCCATCAAGCTGATCCGGGCGGCCGCCGAGCGCGGTGTGACGCTCTTCGACACCGCGGAAGGGTACGGGGAAGCGAACGAAAGGCTGGTGGGCGAGGCCCTGGCGCCGGTGCGCGACCAGGTCTCCATCGCCACGAAGTTCGGGTTCAAGGACGGCAACCCCACGGCGGGGCTGGACAGTCGGCCGGAGCGGATCCGGCTGGTCGCCGAGCAGTCCCTGCAGCGTCTGCAGACCGACCGCATCGATCTGTTCTACCAGCACCGGGTGGACCCCGACGTGCCGATCGAAGAGGTCGCCGGCACGGTCCGGGACCTCATCCAGGAAGGCAAGGTCAAGCACTTCGGCCTGTCCGAAGCGGGTCCGGACGTCATCCGCAGGGCTCACGCGGTCCAGCCGGTCACGGCCCTGCAGAGCGAGTACTCGCTGTGGTGGCGCGAGCCCGAGGAGACCATCCTGCCGACCCTGGAAGAACTGGGCATCGGCTTCGTGCCGTTCAGCCCGCTCGGCAAGGGCTTCCTCACCGGCGCGATCAGCCAGGACACGAAGTTCGAGGCCAACGACATCCGTAACGTGCTGCCGCGCTTCGAGGAAGAGGCGCGTGAGGCCAACCTCGCACTGATCGCGCTGCTGGGTGAGATCGCGGACGCCAAGCAGGCGACCCGGGCTCAGACCGCCATCGCTTGGCTGCTGGCGCAGAAGCCGTGGATCGCACCGATCCCGGGCACGACGAAGCTGCACCGCCTCGAAGAGAACATCGGCGCCGACACCGTGGAACTGACCTCCGAGGACCTCAAGCGCATCGAAGAGGCCGTTGCCCAGGTGCAGATCAAGGGCGATCGGTACACCGCAGCGCAGCAGAAGACCATCAACCGGTAAGTCACCGGCCTCCATCGGCCCGTTCCTGACGAAGCGCCGGAGCCCTGTTCGAGGCGCTTCGCCAGGAAGGCCCTGCACCTCAGGAGAAGTTCACGTGGAATCGCAGGCATTCAGGGGGCGGATCGCCCTGGTCACGGGCGGCACGACCGGACTCGGCTTCGGCGCCGCCAAGCGGCTGATCGAAGAGGGAGCCACTGTCTACATCACAGGCCGGCGCAAGGACGTGCTCGACGCCGCCGCGGAGAAGCTCGGCCCGTCCGCCACCGGAATCCGTGCCGACGTCACGAGCAAGAGCGACATGCTGCACGTAGCCGAAACGATCAAGGCGGCGCACGGCCACCTCGACATCCTCTTCGCCAACGCGGGTGGCGGACACGCCACGCCCCTCGCCGAGCTGACCGAGGAGCAGATCGACAGCGAGCTCGGTATCAACATCAAGGGCGTCGTCCTCACGGTGCAGAGCGTGCTGGACGTCCTGCGCGACGGCGCGTCCATCGTCCTCAACGCGTCGATCACCGCCGACATGGGGCTGCCCGGGTTCGCCGTCTACGCGTCGTCGAAGGCGGCCGTACGCTCCCTCGCCCGCAGCTGGACGACGGACCTCAAGGACCGGGGGATCCGGGTCAACTCGATCAGCCCCGGAGTGGTGCCCACCGAGGGCTACAACCACGAACAGAAGCTGAGCGACGACGACATCGCCGCCTACGTCGAGCGCGTCGCGAAGGAGATTCCGGCGGGCCGCGTGGGAACGGCCGAGGACATCGGCGACGCCCTCGTCTTCCTGGCCTCGGACAGCAGCCGCTACATCAGGGGCGTCGACCTCGTCGTGGACGGCGGCATGACCTGCGTTTACGCCGGCCAGAACTGACAAAGGAATCCACATGACCACGGTCAAGTCGGCAGAGCGCCACATCATCTGCGAGGTACGCGGCAAGGCGGCCCACCGCGCCAGGGTCAAGGAGCTCCTGCTGGAGTTCGTGGGCCCCGCGCGGGCCGAGGCGGGATGCCTCTACTACGACCTCTACCAGCAGTCGGACGAGCCCGACACCTTCTACATCGTCGACGGCTGGGCCTCGCCCGAGGCCGTCGCGGAACACGCCGAGCACCCGAACGTGACCAAAGTCGTCGAGCAACTCCTCCCGCTGCTCGCCGTACCCCTCAAGGTCACCACCAGCAATCGGGTCAGCGACCCCAACTAGCGACCGGCCGGGGTCCGAACCCTTCAGGACATACTCATGGCTCGCATCTTCATCACCGGTTCCACCGACGGCCTCGGCCTGATGGCCGCCCAACTGCTCTTGCGGCAGGGCCACACGGTGGCGCTCCACGCACGTAACAACCCCCGGGCCCGCGACGCACACGCCGCGCTCCCGGACAACGCGGGCGTCGCCGTCGGTGACCTCTCCAGCATCGCCCGGACCCGCGATGTGGCCACCCAGGTCAACGACTTGGGCACCTTCGACGCGGTCATCCACAACGCCGGCGTCGGCTACTACGGGCGAGGCAGGGTGGAGACCGAGGACGGCCTCTCGGACGTCTTCGCGGTCAACGTGCTGGCGCCCTACCTCCTCACGACGCTGATCACCCCGCCCCGACGCGTCGTCTATCTCAGCTCCGGCATGCACCACAGCGGCGAGGCCACCCTGCGGGACCCGCAGTGGGCGACGCGGCCGTGGCAGGGCTCCCAGGCGTACTCGGAGTCGAAGTTCCACGTCACCGCTCTCATGCTCGCCGTCGCGAGGAGATGGCCCGAGGTGCTCTCCAACGCCGTCGACCCAGGCTGGGTCCCCACGAAGATGGGCGGGAGCGGCGCCACCGACGACCTGCGGCCGGCTCCGGTGACCCAGGCCTGGCTGGCGGTCGGCAACGACGCGGCGGCGCTGGTCACCGGCCGCTACTTCCACCACCAGCAGCCCCGCCCTCCGCACCCGGCGACTCAGTCGCCCGAAGTGCAGGACCAACTGCTGAAGTACTGCGCCGATCTCACAGGCGTCGAACTGCCGACAGCGGTCTCTGCCGACTGAGCCCGCGTCCGTCCCCCTTCCCGTCCGCACGCGGGCACCGCTGCGTGCGCCCACCCGATCGGAGTGAACGATGACCGCAACGAACCCACTCATCACCCTGAACAACGGCGTACGGATCCCCGCCCTGGGACTCGGCGTCTACCAGAGCGCCCCCGAGGAGACCACCGACGCGGTCCTGACCGCGCTGCACGACGGCTACCGGCTGATCGACACCGCCGCCGCCTACTTCAACGAGCGGGAGGTCGGCGAAGCGATCACCCGCTCCGACGTGGACCGCTCCGAGATCTTCGTGACGACCAAGCTGTGGATCAGCGACTACGGCTACGACTCCGCGCTGCGGGCCTTCGACGTGAGTCTGCGCAAGCTGGGCATCGAGCAGCTCGACCTGTGGCTGCTGCACCAGCCGCTGCCGTCCGACTTCGAGCAGACGATCGCGGCGTACAAGGCGGCGGAGAAGCTCCTCGCCGAGGGGCGCGTCCGTGCGATCGGCGTGTCGAACCAGACGCCGAAGCAGCTCGACGAGCTCATCTCCCGCACCGACATCGTTCCGGCGGTGAACCAGATCCAGGTGCACCCCTACTACACGCAGGGCGAGTGGCGCGCGGCGAACGAAAGCCACGGCATCCTGACCCAGTCGTGGTCGCCCATCGGCGGCTCCTACGTCTACCGGGGTGCCGACACCAACCCACTCGAAGACCCCGTCATCACCGCCCTCGCCGACAAGTACGCGAAGACACCCGCGCAAGTGGTGCTGCGCTGGCACCTCGACCACGGCTTCTGCGCGATCCCCAAGTCCGTCAAGGCCCATCGCATCGCCGAGAACTTCGACGTCTTCGACTTCGCCCTGACCCCCGACGAGGTGGCCGCGATCGACGCCCTCGACACCGGCGTACGCGGCGGACCCGACCCTGACTCGCTCAACCTGGACAACGCCGGCTTCCCGATCCCCGCCTAGGGACTCCCCGGCGCCGACGCAGAAAACGAAAGAGCGCAATGATCACGAAAGACATATCCATGAAGAAGTCGTTCAAGCTCGCGGCGATCTCCGCGACCGCAGCCGTCATCGTCTCGGCACCGTACGCGTCCGCCGCGACCGGACACGCGAACGCGCGGCCCGCCGTCACCCACGTGAAGACCGTGGCCGCCTTCGACTTCGCCACCGGCGACGTGCCCGAGAACATCACCGTCGCCCCGGACAATTCGCTGACCGTCTCGATGGTGGGCGCGCCCGCGGGCGAACGGCCGGCGCTGGTGCGGATCGCGCCGTCCGGGCACCGCACGGTGCTGGTCACCGGGCAGAAGGGCGACGGGATCACCGGCAACACCCGCGGCCACGACGGCACCGTCTACTACAACGTGTGGTCCTCCGATGCCTCCCGCAACGGGGTGTGGAAGCTGCCGCACGGCGGCACTCCTCACCGCATCGCGGCATTGCCCGCGGGCGGAGTCCCCAACGGTCTGGCCATCGATCCGGCCGGGCGCACCTTGTACGTCGCCGACAGCCGGATGGCCACCGTCTGGGCCGTACCGGTCTCCGGCGGCCTTGCGACCGCGTGGCTGGTCGACCCCGCCCTCGCGATCGAGGCGTCCGCACCGGTGCCGTACGGCGCGAACGGACTCCGTTTCCACAATGGCGCCGTATGGGTCTCCAACCTCAGCAAGGGCACCCTGCTGCGGATCCCCGTCACAGCCGCCGGAGCTCCGGGCCGGGTCCACACCGTCTCCGGCGGCCTCACTGGCATCGATGACTTCAACTTCCTCAGCGACCGCTCCGACGTCGTGTTCGCCGCGCTGAACACACAGAACCAGATCGCGGTCGTCTACCCGAACGGGACCACCAGGACCGTGCTGACCGCCTCTCACGGCCTCGCCTCGCCCACCGCCACCGCGGTGCGCGGGAAGCGGCTGTACATCACCGACGGCGGACTCAACGAGCCCCACGACGCGCAAGTGCAGAGCGGGAAGATCGACCTCGGCGCGCTGCTCTCACACTGAGCGCCCCGGCAGCTCCTCGTAATTCCGGTGATCACGCTGGGCAGCGCCGCCGAGATGTCCGCCCAGAGCCTCGGCGCCTGCCACAGCGCGCCCGCCCGGACCACCACCGTGACGACTCCGTGAGGAGAACAACAGCATGACCACAGCTATGCGCGACGTGCCCCGTTCCGGGAACCGGGACGAGCGCCATGGCGCCGCCATCGTCGTCGGTGCGTCTCTCGCGGGTCTGATGACCGCATTGGCTCTGTCGCAGGCCGGAGTCGACGTGACGATGCTGGAGCGATCGGGGGCCGCCCCTCGGGCCCGGAAGGGGGCTGCTCTCGGCGGGGTGAGTGAGGGCTTCCTCAGCAGAATCACGGGATCCCGTCACTCGCAGAGCGGTTCGGCGCCACTGAGTTCAGTGGCTCCCGGTGTGCAGAGCTGGATGGCGGTCCACGCCCGGCTCCGGGCGGCCGTCGACGCCGACCCCTATATCGAGCTTCGTCCCCACACGATCGTACGGAGCGTCGACCAGGACGCGGATTCCGCTTGGGTGATCACCTCGGACCAGCAGACGTTCCGCGGCGATGTTGTGATCGGGGCGGATGGCCACGGAAGTGTCGTGCGCCTCGGCGTCGCACCCGACAAGCCCGACGCGACGTTCGCCGGCTACCTGATCTGGCTCGGCCTCACCAACGAGTCCTCGCTCGCGTCCTCACGCCGCCTGCCACGGAACGTCGACATCGTCAGCGGCGGCCAGGACTATCTCCTCGGCTACCCACTGCCCGGCCCTGACGGTTCCGTCGCACCAGGCTCCCGCCAGGTCGGCTGGGCCTGGTACGACGCGAGCCACAATGTTCTCCTTCGCGAAACGGGCAGTGTTGTCGGCAACGTCGTGCGCCGGTCGCTGACCTCCGCCGACATACCGGAGGCGACCTTGCGCGAGCTCGCGGACAGAGCCGAGGACTTGTGGCCGTCGCCCTGGCGCGAGGCCATCCTTGATTGCGTCGAGCGGCGTGCCGTCATCGGCACCCCCATCGCCGAGTACGTCCCCGACAAGCTCGCCAACGGGCGTCTTGCCCTCGTGGGAGATGCCGCGCATGTGCCGACCCCGATGACCGGCTCGGGCTTCAGCGCATCGCTCTACGACGCCGAGGCCGTCGCCGAATCCGTTGCTGTGGGCGTGCGTGGATCGACGGTGGCGCAGTCTCTCGGAGCGTACGAAAGGAAGCGGCTCGGCAACGTCCGCGGCATGGTCCAGTCGGGACAGCAGTTCAGCCGCTCCTTCACCGGTCGAGCCGCCTGAGAGCAGAACGGTCCAACCGCCCTCGCTCCCGGCTCCCTCCACGTCCACCGACCACGCTCTCCAGACCACAGGCACGGCAGGTCAGAGGCACTCCAGCTCGCCGTAGCGCCCTTCTGCCCCTATACCGAGGACCCTCACTGGCGCGCATCCGCTAGGCTGTCCCTGGTCAGCCGTTGGTACGTGACGTTGTCTGCTCAGATGACCCTGTGGAGAGCGTTGCACCACGTTTGACCAGCGGGCTTGTACTCCTCGCCGAAGATCCACACCCTGGGTTTTCAACAAGGTCTTCTACAAGCCCTCGCCTTCGTAGCTCAGGGGATAGAGCACGGCTCTCCTAAAGCCGGTGTCGCAGGTTCGAATCCTGCCGAGGGCACAGGGTAGATCGGTGAAGGCCCAGGTCAAGGAGAGAATTCTCGGACCTGGGCCTTCGTCGTCGACAGTATCGGGCTCACCAGTGCTCCGACTGCGTAGGTTCACAGATCTGCGAGCACGCTGAAACAGCTCAGTAAATGGTGATCTGCTCGATCTTGTGGACCTTGCCGCTGGGGGCACCGGACGCTCGGCCGAAATCGAAGGCCATGTACTTGGGGAGTCGGCCCGAGTCCCACTGTGGGCCGCCCAGGACCGTGCGGTATTTGATGCTGACCTCGTTGTTGCCGGTGTTCATCCATCCCACGCCGTAAATGGCGACGTCGACGGTGCCGGCGTTGGCGAAGCAGGGATCGATTCCGTCGGTCTCGAAGTAGAGGAGCTCACCGTAGGTGCCGCAGTCCACCCGGTTGATGGCATGGGCCGGGAGAGCGGTCGCGACGGTGGTCGCCAGCGCGGCGACGGCCACACCGGCGAGGTGGAGGGCGCGGCGTCGGATGGGGGTTCTCATCAAAGGCTCCTCTTTCGCGTCAGGTTTCGCAGTTCCGCGTGATGCGATTCGGGGAGTGAGATGGGCCGACAGTCGAAAAAGTTGTCAATGAACAGCAATGTCTCCGAACAACGCCCGCAAAGACAAAGGCGGTTGCTCTCCCGTACACATCCACTTGCCCTTACGCCACCTCAAAACCCTCGGAACACCCCGTCGTCGTCCCTGGCGCCGACGAACGCCTCGAAGTCCATATTCGCGCCCGAGAGGTTGTTCTCGATGCTCCACAACTCGGCTGCCACAACGCGGACGCAACGTCCACGTTCCCCTCTCCTGTCCACTACGAGGAGCGGCAGTTCAGCTGAGGAGACAGCTGTGGAGTCGACCAGGACAAGGAGGGGATGCTGGTAGTCCGCAGGGACCAGTTCGAGGGCCTGGTCGGGCGTCAGGTCTTCGTCTCCCAAGCACCATCTGCCGAGAAGTCGGTGCGCACGACGAGGGCTTCCAGAGTGCGAGGGAACTGGCGCATACGCGGACAGTACCCGAACCCGGACCATCGTGGTCAGAGCACTGGCTGCCCTTCGGATACGCGCCGCCCGAACTCTCGTAGTATCCGCACCGAGTTGAGGCCGTAGCTCTCGTCCGCGCACAACAACGCGTCCACGAGGTCGAACAGTTCGTCCCCGCGCGCGGTCATGGCGTCAGGCAGCAGTCTCACCCTCACGGCCTTCGTCTCGATCGGTGCACCTGGTCGGAGCACATGATCAGGCGAAGGCTCCGCTTCAATGTCCGGCGAATGCCCAGGTGAGTGATCCATTTCGAGATGTCGTCATGTCGTTCGACGCCGGGAGCCAGGCACGGGCGCTGAGGCCTCAGCCGGCGAGCAGGGCCTGCATCCACTGCTCTTCGCGTTGCTCGATGTATTCGGCGTCGTTTCGCCAGGCGTCCCCGTGGCCTTCGGCCCACAGCCTTGCCCAGGGCTGGGCTCCTTGGGCTGCCTGGTCGCGCAGGAAGTCGTGCATGGAACGCGTACGGCGCCCCAGTAGAGGGACCAACTGGCGGCGTTCGGACTCGGCCAGACCGTAGGCGTCGGCGAAGACTCGCAGTCGGTCCGCCGCGTCCGGGCTCTGCCAGTCCGGATGCGCGGACAGCGGGAGGAACCCGTGAATGGCGTACGCGACATCCCACAGGCGCGAGCCGGGACCCGCACCGTCCCAGTCGATGAAGGCCCACCGCGCCTCGTCTGCGACCACGAGGTTCCAGGGGGCCAGGTCGTGGTGGGCGATGATGTCACTGCCCTCAGGGGGGATCAGCGTCTGCCACCGTGCGTCGGAGGGCGGCGTGAAGTCCTGCACGGCGTCGTGGAAGTCCCTGATCAGCCGTGCCACGCGAGCCAGTTGACGAGCGGGTTCCAGCAGCGAGAACCGGTCGGGCCAGATCACGTCTCCCGGCATGAAGGTCAGGACCTCACGCCCCTGATCGTCGATGCCGAGCGGACGAGGCGCCGCGCCGAATCCCACCTCGTGCAGGTGGGCGAGCAGGGCATGCACAGCGGGAGTCCATGGTCCGGCCGGACGGCGAACGGTGTCCCCGACGCGAACGACACCATCACTGACGTTGCCACCGGACAAAGGCTGTTCATCATCGTGCCGCATCGAACCAGTGTGTCGGATCAGCTCGGCATGATCACATCATTAAAGAGGGAGCGTCCCCGAGTTCGATGCCTACCAGGTTCTGAGCGCGGTTCACGCTGTGGCTGTGCACCAGCGGTCATCTCCCCCATTCGGCGCCGCCGAGCGCGGCTATCCCGCCCCCAGCGGCGCCGAATGCAGCTCCCGTACCAGTTGCGGGGTCAGGAGTTCGCCCGCGCGATCGGCGAGGACGGCCATTTCGTAGCCGACCAGGCCTACGTCGCAGCCCTCTGTGGCGAGGACTCCCAGGCAGCTGCCGTCGCGGATGCGGCCGACCATGAGGAAGCCGCCGAGCATTTCGATCATGACGAGCTTCATGCCTCGGAAGCCGTGTGTCGTCGCCGCGTTCTGGGCGAGGCTGGTGATGCCGGAGACGACGGCGGCGAGGTGGTCGGCGCGGTCTCGGCCGAGGTTGTCGGAGGCGGCCATGAGCAGGCCGTCGGAGGAGACGGCGACGGCGTCGGTGACGCCGTCGGCGGTCCGTACGAACTCCGAGACGAGCCAGCCGAAACTCTGGACGGCGGTGGTCACGATGACGCTCCTTGGGTGCTTCGGGGTGTGCTTCGAGGTGTGCTTCGAGGTGTGCTTCGGGCCTCGGCTCGGGCGACACCTGCCCGGAAACCGTTGAGCAGGGCGGAGACAGCGGGAGCGGGTGGTGCGGCGGGCGGGAGTGGGGCAGGTGTGGCTGGAGCAGGTGTGGGTGGGGCGGATAGGGGCTGCGGGGGTTGTGCGGGGGCCAGCAGGCGGGCGGGCAGGACGAGGAGGGCCGACAGGCCGCCGCCCGGGGTGTCGAAGAGGTGGACCTTCGCGCCCTCGCCGAGGCGTTGCGCGAGCCGGCCGACGACGAGGTGGCCCAGGAAGCGGGTCGGCGCGGCGAGGAACGCGTCCTCGCCGGAACCTGAGAGGCGGGCCTCCGCGCGTTCCTTGTCGGCCGCCGACATGCCGACGCCGTGATCGACGACGGCGAAGCTGTACGTGTCGTCCTCGGTGTCGTACCAGCCGTGCACCTCGACCCGTTCGGTCGGGGGCGAGAACGTCAGCCCGTTCTCCAGGAGTTCGGCGAGGAGGTGGGCGACATCGGCGACGGCGTGGCCGCGTACGCGCACCGGTTCCACCGCCGCGATCAGGACCCTGCGGTACTGCTCCACCTCGGCTACGGCGGACTGGACGACCTCCAGACCGTCGGCGGGCGCCGCCGTGGGCCGGGGCGGATTCTGTCCGGCCAGGACCAGCAGGCTCTCGGCGTTGCGCCGCATCCGGGTGGCCAGGTGGTCGAGTTCGAAGAGTTCGGCGAGGGCGTCCGGGTCGAGTTCCTGTCGTTCCAGACGGGTGATGAGGCCGAGCTGACGGCGTACGAGATTCTGGTTGCGGCGGCCGAGGTTGGCGAGCGATTCGGTGGTGTTGCGACGCAAACCGGCTTGCTGGGCGGCCAGTTGAACGGCGGTTTGCTCCACTTGGCGCAGGGATTCCGCGACTTCGGTGATCTCGGCCGCGCCGCCCAGTTGTTGTGGTTGCGCCTCGGCCTCGGGGAGCTCCGCCTGGTTCTGCGGGGACTGCTGGATACGGGCGACGGTCGCCGGCAGTCGGTTCCTGGCGACGTCGTGGGCGGCCTCGGCGAGTGCGCGGAGGGGGCGGGTGAGGGAGCGCGAGGCGAATGCGGCGAGGGCGGCGACCAGGGTGGCCATCAGCGCGCCCGCGAAGAGGTAGGCGGCCAGGGCCAGTTCGGCGTCGTGACTGAGCTGGTCGGACCGGTCCCGTGCGTCGTCGCCGACCGTCTGCTGGACGGCGTACAGGTCGTCCACGAGTACGGTCATCGCGTCCCACCAGGTGGCGGCGTCGGCGCGGAGCGGGGAGCCGTCGGCGGCGGTTTCCGCCCTGCTCTCGTAGGCGGTGGCGCGGGTGGCGTCCTTCGTGGCGAACGCACGCTTGAGAGCTGTGAGTTGGGGTGCTGTGGCGACCTGCCGGAAGCGGGCGAGGGCGGCTACGCGGGTGGCCCGCACCTCGGTGAAGGTCAGGTACTCGCGGTCGTGGAAGGCGCCGTCGGCGAACACGCCGTTGAGCAGGCCGCGTTCGAGGGCGACGGACTCCTTGGCCGCCGCCAGTTCCCGCAACGCGGCCAGTCCGTCGCGCAGTTGGCGGTCGTCGCGCGTCGCGGTGTCCGCCACCGGGTCGACGGCGTTCAGGGCGTCGACGGCGGTGGTGTAGAAGGTGAGGGTGGCTGTGCGGTCGGCGGTGCGGCCCGTGGTGCTCATTCCGTCGGCGTCCCGGTCGGCGGCGGTGCGGATGGCGGTCAGGCGGCGCAGGTGCCGCTGGACGACAGCCTCGACGTCGCGCTCGGAGCGCATCGCGCGCAGCGCCGTGTCGACGCGCTTGCGAGTGGTGGCGAGTTGTGTGCGGTATCCCGACTCGCCGCCCAACAGACCGTTCGTCAGGCCGCGTTCGCGTTGCAGCTGATGCACCAGTGCCTGGACGCGCAGACTGAGGCCGACCTCGGCGCGGGTCGTGCGGGCGTCCCCCACGGCCTCGGCACGGCCGTATACGGCCAGCCCGGCCACCGTCAGCAGCAGACAGATCGGGACGGTGATGACCACCGCCACCCGGCCCCTGATGGTGCGCCAGCCGGGCAGCGGACGGCGCGGAGAAGCCGCGGGACCACGGTGGCGACGCGACGCCCCGGCACTCGCCTCACCCACGGCGATCCCCTCACCTGACGCGATCACCTCACCTGACGCACCCCCCGTGCCCCCCGCACCCCTGGAAACGCCCCCGGAAAGGTCCCTTCCGACAACGCGCTTGCCGACCGCGCCGGGCCTGCCGAGCCTGGCTACCAGTCGCCGTGATGGCGTCCACACCCTCATGTCCCGAAGCTAGTCCCCTTGCCGCAGCGGCCGGTTTCGGACCTGTTAGACCCCGTGAGGACTTGGATTGCGCCGAACTCACATCCCTGGTCAGCGGGGTGAGACCGCGCGCGCACGCCAAGTCCCCGATACGCGGATATGAGCCGTTCAGCACCCTTGCGCTCTTGCCGCAGATGACTCAGCTGCCTGTGGAGTCGATCCGCGACGTCCGCACGCAGGCCGGGTCCACGAGGCGCAGGACCAGTTCCGAGCCGTACTCGGCGTCCACGAGACCCACACTCGGCGCCGGCACGGGCAACGTGCTCACCGGGGTGACGCTCGGCCAACCCTGAGGTCTGTGAGGCTCCTGTGAACATCGAACTCTCGGACTTCCTGTTGTGCTGGGCGTCCTGAGAGGTTTGTGAAGTACAACTCGGCTGCCACACGCGGTCGTTGAAACCTCACCCCCCACGAGGCGCAGCATGGCGAAAGCCCCCTTCTCGCGCAGAACACGCGCGTCCATACTCACCGCGACGGCATGCCTTTCGCTGGCCGTCGCTCTGCTGCCGGGCGGCGCGAGCGCGGCCCCCGGCGACCCGGTGGACCGCCCAGCGGCCGACTCCGGCTCACCGGCGGCCGACAGTCCGCCGGTCATACCCTCGCAGCAGTCGCTCGCGCGAAGCGACGCCCGGCTCACGAAGGCCGAACAGCGGCCCGGCGTACGGCAGTTGCGCAAGCAGCTCGGAACGCAGGGTGTGCTCGAGCTGGACCCGGACACCGGTACCGCACGCCAGGTCGCCCGGCTCGACGGGTATCTGACCTCGGCCAGTGGCGCCACCCCGGAGGACATCGCCCGGAACTATCTGCGGGCGCATCCCGATGTGTTCGGGCTCTCCGCCGACCAGGTCCGTGGTCTCACCCTGCGCAAGCAGTACACCGATGTCGCCGGCACCCGTCATCTGTCGTTCGTCCAGTCGGTCGAAGGCGTCCCGGTGTTCGGCAACGGCGTCAAGGCCAACGTCGCCCGCGACGGACGGCTGATCAGCGTGCTGGGCTCCCCGGTACGGGGGCTGCCGTCCGCGCTGGCGCCCGCCAAGGTCAGCGGAACTCAGGCCCGGCGCAACGCCCTTCGCGACATCGCGGGCGCCGGGGACAGCAGCCTCGGCGCCTCGGACACGGCCAAGCAGGTGGTGTACACGGAGCCGGGCGGCGTGGCCCGGCGTGCGTGGCGGACGGTCACCGTGCCGGACGGCCAGGGTATGTGGCTGCACGTCGTCGACGCGGCTACCGGACGGGTGCTGTACCGACAGAACCTGTCCTCCGACCTGTCGTCCGACTCCTCTTCCGACTCCTCTTCCGACTCGTCGTCCGCCGGATCCGCCAGGCATGCTGCGTCGCTCGCCTCCGACAAGCCCGCAAAGCAGTCCACCGGCCCTCTCCTGCGTACCGGCAAGGTGCTGGTCTGGGACCAGTACCCGGGTGCCCGGTCCGGTGGCAAGCAGCACACCCGCCATCTGACCGCCCGGGGCTGGCTCCCCCAGGGCGCCCAGACCCTCAACGGGTCGGTGGCGCACGTCTTCAGCGACGTCAACGACAACGACGAGCTGGACCCGGGCGAGGAGATCACCCCTGCCGCCGACGGGACGTTCTCCTTCCCGTTCAAGCCGTTCACCGGCGACGGCTGCGGCACCCCGCTGCCCTGCTCGTGGGACCAGAAGACGCCGAACTCCTGGCAGACCAACCGCGAGCAGAACGCCGCGCAGGTCTTCTACTTCCTCGGCACCTTCCACGACCATCTGGAAGCCGGTCCGATCGGTTTCACCCGGGCCGCCGGCAACTTCGACAGCCGGGACGGCGACGCCGTGCAGGCGCAGACCGACGACGGCGCGGCCATCAAGGACGGCCTGCCCGACGGCGACCACCTGAACAACGCCAACATGGGTACGCCGCCGGACGGCCAGGCGCCCACGATGCAGATGTACCTGACCGGGTCCATACCGGGCTTCAACGTCCTGCAGGGCAACTTCGGCGACGACGCCGCCACCGTGTACCACGAGTACACCCACGGCCTGTCGCACCGGCTCATCACCGACGCCGACGGCGTCCCCGCCCTCAACAGCCAGCAGTCGAACGCCATGGGCGAGGCGTGGAGCGACTGGTACGCCCTCGACTTCCTCAACAACGAGGGCCTGCTGAAGGACAACCGGCGCGTCGACGGCGACGTGAACCTCGACGCGCCCGGCTGGAGCGACGAACTGCCCGCGCGCACCCAGTCGATGGACTGCCCGGTCGGCGCCACGTCGGCCAAGTGCCAGGGAACCGACGCCGCGGGTCCGGGCGGGTACACCTACGGCGACTACGGGAAGATCTCCCGCCGCGGCGGTCCCGAGGTGCACGCCGACGGCGAGATCTGGGGCCAGACGCTCTGGGACCTGCGCAACACCCTCGGCAGCCGGCTCACCGAGTCGCTGGTGACCCGGGCGATGGAGCTGTCGCCCGTCAACCCGTCCTTCCTCGACCAGCGGAACGCCATTCTGCAGGCCGACACCGTGGTCAACGGCGGGCGTGCCCACGACCGCATCTGGAAGGTCTTCGCCCACCGGGGCATGGGCTGGTACGCCGCCGCCCTCACGGGTGACGACGTACGGCCCGACGAGGACTTCTCGCTGCCGCCCGGCCCGGACACCCCGCTGGCCACGCTGACCGGCAAGGTCACCGACACGCTGTCCGGCAACCCGGTCGGCGGGGTCACCGTCAGCATCAGCGGCCACGCCTCCGGCTTCCCCGGCGCCGACCTCTCCGCCGTGAGCGCGGCGGACGGCACGTACGCGATCCGGAACGTCCCCGAGGGCACGTACCGGAAGGTGTACGCGAGCGGCGGCGGTTACGAGCCGCAGATCCGTACGGTCACCATCACCGCCGGTGCCGCCGACTGGGCGTTGCGCCGGAACTGGTCGGCCTCCTCCGGCGGCGCCGAGATCGCGGAGTTCAGCGGCGCCGACTACAGCGACTTCGGCTGCGGACCCGCCGGTCTGATCGACATGGGGGGCTCCGTCTGGGGTTCCGAGGCCAACGGCGGCACCAACGGCACCGGGGTCGACCCGGTCCACAACACCGTACGGCTGCCCGCGGCCGTGGACGTCAGCGAGCTGCGCGTCGACCCGACGTCGGGCTGCGGGGACGACCTGACGGCGTCCCTCGGTGACTACCGGATCGAGACGTCCGCGGACGGCACCACCTGGGCCACCGCCGCCGAGGGCCACTTCTCTCCCGCCGACACCGGCCGGGAGAACGTCGTGGCCCTCAACACGGGCACCGGGCAGAACGTCCGGTACGTCCGTGTGACGATGCTGGGCAACCAGGCCGTCGACAACGGCGTGGACTGCGCGCAGGACAGCGGCCCGTCCGGCTGCCAGTACATGGACATGTCCGAGCTCATCGTCAACGGCACGGTCCACCAGGGCTGACGAACAGTCAATCAGCAGGCCAGAGGGCGGCGTTCCGATTACGGGACGCCGCCCTCCGGTGACTGGTGACTGGTGACTGGTGTGCGATCAGGCAGAGTTGGTCAACTCGTCGTGCAGGTACTGCCGTTGAGCGTGAACGACGTCGGCGCCGGGTTCGTCGCCCCCTTCGCCCCGATGAAGCCGACCGTGACCGAGCCCGCCGCCGGGATCGTGGCCGTGTAGGACGCGGGTACGACGCTCACGTTGGCGCCGCTCTGCGTCGGCGTACCGCCCCACATGTTGTTGATCGTCTGGCCGCCCGCGAAGCTGAAGCCCAGCGTCCAGTTGGTGAGGGCGGCCGTACCCGTGTTGCGCAGGGTGATGTCGCCCTGGAATCCGCCCTGCCATTCGCCGACGACCCGGTAGGCGACCGAGCAGCTGACGCCCGGGGTGCCGCCGCCCGGGGACGTGGTGACGTTCACTGTGGCCGAGCGCTGCGAGCGGTTGCCGGCCGCGTCCCGTGCGTACACGGCGAAGGTGTACGCGGTGGACGCGGTCAGGCCGGTCACCGTGACCGTGTTGGTGGTGGAGGCGGCGGCTGTCGTCTCCGTGGTGCCGTTGACGCGGACGACGTCGTAGCCGGTCACGGCAACGTTGTCCGTGGCTGCGGCCCAGCTCAGGGTGGTTGACGTGGCGGTGGTTCCGGAAGCCGCCGGGGCGCCGGGGGCCGTCGGGGCCTGGGTGTCGGTGCCCGTGCCGCCGCCGTAGACGGTGGCCTCCTTGGCGGTCTGGGCGATGCCGTTGGCGCCGTTGAAGATGCGCTGGCCCCAGGCGCTGAGCTGCTTGGGGTCGAAGCCGATCGACAGGTCGAGGATCGGGTCCGTGTTGCCGCTCCACGACCAGGCCAGGTAGCCCAGTTTCAGCTGCTGGGCGGTCGCCATCATGGTGTCCTCGTCGGGGTCGCCCCACTGGTCGGCCGGGCCGCCGAACTCACCGATGAGGATGGGGAGTCTGGCCGTGACGAAGGCGTTCAGATAGTCGGTGATCTCCGCCGCCGTGTCGAAGACGCTGTACATGTGGATCGAGAAGATCAGGTTGCCGGTGGTGTCGGCGTTGTACACGGTCTGGGCGTTGGCGCGCATGACGCCCTGCCAGTCCTGGCCCCAGTTGGGCGCGTCCACCATGATCGTGTGCTGGAAGCCGGCGGCGCGCAGTTTCTGTACGGCGGCGACGGTGGGGGCGGTCCAGCCGGCCGGATCGGTGTTGCCCCAGGGCTCGTTGCCGATGTTGATGATGACGTAGTTCTCCTGGCCCTCGAGCACGCTCTTGAGGCCGATCCAGTAGTCGGCCGCCTGGTCGAGCGTCCCGGCGGCGGCCTCCTCGCCGTAGCCGGTGGTGTCGTGCACCTCGAGCACGCAGATCAGCCGGTTGGCCTTGCACTGCGCGATGACGGCGGCCACGTCGTCCGCGCTGTTCTTCGTCCAGCGATGCCCGTCGGCGAGGACGACGCGGACCGTGTTGGAGCCCAACGCCTTGACGTCCCTGAGGGATTGGGTCTGGGTCGGGTACCAGGTGTGGGCGTGGTTGACGCCCCGCATCACGAAGTCGTTGCCGTTGCCCTCGAGGAGACGGCCATTGGAGATGTGGAGGCCGGTGGCGAGGGCGCCGGGTGGTGCGGCCTGCGCCTGGGTGGGGGTCGGGGCGAGCGCCAGCAGGCCGAGGAGGGTGGCCAGGGCGGTCAGCAGGACGGCCAGGGAGCTCTTTCGCGTGGTGCTTGTCGTCGTGCTTCTCGTTGTTCTCACTGCGACTCCAGGGAGTGAGCGCCAAGAAACTTCAGATCAGCAGAAATATGGGAGCGCTCCCATAAACGCACTGCGGCAGGGACACGTCAAGGAGTCGCACAGACATCCGCCGCTCGTCAGCGGGTCAGGGACCGTGCGCTGCGGAACGTACGGCGGTAGGCGTCCGGCGGAACTCCGACCGTGCGGTTGAAGTGCCGGCGCAGGGTCGTGGCGGTACCCATGCCGACGGCCTCCGCGATGGCGTCCACGCTGTCGCCGGTGGCCTCCAGCAGCTCCTGGGCGCGCCGGATCCGCTGGTTCAGCAGCCACTGCAGCGGGGTGGTGCCGGTGACGGTCCGGAACTGGCGGCCCAGATGGCGCGAGCTCATGTTCGCCCGTCGGGCCAGGTCCTCCACGGTCAGCGCGCGGTCGAGCCGTTCGATCGCCCACGGAAGCAGCGCGGCGAGCGGATGGTCGTCCTGGGCGGGCACCGGCGCGGTGACGAACTGCGCCTGACCACCGGCCCGGTGCGGGGGTACGACGAGCCGGCGGGCGACGGTGTTGGCGATCGCCGGGCCGTGGTCGAGGCGTACGAGGTGCAGGCACAGGTCCATCGAGGCCGCCTTGCCGGCGGAGGTGAGCACGCTGCCGTTGTCGACGTACAGCACGTCCGGGTCGACCTCGACGAGGGGGTGACGGGCGGCCAGGTCATCGGTGTGCGCCCAGTGAGTGGTGGCGCGCAGACCGTCCAGGATTCCGGCGGCGGCCAGTACGAAGGCGCCGGTGCAGAGGGAGGCGATGCGGGCTCCGGCGTCGTGGGCGGCGCGTACGGCGTCGACCAGTTCGGCGGGCGGGGCGATGTCGATGTCGGCCCAGCCGGGGACGATCACCGTTTCGGCGTACGGGAGTTGGTCGAGGCCGGCGTCGGGCTCCATGAGGAATCTGCCGACGCGGACGGGGGCGGGGCCGCAGACGGCGAGGTCGTACCAGGGGAAGGCCAGACCGGGGAGGCCGGAGAGGTCGGAGCCGAACACCTCGTGGGCGACGGCCAGTTCGAAGTGGAGCATGCCCTCGGTGAGGGCGAGGGCGACGGTCTTGGTACCCGGGTTCCTGCTCATGTCCGTAATTGTACGGGGCATGTCGTTCCGGACACTCGTGCGGGGCGGTGGGCGTCGCCAGGATGGTGGTCATGCGAACAGGACGGGGAGAAGTCATGGGATCGGCAATGGAGTTCGGGCACACGGTTTCCGGGCAGACGGTTTCCGGGCAGACGGTCGTGGTGTACGGCGCGTACGGGCACACCGGGCGCTTCGTGGTGGCGGAGCTGGTGGAGAAGGGGTTCGTCCCGGTCCTCTCCGGGCGGGACCCGGAGCGGTTGCGGGAGTTGGCGGCGGTGTCCCGCCCGGGGCTCGAGGTCCGCCCCGCCTCGGTCGACGACCCGGGCTCGCTGGACCGGGCGCTGGCCGGAGCGGCGGCCGTGATCAACTGCGCCGGGCCCTTCGCGGCGACGGGGGCGCCGGTGATCGAGGCGGCACTGCGGGCGGGAATCCCGTATGTGGACGTGGCGGCGGAGATCGAGGCCAACCTCGACACGTTCACGCACTTCGGGGACCGCGCGCGGGCCGCGGACGCGGTGGTCGTCCCGGCGATGGCGTTCTTCGGCGGCCTCAGCGATCTGCTGGTCACGGCGGCGATGGGCGACTGGACGTCGGCGGACGAGGCGCATGTCGCGTACGGGCTGAGCAGTTGGCACCCCACCGCCGGGACGCGCATCGCGGGCACGGTCTCCCGGGACCGCAGGAACGGCCGCCGGGTCCGCTACAGCGGGGGCGGCCTCGAGTACCACGACGACGCCCTGCCGACCCTGAAGTGGACCTTCCCGGACCCGATGGGCGCCCGGGAGGTGATCGGCGAGTTCTCGATGGCCGACGTGGTCACCGTCCCGAGCCACCTGGCGATTCCCGAGGTGCGCTCCTACATGGCGGCCGACGCGGCCAGGGACCTGGCGGCACCGGAGACCCCGGCACCGGTCGCGGTCGACGAGGATGGGCGGTCCGCGCAGACGTTCGTGGTCGACGTCGTCGTACGGTCCGGTGGTGTGGAGCGGCGGGCGGTGGCGAGCGGGCGGGACATCTACGCGGTCAGCGCACCACTGGCGGTGGAGGCGGTACGCCGAGTACTGACGGGGCAGACGCGGGCGGTGGGGGTGCTGTCGGCGGGGGCGGCGTTCGACGCGACCGACTTCCTGGACGCGCTGTCGGCGCATGTGTCGGTGGAGTTGTCCCGGTAGGGGGTGGGGGTGAGTGGGCCTGTCCGGGCTGGAGCCGTCCGGACAAGGGCGGGACTCTCCGGGTTCGGCCGTGGCGGCGGCAGCGGTCCTGCGCCGGGCGCCCAGCAGTTCTTCGCACCAGGGGGACCGGTTCGTCGGTGATCGCCGACGTAGGCGATGGTCCCACCAGGAAGAGTATCGGCGGCGATAGTATCGCCGGCGCTACTGTCCGGATCCCCAAAACCTCCGATATCCGGCTGGGCGCTCTGTCGGCGGGATGCGTCAGGTGAGGCGCTCAGTCACCCTTTCGTCTTCGTCGTCGCCAGGCCCCAGAAGCTCACCAGGGCAAAGGCCCCTCCGCGTCGAAGTAGCCTCCCGTGGGGCCGTCGGGGCCCGTCTGTGCCATGCGGACGATGATCTCGGCGCCCTGTTCGACGGTCTGGATGCCGGTGTTCCCGTTGAGGTCCGTCTTGGTGTAACCGGGCTCCACCGCGTTGATCCGCATGTTCGGGAACGCCTTCGCGTACTGCACGGTGATCATGTTGACCGCGGTCTTCGACGCCGGGTACGCGACGCCGGGGTAGGCGTGGACGGGGGTGCCGGCGGTGGTGGCCCGGGTGAGGGAGGCCAGGCCGCTGCTGAGGTTGACGACGACCGGGGAAGCGGACCGCTGCAGCAGCGGCAGGAACGCGTGGGTGACCCGCACCGTGCCGAAGACGTTGGTCTCGAACATCTGCCGCATCATGTCGGCGGTGACGTCCGCGGCGCCGATCACGTCGTTGTCCTCGCTTCTTCCTTCGACGCCGGCGTTGTTGACCAGCACGTCCAGTCCGCCGTCGGCTTCGATGGTCTCGGCGGCTGCCGCGACGGAGGCGTCGTCGGTGACATCGAGTTGTACGGTCCGCGCGCCCAGTCGCACGGCGGCCCGGTGGCCGCGCTCGGGGTCCCGGCTGCCGATATAGACGGTGTGGCCTGCGGCGACGAGGCGGCGGGCGGTCTCGAAGCCGAGACCCTTGTTCGCTCCGGTGATCAGTGTTGTCGTCATGGCTCCACGGTGCGTGCGGACCATTCGGTCAGCCAGGCGTCCGGTTTTCCTGGGACTGGCAGTACCAGGCGGGCCGGACGGTGGGCGGTGCACACTGGCAGGTATGGCGACGACGGAATTCGGGCAGGCGGTGCGTCGCTGGCGCGACCGGATCCCACCCGAGGCGGCCGGGCTGCCCGTCGGCGCTGTTCGGCGCGCGGCCGGGCTGCGCCGCGAGGAGTTGGCCATGCTCGCCGGGATGTCCGTCGACTACGTCACCCGGCTCGAGCAGGGCCGCGCGGCCCATCCCTCGTCCCAGATCGTCGAGGCGCTGGCCAGGGCGCTGCGGCTGTCGGGGGACGAGCGCGCCCATCTGTTCCGGCTGGCCGGGCACGTGCCGCCGGGCCCGCAGACAGTGCCGGGGTACATCACCCCGAGTGTCCAGCGGCTGCTCGACAGACTGACGGGGACACCCGTGGCGGTCTACGACGCTTCCTGGAGCCTCCTCACGGCCAACGCGCGGTACGCGGCCCTGATGGGCGATCCGTCCGGATGGCGTGGCAACGAGCGCAACGGTGTGTGGCGCCACTTCCTCGGCCCGGGCACCCGGGCCCGGCACACGCCTCAGTCCCTGCGCGACTTCGAGGCCGCGCTGGTGGCAGACCTGCGCGCGGCGGCCGGCTGTTACCCGGCCGACCGGCGACTGCAGCGGCTGATCGCGGAACTACGCGCGAACAGCGACCGGTTCGCCGCGCTGTGGGATGCCGGCACCGTCGGCCGCCATGAGGCCGCACGCAAGACCATCGACCACCCACATGCGGGACCTCTGACACTGGACTGCGACGTACTCACGGTCGCGGGCAGCGACCTTCGGATCATGGTCTACACGGCCGAACCCGGCACCGAGGACGCAGAACGCCTCGCCCTACTGACAGTGCTCGGCACCCAGACGCTCACCGATCCCGCCACCTGACACACTCAGCCCGCCCAGGTCAGGCACTCGGGGAGAAGCAGGGCTGACGCGTCAGCCGCGGACGATCACCACGCGTGGATCACCCCTCTCCGTCCACCCGATACTGCTCCGACTGCACCAGATACATCCGCCGGAACAGCCCCGGCCCGTCGCCCCCCGGCCTCAACAGCTCCTCGAACGTGCCGTGTTCGGCGACGCGGCCCCTTTCCAGGACGTAGATCTCGTCGGCGTGCCTGACGCTGTGCAGGCGGTGGGTGATCAGGATGATCGTCTGGCCCGTCGCGGCGAGGCTGCGGATCTGGTCGAAGACTCGCTGCTCCGTCTCCGCGTCCAGGGCGCTGGTCGGTTCGTCGACGACCAGGATGCGGGCGTCGCGGTGCCGGGCGCGGGCGATGCCCAGGCGTTGCCACTGGCCGCCGGAGATCTGGTGGCCGCCCTTGTAGCCGCGGGCGAGGAGGGTGTCCCAGCCTCGGGGCAGGGCGGCGATGGTCTCGTCGGCGCCCGCGTACTCGGCGGCGGCGTGCAGGAGTTCGTCCTCGTGCGGGGCGTCGGGACGGCCGATGGCGATGTTGACGCGGGCCGTGAAGGGCCAGCGGTAGAAGTCCTGGGCGACGACCGCGATCCGGTCGAAGAGGTCGCCCCGGTCCAGCTCGGTGGAGTCGATGCCGTCCCAGAGGATGCGGCCGGTGTCGGGCGGGTACAGCCCGCACAGCAGCTTGGCGAGGGTCGACTTGCCGCTGCCGTTGTTGCCGACCAGCGCGATGATCCGGCCGGTCGGGATGGTGATGTAGGTTCCGCGCCCGAATGAACAATGCGGGTACTTCCTGAACACTGCTTGAACAGTGTCTGGGAACGCGCCGCTGAGCATTTCGCAATCATGCCCGCTGCGGTGTGGTGCATGCGCGGCACCCCGAACTTCTACCGGTGAGAGCCGTTAAGTCCCGTTCCTGATGATGTGGTGTCGCCCGTTCGTGGGTGATGGGACGGTTCCACGCTCGCGTCATGTCGTGTGCATGATGGAGTCGCGGGCATGGAACGGATGCCGTACGCAACCGACTTGTCCGACGAGCAGTGGGCGCTGATCGAGCCGTTGGTCACCGCGTGGAAGCAGGAGCGGGTGGCGCGGTCGGCGACCGGGGACCCGGGCTCCTGCGACCTGCGTGAGGTCGTGAACGCGCTGCTCTACCAGAACCGGACGGGCTGTCAGTGGCGGCTCCTGCCGCACGATCTCCCGGCCTGGTCGGCGGTGTTCTACTACTTCACCCTGTGGCGCCAGGACGGCCTTGACCAGCGGATCCAGGAGATCCTGCGCTGTCAGGTGCGGGAGCGTGCCAGACGATTAGAGGACCCGTCCCTGGTGATCATCGACACCCAGTCCGTCCGCGTGGCGGCCGGGGTGCCGAAGGCGACGACGGGACTGGACGCACACAAGAAAACGCCGGGCAGGAAGCGGGGACTTGCCGTCGACGTGCTGGGCCTGATCATCGGTGTGGTGATCCTCGCCGCGAGCGCGCATGACAACGAGGCCGGCATCGCCCTGCTGGACCAGGCGGCCGAGCGGTGCGGGATGCGCCTGGAAAAGGTCCTGGTCGACCAGGGTTTCAAAGACGCCGTGATCATCCACGGGGCGGTGAAGTCCCTGAAACGCGAGACCCTCCAGGGCGCCCACGACTACGGTGACGCCGGCCCCTGCCGCAGAGCTGTTTTCGCCTGGTTGACCCGCTACAACACCCGCCGCCGGCACTCGGCCAACGGCCACCTCAGCCCCGATGAATCGAACGCCGACACCGCACCGCTAAACTCACGCTCGCCGCGTGATCAATAACCGCGTGCCCTTCTCGGGGTCGGCTCGATACACATGGATGCCGTCGATCTCGTGATCGTTCAGTTCGCTCACTGTTGTTCACGCTTCATTGCTCTTCGAGATTCCGGTGCTACCGGAATTCACCGCCGATGTGCCGCGGGCGGCTGACAGCCGTACCCAGCGGCTCGGTCGCGTGTGCCGGACCGGGACCAGGAGGGCTGCCAGGGCCGCCGTCAGGCACAGCAGGGCCAGCAGTGCGAAGCCGTGGGTGTAGCCGGAGGCGTAGGGCAGGCCCGAGGGCTGGAGCCGGCCGGTGACCAGGACGCTGGTCACCGCTGTGCCGATGGAGCCGCCGATGGTGCGGATGTTGGCGTTCATTCCGGTGGCCACACCGGTCCGGTCGGCCGGGACGCTGGCCACGATCAGGTGGGACATCGCGGCGAAGGCCAGGCCGATACCGAGCCCGAACACGCCCGCGACAAGGGCGATCTGCCACTGCTCGTGGTGCCAGAGGGTGAGGAAGCCGCAGGCGAGGGCGCAGAGCGACGCACCGGCCGTGAGCAGGGTCTTGGCGCCCAGCACCGGCTCCAGACGGCCGCTGAGCACGCCGGAGAGGACCATCGCGACCAGCATCGGCAGCATCAGCAGGCCGGCGGCGGTGACGCTCGCGCCGAAGCCGTACCCGGCGGAACTCGGTGTCTGCACGAAGCCGGGCAGGAAGGACCAGAGTGCGTACATGCCCGCGCCGAAGAGCAGCGCCGCGGTGTTGGTGGTCCACACGGCGGGCAGCCGCATCACGCGCAGGTCGATCAGCGGGGTGCGCGAGCGTGACTCGGCCAGCAACCACAGCGCGAACAGGACCAAGGCGGCGGCGAACAGACCGATCACGGGCGCCGAACCCCAACCCCATTGGCCGGCCTGGCTGAGCGGCAGCAGGAGGGCCACCAGCCATGCCGACAACAGCACGGCGCCGAGCCAACCTACTTTCCCCTCCGCCCTGTTGCGCGACTCGGGCACGTACCGCAGGGCGATGAGCGCGGTGACGGCGGCGATGGCGGCCGGGATCCAGAACAGCCAGCGGAAGTCGAGCGCGGACACGACGGGACCGGCCGCCACCATGCCGACGCCGCCGCCCGCCGCGGCGACTGCGGACAGGTCACTGATGCCGCCGCTCACCTTCTCGGGAGCGAACTCGTCCCGGATGATGCTGAAGGACAGCGGGTACAGCGCGCCGCCGACGCCCTGCACGACCCGGGCGGCGATCAGCACGCCGATGTTCGGCGCGAGCGCGGCGAGCAGACAGCCAACCGCCACGGTGGCCAGGACGGCGACCAGGGTGCGTTTCTTGCCGATCAGGTCGCCCACGCGGCCGAGGATCGGCGTGAAGACCGAGGCGGACAGGAGATACGCCGTCATCACCCAGGTCGTGGTGGACTGAGAGGTGTGCAGGGCGTGCTGCACGGTCGGCAGGGCCGGCGCGATCAGCGACTGCAGCATGGAGAAAACGCCCGTACCGATCGCCAGGACCACGAAAGTGAGGGGGGTGGACTTGCGGTGCATGAAGAGCCTCTGCGAACGGAGTGCGGCGATTGCGGAAAGGGAAAAGGGAAAGGGTGGTGGGGACGGGCGGTGCGCAGGACACCGCCCGCGTGGGAGGCCCGGACGCTCTCGCGCGGGGGTGGAGTGCGTCCGGGCCGTCAGGCCGCCAGCTCGGGTTCCTGTGTCTGCCCGGCGCGGTGGATGGGCGTCTGCGTTTCGGTCAGCGGCATGCCCGTACCGCCGTGCCGCAGCGCGACGATCTCGGCCGCGATGGACAGCGCGGTCTCCTCGGGCGTACGGGCGCCGAGGTCCAGGCCGATGGGGGACCTGAGCCTGGCCAACTCGTGTTCGCCGAGCCCGGCTTCGCGCAGTCGGCGGTCGCGGTCGGTGTGGGTGCGGCGCGAGCCCATCGCACCGATGTAGGCGACGGGCAGCCGCAGGGCCGTCTCCAGCAGCGGTACGTCGAACTTGGCGTCATGGGTGAGCACACACAGCACCGTGCGCGGGTCGGTCGGCGTGCGCCGCAGGTAGCGGTGTGGCCAGTCGACCACAATGTCGTCCGCCTCCGGGAAGCGTGCCCTGGTGGCGAAGACGGCGCGGGCGTCGCACACGGTCACGTGGTAGCCGAGGAACTTGCCCACACGGACCAGCGCCGTCGCGAAGTCGATCGCACCGAAGACGATCATGCGGGGTGGTGGGGTGCTCGACTCCACGAACAGGGTGAGGCCGCCGGGACAGTGCGAGCCGTCCTCGGACAGGTCGGCCGTGCCGGTGCGGCCGGCCTCCAGCAGGGCGCGTGCCTCGGCCGCCGCCGTCCGATCCAGGTCGGCGTGTCCGCCGAGACCGCCCTCGTACGAACCTCCCCCGGACTCCGTCCGGGGGGAGCCCCATCTCGCTTCGCTCGGCCGTACGAGCAGGGCGGCGCCGAGTTGATCGGCGGGGCCGCGGACGATCCGGGCGACGGCCACCGGCTCGCCGCGGGCCGCGGTGGTCAAGGCGGACCGGAACACCGCCCTGGCGGTTGTTCCCGCGCGCACCGGCGTGACCAGGACGTCGACGATCCCGCCGCAGGTCAACCCGACCGCGAAGGCGTCGTCGTCGCTGAATCCGAAGCGTTCCAGGACGCTCTCGCCGTCCGCCAGGGCCTGTTGGCACATGTCGTACACCGCGCCCTCGACGCATCCGCCGGAGACGGAGCCGATGACCGTGCCCTCGCCGTCGACGGCGAGGGCCGCGCCGGGGCCGCGCGGTGCGCTGCCGCCGACCGCGACGACGGTGGCGACGGCGAAGTCGCGGCCCTCCTCGGCCCAGACGCTCAACTCGGTTGCCAGGTCAAGCATTCCGCACCGCCGTCAGGACGCGGTCGGGCCGGATCGGCAGATGACGGTGGCGGACGCCGGTGGCGTGCCAGACCGCGTTGGCGACGGCGGCCGCCGCGCCCACGATGCCGATCTCGCCGATGCCCTTGATGCCGACGGGGTCCTCGGGGTCGGCGTCGTCCACCCAGCCGGCCTCCACGGCGGGGACGTCGGCGTGCGCGGCCACGTGGTAGCCGGCGAGGTCGGCGCCGTAGTGGCCGCCGGACGCCTGGTCGCGTACCGCCTCCTCGTGCAAGGCCATGGAGATGCCCCAGATCATGCCGCCGATGAACTGGCTGCGGGCGGTGAGCGGGTTGACGATCTTTCCGGCCGCGAAGATGCCGAGCATGCGGCGTACGCGTACCTCGCCGGTTGCGGGGTCCACGGCGACCTCGGCGAACTGGGCGCCGTAGGCGTGGCGTTCCTTCTGGGCGAGGGCTCCGATGGCGGCGCTGCTGTCGGAGCGGACGGTGACGCCCTCGGGCGGGATGGCCTCACCGAGAGCGAGGCGCTGGCGCAGTTCCGCCGCCGCGAGGGTGACCGCCCAGGACCAGGAGCGGGTGCCCATCGAACCGCCGGCGTTCATGGCCGGGCCGAGGTCGCTGTCCCCGAGCCGTACGCGAACGCGGTCCACGGCGACGTCCAGCGCGTCGGCGGCCACCAGGGTGAGGGCGGTGCGGGCGCCCGTACCGATGTCCGCCGCGTTGACCTTCACGGTGTAGGTGCCGTCGGCCTCGGCCGTCACCGCCGCCGTGGACGGTCCCACTACCACGATGAAGGAGGCCGCCGCTGTGCCGGTGCCCAGCAGCCAGCGGCCGTCGCGGCGCAGGCCCGGGCGTGGGTCTCGGTCGGCCCACCCGAACCGGCGGGCGCCCTCGCGGAAGCAGGCGTGCAGGTTGCGGTTGGCGAACGGCAGCCCGGAGACCGGGCCGCGCTCGGGTTCGTTGCGGGCGCGCAGTTCGATCGGGTCGATGCCCAGCTTCTCGGCGAGTTCGTCGACCGCCGACTCCAGTGCGAACGATCCCGGGGCCTCGCCGGGCGCCCGCATGAACGTCGGGGTGGACACGTCGAGCCGGACGACCCGGTTGGCCGTGTGGTGGGCGTCGGCGTCGTACAGCACGCGGGCCGGTCCGGCGCCCGCCTCGACGAACTCGTGGAGGGTCGAGGTGTGGCTCTGGGAGCGGTGTTCCAGGGCGCGCAGCCGTCCGTCGGCATCGGCGCCGAGCCGGACCCGCTGGATGGTGGGGCTGCGGTGTCCCCCCAGGGAGAACATCTGACGCCGGGTCATGACCACCCGGACCGGCCGCCGCAGGACGGTCGCGGCCATGACGGCGGCGATCTGGTGCACGCGGACCTGCCCCTTGCCGCCGAAGCCGCCGCCGACGTGCTCGGAGCGCACCCGCACCGAGGCCGGGGCGAGGGAGAACAGGTGGGCCAGGTCGACCGCGACCACCGTGGTGCCCTGGTTGGAGTCGACGACGTCGAGCCGACCGCCGTCCCAGTGAGCCGTCACGGCGTGCGGCTCCATCGGGTTGTGGTGTTCCTCGGGGGTGGTGTACTCGGCGTCCAGGACGACGGCGGAGGTGGCGAGTTCGGCCTCCAGGTCTCCCTTCCCGGTCACCGCCGGGCCGAGGTGGCCCGCGTCGTAGGCGTTCGGGTGCTCGGCGGTGAACGCGACGTCGTGCGGCTCCTGGTCGTAGTGCACGACCAGGGCCTCGGCGGCCTCCCTGGCCTGCTCGGAGGTCTCGGCGACGACGAGCGCGACCGGCCAGCCCAGATGGGGGATCCTGTCGTGCTGGAAGACGGCCAGGGTCGGGTTGGGCGTCCCCATGAGGCTCGTGTAGCCGGTCACGTAGTCGGTCTCGACGCGCGGGGCGTTCTCGTGGGTCAGGACGGCGAGCACGCCGGGCCGCGCGAGCGCGTCGGCGGACTCGATCGCGCGGATCCGGCCGCGTGACACCGTGGACAGCGCGAGCCAGCCGTGGACGAGTCCGGCGAAGGGGATCTCACCGGCGTAGCGGGCGGCGCCGGTGACCTTGGCGCGGCCCTCGACGCGGGTGTGCGCGGTGCCGACGGCGCCCGGGTGTGCGGTGGGGGCGGTGGTCATCGGTTGGCCTCCTCGGGGGCAGCGGTGGCGAGTTCGGAGGTGAGTTCGGACAGGACGGCCACCACGAGGTTGCGCATCAGCGTCACCTTGTACGCGTTGTGCGGCAGCGGTTTCGCGTCCGCCAGTTCGGCGTCGGCGGCGGCCGCGAAGCTCGTGGCGTCGGCGGGCGCGCCGATCAGCGCGCGTTCCGCGGCGTGGGCCCGCCACGGCCGGGACGCGACCGCTCCGAAGGCCAGCCGCACGTCCCGCACGACCCCGGCGCGGACGTCGAGCGCGGCGGCGATCGAGCCGATGGCGAAGGCGTACGAGGCGCGTTCGCGGACCTTGCGGTAACGGGAGCGGGCGGCCACCGGGGTGACCGGCAGGATGATGCCGGTGATCAGGGCGCCCGGCGGCAGCGCCGTCTCCAGGTGGGGGGTGTCGCCCACGGGAAGGTAGAAGTCGGCGAGCGGTGACGTGCCCGGCCCGTCGGGCGTCTCGTACGTCACGACGGCGTCGAAGGCGGCCAGGGCCACGCCCATGTCGGAGGGGTGGGTGGCGACGCAGTGCGAGGAGGCGCCCAGGATCGCGTGGTTGTGATGCTCGCCCTCGATCGCGGGGCAGCCACTGCCGGGATCCCGCTTGTTGCACGGCCGGGTGACGTCGGCGAAGTAGCCGCAGCGGGTGCGCTGCAGGAGGTTGCCACCGACGGTGGCCATGTTGCGCAGCTGCCCGGAGGCACCGGCCAGCACCGCCTGGGCCAACGCCGGGTAGCGGCGGCGGACTTCGGGGTGTGCGGCGAGGTCGCTGTTGGTCACGGTCGCGCCGATCCGCAGCCCGCCGTCCTCGGTCGCCTCGATCCCGTCGAGCGGGAGTTCGCGGACGTCGACGAGACGGGCGGGCCGCTCGACTCCCATCTTCATCAGGTCGACGAGGTTGGTGCCGCCGCCGAGGAAGCGCGCCTCGGGGTCGGCGCCGAGCAGGGCGACCGCGCCGGAGACGTCATGGGCCCGCTGGTAGTCGAACTCCCTCACGCCACGGCCTCCTTGGCCTTCACGGTGCTGTCGGCGGCGGCGTGGGCGACGGCCTCGACGATCGACACGTAGGCGCCGCAGCGGCACAGGTTGCCGCTCATCCGCTCCCGGATCTCCTCGGGCGTCAGCGGTGGCGGTCCGGCCTCCGGGCGTACGTCGTCGGTGGCGGCACTGGGCCAGCCCGCCGCGTGCTCCTCGATGACCGCGATCGCCGAACAGATCTGGCCCGGCGTGCAGTAGCCGCACTGGAAGCCGTCAAGATCGAGGAACGCCTGCTGCACGGGGTGCAGTTCGTCCCCGTCGGCGACGCCCTCGATGGTGGTGATCTCACGCCCCTCGGCCGCCACCGCCAACTGCAGGCAGGAGACGCCCCGGCGTCCGTCGACGAGGACGGTGCAGGCACCGCACTGCCCCTGGTCGCAGCCCTTCTTGGTACCGGTCATGTCGAGGCGCTCGCGCAGGGCGTCGAGCAGCGTGGTGCGGTGGTCGACGGAGAGCGTGTGTTTCTCGCCGTTGATGTTCAGGGTGATGGCGCTGGTCGTCGGCGGGGTCATGGTCAGCCTTCTTTCACAGATCCGGAACACGCCGGGCGACGGTCCGGCAGACCGAGGAGTCAGACGGCGTGTACGGGAGAAGGGAAGATGTGGGGGGCGGCAAGGAACGGGGCTCGGACACGTCACCGGCGGCTCATTTTGAACGCGGCCGTCGCTGGGGCAGCCGTCCCTGGACAGTGATCGGCGCCGGCGAGGGTTCCGGCAGCCGCAGGTGCGCACCGGGTACGGGTCGGGCTCGTTGCGCACACCAGAGGGCGGGGTGGGGCAGAGGGCGGCGGCAGTCGGGGTGCACCCATGAACCGAACTGCTGAGACGGTCCGCCCCCGCGCTCGGCGGCGCCTGCCTCCCCGCGGGTCTTTACGCCATCCGGGTGGGCAGGACGATGATCTGCCGCAGGTTCATGTGCCGGGGCCGGCTGGTGGCGTAGGCGACGAGGTCGGCGAGCTCCTCCGGAGCCAGTGCGCCGATGGCCGCGAGCACCCCGTCCACCTGCTCGCGCAGTTCGTCGGTGCTGATGTGGGTGGATATCTCGGTCTGGGTCATCCCGGGCTCGATGTTGGTGACCCGCACGTCCCGCGGACTGAGCTCGGTGCGCAGCGCCTGGGAGAGGAAGGACACCGCGGCCTTGGTCGCCCCGTAGACCGTGTAGTTGGGGAAGGGGGTGTGGGAGGCGACGGAGGAGATGTTCACCAGGTCCGCAGCACGGCCATCGGCGGCCGCGGCCACCAGGTCCCCGGTGAAGGCGCGGATCACCCGAAGCGCGCCGGTCAGGTTGGTGTCGATCATCCGCTGCCACTCGTCGATACGACCGTCGTCCACGGGGTTGACCAGCATGACGCCGGCGTTGTTGACGACCAGGTCGACCGTGCCGTAGGCGTCGTGGACGCGGGCGGCCGCGGCCTCGACGGACGCGTCGTCGGTGATGTCCGCGACGACGGCCAGTGCCTGCCCGCCGTTGGCCCGGATCTTGTCGGCGATCGCCTCCAGGCGCTCCGCGCGCCGCGCGATCAGCGCGACCTTCGCACCCTGCGCGGCCAGCAGCAGGGCGGTGGCCTCTCCGATCCCGCTGGCGGCCCCGGTGACGACGGCGGTACGGCCGGCCAGGTTCTCGTACGACATGGAAGTGCTCCTCGGGAAGTAGATCGGTCGGGTGTCTCCCCCGTCTCGACCACCTTCCGGCACCCCTGCAGGCGTACCCAGGGATGTGTTTTTCCTGGGTCTGGCAGTACCAGGTTAGGGTTCAGCTCCTCCCGTACGATCGAGTCCATGGACGGCGAACTGGGCGCATTCCTTCGCTCGCGGCGCGCCCGCATCCAGCCGGAGGAAGTGGGACTGACCTCTCATGGGCGGCGCCGCGTTCCGGGCCTGCGCCGGGAAGAGGTGGCGCAGCTGGCCGGCGTGAGCGTCGACTACTACATCCGCCTCGAACAGGGCCGGGGCCAGAGCGTCTCCGCTGCCGTCCTGGACGCCATCGCGCGCGTGCTGCGCCTGGACGAGACGGAGCACGCCTACCTGCACGCGGTGGCCCGCCCCGCCAATCGCCCCGGGCGCAAGGCCGCGCCCCGGGTACGCCCGGGCATCCGGCTGCTGCTCGACAGCATGGACCGCAGCCCTGCGGCCGTCGTGGGGCCCCGGTTGGACATCCTGGCGTGGAACGCGCTCTACGACGCCCTCTTCGGCTACTCCCGCGTCGCGCCCAGGGCACGCAGCGTCGCGCGTCATGTCTTCCTCGACCCCGCCTCTCGCGACCTCTATCCCGACTGGGCGGCTATGGCCGCCGAGTGTGTCGCCCACCTGCGGAGAGTCTCGGGGCACCGACGGGAGGACCGGCAACTGGCCGAACTCGTCGGGGAGCTCTCCGTCAAGAGCGAGGACTTCCGCCACCTGTGGGCAGACCACCAGGTCAAGGAGTGCATGTTCGGCGTCAAGCGGCTCCGGCACCCGGTGGCGGGCCAGCTGACCCTCCAGTACGAGACCCTGACCGTCCACCCGGCGGATCCCGAGCAGACCCTCGTGATCTACGCCTCTGAGCCGGGCTCGGAGACGGCGGAGAGGCTGGCTCTGCTGGGAAGCTGGGCCAGTACGGGCACGTAGCGAAGCCTCGTACGAGCAGATCCCGCAGTGCGGTCGGGTCCAGGCCCGGACCTGATCATCGGGAGCCCACGAGCCGAAGAGCGTCCGCCGGGCCGCGGTCTCCGGTGCGGCGTTCGGCCGGAAGGATGTACATCCGCAGACCGCAGGCGGTCGCGCCGCCGTCGCGTACGGGGTTGTCGCCGACCATGAGCGTGGCGCGCGGGTCGGCGCCGGCGGCAATGATCCGCCGCGGACAACGTTCCGCCTGAACAGGTGGAAAAGAACGTCATCGTGCCCTTCAGCAGGGACGCAGAGCGCCCCTTCATACGGTCTCATCGATGATTCGGGCGGCTAAGTTGCAACACGGTCGGCCTGTCGGCGCGAGACCTCCAACGACAGTTGGTCGGGCTGCTCAGTCATGGTGCTTCCGGCCGGGTTACTTCAGATCGAGTGGTTTCAAACCGCCGTCGGTCGCAGGCGTTCTCGCGTTGTCGGTCATACGGAACAGCCCTGAGGGATTGTTCACCCTGTTCCCGCAAGCGCGATGTTCATGTGTTTGGATCGGTGAGATGCGGCCGTGGTCATGGCGTCGACCGTGTTCAGCTCCACATGGTGCCTACAGGTGACGTTCACCGCGTCGAGGGCGGGTTCGGTGGCCGTGCCCGGGTAGGTGAAGGAGACGTTCTCGAAGCGGACGGCGTCCACGTGCGCGGGCAGCGGGCGGCCGGTCTCCGGGATGAGCCGGCGGTCCGCCTCCTGGCACAGTCGCTCCAGGTCGGCGACGAACAGGCTCTCCTCGTAGAGGTAGTTGAGCTGGACGACCAGCGCCTCCAGGTTGGCGGAACCGGTCCGGATCGCGATGACCGCCGTACCGGCGACGGCCAAATCCATGGCTCCCGTCCACAGCAGCAGCCCGAGCACGCCGTACGCGCCCGCCGTCGCGATGCCCGTCCATCCGGAGGCGATCAGGCCGGTACGGGCGGCCAGCGAGGCGAGCCTGGTCTGCTCCCGTTCCCCCGTCTCGGCCATGGTCCGGAAGTGGCGCAGCAGAAACGGCCCGATGTTGTGCACCCGCACCTCGGGCGCGGCCTGCGTGTCGATCAGCAGCCGCCCCAACAGCTGTCCCGCGCGGGCGTGTTGGACCCAGGTGTGGAAGGAGACGTACCGCCTGCGGGCGATGGTGAGGGCGCTCCAGGCGCTGGGCAGGGTCATCAGCGCGAGGAGCGGGAGGAGGGCCGGATGCAGCACGGTGAGTACCCCGGCGGCGGCGACCAGCGCGATCCCCGCCGTCATCACGGACGTACAGAACCGGATCATGCGCCGCGCGGACTCGGCGCCCCACTGCGCGGAGTCGAGCAGCTTGTGGAACTCCTCGTCCTCCACGGCGGCCAACTCGACCCGGGCCACCCGCTCCAGGTACTCCTCGGTCGCCACCCGGAACACCTTGGGCTCCAGCCGCCCGGTCCCGGCCGTGGACACGGACCGTAACAGCGCGCCGACGACCGCGGTGACCGCGACGAGGATCAACGCCGGTACGGCGGCCCGCAGTCGGTCGGTGGTGTCCCCGCCGCCGAGCAACTCGCCGAGGACCCGGTTGACGGCCACGAGCCCGACCGCCTGCGCCACTCCCCCGCCCAACTCGGCGATCGCCACCCGGCGCAGAGCACGCGGGTCGGCACGGTCGGCGAGCCGGATGGTGGCGGCGATCAGCCGGGGCATCCGCGCGACCATGGTCCGCAGCCCCAGCTGCAGGAACGACCCCTGATGCTGGTTCCACCCCATGTCGTACCTCAACGGCCCCCCGAACAGCAGCCGTTCGGACTCGGAGACACCTTCGTCGGCACCGGTCTCCGCGCCCGCACCGGTCTCCTCTCCGACTCCCTCCTCGGCTGCCTTCTCCGCCTTTTCCGTGCGTTCGTCACGCGTCGTCATCCGAGTGGGTCCCCCTTGTGAGCCGGTCGAGCCGCGCGCATGTCTGCCCAGTTCTGCCCGCGCGCGGAATTGCTCACCCGGTCCGGGGACCGTCAGGAGTCACGTGCCGGAGCGCGACCGCTCCCCGGGACTCGAAACCGCGCCCCCCGTTTCACCCCGGCCGCGCCCCTCACACCGGCCCGCCCCCACCAGCCCCACCGTCACGCACACCGACCCCGTCGCCATCAGGGCCATCGCCGCGCCCGGCGTGGTGAGTTGGGCGAGGGTGCCCGCCAGGGCCGCGCTCACGCCCTGCATCGTGAGCATGCCGGCGGAGTGCAACCCGAGGGCGTGGCCGGAGAGTTCGGCCGGGGTGAGGGACATCAGGCGTTCCTGCTGGACGAGGCTCGCGCCGTAGCCGACCGAGGCGACGCAGACCGTCACGGCCGCCGTCCACACCCCGGGTCCCACGGCGAACAGCAGGTTCGGCACGGCCAGCAACAGCAGGAGCGGTACGGCCAGTTGGCGGCGCACCCGGGGTGGCACGAACCGGCCGACGGTCACGTCCCCGATCAGCATGCCCAGGGCCCCGCAGGCGAAGAGGATGCCGGCGGAGTCCGGGGCGTAGGACACGTACAGGGACTCGACTCCGACGACCAGGCCGTTGGGGATCCACAGGCCCAGATAGGTGAGCCGGCGCGGCCGGTCCGACCACAACTGGGCGTTCGTACGCCAGGTCTGGGCGATGGACGGGCGCCCGGAGAGGCGGGGCGGGCGGCGGGTCAGGCCCAGGCGGGTCGTCAGGGCGCCCGCGAGGTAGAGGGCCGCGGCGGTGAGGAGCGTGGTCCGGGGGGAGAGGGCCGCGACCATGATGCCGCCCGTCGCGAAACCCGCGATCTGCATCAGGCCGTTCGACATGTTGAAGACCGAACGCCCCAGCAGATAGCCCTCCTTCGCCAGGATCTCGTTGAGCAGACCCCAGCCGACCCCGGCCCCCAGGGACGCGATCAGCCCCAGGAGGAAGAGCAGGGCGAAGACGGCTGCGATCGGCAGCCCCGGGATCGCCATCGCCGCCGTGCCGAGCGCGAAGGCCACCGCGATGCCCGTCAGGGTCGCGCGCGGGGGCAGCCGGTCGGAGGCCGAGAGGAGGGTCGTCGCGCCCACCACCTGGGCGAGCTGGGGGCCGAACATGCTCACAGCGGAGAGCAGCGGCGAGCCCGTCGCACGGTAGGTGAGGGTGGCGAGGGCCAGACCGCCGATGGTCGAGGCGGCCGACCTGAGGGCCGTGGCGAGGAAGAGCGGTGTGAACTCGGGGGTGCCGAAGAGGGCGGAGTAGCTGCGCATGCGGGGAGTCTGCGAGGGGCAGCCGGCCCGCGTTATTGTTTCGCGCACACGCGAAACATCCAGCGGCGACTTGGAGGTACGGGCATGGGCTGGTGGCAGGTGAACGCCGACACCCTCGCCCGCAGCCGGTTCGTCGTCTCGCCCCTCGCCGAGACCTTCGCGAGCCTCAAACTGCTGCACGCCGGGACGGCCACGCACCCCGGCGAGCGCGCGTGGCTTGCCGCCCACCTGCCCGCGTACCGCCACCGTCTCGAGCGGGACCCCATCACCGCCCTCCTTGTCCGGGTCGGCCTCGGGCGGGAGTGGATCGCCGACTTCCTGACCCCCACCCCCCGGTACGGCGAGACGTTCGAAACGGGCGTCGCGCGTGTCCGTGCGGTCGCCCCCGCCCTTGCCCGCGACCACCTCGTCCGCTCCCGCCCCGGCCCGCTCCCCGCCGGCCTCGCCGACCGGGACGACCTCCCCGAGCGCGCCGCGGATCTCCTCACCCACATCTGGGAGGAGGCCGTACTCCCGGACTGGGACCGGCGTCGACGCGTCCTCGAAGCCGACGTGGTCGCGCGGACCGTGCGGGTCGGTCACGACGGCTGGGCCGCCGTACTGGACGCCCTGCGCCCCGGCACCCGCTGGCTCGACGGCGACCGGCTCCAGGTGAACCTGCACGAGTACCCGCCCCGCGAGATCTCCGGCGCGGAGCTGGTCTTCGTACCCGTGACACCGAAGGCCGGGTGGGTCGCGTGGGAGGACCCGGAGCGGTACGCGGTCATCTACCCGTGCGCGGGCGTGCTGGCCGGGCACGAGGGCGGGCGGCGGGCGTCCGCCGCACTCGGGGCGCTGCTCGGGCCGGCCCGGGCCGCCGTGCTCGTACTCCTGGACTCGCCGCACAGCACCACCCAGCTGACCGCCGTGACCGGGCAGACGCTCGGCTCGGTCGGACGGCATCTGCGGGTGCTGCTGGACGCGGGGCTGGTGGAGCGGCGGCGGGCGGGACGGTCGGTGCTGTACTCGCGTACGGCCGCCGGGGAGGTGTTGGTCGAGGCTTCGGGGGCCGGGGCGGAGGCGGCAGGGGCGGGGGACGGGCCGGTACCTTCCGGAGCTAGCATCCGCTTATGACCACTGATGCCACTTCCCCCGCCTCCTCCCCCGCCGCCGACTCCCCCCTCGCCGTCGAGATCGGCGCCCTCACGGGTGGTTCCGCGGACCTCGCCCAGTACGCGGGCAAGGCCGTCCTCATCGTCAACGTCGCCTCCAAGTGCGGGCTGACCCCGCAGTACGCGGGGCTGGAGAAGCTCCAGGCGCGGTACGCCGACCAGGGCTTCACCGTGCTCGGGGTGCCCTGCAACCAGTTCATGGGCCAGGAGCCCGGCAGCTCCGAGGAGATCGCCGAGTTCTGCTCGGCGACGTACGGCGTGACCTTCCCGATGACCGAGAAGATCGAGGTCAACGGGGACGCCCGGCACACCCTGTACGACCGCCTGGTCGGTTTCGCCGACGGCGAGGGCCACACCGGCGACATCCGCTGGAACTTCGAGAAGTTCCTCATCGGCCGTGACGGGCAGGTCGTCGCGCGCTTCTCCCCGCAGACCGAGCCGGAGACGGACGAGCTGGTCGGCGCGGTGGAGAAGGCCATCGGCTGACCCACCGGATCCGAGTCGATCGCGTGGGTTGGCCTTGTCCCTGGGGCAAGGGTGAGCGTCCTGTGTCACCGGGCCGACCGCGCCCGGTGACGGAGGATGTCGGAGTGAACGGTCACGGGGTCAACGGCTACGGCGCGTACGGGGACGACGAACTGCTCTCCATCGGCGCGTTCGCCGCCCGGGCCCGGCTCTCGCCCAAGGCCCTGCGGCTGTACGACCGGCTCGGGCTGCTCGCCCCCGCGCACGTCGACGCGACGAGCGGCTACCGCTACTACCGGCCGGCGCAGACCGAACGCGCCCGCCTGGTGGCGCTGCTGCGGCAGCTGGCGCGCACATTGGCCGACTTCCTCCGTGGACGACTGTCGGGGAGGAGCTCCGAGATGGACGGGTTGGACGAGTTGTACGGCAGGTTCGTGGTCGAGACCGTGGACGTGCCCGAGCGGGTGGTGCTGACCGAGACGCGGCACACTCTCGCGGACGAGCTGCCCGCGTGGATCGGGGCGTCGCTGGGGCGCCTGGAGGCGGGGGCCCGGGAGTGCGGGGGCGTGAGCGCGGCGCCGTTCGTCGTCTATCACTCCGAGGTGTCCATGGAGAGCGACGGCCCGGCCGAGTCGTGCGTCCCGGTCGCCGACGAGGCCGCCGCGCGGGCCTGGGTGGCGGCGCACGGCCGGGCCCGGTCGACGGCGGTACGGGTGGAGCCGGCCCGGCGGCTCGCGTACACGCGGATCGTCAAGGCGCAGGTGGCCCATCCGCAGATCATCGCGGCTTTCGAGGCGGTCGAGCGGTGGATGGCCGGGCAGGGGATCGAGCCGGTGGGGCCGTGCCGCGAGGTGTACTTCGCGGACTGGGACGCGGCGGGGCCGGACGACGCGGTGTGCGACGTAGCGTTCCCCGTCGGTCTGTCGGGAGGCTCCTGACCGGTGTCCGGAAGGGCGCGGCCTGAATTATCCGGTCGCGCCCGCCCGGGAACCGTCCGAAGCTGGTAAGGCTCTTTCCCGTCATGCCCTGGTCACCACCCGGTCACATGGGGCCCTGTGAACCAACGCCCGGGGTGCCATTAGCGTCTACCTCCACAGGACAGACACCGCCAGGCGTGCGCGCGCCCGAGCCGAGCCGAGCCGAAACGGAAGTTGCAGTGGCCTTTGCCGAGCTGACCCCACGCAGGCCTGCCATGCGTGCCGACAAGCCCACGCAGGCGCGTGAGGTGTGGCACGAGCGACATCGGGTGGCCCTCACGGTCACCGCCGGCGCGGTGCCCCTGTACTTCGTGTGGTGGGCGGTCTTCGCAACCGGCGGCGGTGACCTGGCCGCACAGGTGGCGTGGGCCGAGTTCGCGAAGATGTACCCGAACTCCGCGTACAACCTGTTCTGGTACGGCGGTCTGCACGCGGCCAACTACAGCCTGATGTCCCCGTACCTGATGGCCGCCATCGGTGTCGTCGCGACCACCATGCTGTCGGGGGTCGCGGCCACGGTGCTCGGCGCGGAACTCATCGCTCGCACAGGTGTTCGCAAGCCGCTGTGGCCGGCCGTGGCGGTCGGGTTCTCGCTGTGGTGTCAGGTGATCTCGGGGCGCTCCACGTTCGTCCTGGGCACCGCCTTCGGGATGGCGGCCGTGCTGTCCGTGGTCAGCGGGCGCAGCGCGCGCCACCTCGGCGTGGCAGCCCTGTGCGCGACGCTGGCCACCACCGGCAGTCCCGTCGCCGGTCTGTTCGTCCTGGTCGTCGGCGCGGCCTACTTCCTGTCCCGCGACTGGGGCCGGGCCGCGGCCCTGCTGGTGCCCCCGGTGGCCGTCGTGGGCGTCACGACCCTGCTGTTCCCGTTCGAGGGAGAGCAGCCCATGCCGTTCGCCCGCATATGGCTGCCGGTCGTGCTGTGCGCGATCGTCGTTCTGACGGCCCCGAGCGCCTGGCGCACACTGCGTCTGGGCGCCGCGGTGTACGCGCTCGGCGTGGTCCTCTGCTACCTCATCCCGACGCCGATCGGTACGAACGTCGAGCGGCTCTCGGAGCTGGCGGCCCCGGCGACAATGCTCGCGATCATGATGTACCGGACCGAGAAGCGGCACGGGGAGCACGGGGACAACGGGAACAACGGGAACAACGGAGACAACGGGGCCGATGACCGGGGGGACCTCCCTGAGGTGGCCGGCATCCTTCCCCGGCTGCCCTTCCAGCTGCCCCTCCCCTGGTTCACTGCCCGGCGGCGCATGGTGGCGCTCGGGCTGGCCATGACCATCGCCGTGAGCTGGCTGTCCGGCAAGACGATCGCCGACATCGTCACCAACACGACGGTGCCCGAGTGGGCCGTCAAGACGGACGGTGTCGTCAACGAGCTGAAGCGGCTGGGCGCCGAGGAGACCCGCGTCGAGGTCGTACCGGCCCGCGACCACCGCGAGGCCGCCATCCTCGCCCCGTACATCAACATGGCCCGCGGCTGGAACCGGCAGGCGGACGTCGAGCGGGGCCGCCTCTTCTACGAGGGCCACGGCGGCACCGCCGAGCCCGAGGGCGGCTTCTCCGCCTCGGCCTACAAGGCGTGGCTCTCCCAGTGGGCGGTGGGCTTCGTCGTCCTCGTCAACGGCGAACCGGACGGCCCCGCGAAGCTGGAGCACGCCCTGGTGACCAGCGGGCCGAGCTATCTCCAGCCGGTCTGGGAGGACGCCAACTGGAAGATCTACCGGGTCAAGAACGCGACCCCGCTGGTCGACAAGCCCGCCAGCGTGGTCAGCGCAGACGGCGCCAACCTCGTCGTCCACATGCCGAGGGCCGGCGCGGTGACCGTACGGATCGCGTACTCCCCGTGGCTGTGGGCGGAGAACGGCTGTCTGACGGACGACGGCGAGTTCACCAAGCTGACCGTCGAGCAGCCCGGCGACATCCGGATCAGCTCGGCGTACGGGGGGCCGTCCCGGGAGACGACGCTGCAGTGCGAGAAGGAAGAGGACAAGCAGTAGAGGGCAAGAAGTAGAGGACAGGAAATAACGGGGACCGCACTGGTCACAGCGAAGCGCCCGCCCCGGTCTCTCCGACCGGGACGGGCGCTTCTCTTTCCGCTGATGCTCAGCCGAGCCGGGTCAGCTTCTTGTCGAAGCCGGGCTCGACCAGGTCCTTCTGGAGCTGTACGGGCACCTTCACCGCGCCGCCCTTGCCGTCGCCCACGGTGAGCGAGCCCACCGGGGTGCCCGCCTTCGCGGAGTGCGGCAGGTCGTCGACGGCCGCGAACGACAGCTCGACCTTCCGCCCGGCCCAGCCGATCGCCGTGACGTCCTTGGACAGCACGACCGGGGTCTGACCGCCGAGCCCGTCGTCGACGTACCCGACGACGTCGCCCTTCTTCAGGATCTTCGACGAGAGCAGGGCGTCCCGGGCGGCGATCATCGCCGTCTTGCTGACCGCGTTGACGGTGTCGATGATCGGCGACGTGTGCTGGCCGAGGATCGCGCCGACGACGATGGCCGTCTCGCCGCCGACCTCCTTGGTCGCGGCGAAGAGCAGGTTGCCGCCGGCGGCGGTGGTGGTGCCGGTCTTGATGCCGATGGCGCCGTTGTAGGGGACGAGACGGTTGAAGTTGTCCCACTTCTTGCCGGTGTGGTCGTACCAGACCGGCAGCTTGGTGATGGCCATCAGGGCCGGCATCCTCACCAGCTCGTTGCCCAGCTTCACCTGGTCCTCGGCGCTGGAGACGGTGGTCTCCTTGAGTCCGGAGGCGTCGGTGTAGGTGGTGTTCTTCATCCCGAGTTCCTTGGCGGTGTCGTTCATCTTCTTGATGAACGCCGTCTCGGTCCCCGAGTCCCAACGCGCCAGCAGCCGCGCGATGTTGTTCGCGGACGGGATCATGATGGACGCGATGGCCTGCTGCTCGGTGAGGACGTCACCCTTCTTGGCGGTGGTGAGGGTGGACTCGCCCTGCTTCCAGTAGCCCGCCTCCTTCTCCGCGAGCGCGTCCACGGGGATCTTCGGACCGTCCTCGCCGGCCTTCAGCGGGTGGTCCTTGAGGATGATGTACGCGGTCATCGCCTTGGCGACGGACCCGATGGCGACCGCCTTCTGCTCGCCGAACCTGCCCATGGTGCCGACGCCGTTGACGTCCATCCAGCCCTGTCCTTCGGAGGGCCACGGCAGTGCGGCGGCCGTTCCGTCGAAGGTGTAGGAGTCCTTGGCGGTCAGCGTGAGTTCGGGGGTCGGCAACGGGCGCAACGTCTGTACGACCGCAAAGACGATCGCCAACAGGACGGCCACCGGCGTCCAGATCTTGATGCGCCGCGCGATCGACCGCACCGCGGTGTTCCGGGGCGGCGGCGTGTTCGTCAGCTCGGCGAGCAGATCCAACGGCGGCAGCGGCGGCAGGGGTTGCTGCGTCGTCCGCTCGGGCCCGACCTGCGGAATCGCGGCGGTCGCCTCGGCGACGGGAGCCTTGGGCGGCGGCGCGGCCGCACGCCGGGCCGCGGGCGCGGCACCGGCCCCGGGTGCCGCGGACGGTTCGGCGGCGGTCGGCGGCTTGCGGGTGGCGGGGTCGTCGAGCTGCTTCAGGGCTACGAATTTGCTGGTGCGCTCAGAAGGGGACTCGACGCGGGCGGCGGCGGGGGTTGGCGGGTCGGTCGCCGCGTCGGCGCCAACTCGCCCGTCGCCTTCAGAGTTGACGTCCGCGTCACGCTTGCCGCCGGTGCCATCTGTGCCGCCTGTGCTGCCCTTGTCGCTCTTGTCGCTCTTGGGCTTCGCGCCTGGAACGTCGCCCAGCTTGAGCATGGTTGTGGGCTGGTCGACCGGGGGTGCGGCGGGGGGACGGACAGCTTTGAAGATGGCGGTGGGCTGGTCTACGGGGGGTTGGTCGCTGGGGGTGCGGTCGGCAGGTGACTGGTCCGCAGGGGTCCGGTCGGCAGGCGACTGGTCGACGGGGTCCTTGGGAGCCGCGTCTCGGGGATCCTTGTCCGGCGCCTCTTCCGGAGCGTCGGCGGGGTCCGGACGGGAGTCGGCGCGGGGGTCGGCTTCGCCATCGCCACCGCCATCGGCTTCGACGCCGGCTTCGGCTTCGGTGATCGCGTCCGACTCATGCTCGGACTCGGACTCGGACTCGGACTCAGGCTCAGGCTCAGACGTGGCTTCGGGGCTCGGTTCTGATACAGCCTCAGGCTCGGCCTGCGACTCGGACTTGGGCCCGGGTGCCGATGCGGAGTCGGAGTCGGGCTCGTCGGCCGGCTCGGGCCGCGACGCGCTCTCCTGTGCACCGTCCGGCTCAGAGGAGTCCCCGTCGGAGGCTCCGGAGGCCCCCTCAGCGACACCAGAGGCCCCGTCAGCGGCCTCGGAGGGGGCGGATGGGCCCGCGTCGCCCTCAGGCTCCGTAACCGGCTCCTCGTCGCCCTCAGGGACTTCGGCCGAAGCGTCCGTCACGGGGCGGGTCTCGTCGGCGGCATCCTCGACGCCTTCGGGCTCCTTCGCCCCACCGTCGCCCTCACCGGCGACCCACGCGGCCACAGCCGCACGCAGCCGGGTGCTGCCCGTCCCGTCGGTCCCCTCGGCGCCGTCGGCCGAGTCGGCCTTCGCGGCGTCCTCGGGCTCGTTCGCAACCGCCGGGGGCGTGTCGAGGTCGGCGTCGACCTCGCCCTCCGTGTCCGGAGCGCCGGCGCCCGAGGTTCCCGCACCCGCGTCCGCGGCATCCGCGTCCGCCTTCGCGGGGAGCGGCGGGCGGGAGAAGACCCGCGTCGCCGTGTCGACGCCGCCGCGTGGCGCGGACTCCCGGTCCCGGGCGACCGCGAGCCGTGGGTCACGTGCCCCGGCGCCGGATTCACCCCTGGCCCCGGGAACCGACCCCGCGCTCCCCGACGTCGGTTCTTCCGACGACTCGCGCTGCTTCGACCTGTCGGGGGACTCGCCCGCCACCGATGCCTCCTTCATGCGCCGCACGTTCTCCGTGCGAGTACTGAACGTGAACCGTGAACCGTCAGACGCCGCCCGAACGACACTGTCCGAACGAGCTACCAGTGTCCTGTGCGCAGCCTTGACTCCTGCGGTAGACGAGAACGACATACCTACTGGTTCCACTACGAACCGGTCACGCCCTCTCGACAGATGAATGTGAGAGGGGTCACCCTGTCATTCATCCACGCGGGGAGGCATGGATGGGCAGGAGCCGCAGATCAATTCCGGAAGAGCTTCTTCTGCTGGCGTTGGACCCGGCCACGGGTACCACCGCACAGCCGCAGTCGCTCGACCTCGGTCTGGCCGGAGCACAGCTAGTGGAGCTGGCGATGGCCGGACGGATAGCCCCGGACGGGGATCGTATCGCCGTGGTCGTACCACGGCCGACTGGAGATCCAACACTCGACTGTGCGTTGGAACTGCTTCGCCGACGCGGAGCACCCGTACGCGCGGTCAACTGGATTGGCGGGCCCCGCCTGGGGCTGCGTCAGACCTACCTCTCGCATCTCGAGCGGTGCGGCATGGTGCATGCCGTGGCGGGACAGATGTGCGGGGTGCTGCCGACCACTCGCTATCAGGCGACGGACACGGAGATCAGCCGGGAGATCAGAACCCGACTGGACACCGCCATCCGTACCGGCGTTCCGCCGGACCCGCGGACGGCGGCGCTCGCCGCGCTGGCCCATGCGGTCGGTCTCGGCAAGCACCTGTATCCGGGTAACGAGGGACGTTCGTCCCGCTCCCGGCTGCGGGACCTGATCCGGCACGACCCCATGGGCGGTCTGGTGGCCCACGCTGTCATGGACGTGCAGAACGGCGTCGCGGCCCAGCCGCGTCGCAGCCCGGCACCGGCCGGCCGTCAGGCCGCCCCCGGAGCCAGGTCGGTGTCGGAGCCCGCACGCGGCGTTCCGATGCAGCAGCACCGCGGAACCATGGCGCGTGCCGTGGCTCACTGAGCCGCAGTCCCACGACGCCCGCAGGATCCGCACCACGCAGGACATCAAGAGCGCCGTACCGCAGTCCCCAAGACCGGTCCGGGAGCCGCTGGCCGCGCGGGTCGGTGAGGAAGCGCAAGGAAGTCCACGAGGACTCCAACCGCCCCCCACCGCCCCGCGCGACCGCATGCCCGCGCCCGGCGCGACCGGGGCGCGGACAGCCACAACCCGGCGGCAGTGACCGGGCATCCGCAACCCGATGCCCGGGACGACCGCAACCCGGTGGGCGCGCCCTTGACCGCAATCGAACACCCTCGAACTGGCAGCCGGGCCGGACATCCCCGACCGAGCGGCCGGACCCCCGATCGAGCAGCCGGACCCCTGACCGAGCAGCCTGGGCGGACCCTTGGCCGGGCGGCCCGGGCAAGGCAGCGCCGGCCAGGCGCGGCCCGGAGCAGGGCCCCGCGTAGCCCTACGCCGAGTAGGTGCACCCGCGCCCAACCCCCGTACCGCCGCCGCGGCCCCTGCCGTCGACACATGGCGTCCGGCACATGCGTACGTGCGGTCCATCGGGAGTGGGGCCGAAGGGTAAGCGGAATTCGTTGAACTGGCGTGTACCGGGCGCATATCTCCCGCCTAGGCACCGCATATCCGCAGTTTCCCAGCGGTAGCACGCGCCTTGGTGGCAGTCTGCTCAACAGCAGATACGGAAAGTGGCAAGTACAGGCACGCAGCCGGAGGTGCACGTTCCCATGGCGTCCAACGTCAATCCCACCGTCAGGCGACGCCGGCTGGGCCAGGAGTTGCGCAGGCTCCGCGAGCAGAAGGGCATGACGGCCGAAGAGGTCGCCGAGCGGCTCCTGGTGTCCCAGTCGAAGATCAGCAGGCTGGAGAACGGCCGCCGCAGCATCAGTCAGCGCGACGTCCGAGACCTGTGCGGAGTGTACGAGGTCGAGGACCAGCGAATGGTCGACTCCCTGATGGAGATGGCCAAGGACTCCCGCCAGCAAGGCTGGTGGCACGCGTTCGGGGACGTCCCGTACAGCGTGTACATCGGGCTGGAGACGGACGCGGCGTCGCTGCGCGTCTACGACCCCCAGGTGATCCCTGGGCTGTTGCAGACCCGCCCGTACGCGGAGGCGCTGATCACCGGCGCGTTGCCCGAGACGTCGTCCAGCGACATCGACAACCGCGTCCAGGTGCGCCTGCGAAGGCAGGAACGAATCACCGCGCTGGAGAACCCGCTGCGCCTGTGGACGGTGCTCGACGAGGCGGCGCTGCGCCGCGTCGTGGGCAACAAGCTGCTGATGCGGGAGCAACTGGAGTCCCTGGTCGAGCAGTCCCAGCTGCCGCACGTCACCGTGCAGGTCATCCCCTTCGACATGGGGGCGCATCCGGGCCTCAACGGCCAGTACGCGATCCTGGAGTTCCCCGACGCGGCCGACTCCAGCGTGGTCTACATCGAGGGCGTCACCAGCGACCTCTATCTCGAGAAGGCGCAGGACGTACAGAAGTACAGCGTCATGTACGAACACTTGCGGGCGCAGGCCCTCAACGTGGAGCAATCCCGGCAATTCATCGCGGACTTGGCGAAAGAGTACGCACACTGACGCCCTGGAGAAGCAAGGGACGCACAGTACACCTCCGCATCACGCCAGAGGAAGAGCCCGCTGGTATATGCCACCCGGTCGAGTGAACGGTTGGTCCGCATAACGGTGTTGGCGAGTAGCGTCGATCAGGCCATCGAGAAACAACGTTGGCGCAAACCGTGCCGTGGGCTCCGCAGGGAGCCCTCCGGTCGGCGACAGCAACTCTCACCACTGGTCAAAGCGGAGCGAACATGGCAATTCAGCAAGGCGCCACGAGCACCTGGACAAAGTCCTCGTACTCCACTGGCAACGGCGCGTGTGTCGAGGTCAAGTCCCCGATTCACGCGGCGATGGCGGTCCGGGACTCCAAGGTCCCGTCCGGTCCGACGCTGGCTTTCCCGGCCGACTCATGGAACTCGTTCGTGGCAGAGGTCAGCCGGGGAGCGTTCGACCTCATCTGATGGTTCACCGCCACTTTCCACAACTCCATAAGCACCGCAGGAAGAGCCCTCTCGACTGGCCCGCCGTCCTGGCCGAGGGGGCTCGGCCATGCCCGGCTCCGGTCACCCGAGCGGTCACCTGAGCCGGTCCACGTACCGGTCCGTCCCCGGCACCGTGGGAATGAAGGGCGCCACCAACTCCACCCTCCCCAGGCCCACTTCAGTGACCGCCTCCTCCAGCCCCGTGAAGTACGGCTCCCAGCACGCCCGGGGATCCGCCTCCAGGAACCACAGCAGCGTCAGCCGTACGTCCACGCCCTCGACCTGCTTCACGTACGTCATACGGTCACCGGGCAGCGGGGTCGGCCGGAAGACGGTGACCATGGCCGCGGGTGAGCCGGCCAACCGCTTCGGGAGGTGGCGGGCGCACAGCCACTCGAGCAACTCGACCCGCTGCTCCGGGGTTTCGGCGTCGATGACCTGCAACACCAGCCCCGCGTACGGGTGGTCGAGGGCGTGGAAGTCACGGGGTCCGGCGGCACCGTCCCGGTAGACCGTCGCCTCGTGGTCCTGGAACGCCGTGAAGACGTGGGTACGGTCGTGATAGACGCGTGCGTCGCGGTTGAGGCGTTTGTTGATGCCCACGGTCCAGCGCATGTGGTCGGCGTAGCGGCCCTCGGTGATCCAGTACGTGGAGAGGTAGCAGCCCGCGGTGACCGGCTGCGCGACCGCCGACTTCTCGGGCCGGCGCAGGAGTTGGAGGTCCCGGGGCGCGACCCAGCGGCGGCCGGAGAACATCCAGGGCATGGCCATCGCCCCGGCGTAGTAGTGGTCGTCCTCGTACCAGCGGTTGTACGCGTACTCGTGGCCGGGGTGCGGTTCGACCATGGTGATGAGCGCATGGCCCGGCCGGACTCCGTACGGTCCGACGGCGGCCAGCTCGGCGTACGTCTCGCTTCGGGTCCCCTCGGCCTCACTGCGGGTCTCCTCCGCCTCACGGCGGGTCTCCTCGGTCATCGCCTTCCCCTTCCTTCCTCTTCGCCCTCTTCCTTCCTCCTTCGGACGCCCATACTCTGACGCTCCGTCAGATAATCCGCCAGGGTCGAGGAGGCTTTGATGTCGCTGCTCGCAGGGAAGACCGTCGTCGTTTCGGGAGTCGGTGCCGGGCTCGGGCGTCAGGTCGCGGCGGCCGTCGTGCGGGACGGGGGGAACGCCGTGCTCGGGGCGCGTACCGAGGCGCACCTCGTGAAGACCGCCGCCGAGCTCGATCCGGACGGGGCGCACACGGCGTACCGGGCGACCGACATCACCGACGAGGAGCAGTGCCGGGCGCTGGCCGCGCTGGCGCGCGAGCGGTTCGGCGGGATCGACGCGGTCGTCCACGTCGCCGCCTGGGACAGCTACTTCGGGGGGATCGAGGATGCCGACTTCGACAGCTGGGCCGGGGTTGTCGATGTGAACCTGCTGGGCACGCTACGGATGACGCGGGCCTGTCTGCCGGCGCTGAAGGAGCGGGGCGGGAGTGTGGTGTTCATCGGTACGCAGTCCGCCGTGGCGGCCCCCTCGCAGGTGCGGCAGGCCGCGTACGCCGCCTCCAAGGGAGCGTTGACGAGCGCGATGTACTCACTGGCCCGGGAGCTCGGCCCTCATCGGATACGGGTCAACAGCGTGCTGCCGGGGTGGATGTGGGGGCCGCCGGTGGAGGCGTACGTGCGGTTCACGGCCCACGGGGAGGGGGTGCCGGAGGCCGAGGTTCGGGGGCGGCTGACCGAGCGGATGGCGTTGCCCGAGCTGGCCACGGACGGGGATGTCGCGGACGCGGTGGTGTTTCTGGCGTCGGAGCGGGCCCGGGCCATCACCGGGCAGTCGTTGCTGGTGAACGCGGGTGAGCTGATGCGGTAGCTGATATTCCGCCAATCTTTCAGTGGTCGCTCTCAGTTCATGGACATGAACCGAGGTCAGTGCGGCGAACTTTTTTACTCCCTCTTGACCATCCGGGCTGTTGTCGCTGCCATGCCCGCGAATCGAGTATGAGCGGGCTCGACACCCCCGCTCGACTTGCTCGACGCCCCTGGGAGGGAGCACATGAACGGTCTCGACTGGGCCGTGCTCATCGCTTATTTCGGTGTGATGGTCGCGATCGGTGTCTGGTCCCACAAACGGGTCGACAACGTCAGTGACTTCTTCACGGCGGGCGGAAAGATGCCGTGGTGGCTGTCCGGCATCTCCCACCACATGTCCGGATACAGCGCGGTGATGTTCACCGGTTACGCCGGTATCGCCTACACGTACGGCGTGACGTCCTTCGTCACCTGGTCCTTCCCCATCGCGCTGGGCATCGCCATCGGCTCCAAGCTGTTCGCGCCGCGCATCAACCGGTTGCGGTCCCGGCTCCATGTGGCCTCCCCGCTGGAGTACTTGAAGAACCGGTACGACCTGAAGACACAGCAGGCGCTGGCGTGGTCCGGGATGCTGCTGAAGATCGTGGACGTGGGCGCCAAGTGGGCCGCGATCGCGACCCTGTTGTCCGTCTTCACCGGTATCTCCCTCAACCAGGGCATCCTCATCACCGGCGCGATCACGGCCGTCTACTGCACGATCGGCGGGCTCTGGGCCGACGCGCTCACCGAGTTGGGACAGTTCGTCATCCAACTCCTCGCCGGTATCGCGATGTTCGTGGCTGTCGTCGCCAAACTCGACGACCACGGAGGGTTCTTCGGGGTCTGGGACGAGCCCGCGCTGCAGGGTCACGGGAAGCCGCTGGTGGGTCCGTACGGCACGGTGTTCCTGCTCGCGTTCCTCTTCATCAAGCTGTTCGAGTACAACGGCGGCATGCTCAACCAGGCCCAGCGGTACATGGCGACGGCCAGCCCCCGCGAGGCCGAGCGGTCGGCGCGGCTGTCGGCGGTGCTGTGGCTGGTGTGGCCGCTGGTGCTGTTCTTCCCGATGTGGATGTCCCCGCTGCTGGTCGAGTCGCAGAAGACGGACGGGTCCGACTCGTACGCCCTGATGACCGAACAGCTGCTGCCGCACGGGCTGTTGGGCCTCGTCATCGTCGGGTTCTTCTCCCACACCATGGCCATGTGCTCGTCCGACGCGAACGCCATCGCCGCCGTCTTCACCCGTGACTGCGCGCCGGTGATCTGGAAGCGGGCGCGGACGTGGACGGACTCGTCGGGGCTGGTCGCTGCGCGGGTGACGACGGTCGTCTTCCTCGGGCTGTCGATGGCCGCGGCGACGCAGGTCAACTCCCCCGCGTTCAAGGACATCATCACCGTCGTCATCAAGTGGGTGGCCGGTCTGATGGGTCCGATGGCGATCCCGATGATGCTGGGGCTGCTGCGGCCGTTCCGCCGCTCGGGGCCGACAGCCGCGCTGGGCAGCTGGTCGATGGGGTTGCTCGCCTTCTGGCTGGTGAACTACCCGATCGACTGGAACGTGGACGGCGGCGTGCCGCTCCAGTACCAGGTGTCGATCCCGCTGGCCGTGTCGCTGGTGCTGTACATCCTGATCGGGTTCCTCCGCCCCGAGGACACCCCGGAGAGGCTGGCGGTCATCGAGGCCGTGAACACGGACGGCGACGAGAGCGCGGCGGCCCGGCCCCCTGTACCGGAACCGGCAGACGCAACACCTGGCTCGAAGTAACCTCCGGCTTCCGGACCGCCGGCACCTCCTGGCACTCGTGACCTTCGGCTTCCGGGCCGCCAGCACCTCCTGGCGCCCCGGAAGCCGTATCGGTGCCCGACGAGGCAAGGCAGAGCAGGTGCACCCGGCCGGGTCGAGTGCGAGGCCCGGCCAGGCCGGGTGCGGGGCTCGGTCACCGGGTGCGCTGTCCGGTCAGGTCGGGGGCGACATGCGGTCGGATCGGACGCCGGCGTCCGGCCCGCTGCGTCAGGTCGCCGGGTGCGCTGCACGGCCACGCCAAGCGCCACGTCTGGTCGGGCGGAGGGCGCCATCCGGCCGCCACGCGCGCTGCCCGACCAGATCACGAACGACATCCGGGTCACCGCGTGTGTCACCCGGCTACCGCCAAGCGCGACATCCACTCGGGGCGAGCCCGACCTCCCGTCGCCAGGTGCACTGACCGACCAGGTCGGGTACGACGTCCGGACTCCGGGCGCGCTCCCCGGCCACGCCAAGCACCATGTCCGGTCGGGACGGGCGCGACGTCCTGTCGCCGATTCCGCCGCCCGGTCGCGCCAAGTGCCCTGTTCGGTCAGACCAGTTGGGGCGGCCTGGCACGCCAGGCGCTGCCACACTCCAGTCTGGGCGGCCGCCGCGGTCGGTCACGCCAGGTGCAATGTGTCGTCCGGTGGTGTCGGGGCCGGGGACGCGTTCGGGGTTTCCAGTCCCCGTAGGCGGGCGCGGATGCGGACCGCCTCGGTGTCTTTGTGGCCCAGGCGGTCCAGCAGTTCCAGTGCCTCCCGCCAGCAGGTCGCCGCTGTCGCGTGGTCGCCGACGGACAGGTGTGCGTCGGCCAGGTGGTCCAGGGTCTCCGCGATCTCGCCCAGGTCGCCTCGCTCTCGGCGCAGGTTCAGCGAGCGGTTGAAGCAGGTGATCGCCTCCTGGTGGGCGCCCAGGTGGTGGTGGGCGCGGCCCAGGCTGTTCCAGGTGGCGCCCTCGCCGTCGCGGTCGCCCAGTTCCTGGAGGATGCGCAGGGACCGTCGGCAGTAGTCGACGGTCTGCCGATGGTCGCCCAGCATGGAGAGGTGCCAGCCGATCTGGTTCAGGACCCTGCCCTGGCCGATGCGGTGTCCGGCGCCCTGGAACAGGATCAGCGCCTGTCGGGCGAGGTCCAGCGCGTCGGTGTGCCGGGCACGTCGGCCGAGCACCGCGCTCATGTTGCGCAGCGCCTGTGCCTGGCCCACCGGGTCGCCGAGTTCACGGCTGAGGCTCAGTGCCCGGCCGAGATGGACGAGGGCGTCCTGGTGGCGGCCCTGGCGGGAGCGGACGCGGGCGAGGTTGCGACGGGTGCGGGCCTCGCCGACGGTGTCGCCGGCCCGTCTGGTCGCGTCCAGCGCCTGCTGGTGCGTGGTGACCCACTCGGGCCAGTACCCGGCGAGGTCGAAGAACGCGGCCATCGTCCAGGCCAGTTGCCAGGCGTGGGTCTCGAAACCGGACCGGGCCGCCTGCTGCACCGCAGCTGTCAGGTTGGGCAGTTCGGCGGTGAACCACGCCAACGCCTGTGCCGGGGAGTCGAGTTGAACCCGTACGACGGTGTCGTCCGGGTCGGGCAGGGCGATCGGGTCGCGGTACCAGCTGAGGGCCTCGGACGCCGTGGCCGCCGTATGGAGGTAGTGGTCGAGGAGGCGGCGGAGCGCGGCGCGTCGGTCCGGCTCCGGGTCGTGCTCGTGGGTCAGTTCGGTGGCGTAGGCGCGGAGCAGGTCGTGGAGGGTGTAGCGGCCCGGGGCGTGCTGGTTCAGCAGGTGTGCGCGGGTCAGTTCGGCCAGGTGGGGGCGTAGCCGCTCGGGTCCCAGACCGGTCAGGCCGGCCGCCGCCGGGGCGGTGATGTCCGGGCCGGGGTGCGGTCCCAGGAGGCGGAACAGCCGGGCGGCCTCGGGGCCGAGGTGGTGGTACGACCACGAGAAGACCGCCCGTACGTCCGTCGCGGGGTCGTCGTCGGTGAAGGGGTCCAGGGCACCCGTACCCGTGGCGCGGAGTTCGCCCGCGAACTCGGCCAGCCTGAAGTGCGGGTCGGTGGCCGCGCGGGCGGCCACGATCGACAGGGCGAGGGGGAGGCCGGCACAGCGGTTGATGATCTCCGTCACCGCCTTGGGATCCTCCGCCAGGCGGGCGGGGCCGAGCCGCCCGGCCAGCAACTGTCTCGCCTCGGCCGTGGTCAGGAGGTCGACGCGGAGCGGGTGGGCGCCGTCGGCGGCGACCAGACCGGTGAGCTGGTTGCGGCTGGTGACCAGGGCGAGGCAGCCGGGAGCGCCGGGCAGCAGGGGTCTGACCTGTTCGGCGTCCCGCGCGTTGTCCAGCAGGACGAGCAGCCGCTTGCCCGCGCACAGACTCCGGTACAGGCCGAACTGCGCCTCGGCGCCCGCCGGGACCCGCTCGGCGGGCACCTCGAAGGCGTCCAGGAACACCCGTACCGCCTCCGCGCTCGTCATCACCGCCCCGGTCGGATGGAAGCCACGCAGGTTCACGTACAGCTGCCCGTCGGGGAACCGGGCGGCAACCCGCGAAGCCCAGTGCACCGCGAGGGCCGTCTTGCCGACGCCCGCGGTCCCGGCGATGGCGGAGACGACGACGGCTTCGGCGGCGTGCGCTTGCGATTCATCCGCGCCACCGTCCAACAAGGCGTCCAATGCCGCCAGTTGTGTCGCACGGCCGCTGAACCCCGGGTGCGCGGGCGGCAGTTGAGCCGGAATCGACTTCGCCTCCGGGTAGGCGAAGTATGAAGGATTCGACGCATACGACGAGTACGGCGAGTACGGCGAGTTGGACGACCGCGACGGGTGCGGCGTCGGAGACGCGACGCCCGTCGCCGCCCGCTGGAAGTCCTCGAGGTCCGTTCCCGTCAGGTCCAGCGCGTCGGCCAGCCGCCGTACGGTGGCCGGTCTCGGGTGTTCGATACGGCCCGTCTCGACATGGCAGATCGTGCGCACGCTGACGCCCGCCCGCTCCGCCAACTCCTCCTGCGTGAGCCCCAGTCGGCGCCGTCGGTCGCGCAGCACCTCACCCAGCATCGGAAACCCCCCTGGCCCCCGCCGCCCGTTCGGCCCCCACCCTCCCATCCCGCCGCCCCCGTCGGGTGAGAGCACATCCGGCCACTTGCGGAAGCGATTACCGGTCAGTTGCCGGTCAGTTGCGTGTCACGTTCCTGGTTGCGCACGGTGTCGCGCTGCGACTGTTCGCATACGTCATCGCGCCACGCACCAGGAGGAAAAATGATCGCGATATCGAGGTCCAGGCTGAAGAGAAGCGGAATCGCGGCCGCGGCCGTGACCGCACTCGCCGTTCCGCTGCTCGTGGTCGCGACCGCCGGGCCCGCCTCCTCGGCGGCCTACTGCGGCCGGACCGCCCCCGACAAGGACGACAGGTCGTGGCCGCAGCAGACGGCGGGCGTCGCCGCGAACCAGCGCAGCGGCTCCAGCACGGACTGCGGGAACACCGGCTACGCCGACAACCGCAACGTCCTCGACTACCACTGCTGGACCGCCGGCCAGAACGGCACCTGGACGTACGTCCGCAACGACACCGACGGCACCGCCGGCTGGGTCAAGGACACCCTGCTGCCCGACAACGGCTCGAACGTGTGGTGCGAGTTCTGATCCGGGACTCGCAGCGCAGGGATTCATAGCACGGGGACTCGCGGCGAATCCGCGCCCCGGGCCGGCTCACGCTCGCGGATACCGCGTGAGCCAACCGGTGGACGACCCCGCCGGACCGTGCAGGGCCGGCCCCTGAGTCATCTCCATGGCGAAGTCGTCCGCGAGGACCAGCATCGTCGGACGGCCCTCGAGTTCCGCCAGCCAGGCGGGCGGGAGGGCCGTCTCGCCGTGCAGGGCGCCCAGCAGGCCGCCGGTCAGGGCGCCCGTCGCGGCGGACGGACCGCCGTGGTTGACCGACAGGGACAGCCCGTGCCGTACGTCCTCGCCGACCAGCGCGCAGTACACCGCCACAGACAGGAGGCCCTCCGCCGTGCAGGCGCCGGCCAGGTCCGCGACCCGCGCGGGGGACGGGATGCCCTGGCGTACGGCGCCCAGTGCTCGTTGGAGGGCCTCCGCCACCGGCTGGTGGCCGGGCCTCGCCGCCAGCAGGGCCAGCGCCCGCTGCACCGCCGCGTCGAGGCTCTCGCCGCGCGCGAGGCCGTGCACGATCACCGCGTACGCGCCCGCCGCCAGGTAGCCCGTCGGGTGGCCGTGGGTCTGCGCGGCGCACTCCACCGCCAGCTGCATCACGAGCTGCGGCTCCCAGCCGACCAGGAGCCCGAACGGGCCCGAGCGGGCCGCCGCCTCGACCCCCGCCTCGCCGGGGTTCTTGGGCGCGTCGAGAGTGCCCATCGTCTCGTCGCCGAGGCCGAGCAGACAGGCCAGGGACGGGTCGCGGCGGGCGTACAGCCACTCCTCGCGGGCCAGCCAGCCGTCTTCCTTGCGGCGCTCGTCGGGCCCCCAGTCGCTCTGGGTGGCCGCCCAGCGGCGGTAGGCGCGGTGCAGGTCGGTCGGCGGGTGCCAGGCGCCGGTGTCGCGGCGCACCTGGGCGCGGATCAGGCCGTCCACGGTGAAGAGGGTGAGCTGGGTGAGGTCGGTGATCGCGCCGCGTCTGCCGTACGCGAACGCCAGATCGGTGAGACCGTCGACGCCGTACGCCTCCTGGACGGAGTCCAGGCTGAGTCCGTCGAGCGGGGCGCCCAGGGCGTCGCCGAGGGCCGCGCCGAGCAAAGTGCCACGTACCCGGCTGCGGAAGTCCTGCTGTTCGGAGCGGCCCCAGATGGCGCCGGACACGGCACCGGTCGCGCCACCGGATGTCATCACACCCACCTCGGTCCTCCCTCACAGCAGAGTTCGTACGATTGACAGCTCAGCACTGTAATCGACCGCGAACGGTCTGTTCAGGGCCCGGATTGGTATGCGAAATGTGGCACGAGTGGGCATGACTCGACATGAGTGATCCCGGCTGGTCACCAATCGAGCCTTTCCCAGCGCGAGCCTTTCCCAGCGCGAGCCTTTCCCAGCGCGAGCCTTTCCCAGCGCGAGCCTTTCTCAGCGCGCGTACCGTCGGCGGATCCCCTCCCGGGCCTCCCGCACCCGCTCCAGTCGTACGGCGATCCGCTCGTCGTCCGCCGTCGAGCCGCCCCGGGCCCGCGCGACCTCGCTCAGCAGGTCGGCCAGCCACGCCACGTCCATCCACTCCCGCGTCCCCGTGAGCAGACCGGCGAGGTGGTCGTCCAGGTCCGCCCAGTCGCCGAGGCCCGCCGCGATCACCGCGTGCAGGAAGTCGGAGGCGCCCTCGGTCAGGTCCCAGCCCGCGGCCAGCCGGTGCGCCTCGCGCCAGACCGGGCGGGCGGCCGGGGCACCCTGCTCGCCGCCGACCGCGAGGGCGAGGCAGAAGGCGCCGCCCGCCTCGTGCAGGGCACGCATCCGCTCCGCCGTCTCCCGGGCCGCCGCCCACTCCCCCGCCTGGCGCTCGGCGCGGGACAGCTCCTCGAGACCGGCCGGTTCCACGAGCCCGTGCCGCGCGGCCTGCGCGAGCGCCGCCGCCGCGTCCTCGTGACGCCCGTCGAGGAGATGGATCTGCGCGAGGGTGTGGTGCGCCCACGCCAGGTCGTCGCCGATCGCGAGATAGCGGTGGAGGTCGGTGCGCGCGTCGTCGGGCCGACCCACCGCCAGCAGGGTCATGATCCGGCGCATCAGATGCCAGGCACCCTCCGGATCGAGCGTGACCACGCGATCCAGATCGGCCAACGCTTCGCCGTACAGGTGCAGTTCGTGCAGTACGGCGCCCCGGCAGCCGATCGCCCACACACTGTCCGGGTACAGCGACAGCGCCCGGTCCAGGTCCGCGCGCGCCTCCTCGTACCGGCCCAGGCAGCGCAGTGCCTCGCCCCGGTTCCACAGCGCCCACGCGCTCTCGGGCTCCAACTCGACCGCCCTGTCGGCGTCTTCGTACGACGCCTCGTAGCCGTCGATCCGCCGGTGCACCACCGAGCGCTGCACCAGCGCCCAGGGATACGCCGGATGCAGCGACAGCGCCCTGTCCAGGTCGGCCAACCCCCGTTCGTGGCCCCCGAGTCGGCTGCGGGAGACGCCCCGGCTGGCGTACGCCGACGCGTAGTCGGGGTCGAGTTGGAGAGCCCGGTCGTAGTCGGCGAGGGCCTCGGCGTCCCGGCCTGCGACGCGGAGCGCGTCGCCGCGCTGGCACGAGACCCAGGCCAGCTCGGGGCCGAGGGCCACCGCCCGGTCCAGGTCGGCGAACTGGCGGTCGTGATCGCCGCGCGAGCGGTGCACCCGGGCCCGCCGGACCAGCGCCCACACGTGCTCGGGGTCGAGTTCGAGGGCCCGGTCGAGGTCGGCGAGGGCCTGCTCGGTGTCGCCGGTGCCGTGCCGGGCGACACCGCGGGAGGCCCAGGCGCCGGCCAGGTCGGGGCCGAGGACGACAGCCCGGTCCAGGTCGCGGACCGCTTCCTCGCGGTGGCCGAGGATGCGGTGGTAGTCGCCGCGTACGAACAGCACGCGGGCGGTGTCGGGGGCGAGTTCGTCGGCCCGGTCGAGGTCGGTGATGGCGGCGGCGTAGTCACGCTGTTCGGCGAGGGTGACGGCCCGGCCGTAGTAGGCGCGCTCCAGCTCCGGATCGAGGGCGACGGCCTGTTCGTACTCGCCGAGGGCCTTCTCGTACTCGCCGCCCAGCCGCAGTTCCCGCCCGCGCAGCATCCGCGCGACGGCCTGCCCGCGCGCGTCGAGCCCGGCCCGGCCGAGCAGCAGCGCGAGCGCGCCGAGCACCCCGCCGCTCTCCTCCTCCGACAGTACGGCGATCAGGTCGCGCCCCCAACTGGCAACGTTCGGCGTCTCGTTGTCCTCACCCGCCTCCACCAGGACGCGCGCCCACCGCCGGGCGACCACCTCCCCGTGGTCGCACGCGTCGACGCCGTCGCGCAGGACGACGGGCAGCGCGGTACGAGGGGCGGCGCACAGCAGGTGGTACGACTCCGCGAGCCGTAGCTCGCGCCATTCCTCCTCGCCCCACAACTCGTCGGCGGTGAGCGGGACTTCTGCCTCCGTCCGCCAGCGAGCGAAGGTCTCGGCGAGCCGGGTGTGGCGTTCGGCCCAGCCGCGCGGGGAGCGGCGGCGCTGGAGCCGGAGCATCGGCGCGCGGACGACGTCGTGGTACTGGATGCGGTCGCCCCGCTCGCTGACGAACGGCAGCGACCTCAACCAGCCGAAGAGCGCGTCGAGTTGGGCCTCCTCGCAGGTGACGGCGGCGCGGAAGACGTCCGCGTCCAGGCGCCGGGGCAGGGCGCAGGCGAGGGCGGCGGCCTGGCGTACGGGGTCGGTCTCCCACTTGAGGAACCGTTCCACGGCGGTCGCGCTCGGGTCGCCGACGTCGTCCGGGTCGGTGGGGCGGGCCTCGGCGAGCGTCGACACCAGTACCGGCAGCCCGCCGGTGAGCCGCAGCACCTCCTCGACGACCGGCTCGTCCGTCACGCCCTTGTCGGCGAGCAGTCCGCGCGCCTCGGCCTCCGTGAACGGCCCGAGCGGCACCTCGGTGACGAAGTCGGCGAAGCCGCCCCAGCGTCCGGTGTCGAAGGGGCGCTGACCGGCGGTGACGAGGACGAGGTTGGCCGGGAAGGAGAGGTCGCCGTAGCGGTCGGTGGTCATGATGTCGTGCAGCCACCCGTCGAGGAACGGGCCGGTGCGTTCGTACGTGTCGAGGAACAGGACGATCCAGGGCACGTCGGCGCAGATGCCGTCCAGCTCGGCGAGCAGCACCGGGGTGAGCACGCGCTCGGGGGCGAGGACGAGCTGTACGTCGTCCTGGTTGCGCAGCCGGGCGGCGATCCCGGCGCGCACCCGGTCGGCGCCCTGGGCGATCCGGTCGGCGTCGAGGGCACCGGCGAACGGGCCGACGACGGGGATGAGTCCGGCGCCGACCAGCCCGATCCGGGCGGCCGTCAGACTCCCGGCCGAGGGACTCCCCGCCGAGGGTCCCTCCGGCTGCGGTTCCAGGCTCGCGACGGCGGACTCCGCCTCGTGCCGCCGCTCACGATGGGCCGCGAGGAGCCGCTCCAGTTCCTTGAACCGCCGCCCCTGAGCCGCGAACTGACGGCACATCACCGCCAACGCCTCCGGAACGCTGCCGGCGCCCTCGTCGACGTACGCGGTGAGCGCGCCCCGTTCCTTGGCCTGCTGCTCCAACTCCCTTACCAGGAAGGTCTTTCCGACTCCGGCGTTGCCGTGCACATGGAAGCGGAAGCGGTGGCGTTCGTCGTCCGGCGGCAGGTCGAAGTTGGCCCGGAACGCGGCGCGTTCGGCTCCCCGGCCGACGAATCCGGCGCGTCGGCGCTGCTGGATCAGCTGCCGCATCGACGGCCGCGGGGCCTGAGCCATCCGTACGTCTCCTTCGTCTCCTTGTGGGTGGGTCCGGGGTGCCGGTTGGTGCTGCCACCAGTCTGGCCCAACTCCCTTTCGGTGCACGGGAGGTCACCCGGCGGGGAGCGGGCAGGGCGCGGGGAGACCGGGTGCGGGCCGCTCCATAGAGTTGACGCCATGACCACTACAGGTACCCCCCACACCCCCCACCCCACCCGTACCGCCCACCCCCCACGCACCGCGCTCACCCTCGCCGCGACCCTGCTGACGGCGACCGTCGCGCTCTACATCGCCCTCGTGGCGCTCGGCAACATCACCGACTTCGACTCCAACCAACAGTTCGTGCGCCATGTCCTCGCGATGGACACCACGTTCAAGGACGACGACCTGATGTGGCGGGCGATCACGTCGAAGGGCCTCGCGGACGCCGCGTACGTGGCGATCATCGCGTGGGAGACCGTCGCCGCGCTCGTCCTCGTCGCCGGTACGTGGCTGTGGGCGCGCCGCGACCTCGAACGGGCGCGGCGCGTCTCGACGTACGGCCTGCTGATGCTGATGCTGCTGTTCGGCGCCGGTTTCATCGCGATCGGCGGTGAGTGGTTCGCGATGTGGCAGTCGGAGGACTGGAACGGCCTGGAAGCGGCGACACGGGTGTTCCTGCTGAGCGGGGTGGTGCTGCTGGTGCTCCACCTGCCGGACACCGCGCGTGCGGCTGCGGCTGAGGAGCCGAAGGCCGGGGCCCAGGAGTCCGGGGCCCCGGAGTAGGGAGGAGGTAGTCGCGCTATTTGACGACCGTCACCGCGGTCCCCGTGCCACCGAAGGCCCACAGGGCGGTGCCGTCCGCTTTGGACATGCGGATGCCGCCCGTCTTTGTGCCGGACGCGGCGGGCGGCGGTGACGATCCGTCGACGGCGTTGGAGAAGGCGATCGACAGCCCGGAGCCGGTGGCGAAGAACATGACGTGCTCGATCGCGACGCCGTCGGAGCCGGTACGGGCGTCATCGCGCTCCCCCACCGAGTAGCTGCCGGGTTCGGGGCTCACCGAGCCGGGCCAGACCACGAACGTACGGCGGGTCTGTCCGCTCGCGTCAACGAGCCAGACCCGCTTCTGCCCGAGCGAGTAGACGACCCGCCGACCGCTGCCGGACCCGTCCGGGACGGGCGCGTCGGTGGCCTGGCTGGGCTTGGCGGAGGGCTTCGCGGAGGCGGACGCGCTGGGCTTGGCGGCGGCGGTGACGTGGGGGTGCGGACCCTGCTCGGCCCTCACCGCCAGAGCGGCGACCACGGCAACCGCGCCCAAGGTCAGACCGGTGACCCAGACCGATGAGGGAAGCCGTCGGGCAGCCACGGTCACGCATCTCCTCAGCTACAGAAACCACCGCCGGATCCTCGCCGGATCCTCCGCCGGAGGTCGGATCATCCTACTCCGAGGCGCGCTCCACCCCGGGCGGCCATCGGTGCGCTCCCGGCCGTCCCGCCTGTTGGGGAAGGGCTGCAAAGAATCATCACAGCGTCGTCAGAGTGATTGACGAGCACGATGGGGCGATCTACCTTCTGATCGACTTTCCGAACCTAGTTCGAAATTTCGGCCAAATCGCCTGCGTGGCTGCGTACGTCCGTCCCCGTTTACCCACGTTTCACACGGTTCCCCACCGTGCCCCACCTCACGCAGCCGCTCGCCCCCGCTCCCGGACCCGCACCGCTTGGAGACAAAGATGACCCCAAGACCCCAGCCGTCCCGCCGCCTCTTCCTCGGCATGGCCGCCACCGCTCCCCTCGCCGCGTCCGGCGTCCTCGCCCTCGGCGCCGGCACCGCCCACGCGGCCGACTCGGCGTACGTGATGTGCTACTTCACCGAGTCGACGAGCCTCGGCGCGGGCACCGACTACGGCCTCCACCTGGCCGTCAGCACCGACTCGCTGAACTGGACGCCGCTGAACCAGAACAACCCCGTGGTCACCCCCACCGCGGGCGCCCTCGGTCTGCGCGACCCGTTCCTCATGCGCAAGCAGGACGGCACGTTCGTCGTCCTCGCCACCGACCTCAAGGGCACGGACTGGTCGTACAACAGCCAGTACATCCACGTCTGGGACTCCGCCGACCTGCGCACCTTCACCGGCTACCGCCGCCTCAAGCTCCACGACATGGCCACGCACGCCTGGGCACCCGAGGCGTTCTGGGACGCGGGTCGGGGCCAGTACGCGGTGATCTACTCGGCGGTCAACTCCAGCGGCCACAACGTGATCATGGTCAACTACACGAGCGACTTCGTCACGGCGTCGGCGCCCCAGGTCTTCTTCGACGCCGGCTACGACGTGATCGACGGCGACATGGCGGTGGGCGTCAACGGCTACAACTACCTGTTCATCAAGAAGAACCAGACGCTGGTCGGCACGCGCTCCACGACCCTCGACCCGGGCAGCTTCACCGAGTACAGCGCGGGAGTGTCACACGGCGGCACGGAAGCGCCGACGGTCTTCAAGTCCCTCTCGTCGAACACCTGGTACATGTGGGGCGACACCTACACCCCCAACGGTGTCTTCTACGCCTGGCAGACCAGCGACCTGGCCTCGGGCACCTGGACTCCGCTCGACCAGAAGACGTACACCCAGCCGGTCAACTCCAAGCACTGCGGCGTCGCGACGATCACGACGACCGAGTACAACAACCTCCTCACCAAGTGGGGCTCCCCAACCTGGAACCGCCTCAAGTCGTACAACTTCCCGGCGCGTTACGTCCGCCACGCCAACTTCGTGGGCCGCATCGACCAGTACCCGTTCGACCTGTACACCGACTCGGAGTGGAAGCTCGTCCCGGGCCTGGCGGACAGCGCCGGGGTCTCCTTCCAGTCGGTCAACTACCCCACCCGGTACCTCCGCCACTACAGCTACGCCCTGCAACTCGACGTCAACGACGGCACGTCGACTTTCGCGGGCGACGCGACGTTCTACCAGACGGCGGGCCTGGCGGACAGCTCGTGGTCGTCCTTCCGGTCGTACAACAACCCGACGCGCTACATCCGCCACTCGAACTACGTACTGCGCATCGACCCGATCTCAACGACCACGGAGAAGCAGGACGCGACGTTCCGGGTGGGGTACTGAGGGCACGGAGGGCACTGACAGCGGGGCCGGTGCCCGCTCGGAACTGACGTGCCTTGAAGAACACCCAGAACCACGGGCGTGACACTGAAGGGGCCGCGCGGCGCAACGCGCGGCCCCTTCAGTCGTTCGGTTCGCCCTCTTCGGGTGAGGCGCTGGGGGGCTGCGCGGCCTGTACGAAGGTGCCCTTGATGGGGACCGTGATGACCAGGCCTTGATCGCGAAGCTCGCGCGCACGGCCCGGCGGACGGTGTTGACAGCGACGCCGTACTGCTCGGCGAGATCGCGCTCAGCGGGAAGCCTGGCGCCCACTGGTAGGCGTCCCGTGCCGATCTGCTCTGCGATGCAGGGCTTCGGCATAGTTGGGTCTCGTCCTTTTTGAGAAAGGTAGGACTCCATGATCACGGGCATCCGTGCCTGTTCTGCATCCCAACCTGATCAACCATCAGGAAGCGGACGTCAGCCGAACTACGCCGAAGCCCTGGCCCGGGAAGACCGTGAAACGAGCCGAAACCCTCACCGAACATAACCGCCTGAAAACGACAGCGTGGATAAATACCAAGCTAAGGTGCTGAGCTCGCTTTGTCCCCGGCTGGCCATTCGAATAGCACGAGATGCCAGCGACTGTTCTCGTGAAGCAGGTCAACGGTCTCCCGCACCGGTCGGCCTTCTCTGTCGGCGGCGGCGAGACTGACCTTGCCCATGTAGTCGCCCATGCGGTCGTACCTAATGGGCGCATTGGTGATGGTCAGCCCCTTGCCGCCTTTCGACTGGATGAGTGCATCCGCCTGCTCCCGCGACCAGGGCTTGTCCGGGGCGGCACCGACTGCTAGTAGACCCTCGGTGTCACGGGCGTTAAGGGCTTGGACATAGCGCTCCACCACTTCCGGGGCTCCTGGTGGTGGGGTTTCGCTCCCCGAGGTGCTACTGGCGCCAGAGGGGCCACACCCTGTGGCCATGAGTAACGTGACGGCTGCTGCAAACTTTCGTCGCCTACGCATGCCTACCTCCTGGGTCGGCCGTTAGTTTCTCAGGTGCGGTGCGCATACCACCAGGCGCTCGGGTACTTGGCGAGGATCTTCTTGAGGCTCTTGTTGTGCACGCTGGGGGTGTGGTACGTGAGGTACCTGTTTGAGCTCGTATCCTTGGTGACGATCATCGTGTGGTTGATGTTGCCGTTGCGATCCCAGTCCGCCTGCAACACGTCGGAGTAGACAAGGCCCCACACGCTGGCGAGGTGTCTAGTTCGCTTGGAGTGCTTCTGGGCGAACCAGTACCAGTTCTCGGCCCCCGCCCAGGTATAGCTAGTGGCCAGCTTCGTTGAGCCGTAGAACCATTTCTTATTGTCCTTGCGCGAGACAATGCTGCCTGACGTCGCTTTCCAGCCACCCGCCCACATTGCTTGTGAGATGAAATTAGTGCAGTCATTGTCGTACTTGCGCCAGTCGTCGCTATAGTTCTTCCAGTGCTTGTTGGCGTAGGAAATCATCTTGGGGTAGTCGTACCCAGCCATGGCTTGGAAGGCTTTCGGATCGTCCCCCGGTGTGGGTGAGCCGGTGGACGAAGACTCTTCGGCTTTACCGCCTTCCGGCATATCTGGAGCACCGCTATCTTCTTCAGGTATCTCGAGATCAAGTTCCGGTTGCGCCATGTAGGTACTAGGTGGCATTGAGCCGGTGTTTGCGTTATCGCTAGACAGGCGCCAGATTTCGTCGGTGCCGCGAGTGAACCGCACTAGGTGATGTAACGAGTACTCTTCCGCCTCGGGGGCGCCTTCCGCTATTTCTTCTGGCGTGAGCACGTGATAGAGCTTCGTGTCTTCGGTGAAACTGAACAGGGCCGTCTTTCCATCCACTGAACCTGCTGGGGGTCCGGATTCCGGGTGACGGTCACCTCCGCCCGACTGTATCCCCCGTCGGCTTCTTGATACGCGGAGCCCATCTGGGCAAGCTGGTGGTATTCCGCATTGAGCCGTTGAGTCATCTCAGCCGTGGCTGCCACCGTCGATGTTGCGGCAGCTCGTGCACCGCTTATGGTTACCGTGCGTGCACGCTGCTCCAAGTACTGATCGGCGCGCGCGGTGAGGAAGTCCACGGTTGGGAACGCCGGCTCGGCGGCACTGGCCTGAGGTGCTGGTCCGGCAACTGCGACGAAGGGTGCGAGGACTGCAGTTGCTGTGAGCATTGTGGCGCGTCTTGTGCGGCGCATCGGTGCATCTCCTAAGGCAGGGGGTGGTGGTAGGAATCTTGGCATGGACATCTGGATTCCTGGCTCGGCGCCTATGCTCAGGCTGGTTTTGATTTCTGATCGACTGAAACCAGCCTGCGACTAACGCGAATCCGGAATGCGCGTGTTCACTTCGCTAGAGGTAATTCCGCTTCATGGCCGAGGTGGTGTTTCTGCGGGACGAATGACTCCAGCGTTGCCCAGGGCTTCGGCGTAGTTCGGCTGACGTCCGCTTCCTGATGGTTGATCAGGTTGGGATGCAGAACAGGCACGGATGCCCGTGATCATGGAGTCCTACCTTTCTTGATGTGGGTCTGAGCTGGTCATTCGTAAGATCAGCGGGGCCCAGGGGTTCCGGGTATGGCTGTCATGGAGTCGCCGCTGGATGGCTCAGAGAACTTGGCCGCCCGGAACCCCGCGACGACTCGACCGCTAATTGGGAGACGCGACGCGATCGCTTTGTAAGACAACGTCGGCGAGGTCGTCTGCTGGGTTGGTGTACGACGAGCTGACGGAGGTGGCTGTGCCCGAGATCTGGGCCGGAGTGGACATCGGCAAGGAACATCACCACTGCGTGGTGATCGACGCCCAGGGCAAGCGGCTGCTGTCGCGTCGGATCCTGAACGACGAGGCTGAGTTGCTCCAGCTCATCGCTGAGGTACTGGAGCTGTCGCGGGATGTGCTGTGGGCGGTGGACATCAACCACGGCGGGGCCGCGCTCCTGCTTGGTCTGCTGGTCAGCCACGACCAGCACATCACCTACATCACCGGCCTGGCCATCCACCGTGCATCGGCCGGCTACCGGGGCCAGGCGAAGACCGACGCGAAGGAAGCCTTCGTCATCGCCGACCAGGCCCGCATGCGCACCGACCTCGGTGTCCTGCGGCCCGGCGACGAGATATCGGTCGACCTGCGCACCCTGGTCACCCGCCGCACCGATCTGGTCTGCGACCGGACTCGGCAGATCAACCGCCTGCGCGCCCAACTCTTGGAAATCTTCCCTGCGTTGGAACGCTCGTTGGACCTGACAAAGAAGGGGCCGGTCCTGTTGCTGACCGGCTACCAGACCCCGGCCGCGATCCGTCGCGCCGGCGCCTCCCGGATCGCGACGTGGTTGAAAAACCGCAAGGTTCGCAACAGTGCGGCCCTGGCCCGGACCATTGTCGAGGCCGCCGAGGCCCAGTTCACCGCACTGCCCGGCGAGAAACTCGCGGCCACCATGGTGGCCCGCCTGGCGAAGGGGGTGATGACCCTCGATGAGGAGATCGCCGAGCTCGAAACCCTGATCGAGGCCCGGTTTCGCGAGCACCCGCACGCCGAGGTGATTCAGAGCCTGCCTGGCATGGGCACCATGCTGGGCGCGGAGTTCCTCGCTGCGACCGGCGGCGACATGGACACCTTCGGCACCGCCGACCGCCTGGCCGGCTACGCCGGCCTCGCACCCGTCCCCCGTGACTCCGGACGCGTCAGCGGCAACCTCCACCGCCCACGCCGCTACCACCGCGGCCTGCTCCGTGTCTTCTACCTCTCGGCCTTCGCCAGCCTGCGGAACTGTCCCGCCTCGAAACAGTTCTATGAGCGCAAGCGGGCCGAGGGCAAGGGGCACAAACAGACGCTGCTGGCACTCGCCCGCCGCCGGGCCAACGCCCTGTGGGCCATGATCCGCGACGGAGCGTGCTACCAAGCCACACCACCAGTCACTGCAGCGGCTTGACAACGGCATTGGGAAGTCCTACGCCGCGGCCCAGGCAGCGGCCAAGGCCACCCAGACCGCGGTGAACGCGGCGAAGGCGACTGCCGCCGACAGCAAGGCGCAATTCGCGCTCTCGCAGACCCAGGCGCACGCTCTCAACACCGAGTTCCGCCGGGCCGCCGCACAGGAGGCGGCAGCGCAGGCCAAGGCCGCCGCGACCGCCGCAGCAGCCCAGGCCACCGAAGCCGCCACCAACGCCACCAACGCCAGGACGGCCCAGACCACCGCCGAGACCGCCGAACAGACCGCCAAGACCGGCGCGGCGAAGGCCAAGTCGGAACGCAGCAAGGCCGAAGCGGCCCGCGACACCGCCAAGGCCGAACACGCCAACGCCACCCGCGAACGTGGCAGAGCCAGCGACGCGGAATCCCGCGCCCAGGCCGACCGGGACGCCGCAGCCACCGCGCGCAGTGCGGCGGAAACGGCTGGTGCCACAGCTGACGCGAAGTTGGAAGCGGCGGAAGACGCCGAGACCGACGCATATCGGGCACGTGATGCCGCACGGAACGCCGAGGTCGACAAGCAGGCGAAACTGTCCCGCGCCTCGGCCCTCGAAGCAGCCGCTGCCGCCGCGGCCGGTTCCGCCTCCGCCGGCGAGGCCAGGACTGCGGCCACGGAAGCCCGGACAGCCGCCAACAGCGCGACGAGCGCGGCGACCAGCGCTCGCGCCAACGCCAACATCGCGAGCGACGCGGCTGTGGCGGCCCGTGCCGCAGCGACCCGGGCGAACGGGGCCGCATCCCGCGCCCAGGCTGCGGCCGACGCCGCCGCCGCGGCGGCCCTCACCACCCACGCCGCCGCCGTCACCGCACACGCGGCGGCAGCCACCGCGATCGCTGCCGCGACCGCTGCCCAGAAGAACGCAGCCGCCGCTGAGGTAGAGGCCAAAAAGGCAGCAGCCGCCGCCGTAGCCGCGCGTAATGAGGCAACCGCTGCCCAGGAGGAAGCCGCCAAGACGGCCTCCTGGTCCGCCATCACCGCGGGCCAGGCCTACGCGGCTGGCGAAGCCGCCACCGCGGCCCGCGACTCGGCAGCCGAAGTCATCAAACCCGCCAATGACGCCATCAACATCGGCACCCCGTACAAGGAGACCGACTCCTCCGCCGCGTTCGCCGTCCTCGTCGGCCAGACCTCCATGACGCTGGCCGAACAGCAGGCGGCAGCAGCGAAGGCCAAGTCCGGCGACGCGGCCAAGGCTGCGACCGTCGCCAAGGCGCTCGCCGACAAGGCCGCAGGAGATGCCAAGGCAGCCGCCACCGCAGCTTCGGCGGCAGCTGCCGACGCCGCGAAGGCCGCTCTCTCCGTGGCCGCAGCCCAGGCCTCCGCCGCTGCCGCGGCCAAATCCGCCGCAGCCGCCAAGAAGGCGGACGTCAGCGCCCAGAATTACGACGCACAAGCAGGCGCTGACGCCAACTACGCGCAGGTCGCGGCCACAACGGCGAAGTCCGAAGCCGCCGCCGCCGACAACGAGGCCACCGCGGCGGAACGCGACGCGGCCGGCGCGCACACCGCCGCCACCGCAGCCGAAAGCGACGCGGCCAGCGCCCGTGGTACCGCCGCCCAGGCCGAAAAGGACGCCAGCGCCGCCGAAACGGCCGCCGCCAACGCCGACGGTGCTGCCAAGGATGCGGACAAGGCCGCCGACAGCGCAGAGGAGCAGGAGCGCAAGGACCAGGAAGCTGCCCGCAAAGCCGCCATGGCGACAGGCGACACGGGCGTCCTCGGCGCTGACCAGGGCCCCGCGTTGTCTGCCGACGACGAAGCCATCCTGCTCGCGGAATGCGGCCAGGGTTGCGTCGACGACTACCGGCAGGCGCGGGCAGACCTGGCGATGACCCTCGCCGACTGGCTCAGGGCGAACGGCGCGGAAATCCTGCTCGAAGTCATCGGCGTCAACAACATCAAACGCTGCATAGGCGAGTACGACGTCGAAAGCTGCCTCTGGTCGTTCGTCGACGTCGGCACACTGGTCACCGTCCTCGGCAAGCTCCCGGCCGTCACCAAGGCAGTTGTTCGAGTGGCGACGGGAATCGTCAAATTCTTCGAGAAGGCAGAATGGGCCAAGCGGACCGTGGAACGGCTGCGCCAGATCATCAAACTGGCGAAGAAGTTCCCCAAACCGTCCTGCTTGGACAAGTCCCTCGCTCGGACGGCCGGTACATCGCACATGGTGAGTCCCCTCGCCCAGTCCGACGACGTTCCGAAGATTCCATGCCTGACGCTCCTGACCGCCGGTAAGAACTTCAAAGCGCACTACCTCAGCCACAAGTCATTGCTTGAGGACGTCCTCGGGAAAAAATATCCGAAATGGAAAGACGATGAAGGTGCGACGTTTCTCGTTAACCTTTTGGAGATGATCCGCAGCGGTAAGCTCGTATATAAGGGAATGGGGACACTCAACAAGACCGCAGGGCCCGGTCCGATCTTCCGTGGCGAAGGGCTTACGCTGGTCCTGAAAGCCCCCGGAGAGTTCTGGACGCTCCTCAAGTCGGGCACGGGAATGGATTTGAAGATCGTGATGGTCGGGTGAGTACTACGAGGAGCAAGCCGGTGTATGAGATCCACTCCGTGTTCGAGCCCTTGGCCGGGCGGAGGGTCCGGGACGTGCAAGTACCCGGCTTCGTCGACCGTGATGAGGCCGTTCCACGGTTCACACCGCTGGCAGACAGCGTCTACCTGGCCCTTGACGAGGGATACTTCCGGCTCGACTCGGTCGGCAATCACGGACAGTTGGCCATGAGCCTGGTCACCGGGACGGAACCCTCTCCGGCGCTCCAGGGCGAGGACGAGGAGTTCACGCTCGCTTCCTGCGGCGATTCCTTCCTTGCCGACTCCCACTCCGAGTATCGGATCACGCGGATTCGCTATGCACTCAACAACGAGTCCGTGCCGGGCAGCGGAACAGTGAGGTGTGCCGAGTTCGAGTTCGAGCACCACTTCGTCGTCTTCGCCGACCCGATGTATCACTTCGGAATTCGGTTAGAGGGCGTGGGCGCCTACGACCGCTGGGTCATCGACAGCCGGGACGAGTCGGCCACATTCGGGCCGACCCGGGAGGGAATCTGGGTGCCGGCCACGATCATCTGAATCGAGATACCCACACCGAGGCGCTCCAGGGAAACGGCCTGAGTCCGGGTTGCCCTTGGAGCGTCCGGTCAGCGGGGGTGTGACTGAACGTGCAGAAGCTCCGTTGAGGCAAGGTGACCTCAAGTCGCTTGCGTACAGCGGAGCTTCGGCAATTCGTGGGCCTGAACTCGTGGTTGGCCGCGCTCGGCTGGAACCTCGAACCTGGAAGGAGAAGAGACGCGCCCGTCACAACCGACGTCAGGGGACACAGCACCCGACCGGCGAGGAGGACCGTGACGGGGTGCGGCTCGACATCAAGGTGCCCCCGAAGTACACCGGCGCCGACTTCCCGCCGAGGAGTTCCAGACCGCCCTCAACCGGGGCCGCCTGGATCGACAGCGCTCGGAGTCCGACCTTCACGACTGGCGCCCCGAGAGGAAGCGGGGTGGTCGGTGACCGGCCGCCGAGTAGTCGTACGGCGGCTGCGGCAGGTTGGTCAGCGGTCCCGGTGCGCCTCTGGGCTCCCAGCGGCGGGCTCGGGCACCTCGATGATGAACGTGCCCTTCGCGGGCACAGTGTCGGCAACGCCTCGCTCCCGCAACTCTCGAATCGCACGTCGGACAGTGTTGATCCCGACGCCGTACTGGGCCGCTAGATCGGGCTCCGAGGCCAAGCGTGCGCCTACGGGCAGGCTTCCCGCGCGAATCTGATCTGCAATGCGCTCTGCGATCTGCATGTAGACGTAGATCCGGGATGCGGGATCGGGGTGCCACTCCTGCTCTTGAGCCATGAGAGCACGTTAGATGGTCAGGAGTGATCACAGATGGGCAGTAAGAGTCATGCCTCTCCCTACCGAGTCATAGTGCTACCTGACTCGGTAGGAAGAGGTTTACAGTCGGAGCAGCAAAGACCCCGGCGAGGTGGACAAGACCTCCCGGGGCACGGCCAACGCTTACAAGGAGCGTCGACATGTACGACCTTATCCGCCGCACCCTCCACTGGGTGCGCCTCTTCTTCGTCCCCGGCACGGGTAAACGGCGCCGCATCCACCACCGCCCCCACCTCTGCGTGCACATCACCGCCGTACGCCGCAGTCCCTCCGCACCCCCGCCCCCGCACCTCCCGTCCCACCGCTCCCCGTACGGCCTCGTCACGTTCCTCGACGGCACCGACTCCGTCCTCGTACGCCCGTACCTCACCGACACCGACATCACCCCCAGCCGGGAAGCCGCCCTCCGGCATCACCGCCACCTTGCCCTCGCCCTCGGCTTCGATCCGTACCTGATCGACGCCCAGAAGGTGGCCGCCTGATGAAGCACCTCCGCAACCACACCCAGCGCACCGACCACACGGACCTGACGGACCCCGCGACGCCCGCCTCCTCGCCCCTCCGTCTTCTCCCCTGGCCGTCCCTCGACGGCAAACCCTGCTACCTGGTCGCGGACGACAACGGCGGCGGCTACCTGTCCCGCCTCGCCGACGGCCTGGAGGCCACCCAGCTCGCCACGGCCGTCGACGTGCTCGGCCTCGCCCGCCCCCTGCTGGACGACCCCGCGTCCCCGTACACCGAGGTCCGTTACGCCGGTCTCCGGCTCGCCGAGTGCCTGACCGACGCCCTGCGCGTCGCCGAGTCCCGAGGCATGCGCCTGCCCGTGCCGGACACCGAGGACGGCGGACAGAACCCTCAGAAGACAGGGAGCGGACTATGGTCGTAACCACGACGCATCGAAGGAGTTCACCGGTCATGACCGCCCACGCCGCCGAACCCACACCGGTCGTCCCGCCCATGCCTCAGCGGACCCCGAAGGCGCTGCGCGAGGCGATCGCCCGGCACGCTCCGCAACTCCTCCCGGACTTCGACGAACACTGGAAGCGCGCGATCGCCGACACCTTCGACATCGGCCCCCTGCCGGCCTTTCTGGCCCGCTGGTGGGTCGAGTACGCGATCGCCCGTGATCCTCAGCTCGACGCGCACGTAACCGATCTGCATCACCGCGCGGCGGAGGCCACTGACTATGAGGTTGCCAAAGCTCTGATCGAGCAGGTGTCTCACATCCGCTACGGCGCGCGGGAACTGGAGCCCGGCCAGTGACCGACGCGTTCATGGGGCCGCCCTGGCAGATGGACTGGCGGCTCGACGTTCTGGCGCGTCGTGACACGCTGCCCGAGCACGTCCAGAAGATGGTCGACGAGGCCCGCGCGGAACTGGTCACCGCGAAGGACCCCTACTTCCGGGGCATCGACACCGATGCCGGGCTTCCGGAGACCATGTACGTCGAACCGGTCCGATCCACCGACCCCAAGGGACCGCACATCCTGTATTTCGACAACCACCGGGGCTGGCTGGCCTACACCTTCGTTCTGCGGGCCGAGGATCCGCAGATCATCGTGGAAGAGGTCTTCTGGCAGTGAAGCGGCACCGGTCACGCCGGTGACGGATGCTCGCCGCCGAGTGGCTGGTGAACGGGCGGGCCGCAGGTCAGCGCGGCCCGCCCACTTCCATGCGTTGCCGAACCCTGAGGGGTGTTGCGATGACCAAGCCTCGCGTCTGACAAGCAGGGCCAACTCACGCTGTCGAAGCCACACGGGTGAACTGGGGCCGTCAACCATTGTCAAAGCCACGCGCGTCGCCCTCGGCCTGAAGCCGCCGTCCCAGGCGGGCGAGCGGGGACAAGGCCATCACCACCGGGGACAGCAGCATGGCCGCGCCCGTCACCACGAGGCCCGTGCGCAGCCCCCACTCCTCCGCGATCAGACCGCCGAGCAGGGAACCGAGCGGGGTCAGCCCCATCCCGACGAACGTGATCGTCGCTGCGGCGCGGCCCTGCATTCCGTCCGGCGTGACGGCCTGGCGTACGGCCATCACCGTGACGTTCACCAACTGCCCCCCGGCCCCGAACACGAAGCCGACCGCGAGGAGCGCGGCAAGCGTCAGCGAAGAGGAGCCGTGGAGCGCGGGCACACACAGGAACGCGCCGTCGCCGACGACCGCCGCAGCCACCAGCACCGGGCCGTGACCGAACCGCCTCGGCAGCCGGGCGGCCAACACCGAACCGAGGAGCGCGCCAGGCCCGGTCGCCGCGAGCACCAGCCCGACGGCGGCGCCCGACAGGTGCAGTTCCCGAGGCAGGAAGAGCAGATAGACGGTCATCAGGGCGGCGAAGGAGAACTGGAACGCGGCCGACGCGAGACACACGGTACGCAGGGAGGTGTCGCTGACGACGAAACGGAGTCCCTCGTGGATCCGCCGCCAGACCCGAGGGGGGCGCCCTGGCTGCTGGGGCACCGATTCGCTCTTGCGGATCCGCCGGATCGACAGAACCGAAAGCGCGAAGAACGACGCGCTCGAGGCGACGGCGACGGGCCCGGACAGCAGCGACACCAACGCACCACCGAGGGCAGGGCCCCCGATCTGAGCTGCGGACCGACTGCCCTCAAGTGCACTGTTGCCAAGCACCAGTTGATCCCGATCGTCCACCAGTCGTACGAGGGACACCTGATAGGCCACGTCGAAGAACACGGACAACGCCCCGACGACGAAGGCGACCACGAACAGCGTCGGCAGCCCGAGCCACCCGAAGAGACCGGCCACGGCAGCGGCGCCCAGTGCGAGACACCTTCCGACATCCGCCGACACCATTACCGTACGAGCCCGCCACCGATCCACCCACGCACCGGCGAAGAGCGAGAACAACAGGATCGGCGCCTGCCCAACGGCCCGAAGAACCCCCAACTCACCGGCACTGGCATCAAGTGTCAGAACCGCGAAGAGCGGCAGGACGACCAGCCCGGCGTGTTCGCCGAGTTGGGAGAGGGTCTGCCCCACCCAGAGCCGGCGGAAGTCGGGGTTGCGCCAGAGAGCCGGCGGCGGAACGGGTCGACTAAATTCAGATCCAGAGTCAGATGCAGCGGAGGAAGCGGACGGCACGGGGGATCCCTTGAGTCGCCGGAAACGAGACCCGCCAACCCAGGGGCGTGCCCGACAGGCACACCTACGGTTGAAGCGGAGAAGGTTCGCTGTGCCGCAACATCAAGGGCAGCACGCGATGACGGGCCGTTCACGGCCTACGACGTCAAAGCGCGCTCGGACGACCGGGCATGTATTGACTCCTCGTGGGTGACTGGTTGCGCCCGAACACTAGCCGACGCCGAACTGGACGACGGTCTGGTGCCCCGACGCGCCCGTCAAACGGCCGCAGCAGGGACGACCCTGCGGGTGCAAGAGCAGACCACAATGGCCAACGACCTCCACTGCTCGCCGCACCTGGGGGCTGCCCCTATGGGTTTGGTCAAGGAGCCAGGATCCATACTGGGCGTCGACTGTCTCTGGGGGAGAATCGATGAGTGGGTGGGCTGGGCTTGGTTGGGGTCTGGCCCTTGGGGCCGCCACTTTGCTGGTCGCGTTCAACTACCGCGATGTCGCATGGCGAATCCACGGCTTCATGGTGAACACGGTGGGGATCAATCGGCTCCTGACGCCGGCGATGGTCAGGTTCACCTGCGGTGTTCTGGCCACCGTTTCGATAGTGAGCGTCGCCTTGCCTTGGTTGATCTCCTTGTCGTAGTAGACCCTGGAGGCTGGGTCGGCCAGGGCTGCGAACACCGACAGGAAGAAAGCCCGTTTGAGGCGAGTACGGGTTCCTGGCCGGGGGACATAGCGCGTCGAACGTTCCAGCGGGTCTCACCGGTGCCGTACCAGTGAACGCACCGCGCTCGAGGCTGAGTTGCTCGGCGGTGCATGTCATGATCGGGGGCGTACGGAGCCCGACCGACTGGAAGGACACCATGCCCGCCTATGCCATCGCGCACCTGCAAGAGGCCGCACCGGTCCCTGAGATCGTCGAGTACATCGAGCGCATCACCGCCACCCTCGAGCCGCACGGCGGACGATTCCTCGTGCACGCCGCACAGCATGAGGTGAAAGAGGGCAGCTGGCCCGGGCACGTCGTGGTCATCGGCTTCCCCGGGATCGCCGAGGCACGGGCCTGGTGGGACTCGCCCGCATACCAGGAGATCGCACCACTGCGCTCGCGGCACATCGAGGGCGACATCATCCTGGTCGAGGGCGTCCCCGAGAGCTACGACCCGACGGCCACCGCCAAGGCGATGCGGGAGGCCCTGCCTACCGAGTAGCCCCGGTCCAGGCCCGGCGCAACTGCGCGCATCCAGCACGCCTACCTCACCCCCCACCGGGTACCCGACCCAAGAAAGGCGCCCGCCGGTTTTGGGGGCCCGTACGGAGGGGTGGAGCCGGATGGCTGGCATGTTGGAGCGGATCAAGCAGTTCGCCAGGAGTCCTCAGGGGCGTCGTGCGGCCGAGCAGGCGCGGCGGGCCGCGGCCGACCCTCGTCGGCGAGAGCAGGCCAAGCGTCTGCTGGGCAAGTTCCGTGGCCGGCGCTGAGGGCAGGCCATCCGCCCCTGTACGAGCGTGACTTGGCTGGTTTGAACGCTCGTTGGGAGTAGTGAGTAGTGCTGTTGGTCGCCGTACGGGGCAGTGCGGTTGCGCACTGCCCCGCGATCGGCACCAACTGCACCACTGGAGCTACGCAGTTACGGCGTTACGGCCTCAGCGCACCGTCGAACTGGATCCACGACGCCCAGCCCCCTCCCGGAGTTGACTGCGAGCGGTGCCATACCTGACCCGCGCTGTTCACGCCGAACAACTCGATCCGACCGTCCGCGTTCGTCTCCGCCGCCACCTGCGTCAACCCGCCGTCGAGCTGCACCCAACTCGACCACCCACCACCGATCGACGTCTGCGCCCGCGTCCAGATCTGACCCGCACTGTTCG
>NZ_JARAXP010000008.1:223563-432470 GCF_033793965.1 Streptomyces sp. ME02-8801-2C | reverse complement strand
ATCGCACCGAAGATCTGCAACCGACCATCCGCGTTACGAGCCGCCGCGATCGACGCCAACGCACCATCGAACTGCACCCAACTCGACCACGCACCACCCGGAGTGGTCTGCGAGCGGTGCCATACCTGACCCGCGCTGTTCACGCCGAACAGCTCGATCCGACCGTCCGCGTTCGTCTCCGCCGCCACCTGCGACAGCCCGCCGTCGAGCTGCACCCAACTCGACCACCCACCACCGATCGACGTCTGCGCCCGCGTCCAGATCTGACCCGCACTGTTCGCACCGAAGATCTGCAACCGACCATCCGCGTTACGAGCCGCCGCGATCGACGCCAACGCACCATCGAACTGCACCCAACTCGACCACGCACCACCCGGACTGACCTGCGAACGATGCCACACCTGACCCGCGCCGTTGACGCCGAACAGCTCGACCCTGCCGTCCGCGTTCGTCTCCGCCGCCACGGAGCGCAGCGCGCCGTCGAACTGGGACCAGTTGGACCAGCCGCCGCCGATGCTGGTCTGGGCACGGCCCCAGATGTTGTCGGCGCTGTTGGTCCCGAAGAGCTCCAGCCGCCCGTCCGCGTCCCGGGCGGAGGCTATGGACGATCCGTACGCGGAGACCGTGATCGCGGATGCGGCGGCCGGGACGGCGGCCTTCGCGGGAGTGGCCGCCGAGGCCACGCCGGACAGGCCGAGGAGCGGTGCGGCGACCAGCGCTGCCGAGACGGTGGCGGAAGCCACCAGGCGACGGATACGTCTGTTCGGATTTCCCATGCGACTGACCTGCTCTCTGTTTGGGGGACAGGAACGGCAACGTGAACGGAAACAAGGCGACCCTAGGGCTTGGGTACAGAAAGCACTGGTCTGTTTTTGGACTCTCTGCGGTCGCCCACGCACCCTCAGTGCACCGGTCGCTTGTACTTTCAAGTATTCACATGGCAGGCTTCGATCATCGTGCTCTTGCGTCACATCGAAGATCAGGAGTTTCCATGCGTGTCAGGATTCCCGCCGCTCGCACCCGGATCGCGTCCGGTCTCGTACTCTGCGCGGCAGCGGCCACGCTGCTGGTCACCGCACCGGCCCAGGCGGCCGAACAGCCGAAGTCGGTAACGTCCCACGCGGCCGGCGTCAACAGCTCCGAGGGATCCACGCCCGGCTGCCAGTACAACTGGCGCTGCTGGGGGTAGGCGCCGCAGATGCCGCGAGTCGGTGCACACCTAGCGCGCACCGACCCCGCACGACTCTCGACGGTCCGCGCCCTCCGCGCCCCCTCCGCCTCAGTCCAACACCGGCAGCAGCTCCGGCAGATGGCCGTCCGACAGCTCCGCCGCCCGCTGCCGTTCCTCCGTGACCTCCCCGTAGAGGGTGGTCCGGGGTTTCGCCGGGCGTCCTGCCGCCTCCGCGACCGCGATCAGGTCCTTCACCGACTTGTACGAGCCGTAGGACGACCCCGCCATGCGCGAGATCGTCTCCTCCATCAGGGTGCCGCCCAGGTCGTTCGCGCCCGAGCGGAGCATCTCCGCCGCGCCCTCCGTCCCCAACTTCACCCAGCTCGTCTGGATGTTGGGGATATGGGTGTGCAGGAGCAGGCGGGCCATGGCGATGACCGCCCGGTTGTCGCGCATCGTCGGGCCGGGGCGGGCGATGCCCGCGAGGTAGACCGGTGCGTTGGTGTGGATGAAGGGCAGGGTGACGAACTCCGTGAAGCCGCCCGTCTGTTGCTGGATGCGGGCCAGGGTGCGGAAGTGGCCGAGCCAGTGGCGGGGCTGGTCGACGTGGCCGTACATCATCGTCGACGAGGAGCGGATGCCCAGCTCGTGGGCGGTCGTCACGACCTCGATCCAGGTGGCCGTGGGCAGCTTGCCCTTGGTGAGGACCCAGCGGACCTCGTCGTCGAGGATCTCCGCCGCCGTGCCGGGGATCGTGTCGAGGCCGGCTTCCTTCGCGGCCGTGAGCCACTCGCGGATCGACATCCCGGTGCGGGTCGCGCCGTTGACCACCTCCATCGGCGAGAAGGCGTGTACGTGCATGCCGGGGACCCTGTCCTTCACCGCCTTCGCGATGTCGAAGTAGGCCGTGCCCGGTAGGTCCGGGTGGATGCCGCCCTGCATGCAGACCTCAACTGCCCCCAGTTCCCAGGCCTGTTGCGCGCGGTCCGCGACCTGGTCGAGGGAGAGGGTGTACGCATCGGCGTCCGTGCGGCGCTGCGCGAAGGCACAGAAACGGCAGCCCGTGTAGCAGACGTTGGTGAAGTTGATGTTCCTGGTGACGATGTAGGTGACGTCGTCGCCGACCGCCGACTTCCGTACGTCGTCGGCGACTTGGCACAGGGCGTCCAGGGCCGGGCCGTCCGCGTGGAACAACGCCAGCGCTTCGGCGTCGGTGAGCCGGGTCGGGTCGTCGGCCGCCGTGCGCAGGGCCTGGCGTACGTCGGTGTCGATGCGCTCCGGGACCATGCCGGGCGCCGCCGCCTCCCGCAGGGCTGCCCAGTCGCCGTACACCTCGTCGAAGTCGTCGCGCCGGTCGGACGTACGGCCCTCGGTGTCGATGGTGGTGTGCAGGTCGGTGCGGCCGGAGGAGACGAAGACCTCCTCCGGTTCCTGCCAGGGGTGGCCCTCGACGACCGCGTCCTCGCGGGCGAGGCCCGTCTCCGGGTCGGCCAGGGCCCGTACGTGCGGGAGCAGGCGCGGGTCGAGCCAGGGTTCGCCGCGCTGGACGAACTCCGGGTAGACGCAGAGGCGTTCGCGCAGTTCGAAGCCGACTGCGGCCGATTTACCCCGCAACTCCTCGATCTGGGGCCAGGGGCGTTCGGGGTTGACGTGGTCGATGGTGAGCGGGGAGACGCCGCCCCAGTCGTCGATGCCGGCGGCGATGAGGCGCTCGTACTCGGAGTCGACGAGGTTGGGCGGGGCCTGGAGGCAGGCGCTCGGGCCCATGATGTGGCGGGCGACGGCCACCGTCGCGACGAGTTCGTCCAGTTCCGCGTCCGGCATGCCGCGCATCGCGGTGTCCGGTTTGGCGCGGAAGTTCTGGATGATCAGCTCCTGGATGGAGTGGTAGGCGCGGGAGACGCGGCGCAGCGCGAAGAGGGACTCCGCCCGCTCCTCGTAGGTCTCGCCGATCCCGATCAGAAGTCCCGAGGTGAAGGGGACGGACGAGCGGCCCGCGTCCTCCAGCACCCGCAGCCGTACGGCGGGTTCCTTGTCCGGGGAGCCGTAGTGCGGGCCGCCGGGCTCGGACCACAGACGGGTGGCCGTCGTCTCCAGCATCATGCCCATGCTGGGGGCGACGGGCTTCAGGCGCTGGAAGTCGGTCCAGGACATCACGCCCGGGTTGAGGTGGGGCAGCAGGCCCGTCTCCTCCAGGATGCGGATGGAGATGGCGCGGACGTACGCGATCGTGTCGTCGTAGCCGTGCGCGTCGAGCCACTCGCGCGCCTCGGGCCAGCGGTCCTCGGGCTTGTCGCCGAGGGTGATCAGGGCTTCCTTGCAGCCGAGGGCGGCTCCGCGCCGGGCGATGTCGAGGACCTCGTCCGGGGACATGAACATGCCGTGACCGGCCCTGCGGAGCTTGCCGGGGACGGTCACGAAGGTGCAGTAGTGGCATTTGTCCCGACAGAGACGGGTCAGCGGGATGAAGACGCTCTTCGAGTACGTGATGACGCCGGGTCGGCCCGCCGCCTCCAGTCCGGCGTCCCGTACGCGGGCCGCGGACGCGGTGAGGTCGGCGAGGGCCTCGCCGCGGGCCTGGAGCAGCACAGCGGCCTCGCCGACGTCGAGGGCGACGCCGTCCCGGGCGCGTTTGAGGGCGCGACGCATGGAGTTCTCGGTCGGGCCGGTGGCGCCGCCGGGGCGCTCGGTGGGGCCGGTGCCGGAAGCCTCGGGAGTCGTCATCCTTCGAGCATACGATCGATGTGATCAGGTCTTACAGGACCGCCCTGTCCGTTCTGGGTGCCAAACGTCACAGGGCGGCACTGGCGACTACAAGTACTCCGCGTACCCGTCCAGCAGGCCGAGCACCTTTGCCTCCCCGGCCGGCGGCAGTTGCACCACGGCCTCCTCGATGCCCAGCTCGGCGTAGTGGGCGAGCTTGCCCGGGGTGGGCTGGACGGCGTACGGGACGATCTGGAGGGCGGCCGGGTCGCGGCCCGCGTCCGCCCACACGGACCGCAGCACGGGCAGCGACTCGGACAGGCCGCGCCCGCCGATCGGCAGCCAGCCGTCGGCGTACTCGCTGATGTGAGCGAACAGTTTCGGCCCGGCCGCACCGCCGATGAGGGTGCGGGGGCCGACCACCGGCCCACGCGGCTTCTGCACCGGCTTGGGGTACGCGGTACTCGCCCGCACACTCCCGAACTCGCCCTCGTACGCGGTCGGTTCGTCCGCCCACAGGGCGCGCATCAGCGCCATCCGGTCCCGGGTCAGCTCGCGTCGCGTACGCCATTCCACCCCGTGGTCGGCGGCCTCCTCGACGTTCCAGCCGTAGCCGATGCCGAGGGTGAGGCGGCCGGCGGAGAGGTGGTCGAGGGTCGCGACCTGCTTGGCGAGGTCGATCGGGTCGTGCTGGGCGACGAGCGTGATGCCCGTGCCGAGGGCGAGCCGCTCGGTGACGGCGGCGGCCTGGCCGAGCGCGACGAAGGGGTCGAGCGTACGGCCGTACTCGGGCGGGAGCTCGCCGCCCGCCGGGTACGGGCTGGTCCGCTCGACCGGGATGTGCGTGTGCTCGGGCAGGTACAGCCCGGCGAACCCGCGCTGTTCCAGCTCACGGGCGAGTCGGGTCGGGGTGATCGTCTCGTCGGTGAGGAAGATCGTGACGGCTAGGCGCATGTCCATATCTGTACCGGGCGGTGTCCCGTCTGTCCATACCGACCGGTCGGCATTGGTCGAATGTCACTCACCACCCCGGTCACCCTCTGGTCTTGTCGTGGCGATTCCCCTGGCCTGTACGGGAGTTCACTCGGCGGCACGAGAGTGGCTATGTAAGTGGTACGCGCCACACACCTGCGTCACCCACGTCACACCCCGACACCCTGGGAGCAGCAGCATGTGCGAAGACGACCATGCCCGCGACCACGATCCCGCTTCCGGCCTGGCCAGACGCGCGCTCTTCGCGACGGGAGCCGCCGCCGCGCTTACGTTGGGAAGCGTGACCTTCTCCGACGGCACCCCGGCCGAGGCGGCGGATGGCGGTACCGGTGGTAGCGGCGGTACCGCCGGTACGGAGACCAGGACCGTACGGGGCACGCTGCCCACCGGTTCGCCCGACTTCGTCTATCTGCCCGTTGAACTCCCGCACGACGTAAGGGAATTGAGGGTCGCGTACAGCTACGACCGTCCCTCCGTCCCGGCCGGCACCGCGGGCAACGCGCTCGACATCGGTGTCTTCGACCAGCGGGGCACCGAGCTGGGCGGCAAGGGCTTCCGGGGGTGGTCGGGTGGGGCGCGCACAGAGTTCTTCGTCCGCGCGGACGACGCGACGCCCGGCTACATCCCGGGCACGGTGAAGGCGGGCACCTGGTACATCGCGCTCGGCCCCTACACGGTCTCCCCGCAGGGCCTCGCGTACGAGATCACCATCACGCTGACCTACGGCGAGCCCGGCGAAGCCGTCGACCCCGTCTACCCGCCCGAGCGGGCGAAGGGGCGGGGCCGGGCCTGGTACCGGGGGGACTGCCACCTGCACACCTGGTACTCGGACGGCCGCCGCACCCCGGCCGAGATCGCGGCCCTCGCCCGGGCTGCGGGCCTGGACTTCATCAACTCCTCCGACCACAACACCCATGCGGCACACGCCCATTGGGCCGACCAGGCGGGCGACGACCTGCTCGTCATGGTCGGCGAGGAGGTGACGACCCGCAACGGTCACGTGGTCGCGCTCGGCACGGATCCGGGGACGTTCGTCGACTGGCGCTACCGGGCCCGTGACAACCGCTTCGGCAAGTACGCGCGCCAGATCCGCCGTGCCGGAGGCCTGGTGGTCCCGGCCCACCCGCACGCCACCTGCGTCGGCTGCAACTGGAAGTTCGGCTTCGCGGAGGCGGACGCGGTGGAGGTGTGGAACGGCGCCTACTCGCCCGAGGACGAGGTGGCGCTCGCGGACTGGGACGGCATGCTGGTCGCGTCGGTGAGGGAGGGAGTGAGGGAGGGCGCGGGCAGCCGTGCATGGATTCCGGCCATGGGCAACAGCGACGCCCACCGCGACCCCGATCAGGTGGGCGTCCCGCAGACCGTGGTCCTGGCCGACGACCTGACCCGGGAGGCGATCCAGGAGGGGCTGCGGGCGGGCCGCTCGTACGTCGCCGAGTCGAAATCGGTCACCCTCGCCTTCTCCGCCTCCGGCCCGAAGGGCGAACACGCGGACATCGGGGGCCGGTTGAAGGTGGCGAAGGACGCCCCGGTCACCATCCGCCTGGAGGTGACGGGCGCCCCGAACTGCACGGCCCGCCTGGTGACGGACCAGGGCGTGCTGTTCACGAGCGGGGCCCTGCCGGCGACGGGCACGGGGCTCGTGGAGTGGCGTACGACGGCGCAGTACGCGGCGTACGTACGGGCGGAAGTACGGCACGAGGCGGGACAGGCGCCCCTGCCGGGGGCGCTGGCGGCGTTCACGAACCCGATCTTTTTGGGGCGGTAGCCCGGGCCGGGTGTGGGGAATCAGGGGGGCCAGGGGAACGCCAACTCGGCCACCACGGCGGCGTGATCGGACGGCCAGACTCCGCCGACCGGCTGGTCCGCGGCCCGTCGTACCGTGCGCACATGCCCGAGCCCGTCCGGCCACGGCAGGCCCACATGGATGTAGTCGATCCGCGCGCTGGGGCCGAACCCCGCCGCGACATACGGGTTGGCGGCGTCCCAAGTCGCCGACGGGGCCGCCGGATCCGCCAACTCCCAAGCATCCATGAAAACTTGGCCGGGAACGGCCGGGGCGGTTCGGTAACCCCCCAGCAGCCGTATCTCGTCGGAGTCGGGCCAGGCGTTGAAGTCGCCGGTGACGACGGGCGGGAAGGCGGTGCCGTCGCGGTGCCTCGCCACGAACTCCGCGAGGAACGTGACCTGTTGGCAGCGGACCGCCGAGGCGTGGGGCGCGGAGGTGAGGTGGGTGGTGAAGAAGGGCACGTGGTGTCCGGGGGCGGCGAGCCGGGCGTAGAGGGCGAGGCGGCCGTCGTCCAACTCCTCCGGGGCGGGCAGCCGTACGGCCTCGCTCTCGACGACTGGCCAGCGGCTCAGCACGGCGTTGCCGACGTCGACCTTCTCGCCCCCGATACGCCGCTGCCAGCGCTCGGGGGCCTCGGAGGGCGCCCAGGTCCAGTGCAGGCCGAGTTCGCCGGCGAGCCAGGCGGCGAGGTTCTCGCCGTCGCACTCCCAGACCTCCTGCAACCCGACGACGTCCGGCCGCAGTTCGCGCAGCACGGAGAGGATCGCCTTCTGGCGCGCCTCCCACGGTCCGAAACGCCACCACAGGTTCCAGGTCACCACGCGCATACCCGCCACCACCGCCCACCCGGTTCGCCGTTCCTAAGTGCCTCTGCGACACCATTCAAGAACACACATACGGCAGTGGCACGAGCGCAGGAGGCACAGGACCAGCATGTCCCGTTTCGCGGAGATCAGATTCAAGGCCACCACGGCCTTCCAGCGCCGTATCGGCAACCCGGTGACCCGCCGGCTCCCTTTCCAGACCCTCCTGGAGACCACGGGCCGCACCTCGGGCCTGCCCCGTGTCACCCCGGTGGGCGGGCGCCGGATCGGCGACACGTTCTGGCTGGTCTCGGAGTTCGGCGAGAAGTCGCAGTACGTACGGAACATCAAGGCGAACCCGCGCGTGCGGGTGCGGGTCGGCGGGCGGTGGCACTCGGGCACGGCCCATCTGCTGCCGGACGACGATCCGGTGGCGCGGTTGCGGACGCTGCCGCGCGTGAACAGCACGGGCGTACGGGCGATGGGGACGAACCTGCTCACGGTGCGGGTGGATCTGACGGACGCACGTTGAATCCTCCCCTCCCTGAAGGGAGGGGATTCCTGGCTCAGGCTGCCTCCTGGAGCAGCGCTCCAGGAGGTCTTCCGCCATCGGCACCAGCCGGGTTGAGACCAGCCCGGACGAGCATCACGCGTGCGGAGTTCTTGTCCCGTGGGGACACGTTTCCGCATGCGGTGCAGGTGTAGGTGCGCTCACCCAGCGGCAGGCGGTGCTTGGCTCTCGCATCGCAGTTGGCGCAGTCCATCGTGGTGTGCGCAGGGTGGACGAGGCGGATGTCCCGCCCATGCTTTCGGCCCAACTCGATCAGCGCGGCCTTGGTGGCGCCGATGGCGGCGTCAGCGGCCTTGCGGGCCATCGTGGTCTTGGCGAGGAACGTGGGGCGGAAGTCCTCGATGGCGATGGCGTCGTGGTCGCGGACGGCTTTTTTGGCCCACTTGCGGCCGGTGTCCTGACGCTGTCTGGCGACCTTCTTGTGCGCCTTCGCCCGCAGCTTCTTCGCCTCACGGTAGCCCTTCGATCCGGGGCGGCCCTTCTTCGGTCTACGGCGGGCCATCATCCGGTCGTACCGGGTCAGCTTCGCCTGGGCCTTCCTGCCGTGCCCGGCGTGCGGCAGGTCGTGCGCGTCGGACGTGGTCGTCGCGGTCTCCCTCACACCCCAGTCGACGCCGAGCACGCGACCGGTCTTCGGCAGCGGCTGGACCTCGGCCGGTACGACGAACGAGGCGTACCAATGTCCGAGGCTGTCCTGGTACACACGCACGGAGGACGGCTCCGCCGGCAGTTGCCGCGACCACACGACCGTCACGACGATGCCCCCGGCCAGGTGCAGCCGGCCGTCCTTCAACCCGAACCCGCGCCGGGTGTAGTTGAGGGTCGCCAGCGCCTCGCGTCTGGTCTTCCACGTCGGCATCCCCGCCCGGCGCGCCATGGCCAGGCGCTCGCGGATGTCCTTTTGCGCCTTGGCGCGGGAGCGGCCAAAGTCCCGGATGACCTGCTGCTGGACAACTGATGAGCCCTCACGCAGCCACGGCGTACGGGCCCGGGCTTCGGTCAGCATCCTGTCGAGCTGCGCGGGGCCGCACGTCACCTTCTGACCGGTGGCCTTGTTGTGCGCGTGTACGGCCCTGGACTTGGCGACGCATTCGTTCCACACCCAGCGGCACCGGTCCCACTCCGCCGCCAGGGCGGTACGGGCAGTACACGACACACGCAGCCGGTACGTGTAGCGGGCATGCCCGGCCTCCACAGCGCTCGCCTGCGTCATCTCGCCCCCCCACGGTCCCCGGCCGGGACACTGTTCCGTCCCGAACCCTGCGACGGACCATATGTACGACAGCCGCACACACGCACCCCGATCCCGCGGCCACCACCCCAACCAGTGATCACGGGCACACACGTTCGCACCCCCCTTTCCGCTAGGGACAGATGTCGGCAGCGGTACGGGCGCTCCACACCCAGAACCGGATGCGGCGACGCTCCGCGTCGCAACACCCGGATGCGATTCCTCCCCGACGTGAACGCCGGAGCCCTCCTCGCAAGAAACAGGTGAACGAACCGGGCGCTGCCCCGCGGGCGGGGAGAGGGGGTTGGTCGGCCCCCTCCCCCCGCCGCGAGTATGTGCTCAGCGGCGCATACCTCAGCAGCGCTTGCTGGAGAAACCCCCGACAGGCGCCGGGTCACCGGCGGCTCGTACGGTGCCGGAACCGGCCGTGCATTCGCTCACGGTGCTGGTGCCGTTGGACCAGAACTCCTGGATGGTGGTGTTGGTCCAGGAGCGCTTGCCGAGGACCTCGTCCTGGGAGTAGCTGTAGACGGCGGAGGTCACGTCGTAGTCCCCGACGGCGTTGCGGAAGCTGTCCCAGACCCAGACGTAGCCGTAGTTCTTGCCGCAGGACGGCGAGTAGAACTGCTTGACGGAGGCGGCGGTCACGCCACCCCGCTTGATGTACCCGGTGGTGCCGATCTGGTAGGCGTCCGAACACACACCGGCCGCCCGGGCCCGCAGGCTCGCCGGGTTACCGTCGGCGGACGGCGCGGTGGTGACGGCCGCGGCGGAGGTACGGGCGGTCGGTACGGGCGCCGGGCCGGACCCGGCGGCGGCGACCCCGGCCGGGATGAGGGCGAAGGCGCAGGCCAGCGCCGCGGTGGCGGTCTTGAGGTGACGCATGTGGTGTTTCCCCCTGCTCGTCGTGGTTGAGACACGTGTCCTGACGGGTGCCGGGACAGGTGCTGAAACGTGAGACGTGCTCCGAAGCGGGGGACACAAAAAAGGCATGCATGGTCAACGCGGGTCCCCGTAGTACGAAGCGACCACCTCCGGATCACCCGGAACACTTCGGACGTAACGTCAGACCCGTTGGACACGCATAGGGTTGTACGGCATTCGAGGAATCCGTCAGAGCGGCGAAGGTGGTGTTCGACAGATGACCGACCGCGCCACGATCGCGGCAGGCCTGCGCCGACTCGGCGAGGAGGGCCGCCCGGCATCGGAGGCCGCGCACTGGGTGTTACGGCACACGCGGGAGACCGGGGAGGACCTCAGCGCCTTCCAGCTGATGATCCACTTCTTCGCCACGTACCACGTCCCGGTGGAACGCCTCCGCGAACTGGAACTCTGGGAGGGCCTGGGCACGGGCGGCTCCATGACGGACGCGGAACTGGACGCGGTGGTCGGGCCGCTCAGGGTTCGGGAGACTCCGCCGTCCTGAGGAGTCGTCCCGAGGGGCCGTCCTGAGGGGTCGTCCTGCGTCAGGTCGGACCCTGCGACCCGATCGTCATCGTCCGGAGTGATTCGGCCGTTCCCTCGACGGCCTGGCCGAGGTCGGCGGGAAGGCGGGCCACAGCCAGGGCGACAGCCTCCTCGGCTGTGGCGGTCTCAGTGAATGTTTCCGCATGGGGATGCTTCATCACACGGTACGAACTGCCGTTGCGCGACGGGGCAATGGCCACTTCGACACGGAACGGATGTCTGGTACAGGAGCTGAAGCCGAGCGTCCAGTGACTGGAGAACACGTAGAGCTGTCGCAGCCGCAGTTCGGCGTGCGCCGCTTCCACGAGTGCGGCGAACTCATGGAAAGTCGGAGCCTCCGCCGCCTGCTCCCGCATCGCCCGCCATTGGTACTCCACCACCGCGACCGGCCCACGTTCATGGGCCTCGGCACGCTCACTGGAGTGCAGGAACGGCAGGCCGGCCCGCAATTCCCGCAAACTCCCGCTCTCCCCCCACGCCAGACCGGCCCTGACGACGTTCTCCAGGTCCGGCGTGGCGCCGGTGATGAGTTGTACTCCCTGGCTCCAGCCCGAGACCACGAACCGTCGGGCTTCCGCTCCAACGGAGACGGCCAGCGGCTCGCGCCCTGGCACGGACGAGGCGATCTCTGCCGAAACGGGCGACCCGCCTGCGTGGGAAACCACCGTGAGATCGACACCGAGGTCGGACACCAGCTGTTCCAACGCGGCGGCGAGGCTGCCCGCAGCGGCGAGGTCGGGATAGAGATCGGGGTTCACCTGCCCAGTCTGCCCGGTACGGGTCGATCTGGATGGCTGAACCTACGTCGGCCCGCACTCGGCCCACAGCAACTTCCCGCCTTTCGACGCCCCCAATTCAGGGGTGCCGCGTTCAGCATTGCCGTAGAACAGCGATCACGTATCGAGACCTATTCCTCCCCGAGGACGCGCAGGCCGTGCTTCTCCTGGAAGTACCGGTAGTCCTTGAGGTTGAGGGTCGCCAGCGGGAGATCGTGAGTGAGACAGGCGGCGGCGATCCACATGTCGTTGTTCGGCTGCGGGCGTCCGGCCTTGTGCCCAGCAGCGGCGAGCCTGCCCCAGGTGACAGCGACGGCTTCATCACCGAGGAGGACAGGGATACCGACGAGCCAGTCGGCCAGCTCCTGTCGGCGTCGGCCTCCCCAGTCGCGGACCTCGGTCCACTTGGTCAGCTCCCCGTAGGTGACGAAGGTGATCAACGGGCGGCGGCCGATCAACCTGGCTCCGAGCGGTTCGGTGAGGGTTCCCTTGTGCAGGCGTGAGGCGACGTCGGTGTCCAGGATGACTGGCTGCAGCATCACAGTGGGCACCTCAGGCGAGGTCGCGGCGGCGCTCGGCGTAGGTGAAGGCGATGAACTCCTCCACCTCCTCGTCGGACGCGAAGGTGTCCGCCCTCAGGTCCTCCAGGGACCGGATCGGCTGCACGTTCTTCGCCGCGAGAAGTTCCTCGACCGACAGTCGGGGCCGCATGGCCGGATAGACGGAGCGCTCGGTCTCCGCTGCGTTCATGCTTCAGCCCTCCCCTTCATGTGGCCTCCCCGTGCACGGGGACTCTGCGGCCAAGTCTGGCACGCTGGCGCTCCGGCTGTCCCAGCCAGCCCTTCGACCTCCCATTCTGGGGCTGTCCGATGTACTCGCCGGGCTGGAACACCTTGAGCCGGAGTCCTGGCTGGCGAAGGCCAGAGGCACCCCGGGGGCCGAACACGTCACCGCCCCCGGACATCCAACAGGGCGTGGTCACCCGTTCGCCCCCGTCCGCCCGCACTCGGCCCACAGCAACTTTCCGCCCGTCGCCGCCCCCAACTCCCGTAGTACGGACACCCCCCACGAGTCGGCGCACGCCCGTACGAGGTGCAGGCCGCGGCCGCCTTCGGCGTCGTCCGGGGGTACGGCTGCCAGCGCGCCCTTCTCCCGGAAGCCGGGTGGGATGCAGGGGTCCGTGTCCCAGACGGCGACGCGGAGGTGGTCGGGGTCGTTGGAGAGGAGGCGGAGGGCGTAGGGGCCCTTGGTGTGGAGGTGGGCGTTGGTGAGCAGTTCGGAGGCGAGGAGTTCGGCCGTGGGGGTCAGGTGGGGGAGGTCATGCGCGGCCAGGACCGTGCGCAGGGTGGCGCGGGCGATGCCCGGTGCGCGGGGATCGTGCGGGAGCTGGAGGACGTAGCTCCAGGAAGGGGAGGACGGCGATACGGTGGCCATCGGAAGTCTCCGATCACGGAGGGGAGTTGGGTGGTGTCGGTACGTTGTGTCGCGCTGCTGTGCGTTGCCCGGTGACCGTGGCCGCTCCGTCGAGCGGGGTGCTGCCGGGCGGTGGGGTGCCCAGGAATGAAGATAGGGGCTGACAAATGACATTTGCCTGTGATCGAGATACTTCCGGTCTCGATTCCCTCGTGTGAGTGACCCGCCTACGGAACATGTGTCCAGGAGGAGTTCAAGTGCCCGCAAGACCCCGCCTGACGGCCCGCCGCCTTCGGCTCGCCGTGGAGCTGCGCAAGATGCGCGAGCGCGCGGGTATGACGGCGACCGAGGCCGCACGGGCGCTCGGCACCAGCCAGGGGCAGCTCAGCAATGTGGAGTCGGCCCGGTTCGGGGTGAGTGCCGAGCGCGTCAGGGCGCTGGCCGGGATCTACTCCTGCCCCGACCAGGTGTTCGTCGAGTGCCTGGTCGCCGTGGCGACCGACAAGACGTTCGGCTGGTGGGAGTCGTACCGCGAAGTACTGCCGTCCGGGCTCCTCGACCTCGCCGAGCTGGAGCACCACGCCACCGCCGTACGCACCGCCTACACCTCACACATGCCGGGGCTGCTCCAGACCGCCGACCACGCCCGCGAGATCTTCCGCCATGTGATTCCGGCGCCCACTCCGCCCGAGGTGGAGCACCGCGTCTCCCACCGGGTCAAACGGCAAGGTGTGTTGTACGGGCCGGCCCCGACCCCGTACCGGACCGTCGTCCACGAGGCGGCCCTGCGTATGCGCGTGGGCGGCCGGGACGTGGCCCGCGCGCAGCTTCGGCACCTGATCGACATGGGCGAGCGGGACCACATCACCGTCCGCGTACTGCCCTTCGACGTGGGCGCCTTCCCGGGATCAGGTCAGTCCATCAACTACCTGCACGGCTCCGTTCCCCAACTGGACACCGCCCAACTGGACCAGTTCCACGGGCCCGTACTCCTCGACGCCGAGGCCCACCTGGAGAAGTACCGGCTGCTCCTGGACACCGTCGAGGACACGGCCCTCACCCCCGAGAAATCGCGCGACCTCATTTTCGCCATCGCCCAGGACCTGTAGAGGAGCCCTCGTGTCCCAGCACACCTGGAGGAAGTCGTCCCGCTGCCAGGAGGGCGACGCCTGCGTCCATATATCCGTCACCGGAGAAACGGTCCTGCTGGCGGATTGTGCGACACCGGACCCCTCGGCCGTCGTCTCGGCCGGGCGCGACTCCTTCCTCGCCCTCATACGCATGCTCAAGGCCGACAACCGGTCCCGGGCGCCTCTCGCGTAGACCGAGAGCCGCGCTGACTCACCCCTGTTGGGCCGCGGTCGTGGACCCCATGATCAGTACCGCGCGTCGCCTGCTCAGCCCCCTGCCCAGGCCCGCCATCACACGGTTGAGGCGGCCTGAGATGACACTCGGCGTCGGCGTACGTCGGTCCAGTGTCCGCAGGGCCGTCGCCACGACCTCCTGCGGGGACTGGCGCTTGGCGCCGCCGCCCGCTGCATCGGTGCCGATGACGTCGAAGAACTCGGTGCTGGTCGCGCCAGGAGACAGCGCGAGCACACGCAGCCCGGTGCCGAGGGATTCCTGCCACAGGGCCTCGGTGAAACTCAGCACGAACGACTTGGCCGCCGCGTACACCGCCATGTTCGGGACGGGAAAGTACGCGGCCATGCTCGCGACGTTGATCAGTACCCCGGTGCCGGCGGTACGCAGCGGCTCGATGAACGCCCGCGTGATGTCGACGACGTTCGCGATGTCGACGTGGATCTCCTCCCGCAGCCGCCGAGGGTCCTCGGTGTGGAACGGGCCGAAGGTGCCGAACCCGGCGTTGTTGACGACGCTCGTCACGGTCAGGCCGCGCTGAGCGACCTGCTCGGCGAGTGTCTGCCCTGCGGCAGGCAGGCTCAGATCGAGCGGGATGACCGTGGCCCGGACGCCGCGGGCCGCGGTCAGTTCGGCGGCCAGCTGGTCAAGCCGCTCCTGGCGCCGGGCGACGAGGACGACGTGCGAGCCGCGCTCAGCGAGTCGGCGGGCGAACTCGGCGCCGATACCCGCACTGGCGCCGGTGATCAGGGTGGTCTGGCCGCGGTAGTCGACAGCGGGCATGGCTGCTCCCGGGAGATGGTGGTGGACACGATCAACTCCGTCACCGTACGTCTAAACTGTCACTCAGTGCCAATAGGGTACTGAGTGCGGGAGGCGGTAGGTTGGACCCCATGAACGATCGCGAGGGCGGCCCGGCGGGGCTGCGAGAGCGCACCCGGCGGGCAGTGCAGGCCGAGATCGTCACCGCCGCGATGCGGTTGTTCCTCGAGCGGGGGTTCGAGGCCACCACCATGGAGCAGATCGCGGGCGAGATCGGCATCTCGCGGCGCTCGCTGTTCCGCTATTTCGGCACCAAGGAAGACATCGTGCTGGGCGACCACGCCGCGCACGGCACGCTCCTGCGGGCGGCACTGGAAGCCCGTCCGGCAAGCGAAGCCCCATGGCCGGCACTCCGGGCGGCCCTCAAGGCACTCGTCGAGTCCCTCCCGTACTCACCGCAGGACTTCCTCAGGATCACGAGCATGCTCCACGCGTCCCCCTCCCTCAGGGCACGCCAGGTGGAGAAGCGACAGCAGTGGACGGAACTGCTGGTGCCGGACATCGCGAAACGCCTGGGCGACACGGACCCCATGGCCGAGGTACGGGCCCGCGCCCTCGTCGCCTGCGCCCTGGCCTGCTCCGAGGTCGCGACGGAAACCTGGGTGCGCAGCAACGGCACGGTCGACATGGAGGAGGTCTTCGACGCGGCGGTTGCCGCAGTACGCGGGTAGCAAGGCAGTTCAGCAAGGCACAGGTCTCAGGGGTAGCTGACGCAGTTGGCAGTGCAATCGCCGAACGTACTCAAGATCATCCCCAGGGCGAGGATACCCAGGATGATCCAAGCCACATGGGCGAAAGAATGGTCTTTGTAGGGTGGGATTTTCGGAGCGCTGCTCTGCGGAACCTCATCGTGGCTTTCGGGCTCGCCACCGGGTCCGCCAGGTGCGCCGGGTCCCTCTGCCGCCATCGCGTCATCCCCCGTCCTGGTGTGTCCTCTTATGGCACGACGTCAGATCTCGTCCGTCAAGACATGCGGCGGGTCAGGTAGCCCGCTCTTCTTCAGGGCGCGCGCCGCTGCCGGCGCTCCACCGCGTCCCGTAGCGCCCTGCGTACGGGCTCGGCGGGAGGGGGGCCGCCGGTGCTGACGGTGACGATCGCCTCGGCGACCTCGCGGAGTTTCGTGTTCGTGCGTTGGGAGGCGTCGCGCAGGGCGTCCCAGGCCTGTTCGGCGGTGCAGGATTCGACGGCCATCAGGATCCCGCGCGCCTGGTCGATGATCGGGCGGGACTCGATGGCCTGCTGTAACTGCTGGACCTCCTCCTGGAGTCTCTCGACCTCTGCCGCCCGTTCCGCCGCCACCGCCGAGAGCCCCTGGTCGGAGCGGAGCAGGGCGACCAGCTGGCGGGGGTCCGGGGGCAGCCAGCCAGAGGGAGGGGAGGAATTTTTGGGGTCTCGGGCGGGGGCGGGGATCGACAGGCCGGTGATCTCGAGGATTCGGAGCGGCTGGCCGTTCCAGTTGACCGTCCACAGGGGGGTGGCCGTGGTGCCGCTGTAGTCCTCCAGGCGTTCCAGGAACTGCAGTCCCGCGGTGTCCATGAAGGTGACCTCCTCCATGTCCACGACCAATCCGTCCGTCTCGGCCGGCAGCTTGCCCAGGACGGGGTCCAGCACCGTCGTACAGCCGTGGACGATCGCCCCGTTCGGCGCCAGGACCGCGGTCGTGCCCCACATCTCGACGCGGATGGTCAGCGGCCCATTGACGACGGGTGCCGACAATGGGGAAGCGGGGGCGACAGACATGTACTCACCTCGGGTCTGGGATCCGGATGTGCTGCCGTCGGGGTCCGCGCCACGCTTGCGCGCGGCTGTGCCAAAGCCCGCGGCCGTTGTGTTGGCGCGCCTTCCCCGTCCGGGACGACATATTCCGGATCGGGCGGAGAGATGGAGATACGGCGGTGAGGAACCCGTTTTGGCACGTCACACGGCCGGAGCACCTTCATGCATAACTCGTGTCCTGCGGGGCAGACGGGATTGGCGGTGTCGTACGGGAGGTGTGCATGAACGGCTTTCCTCGGTGGACGGCGCCGCGGGCGGACTCAGGGGGACGCAGGCGGATCCAGGGGACACGGGAATGCGAACGACCGGCAGACGGGTGGGGGTGGGGGCATGGACAGTTTGCGACGACGTCAAGCGGATGCCTCGGCATCGGCTTCGGCATCGGATTCGGCGCCGGTCATGTCTGGAAACGTGGGGCGCGGCCTGCTGCTGCACCCCCTGTCCGACCGGGCCGGATGGCAGGCGGTCGGCGAGATCACCACGGTCACCTGCCCGGCCTGGGAGCGCACGCTGAAGCTGTTGCCCTTTCGCAAGGAGGTCGTGTGGCATCTGGAGATGTCCGCCGTGACCTTTGTCGATGTCGCCGGCGCCTCGGCCCTGGCAGTGGCCGCTCAGGATCTCTCGAGCGGGCGGCGCATCGTGGTCGAACGGCCTCCGGCCACTCTGCCGAGGCTGTTTGAGATGTTCTGGCCCGACCTGTCCGCGATCGAGGTGGTGGCGCGATGACTGCCACGAACACGAAGACCGCTGAGGCGACCGCCGAGTCCTTCGTCCATCCCGCCCTGTTCTACCGGGGCGAGCAGGAGTACCTCGACGGCACGGTGCCCTTCGTACGTGAGGGGCTGAAGGCCGGCCATCCCGTGGCGGTCGCCGTGCCCGGCGCGAATCTGACCCTGCTCAAGGAGACCCTGGGCGCGGACGGCGAGTCCGTGCTCTTCCTCGACATGACCGACGCGGGCCGCAACCCGGGCCGGATCATCCCGAGGGTGCTGCGCGCCTTCGCCGACGCCCACCCTCAGACACATGTGCGGATCATCGGGGAGCCGATCTGGCCCGGGCGCAGCATCGTCGAGTATCCGGCGTGCGTACAGCACGAGGCGCTGATCAACCCTGCCTTCCAGGGCCGGGACGTCACCATCCTGTGCCCGTACGACGCCGAGCGCCTCGCCGAGGAGGTGCTGACCGACGCGTACGCCACCCACCCGGTGATCGTCTCCGGCGGCATGCACCGGCCCAGCCCGTCCTACGCGCCCGGGCAGGTCGTCGCCGACTACAACCGGCCGCTCGCGCAGGCTCCGGCGGCGGCCGAGCCCCAGCACTTCGGCCTCGACGAGCTGCCGGTCGTCCGCCATTTCGCCGTCGCGCGGGGCGCGGAGCTGGGCCTGACCGGCGTACGCCTGGACGACCTCGCTCTCGCGGTGGCCGAGCTGACGACCAACAGCGTGGTGCACGGCGGTGGCAGTGGCAGCCTGCGGATCTGGACGGAGGAGGGGCAACTGGTGTGCGAGGTCCGCGACCGGGGGCAACTGAACGACCCCCTCGCCGGCCGCCGCCCGGCCACCCCTGACCAGCGGGGCGGGCGCGGCCTGCTGCTGGTGCACACGGTGGCGGACCTGGTCCGGGTCCACACCGACGCGGACGGTACGGTCATCCGCTTCTACCTCGGCTGCTGACCAGCACTGATCGCTGATGGCTGATGGCTGATCGCTGATCGCTACCGGTCTGGACGGCAACCGACTCGGCGCCCCCGTTCACCTCACTCGGGTGCGCCCACGCTCTCCCCCGCGCCGTCCGGCAGACTCACCCCGCCCACACCACCGCCTGCACCTCCCCGTACGCGTGCAGCGCGTACGACCCCACGTCGCGTCCCACCCCGCTCCGCTTGAACCCGCCGAACGGTGCCTCCATGTTCCGTCCGACCGTGTTCACGCCCACGCCGCCCGCCCTGAGTCGGCGCGCGACCCGGAACGCGCGGGCCACGTCGCCCGACCAGACGTAGTCGATGAGGCCGTACTCGCTGTCGTTCGCCAGGGCGACGCCCTCGTCCTCGTCGTCGAACGGGATGACGGTCACCACCGGTCCGAAGATCTCCTCGCGGGCCACCCGCATGTCGTTCGTGCAGTCGGCCAGGAGGGTGGGGGCAATGTAGAAACCCCGGTCGTACGGCGGTCGTTCGCCTCCCGCGACGACCACCGCGCCTTCCTTCCGGCCCAGTTCGACGTACGCCTCGACCCGGTCCCGGTGCGCCGCCGAGATCACCGGCCCGACCACCGTGCCCTCCGCGCGCGGGTCACCCACCTTCAAGTAACCGACGTAGGCGGCGAGTTGATCGACGACCTGGTCGTACACGCCCCGTTGCGCCAGTACCCGTGTCGGGGCCGTGCAGATCTGGCCGCTGTAGAACGAGAACGTCGTGCCGATGCCCGCGACCGCCGCGCGGAGGTCCGCGTCGTCGAAGACGAGGGCCGCGCCCTTCCCGCCCAGTTCCATCAACTGGCGTTTCATGCCCCGGCCGCACACCTCGGCGATCCGCTGCCCGACCGCCGTCGAGCCGGTGAAGCTGACCATGTCGACGTCCGGGGAGTCGACCACCGCCTCCCCCACCTCGGCCCGTGTCCCGCTGACCACGTTGACGACACCCGGCGGCGCGCCCGCCTCCGCCAGCGCCGTCTCGAGCGCCTCCGCCATCCGGTACACGGACAGCGGGTCCTGCGGGGCGGGCTTCACGACCACCGTGTTGCCCATGGCCAGCGCGGGCGCGATCTTGCCCGCCGGGTTGGCCCAGGGGTTGTTGTACGAGGTGATGCAGGCGACCACGCCCACGGGCTGGCGTATCGCAAGGGCGCCCATCACCGCGGCCTTCCCGAACGGGCCCCCCTCGCTGACCTGCGGCGTGATCGCCCACTCGGCCGGCTCGACCGTCGCGTACCGGCGGAACCGGGCCGCGCCCACGCCCACCTGCATCCCGCGCGCGGTCCCCGTCGTGGCGCCGGTCTCCGCCTGGGCGAGGGCCGCGTACGGCACCAGGTTGCCCTGGATGATGTCCGCGGCGCGGGCGAGGACGGCGACCCGCTGCTGCGCGGGCATCCGCGACCACGGCCCGAAGGCCTCGCGGGCCGCCGCGGCGGCGGCGTGCGCCTGATCCCGCGAGGCCTCCGGCGCCCACCCGACGACTTCCTCCGTCGCCGGGTCGATCACCTCGTAGTGCCCGTCGGCCGGTTCCACCCACGAACCGCCGACGAACAGCCGCTGTCCGTCGGTCATTTGGTACTCACCGTCGCCGTGTCCCGGCCCGAGCGGAGCACCCGGCCCGGTACCGCCCCTGTCACCGTGTCGCCTCGTATCGCCTCAACTCCGTTGACCCATACGGCGGTTACGCCGATCGCCTTCGAGTCGAGACGCGGGCTGTCGCCCGGCAGATCGTGCACCAGGGTGGCCGTGTCGGCGGCGATCCGCTCCGGGTCGAAGAGGACCAGGTCGGCGTGGAAGCCCTCCTGGACACGGCCCCTCTCCCGCAGCCCGAACAGCCGCGCCGGTTCGTCGGTCAGCATCTGCACCGCCCGCTCCAGCGGCACGAGCTTGCGCCCGCGCAGACAGTCGCCGAGGAACCGGGTCGTGTACGGGGCCCCGCACATCCGGTCCAGGTGCGCGCCGGCGTCGGAGCCGCCGAGGAGCACGTCCTCGTGCCGCCAGGTCTCGGCGCGCAGGGTCCAGGACGCCGGGTCGTTGTCGGTCGGCATGGGCCACAGCACCGTACGCAGTTCGTCGGCCACGCAGATCTCGACGAGGCAGCTGAAGGGGTCGAGGCCGCGTTCGGCGGCGATGTCCTGCACCACCCTGCCGGTCAGGCCCTCGTTGGCCGCGCTGTAGGTGTCCCCGATGACATAGCGCCCGAAGTCCGTCAGCCGCCGGAAGACCCCGGCCTCCTCGCTCTGCGCCCGCCGGACCAGCTCCGCCCGCACGGCGGGGTCGCCGAGCCGGGTGATCCGCTCCGGGACCGGAAGCCCCAGCACCGGTCCCCAGCCGGGGATCAGGTTCAGCGCGCAGAAGGTGCCGAGGGACATGTTCATCGGCGTGAGGATGGGCATCGTGAGGGCGACGATGCGGCCACCCGCCTTACGGGCACGCTCACTTGCCTCGAGCTGGCGAGGTACGCGGGCCGGTACCGACGAGTCGATCGTGAGGACGTTCCAGTTCAGGGGGCGTCCGGCCGCCGCGCTCATCTCGACGAACAGATCGATCTCGGCGTCGCTGAACTGGTCGAGGCAGCCGGCGACGATCGCCTCGATCTGGGTGCCTTCGTGTTCGCCGACTGCCTGGGAAAGGGCGATGAGTTCGGCGGGGAGCGCGTGCCGGGACGCCACCGGTTTGCCGTCGCCGTCGGAGTGCGTGGACGACTGGGTGGTGGAGAATCCCCAGGCTCCGGCGTCCATCGCCTCGTGGAACAGGGCGAGCATGGCGGCGAGTTGCTCTTCCGTGGGCTGCCCGCCCACCGCGTCCGGCCCCATGACGTACCGCCGCAGCGCGCAATGCCCCACCATGAAACCGGCGTTGACCGCGATCCGCCCCTCCAGCGCGTCCAGGTACTCCCCGAAGCCGCTCCAGCTCCAGGGCGCGCCCTGCTCCAGCGCGACCAGGGACATCCCCTCGACCTTGGACATCATCCGCCGCGTGTAGTCGGCGTCCTCAGGCCGCGCCGGATTCAACGGGGCAAGCGTGAACCCACAGTTACCTGCGGCGACGGTCGTGACACCGTGGTTGAGGGATGGCGTCGCATACGGATCCCAGAAGAGCTGGGCATCGTAGTGCGTATGCGGATCAACAAACCCGGGCGCCAACACCAGCCCCGCCGCGTCCTCCGTCGTCCGCGCCTCCTGGGTGATCCGGGGCCCGATGGCCGCGATGCGGCCATCGCGTATCCCCACGTCCGCGATGTAGGCGGGCGCCCCGGTGCCGTCGACGACGGAAACGCCCTTGATCAGGTGATCGAGCAAGGCTGCACTCCCAATCTTTTAAGGGGCGCGGGGCTGCATCCGATCTGCGGCTCCGCCGCGGGGCGCGAACAACCCCCACGCGCCCGCACCCGCCAACGAGACCCTCAGGCAACCCCACGGAACCGCGAAGTCCGATGCACAGGATCCGTGTCAATCTTCGGAATCACCTGCTCACCGACCAGCCGAATCGTCTGAAGCGTGTCCTCCCGGGAGATCCCGATAGGCATCCCGAAGCTCAGCTGATCCGCCCCCGCCTGCTCCCACCGCTTGCACTGCGTCAGCACCTCGTCCGGATCCCCGCAGATCAACAGCTCCTCGGAGATGAGGAGTTCGATGATCTCCTCGTTGAACTCGGGCAGCGTCTCCGGCCACACCGGGAACCCCTCGGGACGAGGGAACGTGTCGTGGTAGCGGAACAGCAGCGACTGCAGATAGTGCAGCCCGCCGCCCGCCGCGATCCGTACCGCCTCCGCATGCGTCGGCGCGCAGATCGCCGTGGACGTCACCATCACGTTGTCGTTGACGTAGTCCCCGACCGGTTCGGCGTCCACGATCGCCGTCTTGTACTGGTCCAGCACCCACTCCATGTCGGAGACCTTCTGCACGCTGAAGCCGAGCACCCCGAGCCCCTTGCGGGCGGCCATGGCGTACGAGGGCGGCGAGCCGGCGGCGTACCACATCGCGGGGTGGGAGGGCCCGTACGGCTTGGGGAGGACCTTCCGGGGCGGCAGCGACCAGTGTTTGCCCTGGAAGCCGACGTACTCGTCCTGCGTCCACATCTTGGGGAACTCGGCGATCGTCTCCTCCCAGAGCTCCTTCGTGTGGTTCATGTCGGTGATGCCTGACATGAAGCCGAGGATCTCGTGCGAGCCGGCGCCCCGGCCGGAGCCGAACTCGAAGCGGTTGCCGGTGAGATGGTCGAGCATGGCGACCTTCTCGGCGACCTTCACGGGGTGGTTGACCGGGGCGAGCGGGTTGAAGATGCCGGAGCCGAGGTGGATGCGCTCGGTGGCGTGGGCGAGGTAGCCGAGGTAGACGTCACTGGCCGAGATGTGCGAGTACTCCTCCAGGAAGTGGTGCTCGGACACCCAGGCGTACTTGAAGTTCGACTTGTCCGCCTGGATGACGTACTCGGTCTCCTCCATCAGCGCCTTGTGCTCCGCGAGCGGATCGGTCTCGGCCCGCTTGCCCACGTATCCCTGTACAAAGAGCCCGAATTCCAAGGAGGTTCACCGTCCCCAGTAACCGTTCCTGACGTTCCTGACGTTTCTGACGCAGCGTCAGATTGGATGAGTCGACTGTTCCACCGGCCCCTGGGACCGTCAATAGCTGACGGTCAGTCAGGTATGCCCATAGGGCGTACGGTCAGGAACGGCAGTCGGGCAAGGGACCCGGTCCACGGCTCGTCACACGACGGAGACGCCCGCTAGCCAGCCCCCGTCGATCACGAACGGCTGCCCGGTGATGTACGAGGAGTCCTCCGAGGTGAGGAACAGCGCGAGCCGCGCCACCTCGTCCGGGCGCCCGATCCGGCCCAGCGGCACCAGCTTGCGGTACATCCGCTCCAGGCCCCGCGCGGAACCCTCGACATCCGCGTTCGGGTCCAGCACGGCCGGGTTGGACATCGCGGTGTCGATCGCGCCCGGGCACACGGCGTTGACCCGGATCCTCCGGCGCGCCAACTCCAGTGCGGCGACCCGGGTGAGCCCGACGATCGCGTGCTTGCTCGCCGCGTACGACCCGACCGCCGCCATCCCGGTCACCCCGGTGTACGAGGCGGTGTTGACGATCGTCCCGCCGCCCGCCTCGGCGATACGCGGCGCGACCGTCTTGATCCCGAGGAAGCAGCCGACCTGGTTGACCTGTACGACCTGCATGAACTCGTCGAGGGGAGTGTCGACGACGGTGTTGAAGCGCAGGATGCCGGCGTTGTTGACCAGCCCGTCGATCCGGCCGTACGCCTTCTCGGCGGCGGCGACGACCGCCTGCCACCCGGCTTCCTCGCGCACGTCGAGATGGACGTACAGCGCGCCCAACTCCTTGGCGAGGGCCTCTCCTTGGTCGTCGAGCACATCCGCGACGACCACCCGGGCGCCCTCCGCCGCGAAGAGCCTGGCCTCCTGCTCCCCCTGACCGCGTGCCGCGCCGGTGACGATGACGACCCGTCCGTCGAGCTTGCCCATGCGGAACCCCTTCGCAGCGTTCACATCGTGCGGATCGGTGGAGGTCAGCATCGTACCGCTGTATCTGACGATGCGTCAGGTCGGACGGCGAGTGGGCCTCGAGTGGACCGCGAGCGTGCTGCGTGTGCGAGAGCACACGCCAAGTAACCGGTGAGTAGGGATATTTGACCCTGTCGCGGACCTACGGGAGACGTCAATAATCCTCCACGAACAGGTAAAGCAACCCCCAAGGATTCTCAGGGACGGAGCGGCATGGCCAAGAGGCGCCTCAAGAACAAGAAGATCCGGATCGTGGCGGTCGGATCGGCGCTCGCGACCGGCGGCGTGATCATCACGCTCCTTCCGTCGGCGAACGCGGCCGAGGAGAAGACACCGGAGCAGATCATGACACTCTGCCAAAGGGCGGAGGTGCTCAACGGTAAACAGCAGGACATCTTCGACTTCGGCGGCCATCCGATCGCCGGCCCGAGTTTTGAGTCCGACAACTGCGATTTCGTCGAGACGAAGTTCGAGACCTTCGACGGACCCACCGAGAAGTCGTCCATCGATTTCCCGAACTGCGAGCCGAACGCCACCGAACCGTCGAAGGTCTCCATCACCTGGTCGGCCAGTGCCGCCCAGGGACAGGGAAAGTACACCGTGACCCAACAGGGCGGTGGCGGCGGCCTCTTCGGAGCCATCGGCGGGTCATGGCTCAAGCACAAGGGCACGCTGGAGCTGAGCACGAGGTCGGCCTCGGCCGGCGACACGGAAGAGCGCGAGGTGCCGGTCGGCAAGGTGCTCCACATGGAGTTCACGCCGAAGATGCAGCGGATGACCGGCGAATGGCGGGTGCGTATCGACGCCAACCCCGGCAGCTTCGCCGTGAACCCCACCCCGGAGAAGAACTTCGTCGCGCCCGACGTCATCGAGGGCCCCGCCGTCCTGCCCGGTGCCGCAGGCAGCCCCGGCCTCGTGGACGGCACCTCCAAGGCGGTCGTCGAGGACTGCTGACCTCCTGCCTCCACCCTCAAGAACCTCGATCATCGCAGCTCAACCGCCTTTCCACACAGGAGAATCCCATGACCCGCACCGGCCGCGCCAAGAGCCACCGGAGCAAGAAGAAGCGCATCACCCTCGCCCTGGCCCCGGTGGCGGCCCTCGCGGTGGCGGTCCCGCTGATGGCCCAGGCGGGCGCCGCCACGCCCTCCGAGGTGACCGCGGACTGCGCCTCGGACTCGAACAAACTCGAGGACTGCGATTTCGTTCCCGTGCAGAACAAACGCAACAGCCTCGGCCCCAACCAACGGGTTTCCGCGGTGACCGACAACTGCGGTACGACCGGCACCGCCTCGAAGACCTTCAAGGTGGCCACGACCGTCAGCCGGTTCATTCAGCTGGAGGACGGCTTCGTCGCCGCGGCCGACTCGAAGCTGGCGAGTTCGTTCTTCGAGGTGGGCGTCAGTTTCAACACCTCGGAAATCAACATCACGACGGACGACAAGACGACCGGCCTGGAACTCAGCCGCACCGACACCGTGCAGGCGGACAGTATCGGTTTCTTCATGTGGTCGGCCAAGCGAACCGACGTGAGCGGATTCCTGCGTGCCACCTACAAGGACGAGCAGGACGGCCAGAAGGTGTTCTTCGCACCGAGCGAGGGCGCCGCGACCGTCCACGTCTTCTATCCGCAGCTCCTGAAGAACGGAACCCCGGACGGACGGCTTTGGCTGCGCAATGTGAAATGCGGAACTCCTGAGGCCAACGGCATCCTGAATTCAGCCAACAGCCTCCGGGCGGAACCGGGATTCGAACAGGGCGGCAAGAACGTCACGGACGTGGAAGTCCCACTGTCGGAGATTCCGGCTCCCTGACAGAATTCGGCCAGAACGTCAGCCAAATGGGGCGGCGCCAGTTGTTCTCACATGCGAACAGCTGGTGTCGCCCCGAGCCATCTCAGCACCGCGTCCGTACTCCCCCGGGCGTCGAGCTTGGCGTAGATGTTGCTGAGGTTGTTGCGGACGGTCTTCTCGCTCAGTCGCAGCCGCAGCCCGATCTCCTGGGCGCCCAGACCGGTCGACAACAGCTCCATGATCTGCCGCTCGCGCGGCGAGAGCAGGTTCCGCAGCCGCTCCATCGCCGTGGCGGCGACGGCCGCGTTCCCCGTCCCCTCCCCGGACGCCTGCTGGGCTGCCGCCTCCCGGAGGGCGGCGCACGCGATCGGCGAGAGGTAGGTGTGCCCGACGGTGGCCGCCGCGACCGCCGAGGCCAGCATGCAGGAGCAGTAGTCGCCCTCGACCAGATATCCCGCCCCGCCCCGGAAGACCTCCACGACGGTCGCCGTGTCCCGCCGGGGACTGACGACGATCACCGGAACGCTCACGGCCCCCATCGCCCTCAGCAGCACCGGGAACTCGGTCGCCGGTTCCTCGCATCGCAGGACGACGACATCCACGGCGCCTTCCTCACGCAGCTCGCGATAGGGAGGGGTCACGTGCAACGCCCGCCCCACGTGCGGATCGTCGGGGTCCGGCCAGTCCTCGTGCGGCCACTCACCCTCGGCGCAGGCGAGGCCGACGGCCAGCCTGGGCAGGGGTGCGAGTGCGGGTGAAGATGACGATGAGGGTGGGGGTGAGGAGTGGGAGACGAGCCGGGAGGTGCGCACCGTGCGTGTCCTTCCGCAGGGACCATGACGTCCGTACGTTCATACATACGCGCCCCAGCATGGACATGTTCAAAGATTCAAAGAGAGCCAGTCAGACTGTCAGACAGGTGCCAGAAGCGGGCCGACCTCCTCGCCGAACTGCCTTATCTGGTCCGTGAGTTCGATGACGCTCCGGCTCCTGAAGCGCACCTGCATCTGGTCCACCCCCATCGCGCCGTACGCCCTCAGCGACTCGGCGAGGGCCTCCGGCGGCCCGCTGACCGTCCGCCGCCCGACGTCCCACCCCGGCTCACCGACGTACAGCGGCTCGGTGATGGCCCCGATGATGAACGGCCCCTGGACTGCGGCCTCTTCGCGCAGCCGCCGGATCCTGGCGATCTGGTCCGGGAGGCGGTCGCGCGGGTCGCCCTGCGGCAGCCAGCCGTCGCCCTTGAGGGCGGCCCGGCGTACGGCGGCGGGGGACGATCCGCCGACCCAGAGCGGTACGTGTGCCTGCGTGGGCCTCGGCCGCTGTCCGAGCCCCTCGAAGTCGTAGAACTTGCCGTGGTGCTCGGGGAATTCGTCCGGCCCGAGCGCGGCACGCAACGCGTCGATCGTCTCGTCGAGTACGGCGCCCCGGCGCTCGAAGTCGGCCCCGAGGACCTCGAACTCCTCCTGTACGTGGCCTGCCCCGACCCCGAGGATCAGGCGTCCGCCGGAGAGGTGGTCGAGGGTGGCGTACTGCTTGGCGGTGAGGAGGGGGTGGCGCAGGCCCACGACGGCGACGTGGCTGAGGAGTCGGACGTGTTCGGTGACGGCGGCGAGGTGGGCGAGGGTGGCGACCGGGTCGTACCAGACGGTGCTCATCGCGGGGGCGAGGCGGTGGGGGATGGCGACGTGGTCGCAGGTGGCGAGGTAGGTGAAGCCGGCGTGGTCGGCGGTGCGGGCGATGTCGAGGAGGTCGGTGGGGGTGGCTGTGCGTTCCCAGGGTTCGGCGTAGATGGTGGACTGGGACTGGATGGGGAGTTGCATGCCGTAGTGGGTCATGGGCGCGTCCCTTTTCCGCGAGGAGGTATCTGACGGACCGTCAGTTCATACTCTGGCCGCCATGGTTACCGGCGGGCAAGGGGTTGCCGGCCCTTCTGTCCTCGCCCCCGCCGCCCCTACCCGTCCCATCCCTTCCTGGGGGCTGCCGCCCCCAGACCCCCGCCACGGCCCTGAACGGGCCTCGTCCTCAAACGCCGGACGGGCTGGGAATGCGGGCCGGCACTGAAGGGGCCTTGCCCGAGCTGGATACCGACAGTAAACGGGCGGGTGGGTGGGTGGGTGGGTGGGTGGGTGGGAAACTACCGCCCGGTCAGCAGGAACCGTGCATACCTACCCGGCCCCAGCACCCCCCGTACAGCCGACAGTTCCGCCTCGACCCGCCCCCGCTCCACCCCCGCATACCCCAACTGCTTCTGCCGCTGCAAAAGCTCCGCCCGCCGACGCTGCGTATCCATCGCCCGCTGCTGCCGTTGCCCCATGAGGCGGCCGCGTTCGTCGGTGATCCGGCGTTGCAGTGCCGCCTTCTTCTGCTGGGCCTCGGCCTCCGCCTGCTTGATCTCCGTGCGGTGGGCCACCCGGAGTGCCGCGATGTCGGCCTTGATCTGGGCCTTGGCCGCCGCAGGCAGCGTCGTCGGCGCGGACGCCCTGGCCCGGCGTTCCAGGCCCTGCCGCCAGTCGCTGAGGACGGCGGCGCGGGCCTCGCCGATGCCGGGGACCCGGATCCGCTGGCCCCCCGGACCCACCAGGAACACCACGGACGGATTGTGCGAGAAGTCCACGCCGATGAAATCGGCCGCGCTGTGGATGCCCGCGTCCTGGAGTGCCTGGACCATCTTGCTGCCCATGTTGCTGAGCGACCGGGCCTCGTCGATCGGCGTGCCGCGCAGTTTGTCCTGGACGTGTGCCCTGATCGCGGGCTCCAGCGCCTTGTCGATCCGCCGCTGCTCCTTCGCCGCGAGCCCCACCAGTTGCTGCTGGGCCTGGTCGGTACGCCGGTTCAGGTCCATGGTGATACGGGCCTGGCCGTCGCGCAGCTCGATCTGGAGGGCCTGTACGCGCTGGTCCGAGGCCGTGTTGTCCTTGGCGAGGGCGTCGTCGAGGACCCGGATCTCCTTGTCCAGACGCTGGTGGGCGCTCGCCGGGTCGGCCAGTTCACGCGAGCGCCGTTTGAGTTCGCGCACCCGTTTCCGCGCCGCCCGGTACTCGGGCCGTCGGGCTCGCCCCCACCCGATCAGGGCGGCGGAGGTGAGCAGGGCCACGCCCTGGGTGGCCGGCAGGGTGTCCAGAGGCTGGGCCGCCGCGAGGACCAGCGCACCCGGCGCTGACGTACTGAGCAGCGCCCCGACCGCCGCGAACAGGTCACCGGCACCCCGCCCGCCGAACCCCGAGGGCACGGGGAGTCCGCCGCCACTGCTCCGCTGTGCCGGGGGCTGGGTTGGCGCGGAGGCCGGGGTCGCGGCGGGCACGCGTCCCGCCATCCAGGCCGGTACTCCGGACGCCGGGGCCCCGGACACCGGCGGCGTCCAGGACGTCACCGTAGGGCCCCTGCCGCCCAGGCCTCCCCCGGCCCCGTAAGCGCCCGCCCCCGTCGTCCGTTGTGCCGGGAGCCGCACGGCGTCGGGGGTCAGGGGCGGCAGGGCGGACGCGGGCCTGCCGAGGAAGCTCTTCACCCGGCCGGCGATGTCCCGTACCCGCCGGTCGGGATGGCTGAGCAGGACCGGCCAGGCCAGGGAGGTCGCCGGGTCCTTGAAGTCCGCCTCGGAGAGGATCAGGAACTCGCCGTGTCTGTCGTGGAGTTGGGTCCACAGGCCGGGGTCCGTGGCGACGGCGAGGAGGGCCAGTTCGATGGTCCAGGCGGAGAAGCGGTCCATGGCGGGGCCGTAGTCGGCGGCCGTGCGGGAGGGCGACTGGTAGTTGCGGTGGCCGTTCTCGGTGGCCTGCTCGCCGCGCAGGGCGGGGACGTACATGCCGTCGTAGTCGACGAGACGGAAGGTCCCGTCGACGGCCACGAGGAGGTTGCCGTGCTGGAGGTCGCCGTGGGCGATGCCGTTGCGCTCCAGGTCGGCGGTCATGGCCAGGAAACGCTCGGCGAGCGTGTGCAGGGCGGCCGGGTCGTGCAGGTTGCGTTCGATCCAGCCGATGAGTCCGGTGCCCTGGACCCAGGTCATCTTGACCGCCGGATACCACTCCTGCCCGACCAGAACGCCCTGCTCGAGGAAGTCGAACCCGACCGGCCACGGCTGGGACGTCCCGCTCGCGGCCAGTCCGCCGAGCGCCGAACTGATGGCGGAGTAGCGCTTGCCGAGCGTGGCACTGTCCCGGGTGAAGCATTTCAGCGCGTACCGCTGCCCGTCCTTCGCCGTGACGGAGAAGACGCTGGCGAAGTTCCCGGATATCGCCTTCGGACCCAGTACCGGGCTCTGCTGGACCGTGCCGTGCTTCAAGTCGGGGTCTCCGAAGCAGAGTTCGGGGTGCTGCAACGCCTCCGCGTAGTTCGCCCCCGTCGGGAACTTCCGAGCCGGTCCCGTACCGCTGCCGGGATCATGGCCGGGACGACCGCCACGGGACACCGCCACCTGAGCCTCCCCTCCCCTCTCTCTGTACGAGGTATACGGATGAGGTTCACACTCTCGCTCGGACGAGGGTCACATCGTCGTTGCGCATCCGGGCCCGCGCCCGCTGGTCTTCCACCCATTCGGTGAAGTCCTGCTGGTCGAAGGAGGAGAAGGCGGGTAGGGCAGCGACGCCGTTGTTGTCGGCGCCAGTTGACCGTGCGAGCAGCCAGGCCGCCAACGCGTCCGTGGTGAGCAGGAGTTCGTCCCCGGGCAGCAGCTCGCCCCACGTCACCCGCGTCCGTTCCGCGACCAGTTCCGCATCGCGGTTCCGGCTCCCCAGCAGCTGCGGGGTGATCCCGAACTCCTCGACCGAGCGCACGGGAAAGGAGTCCACCAGGCACCCGTCCCGCAGCTGGAAAACACAGCTGTCGCCGAGCGCGAAGGCGTACCAGAACCAGTGCGTCGTGCCGTCGTCCAGGACGGTGGCCCGGATCTCCGCTCCCAGCACCGTGGCGAACGCGCCCTTTTCCAGGCCGGGTTGCTCGTACCAGGCGATGGGTCTGCCCGCCTCGGCGCGCGCGGCCTGGTAGCGGGTGAGGAACGCGTCCCAGTGCACGGCGGAGCGCTCCATCAAGTCCCGTACGAACGTGCCGAGTTCGAGCCACCAGTCACCGGCGAGGCGCATGGACTCGACGGTGTCGCGGACCAGGAGCGCGGCCCAGTCGCGGGCGAGGAGGCTCTCCGAGGCGCCGTCGGACACGGAGGCGTACAGCGAGGCGACGGCTCGTCCGGCGCTGTCGACGCCGGCCTCGCCGGACTGCCAGCAGTACGCGGCGTCCTCGCACTCCTCGGGGCTGCTGCCGGCCTTCTGCGTCCACAACCACTGGGCCCGCGGCAGTGCCGGGATGTCCCCCATGGTCAGCGCAGCTCCGTCGCGCGGGTGCCGATGTCGAGGAACTCCACGATGGAGACGATGTCGGCGTTGTAGACGAAGCCCCGGGTGGTCTCGCTGACCCGGTGGCCCTGCGAGGCGGCGTACGAACGCATGTGGCTGGGCAGGACGCTGGACATCTGGAACAGCAACCTGGCGTAGTTGTCCGGCAGTTGTTCCTCGTTGTCCGGGAAGGTGATGGGGGCGCCGCCGGTTCCGGAGACGTGCAGGTTGAAGAGGAGGACCGGGCCGTCGGCGGTGGCGTGCGAGGCGAGGCCGATGGCCGCGCTGGTCGGGTCGCCGTCGGTGGACTCGCCGTCGGTGAGGTTGAGGACGATGGGCGGGAAGCCGCTTGGGTGGGCGTCGACCCAGTTGGACACGAGGGTGTCGGCGTAGCCGAGGGCGCGGGTCATCGGTGTGCCGCCGTTGGTCACCGGGTCCATCCACACCGGGAACTGCACGGTCGTCTCGACCAGCCCGCCGGCGCCGTCCGGCACCTTCTTGGTACGACTCTCCACCCGCGCCGGGTTGTTGGCGACCTCGCTCAGCGGAACGAGGTCGCGGCCGGCGAGGACGCCCTGGTAGGCGGAGCCGACGTGCTGGTGTCCGTAGCCGATGACGGCGACGTGGAAGTAGTCGCGTACGCCTTCCTCCTTGGCGCACTTGACCGACAGTTCCGTCAGCAGCCGGTTGATGGCGCCCGCGACCACCTCGGCCCGCGGCTGTGTGGTCTCACCGCTCTCCATCGGGTCGCTCATGGAAGCGGACTGGTCCACGAGGAAGATGAAGCATCCCGGGTTGGTCCGGCTGATCTCGGCGGTGTACGGCAACGGACGGCCCCCGTTTTTTCGCTGTGCGGTCACTGCGCCCACCGCGGTCACCGCGGACGCTGGGTCCCAGGGGGCACAGCCGTGTTCGGCCACACGTCTTCACCGTCCGACCACTTGGCCCCCCAAGGAGGTTCACGGTACCGGATGACCAGCGACGCTACGGGTTGTACGTGAGTTTCCTCCCGTTACGCCGAAGTGCCGGGCCGCCACAGCCCGTCCGCCGTGAGGCCCAGCAGTTCGATCGCGTTGCCTCGTACGATCCGCTCCACGACCTCCGGGTCCAGGTGGCCCATCTGCCGCTCGCCGACCTCTCTCGAACCGGGCCAAGTGGAGTCGGAATGGGGGTAGTCGGTCTCGTAGAGGACGTTTCCGACGCCGATCGAGTCGAGGTTGCGCAGGCCGAAGGCGTCGTCGAAGAAGCAGCCGTAGACGTGGTCGGCGAACAGTTCGGACGGCGGCCGGTGGACCTTGTCCGCGACTCCGCCCCAGCCCCGGTTCTCCTCCCAGACCACGTCGGCGCGTTCCAGGATGTACGGGATCCAGCCGATCTGGCCCTCCGCGTACATGATCTTCAGCTGCGGGAAGCGCTCGAACTTGCCGCTCATCAGCCAGTCGACCATCGAGAAGCAGCAGTTGGCGAAGGTGATGGTGGAGCCGACGGCGGGCGGGGCGTCGGCGGACGTGGACGGCATACGGCTCGACGAGCCGATGTGCATCGCGATGACGGTGCCCGTCTCGGCGCACGCGGCAAGGAAGGGGTCCCAGTCGTCGCCGTGGACGGAGGGCAGGCCGAGGTGCGGGGGGATCTCGGAGAAGGCGACCGCGCGGACACCCCGGGCGGCGTTGCGCCGGACCTCGGCCGCCGCCAGCTCCGCGTCCCAGAGCGGGATGAGGGTGAGGGGTATGAGGCGGCCCTGGGCGGCCGGGCCGCACCACTCCTCCACCATCCAGTCGTTGTACGCGCGTACGCCGAGCAGCCCGAGTTCGTGGTCGGCGGCCTCGGTGAAGGTCTGGCCACAGAAGCGCGGGAAGGTCGGGAAGCAGACGGCGGACTGGACGTGGTTGATGTCCATGTCGGCCAGTCGCTGCGGGACGTCGTAGGAACCCGGGCGCATCTGCTCGTAGGTGATGATCTCGAGCTTGATCTCGTCCCGGTCGTAGCCGACGGCGGTGTCGAGGCGGGTGAGGGGGCGGCGCAGGTCCTCGTAGATCCACCAGTCGCCGATCGGGCCGTCGTCGCCGGGTTCGCCCATGACGGGCTTGAACCGGCCGCCGAGGAACGACATCTCCTTCAGCGGCGCGCGGACCACGCGGGGGCCGATGTCCAGGTACTTCTTCGGCAGCCGGTCCTGCCAGACATCGGGGGGCTCCACCGTGTGGTCGTCCACCGAGATGATCTTCGGGAACGCGGGGGCAGAGGTCTCCGCACTCTCCACAGCACTCTCCACAGTCGTCTCCATGAAAGGCACGGTAGCGCCGATCTGACGAACCGTCAGCTATGCGGCCGGGTGTCCCTTTCTGTGGAAACCTGTGCGCAGACCGTGTGAGAACCCTGTGATACCTCGTGCGCCCGTCTGTGATCACTGTCTCCGGAGCTGACGCACATGCCATGGACAAGGCAAACTGCTGTTCTGGTCTTGAAGTTCGGCAGGGAGCGGTGATGGGTGACATACCGGCTGTACCGCGGGTGCCGGCACAGCGGGATCCCAGGGATACGCCGGTAATGTCCCCGGCGGACTCTCCGGCTGATTCCCCGGCGGCGCTGCGCTTCAGCGTGCTCGGGCCGGTACGGGCCTGGCGCGACGAGGAGTCGCTGCCCACCGGTTCTCCGCAGCAACGGGCGCTGCTGGCCGCGCTGTTGCTGCGCGAGGGCCGGACGGCGACGGCGGCCGAGCTGATCGACGCGCTGTGGGGCGAGGAACCGCCCTCGCAGGCGCTGGCGGCGGTACGGACGTACGCGTCGCGGCTGCGGAAGGTGCTGGGCGCCTGGGTGCTGGTGAGCGAGTCCGGCGGATACGCGATCCGTTCGCTCGCGGAGGGCGCGCTCGATGTGACGGTCGCGCAGGAACTGGCCGCCGAGGCCGAGAAGTCCAAGAGCGCCGGTGATCTGTCCCATGCGCGCGACGTCCTCAACCAGGCGCTGGAACTGTGGGACGGCAAGCCGCTGGCAGGGGTCCCGGGGCCGTACGCGGACGCCCAGCGAGCCCGGTTGGAGGAGTGGCTCCTCCAACTCCTCGAATCGCGCCTCGACATGGACCTCGAGCAGGGCTGCCACGCCGAGTCGGTCAGTGAGTTGACCGCTCTCACCGCCGAGCACCCCCTCCGTGAGCGCCTCCGCGAACTGCTGATGCTGGCGCTCTACCGCAGCGGCCGGCAGGCCGAGGCCCTCGCGGTGTACGCGGACACGCGCCGCCTCCTCGCCGACGAACTCGGCGTCGATCCCCGGCCCGGCCTCAAGGAGTTGCAGCAACGCATCCTCCAGGCGGACCCGGGTCTCGCCGAGCCCTCCGCCCCGCTCGCACCGGAACCGACGCCCGCGCCCGTCCGCCCCGCGCAACTCCCGGCCACGGTCCCGGACTTCACGGGCCGTTCCGCCTTCGTCTCCGAGCTGAGCAAGGTCCTGTCGTCCGCCTCCTCGGCGTCGTCGGCGCAGGGCCGGGTGATGGCCGTATCGGCGCTGGCCGGTATCGGCGGCGTCGGCAAGACGACCCTCGCCGTGCACGTGGCCCACCAGGCCCGATCCGCCTTCCCCGACGGGCAGTTGTACATCGACCTCCAGGGCGCCGGCACCCGCGCGGCCGAGCCGGAGACTGTCCTCGGCGCGTTCCTGCGCGCCCTCGGCACGCCCGACTCGGCGATCCCGGACTCACTGGAGGAACGCGCGGCCCTGTACCGCTCGGTGCTGGACGGCCGCCGGGTCCTGGTCCTGCTGGACAACGCGCGCGACGCCGCCCAGGTACGTCCGCTGCTGCCCGGCACGGAGGGCTGCGCGGCCCTGGTCACCTCCCGGGTACGGATGGTGGACCTGGCCGGCGCCCACCTCGTCGACCTGGACGTCATGTCCCCCGAGGAGGCCCTCCAACTGTTCACGAAGATCGTGGGCGAGGAACGGGTCGCCGCCGAGCGCAAGGCCGCCCTGGACGTGGTCGCGGCCTGCGGTTTCCTGCCGCTGGCGATCAGGATCGCGGCGTCCCGGCTGGCGGCGCGCAGGACGTGGACGGTGTCCGTCCTGGCGGAGAAGCTGGGCGACGAACGCCGGCGCCTGGACGAACTCCAGGCCGGCGACCTCGCCGTGAAAGCGACCTTCGAACTCGGCTACGGCGCCCTGGACGGCCAACAGGCCCGCGCGTTCCGCCTGTTGGGCCTTGCCGACGGCCCCGACATCTCCCTCGCGGCAGCAGCGGCCGTACTGGACCTGCCGGTCGACGACGCCGAGGAAGTCCTCGAGTCCCTGGTCGACACCTCGCTGCTGGAATCGGCGGCGCCGGGCCGCTACCGCTACCACGATCTCGTCCGACTCTACGCGCGTGCGTGCGCCGAACGGGACGAACACCCGCCTGGCGAGCGGGAGTCGGCGATGTCCCGCCTGCTGGACTTCTACTTGGCGACGGTCGCCGCGACCTACCGGATCCAGCGCCCGGAGGACAGGCTCGTCGACAACCTGGAGCAGGCCGAGTATCCCGGGCTGACGTTCGCCGACAGCCACGCCGCGCAGGACTGGGTGCACGCGGAGGCGGTGTGCGTGCTGGCCTGCGTACGGCAGTCCACGGCCCAGCCGCACACCCTGCGCCGCGCCGCCGACGTTCTGTGGGCGGCGGTCGAGCTGGCCGAGTCCGGCACCAACTCCCGTGAGTACGAGGCGGTCGCGGCGACCGTGCGCGACGCGGCGCGGGCGTCCGGCTGCCAACGCACCGAGGCACGCGCCCTCACCACCCTGGCCTTCGTGCACCACGTCTCCGGCAGTCTCTTCGACGCGGCCGTCCAGGAGTCGGAGCGGGCAACGGAGTTGGCGCTCGCCGCCGACGACCAGTACACCGCCTGCTGGTCGTCCAACATCAGCGGCGTCGTCGCGCTCTACCAGAACCGGCACGACGCGGGCGAGGCCCACTTCACCCGCGCCATCGAGAGCTACCGCGCCTTCGCCGACCGCCCCGGCGAGGCGAGCGCCCTGTGCAATCTGTCCCGCATCCACCTCGCCACGGGCCGCACCGACAGCGCGGTCGCCCTCGCCCAGCAGGGCACGGCGATGTACGACGCGATGGGCCACACCGTACGAGGGGCCAACGGCCGGTACGCGCTGGGCCTGGCACTCACCCAGAGTGGCCAACTGACTGACGCGGCAGACCACTTGGACCAGGCACTGCGGATCTTCCGGGACAGCAGGCAGCGCCTGTGGGAGGGCATGACCCTCTTCCGCCTCGCCGAGGTCGACCTCGCCGCCTCCCGCCCGGCACGCGCGGCGGCCAACGCCGAGCAGGCGCTGACGGTGCTGCGGGGCATCGGCGGCGAGTGGCGACGCGGCAACGTCCTCACGGTCCTCGGCCGCGCCCTGCACGGCATCAACCAACTCGACCGCGCCCAGGTGTGCTGGCAGGACGCGCTCGGTATCTTCGAGTCGCTGGGGGCACCGGAGGTGGACGCGGTGCGGGAGTTGCTCGGCCGGACGACGCGTACGAACTGCTGAAGGTTGCTCGGGCGAACCGAATAACGAGCGGCGTTCATCGTTCGTTTATCGCCGTCCGGCAGGCTCGTCCCTGTCGAGCCGTCGCGTCGGGGGGCAGGCGGAACGACAGAGGGCCGGGACCTTCTAAGGTGAACCGGCCCAGGGGCCCCGCCCCGCAGTCCGCGGGGGAGTCGCGGGGCGGGGCCCTCAGTCCTACCGGTCACCATTCAGGCTTCAGGGGAGACAGCAAGATGAGCGACACAGTCAAGCCGACCGACGTACACGCGACGAGCGAGCCGGCCACCGCCACCACGCTGGGCGACGTCCACGCGACGACCGAACCGGCCAAGAAGACCAAGGCCACGGCGACGATCCTGGGCGACGTCCACGCGACGACGGAGCCGACGACGACCAAGCCGAACGACGTCCACGCGACGAGCGAAGAGGCCTGAGCCACCGGCTCCGCCACCACCTCAACAGACGTACACCAACACGGGGAACGACCGCGGCGGCGCGGAGGGGGAGCCGTCGCGGTCGTGGTGTGTGCGGGTGTTCTCAGAGGCCTCTGACGACCACCTTTGAGCTGCACAGTTTCCCCATGTCGTCCTCGTCGGACGTATACAGCACCACGCCGCCCGCCTGCCGCTCCGCGATCACTGCCAGTGCCGCGTCGATCGCGTATTTATGGCCGTGCAGGCCCGCTCCCTCCAGTAGCCCGATCGCGGTGTCGGCTACCTCCCTGGTCACGGGCTCCACCACGACCCGGGACATGGCCCAAGCCCAGGCCCCCCGTTTCACCTGACCGTGGTAGGCCTCGATGAGCGTCATGGAGCTGGTGACAAGGCGAATACCCGCACGGCGAGCGTCCTTGAGCCTGGACATCATCACCCGCTCACCAAGCACTGCCCGCGACAACGCCTCGCAGTCCAGCACATAGCAGCTGGGCATCCTCAACTCGCCTTCGGATACTGCGCCTCGGCGGCCGCCTCACGCTCAGCGAAGATACCGTCGATCTCCCGGCGCTCGGCCTCGGCCGCCGCCAGTTCGGCTTCCGTGACCGGCCCGTGCTCATCCTCCAACCACGCCACCAGCTCACCCAGCCGGTCCTGCTCCCGCTGACGCTCTATGGCCCGCGCGACATAGGCACTGAACCCACCGGGTCCCACCTCGCTCCGGATCTCCTCGGCGAGCTCCTCCGGCAGTGTCACGGTGTACTTCTTCGTTGCCATACCGATCACCATACCGCCACTTTCCATGCCTTGCCCGCCGTCCGCCACGTCGCACCACACCGTCTTGCCCGCGGCCTCGACCTCCACGCCCCACCGCACGGCGAGGGCGCCCAACAGTGCCAGTCCACGCCCCGACTCGTCGGCCGCCGTGGCGCTGAGCAGCACCGGAAGGGCTCGCGGGTCGGGATCGCTGACGGCGACCCTGATACGAGCGCCGTCGACGCGGGCGACCCGTACGGAGACGGGCGTCCCCTCCCCCACATGCCGGATGACGTTGCCGACCAGTTCGGTGACGCACAACTCGACGTCCCCGCCCACCGGTTCGTAGACCTCCCCGAACCACTCCCGCACCGCCCGCCGCAACTCCGGTACCGCTTTGGCGACGGCCAGCAGCTCGGCGCCGAATTCCGCCCCGCTCACCGCCCGGCCGCGTTCCTCAGCACGGCGGCCAGCTTCCGCGCGGTGGCCGCGTTGCAGCCACCCAGCTCGACGTGCCCTCTGGTCGGCTGGTAACTCCCCGCGAAACCCGGCAGATCGATCCGCAGGGACGGCAGGGTGATGCCGTGCTCTCCGAGGGCGGCACGGAGTTCCTCGACGCAAAGGGTCGCGTCGAAGACGGTGGTGTTCTGATTCCGGGGCGGCGTCGACTCCATGGGGGGACCTCCCTGCTCAACGCACATGCATGTGCGTTCTGTGACGATTCCCTTACAGAGTGACGTGATTGCGCCTACGGTGGAAGGCATTCGGATTGCACAGCGCAACTGGAAAGAGACGGTGGTGGGCGTGCCCGTAGCCAAGAATCCCGACGCGTCTGCGAACGTCCCTTCCTTCTACGGCGCCGAGTTGCGCTTCCGGAGGGAGCAGGCGGGCCTGACCCTGGAGCAACTGGTCGAGGGAAGCTGGCGCGGCATCTCGTTCCTGAGCCAGGTCGAGCGCGGCGAACGCCGGATGACGATGGACCTGGCCAAACACGTCGACCAGAAACTCGGCACGGACGGCTTTTTCGTACGGCGCTGTGAAGACGCACGCAAGGCGAAGCAGTCGGGGCATGCGGAGTATTTCGCGGATGTAGTGGAGATGGAGCAGCACGCGGACACGATCGAGGAGTGGGCGCCCACGCTTGTCCCCGGCCTGCTCCAGACACGGGCGTACGCGGAGGCGGTCGTCCACACCTCGTTGCCCTGGTTGCCGCCCGACACGGTCGAGAGCCAGGTCCGGGCCCGCCTGGAACGCGCGGACATCTGGGAGCACGAGGAGCACCCGGCGTTCTGGGCGATCCTGCACGAGTCTCTGATCAGCAAGCCACTCCTGCCGCCGGAGGCGATGGCGGAACAACTGGAGCACATCGCGCACGTGATCCGCTCCACCCAGGGCGTTCTTCAACTCCTCCCGGAAACCACCACCGCCCACCCGCTCATGATGGGCATGATCAAGGTCATGACCTTCCCGGACGCACCCCCAGTGATCTACACAGAGGGTCTCCACAGCGGCCAACTCATCGACTATCCGGCCCTCGTGAAGAACTACCGCAGGTCGTACGATCTGCTCAGGGCGACGGCGCTACCACCTGAGACGTCCCTGGCCATGGTCGAGCGAGCGGCAGAGGACTACCGAAATGGCAAGCGGAAAGCGTGACTTGAGCACCCCGCAGTGGCGCAAGAGCAGCTACAGCAACGGAAGCGGTGGAGACTGCGTCGAGGTAGGCCTACCCCACCCCGAAGCCACAGAACTCGTCCCCGTACGCGACTCCAAAACCGCCCCCCACAACGGCCCCGTCCTCCTCTTCCAGGCCGGGGCCTGGTCAGCCTTCCTCGGTGACGTGAAGGTCGTCAGGTGACTGACACGTCTGACGACTCGAACTGGACGCCCGCACACAAGGCTGTGGAGGCCAGCGACTACGAGACGCTCACCGTTCTCCTCGCGTCCGGAACGGATCCGAACGAAAGGTGTTTCGGCCACACGCTGCTCACGCACGCGCTCGACGTGGAGGGCGACGGCCACCTGCAGACGGGGTACCCGTTGAACACGGCAGCGACAGCGATTCTGCTCGCGTACGGCGCAGATCCTCAGCTGTCGGCCGACGACGGGGAAACTCCCATGCAGCTTGCGGAACACTACGGTCATGTCATGGGACGAACACTGCTCGAGCGTTTCATCTCTCCGCGTTAGGGCTGCTGGGAGCTCACTTGGTGGACATGCGGGTGAGACCCTCCGGGTCGGCTGCGGTGATCTCACCAGCTGCGAGCTGGGCCTCCTTGCGCACCTGTGGGTCGGGGTGGTGGAGGAAGGGCTCGATCAGTTGGCTTGCCTGTGGGGCGTGTGTGGCGCCGAGGATGTAGAGGGCGTGTTCGAGGAGTTCGGGTTCCATCGTCGGCATGGCGGCTGTGAGCAGTGCGACGAGGTCCAGGGGTAGGCGGTGGTGGTCGACCGCCTCGCTGATGGCGTTCAGCGCGGACTCGCGGATCTTGGTCACCGGTTCGTCGATGGCCACGCTGACCAGACGTCCGACGATCATGCGGGCGGTGTCCGCGCTGGGGCCGGAGCTGCGCAGGATGTCGCCGAGGGTGTCGGCGGCGACGTCGCGACGGTCCGGCTCGCGGTCGGTCAGCGCTGCAAGTGCCTCGGAGATGTCGTCCATGTCGCCTCCTCGAATCACTCGAGCAGGGCCTGGGCGAGGTCCTGATCAACCATTGTGACTGCACTCCCGAACTGGCTATGGAGTACCTCAGCTGACTGCGCTCGCTCCAGTTCTTCGCGGGATCGATTTGTGGGCGGCGGCCTTTGTTCTTCCCGCTCTTCGGAAGGTTTGTCGGAAGGCTGTCGGCTGCGGCACTGATCTGTCAGCACTGTGTCGGTGCAGGTTGCGACCTTGGGCGGGGCGTGAGCACGCTGTCCCTGAGCGCAAGGAGCTTGTCATCGTGTCTTCCGCACCCCAGAGCCGGCGGCCGTGGGACGTTCACCGGCTGCCGTCTGCCGAGGGCAGGAACTTCCTGGTCACCGGAGGCAACGCCGGGATCGGCTACTTCGTCGCCGAGCAACTCGCCGCCACCGGCGCCGTCGTGGTGCTCGGCAGCCGGGACCCCGCGAAGGCCGACGTCGCCATCGCCTCGATCCGCTCGCGCGTCCCCGGCGCGCACGTGCGGCACCTGCGACTGGACCTGGCCGGGTTGACCTCCTTGAAGGCCGCCGTGGACAGGCTGGACCTCGATCATCTCGACGCCGTGGTCCACAACGCGGGGGTCGCGCTCGACGACCCGCCGCGTCGGGAGACAAACGACGGCCACGAGCTGATGTTCGGCACCAACCACCTCGGTCACTTCGCGCTCACCCAGTGGCTGGCCCCTTTCCTGTCCGCGGCCCCGGCCGCCCGCGTCGTGACGGTGGGAAGCTTCGCGGCACGATCCGAGCGCCTGGATATGGCCGATCTCCAGTCGACCCACGACTACCGGCCCAAGCGCACCTACGGCCGATCGAAACTGGCGCAGATGTGCTTCGCATTCGAACTCGATCGTCGCCTGCGCGCCATCGGCAGCTCGGTGTTCAGCATGGTTGCCCACCCCGGTGGCGCGCTGGACGCCCTCACCCCGTCCCGCCCGCCGATACACGCGACAACCGCCGGCGAGCGTCTGCGGTCCCTGCCCGCCGGGCTCCTGGTGCAGGGCAAGGACGCCGGAGCATGGCCCGTCGTCCGTGCCGTCCTCGACCCGGAAGTGCGGGGAGGACAACTGTGGGGGCCGAGGATCTTCGGCCTCCGCGGCACACCACGGAGTGAGACCGTCCCCTCTCATATGACCGACCCGGCCGTGGCCGCCGACCTGTGGACCGCCAGCGCCGAGTTGGCAGGAACCGACCCGCACCTCGGCTTCGGGTAAGCGCGGAAGCCTCCCGGAATTCCTGCGGGAGTTCGATGAGGGGCGTCAATGCTGCGATCGCGCCGGCTCGCCGGTGCGATCAGGCCGCGGTGGCGCCCTCATACGGGCGGCGCCACCATGTCGACGGCCACCCACCGCCCCTCCGCCCCCTTCAGGCGCGCAACCCCGCGAGCACCACATCCCGCAACTCCCCATACCGCTCGGCCAGATCCGCGCGGCGGCTGAGGACGTCCGAGATGTGCTGCATGCCGAAGAACGCGGCGACGATCACCCGGGCCGCGCCCCGAGGGGTGATGCCCGGGCGGAGGTCGCCGGCCTTCTCGATCTCCTTGACGAAGCCGGTCAGGTAGTCCTCCCAGCCCACGTACGGCTCCGGCAGGTCCGCGTCGATCAGTGACCGTTCGATCTGCAGACGGGCGCCCGCCTGGACCACGATGTCGTCGCGGAACGCCTCCGCCACCCGGTCGAGGACGGTCACCAGCGTTTCGTACGGCGGCAGTTCGCGGGCCGCCACGTTCTCCAGGAGCAGCGGCCAGCGTACGTAGTGCTCGTGGACCACGGCGACAGCGAGCGCCTCCTTGTTCTTGTAGTGGAAGTACACCGCGCCCTTCGTCATCGACGCCCGCTCCGCCACGTCCTGCAACGTCACCGTCGCGTAGCCGCGCTCGGCGAAGAGTTCGGCCGCCATCTGGAGGATGTGGGCCCTCGTCCGCCACGCCCGTTCCTGCTTCGGTTCACTCTGGCTACCTGCCATGGTCACTCCGCCTCTCCGATCAACCCCCCTTGCAATATACATTCTCGAAGGTATATTTCTTGCTGGCCGGGGGGAGTCAGCCCCCTGCACGTTGCACACACACCTTGGGGGGATACGGGGATGTCTGTAAGCATGCTGCCCGCTGTGCCGGTACCGGCGGACGGTGCCCGGGGCGGACTCAACTTCGACCGGACGGTGCCGCGCCAGCTGGTGCACCGCGCGTCCGTACAGGAGGTCTTCCTCACCGACGGCGTCCACGTCGGCGCCGACCGCTACCTCGTCGGCGCCCAACTGCCGCGCCACCACGCGCTCTACCGGCCCGACGTGTCGGGCCGCTGCGACTTCATGCTGCTGGCCGAGACCGTTCGGCAGGCGGGGATCTTCGTCATCCACCGCTACAGAAACGTTCCACTGAACCACCACTTCGTCTTCAGGTCGCTCGCCCTGCGCATCGACGACCCCGCCGCCCTCCGCGTGGGGGCTACGCCGCTCGGCGCGGTGCTCGACGTGTCCGTCACGCAGACCCGCGCCCCGGACGCCCGCCGCTTCGACGCCCGGCTCGACGTCACGATCGAGGTCGACGGCCGGCCGTGCGCGTACGCCTCCGTGGCCGTGCTGGTGGTCGACGCGCGTCGCTACGGGATGCTCCGCCGACGCGCGGGCAGGGACACCGCGCCCGCCGACACCTCGTCACCGTCCGCCGAGATCAGCCAAACCGCGTCACCGGCCACCCGGATCAGCCGGACCGCGTCACAGCCCGCACTGACCGCCCCGGTGATCGCCGGTCGTCCCCGCGCCGACGTGCTGCTTCGCGCCTCCGCGGACGGCGACCCGTCCACCTGGCTGCTGCACCTCGACCCCGGCCACCCGGGCTACTTCGAGCACCCCTCGGACCACGTCCCCGGCATGGTGCTCCTCGAGGCCTTCCGGCAGGCGGGTCACCTCGCGGCCGGCCGCGACACCGTACTGACCTCCCTGAACTCCGAGTTCGAGTCCTTCGCGGAACTGTGCCAGCCCGTCACCATCAAGGCGGCCGACCGCCGTGCCGGGATGCTGCACCTGACCGCCGTACAGGGCGAACGCACACTCGCCCGCGCCGAGGCCGTCTTCACCGGGGCCTGATCGGCGGCGTCCGGCGCGGCGCGGGACGCCGTGCGCCGGGCCCGCAGTAACGAACGGTCCGGGCAGGTCCCGAGCGAGCGGCCGACCGGTCCACGTACGCCCGAGAGGGGATTTCCGTGGAACTCCAGCGTCTGCGCGCCTTTCGTGAGGTCGCGCGCGAACTCAGTTTCACCCGCGCGGCCCGGAACCTGAACTACTCCCAGCCCAGTATCACGGCACAGATCAAGGGCCTCGAGGAGTCCGTCGGCATGCCGCTGTTCGTACGCCGCGGCAACCGCTCCATCGAGCTCACCCCGGCCGGGGCCCGCCTGCGGCCGTACGCCGACCGGATCCTCGACCTGGTCGAGACCGCCCGTATGGACCTCCGCTCCACGTCGGCCGACCGGCCGCCGGCACCTGACAAGCCGTTGACGGCGGGCTCCTCGACGAGCCCACGAAGACCCACGAGGTTTCTCATCCCATGACGAAAGATCCCCTCAGAGCCGCGTTCTTCGACGTGGACGAGACGCTCATCACCACCAAGAGCATGATCAGTTTCCTCGCGTTCCACTGGGACCGCGAGGGCCGTGATCCGGCGGACCTGACCGCGGCCCGCGCCACTCTCGGCGGCCGGCTCCGTGCGGGCGTGCCCCGCGAGCAGGTCAACCGCGAGTACTACCGTCTGCTGCGCGGCACCCGCGAGGCCGACCTGGAGGAGAGCGGCGGGCGCTGGTTCGCCCGGGAACGCCTCCGGGGCCTGTTCCACCCGCCCGTACGGGACGCCCTGCGACGCCACGCCCGCGCCGGAGACCTCACGGTCCTGGTCTCCGGCTCCTTCGCGGCCTGTCTGGCCCCGATCAGCCGGTCCGTCGGCGCCGACCTGCTCGTCTGCACGACACCCGAGGTGGTCGACGGGGTGCTGACCGGCGAGGTCGCGGGTCGCCCGATGATCGGCGAGGCCAAGGCGCAGGCCACCCGAAGGATCATGACCGCGCTCCGGCTCGCCCCCGAGGAGTGCTTCGCGTACGGCGACGACGCGAGCGACCTCCCGCTGCTCACCGGCGTCGGACATCCGGTCGTGGTCGGCACCGACCCGACCCTGACGTCCCACGTCCACCGCCCCCACTGGACCCGCCTACCGGGCGCGTCACCTACGGGGGCACTCGTCACGGTGGCCTGAGAGGGGGAGCCAGGCAGGGCGGGCGGCGGCACGGCTTGCGCCGCCACCGGTGTGCCGCTCACGGGGCTGACCGTGCCGCTTGCGGCGCGACCTACCTCTGCGCGTCGAAGGGCCGAGGGCGCCCGGGTGGGCCAACGCGGTCGACCCGGTACGAACCCATCGCCGAGTCCGACCGAACGAACGCCGTACCGGCCCGGGATGCCGGGGGCCACGGTCCCGCACCCCCAACAGGGGCACGGGATGCCGGGGACCACGGTCACGCACCCCCGCCAGGGGCGCGGGATGCCGGGGGCCACGGTCACGCACCCCCGCCAAGGGCACGGGATGCCGGGGACCACGGTCACGCACCCCCGCCAGGGGCGCGGGGAACTGCGCGACCAGCCCCCACCACCCCACAGCCGAAACACAGCCTCGTCGGGACCGGGCGGGACCGGTCGGGATCGGGCGGGTCCGGGCCCGGCCGGACAGGGGCGCGGGGAACTGCGCGACCAGCCCCCACCACCCGCAGCCGAAACACAGCCTCGTCGGGTCCGGCCAGGACCAGGCAGGTCCGGCCAACCCCCGCTCACTCGTACGGCACCGGCCCCCGCCGACCCCCCTCGGCGCCACCACCCCCACAACGCTCGGCCACCACCGGCTGGACCACGTCCCAAATCTCCCGCACCTGCTCCGCGAGGCCGCCTCCCTCCGCCCCCCACCGGGTGGAGTGCGTGCCGAGCAGCAGGACCAGTACCAGCCTGGCCAGCACCTCGGGCGGCTGCCCCGCGAGGGTCCGGCCGTCCCGCTGGGCCTCGCGGACCAGGCTCTCCAGCACATCGCGGAGCTCACCGATCGGCGCCGGTTCACGCCGGTCCACGAGAGCCGCGTCCGTGGCAAGTCGGAGTCCCGCCGCGAACCGCGGGTCGTCGTCCAGCCGCCGGGCGAGGCCGGTCGTGAGCTCCCGCAGGGTGCACACGAGGGACCGGTCACCCCGCCCGGAGGCCGCCAACAACTGCGCCCACGCGTCCTCGAACCGCCGGGACAGCTCCTCGGCCAGCTCCGCCTTCGAGGCGAAGTGGCCGTAGAGCGCGCCCTTTGTCACCTGTGAACGGGCCGCCACGGCGGCCAGGTTGGTCCCCGTGAAGCCGTGGCGGAGGAACTCGGCCGCCGCCGAGTCGAGGAGTTGATCGTACGTACGGCGTGCTCTGTCCTGCTTCACCTCGTCCTCGCTCTCATCAGCATTCCCAGAAAATACCTTCTCGATCGAATTTTTTTCTACCCGGGTTCCGCAGCCCGGCACAACACCCGCACAACAACCCGAACCGAAAGGCGAAACCATGACCACCGCACTCCCCACCACCCACCTCACCCCGACCGCCGTCAGCGCCCTCGCGGCACGGCACGCCCGCGCGTCGGAGGACGCCGGGCGACTGCACCCGGAGGTGATCGCCGCCCTGCCCGCGACCGGGTTCGCCCGCCACTTCGTGCCGCGTCTGAGGGGTGGCCGGGCGGGCGGCCGGGCAGGTGGCTTCACCGAGCTGGTCAACGCCGTGGCCGCCGTCGGTGAGGCCTGCGCCTCCACCGCGTGGATCTGCGCGCTCCAGGCCGGGCACGCCCGGCTCGCCGCCCATCTCCCGGAGCCCGCCCAGGCCGAGTTGTGGGCCGACGGCCCCGACACGGCGATCGCGGCGGCGGTCGTCCCGCCGTCCGGCCGACTCGTCCAGGTCCCCGGTGGCCGGCGGCTGACCGGCCGTTGGGCGTGGGCCAGCGGCGCGGACCACGCGGACTGGATCCTGCTGGCCACCCTCGACGACTCGGGTGCCGGGCAGCCGCTGTACCGCGTCCTCGCGCTGCCCCGCGAGGACGTCCAGGTCCACGCCACCTGGGACAGCGTCGGGCTGCGGGGCACCGGCAGCGACACGGTCACGGTGGACGACGTCTTCGTACCGGAACACCGTTCGTTCCTGCGGGAGGCCCTGATGACGGGCGTACGGGACGCGGACGCGGCCCCCTGCCACCGGGTGCCGTACACCCTCGTCGCCTCGCTCCTCTTCTGCGCGCCCGCCCTCGGCGCGGCCCGGGGCGCCCTCGACGCCTGGACGGCGCTCGCCCGGCAGCGCGACGCGTCCGGCGACCCCGGCGTCCAGCAGACCCTCGCCCGCTGCTCCGCCGAGATCGACGCGGCCCAGTTACTGCTGGAGACGGCTGCGGCCCGGGCCGACCGGGCGGCGCTGACCCCGCCGGCCGCGTTCGAACCGGCGACGGCGGCCCGCAACCAGCGGGACGCGGCGGTCGCGGTCGACATGCTGGTGGGTGCGGTGGAGCGGCTCTTCCGTACGGCGGGTGTACGCGCGCTGAGCCAGGACAGCCCTCTGCAGCGCGCCTGGCGCGACGTCCACGCGGTGGCCGCCCACGCGACCCTGCAACCCGGTGCGTCGGCGGCCGCGTACGCGACCGGGGTGTTCGCGGACGCCGGCGATTGACATGCTCCTCGCCTTGAAAGGCGAGGATTCTGGCCTTCTCCACCGGTTGCCGTGCCGCTACGCGGCGCGGTTTGCGGTGGGGAATCCGTGGCTTCCTGTTTCTTCGCGCTGTGCCGGGATTGCTCCTGGCCTTATCGGCGCTCCGCAGGCTGTTACCGCCAGTCCGGCGGCCGTTTTGACGTTGAGTGCGGCGTTGTGGTCCCGGTCGTGGAGGGTGCCGCAGGCGGTACACGTCCATTCCCGGATGGTGAGGGGTTTGGGACCGTCCTTGACCCCGCAGGTGGAGCAGACCTGACTCGTCGGCTCGAACCGGCCGATCTTCACCAGGGTGCGCCCGTACCGCTCAGCTTTGTATTCCAGCATGTTCACGAATGACGCCCAGCCCGCGTCGTGCACGGACTTGGCCAGCCGGGTACGCGCCAGTCCCGCCACCGACAGACTTTCCACGGCGATTCCTTGGTTCTCGGAGATCAGCCGGGTGGAGAGCTGGTGGTGGAACTCCTTGCGGGCGTCGGTGACCTTGGCGTGGGCGCGGGCGACCTTGAGACGGGCCTTCTCCCGGTTCTTCGATCCCTTCCGTTTGCGGGACAACTCCCGCTGGGCCTTCTTCAGTTTCTTCTCCGCCCGGCGCAGAAACCGGGGGGAGTCGATCTTCTCGCCGGTGGACAGGACGGCGAAGTGCGTGAGGCCGAGGTCGATGCCGATGCTCTGGTCCGACTCGGGCATCCGGGTGGCGTCGGCGGCGGGGTCGGTGTCGATGACGAACGAGGCGAAGAACCTGCCCGCGCTGTCCTTGATCACGGTGACCGAGGTGGGGGTGGCGGGCAGGGTGCGGGACCATTTCACCTTCACCGCCCCGATCTTCGGCAGGTCCAGCTGGCCACTGTCGGTGATCTTCCAGCGGGCGTTGGCGGTGAACCGGATCGACTGCCGGGCGTCCTTGCGGGACTTGAACCGGGGCGCACCCAGCTTCGGTCCCTTGCGGTCGCCCTTCAGGGAGGCGAAGAAGTTGCGGTAGGCACTCTCGGCGTCCCGCAGGGACTGCTGGAGCACCACCGCGGACACCTCACCCAGCCAGGACCGCTCCACGGTCCGCTTGGCCTCGGTGATCAGACGCGTGGACAGTTCCCCGGCCTTCGGGAACGGCTGCCCGGCCTTACGGGCGTCTTCACGGGCGCTGACCGCGTCGTTGTACACGACACGCGCGCACCCGAACGCCCTCGCCAACGCGGTGCGTTGGCCGGGCTCCGGGTACAACCGGAAGGCGTACCGAAGGTGCATGCGGTGATCGTACGAACAGGCGACACCTGATGTCGCCGGGAACATCCGTTCCCCGCCTCACCCCCCCCCGGCCGCACTGTCCGGCTCCGCCGGAACGACACTGCGGCGCTCCGCGCCACAGTCACGAGATCGGCTTCACCACCGGCGTGAACGCCGATGCACTGCCGATGAAGCCCGGTAGCCGCGACGACGGCGAGCAGCCGCAGCGCCGACCGAACAGCCGCCGCGACGACGGCGAGCGGCTGCGGCGCCGGCGCGAGTGTGCCGGGACCCTGATTCTCCCCGCCCTCGCGCCGACGGCGGGCAACAGCCGATCTCGCGGGCCACCCGTCGTACGCCGCCGTACGCCGTCGTACGCCTTCGTACGCGCCGCCGTACGACAGCCCGAGCCGGCCGCCCTCGTCGCCCCCACCTCCGTCGCCCCCGGCGACAGCCGCGAGCGCTCGCGCACGGCCGGCCGCAGTCGCTCCGCCGACCGCGAGAGCCGCGTCGCCCACAACCCCGCCCGTGGCGACACCCGCTCCCCCACCCCCATCAGTAATCCCGATAATATTTGATTCCTTCGCGAAGGTTTTGTTTTATCGAAGCATGACCTCATCCACCAGCCCCCATCCCGTGCCCGGGGAGAGCGCGCCATCACCTCTCCTCGGGCACCACCGGGCGAGCAGGGCACCGCTGGCCGACGCCGTGCTGGCGGTGGCCCGACGGGACATCGCCTCGTTCCACGCCCTCCCCCTCTCCCATGGCCGTTCCATCCGCGACTCCGGGATCCGCGCCTCGTACGAAGCCCTGTTCGGCGCGGCCCACCTCGCCGCCGACGTGTCGTACAGCGGCACCATGCTCGACTCGTTCTTCCGCCCCCGCGGCCCCCTCCGCGAGGCCCAACGGCTCGCGGCCCACACCTTCGGCGCCGACGCGACGTACTTCCTGTCGACCGGCACCAGCACCGCGAACCGGGCCGCGCTGACCGCGCTGGCCCGCCCCGGCGGACGCGTTCTCGCCGACCGCAGCTGCCACCAGTCCGTGCACTTCGCGCTCGGCGGGCTCGGTGTGGACGTCACGTACGCGCCCATGCAGAGGTGCTGCGCCGACTGCCCCCGGACCTTCGGCGACCTGCCCCGACTCCTCGAGATGTTCCGTAGGGCCGTCGCGGAGGAACGGCCCTACGACGTCGTGGTCCTCTCGGCGGTCTCCTACGACGGCGTCCGCTACGACCTGCCGACCGTCCTCGCCGAGTTGGCCGCGCTCCACCCCGGGGTACGGGTCCTGGTCGACGAGGCCTGGGGCGCGGTGCACCGCTTCCATCCCCGGCTGCGTCCGCTGACCGCGCTGCACGCCGTGGAGGTACTGCGCCGCACAGAGCCGGCGCTGGCCATGACGGTGGCCGTGACGCACTCGGCGCACAAGTCGATGTCGGCGCTGCGGCAGGGCTCGTACCTGCATCTGGTCGGTGACGGCGAGGCGCAGGAACGCATGGCGCAGGCGTTGTTCCAGCACCACACCACCTCGCCCAGTTTCCCCGTCCTGGCGAGCCTCGACCTGGCGCGGCTACAGGCGGAGACCGAGGGGGAGGCGCTGCTGGAGCGGTCACTGACGCTGGCCCGCACCCTGCGCGTCGAACTCGGCTCCGACCCGAGGCTGTCCGCGTATCGCGCGCTCGGTCCGGACGGGCACCTCACCGACCCCGCGCTGCTGGTGAGCGACGACCCGACCAGGGTGCTGGTCGACATCAGCGCGCTGGGGATCACCGCCGCCGACTTCCGGCGCATCCTCTTCGACGAGTACGCCCTGTACGTGGCCCGCGAGAGCGGCGACGCCGTCCTCTTCCACCTGCACATCGGGGTCGACGAGGCCATGCTTCTGCGCCTGCTCGACGCGCTGCGCACCATCCAGCGCACGTACCGGACGGCGTCCGCCGCGCTGACGCGGGGAACCTCCGAGCACTTCATCATCGCGTACCCGCCGGGCATTCCGATCACCGTGCCGGGCGAGCGGCTGTGCGACCGGACCCTCGAGGAAATCGGCGCGCTGCGCTCCAGCGGATGCGAGATCTACACGCTGCGGCATTCCGCCGCACCGACGGCCGCCACCGCCGTCGGCACGGCCACGGGCACCGGCGCTGTCACCGGCACCAGCCCTGTCACCGGCAGCGGGACAAACGGCATCCCGAAGGCCCCCAGCACCACCGCCACCACCGCCACCACGGTCATCACCGCCACCACCGCCGCCACCACCGTCATCACCCCCGACTCGACCGACCGACTTGCCACGACAGGGAGGACCTGACCCATGATCAAGCTGACCGACATCCGTGCACACGCCGCCCGTCGGCCCAACCACCTCGCCATCGTCGACGGAGACGTCCGGCTGACCTGGGCGAACCTGGCCGACAAGGTCGCCCGGGTGGCCGGCGCGATCGAGCACCGGCTGCCCGAGAGGCGTCCGGCCCGCGCGGTGTTCGTCGCCGAGAACCGCTGGGAACTGGTCGTCGCCATGGCCGCCCTCAGCTCGCTCGGCATCCCCTGCGTCGGGCTCGACCACACGGCCGGGCCGCTCGCCACCGCGGGCGCCCTGGAGCAGCTTCAGCCCACCGTCGTCATCAGCACGACCACGCACCGGAAGATCCTCACGGACGCCGCCTGGCCCGCCGACCGCGACGTGCTGGACATACACCTCGACAGCGACCCCCCGGCCGGCTCGCCGGGCGTCTCCTTCACCGACCTCCTGCTGGCCGCCCCCGGCGAACCGCGGCCGGTGGAACAGCCCTTCGAGGCGTTCTCCTTCACCTCCGGTACGAGCGGCATCCCGAAGCTGGTGATCCGCCGGACCTCGTTCGAGGCACGCCGGTTCGCCGACCTGGTGGACCAGTACTCCTTCGACGAGGACGACGTCCACCTCGTGACCGTCCCGCTCTACCACGCCTCGGGGCCCGGCTGGGCGCGTATCTTCCTCACCCTCGGCGGCACGATCGTCCTCGGCCCGTACGACAACGCCGGCGAGCTGATCCGGCTGATCCAGGACGAGGGCGTCTCCACCACCCTCATGGTGCCGCCCGTCCTGACCAGGGTCGTGGCGCACCCGGCGTCGGAGCATCTGCACAAGACCTCGCGGCTGCACTTCGTCCTCTCCGGCGGACGGCACCTCAACCGCTGGGTCGTCAACAACGCCTGGGACCGTCTCGGCGCGGTGCTGCACCTCTACTACGGCACCACCGAGACCGGCGTGAACGTGATGATCGGCCCCGAGGAACTGCATGTGGCGCCCTGCCGCTCCGGTCGGCCCATGCCGGGCAACACCATCGCCGTCCTCGACCCCGAGGACCGTCCCCTGCCCAAGGGCCGGCGGGGCCGCGTGGCGATCGCGAGTTACCAGCTGATGGACACGTACGCCGCCGCCGAGCCCGGTTTCCTCACCCTCGACCACGGCGGCCGGACCCAGCGGTTCCTGCTCACCGGCGACAGCGGCTTCATCGACGAGGCCGGGCGTCTCGAACTCACCGGCCGCAACGACGGCGTGTCCAAGGCGGCGGAGGGCAAGCCGCTCGACGTCAACATCTTCGGCCTGGAGAACGACCTGATGGACCTGCCCTGCGTCCGGGAGACGGCGGTGCTGCGCACCCGGCTCCCCGACGGGGACGAGGTGCTGGTCGTGCCCTTCGCCGCGGTCGCTCCGGAGCGTCTGGAGAGCGGGCGGCGCGCGGTCGAGGCGGCGTGCGCGCGGCGCGTGCCCTGCCTGCCCGCGTACGTCGTCCCGGTCGAGGCGATCCCGTTCAGCCCGACCGGGAAGGTCCGGGCGGCCCCGCTGCTGGAGATGGTCCTCCCGTTGGTGCTGACGGCCGCGGCCGAACGCGCGACGAACCTCGTCCCCGCCTGAGCCGACCCGGCCCGACGCGACGCGACGCGACGCGAGCCGACCCCACCTCCATCTTTCTGCCGTCCGTCCCCACTGCTCTCCCCCCAACCCGACTGGAAGAGTCATGATCGATCAGAAGAACTACCTCCGAGGCGTGCTGCTCTGCCTCGTGGCCACCGTTTCCTGGGGAGCCATGTTCCCCCTCATGGATGTGACCCTGCGGCACATCGACCCGTTCACCTTCACCTGCATGCGGTACGCGATCGCCGGCGCCATGTTCCTGGTGTTCCTGCGGATCCGCGAGGGCTCGGCAGGCCTCAGGCTCAAGGGTGAACGCGTGGGCCTGGCCTGGCTGTTCGGCACCGCGGGCTTCGCCGGCTTCCAGTTCCTGGTCTTCTTCGGCCAGGACCTGATCGGTGAGCGGGGCGCCCTCAACGCCTCGATCATGATGGCGACCATGCCCATGATGGGCTTCCTGGTCAACTGGGTGCTGCGCAAGGTCGTACCGCCCAGGGGCGCGCTGGCGTTCATCGGCATGTCGTTCGTCGGCGTCATCCTCGTCGTCTCGGAGGGTGACCTCGGGTCCCTGTTCGCCCACCCGTCGGACTTCGGCCCCGACGCGCTGCTGCTGTTCGCCGCGCTGTGCTGGGTGATCTACACGGCCGGTGCCTCCTACTTCCCGACCTGGTCACCGATCAAGTACACGGCGATCACCACCGTGTTGGGCCTCGGCAGCGCCACGGTCATCACCGCGGTCATCCTGGCCACGGGCGGTGTCCCGGTCCCGACCGTCGACGCCGTGGGGACGATCCTTCCGGAGCTCGCCTACATGAGCGTCGTCGCCGGTTTCGTGGGCGTGCTCGGCTGGAACTTCGGCAACAAGTACCTGGGGCCGCTCAACGGCGTCCTCTTCATGGACGTCGTCCCGGTCACGGCGTTCGTCATCTCCGCGCTGACCGGTGCGGTCCCGGCGGGCATGCAGGTCGTGGGCGCCTCGCTGACGGCACTCGCGCTGGTCTTCAACAACCTCTATCTGCGCCGGGTCGCGAAGCGGGCGGCCGTCACGCAGGCCGCGGCGAAGCCCGCCGGTTCCGTCCCGGACGCCGGTGAGAAGAAGCCGGCCGGGGTGGCGGCGGGCCGCTGAGACGGCCGGACGAACACACGGGACGGCAGCCGCGGGCACTTGCTCCGCGGCTGCCGTCCCGTACGTCGACCCCAGTAGTCGACCCCAGTACGGTGGTCGCCCGGCGATCGTCCAGTCGCCGCCGTCAGTCCAGTCGCCGCCGTCAGTCCAGTCGCCGCCGTCAGTCCAGTCGCCGTCGTCAGTCCAGTTGCAGCCGGTCGGCCAGTCCGGCGGCGGTGAAGGCGGCCTCGACGTCGGCGCGGCCCTCGGTGAAGTGCGCCCAGCTGTCGCAGTGGACGGGGACCACCCGGCGCGCTCCGAGAATCCGGGCGGCCTCGGCGGCCTGGGCGCTGTCGAGGACGAGCAGCGCGCCGTCGAAGATGGGCCGGCGGGGAGCCCCGGCGAACAGGACGGCGGTGTCGACCTGGCCGAACCGCTGGGCGATCTCCTTGACGTGAGTGAGCGAGGCGTTGTCTCCGCTGACGTAGACCGTGGGCAGGTCGTCCCCGGTCAGGACAAAGCCGACGACCTCGCCGGCGATCGCCACGACGTCCGCGACCCCCTCGGGTCCGTGCAGAGCGGGCACGCCCGTCACGGTCACGGTCCCGCCGTCGGGGCGGCTCAGTGCGACGGACTCCCAGGGCGCGAGCCCCCGGGCGTTGCCCTCGAGGCGGACCGCGCCGCTGGGGGTGGTGAGGGTGAGGGGTACGTCGGCGAGGAGGGACCGGCCGGAGTGGTCGAGGTTGTCGGGGTGCTGGTCGTGGGAGAGCAGCACCGCGTCGACGCTGCCGAGGTCGGCGGGCGTGACGGCGGAGGGTGCGGTCTTCGTCAGGGGCGGGCCCTTGGGGGCCGGGTAGTCGCCGGGCGGGTCGAAGGTGGGGTCGGTGAGGAACCTCAGCCCGCCGTACTCGATGAGGGTGGTCGGGCCCCCGAACACGTGGACGGGGACCTGCTCGCTGGGCGTACCGGCAGAAGCCATGAAGGAAGACACCTCACGGATGAGAGACGATTTATCCGTGAGAGGACCGTAACGGTTTCTCACGGATACAGGCAAGCTGTACCGTGAGAATGTGAGAACCATGAGGATGACCGTGCCCGCCGAGCCGAGCCCGCCGCCCGCGCCGGGGGCGGCGGAGTACCCCGCGCTCGACTTCGCCAACAGCGTCGTCGCCCTGCCCGGCGGCCAGTTCCTCGACCTGATCGGCACCCCGGCCACCGCCAACCAGTGGCTCGCCGAACGCGGCCTCGCCCCGGTCGACGCCGGCCTGCGGGAGATGTGCGCCGCCCGACTGCGGTCGCTGCGCGAACAGATCAGGGCGCTGCTCGCCTCCCGGGTCGACGGGCACGCCGCCCCGCCGAGCGCTCTCGTCGCCGTCAACGACGCGCTGACCCGAGCCCCGGCGGCCTCCCTGCTGCGCTGGGACGAGACCCGGGGCCTCCACCGCGCCGCCGCGCACCCCACGACCCAGATCCTCGACCACGCACTCGCGGCCCTCGCCGCCAACGCCGCCGACCTGCTCACCGGGCCCGACGCCGACCGCCTCGCCGCCTGCGGCTCCGCCCCCTGCACCCGCTATCTGCTGCGCACCGGCCGCCGTCACTGGTGCTCCACGCGCTGCGGCGACCGAGCCCGCGCGGCCCGCGCCTACGCCCGACGCACCCAGCCGCAGCCGCAGACACAGGCCCAGGCCCAGACACAGCCCCGCTGAGTCGCCCCCGGTCACTGCCATCAGCCGATCAGCTCACCACCCCCGCAACTCCCCCTTCACCACCTTCCCGCTCGCGTTCCGAGGCAGCCCGCCCACGAACTCCACCGCCCTCGGCACCTTGTAGTTCGCCATCTCCCGTCGCGCCCAGGCGATCAGGTCGTCCCCGGTCAGGCTCACCCCCGGCCGCCGCACCACGTACGCCTTGCCGACCTCCCCAAGTCGCGCGTCCGGGACCCCGATCACCGCCACGTCGGCGATGTCCGGGTGAAGTCCGAGCTGCTGCTCTATCTCCGCCGGGTAGGCGTTGAAGCCGCCGACGATGAACATGTCCTTGATGCGGTCGGTGATCCGCAGGTTGCCGTCACCATCCAGGACCCCCACGTCCCCCGTCCTCAACCACCCGTCCCCCACCACGACTTCGGCCGTACTGTCCGCGTCCTCGAAGTAGCCCCGCATCACGTTGAAGCCCCGTACCAGCACCTCCCCGGGCTCCCCCACCGGCGCCTCCACCCTCACCTCGATCCCCGGGATCGCCCTCCCGGACGTCGACGCGATCACCGGCGCCTCGTCTCCCCGGCGGCACATCGTGACGATGCCGCTCGCCTCGGACAGCCCGTACGCCGTCAGGACGGTGGCGACGCCCAGCTCCGTACGCAACCGTTCCACCAACCGCAACGGCACCACAGCCGCCCCCGTCACCATCAGCCGCAGGCTCGACAGGTCGTACGCGGCCCGGGACGGGTGGTCGAGGAGCGACTGGAGGAGAGTGGGCGGCCCGGGGAGCACCGACACCCGCTCCGCCGCCACGTTCGCCAGCACCGTGTCGACGTTGAACACCGGCTGCGGGATCAGCGTCGCGCCCCGCATCAGACAGGCCAGCACCCCCGCCTTGTAGCCGAACGTGTGGAAGAAGGGGTTCACGACGAGGTAGCGGTCGCCTTCCCGCAGGCCCGCGAGCTCGCTCCAGATCTCGTACGCCCGCAGCGACTGCGCGTGTGTGATCACGGCCCCCTTCGGCCGTCCCGTCGTGCCGGAGGTGAAGACGATGTCCGAGGGGTCGGAGCCCTCCACCGCCTCCGCCCGCGCCCGTACGACCGCCGCGTCCACTCCGTCGCCGCCCGCCAGGAAGTCCTTCCACGTACGGAACTCGGTCGGCGCGTCCTCCCCCAGCACCACCACGTCGGCCAGCTCCGGAAGTCCCGGCAAGGGACCGTCACCGTCACCCGTCCCCGCCGCCCTTCGCAGCGAGGCCACATACGACGTGCCGAGGAACGTCCCGGTCACGAACAGCAACTTCGCCCGGCTGCGCGCCAGTACATACGCGGCCTCCGTCCCCTTGAAACGCGTGTTCAGCGGTACGAGGATCGCGCCGGCCGACACCGCGCCCAGCGCGGCCACCATCCAGTCGAGGGAGTTGGGCGCCCAGATCGCCACCCGGTCCCCGGGCTCCACCCCGCTCGCGACGCAGGCCGCCGCCGCGCGTTCCACCCGCGCGCCCAACTCCGTGTACGAGACGCGCGTACGGCCGTCCACGACCGCCTCGGTGTCGCCGTACCGCGCAACCGCCGCCCGGACCAGCCCCGGAATGCTGCCCCACTCCACGTCACCGCGCACCGCGAGCCTCCCCAGAACACCTCACCGCACAAGAGCTGACTGTCCGTCAGATTAGCTGTAACCTGACGCCCTGTCAGCAGCCGTCGACAGGCAGCGGCATCAGCAGGTATCAGCAGGCATCAGCAGCCGGGCTCTCGCGCGGAGGTGTGTGCACTCATGGCAGTCGCACCAGTCAAGGCCGGTAGCAAGGACGTCGCCGGGATCAAGGACGCCACCGCCATCGCCGGGATCGGACAGACCCCCTTCGCCCGCCAACTCCCCGAGAACGAACGCACGTTGGCGTGCCGGGCGATCCTCGCCGCGCTCGACGACGCGGGCATCGCCCCCGCCGAGGTCGACGCGCTCGCCTCCTACACCATGGAGGAGACCGACGAGGTCGAGGTCGCCAAGGCGCTCGGCCTCGGTGACCTCACCTTCTTCTCCAAGGTCGGCTTCGGCGGCGGCGGTTCCTGTGCCACCGTCGCCCATCTCGCCACGGCGATAGCCTCCGGGCAGGCCACGGTCGGCGTCGCCTGGAGGTCGCGGAAGCGGGGTTCCGGCCCCCGTCCGTGGCGCAACACCACCGCCCAACTCCCCACCCCGGCCCAGTGGACGCGCCCCTTCGGTCTCCTCCGGCCCTCCGACGAGATCGCGATGCTCACGCGCCGCCACATGCACGAGTACGGCACGACCCGCGACCACCTCTTCAACGTCGCCCTCGCCTGCCGCAACCGGGCGAACCAGAACCCGGCCGCGATCATGTACGACCGTCCGCTGACCCGAGAGATGTACATGTCCTCCCGCTGGATCAGCGAACCCCTCTGCCTCTTCGACAACTGCCTGGAGACGGACGGGGCGTTGGCGTGTGTCGTCGTGTCGGCGGAGCGGGCGCGCGACTGCCGCCGCACCCCCGTCTACATCCACTCCGCCGCCCAGGGCCTGCCCGCCCAGCACCACGGCATGGTCAACTACTGGAACGACGACCCGCTGACCGGCCCGGCCTGGACAGCCGCCCGACACCTCTGGAAACACGCCGACTTCACCCCCGACGACGTCCAAGTGGCCCAGATCTACGACGCGTTCACCGCTCTCATCCCGCTCTCCCTGGAGGGCTACGGCTTCTGCGGACGCGGCGAGGGCGGCGCGTTCACCGAGGGCGGCGCCCTGGAGAGCGGCGGCCGGCTGCCGATCAACACCGGCGGAGGCGGCCTCAGCGAGGCGTACGTGCACGGCTTCAACCTCATCAACGAGGGCGTACGGCAACTGCGCGGCACCAGCACCGCCCAGGTCCCGGACGCCTCCACCTGCCTGGTCACCGCGGGCGAGGGCGTCCCCACCTCCGCCCTTCTGCTGAGGAGTTGAGGAGTCGAGATGCTGACCCCTGTCATCGACGAGGACGGCGCCCCCTTCTGGGAGTACGCCGCCCAGGGCGAACTCCGCGTCCAGACCTGCGCCGACTGCGCCGAACCCCGCTTCCCGCCCCGCCCCTGCTGCCCCCACTGCCAGTCCTTCGCGAGCGAGTGGCGCCAGGTCAGCGGACGTGGACGCGTCTGGTCGTACGTCGTCCCGCACCCCCCGCTGCTCCCGGACTACGCCGAGCAGGCCCCGTACAACGTGATCGTCGTCGAACTCGCGGACGCGCCGCGCATCCGGCTGGTCGGCAACCTGGTCACCGGCCCCGACGCGTCCCTCAACTCCCTTTCCCCCGGGCGGATTCGCATCGGCGCACGCGTGCAGGTGGTCTTCTCCTCCGCCGGGCTTCCGCAGTGGATCCTGGAGCGTCCGTGAGCCTGAGCCTGTCGACCGACAAGGAGACCGGGGTCGCCGTCGTCACCCTCGACCGGCCGGAGAGGCTCAACGCCCTCGACCTCGCGACCGCCGCCGAACTGGCCGCCACCTGGCGGGACCTGCGCTTCGACGACACCGTACGGGCGATCGTCCTCACGGGGGCCGGACCGCGCGCCTTCTGTACGGGTCTCGACCGTTCCGCGGTCGTCCCGCAGCCCAACTCGCCCTACATGGTGGACGATCCGCTCGAGAGGATCGGCCCGAAGGCGAACGACCTGTGGAAACCGGTGATCGCGGCGGTGAACGGCATGGCGTGCGGCGGCGCCTTCTACCTTCTCGCGGAGGCGGAGTTCATCGTCGCCGACCCGACCGCGACCTTCTTCGACCCGCACACCACGTACGGCATGGTCAGCGCGTACGAGACGATGGGCATGGCGCAGCGGATGCCGTACGGGGAGATCGCGCGGATGGCGCTGATGGGCACGGCGGAGCGGATGTCGGCGACGCGTGCCCACGAGATCGGGCTGGTCAGCGAAGTCACCGCACCCGGTGGGTCGTTGGCGGCCTCCGTGGAGTGCGCCCGGGTCATCGCGTCGTATCCCCCGGAGGGGGTGCAGGGGACGGTACGGGCGGTGTGGGCGGCGAGGGAGTCGGCCCGCGCGCACGCCCTCGCGTACGCCCCGCACCTGGTCCGCCTCGGCAATCTGCCGGGGGACAGACAGGCGGAACTGTTCGCCAACCGCACCCCGGATTTTCGATTGCGATAGCAACCAATACCATTTGCATCATGGATGAACACCGCACAGTGGCTGAGCACCGCACAGTGGTTGAACACGGCACAGTGGTCGAGCACCGCATGGTGGACGTGAACGGCATCCGGCTGCACATCGCGGAGGCGGGCGAGGGGCCGCTCGTCATGCTGCTGCACGGGTTCCCGGAGTCGTGGCACTCCTGGCGCCACCAGTTCGGGCCGCTGGCCGCCGCCGGATTCCGGGTCGTCGCGCCCGACCAGCGCGGATACGGCCGTAGCGACCGCCCCGAGGACGTGGCCTCGTACAGCATCCTGCACCTGGTCGGCGACGTGATCGGGCTGATCCGGGCGCTCGGCGAGGAGACGGCGTACGTCGTCGGTCACGACTGGGGCGCGCCGGTGGCCTGGCACACCGCGCTGCTGCGCCCGGACGTCGTGCGCGGGGTGGCGGGCCTGAGCGTTCCGCCGCCGTTCCGGGGTGATCACCGCCCGCTGGGCGTGATGGAGGCGATCTACGGCGGCCGTTTCTACTGGAACTACTTCAACCTCCCCGGCGTCGCCGACGCCGAGCTGGCCCGCGACCCGCTTACCACCCTCCGCAAGGTCCTCTACGCCGTCTCCGGCGACGGCCCTGACGCGGGCACCGGCGAGCAGCCGCTGGTCGAACCGGGGCAGGGGTGGCTGGACACGATGCCCGATCCGGATCAACTCCCGTCCTGGCTAACGGAGTCGGACCTGGACTCGCTCGTCGACAGCTTCGGGGGCAGCTTCACCGGCGCCCTCAACTGGTACCGCAACATCGACCGCAACTGGGAACTGACGGCGGCCTGGCACGGGGCGGTGGTCAGCCCACCCGCGCTGTACGTGTACGGCGACAAGGACCTCGTACCGGCGTTCCCGGGTACACCCCAACTCATCGCACAGTTGCCGCAGTTGATGCCCAATCTACGGCGCGCTCCGGTGGTGCTGGAGGGCTGCGGCCACTGGACTCAACAGGAGCGGCCGGACGAGGTCAATGCCGCGCTGATCCCCTTCCTCCGGGAGCTGAGGGACGCCACAGACTGAGAAGCCCTGGGCCTGGCTAGAGCTTGCGCAACTTCGTGGTGTAGACCTGCGCTGCGATCTTGTCGCCCAGGGTGAGACCGTCCTCCGCGTCCCACGGGAAGTGGACTCCGAGCCAGACCCTGCTGTAGGCGTCCTCGGTGGCCGCCGTGCTGAAGCTGGTGAAGTGGCGGGTCTTCACCGGTGACTGAGGCTCGTCGGTGGTCATGTCGAAGGCGATGTTGTCGCTGCCGAAGTAGCGCTTCATCACACCTGCCCAGGCCGCGCCGAACGTCGCGTGCCCCGAGGCCCAGGCCGGGAAGCACGGGGTGACATTCACACCCGCCCGGGTTTTCAGCAGCGGCTTCCACTCCGGGTCCAGGCCGCCTTCCCGGATCGCGGACACCGGCCGCCACAGGTCGATCGGTGTCAGGAACTTCACGTCCCGTACCGCGATCCCGGCGTCCGCCATGGCGATGGAGACGAGCGCGAACAGCCGAGCGTTCTCATACGTGTTCAGGCCGCGGGCCTGGGAGACCTCTCGGGTCGCCTGAAGCAGCTGGCCCGGCGGCTTGTAGGTGCCGTCCTCGTCGTTGGCCCAGAACCAGGCCGCCGCCTCCTGCTCCGGCGTCCGGTTGACGACGGGCGTACGCGCGGTCGGTTTGTCGGCGCCGGCCGACCGTACCGCCTCGACCTGAGCCTTGTAGGCGTCGCTGGCCAGCAGTTTCTCGTACGTCCCGTACAGGCCCGGGTTCGCCGGGCGGAACTGCGAGCCGGAGGTGAGGGCGAAGGGTTTCACCTGGCCCCAGAACGGGGTGACCGCCTGACTGTCGCGCTCGCACGAGGGATCGGGCATGTCCGGGTAGCTGGTGGGCCGCCACGCGCCCGGCTTGTTGTCGCCGACGTACACCTGGTCGTTGTCCGAGCCGTCGCCGTTTCGCGCGTCCCTCATCTGCGTGACCATGCGGTTGACGACCGTGAGGTCGAGCAGATCGAGCCCTGTGGGCTCGGTGCCGAACCGCTCACGGAACTTCGCGTCGAGGAACTGCGCCTGGTTTCTGCCGTACAGCCCCACGAGGATGTTGTACGCCGTACGGCCGATCACCCGCTCCTCTTCGTCAGGGCCCTCGATCCAGCCGTCGTACTTCTGGGCGTGGATGTACGGCTCCGAGGTGATCTTGCCCTTCCACTTCAGCTGGTACGAGCTCTCCGCGTCGTAGATCGCCGCGTTCAGCATCGCCGCGGAACGGGCCATCGGCCCCGGCCCGCCACCCTCACGCCGGATGACCTGGAGCAGGACATCGTTCCAGTAGTGGACGGGATCGGCGATCTGCTGTTGCGGCAGCGCCGCGTGTGCGGGCTGCGGAGCGACGGTGAGCGCGCTGCCCGTGGCGGCCAGCACCGCCGCCGTGGCCAGCCCGCGGCGCCACACCGCGGTGCTCCGCCGGACAGATCTGGTACTCGTGGTCATGCCAACCCCCTGGTTGTGTGGAGACGTTGGTTGTGCGGCTGTGCCTTCCTGGTCGGTCCGGGTCCTCACCCCACGGCTGCGCCGCTCCCCGGCGGTGGCACAGCGAACGGATACGACTCGTCGTGGTGCTGGTCCAAGACGCTATGCGCGGGCCACATATGGCGTCGTCCCGCGCTGGTTGGCTCTCCGCGTCGACCCAGGGCGGTAGGCGCGCGGTTCCTGCAACTTCCGTGGTACGGCGGAAGTTTGACGCCCATCCGTCGGTCCGGCCTTACGCTGCTGGGATGCGGATCCGCCCCCTCGCCGTCGACGTGCTGCTCACGGCGGCGCTGACCGGTGTGGCCTTGCTGTTGGGGCCGGAGGCCGCGCGCCAGGGGCAGAATCCGCTCGACACGAGGGCCTATGCGCTGGTGGTCCTGGTCCACGTGCCGCTCGTGCTCCGAGGCCGGGCCCCTGTCGTTGTCTGCTGCCTGGTGCACGCGAGCTGGCTGGTGTACATCACCGCCGGCTACTGGCCCGTGGTGTGCAGCTTCGGCCCCATGCTCGCCGTCTACACCGTTGCCTCCTTACGAGCGCCGCGCGTCTCCGTCGCCTGCGCCGCGCTGATGGGCGGGGTCTGGATCTACGCGGGTGCGGTGAACCACACCGACTCCTGGCCGTCGGTCGCCGGACAGGCCGTGGTCTACCCGGCGGTGCTGTGGCGGTTCGGCGTCGTCGCCCGCCGCTCGACCGAGCTGGCCCGGCAGTTGCGCCTGGAACAGGCCGAGCGGGCCCGGCGCGAGGTGGCCGAGGAACGGGGCCGGATCGCCCGAGAACTGCACGACGTGGTCGCCCACCACATGTCCGTGATCTCCGTGCAGACCGGTCTCGCCCGGTTCGTCTTCGACACCGACCCCCGGACCACGCGCACCGCGCTCGACACCATAGAAGCCACCGGGAAGGAGGCACTCGAAGAACTGCGCCGCATGCTCATGGTGCTGCGGGCGGCAGACGGCGGTGCCCCCGCCGGCCCGATGCCGAGCCTCGCTCGCCTCGGCGAGATGACCGAACGCGTCCGCGCCGGCGGGGTCCCGGTCACGCTGACCGTCGAGGGCACCGAACGTCCTCTGGCCCCCGGCGTGGATCTGTGCGCCTACCGGGTCGTGCAGGAGGCCCTCACCAACGTCCTCAAGCACGCGCCCGGCGCGAGCGCGCAGGTACGGCTGAGGTACGAACCGCACCAGGTGACGGTTTCGGTCGCGGACGACGGGGAGGGGGTGATTCCAGCCAGAGTGCGAACCGGCGGCGGACACGGCTTGCTTGGTATGCGGGAGCGGGCCAAGCTCTACGGCGGGCAGATCGACATCGGTCCGCGGGAACAAGGGGGCTTCGCCGTGCGGCTGATCCTGCCGACCTCCGCGCGGGCCGCACAGCAGGGGGACGACGCCACCACATGACCACCGTGCTCGTCGTGGACGACCAGTTCCTCATCCGGGCCGGCCTGGTGGGGCTGCTGCGTGCCGCACCCGGCATCGAGGTGGTCGGCGAGGCGAGCGACGGCGCGGAGGGTGTGCTCCTGGCTGCCCGGACCGCCCCCGAGGTGATCCTCATGGACGTCCGGATGCCCGGCATGAACGGTATCGAGGCCACCGAACGCATCCTCGCCGAGGCCGCCGACCCCCCGCCCCGGATCCTGATGCTGACCACGTTCGACCTCGACGAGTACGTGTACGGGGCGCTGCGCGCCGGCGCCTGCGGGTTTCTGCTCAAGGACTCCGGCCCGGAACGGCTGCTCGCCGCCGTGGCCGCCATCGCCGGTGGTGACGCGCTCTTCGCGCCAAGCGTCACCCGCCGCCTGGTTGAGGCGTACGCCCGGCAGACCGCCTGCGAACAGCCCCCTGATCTGGACACGTTGACATCCCGCGAACTGGAAGTCCTGAAACTGGTCGCACGCGGTCTGTCCAACCTGGAGATCGCCGACCGCCTCTACATCAGCGAGGCGACCGTCAAGACCCACCTCAACCGCACGATGACCAAAATGGACCTGAACAGCAGAGCACAGGCCGTGGTGGCGGCGTACGAATCGGGACTGGTGACCCCGGGCGGACAGCGTCCGGGGGCCTAGAGGTCGCGGTGCTCGCCCGATCCGGCGCGGATCAGTGGACGTGGATGCGGGTCAGTGGACGTAGATGCAGGCCTCACCGCCGTAGTAATGGCCGCCACCGCTGTAGATCCAGAGCACGGCGCAGTATTCGCCCGCCCTCGAGACGGAGCCGTTGAGGACACTGACTTCCGCGAAGTTGTTGGTGGTGACCTGGGAGCCGTTCTTCCAGTGCACCTGGCCGGCCTTGAGGTATTCAAGGTGGATCGACTTCGCGTTGTTGCTGTCGGTTCGCCTGGCGCTTCCTGTGACCTGCTCGATGTACAGGCCGTCACCGATGATCTCTTAGCAGACCTCCCAGTACCCCAGGGAGGCGGACCCACCGTTTCCGCAGACTCGCGCGCTGGCGGAGGCGGGACTGGCTGTTCCCAAGGTGGCGAGGGTCATCAGGCCGGCGGTGATGGACGCGGCCAGAAGGCGTCGGTTTCTGCGTTGCGACTTCAATGGTCCCCCTTGTTCGGTTGCCGGCCTCATGAAGGATCGATCCGGCTCGACGGGGAGAGCCTGGCATTCGCCGCGCCCGGTGCCATCCCACGCTGGTGGGAACGCGGGTAAACCTGGGGCGCACCCAGGGGTAAACCTGTGGGGTACGCGGCGGGAAACCTGACCGGCCGTCATCCGTGCGATGCCGGCGGTGCCCGGCCAGACCCCCTGGCCCGACTTTGCCATCTCTTTACAACCTGTCCGGGCTCCGAGTCGTCTCTCCGCTCGATCAGTCACTCAGCCCGTCCCGCCCAACCCGCCCTCTTCCGGGCGTGGTTGGGGGCGGACAACGAAAGAGAGCGATTCCATGCGCCGTACCGTGCGCCGTACCGTCCTCAGCGCCGTGGCACTCGCGGCCACCGCCGTACTCGCGGGCACCGCGCCCGCGTTCGCCGACGGCACGAACCCGACGCCGGTCCCCAGCACCGCCCCGACCGAGGCCACCCCAGAGCCGAGCGTCGCCCCGACCCAGGCCCCCGCCGACAAGGTCACCCCGGTGCCCGCCGAAGACACCCCCAAGGACGCCCCCACCCGGATGCCGGCCCAGGTCGCCGAGGTCCCGAAGGGCGCGCCCAACACGGGTGTGACGCAGACGTCGACGGACTCCGGAAACTCGGGGGCCCTGATCGGCGGGGGCGCCGCCGCCGCGTTCGCCGTGGGTGGCGCCGTCGTGTTCGTCGTACGCCGTCGGCAGGCGACCGGGGCGTGACCGTGCTCTCCAGGCGCGCGTTCGGAACGGCGGCCATGGCGGCGACGGCCGCGCTGCTCGTGGGCTGTTCCTCGGACGGCGAGGGCGTACGGACGACAGGGACCGCGAGTCCCGGCACCACCGCACCCCGCTCGACCTCCGGCAAACAGCAGTCGGCCACGGGCACGAGCAGGTCCGCGAACTCCACGGACACGACGGACACCACGAACTCCGCCCGCCCGGTGGGCCGTTCGGCCCCCGTCCGGCTGCGGATCCCCGCCATCGGGGTCGACACCCCCGTCATGCGGCTCGGCCTGGCGTCCGACCGCACCGTGGAGGTGCCCCCGATCACCGATCACGACCAGGCCGGCTGGTACGAGCACTCGCCGACGCCGGGACAGACCGGGCCGTCGGTGATCCTCGGCCATGTGTCGGTTGGCAAGTACGGGGACGGTGTCTTCCACGAGCTGCCGCGGCTGCGCCGGGGCGAGAAGATCGTGGCGCGCCTGGAGAACGGCACGGAGGCGGAGTTCACGGTGACGTCCCTGCGGACGGTGGCCAAGGCCGACTTCCCGGCCGAGGACGTCTACGGGAACGTGAGCCGCCCGGAGCTGCGGCTCATCACCTGCGGGGGCCCGAAGGACGCCAGCGGCTACCTCGACAACGTGATCGTGTTCGCCGCGCTGACGTCGTCGACGACTCCGTGAGCCCGTGAGCCCGTGAATTCGTGAACGTACTGGAAGACAAAGGACGACGGGCCGCCGGAACGTACGCCGCCGGCCCGCCGTCCTCCCCCACGAATGCCACGAGTGCCGTACCCGTGGCAACAGCACCATGGAGAGCGTTGAAACGGTCCCGCGACAAAGCAGCGTCCGAGCTGTTCGCCGCCCTCTACCCGCGGCTGGCCGGCTGGTGCCGCCGGCTCGTCGACGACGACGAGACGGCCCACGAGATCGCCTCGGAGGCGTTCACCCGCCTGTGGGCGCGCTGGACGTCCGTCGACGAGCCGCGCGGCTTCCTCTATGTGACGGCGGCCAACATCGTGCGGGACCACTGGCGCAAAATGGAACGCGAACGCAAGGCCATGCGGCATGTGACGTCGGAGGCGGCCCTGCGCCCCCACACGGAGGCGTCGGACCCTTCCATCCGCCTGCTCGTCCAGTCACTGCCGGAACGACTGCGCGTGCCGATCCTCCTGCACTACTACGCTGACATGCCGATCCGGGACGTGTCCGCACTGACCGGACGCAAGGAAGGAACCGTCAAGGCCGACCTCCACGCGGCCCGTGAACTGCTCCGCGCCCACTTGAGGAAAAGCCTTGACCACACGCTTTGACGAAGACGACGACCCGGATTTCGGCCCCCCCGGCCCCGAGCACGACCCGGACGACCCCCTCCTCGTCCTCCTCTCCCCCACCTCCACGCCCTCCTACCTGGGCGCACCCCCGGGCCGCTTCGAGGAGATCCGCCGCACCGCGACCCGCCGCCGCCGGACCCGCACGGCGGCCGGAGTGGGCATGGTCTGCGCGGTCGCCGCGCTCATCGCCCTCCCCCTGAACCTGCTGACGACGTCCGACACCTCCCGTTCCCCGACGGTCCCGCAGGCCCCACCCGCGCCGACGAGCCCGGCGACACCCCCCGCCGACAGCACGCCCGCACCCACGCCCGCGCCCGCCACACCGCGCCCGTCGCCCCCGGCCACCACCGGCTCCGGCGACCCCACGTACCTCAACGAGGTACCCACCGAGGAACCGCCCACCGATACGCCCGACGCCCCGAGCCAGGCCCCCGCCGACGGCACCGTTACCCCGCCGGACGAGTCCCCTGTACCCACACCGGCGGCTTCGACGGCCCCGACTCCGGAAGCAATCGTGCCGACGGCGCGGACGGCCGGGGACGCGGTGGTGTCGGACAGCACGGCGGCGCCGTAGACGAAGCCGGTGCGGCCCGAGAGGTCCCTCATCCGGCCGTGAGCGCCGCCAAGGCGCGGCCGGCCCATCTCGGCGTTGAACTCCTCCGGCGTCAGCGGCAGCCGGGACTTGACGTCCCGGCTCCACTGGTCGGCGAGGACCTCGGCCGAGCCCGCCTCGACACCGTCGAGCGCCGCGTCGGCCAGGTCCGACGGCGCGAGCTTGGCCACGGGCCAGCCCGCGGCCATGTCGGTGTCGGCGAGACCGAGGTGCACCGCCGTCACGAGCGTGCCCTGCTCGGCGAGTTCGAGACGGACGCCGTTGGTCATGGCCCTTGATGTCCATGCCCGTACGCTAAAACCTGACGTTGATGTCAGAGGCAAGTGCTGTCCGTCAGGGCCGGAGCGAGGGGAACCACCATGACCGCCACTCAGACGGCGCCGCCCGAGCGACTGATCCGCATCGGCGAGGTGGCGCGCGGCGCCGGCGTCTCGGTGCGCGCCGTGCGCTACTACGAGCAGCAGGGTCTGCTGGTCGCGGAGCGCAGCCCGTCCGGCCAGCGCCTCTACCGGCAGGACGCCGTCACCTTGGTCCGCTTCTTCCAGGAGATGTACGCCGCCGGCCTGACCAGCCAGAGAATCGCGGAACTCCTCCCGTGCTGGACCGCCGGGCACACGGACGCCGACCAACGAGCCATGCTGCGCGCCGAGCGAGACCGCATCCAGGCCAAGGCCGACGACCTCCAGGCCACCCTGGACCGCCTCGACAAGGTCATCGCGGTGACAGACACGCACCCGTAGGCGCGGAGGTGGCCATCGGCGTCACTTCTCGACGCCGACGAGCGGAACCACATGCCTCGCCCCAACAGCGACCCCCCACTCCGCCCAGACCGTCTTCCCCACGCCCTCCCGGGGCTCCACACCCCACCGCCCGGCCAACGCCTCGACCAGGAGCAGCCCCCGCCCGAACTGATCCTCGCCGCTCACCTCACGCGGCCACGGCACCCGCTCGGCACGCGGATCACTGACCTCGACGCGCAGCGCGACGCCGGTGACGGCAAGCCGTACGCGGATGAGCCGCCCCCGGATGCTCCCGTGCAGCAGGGCGTTGGTCATCAACTCGCTGACGACGAGGGCGACATCCCCGGCGACCTCCGAATACCCCCACTCGATGACCAGCCGGGCGGTACGGGTCCGGGCGAGGGGGACGCTGCGGGGGACGGGGGTGTAGTCGAGGCGGTCTTCGTGGAGGAGGGGGTCGTTGGGCATTGGGGGCACCTCCGAGTGCTACGGGTGATCGCTTGAGCACTGAAGGTAGCGACAGCTCACTCCAGAGGCAATCGAATCCGGGAAGCTCTTCCCCAAAGAGGGAACGCGTTCGACTCGGTGACACCTTCGGGACACACTGTGACGGTGAAGCGATCACCCCAACCCGCGGGCAACCGAGCGTCAACTGTCCTGGGACGCAAGCTCGGTGCAGAGCTGCTGCGCCTGCGCGACGCTGCGGGCAAGACCCAGCAGCAGGCCGCCGAGTCCATCAACGCGACCGGCACCAAGATCGTGAAGATGGAGCGCGGCTGGGTGCCGATGCGCGACCCGGACATCCGGGTGCTGTGCGAGTTCTACGGCCTGGAGGATCCCAAGTCCCTTGCGCGCCTTCTGAGTCTGGCCCGACTGGACCGCGAGCGCCGCAAGGCGAAGGGGTGGTGGCAGGACTCGCCCCACCCGGGCACACTCTCCGAGTACATCGCACTGGAGGACGCCGCCAATCGCGTACGGACGTGGGAACTCTCCCTGATTCCGGGCTTGTTCCAGACATCCGAGTACGCCCGCGCCCTGGCCGTCAGCGAAGGCGCAGGGGTGTGGGACGACCCCGACGAGATCGAACTCCTGGTCGAGATCCGGATGCGCCGCCAGGCACGCTTGCACGACGAACACCCCCTTGAGGTGTACGCCATCGTCTGGGAGGCGGCGCTACGGCAGTTGATCGGCGGCCCGGACACAATGCGCGCTCAGCTGGAACGCCTGCTGGAGGTGGCCGAACTGCCGAATGTCCGCCTACAGATCCTGCCGTACCGCGCCGGCGGACACCCATGCATTCCAGGCTCGTTCACCATCGTCTCGTTCGCCGAGACCGAGGCCGTAGACGTCGTCCACGTCGACACGATCGCCTCTACCCTGTGGGTGGAAAACGAGTCCGAATGCGCCGCCTACAGCGGGTTCTTCGACCGTACGGCCAGATTGAGTCTGACCCAGCGCGACTCGGCGCTGCTGATCGACACCATCCGCAAGGAGTTCTGACTCATGCCCGAGTTCACCTTCGTGAAGTCCAGCTACAGCAGCACCTCAGGCCAATGCGTCGAAGTCGCCCGCAACCACATAGGCACCGTCGTCGTACGCGACTCAAAAACACCCCCCGACGCCCCCGTACTCCACCTCTCCCCCACCGCCTGGCAGGAGTTCACCAGCGCCCAGTGATCCCCGTGAGGATCAGGTCGATGCCCGCCAGGAACTCCTCCCGGTCGTCGTGATCCCTCAGCTGGTCCGCGACGCCCCGCGTGAACGCGTACTCCTCGGGGTCGAGGTTCGTCCAGGACGCCGCGACCTCGTCGAGGAACTCGGTGCGGGTCGCGCCCGGTCGGTGTTCGCGGGCGTTGGCCGCGTTCTGGCCGCCCACGCCGAGGATGTAGTTCAGCAGGGCCGACGCGGCGGTGAACTGGGCGGCGTGCGGCACCCCGAGCGCCTGGACCTGGCGTCCGAGGTGCTCGAAGACCCGCAGCAGCGGCGACTGGGCCGGGGAGCGGGCGAGTTGCGCGCCGATCCACGGGTGGACGTCGATCGCGTCGAACACGCCGAGCGCGAGGGCGCGGACCACCTGGGGCGTCGCGTCGACGGCGGCGGTCATGGCGCCGCCGACCACGGCGTCGGTAGCGGCCCCGGGAAGCTCGCCCTTGCCCGTGACGTGCCATTGAAGTGCTCTCCTGGCTGGAGCCGGGAGATTCCTGCTTACCTTGCGGCAGCGGGTTTGACGCGCCTGGCGCGCCTGACGACTGCCCTCCCGGCAGCCGGGACGAGCGCGAGGCCCATCCGGTACAGGTGCAGGACGTTGCGGGCCGCGTTGTGGTCGGCGTTGCCCGACCAGCCGCAGTCCGGGTTCCTGCACACGAACACGGCCTGGGACTCCCGACTCCCCAGCGTGGTGACGCCGCACGCCGAGCAGCGCCGCGAGGTACCGGGAGCGGGGACCTTGACCAGGGTGCCGCCGAGCTGGGCGGTCTTGTACGCCAGCATGGTGACGGTGCGCCCCCACGCCTCCTGGCTGATGGAGCGGTTCAGCCCGGACTTCTGGGCGACATTCTTCCCCGGCTCTTCCACTGTTCCTTTGGCGGACTTCACCATGTTCGTGATGCTGAGTGCTTCGACCACGACGGTGCCGTAGGTGCGGGCGATGGCGGTGGTGGTCTTGTGCTGCCAGTCCAGGGCCCGGCGCTTGGCTCTCGCGCGCAGGCCTGCGATCTGGTCGTAGGTGCGGTGCAGCCGACGGCTGGAGCGCTCGCCGGGCGTTCGGTGCCGCTTGCGCTGCGCGGCACGCCGCTCCAGGTGCAGGAGCCTGTCCCTCTCCTTCTCCGTCAGCCACGCGCCGTGCTCGTACGTTTGACCGTCCGAGAGGGCGATGGGCACGCTGACGCCCACGTCGATACCGATGTCCGGCCCCTGATGGGGCTCGGGCTTCACCTCCTGGGTCTGGACGCGGAAGGCGATGTGCCAGCCGAGCGCGTCCTTGACCAGCCGGGCCCCGGTGATCCGGTTGTCCGTGTCGGCGCGCTTGCCCACGGGCAGGTCCTTGGTCCACCGGAAGCGGACCCGGCCCACCTTGGGAAGGTTGACCATGCCCCACCGGCGGTGCACGCGGACGATGTTCAGGTCGCGGCCCTGCGGAATGTCCACGGACATCACCGTGCGCAGGCGGCCCTTGAAGTCCGGGGCGTCGGCGCGCCCTTCCCAGCAGTTCTTCCACGCCTGGAAGTACGTCTTGAGGACCGCTTGCGCGGCCTGCGCGGGCAGGACGGCGAGGAAGTCGATGTCCTTGCGGGCCTGGCGGATCGCGGCGTCCGCGTTCGCGAGGGTCCGCTTCTCCTTCGGCATCATCTGCCACCAGGCGTGCAGCAGGTTCCACATCGTGCGGGCCGCGTGCGCCTGGTTCTCCGCTGCGCGAATCCCGGCAGGCGACAGCGCGAGCCGGGCGCGGTGCCCGAACTGTCGCTTGACCAGGGTGGCTTGACTCACGATCGAGAATCTAGCATTGGTTTATGTCACCGCGCTGGAGCCCTCATCCCGATGTCAGAACCGGTCGCCATGTTGTCCACAACCTGCACGTTCACTTGGTTTTCGTCACCAAATACCGGCGGAACGCGCTCACCGACGCCATGCTGACCCGCACCGAAGAGATCATGCGGGAGGTCTGCACCGACTTCGAGGCCGAGCTGAAACAGTTCAACGGCGAACAGGACCACGTCCACCTGCTCGTGCACTACCCACCCAAGGTCCAGCTCTCCAAACTGGTCAACTCCCTCAAGGGCGTCAGCTCCCGCAGACTCCGCCAGGAATACGACAGCCACGTCCGCCGGTACCTGTGGGGCGGACACTTCTGGTCCGGCTCCTACTTCGCCGGATCATGCGACGAACCACCCCTGACCGACGTCAAGCAGTACATCGAAAACCAGCAACGACCCGCCTGACCCACACCCCCGAAACACAGAGCACTCCCACGCTCCGGGCCTCCGGGCCTCCGGGCCTCCGGGCCTCCGGGCCTCCGGGCCTCCGGGCCTCCGGGCCTCCGGGCCGAGGATGGCATTCCACCCGCCCTGGAGGGCGGAGCGCTGGCAACATCAGAGGTAGATCGCAAAGGCCGCATGGTAAGCCGCCGGGCCAGTGCGCGGAACGTGAGCCCGCCCGCAAGATCGGCCCTCCGCAGGAGTTCCTGTGCCCGCCCCCTGGCTAACCTTCACGCATGCCCACCGACCTGACCCTCCTCCCCCGTGTCGCCTATCGCGGCCAGGAGGTCACCGCGCCCCGCCTTCGTGCCCTTCTCGCGCTGCTCGCGGGCGATCTGCGTACGGGCTGCAGTGCCGAGCGGCTGGTGGCGGGGCTGTGGCCGGAGGAGTTGCCGGAGCGGCCGGGGAAGGCGCTGCAGGTTCTCGTGTCGCGGGCGCGCGCGCAGCTGGACGGTGATGTCATCGCCAGCACGCCGACCGGGTACCGACTCGCCCTCGCCGAGGACCAGGTCGACAGTTCGGCGCTGTTGGTGCACTCCGCCGTGAGTGGTGAGCGGGCCAGGGCCGGGGATCACGCCGGCGCGCTGGCCGCCGCCGAGGCCGGGCTCGCGCTGTGGGAGGGGGCCACCGGCGGCGGGGACGGGGACACCGGCGACCCGGTGGACGCGTTGCGCGCCGAGCGGGCTCCCGTACACGGCAGCCTCGTCCGCGCGCGGGCGCTCGCGCTCGCCCGGCTGGGGCGGCACGCGGAGGCCGCCGGGCCGCTGGCCGTCGTCGCGGCCGGGCATCCGCGCGACGAGGAGGTGCTCGCCGAACTGCTGCGCGCCGAGGCGGCGACAGCGGGTCCGTCCGCCGCGCTGACCCGGTACGAGGCGTACCGGAGGGGGTTGAGGGAGACGCTGGGCACCGAGCCGGGGGCTCAACTCAAGTCCGTACAGCAGGAGTTGCTGTCCGGCGAGGCGCCCGTGGTCCGGCACGGCGTGCCGCACGAGCCCAACCCTCTCCTCGGGCGGGAGGAAGACATCGGGGAGGTCGAGCGGCTGCTGCGCGCCTCCCGTGCCGTCACCGTCGTCGGCCCCGGCGGCCTCGGCAAGACCCGGCTCGCGCACGCCGTCAGCCGCCGCGCCGAGCAGCGCGTCGTGTACTTCGTGCCGCTCGCCGGTGTCACCGCCGACGAGGACGTGGCTGCCGAGGTCGCCTCCGCGCTCGGCGCGGGCGAGAAGCGGCCCGGCGTCGCCACTGGCGGCCACGACCCGGTGCCCGGCATCCTCGGCGTGTTCGGCGCCGGGCCCGCCCTGCTCGTCCTGGACAACTGCGAACAGGTCGTCGCCGGTGCTGCCGCCCTCGTACGGGCGCTGGTGTCGTCCGCGAAGGACCTGCGGGTGCTCGCCACCAGCAGGGCTCCGCTCGGCCTCACGTCGGAGGCGGTGTACGCGCTGCCGGAGCTTCAACTCGCCACCTCCGTCGAGCTGTTCACGCAGCGCGCCCGGGCCGCCCGGCCCGGTGTGGAGCTGCCGCCGGACGCGGTGGCCGGGCTGTGCCGCCACCTCGACGGGCTGCCGCTCGCCGTGGAACTGGCCGCCGCCCGGGTACGGGTGCTGTCGGTGCCGGAGATCGCCCGCCGCCTCGGCGACCGGTTCGCGCTGCTGCGCGGCGGGGCGCGGGACGTGCCCGAGCGGCACCGCACGCTGCACGCGGTCGTCGACTGGAGCTGGAACCTCCTGGAGGAGGAGGCGAGGGCCGCGCTGCGCACGCTGTCCGTGTTCCCGGGCGGCTTCTCCGGCGCGGCGGCGGAGCAAGTCCTGGGCGAGGACGCGCTGTTCCTGCTGGAGCAGCTGGCCGACCAGTCGCTGCTCACCGTCGCCGACACCCCGGTCGGCGTACGGTTCCGCATGCTGGAGACCGTACGGGAGTTCAGCGCGGCCCGGCGCGCGGAGGCCGGCGAGGACGAGGTGGCCGTCGACCAGTTCCTCGTCTGGGCGCGGGACTTCGGAGTCGCCCACCACGACTGGTACTTCGGCCCGGAGCCGCTGGCCGCCGGGGAGCGGATCAGGGCCGAGCAGGACAACCTCGTACTGGCCCTGCGGCACGCCCTGGCCCGTACCGACGGCCCGACCATCGCCGCCCTGACCGCCGTTCTGACCGCCCTGTGGTCCACCGGCTCCAACTACCTGCGTCTCGCCGCCCTCGCTGCGGACACCGGCCCGCCGCTGTCGCACTACCACCCCGAGCCCGAGTTCGTCGAAGTCGCCCGTGCCGCCGCCGTGTTGTGCACGGCGAGCCTGTTCATGGGCTACGGACCCGTCGCCGTACGCCAGTTGGTGACCCTGCGGCGGCTGCCCCCGGCGCCGCCGGACACGCTGGTGCGGGCCATCGCGGTGGTGCTGCGGGCGATGCCCGAGATACAGCCTCCCGACTACGACGTGCTGCGCGAGCTCTGCGACAGCGAGCAGCCGCTGCTCGCCGGCATCGCCGAGTGGGTCGCCACCTACGTCTGGGAGCACGAGCACGACATCGACCGCGCGCTCGCCTCGGCCCACGGGATCGTCACCGCGCTCGCGCCGGTCGACAACCCGTTCGTGCAGGTCCTCGGCCATGCCCGGCTGAGCGAGCTGTGCCTGCAGACGGGCCAGGGCGAGACGGCGTACACGCATCTCAGGGCGGCGCTCGAGGCACTGCCGAGGCTCGGCGACGAGCGGGACTCCATCGGGGTCCGCGGGGGTCTCGTCCTCGCCTGTCTGCAGCGGGGCGAGCCCGACGAGGCCGAGTACTGGCTGCGGCAGGCGGAGGCCGTCAACGCCTCGCAGAAGGAGGACTCCGACAGCGCCGACCTCGGCGGACGCGCCGAGATCGCTCTCGCGCGCGGGCTGACGGAGGTCGGGCTCGGCCTGTGGCGCGGCGCCATGGAGGGGGTGACGGGGGCGGGCGCGATGTACGACGGCGATCCGTTCCTCGACCGGTGGGTGCTGCAGATCCAGTCGACGGCGGTGACGGCGCACGCGCACGCCGGCCGGCTCGAACTGGTCGCGGAGCCGGTCGCCCGACTGCGACGGGGCCTGCGAACCCTGCTTTCCGGTCCGCCCCGGCCCATGGAGCTGGCGCTGCTCGGAACGGCGCTGCACGCGCTGGGCATGGTGGGCCTGGCGACCGCGGGCAGCGCCAGTACCGGTGCCATCGAACCCTCCGACGCCGCCGACGCCGTAAACATGGACGCCGTTGACGCCGTACGGATGATCGCGTTGGCCGAGCGGCTGCGGGTGCTGCGCGACTACCAGCCGACGATGTCGGCGGACCGCGCCCGGCAGGCGGTCGAGGCCGCCGGGAACACGGCCAGGGCGGCGTACGCCGACGCGGTGTCGGAGTACGCCGCCCTGGGGCGCGACGAGTTGCGGGAGGCCGCCCGCACGGTCATGACGGTTACTTCGGGTCGCGGTTGAACTGGGCCATGGACCAGCGGTAACCGAGGACGGTCAGGCCTACGCACCAGGCGACCGCCATCCAGCCGTTGTTGCCGATCTCGGTGCCGAGGAGCAGTCCGCGCAGGGTCTCGATGGCCGGGGTGAAGGGCTGGTACTCGGCGATCGGCTGGAACCAGCCCGGCATCGTGTCGGCCGGGGTGAAGGCGCTGGAGATGAGGGGGAGCAGGATCAGCGGCGTCGCCATGTTGCTGGCAGCCTCGGGGTTCGGGCTGGCCATGCCCATCCCGACCGCGATCCAGGTGAGCGCCAGGGCGAACAGCGCGAGCAGCCCGATCGCCGCGAGCCACTCCAGGGGCGTGGCGTCCGTGGACCGGAAGCCGATGGCCACGGCGACCAAGCCGACGAGGAGCAGGCTGGCGAGCACCTGCAGCACACTGCCGAGGACGTGTCCGACGAGCACCGACCCGCGGTATACCGCCATGGTGCGGAAGCGGGCGATGAGACCCTCGTTCATGTCCATGGAGACGGAGATCGCGGCCCCGATCACGGTGCTGCCGATGGTCATCACCAGCAGGCCGGGAACGATGTAGGCGATGTAGGCGGAACGGCCCCCGTCGCCGTCACCGATGCCCGCGCTCATCGCGGATCCGAAGATGTAGACGAAGAGCAGCAGCAGCATGATCGGCGTGAGCAGCAGGTTCAGCGTCATGGACGGGTAACGCCGTACGTGCAGCAGGTTGCGGCGCAGCATCGTGTTCGAGTCGCGGACGGCGAGGGAGAACCGGGACGGGCGGGCGGGAAGCTGGGCAGTGCTCATCGGAGGGTCTCCTTGGTCTGGTGGGGAACCTTGGCTCCGCCGGTCAGGGCGAAGAACACGTCATCGAGGTCGGGGGTGTGCACGGTCAGCTCGTCCGCCTCGACGCCGGCCGAGTCCAGCCAGTCGAGGATGGAACGCAGCTCGCGCTGGCTGCCGTCGCTGGGGATCTGCAGCGCCAGTGCCTCGTCGTCCCTGGTGACCTCACGCAGGGCGGCGGCGGCCGACCGGTAGGCGCCCGGGTCGGTGAAGCGGAGCCGGACGTGCCCGCCGGGGACGAGTCGCTTCAGCTCCTCGGCGGTGCCCTCGGCGGCGATCCCTCCGTCGTTCAACACCGCGATACGGTCGGCGAGTTCGTCGGCCTCCTCCAGGTACTGGGTGGTGAGGAAGACGGTCACGCCGTCGGCGACGAGGCCGCGGATGATGCCCCACATGTTGTGGCGGCTGCGCGGGTCGAGGCCGGTGGTGGGCTCGTCGAGGAAGATGATCCGCGGGCCGCCGACCAGGGTCATGGCGAGGTCGAGGCGGCGCTTCATGCCGCCGGAGTAGGTGGAGGCGGGCTTCTTCGCGGCGTCGGTGAGGTCGAAGCGCTCGAGGAGTTCGGCGGCCGTGCGCCGCCCCTCCCCTCGGGAGAGGTGGTGGAGGTCCGCCATGAGGAGCATGTTCTCCTCGCCGGTGATCAGGCCGTCGACGGCGGAGAACTGTCCGGTGACACCGATCGAGGCTCGCACGGCCTGCGCGTCGGTGGCCAGGTCGTGGCCGCCCACGCGCAGTTCACCGGCGTCGGCGCTGATGAGGGTGGAGAGGATCTTGACGGCGGTGGTCTTGCCGGCGCCGTTGGGCCCGAGGAGGGAGAACACGGTACCGGCCGGCACCGCCAGGTCGATGCCGTCGAGAACCGTCTTGTCCCCGTAGGCCTTCCGCAGCCCGCCGGCCGCGATGGCGAGTGAATGCGATGTCGTCGAGTTCATGCCGCAGAGCTTGCGGCAGCCCACATTCAGCGCGGTTTCACGCCGCTTTCAACACCCTGGAACCGGCTCCGCCCCTATAGGGGCGGAGCCCCCTATAGGGGCGGAGCCCCCTATAGGGGCGCGGGGAACTGCGCGACAAGCCCCCACCGCCCCGCAGCCAACACACAACCAACAGCCCCCTGGCGGACCGGGCCTCACCCGTTCCGAGCCGTCCCCGTCCCCTTCTCCGCATCCAACGCGTACACACACCGGTCCTTGCTGCACGCGTACACCACACCGTCCTTGACCACCGGCGCACCGGTGATCTCCCCACCCGTCGCGAGCTTCCATCTCAAGCGACCGTCGTCGGCCTTCAGCGTGTACAGAAGGTGGTCCGTGGACCCGAAGTGAATGCGGCCCTCGGCCACCGCCGGTGCGCCGACGATGTCGCCGCCCGCCTGGAACCGCCATTTGGGGGTCCCGGTGACCGCGTCGAGCGTGTAGAGGCCCTTGCCGCTGCCGACGTGCACATGCCCGGCCGCGACCAGCACCGGTTCGATCGAGGCGCGCGACTCCGTCGCGATCCGCCATCTGTCGCGGCCGTCCGCCGCGTCGAGGGCGTACACCGTGCCGAGGTAGTCGGCGAGGTAGATCCCGCCGCCCGTGACCGCCGGGCCGGGCGCGAAGGTGGGCGGGGAGAGGAAGACCGCCGGTGCCTCGAAGTGCCAGCGGACGTGGCCTCCGGCGACGTCGATCGCCAGGACGCGGGTGCCGGCCGAGACGTACACCTGGCCGTCGGGGCCCGGGGTCAGCCGTACCGGGACGCCGCCGCAGGAGGTGGCGTCGCCGATCGGGTAGGACCAGCGCTCGTCACCCGTACGGGCGTCCAGGGCGCGCAGTCGCGCGTCCTGCCACACGAAGACGGTGCCCTCGTGGACGTGGGGGCCGGCCTCCGGCGACTCGAAGTCGGTCTGGGCGCCGGTGTGCTCCCACAGCTTCTGGCCGGTGGCCGCGTCCCAGCCCTGGACGCCGCCGCCGCGCGTACCGGTGACGACGGTGCCCCGGTCGGCCTTCAGGGAGTACACCCAGGCGTCGGTGGACAGGCGCCACAGGTCGGTGCCCTCGCGGGCGTCGAGGGCGAAGAGGGTCGGGCCGTCGGAGGCGTGGATACGGCCGTCCGCGACCGCCATCGACCAGGCGACGTCCCTCGTCTTGAAGCGGCGGCGGCCCGTCATCACGTCCAGCGCGTGCACCTCGAAGGAGGTGACGTAGACGAGGTCCCCGGCGACGGCCGGTTTACCCCAGACGTCGTTCGACATGCGGAAACGCCAGGGGCGCCAGCCCGCAGGGGACTCCGGGGGCAGCGGCGGGGCGACCGGCAGGGGGTTCGGGTCGGCGCCGTTGACGCCGGGGCGGGGCCGCGACCAGGAGGCCACGAGGCCGGCCTCGGGCGGCGGCGCCTGTACGGCGGCCGCGCGGGCGTCGGCGACACGCGGGCCGGGGCCGATGGGCACGGGCGCGCCGGCCAGCCGTACGGGGCCGGTGTCGGGCGCTCCGGTCGGCAGGGCGGACGGCATGGGGCCGGGCGGGAGGCCGGGCACCCCCGACACCGGGCCGCGTGCGAAGTTCGGCGCCGGGTCGTGGGACGGGGGCGGCGGGATCGCCGGCCTGCCGCCGCCACCGGCGCCGCGTCCGCCGGACGACTGCGGCTTCGGCGCCGGACGGCCGCCCCGGCGCTGCTCGATGAGGGCCGTCGCCCGCTCGGGCAGCCACGCGGACGCCGTACCGCTGTCGTCGGAGCCGGAGCCGAACAGGTGGGGGGCCAGCTGCGCCTGGAGGTCGGCGGGGTTGGGGCGGTTGGTCGGCTCCATCTGCATACAGGACTCGATGAGGGGCCGGAGTTCGTCCGGGAGCCCTTCGAGGTCCGGGCCCTCCCGCAGCAGCATGAAGACCGTCTCCACCGGGTTCGCGCCGTGGAAGGGGGCGTGGCCGGTGGCCGCGAAGACCAGCATGGAGCCGAGTGAGAACACGTCGCTGGCGCCGGTGACGCTCCGCGAATCCTTCGCCTGCTCGGGGGACATGTAGGCGGGCGTACCGACGGCGACGTTCGTCATCGTCAAACGCGTGTTCGAGACGCCGGACGCGATACCGAAGTCGATGACCCGGGGGCCGTCCTCGACCACCAGCACGTTGGACGGCTTGAGGTCGCGGTGGACGAGTCCCGCGCCGTGGATGGACTGCAGCGCCTCGGCGACCCCCGCCGCGAACCAGCGCACCGCCTGGGCCGGCATCGGCCCGCACTCGTTCACGATCTCCTCGAGGGAGGGCGCGGGCACATAGGCGGTGGCCAGCCACGGTACGGCGGCACGCGGGTCGGCGTCGACGACGGCGGCCGTGTAGAACCCGGAGACGGCCCGCGCCGCCTCGACCTCACGGGTGAAGCGGACCCGGAACAGCTGGTCCTCGGCGAGCTCCGTACGGACCGTCTTGATCGCCACGCGGCGGCCCGAGGCCGAGCGCGCGAGATAGACCAGCCCCATGCCGCCGGCACCCAGCCGTCCCAGCACCTCGAACGGCCCGATCCGCCGCGGATCGTGCTGCGTCAGCTGATCCACCACTTGCCTGCCACCTCCCCGTACGAGCCGCGTCACCCACATATGTACGCGACCTCGTGCAGCGTCTCACCACCGCCACCGCGTTGGCGGCACGCACCCCGATTGTTCCTGGCCGGAGCACAGGTTGCGAACTCGGGTCCGGAACGGGGTGTCTCCCCATAACCCCGGGCAAACCGCTCCTCGCGCGGGGCCTCTGACACCGGCGTACGCCTGCCCGCACCCGCTCCCAGCGGCTCATTTTCGGAGGAGTGCGAAGGACGCTCCCTGATTGTCCGTGACGACCGCCACATTCCCGTACGAAGTGTCGAAGGGCGGTACCTGGACACGGCCGCCGATCCGGTTCACCGTTCCGAGCGCCGTGTCCATGTCCGCCACGGCGAAATGGACCAGGAAATGCGGCGGCATCTCGGCCGGGAAAACCTCCGACACGGCGGCCCGCCCGAAGTCGGGGACCGCGTCCGGGCCGAAGAGCGCCTCGTGGAAGAGGTTGCCGTAGAAGGCGTTGGCGACGACGGTGTCCCGGGCGTACAGCTCGGCCCAGGCGAAGGTGCCGGGCACGTGACGGCGGCCGAATCCGGGGTGCGAACCGGCCTGCCAGAGGCCGAACACGGCCCCCTCGGGGTCGGTGGCCAGCGCCATCGTGCCCAGTTCGCCCACCGGAACCGGCGCGGTGATCACCTGCCCGCCGGCCTCGTGGATGCGGGCGACGAGGGCATGGACGTAGGGCGTGGCGAAGTACACCGTCCACACGGTGGGCATACGGCCGTCGGCCTTGTGGGCGAGGGAGGCGACGGGTTCGCCGTCGCACAGGGCCTGGGTCAGGCCGTCCTTCTCCTGGAAGGACCACCCGAAGAGCTCACCATAGAAACGCTTGCCCGCCTCGACGTCGGGCAGCTGGGCGTCCAGCCAGCACGGGACGCCCTCTGTGCGGGCGGATGCCCTGTTTTCGGCCATACCGTCAAGCTAACGGTCCTTCACGCATCCCGCAGAGCAGGCGGCCGGATCCGGGCACGGGACCAGCCACAGCCGCCTCTCACCGCTCTCCTGTACGCCTCTCACCTCGCCGTCTCCTCCCCCGCACCCCATTTGCAGTCGGCCGAATCGCGCTCCGATCACCCCTCGGTAAGCTGACGGCATGACAGGACAAGTGCGTACCGTCGACGGCCGCGTGGCCGGTCGGCGTGGGCAGGCGACCCGGCAGAAGCTCCTCGACTGCCTCAGCGAGATGCTCAGCTCCTCCCCTTACCGGGACGTCAAAGTCATCGATGTCGCCCGGAAGGCGGGGACTTCGCCCGCCACCTTCTACCAGTACTTCCCGGACGTCGAAGGCGCCGTCCTGGAGATCGCCGAGCAAATGGCCACCGAGGGCGCGGGGTTGACCCAGCTGCTCGCGGACCGGTCATGGGTCGGCAAGGCCGGGTGGCAGACCGCCCAGGAACTCGTCGACGGGTTCCTGGAGTTCTGGCGCAGGAACGACGCGATCCTCAGGGTCGTCGATCTGGGCGCCGCCGAGGGCGACAAGCGGTTCTACAAGATCCGCATGAAGATCCTCAACTCCGTGAACAACTCCCTTACGGACACGGTCACCGAGCTACAGGCCAAGGGCAAGGTCGACAAGGACGTCAACCCCGCCGCGATGGCCGGCTCCCTCGTCGCGATGCTCGCGGCGGTGGCCTCCCACCAGCGGGGCTTCCAGACCTGGGGCGTCAAACAGGCCGAACTGAAGCCGAACCTGGCCCTGTTGGTCCACCTGGGCGTGACCGGCAAGAAGCCGACGAAATAGCCCGAGCCCCTTTTATCCCAGGTCCGGTGGGCCCACCCAGGCCCAAGTCCTGTCACACAGGCGGTGGTTCACCCAGGTGAACCACCGCCTGTCGCGCATCAGTACTTGCTCATCGCCGTACGATCCGGAAGATCCGTATCTCCCGCTCGACCCGCGCCTGATACGTCGCGTACGGCGGCCAGAAGGCGAGCAGTGCCTTCCAGGCGGCCTCCCGCTCCTCGCCCGCCAGCAGCCGGGCCCTGACCGGGATGTCCTCCCCTTTCCAGCTGACCTCGGCGTCCGGATGGGCGAGGAGGTTGGCGGTCCAGGCGGGATGGCCGGTACGCCCGAAGTTGGACCCGATGAGCAGCCAGCTGCCCCCGCTCCCACTGTCCGCGCCCTCTGCCCCTTCCGCCCCCTCCGGCATACAGGCGAGCGGCGTATGCCTCGGCTGCCCGCTCTTCGCCCCGCGCACGGTGAGGACGACCCCGGGCAGCAGCTGGGCGCTGAGCAGCACCTTTCCCCTGGTCAGCCGGTGTACGGCCCGGTCGAGCGCGGGCACGACGTGCGGGGCGATCCGCGCGAAGGCCGGGGCCGAGGACACCTTCTGGACCGCCTTCACGACTCGCGCCGCTGTCACGGGCATCAGACCGCCACCTCTCCGGTGTCGAAGAGCCGCGCGGCCTCGGCTGCGTGCGCCCGGAGCCGGTGCACCGGCCCGAACAGCAACTCGTCGCCGGCGGCGCGCTTGAAGTACAACTGCGCCTCGTGCTCCCAGGTGAAACCGATGCCGCCGTGCAGCTGGATGCCTTCGGCGGCGGCGGTACGCAGGGACTCGAGGGCCTGGGCGAGGGCGAGCCCGCCAACTCGCTCTCCCTCGAGGCCGGTTGGCCCGGCCACCGCCCACGCCGCGTAGTAGGCGGCCGAACGGGCGGCCTGGACCTGGACGTACACATCGGCGAGCCGGTGCTTGACGGCCTGGAAGGAACCGATCGCCCGACCGAACTGCTCGCGGCGCAGGGCGTGTTCGACGGTCAGCTCCAGTATCCGGTCGGCGGCCCCGACGGCCTCGGCGGCGAGCACGGCGGCCACGACGTCTCCGGCGCGGACGAGGGCTCCGCCGACATCGGCCTCCTCGTCGCCCAGCAACTCGGCGGGCACGTCCCGTAGTTCGAGGCGCGCCTGCGACCGGGTGGCGTCCAGGGAGGTCTGCCGGGTGCGGACCAGGCCGCGGGCGTCGCCGGGGACCAGGAAGAGAAGGGTGCGTGAGCGGGCGTATCCACCGGCGTGCGCGGCGACGAGCAGGAGCCCGGCGCTGTGCCCGTCGAGAACCTGCCCGACCTGCCCGTACAGGCGCCAGCCGTCCGCCCGCCGGGCCGCCTGCACACCTCCGGCCCGGCCTCCGCCCGCCCAGTCGCGGCGGGGTTCGCCGGTGAGGGCGAGGACGGTGGCCAGGTCGGTGCCGGGGACGGCGAGGGCGGCGGTCAGGGCGCCGGAGGCGATGCGCGGGAGGAGGTCGGCGCGCTGGGTGTGGGTGCCGAGGGCGGTGACGAGGGGGGCGACCAGTACGGCGGTCGCGAGCAGCGGCGAGGGTGCCAGGGCCCGGCCCAACTCCTCCGCTGCTAGGGAGAGTTCGGTGGCCGACGTGTCGCCGACCCCGCCGTACGCCTCGGGCAGGGCAAGCGCCGGCAGGCCGAGGTCCTCGGCGAGGGCCGCCCAGAGCCCGGGGTCGTACCCGGCCGGGGTGTCGACGGCGGCCCGTACGTCGCCTGGCGAGCACCGCTTGCGGAGCAGTTCGCGGAGGGTACGGCGGATGTGGTCCTGCTCGGGGGTGAAACGGGTGTCCATGGCCTGCCCCTCCTGGGCGTCCGCGGCGCCCGTTCAGCGGGATCTGACGGTTCGTCATATTAGGGCGGACGCAGTCTGCCGCACAGGGCTCCAACTGATATACCGTCAGATTCATGGTGAGCCGGAAGGTCGCGATCGTCGGAGTGTCCCTGTCGGACTGCGGCCGGGTGGACGACGTCACCCCGTACGCACTGCACGCGCAGGCCGCCCGGCGGGCGCTCGCGGACGCGGGGCTCGGCCGGGAGGTGGTGGACGGTTTCGCGTCCGCGGGTCTCGGCACGCTGGCCCCCGCCGAGGTGGCCGAGTACCTGGGCCTGCGCCCCACCTGGGTCGACTCCACCTCGGTCGGCGGCTCGACCTGGGAGGTCATGGCCGCGCACGCGGCGGACGCGATAGCCGCCGGCCACGCGAACGCCGTACTCCTCGTCTACGGCTCCACGGCCCGCGCCGACGTCAAGGCGGGCCGACGGACGGGCAACCTCTCCTTCGGCGCGCGCGGCCCCTTGCAGTTCGAGGTCCCGTACGGCCACACACTCATCGCCAAGTACGCGATGGCCGCGCGCCGCCACATGCACCAATACGGCACGACGATCGAGCAGTTGGCGTCGGTGGCGGTCCAGGCGAGGGCCAACGCCGCGCTGAACCCGGAGGCGATGTTCCGCACGCCGATCACCGTCGACGAGGTGCTCGACGGCCCGATGATCGCGGACCCCTTCACCAAGCTCCACTGCTGCCTGCGCTCCGACGGGGGCGCGGCGGTACTGCTGGCGGCCGAGGAGTACGTACGGGACTGCCGTACGCGCCCGGTGTGGATCCTCGGGACGGGCGAGCACGTCTCGCACGTGAGCATGTCGGAGTGGGTCGACTTCACGGTGTCCCCGGCGGCGGTGAGCGGACGGATCGCCTTCGAGCGGGCGGGAGTCCGGCCCGACGAGATGGACTTCGCGGAGATCTACGACGCGTTCACCTATATGACCCTGGTGACGCTCGAGGACCTCGGCTTCTGCGCGAAGGGCGAGGGCGGGGAGTTCGTGGACGCCGCGAAGGGCCGCCTGAAGGTGGCGGGCGGTGAGCTGCCGGTGAACACGGACGGGGGCGGCCTGTCGGCCCAACACCCCGGGATGCGGGGCCTGTTCCTGCTGGTGGAGGCCGTACGCCAACTGCGCGGCGAAGCGGGCGACGCACGCCAGGTACGCGCCGGAAACGGCCGGCTGCCACGCCTCGCGGTGGCCTCCGGAACGGGCGGCTGGTTCTGCTCGTCGGGAACAGTGGTACTGGGCAGCGACTAGGCAACCCCGACGACGGGGCCGGAGGCCCCCTCCAAGGGGCGCGGGGAACTGCGCGACCAGCCCCCACCGGCCCGCAGCAAACCCACAACCCACCCGGCGCTACCAGCGGAGCTACCCGCAGGCCCCGCACAGCCCCCGATAGGTGACCTCCACCTGACTCACCGTGAAGCCGAAACGCTCCTCCGCCGGGAGGTCCGCCATCGGGTCACCCGTGGGGTGGACGTCCCTGATCGTGCCGCAGTTCGAGCAGACCAGGTGGTGGTGAGGATGGTGCGCGTTCGGGTCGTAACGCTTGGCCCGGCCGTCCGTGGCGACCTCTATGACCTCGCCGAGTGAGACCAGCTCACCCAGGGTGTTGTAGACGGTCGCCCGGGAGATCTCCGGGAGCCGCTGTGCCGCACGGGCGTGCACTTCGTCCGCCGTGTAATGCACGTGTTCGCCGTCGAGGACCTCCGCAACGACACGCCGCTGGGAAGTCATCCGCCAGCCGCGTCCACGCAGTCGCTCCAGCAGGTCGCTCATGTTGTTCACCTATTCAGGTTCGGTGGAATACACGGATTTTACCAGTGGACGTCCGGGTTCCGATAGGATATGGAATTGTCACACTTCTTGACTTGGACCTTGTCCATTGTAGGATCGCTTACGGCGATGGCCAAGGGAGCCAAGGGACAGGAAGCGACTCCAGTGCGGCAGGAGACACAAGAGACGTGACGGCGTGTGTGACCTCCTCCACAGGCCCGAGCGTCCCCCCACCCCCCAGTTCCTGAGAACGCAGTTTGTGAGCAGCACCGAGATCTGCCCGTCCGGAAGGATTCCCATGTCTGAGAACCATGACGCGATCGTCACCGACGCGAAAACCGAGGGCACGGGAGGCTGCCCGGTCGCGCACACGCGCGCCCCGCACCCGACCCAGGGCGGCGGCAACCGCCAGTGGTGGCCCGAGCAGCTGAACCTGAAGATCCTCGCGAAGAACCCCGCCGTCTCGAACCCGCTCGGCGAGGAGTTCGACTACGCCGCCGCGTTCCAGACCCTCGACCTGCCTGCCGTCAAGCAGGACATCGCCGCGGTGCTGACCGACTCGCAGGACTGGTGGCCGGCCGACTTCGGGCACTACGGCCCGTTCATGATCCGGATGGCCTGGCACAGCGCCGGCACCTACCGCATCAGCGACGGCCGTGGTGGCGGCGGCGCCGGTCAGCAGCGCTTCGCCCCCCTGAACAGCTGGCCGGACAACGGCAACCTCGACAAGGCCCGCCGTCTGCTGTGGCCGGTCAAGAAGAAGTACGGCCAGAACCTCTCCTGGGCCGACCTCATGATCCTCGCGGGCAACGTGGCCCTGGAGTCGATGGGCTTCGAGACCTTCGGCTTCGGCGGCGGCCGCGCCGACGTGTGGGAGCCCGACGAGGACGTGTACTGGGGTCCCGAGACCACCTGGCTCGACGACCAGCGCTACACGGGCGACCGTGACCTGGAGAGCCCCCTCGGCGCCGTCCAGATGGGTCTCATCTACGTCAACCCGGAGGGCCCCAACGGCAACCCGGACCCGATCGCCGCGGCCCGCGACATCCGCGAGACGTTCCGCCGCATGGCGATGAACGACGAGGAGACCGTCGCCCTCATCGCCGGTGGCCACACCTTCGGCAAGACCCACGGCGCCGGCCCGGCGGACGCCGTCGGCCCCGACCCCGAGGCCGCCCCGATCGAGCAGCAGGGCTTCGGCTGGAAGAGCACCTACGGCTCCGGCAAGGCCGGCGACGCGATCACCAGTGGCCTCGAGGTCACCTGGACCGCCACCCCGACCCAGTGGAGCAACGGGTTCTTCAAGAACCTGTTCGAGTACGAGTACGAGCTGACGCAGAGCCCGGCCGGCGCCAACCAGTGGGTCGCGAAGAACGCCGAGGCGATCATCCCCGACGCGCACGACGCGTCGAAGTCGAAGCTCCCGACGATGCTCACGACCGACCTGTCGCTGCGCTTCGACCCGGCGTACGCGGAGATCTCGCGTCGCTTCTACGAGCACCCGGACCAGTTCGCGGACGCCTTCGCCCGCGCCTGGTTCAAGCTGACCCACCGCGACCTCGGCCCGGTCGTCCGCTACCTCGGCCCCGAGGTCCCGACCGAGACGCTGCTGTGGCAGGACCCGCTCCCCGCGGTCACGCACGAGCTCGTCGACGCCGCCGACATCTCCGCCCTCAAGGCGCAGATCCTCGCCTCCGGCCTCACGGTGTCCCAGCTGGTCTCCACCACCTGGGCGGCCACGTCGTCCTTCCGCGGCAGCGACAAGCGCGGCGGTGCCAACGGTGCCCGTATCCGCCTCCAGCCGCAGGCCGGCTGGGAGGTCAACAGCCCGGACGAGCTCGCCACGGTGCTGCGCACCCTGGAGGGCGTGCAGTCGTCCTTCAACGCCGCGCAGTCCGGCGGCAAGCAGGTCTCGATCGCCGACGTGATCGTCCTCGCGGGCGCCGCCGGCATCGAGAAGGCGGCCAAGGACGCCGGCTACGACATCGAGGTCCCCTTCACGCCGGGCCGCGTGGACGCGACGCAGGAGCAGACGGACGTCGAGTCCTTCGCCGCCCTGGAGCCGACCGCCGACGGGTTCCGCAACTACCTCGGCAAGGGCAACCGCCTCCCCGCCGAGTACCTGCTGCTCGACAAGGCCAACCTGCTGGGCCTGAGCGCCCCCGAGCTGACCGTCCTCGTCGGCGGCCTGCGCGTCCTCGGCGCGAACCACGCGGGCTCCACGCACGGCGTCTTCACCGACACCCCGGGCGTGCTGACGAACGACTTCTTCGTCAACCTGCTCGAGCTGGGTACGGAGTGGACGGCCACGTCCGAGGACCAGAACACCTTCGAGGGCCGCGACGCCTCGGGCCAGGTCAAGTGGACCGGCACCCGTGCCGACCTGGTCTTCGGCTCCAACTCCGAGCTGCGCGCGGTCGCGGAGGTCTACGCGAGCGACGACGCCAAGGAGAAGTTCGTCAAGGACTTCGTCAAGGCGTGGGTGAAGGTGTCGAACGCGGACCGTTTCGACCTCGTCTGATCCCCCGCTCGTCCCAGTAGTGGCGTCCAGGCCGGCCCGTACGGGTCGGCCTGGACGTTTTTCATGGGCCCGTCGTCACCGATACTCGTCCCCATGCCCCCTTCTGCTTCTCCTGCCGGTTCCCCTTCCGGTTCTCCTTCCGCGCGACCGGGACCGGACCCGGATCTCCACGATCTGCTGAGAACCCTGCGGGTGTGGTCCCCCGAGATCACCGCTCTCCCCGGCTTCGACCCGGACAAGGCACCGCCCACCCCCCTCCCCCTCTTCACCACCTGGTTCGCGGAGGCGGTTGCCGCCGGGCAGCCCGAGCCGCACACCATGTCCCTGGCCACCTCGGACGCGGACGGCCTGCCCGACGTACGCACCGTGATGCTGCACGGCGCGGACGCCGACGGCTGGTCCTTCGCCTCCCACTCCACAAGCGCCAAGGGCCGGCAACTGGCGGCACGCCCCTACGCGGCGCTCCACTTCTACTGGCCCGCCCTCGGCCGCCAGATCCGGCTCCGGGGCCCGGTCGAGTCCGCCCCCTCCCCCGAGGCACAGGCCGACCTGCACGCCCGCTCGACGGGAGCACTCGCCGCCGCGCTGACCGGCCGCCAGAGTGAAGTACTGGGCTCACTGACCGAGTTGGAGCGCACCTCGCGGGAGGCCTGGGAACGGGCGCAGCGCGACCCGGCCTCACCCGCCCCGACCTGGACCCTGTACCGACTGCGCCCCGACGAGGCCGAGTTCTTCCAGGGAGACGCCGAGCGCCGCCACGTACGGCTCAAGTACTGCCGTACGGACACAGGTTGGCTCAGGGAGTTGCTGTGGCCGTAGTGGTGGCCGCTCCCTGATCCGGCTCCGGGTCCTGGGCGATCCGGCCGTGCAGGTGGACGTCCCGGAACAGGTCCTGGCGTTCCGCCTCGAACATCGCGCCCCGCAGGGTCCCCTCGTACCGGAATCCGCAGTGTTCGGCGACGCGGCAGGAAGCCTCGTGGCCGACGGCGTGGCCCAGTTCCAGGCGGTTGAGGCCGAGGCTGTCGAAGGCCCAGCGGGTGCCGAGGGCGAGGGCGCGGGTGGCGACGCGTTTGCCGCGCGCCTCGGGGAGGACCCAGTAGCCGATGCGGGCGAGCCGGGTGAAGGGGTCGATGTCGTTGACGCCCAGGTGTCCGAGTATCGCGCCGGACACGATGTCGGTGACGCAGAAGGACACCCGGCTGCCGTCCGCCGCGGTCCCGGAGCGCGTCCCCAGGGAGTCACGGGCGCTGTCGAGATCGGTGACCGGCTTCATGGGGGTGTTCCAGCGCCTGAAGTCCGGGTCGGTCAGCCCGCGCAGCCACGCGTCGACGTCGGTGTCCAGGTCCGCGCGCCACTGCCGCAGCCGCAGTCCGTGACCGAGCAGCTCGGGAAACTCGGGGACGGGGTGAGTGAGGGAGCGCTCATGGATAGGGGCCATCAGCCCATTGAAGCCCGTACGGCTGTACGACTCCCACCTCGGGGACGGAAAATCGGCACACCTTCCCGAAAAGCGACCTCCAGCCCCATCCCGACCAGCAACTCCCCTTCCACACCACCCCCCACCCCGGCCACCACCTCGGTCATCATCCGGGGCCCCTCGTCGAGATCGACGACAGCGGCGACGTACGGCGTGCGCTCCCCGAAGGGCGGCAGGTCGTTGCGGTGGACGACGGACCAGGTGTAGAGGGTGGCCAGCCCACTGGCGGTCTCCCACCCGACGTCCTCGCTCCAGCAGTACGGACAGAACTCACGGGGATAGTGATGAGCGCGCCCGCACGCCCCACAACGCCGCAGAAGCAGCCTCCCCTCGGCCGCCGCGTCCCAGTAGGGCCGCGTGAAGGCATCGATCTCGGGTCGGTCGAACCGACCCGTGCCCGTACCTGTGTCCGTACCCACGTCCGCAGGCCCCCTTACGTCCGTCCAAATCTGACGTCACGTCAGTTCAGCGCACGGGCGAGACGGGCGCAAGAGGTGCGCGGGCGCCGGAAGTCAGTCGAAGGCTCCTACAGGCACCGACCGCCCGTACAGCTCGTCGAGGCCCACCAGCACCACACCACCGACGCGCGCGGCCTCGGCACGCAGCGCGTCGCTGAAACCCGCCCCGCTGAAGCATGCCAGCGTGCAGCGCGAGGTGTCCGTGCCCCGGGCGGCGAGGAGCTCTCTGGCCCGGCCGAGACGTTCCAGGTGGCCGATCCCCATGACGGTCCCCCACTTCGCCTCGCCGAGCAGGGCAGCCGCGGGCGGCTTCCCTCCGGAGCCCGGTTCGAGAACGGCCACGTCGATCTGGATCTGCCGCCGCTCCTTGGGGTCGGTCACCACGCCACCGCCGACGTCACCCAGAGACGTGCCCAGCAGGGAGCGCCCGGGCCCGAGCACGTACTCACGGCACACCGCCTCGAAGTGCGGCCCGGCCACCTGGGCCGCGAAGCGCTCCGCCGACCGGGACCAGACCTCCTCGGCCTGGCCGCTTTCCAGCCGTGCCCAGGCAGGGCGCATGACCGCCTCATAGAAGTTGATCAGAGGTTCCGTGATCCGGTACTGCGACTTACCGGCCCGGAAGACGTCCAGTTCACGGATCAGCAAGTGGCTGTCCTCCAGGACGTTGAGCGGATGAGAGATGTCGACCGACTTGCGGCCGATGTAGCCGGCGATACCACCGCGCGTCGTGTTTCCCTGTGCCACGGCGGCCAGAACCGAGTGATAGAGAGCGGCATCCCGTATGTCTGCTTCTGAGGCGAGCACGTACCTCGCCTCCCGGAATAGGGGGCTCAGCGGCGAGAGCACGGAACGGCAGATCCAGTCGTCGAAGTCGCCGAGACTCGCGGGAACGTCGTTCGCCAGGAACTGTCGGCGGTACGCGGGCGTGCCTCCGACGACGGCGTGCAGCCGCGCGGCGAGCGCTGGATCGTCGGCTACCTCCCAGAAGTCCGCCGCCGCCCGGTACCCGAAGGGCCGGACGACAAGTTCCAGCTGCGCCCGGCCGCGCAGGGGCGCGGTGCTGGCCAACAGGCCGCCCATAACGGACATCGCCGAGCCGCACAGGAGCAGCCGAAGTCGACTCTCCTCCACCTGGAAGCGGTCGATCTCGCGCTGGATGAGCGAGGGAAGATCCGGAGCGGTCTTGGCCAGGTAGGGAAACTCGTCGATGACAACGAGATGCGGCAGGTCCGTGCCGGGGGCGGCCATCGCGAACAGGTAGGAGATCGCGTCGTCCCAGGTGGCGAAGGAGAAGGCCACCGGGGAGCCCGCGTGTTCGGCCAGAGCGGCACCGAACTGGCGAAGGGATTCCGTTGCCGTCCCCGCCGTCGCCCCGAAGTAGAACCCGCCGTGGCGTTCGACGAGCGCCCGCAGCAGATAGGTCTTTCCCATGCGCCGCCTGCCGCTGACGATGCCGAGCATCGCGTGCGGCTGGTTCCGCCTCACGAAGGCGGTGAGCCCGTCCCATTCGGTACCGCGGTCGAAGATGTGCGCCGGCTTGCCTGGAATCGATGGTGACAGCATGCGACCTCCTTAGGGATACACTCCTTAGGAGTGTATCCCTAAGCTCCCGCATCGTCAGTCGGCGAGGAACTGCCCGGCCGCGAGCCCTAGCAGCGCCAGCCCCAGAAAGGTGCTACCTCCCGCACCGAGCGCGGCAATCACCCCCATCCCCGCCGCCCAGCACGCGGCAGCGGCAATACCGCCACCGAGCAAGGCGCCAAGCACGATGATCGCCAGCCAGATCTGCCTGCGCGACCCATCGTCGCCGTTCATACGGCATGCCTCCCGTCGCGGGCCCTCGCGTCTCATCCGATCTGCCCGAGCCCAGTTGATGGGGTGTCGCCGATCGGCGAGCCCTACGACGAGAGCGTAGACGGGTCTTCTAACACTCTCAAGTTTTTACGACACTCTCGCGGTGATAATCTCGCGACATCAAATAAGAACGGTGATTTCAAAAGTTCGGCCGACAACAAGCAGCAACGAACTCGACCCAGGAAGGGGCTCATGCTCTCCCGCCACGACCTGGCCAAGGAGCTGCGGCAGCTCACGGCCGACTTCGAGCTGGACCTCCGTGCACGCGTCGTCTCGGATCCGTCCGCAGCACAGCTGCGCGTCGACTACGAGACCGCACGGAAGCATGGCCTGACATCGGACACATGGCAGGTCTGGGTGGACGAACAGGTCTCCCAGGCAGCCACGGGTTGGATCCTCGCAACGGTCTTGATCCGGTTCTGCGAGGACAACGGGCTGCTCGACGTTCCATTCGCCTCAGGCGAAGCCGAATCCGTGGACGAGGAGTTCTTTCAGCAACACCCGGCCGCGACTGCCGCCGACCTGATCATCTCGACCGTGAACCGGCTGCGGGCACATCCCTCCATGGCCCAGGTGTTCAGCCGTGACAGCCATCCACTGTGGCGGTTGCGTCCCGGTCATGACGCATGCCGGACCCTTCTCGACTTCTGGCGCCGCCGGACTCCCGACGGTCGCCTCGTGCACGACTTCACCGACAGGACACGCTCCACGGAACTCCTGGGAGATCTGTACGGAGCCATTTGCGAGCGCGCCGGCAGGACATACGGCTCTGTTGCTACGCCATCGTTCGTGGTCAACCTGATCCACGACCTCACACTCGATCCCGCACTGGACGCATACATCTCCGGACAACCGGGGTTGTCCGGGTTCCGGATGATCGACCCGGCCTGCGGTACAGGCACGTTCTTGCTCACCGCTGTCGAGCGTCTTCTGCGGCATTGGTCCGAGTCCAGGCCCGACATGAGCCGCTGGCAACATGCAGCCCGGGCTCTAGGGTCGGTCCACGGCTGCGACATCGACCCGGGAGCTGTGAGCATCACACGGTTCCGCCTGCTGCTGGCCGCCATGAACAGCGCGGGCGAACGCAGACTCGACAACGTCCCGGATCTGCCCCTGGTTGTGGCGACGGGCGATGCTCTCCTGTACGGACGAGATGGCGGCCCTGCCGAAACGGGGCTCACCGGTTACGGCTCGCCGACCGACATCGCCGGCTACGCCAAACGTCATGGCCTCCTCCGCCCCGCCTCGTACCATGCCGTCACCAGCAACCCCCCGTTCATCACCGTCAAGAACAAGGCGCTGTTCGCGGCTTATCGCGACTCGTACGAGAGCTGCAACGGGCCCTACGCGCTCTCCGTCCCCTTCACCGAACTCTCCTTCGACCTCGCACTGCGGGGCGAGGACGCGGGCCGTGTCGGGTTGCTGACATCCAACTCCTTCATGAAGCGCGAGTTCGGCCGCAATCTCATCGAGCGCGTCCTGCCGAGGGTGCAGATCTCACACGTCATCGACGCGTCCGGCGCCTACATCCCCGGTCATGGAACCCCCGTCGTCATCCTCGCCGGGCGCAACCAGGTGCCGGATCCAGACGTGCCCGTCCACATGGTCGTGGGCCGACAGGGTGAGCCTCGCGTACCGGACGTGCCCAGCGAGGGGCTGGTCTGGCAGTCGCTGCGCCGTCTGGTGTTCGAAGCCGGAACCGAGGACGTCTGGGCCGAGTCCTATCTCCAGGAGCGCGGCCAACTGGACACCTTTCCATGGAGTCTCGCGTCGTCGGCGGCGCGAGCCGTGCTGCGCCTCATGGAGAGCAGCGGGGAACAACTCCAAGAACGCGTGTCTCGTATCGGCTACGCGGCGAACACGGGATCCGACGATCTCTTCTGTTCCACCGCCCGGTCTTTCGCCCGTTCCGGGGCCGAAGAATCGGCCATCGTCCACGTGCTCACCGGTTCCGAGGTACGCGACTGGTCCGCGCATGCGCAACTGCGGGCGTTCTTTCCGCGTACCGGGCACGGAGAGGAACCCGCCGATTTGGATCTGCTGCCTCGGCACCGGCGCCGTCTTTGGGCGTACCAGGCTGTGCTGAAACGGCGACCCGGCATGAGGAAGTCGGCACCGTGGTACGACTGGCACCAGTTCGCGTCGGACTGGGACACCCATCCGTGGTCCATCGTCTTTCCATGGGTGGCCACACAGCCTCACTTCAGCCTGCTCCGGGGTTCCGCCGTCCCGCTCAACTCCGCACCAGTGATCAAGCTCCCGCCGAGCGCCACCAAGGCCACTCATCTCGAACTCCTTGGCATCCTGAACAGTTCGACTGTCTCCTTCTGGCTCAAGCAGATGAGTCAGAGCAAGGGACAGCCGCACGTTGGCGCACTCCGCAGCGGTGAAGCCTGGGAGAAGATCTACGAGTTCACCTCGACAAGACTCCTCGACCTCCCGCTTCCCGCCACGCTCCCCAACTCCCCAGCCGCGGAACTGGACAGTCTGGCAACAGAGCTGGAGCAAGGCTTGTCCCACGTCGCCGCCCCCGACGTGCACCCCACCATTCAGTCACTCGACGTCGCCCAACGGCAGTGGCACGACATCCGAACACGGATGGTGGCGCTCCAGGAAGAACTGGACTGGCAGGTATACGCCTGCTACGGACTGATTCCCGACGACGGACAGCTGACCGCACACCGTGCAGATGTCCCCCCTCTCCAGCTCGGCGAGCGCGCCTTCGAAATCGTGCTGGCCAGAAAAGTCCTGGCCGGCGAAGCCACGACGTCATGGTTCAAACGCCACAATGCGACCCCAGTGACGGAGCTCCCAAAGCATTGGCCTCCGGCATACGGGGACCTCGTGCAGCGTCGTGTGGAAGTCATCGAGCGGAACATGCCCATTGCGATGATCGAACGGCCCGAATACAAGCGCAGCTGGTCCACCGGTGGTTGGGACAAGACGGTCCAGAGCATCCTCAGGGAACGTCTGCTCGACCTCTGCGAGACGCCGGAGCTATGGTTCAACCCCACTCCGGCGGGCCTCCGCCCCGTCGCGCGAACCATTCGGAAACTCGCTGAACTTCTCGCGGAGAACGAGGAGTTCATGGAGCTGGCTGCCCTCTCTGATACGGCCACGGAAAGCGTCGAGGTCCTACTGCTGGGCCTCCTAGCCGACGAGCACGTGCCACAGGCGGCCCCTCTCCGCTACAAAGCGTCGGGACTCGCCAAGCTGCATCGCTGGGAAGAACTGTGGCAAGCGCAATGGAGGAGGGAGGACTCCAGCCGTGCAACAGCCCAACGGGATCCCACCGGTGCCGCCGAGCACGAACTGAACCCGCCGCGCTTCACACCGGGAGACTTCACCCGGCTCTCCTACTGGAAGCAGCGCGGCAAGTTCGACGTCCCGAACGAGCGCTTCACCTCGTTCCCGACCTCTGTGTCGACCTTGTCCCCCACAACGCTGATCGGCTGGGCGGGCTGGGACGCCCGCGAACGAATGCAGGCGATGCTGGACCTCCTCGAAACAGACGCGCACGCGCACGCACATCGCGCCGAGTCAGCTCTGCCACTACTCGCAGCCTGGGTTGATGTACTCCCCTGGATCAGCATGACCGGCCGCGGTATCGGCCCCACACTGCCGTCGGATGACGACGGGACCTGGTTGCACGTGTACGAGGAACAGCTCACCCGCCTCGGCCTGACGGTTGAGGACGTGAACTCCTGGCGCCCCCCCGCCCCGAAACGAGGCAGACCCCGCAAGGGGGCGTAGAGCGACACTGAACAGCCACACTCCAAGCCTCCACGCCACCGGCCCCACCCATCTCCCCCACAGCCGTGATCAATCCGCAACCAATTCCGGTCTTGGCCGAGACCCAACAGGTGAGCGCGTGAATACGCTCGGCACATGGCCGACTCACCGACACCGCCCCTGTCCTCCGCCGCCCCCGTCTACGTCATCGGCGGCGGGCCGGGCGGTCTCGCCGTCGCGTACGCGCTGCGGGCCCAGGGGGTGCGGGCCGTCGTACTGGAGCGGGGCGAAGGGGTCGGATCGTCCTGGCGGCGGCACTACGACCGGCTGCATCTGCACACCACCCGACGGCTGTCCTCGCTGCCGGGGCTGGCGATGCCGCGCTCGTTCGGGCGGTGGGTGGCCCGGGACAACGTGGTGCGGTATCTCGAGAAGTACGCCGAGCACCACGAGCTGGAGGTCGTCACCGGCGTCGAGGTGTCCCGGGTCGAGCGGACCGCCGACGGCACCGGCTGGCTGCTGCACGCCACGGGTGGGCGCGAGTTGACCGGCAGCGCGGTCGTCGTCGCCACCGGCACCAACCACACACCCCGGATACCCGACTGGCCCGGGCGCGACGCCTACCGGGGCGAGCTGCTGCACGCCGGCCAGTACCGCAACCCCGCGCCCTACGTCGGCCGTGACGTCCTCGTCGTCGGGATCGGCAACACCGGTGCCGAGATCGCCGTCGACCTGGTGGAGGGCGGGGCCTCGCGGGTGCGGCTGTCGGTCCGCACGACTCCGCACATCGTGCGGCGGTCCACGGCCGGCTGGGCGGCCCAGTTCACGGGCATCGCCGTACGACGGCTGCCGGTGCGCCTTGTCGACAAGCTCGCCGGGCCGGTTGCCAAGGTCAGCGTGCCCGACCTGTCCGCGCACGGGCTGCCCCGCCCCGACACCGGGCTGTACTCCCGGGTGACCGAAGGCTCCCTCCCCGTGCAGGACGTCGGCCTCATCGACGCCGTACGCGGGGGCCGCGTCGAGATCGTGGCCTCCGTCGAGAAGTTCGAGGACGGAAAGGTGGTCCTCGCCGACGGCGAGCACCTCGAACCGGACGCCGTCATCGCCGCCACCGGATACCTCCGCGGCCTGGAAGGCCTCGTCGGCCACCTCGACGTACTCGACGCACACGGCAAGCCGGTCGTCCACGGCCCCCGCTCCCCGAAGAACGCACCGGGCCTCTTCTTCACCGGCTACACCAACCCCATCAGCGGCATGCTCCGCGAACTGGCGATCGACGCGGTACGCATCGCGAAGAGGATCGCGCGCCAGCAGTCCGCTACCCGGAAGTAGCCGAACCGCCCGCAATCCCACCCACCACGGCGAACTCGGCGACCGGCTCCGGCTCCCGCGCCACCCGGCCGCCACGCCACGCCACTCGGCCACCCGGCTACCCACGCCACCCGCGTCCTGGCCCGCGCGGCAGCCGGCCAGGGAGTCCGCCGCGCTGCCCTCCACCAGCCACCACACCCCCGGCGCCCCAGGTACCGCTCCACCCGGCCACCCGGCCACCGGGCCACCGGGCCACCGGGCCACCGGGCCACCGGGCCACCGGGCCACCGGGCCACCGGGCCACCGGGCCACCGGGCTGGAACTTCGCACGTATCGCGAAGAAGTTCCTCGCACACACCGGTTCCTGACGCAGTGTCAGTTCAGTAACCTGACACTGCGTCAGTTTATTGGCTGTCACACAGGATCGGGTGGACCGATGCTTGGATCAACCCACGGCACCCTCACCACCACCACCTCCCGCCGGGCCCGGGTCATCGCCTGCGGCGAGCAGCCCTCGCCGGTCGTGCACGGCAGGCCCGCCGACGTCGACGACCTCGACGTCAGCGGCCGTCCGCTGTACGCCGGCGTACCTGATCTCGACCGCTTCTTCCGGCCCGAGTCCCTGGCGGTGGTCGGTGCCTCGGACGCCGAGGGGCGGCCGAACACCGGTATCACCAGGCAGTTGCTGGCGTGGGCCGAGCGGGTCGGTGCCCGGCTGCACCCGGTGCACCCGACCCGCGAGGCCGTCTTCGGCCTCCCCTGCTTCCCTTCCGTCGCGGACCTGCCCGAGCAGGTCGATCTCGCCGTGCTGCTGGTCGCCGACCCCCTTCCCGTGGTCGAGCAACTCGCCGAGGCCAAGGTGAAGTTCGCCGTCGCCTTCGCCTCCGGGTTCGCGGAGACCGGCGACGCGGGCGCCGAGGCACAGGCCCGGCTGTCCGCCGCCGTCCGCCGCTCCGGCCTGCGACTGCTCGGCCCGAACACCAACCTCAACGCCTTCGAGAACTTCCGCGAGGACCTCGACGGCCCGGCGATCGCCCTGATCACCCAGTCCGGCCACCAGGGCCGCCCGGTCTTCGCCCTCCAGGAACTCGGCATCCGCCTCTCCCACTGGGCCCCCACCGGCAACGAGGCCGATCTGGAGACCGCCGACTTCATCTCCTACTTCTCCGAGCGCCCCGAGGTGGGCGCCATCGCCTGCTATGTCGAGGGCCTCAAGGACGGCCGCTCCTTTCTCCTCGCGGCCGACCGGGCCGCCCGGCGCGGAGTACCCGTCGTCGCCGTCAAGGTGGGCCGCACCGAGACCGGCGCTCGCACGGCCGCCTCCCACACCGGCAAACTGACCGGCGCCGACAAAGTCGTGGACGCGGCGATGCGGCAGTACGGAGTGATCCGCGTTGACGGACTCGACCAACTCCAGGACACCTCAGCCCTGTTGGCGCGGGCCCGCCGTCCGCTCGCCGACGGGGTCGCCGTCTATTCGATCTCGGGCGGCACGGGCGCGCACTTCGCGGATCTGGCGACCGAGGCGGGACTGCACCTGCCGCAGCTGTCCGCCGGCAAGCAAGCCGAGCTGCACGAGTGGATACCCGACTACCTGAACGTGGCCAACCCGATCGACAACGGCGGGCATCCGGTCGGCGACTGGCGCGGCCGGAAGATCATCGACTCGATCCTCGCCGACCCGGCCGTCGGCGTCCTGATCTGCCCCATCACCGGCCCCTTCCCCCCGATGAGCGACAAGCTCGCCCAGGACCTCGTGGACGCGGCCGAGCAGACGGACAAGCTGGTGTGCGTGATCTGGGGATCGCCGGTCGGCACGGAGTCCGCGTACCGCGAGACGCTGCTCGGGTCGTCCCGGGTGGCGACCTTCCGTACCTTCGCGAACTGCGTGACGGCGGTCCGGGCCCACCTCGACCACGCCCGCTTCACGGCGTCCTACCGCTCCCCCTTCGACGAGGCACCGCGCACCCCCTCGCCCAGTTTCCGCAAGGCACGCGCGCTGATGCGGCCGGGCCAGGCGCTGAGCGAGCACGCCGCGAAGCTGCTGCTGCGCGCGTACGGAATCCGGGTGCCGCGCGAGCAGTTGGTGACCAGCGCGGCGGCGGCCGTGCGGGCGGCGGGGCTGGTGGGCTACCCGGTGGTGATGAAGGCGTCGGGCGGCCAGATCGCGCACAAGACGGAACTCGGGCTGGTGAAGATCGGGCTGACCTCGGCCAGCCAGGTCCGGGACGCCTATCGCGAGCTGACCGACATCGCCCGCTACGAGGGCGTGGACCTGGACGGCGTACTCGTGTGCCAGATGGTCGAGCGGGGCGTCGAGATGGTCGTCGGCGTCACCCACGACGACCTGTTCGGGCCGACGGTGACGGTCGGGCTCGGCGGCGTGCTCGTGGAGGTGCTGCGGGACACCGCCGTACGCGTGCCGCCCTTCGGTGAGGACCAGGCGCGGGACATGCTGACCGAGCTGCGCGGGCGGGCCCTGCTCGACGGGGTCCGGGGGCGCCCCCCGGCCGACCTGGACGCGCTCGTCGAGGTCGTCCTGCGGGTGCAGCGCATGGCGCTGGAACTCGGGGACGAGCTGGCGGAGCTCGACATCAACCCGCTGATGGTGCTGCCCAGGGGACAGGGAGCGGTGGCGCTGGACGCGCTGGCGGTGTGCGGCCCTGGTCCGGAGGACCAGGACGTGAACCAGCAGCCGCTCTAGCCGCCACAAGAAACGGAGCAGCACTCCCATGACTTCCTCCCCCGAAGAATCCAGCACGCCGAAAATCCCGGAAGAGCCGGGAAAATCCGCTGATGCGCCTGAGTCATTGGTACTGCACGCCACTGACAATCACGTCTCGTGGATCACCCTCAACCGCCCCGAAGCACTCAACGCCATCACCCCTGACCAGCGAGAACGCCTGATCCAACTTTTTTCCGACGCCTCTGCGGACCCCGCCGTACGAGCCGTCGTCCTCACCGGGACGGGCCGCGGCTTCTGCACCGGCGCGGACCTGCGGGGCGGAGGCCGGAGCACCGCCGGGGAACGGGTCGCCGGTGACGTGGCCCGGGTCATCCGGCTCGGCGCGCAGCGCCTGATCGGCGCCGTCCTCGACTGCGAGAAGCCTGTCGTCGCCGCCGTCAACGGCACGGCGGCCGGCCTCGGCGCCCACCTGGCCCTCGCCTGCGACCTGGTCCTGGCGGCGGAGTCGGCCCGGTTCATCGAGGTGTTCGTACGCCGGGCCCTGGTCCCCGACGGCGGCGGGGCCTACCTGCTCCCCCGCCTGATCGGCCCGCAGCGCGCGAAGGAGCTGATGTTCTTCGGCGACGCGCTGACCGCGCCGGACGCCGAACGCATGGGCCTGGTCAACCGGGTCGTACCGGACGCGGACCTCCACAAGACGGCCCGCGAATGGGCGGAACGCCTGGCAGCCGGACCGACCCGCACCCTCGCCCTGACCAAGCAACTGGTCAACGCCTCCCTCGACTCCGACCGCACCACCGCCTTCGCCGCCGAGGCCACCGCCCAGGAGATCAACATGACGACGGCGGACGCGAAGGAAGGGGTGGCGAGCTTCGTGGAGCGACGGAGTCCTCGCTACAGCGGGCGTTGACTGGGTTGACTCGCTTACGGGGCTTCACTTCTGACGCTCCGTCAGTTCCAATGGAACACATGTTGGGACAAGCGGGAATGGCGGCGGCTGCCGTTCGTTATCTCCGGTCCGCCGGTGCGCCGACAGTGGCGCCCACGGTCGCGGGCTCCGTCGAGGCGCTGCCCCGGCCGGACTTACGGGCGGTCGGCGAGGACGAACGGGTACCGGTCGCCCCGGCCGAGTTTCGGCGCGTGCTGGGCAACTTCGCCACCGGCGTCACTGTCGTCACTGCCCCGGCCGCTGAAGGCGAGACCTCTCCCGCCGGCTTCGCCTGCCAGTCCTTCGCCGCCCTCTCCCTCGAGCCGCCCCTCGTCGTCTTCATGGTCGGCCGTACGTCGAGGACGTGGCCGCTCATCGCACGCGCGGGCGTCTTCTGCGTCAACGTACTGGGCGCCGGCCAGGGCGGGTTGTGCCGCGGGTTCGCGAGAAGCGGCGCGGACAAGTTCGCGGGAGTGGAGTACGACCCGGCCCCGGTCTCCGGTTCCCCGCGCCTCACGGGCTCCTCAGCGTGGGTCGACTGCACGATTCACGCGGTCCACACGGGCGGCGACCACCTGATCGTCGTAGGCCGGGTGGACGCGCTGGGAACGGGCCCAAACGAGGACACTCCGCTGCTTTTCCATCGCGGTCGCTTCCTCTGACCCCGAACTGGGGGTGGAACTGCTGATGGTTCGCACGGGAGCGCGGCCCGCGTTGGGCTCGCACAACCCAACGTGCGCCGGGCTGGGCCGACTTGGTGCCGTATACCGTTGCCTCTCCGCCTGTCGTTCGTGGAGGCAACTGTGCCGGATGAGTCAGAAGAGAACATGCTTACCCACGTTCCGCCGGACGGGGTCGCCCCAGGCAACGGCTACAGCCATGTGGTTGTAGGCGAAGGCCGACTGGTAGTCATCTCAGGGCAGGTCGCACTGGACGAACAGGGAAACGTGGTCGGGAAGGGCGACGCGGCCGCCCAGGCCCGCCAGGTCTTCGAGAACCTGCGGCGCTGTCTGTCGGCGGGAGGCGCGACGTTCGCCGAGGTCGCCAAGCTCACCTACTACGTCACCGACGTCGCCGTCCTGCCGGAAGTACGCGCCGTCCGCGACACGCACATCGACACCGCGCGTCCGCCTGCCAGTACCGCGGTACAGGTGGCCGCCCTGTACCGGCCGGAGCTCATGCTGGAGGTGGAAGCCCTGGCCATAATCCCCTGGTGACCGGTCCTCGGACGACTCCGTCTTCCTCGTCATCGTGCGGCCACATCGCGCTGATGCGGCGCCCGAGGCCCGTTCTCAGGCCGCCGCCACCCTCACCGCCCCAACGACAGGCCGCCGCCTGCGAATGACCAGCGCCATCAGCGCCGCCGCCGCGCACAGCGCGCCCGACGCGTACCAGACCACGTCGTACGAACCGAAGACGTCCCGGGCCAGGCCGCCGAGGAAGGCGACGAGGGCCGCGCCGACCTGGTGGGAGGCGAGAACCCAGCCGAAGACGATCGCACTGTCGTCGCCGTAGTGCTCGCGGCACAGGGCCACGGTGGGCGGGACCGTGGCGACCCAGTCGAGGCCGTAGAAGACGATGAAGAAGACCATCGGCGGGTGGACGGACGGGCCCAGCAGCACGGGCAGGAAGAGGAGCGAGACGCCGCGCAGCGCGTAGTACACCGCCAGCAGGCGACGCGGGTCGTAGCGGTCGGTGAACCAGCCGGAGGCGATCGTGCCGACCACGTCGAAGACGCCGATGACGGCGAGCAGTGAGGCGGCGGCCGTGATGGGCATGCCGTGGTCGTGGGCGGCGGGTACGAAGTGGGTCTGGATCAGGCCGTTGGTGGAGGCACCGCAGATCGCGAAGGTGCCGGCGAGCAGCCAGAACGGGCCGGTGCGCACCGCCGAGAGCAGCACCTGGATCGTACGCCGCGCCGCGCCCTGGACGGGGGCCGGCTTCGGTACGAACTCCTCGGCGCCGTACGGCTTCAGGCCGACGTCAGCCGGGTGGTCGCGCAGCAGCAGCCAGACGAAGGGGATGACCGTCAGGGCGGCCAGGGACACCGTCACGGCCGCGGGACGCCAGTCGTACGTCTCGATGATCCACGACAGCAGCGGCAGGAAGATCAGTTGGCCGGAGGCGGACGCGGCGGTCAGGATGCCCGTCACCAGGCCCCGCCGCTCGGTGAACCAGCGGTTGGTGACGGTCGCCGCGAAGGCGAGCGCCATCGAACCGGTACCCAGCCCGACCAACAGGCCCCAGCACAGCATCAGTTGCCAGGCGGCCGTCATCCACACGGTGAGGCCGGAGCCGAGCGCGATGATCCCGAGGGCGACCGCGACAACCCGCCGGATACCGAAGCGGTCCATGAGCGCGGCGGCGAAGGGTGCCGTCAGCCCGTAGAGCGCGAGGTTGACGGAGACGGCTGCGCCGATCGTGCCCCGCGACCAGTCGAACTCGTCATGGAGAGGGTCGATGAGCAGCCCGGGCAGCGAACGGAAGGCGGCGGCACCGATGATCGTCACAAAGGTGACAGCGGCGACGAACCAGGCCCGATGGATACGCGGGCTCGGGGCCCGGCCGGGCTTGCGGAGATCGTCGGCGGAGTCGGCGGTCTGTCTTGAAGTCGTCGTCACGTCATCAAGCGTCCGACCTGCGCACTCAGCCGACGAGTGGCCCGAAGGACAGCATTCGATAGGATCGGGCCATGGCCGTCACCTTCAACGCCTCCACCGCCCCCGACGCGCCCATCCCCTCCACCCACCCGCAGGCGGACCCCGACTTCCGCCCCCACCGCGTCGTCGTTCTCGCCCTCGACGGGCTGCTCCCCTTCGAGTTGGGCATCCCGCACCGCATCTTCGGCCGCCCCCGGGATGCCCTGCACCGGCCGCTGTACGAGGTCGTGACCTGCTCGATCCGGCCGCCGGGCCCCGTCGAGACCGACGCCGACTTCGCCATCCAGGTCGCCCACGGGCCGGAGGCCCTGGGCACCGCCGACACGGTGATCGTCCCGGCTTCGTACGAGCTCGGGCCGGTGTTCGAGCGCGGTGTGCTGACCGACGAGCTGGCCGCCACCCTCGCCCACATCCGGCCCGGCACCCGGCTCGCCGCCATCTGCACCGGCGGGTACGTCCTCGCCGCCGCCGGACTTCTGGACGGCCGCCCGGCGGCCACGCACTGGGCCGATGCCGAGCACTTCCAGCGGATCTTCCCGCAGGTGAAGGTCGACGCGGACGTTCTCTTCATCGACGACGGCGACGTACTGACCTCGGCGGGCGTCGCGGCCGGGATCGACCTGTGCCTGCACATGGTGCGCCGCGACCACGGCGCCGCCGTCGCCAACGAGGTGGCCCGCCGTACGGTCGTACCGCCGCACCGGGACGGCGGGCAGGCGCAGTACATCCAACGCCCGCTTCCCGAAACCCAGTTGGCGACCACGACCACCGCCCGCGCCTGGGCACTCGGCCACCTTCACGAGCCCCTCCAGCTGCGCGACCTGGCAGAGCAGGAGTCCATGTCGGTACGTACGTTCACGCGCCGGTTCCGTGAGGAGGTCGGCGTCAGCCCGGGTCAGTGGCTCACCCAGCAGCGCGTGGAACGGGCCCGGCACCTGCTGGAGTCCACCGACCTGTCCGTCGACCAGGTGGCCCGCGACGCCGGCTTCGGCACGGCCCAGTCGATGCGGCAGCACCTACAGGCGGTGCTCGGGGTCACACCGACCGCGTATCGCCGTACCTTCCGGGCCGGGGCCGTCGAGGCAAGCGGGGCCGGCAGGATCGCCGGCTGAGACATCCGAGGCACCTGAGGAGGCACCTGCGGCGGCAGGGCCGGCAAGACCGGCAGGACCGGCTGTTACGACCGTGTCGGCGCCCCCCGCCGAACGGTCCCCCGTGCGGGTCTCGCCCCACCACCCGACGCCTGTCAGCAGAAGCGTCAGGGCCACGCCGGCCAGGACCGCGGTCGACGGTGCCGTCACCTGGAGCAGGGCGCCCGCGAGGGAGCCGGCCGCCGCGTAACCGGCCCCGGCAGCCGCGTACATGACCGAGTAACCCGCGGCCAGGGCGCCGGGCGGCAGCGCCTCGCGCAGGGACAGGTTTCGGGTGACGAGCGCTCCCGACTGGAGCATGCCGCTCACCGCCAGCGCGGCGGCGATCCCGGCCATCCCCGGTATCAGCGCGGCGCCGGTCACGCAGACGGACATTCCGACGATCAGGACCACGCTGCGGGTGCGCAGCCGCCCCGGCCAGGCTCTCAGGCCGTAGACGAAGGCGCCCAGACCCGCGCCGACCGCCATTCCCGCCAGGATCGGCCCGGACCAGCCGACACCGATCCCGCGCTGTTCGAGCAGCGCGGGCAGCACGAGTTCCGCCAGACCGAGCAGGGTGAGGCTCGCGGCACCGGTGACGTACACCGGCCAGGCGCCGACGAGCAGACCGAGCAGCGAAGGACCCGCCCCCTCCTTTTCATGGCCCTTCCCATGGCCCTTCCCCCGCCCCTGGCCCGTCCCCCGCCCCTGTCCCTCTCCTCGCGCGTCGTCCGTCCCCCAGTCGGCCGGAAGCAGCCACAGGCCCACGAGCGACGACGCCATGAGCACGGCGGCGAGGAGCAGCGGGAGGCGCGGGGCCAGTCCCAGCGCGAGGCTGGTCACGGCGGCCGGGGAGACGGCCCACACGCCCGACATCAGCATCGACTCCGCGGACATCGCCTGCGCCACGGCCCGCGCCGGAACCAGGTCGGTGAGCAGCGCGCGCAACCCACCGGCGCTGGCGGCCGGAGCACCGCCCGCCATGAACGCGAACGCCGCGAGAACCCCGGGATGCGCACCCGGGAAAACCCCGAGCGCCACGAATCCGGCAGCCCCCACCACGAGCCCCGCGGCCAGTTGCGGACGGGCCCGTTCGGGACGCAGCCGCAGACCGAGAGCCGGAGCGCCGACGATCTCCCCGAGTACGTACGCGGCGGCGAGAGCCGCGCCCAGGGCATAGCCGCCCGGCCGTTCCCGCACCAGGAACACCAGGGCCAGCGGAGCCATGGCCACCGGCATACGGGCACCGACGGAGGTGCAGGACCAGATCAGGACCTGCTTCGTGGCGACGTCGCGATAGCTCATGGGCCGAAGGTAAAGGCAGGGACCGACAATGCCCCAGGGGATTTCCAGCGCCTGTGGACAACTCCTGGCATGCCCCACTCAGACACCACGACTCTCCAGCTCTCAGCTCTCAGCTCTCAGCTCTCAGCTCTCAGCTCTCAGCTCTCAGCTCTCAGCTCTCAGCTCTCAGCTCTCAGAAAGTCAGCACCCCTCGCGCGACCCGCCCCGCCTCCGCATCCCCCATCGCCTTCTCGAAGTCCTCCACCGGGTACGTCTCCGTCACCAACTCGTCGAGCAGCAGCCGCCCTTCGCGGTACAGCTCGGCGTACAGCGCGATGTCCCGCTGCGGCCGCGAGGACCCGTAGCGGCAGCCGAGGATCGACTTGTCCAGGTACATCGACGAGACGAGGAAGGACGCCTCGACGGTCGCCGGTGGTACGCCGAGCAGGATCGCCTGGCCGTGCCGGTCGAGCAGGTCGACGGCCTGGCGTACGAGTTCGACGCGCCCCACGCACTCGAAGACATGGTCGGCGCCCGTCGGCAGCACGTCCCGCACGCCCTCCGTCGAGGTCAGGAAGTGGGTCGCGCCGAACCGTCGCGCGACCGTCTCCTTCGCCGGGTTCGCGTCCACGGCGACGATCCGCAGGGCGCCCGCGATCCGCGCGCCCTGAAGGACGTTCAGCCCGACCCCGCCCGTACCGATCACCACGACGGTGTCGCCGCGGTCGACCCGGGCCCGGTTGAGTACGGCGCCCACGCCGGTCAGGACCCCGCACCCGATGAGCGCGGCGGAGGACAGGGGGATGTCCTCGGGTATCCGCACCGCCTGTACGGCCTTCACCACCGTCCGCTCCGCGAAGGCCGAGTTGGACGCGAACTGGAACACCGGCCGCCCGCCCCGGGTGAACGGCCGTCCCGGCCGTCCGATCGCCTGCCGGCACATGGTCGGGCGCCCCCGGTCGCACTCCGCGCACGCACCGCAGTTGGCGAGCGTCGACAGGGCCACGTGATCCCCGGGCGCGACATGCGTGACCCCTGCCCCGACCGCCTCCACCACGCCCGCGCCCTCGTGCCCGAGCACCACGGGAACGGGGAAGGGGATGGTTCCGTCCACGACGGAGAGATCGCTGTGGCACAACCCCGCCGCCGAGATCGCGACGAGCACCTCCCCCGCGCCCGGATCCCGTACCTCCAGATCGTCGACGACCTCGATCTGCTTTCCGTCGAAGAGCACACCTCGCATCACGCAGCCCCTTGTCAGCCGTCAGCCCTTGGGTTCTCTCGGCAGTCCGAGCACGCGCTCGGCGATGATCGTTCGCTGGATCTGGTCGGAGCCGCCGTAGATCGTGTCGGCCCGGGAGAACATGAACAGGTGCTGTGCGGCGTCGAGTTCGTACGGTGTCGCCTCGGACCACGGAACCGGCCCCACGGCCGCCCCCGCGCCCCGCACCGACACGGCGAGCTCACCGAGCCGTTGATGCCAGCCGCCCCACAGCAGCTTGGCCACGCTCGGCGCTCCGGCGTCACCCGAACTCCCCAGTGTGCGCAGGGCGTTCCAGCGCATCACCCGCAACTCGGCCCACTGCCGCACGAGTCGCTCCCGCAGGACGGGATCCCCCGCAGCCGCCCCGCTGTCGACGGCGGCCCGCACGATCCGCTGCAACTCCCCGGCGAACCCGATTTGTTGAGCCAGGGTCGAAACTCCCCGCTCGAACCCGAGGAGGCTCATCGCGACGTTCCAGCCGTCGCCCTCGCCTCCGACGAGGTGTTCCGCGCGCGCGTGTGCCCCGTCGAAGAAGACCTCGTTGAACTCGCTGGTCCCGGTCATCTGCCGGATGGGCCGGACCTCGATCCGCCCCGGCTGGTCCATGGGGACGAGCAGAAAACTGAGCCCCCGGTGCCGGACCGATCCCGCTTCCGTGCGGGCGAGCACGAAGCACCAGTCGGCCTCATGGGCGAGGGACGTCCAGATCTTCTGCCCGGTGATCCGGTACGAGCCGTCGGCGGCCCGTTCCGCTCTCGTACTCACCCCGGCGAGGTCCGACCCCGCCCCGGGCTCGCTGTACCCCTGGCACCAGAGTTCCTCACCGGCGGCGATGGGCGGCAGAAACCGCGCCCGCTGCTCCTCGGTACCGTGCGCGAGCAGCGTCGGGGCAAGCAAATTCTCCCCGATGTGCCCGGACCGCGCCGGCGCCCCCGACCGCGCGTACTCCTCGGCCCAGACAACCTGCTGCGTAAGACCGGCACTGCGATTGCGGTACCCCGACTCCCCCCAGGAGAGCCCGATCCACCCCCCTTTACCAAGCATCCGCTCCCATGCACGCCGCTCAAGGCCCTCCTCGACACGCCCACAGAGCCAAGCCCGAACTTCCGCCCGGAACTCGTCATCCCCGCCACCGAACGCAAAGTCCACAGCCCTCTCCTCTCGACGCAGGACACGACCGACTTCTTAGGGGCGCGGGGAACTGCGCGACCAGCCACGGACGGCCCGCAGCCGCCATACAACACACGCGCCCGAGCTACTGGGCGTTCGGCCGCCCCCCACCCCGCGCCGCCTCTTCCATCCGCTCCACCTGCGAAAGCATCGGCATCGGATCCACCCCCACCGACCCCGGCAGAAACTCCGCGATCCGTTCCGCCGTCCACCCGCCGGAGGCATACGCCGCACGCAACTCCCTCGGCTGCGCCCACACCGCGATCTTCGGCCCCGCCACCGTGTACACCTGCCCGGTGATCCCCTGCTCCTTCGCACGGTCGGACAGCAGATACACGACCAGGGCCGCCACATCCTCCGGCTCCCCGATCTCCGCCAACTCCATCGGCACGTTCGCCGACATCCGCGTACGGGCGACCGGCGCCACCGCGTTCGCACTCACCCCGTACTTGTGCAGCCCCAGCGCCGCGCTCCGTACGAGCGAGATGATCCCGCCCTTCGCCGCGCTGTAGTTGGCCTGCGACACCGACCCCTGGTGGTTGCCGCTGGTGAACCCGATCAGCGTCCCCGACCGCTGCTGCCGCATCACCGCCGAGGCCGCCCTGAACAGGGTGAAGGTGCCCTTGAGGTGGGTCGCCACCACGGGGTCCCACTCCTCCTCGGACATGTTGAACAGCATCCGCTCGCGCAGGATCCCGGCGACGCACACGACGCCGTCGAGGCGCCCGTACGACGACAGGGCCGTGTCGACGATCCGCTGGCCGCCCACCATGGTGGACACGTCGTCAGCCACGGCGACCGCGTCCCCACCCGCCGCCACGATCTCCTTGACGACGCCTTCGGCGATCTCGCTCGTCGGTGAGGCGCCGTCGACGGAGACGCCGTAGTCGTTGACGACGACCCGCGCGCCCTCGGCCGCCGCGCCCAATGCCACCGCCCGGCCGATGCCCCGCCCCGCGCCCGTCACGGCGATCACCTTGCCTGCCAAGAAGTTCCCCATGCCCGGCCCCTTCCCGCGGTTTCTGACGGACCGTTAGATTTTATGACCCGTCAGATATGCGGAGGCAAGCCCCGGGAGGGGACCGGTCTCCAGGAAGGACCGGACTCATGCCGCTGCCGGCCGAGTTCCACGCCATCGCCAAACGCGTGAACAACTGGGGGCGTTGGGGGGAGGCCGACGAACTCGGCACCCTCAACCTCATCACCGACGCCGTCGTACGCGACGCCGCCGCGACCGTCCGTACGGGCCACCGCGTCCCCCTCGCCCTCCCGCTGCAGCAGGACGGCGTCCAGACCGGGGCGATCCCGGGCCGGCTGAACCCCGTACACGCCATGGTCCAGATCAACCAGGAGCTGTTCGGGCCGCCGGGCGGCGGAACCGTGGCGACGAGCGACGACATCGTGACCCTGGGACTCCAGTGCGCGACCCACTGGGACGCCCTCGCCCACGCCTCCCACTCCGGGAAGCTCTACAACGGGCGCCCGGCGGACACGATCACGGCCCATTCCGGCGCCGAGTTCGCCGGCGTCGACAAGGCGCGGCATGTCGTCTCGCGCGGGGTGCTCCTCGACGTGGCCCGGGCCCGGGGTGTCGACCGGCTCGACGGGGGGCACGCGGTGACCCCGGAGGACCTGGAGGCGGCGGAGGAACTGGCGGGCACGCGCGTGCGTGCCGGTGACATCGTGCTCGTACGGACGGGCCAGATCCAGGTGTACCTGGCCGGCGACAAGCACGCGTACACGTACCCCTCGCCCGGGCTGTCGATCCGTACGCCGGAGTGGTTCCACGCACGGGATGTCGCGGCGGTCGCGAACGACACGCTGACCTTTGAGATTTTCCCGCCGGAGTCGGAGGATCTCTGGATGCCCGTACACGCGCTCGACCTGGTGGAGATGGGGATGCCCCAGGGCCAGAACTGGAATCTCGAAAAGTTGTCCACAGCCTGTGGACAAGAAGACCGGTACGAGTTCCTGCTGTCGGCGACACCAGAACCGTTCACGGGTGCCACCGGCAGTCCGGTGGCACCCGTAGCGATCCTCTAGCTCGTAACGGCCGGCCGGCGGCGCGCCATTGCCCACCCCAAGTACGGCATCGCGCGCCGCCACCCGCCTTCGGCGTTCCCACCCCCGCCCCCCTTGGCCCCGAGGAGGCTTACGCCGAATCACGATTCGCACTCGTCGAGGGCCCCCGTCACCGAACCCTCGCCGTCCCCTCCGGCGAATCGCGCTGCACACAAGCGTGTTCACACGGTCACGTCACGTCAACACCTGTTCGGCGATTCACCCCTTACGCACCTTTTGCGAGGACCGCGCACAGGGGCACACCCCGGCGCACCGCACCGCGACCGGCCGAAAACCCCCGGTGTTTCTGCAACCGTGCCCCGCCACGCGCCGCGCCGGGCACCACCGACGCACGCGGCACAGCCAGGACCTGCCGTCAGACGGCTTCGTACGCCGCCATGCCCCCGTACGCGGAGGCGGTGGAGGTGGAGGTGGCAGTGGACGGGCCGGGGGCGGTGGCAGTGGATGGCGCGGCGGCGGTCGACGCGGGGGCGGCCGGGGCGGTGGCCGCGGCGCTGTCGGCGCCATCACCCCGGTCTCCGCAGGGCGTTGCGGCCGGGCAGCGGTCCAGTTCGCACCAGATGCGCTTGCCGACGCCTTCCGGGTTCCACCCCCAGCGGTCGGCGAGCCCGTCGACCAGCTCCAGCCCGCGCCCGTTGGTGTCGTCGCCCTCGGCATGCCGGGGCGCGGGCGGCCGGGCGCTCAGGTCGGCGACCTCCAGCCGGACGACCCCGTCGGCCACGATCCGGGCGCGGGGCGGCCCACCGGACTGCGCGCCGAACACCTTGCGGAACGACAGCCGCAGCACGGCCGGACACCCGGTGTGCACCACCGCGTTGGTCACGAGTTCGGAGACGAGGAGGATCAGCGTCTCGGCCAGGGGATCGTCGTCCGCGACCCCCGACCCGGCGAGCCACGACCGCGCCCATCTCCGGGCCCGCCCCACCTCAGCAGGGTCGGGCCGGATCTCCAGCTGCACTTGAAGCACCTGCACCGCTCACACCATCCGAACCGGCGGACACATCGCCTCGCGCCGCACGAGGGCCACGATCGTAGCCATTTTCTGCATGCCCAGAACAACGGTTGGGCCATCGGCCAGATCAGGGATCACGGAATGTGTATCCCTTACGCGAAAGCATGGTTGACGTACAGTCATGCCAACAAGCGCTTCAGGCATATTCCAACGCGAAGGAGTACGCCTGAGGCATACTGTGCGACGCTCGCCGCGAGTAGTCGAACAGGCGGGCGCAGAACCGCGACCCGCCCCGCGAGCGGCGCGCACTGCCGAATCCGGGGCCGCCTCAGGGGCAACACCGGGATGGCTCGACCTCGGAACCACTCGCATTCCACAGAAGGTACCGGAGCGAACACGCGACTCCGGGCTGTGACAAGTCACGCGTAGGACACAACCCGATATCAACGCTGAGTAATCTCAAAATGCTTGGACCACATTTCCATCACGCCACAATCGGCGACATTATTCGGCCATTCACGGCTGCGCCCCTTGTCACCCCCTAGTCACCGCGCCTCGGCCAGTAACTCGGCGGCGAGCAACTCCTCACACTCCGTCACCGAACCGGGCCGCCGGGCCCGTACCCACGCCCGCTTCAGATACAGATGGACGTCCGACTCCCAGGTGAATCCCATCCCGCCGTACACCTGAAGGCAGTCCCGCGCCCCGCGCACGGCGGCCTCGTCGGCGAGCAGCCGGGCCGCCGCGACGTCCGCCGGATCGACGGTGACGGCGGCCGCGTACACCGCCGCGCGGGCCACCTCGACCCGCACCAGCATCCCGGCGCACAGATGCTGCACCGCCTGGAAGGCCCCGATGGGCCGCCCGAACTGCTCACGGGTCCGCGCATGTTGCACGGCCAGCTCACACACGCGCCCGGCGCCACCGAGCTGCTCGGCGGCGGTGAGCAGGGAAGTCAGGAGTACGTCCGTACGGCCACTGCCGGAGTCCGGAGCGGCTGCGGTCCCGTCGGCCGCGATGCCGGCGACCCGGTGCAGTGGCGTGAGCGGATCCACCGACCGCATCGGCACCGCCGCCCCAGCGCCCTCCCCCCGCACGACATCCGCCGCCGCAAGCCACTCCACCACCCCCTCACCGTCCACGACGGTCACCACCGCCTCCCCCGTCGCCGCCCCCGGCACCTCACCCGCCGCGAGGTGCGTGGCGATCAGCGGCCCCGGCAGCAGTACGCGCCCCGCCTCCTCGAACGCCAACACCGCCTCGGGCAGCCCGAGTCCGACCCCGCCCACCTCCTCCGGCAGCCGCAGCGAGAAGAACCCGGCGTCCCCCAGCTCCCGCCACAGCCCCCGGTCGAGTTCGGGGCCCTCGGCGACCTCCCGCAACCGCTCGCGCCCGAACCGCGCCGCCAGCAGCTCCCGTACGCCCTGTCTCAACGCCCGTTGATCCTCGGTGAGTTGGAAACGCATGGGCGAGTGTCACCGTCCCTTCGGCAGCCCGAGAACGCGTTCGGCCACGATGTTGTGCTGGATCTGGGAGGTGCCGGCGGCGATGGTGTACGACAGTGAGGACAACCGGTCGAGCACCCAGGGCTGTTCGAGATCCAGAGCCGCGCCACCCGCCCCCAGGACCTCCGCCGCCGCCTCGTACAGCTCCTGGCGGGCGTGCGAGTACCGCAGCTTGAAGACGGACCCGCCGACCCCGGGTACCCCCCTGGCCGCCTCACTCGCCTCGCTCACGTTCCACTGGGTCAGCCGCCACAGCGCCCGGAACTCGGCGTTCAGCCGCCCGAGTCCGCGGCGCAGTACGGGGTCGTCCCAACGCCCGTTCTCCCGTGCCGCCAGGGCGAGTTCGCCCAGCACGCGCCGACAGGCCACCACCTCACCCACGAACGCCGTACCGCGCTCGAAGGACAGCGTCACCATCGTCACGCGCCAGCCGTCGTTCTCCTCGCCGACCCGGTTGGCGACGGGCACCCGGACCTCGTCGAGGAAGACCTCGGCGAACTCGTTGGACCCGGCGAGCGTGCGCAGCGGCCGTACGGTGATGCCCGGGGCGTCCATGGGCATGGCCAGCCAGGTGATCCCGCGGTGCTTGGGCGCGTCGGGGTCGGTTCGCACCAACAGCTCGCACCAGTCGGCGACTTCGGCGTGCGAGGTCCAGATCTTGGAGCCGCTGACCACGTACTCGTCGCCCTCGCGCCTCGCGCGCGTGCGCAGCGCCGCGAGGTCCGAACCGGCGTCCGGCTCGCTGAACCCCTGGCACCAGACCTCCTCGCCGCGCAGCACGGGCGGCAGCCAGCGGGCCCGCTGTTCGTCGGTCCCCTCGGCGGCGACGGTCGGCCCGGCGTGCAGCAGCCCGACGAAGTTCGCGCCCACATAGGGCGCGCCGGCCTTCTCCGTCTCCTCCAGGAAGATCATGCGTACGGCGGGGTCGGCGCCCCAGTGGACGTCGCCGTACCCGGCGTCGTACAGCGTGCGCTGCCAGCCGAGGTCGTACGCGCGCCGTCCGGGCCAGTTGTCGGGCGAGGGCGCGGTCGGCAGCGAGGGGAGCGTCTTCGCCAGCCACTCCCTCAACCCGGCCCGGAATTCAGCCTCTTGGGTCGTGTCCGCGAGGTCCACTAACGGTCCCGGTCCAGGTCGAGGCCGAGCATGCGGATGGCGTTGCCGCGCATCAGCTTGTAGACGGTCTCGTCGTCGAGGCCCTTCACATGCTCGAGGGCGACCTCCTTGGTGTGCGGGAAGGTCGAGTCGACGTGCGGGTAGTCGGTCTCGAAGGTGGCGTTGTCCCGGCCGACGACATCCAGCGAGGCGACCCCGTGCTTGTCACGGAAGAAGCAGCAGAAGATCTGCCGGTAGTAGTACGTGGACGGGGGTTCGGGGATCAGATCCCGCACCCCGCCCCACGCGCGGTGCTCCTCCCACACGTCGTCGGCGCGTTCCAGGGCGTACGGGATCCAGCCCATCTGCCCTTCGCTGTAGGCGAGTTTGAGGGCCGGGAATTTCACCAGCACCCCGGAGAAGAGGAAGTCCATCATCGACGCCATCGCGTTGTTGAAGCTCAGCGAGGCCTGTACGGCGGGCGGCGCGTCCGGAGAGGCGGCGGGCATCTGGCTGCTGCTGCCGATGTGCATGTTGACGACCGTGCCGGTCTCCTGGCACACCGCGAAGAACGGGTCCCAGTAGCCCGAGTGGATCGACGGCAGCCCGAGGTAGGTCGGGATCTCCGAGAACGTCACCGCCCGGACCCCGCGTTCGGCGTTGCGCCTGATCTCCGCGACCGCCAACTCGACGTCCCACAAGGGGATCAGGCACAGCGGGATCAGCCGGCCGCCGCTGTCGCCGCACCACTCCTCCACCATCCAGTCGTTGTAGGCGCGCACGCACGCCAGCGCGACCTCCTTGTCCTGGGCCTCGGCGAAGGTCTGCCCGCAGAACCGCGGAAAGGTGGGGAAGCAGAGGGAGCCCTCGACATGGTTGAGGTCCATGTCCGCGAGCCGGGCCTTCGGGTCCCAGCAGCCGCGCCGCATCTGCTCACGCGTGATGCCGTCGAGGGTCATCTCGTCCCGGGAGAACCCGACGGCAGCGATGATCCGCTTGTACGGGAACTGCAGGTCCTCGTACTGCCACCAGTCCGTGACCGGGCCCTCGGGGTCGGTCGTGATCCGGTATTTGCCGCCCACGTAGGCGAGTTCGCCGATTCCGGCGGTGAAGGGCCTGGGTCCCCTGTCCCGGTACTTGGCCGGCAGCCAGGTCTCGAAGAGGTGCGCGGGTTCGATCACGTGGTCGTCGACGCTGATGATGCGGGGCAGTTCGGTCATGGGGTCCCCTCCGCCTGGCCGGGTGATGGGTGACGGGTGATGATTGATCATCTGACGATCCGTCAGTTCCAGCCCCTTAGAAGGTTAGACCCGCACCTATGGACCGACAAGGCATCAAGGCCTACGCTCCCCGCACGATCTGACTGTCCGTCAGACGTCCCTTCGCATCCTTCCGGTCAACCGGCCTCAGGGGGCAACGTGAACGCCGTCGACACCGCCCACGCCCTTGGCGCGGCCCGTACCCTCTGGGAACTGGTGGCCCGCCGCGCCGAACTCACCCCCGACCGGCCCGTCTTCCTCCAGGACGACCGCTCGCTCACCTTCGGTGAACTCCGCACCCGTGCCGAGCGGGTGGCGGCGGGCCTGTACGGCATGGGCGTACGCCCCGGCACGGTCGTCGCCTGGCAGCTGCCCACCCGTATCGAGACCGCCCTGCTGTCCTTCGCACTGGCCCGGCTCGGCGCGGTGCAGTCGCCGGTCATCCCCTTCTACCGGGACCGTGAAGTCGGCTTCGCGCTACGGGAGTCGAAGGCGGAGTTCTTCGCGGTGCCGGGGGTGTGGCGCGGCTTCGACCACACCGAGATGGCACGGCGGCTGGGCGCGAAGGGGATCTTCCCGGCGTACGACAGCGACGAACTCCCGGACGGCGACCCGTCGTCGCTGCCGCCCCCGCCTGCCGACGGCACCTCTGTCCGCTGGATCTACTGGACCTCCGGCACGACCTCCGACCCCAAGGGCGTACTCCACACGGACCGTTCGCTCATCGCGGGCGGTTCGTGCCTGGCCCACGCCCTGCGCCTCAGCAAGTCCGACGTGGGCTCGATGGCCTTCCCGTACGCCCATATCGCGGGCCCCGACTACACGGTGATGCTGCTGCTCTACGGCTTCCCGGCGGTGATGTTCGAGCAGTTCGCGCTGCCGGACGCGCTGGAGGGATACCGCAAGCACGGGGTCACGGTGGCGGGCGGGTCGACGGCCTTCTACTCCATGTTCCTCGCCGAACAGCGCAAACAGCCCGGCGTTCCGGTGATCCCCACCCTGCGACTGCTCGCGGGCGGCGGAGCTCCCAAGCCGCCGGAGGTCTACCACTCCGTCGTACGCGAGATGGGCGTGCAGCTCACGCACGGGTACGGGATGACCGAAGTGCCGATGATCACCATGGGGGCCCCGGACGACACCGCCGACAACCTGGCGACGACAGAAGGGCGTCCGCCGGAAGGGATGGAGATACGGGTGGTGGACGGTGAGGTGCGGCTGAGGGGGGAGGCCGTCTGCCAGGGGTATCTGGACCCCGCGCAGACCGCCGAGGCCTTCGACGAGGACGGGTTCCTGCGCACCGGGGACCTGGGATTCGTCACCGGGAGCGGGCACTTGGTGCTCACCGGGCGGCTCAAGGACGTCATCATCCGCAAGGGCGAGAACATCTCGGCGAAGGAGATCGAGGACCTGCTGCACACGCACCCGGGGGTGGGCGACGTGGCGGTGGTGGGGCTGCCGGACGCGGAACGCGGGGAGTTGGTCTGCGCGGTGGTGGAACCAGCGGCAGGGGCAGGGCAGGGGCGAGAGGCTGGGCAGGCGGGCGAGTTGACCCTGTCCGCGCTGACTTCGTATCTGCGGGCGGAAGGGCTGTCCGTGCACAAGCTGCCGGAGCGGCTGGAGCTGGTGGACGCCCTTCCGCGCAACGACGCCCTGCGGAAGGTGCTCAAGTACAGGCTGCGCGAGCGCTACTCGGAGCCGGTCCCGGTGGCTCCGTCCGAGTCGGACACGTCGAAGTAGCGGGCGAACGCGTCGACGATCTCCGTCTCGCCCACCCGGCCGTCGGCGTCGGTGTCGAGCGTCGCGGCGGCCATGGCGGCGATGTCCTCGGGCACGCCGAGCGCCTTCAGGACGCGCTCGGTGTCGCCCAGGGTCGCCGTGCCGTCGTCGTCCTGGTCCGCGACGGCGAGGGCCGCGTGCAGGAAGGGGCGGGCGATCTCGGCGAACCGGCCGGGGTTGTCGTGCAGCCGCTTCACGGCGCCGTAGACGAACTCGTCGCGGGTGATCCGCTGGTCGCCGTCCCGGTCCGCTATCCCCGCCATGCCCTGCCAGAAGGCCTCGGCGCCGCCGTAGAGGGCCTGGCCCTTGTCGGACCGGGCGGGAGTGCCGAACTCGGCGAGCAGCGCCTTGGCCGCCACGTTGAAGTCCTCCCGGTCGATGTAGCCGTTGCCGTCCTGGTCGAAGGTGGTGAACCGGGCGGCGATCTTCCGCCCGTACTCGGAGCTGACCATGTCTGTCGGGCCCGCCTTACGTCTGTGTCAGGGTCTTTCTGGCAGGGAGCGTACGACGTGCGGAGGCCGATGGGGACGGGAAAACGACGCCTGTGCCAAGACTGGGGGAAGACCGGGGGAATTCCCCGACAATCGCGTCACGAAGTACGTCACCGAGCGGGTCACGAACCGCGTCACGAACCGCGTCACGCGGGCGTGGCGGCCTGGAGCGGTGCCGCCGACTCGTCGGCCGCCGTGGTGAGGTCCGCGTAGACGTCGAAGAGACGGCGGACTCCCAGGGCGTTGAGGACCCGGTTGACGTGGTGGGCGTGGGCGCTGTCCGCGGCGCCCTGCGCGGGCAGGATCAGGCGCAGACTGCCCTGGCAGGAGCGCATCAGCCGGCGAGTGGCGATGAGGACGCCGACGCCGCTGGAGTCGCAGAAGACGACCTCGGACAGATCGAGGACGACACGATGGCGCCCCTCGGCCACCGCACTGTGGACCCGTTGTCGCAACTCCGGTGAGGTGACCAGGTCCATCTCTCCGGACACCTGAATCACGATCCAGCCGCCGCGCTCGCCGTCGGTCACCTTGAACGCCACCATCACGCCTCTCGTCCGACTCGCCCGACTCGTCCAACACAAACGGAAGCCCGACCTACGCTTCCTGTTGACGCGGCTGCCCAACAGCCGTGTCACCAAACACCGCACATCGACTCGGCCGAGATCGCAAGAGACTTGCAAGCGGTTTGCAGGGGGCTTGTTTCGGTCACCCGCGATCGCGTTCGATCGAAAGCGACACAGAATGGGTCATGACCGGTCACTCTTCGTCGGTTCTCTACCATCTTTGGCGTCTGGGAGGGCGCACAATGCCGCAAAGCGGAGTGGGCTGTCGGAGGGGCCGACTACATTCGAGCAGAGGGTGGGCGACCGCCGGACCTGGACAGCGGTACAGGGGGTGAGGGAGCAGCATGGCGAAGCAGGACACACCGCCCCGCTGGGACCGCAAGATGCAACAGCGGCTCGCGCGCGGGGAGGCAGCCGCGCTCGGCGAGCTGTACGACCGCTTCGCCTCACTCGTGCACGGCCTCGCCCATCGTGTCCTCGGCGACGAACAGGCGGCCGACCGCATCACCCGCGAGGTCTTCGCCCACGTCTGGCAGCACCCCGACACCTATGACGCCAAAGAGGGCCCGCTGCGTTCCTGGCTGGCCACCCTGACCCACCGTCTGGCGGTCCAGCGCCTGCGCCAGACGGAGACGGCCGCGCTGGCCCAGGGTGACCCCGACACCACGCACACCGACGACGCCTCGGGTTCCTCCACGGGCACCACGAGCTCCACGAGCTCCACGGGCTCCCTGGAGGAACTGGAACGCCGGGTCCGCCGCGCCTCGGTCGCCGCCCGGGCCGACTACATCGTCACGTCGATGCCGGCCCCGCTGCGCGCGGCCCTTGAGCTGGCGTACTTCCAACGGCGCGACTACCGCCAGACCGCCGCCGACCTGGGCGTCACGGAGGCGGAGGCCCGCCGCCGCCTGCGCCTCGGCCTCCAGCTCCTGTCCACGGCCCACGACACGGGCACACCGGGGGCACCCCCCGAATACGGGGGCGCGGTATGAGCGGCGCGGGCCAGGAGGACGGGGCCTGGGAGGGATACGAGGGGTACGAGGGGCATGGCCCCCGGCGCCCCGGAGACGACGCCGGCGAGGGCAGGGGACCGGGAGGCACACCCCCCGAACCCGGCCCCGCCTCCGGCGCAGGCGACGGCCCGCCCCGCATACCGATGCCGCGCTCCTCGGTCGAGGACACGGGCGACGCCCTCCCCGACGCGGCCCGCGTACCGGTCGTCCCGGTCGTCGTCCCTCTCGTCCTGGAACACGACGTGCTGAGGTCGCTGCTCGGGGCGTGGGCGCTGGCCGCCTGTGCGCCGGAGGAGACGCTGGCCGTCGAGGAGCACCTCGGGGAGTGCGGGGCCTGCGCGGACGAGGCGCGGCGCCTGCGCGAGGCGGTGGAACTGCTCCAGCGCCCGGAACCCCTCGACCTGGACCCGACCCTGCGCACCCGTGTCCTGCAGGGGTGCCTCGACCGGCGTCCGCCGCGCATCCCGGTACCGGAGTGGGCGGCCCCGTACGACGCGGAGACGGCCCGCCTCGACGCCCTGCTCCAGGACTTCGGGGACGCCGAGTGGCACGCGCCCGTGCGGCTGCGCTGGTTCGAGGCCGACGAGCAGACGAGCAGGCGTACGACGGTCGCCGGCGTCATCGCGCATCTGCTGAGCGTGGACGGCCTGGTCGCGGTCGCGCTGGGCCTCGACGACCCGCTCACCGGCGAGCACAGGACGCCGGTCGCACCGACTCCGGCAGGCCGTACGGAGGCGTACTGGCGAGCCTCGTACTTCCCGCCGACCCGCTCCGTGAGGGTGCCGTGGCGGGAGCAGAGCCACGACATCGTACGGACGGTGGCCTTCGCGGGCGGAGGCTCGGGAAAGCTGCCGGTACCGTACGGCGATTTCCAACTGCCTTTGAACGAGGCGATGTTGGACCGCGCCTTCGAGTGCTGGGTGCACGCCGGTGATATCGCGGAGGCGGTCGACTACCCCTACGACCCACCCGCCCCGCGCCACTTCCACGGCATGATCGACCTCGCGGCCCGCATGCTCCCGCAGGCCCTCGCCGCCCGCCGCCGGGCAGGCCTGGCCTCCCCGAGCCGGACAACCCGCCACCTGGTCCCGGCCGGCGAACCGGGCCGCAGCCTCCGCCTGGAGATCGAGGGCTCGGGCGGCGGCGAGTGGCTGATCCCCCTGGACTCCCCGGCCGCCCTCCCCTCGGCGGCCCACGAGGTGGCCCATGTCGCCCTGGACGGCACGGAGTTCTGCCAACTCGCGGCAGGCCACGTACCCCCGGAGGAGGCAGCGGCAGGCCAGGACGGCGACCGGGAGGCGATCAGGGATGTGCTGTACGCGGCGGCTTCGCTGAGCCGGATGTGAACAGGTGCACACGAGGTAGCGGGCTCCGGGCACGCTGGTGTCGCGGGGTTCGGCGACCCGGCAGCGGGGGTGCCGGGCCCAAGACGCAGCGGGGGCAGGGAAGAGGGGTTCCGGCGTCCAGTCCGAGTCGACACGCCTGGTCGCTCGCGAAAACGGTGGATCAGCAGCCTGGTGTACGCGATCAGCTCGTCGCGAACCTGATGCCAGCGACCACCGGAAGATGGTCGCTGTGCGTGGCAGGCAACGTGCGGAAGTCCGTGACCGTCGCCGCGCGCGTCATGATGTGGTCGATCCGGGAGACGGGAAACACCTCGGGCCAGCTGAACGCGAAGCGTCGCGCCGACGACTCCATCCGCGAGGTGAGCGGGGCCAGCCCGCGATCGTCCAGCGTGCCGTTGAAGTCACCCAGCAATATCACCTGGTCCAGCTTCTCTGCGGCGACGGCCTCGCCCAGCAGTTCGGCGCTCTCGTCCCGGTAGCGGGAATCGAAGCCGGTCGGCCGGACGCGGACCGAGGGCAGGTGGGCGACGTAGACGGCGACCTCGCCCCACGGCGTACGCGCGCCGGCCCGCAGCCCACGGTTCCAGCCCTCGCCGATCCCCCTGGGCCTGATGTCCAGCAGCCGTACGTCCGTCAGCGGGTACTTCGACCAGAGGCCGACGGTGCCTTCGACCGCGTGGTGGGGGTAGACGGGTGCCAGGGCCTTCTCGTAGAGCGGCAGCGCGGAGGGTGTCAGCTCTTCCAGGGCGATGAGTTCCGAGCCGCCGTCGATCAGCGCTTCCGCGGTGCCTGCGGGGTGGGAATTCTCGTCACTGACGTTGTGCTGGACCGCCGTGATGTCGTGTGCGCCGCCATCCCCGTCCCCGGGGAAGAGCATCCCGCCGAAGAGGTGCGCCCAGACGGCCACGGGGAGCAGCAGGGCCACCAGCGCGGTAGCCGAGCGGCGCAGTACAGCCAGAAGCAGCAGCACGGGGACGGCCAGGCCCAGCCAGGGGAGGAATGCCTCGAGCAGGCTGCCCACATTACCGACGGTGTCGGGCACGGCCGCGTGGAAGGCCTGCAGACCGGAGGTCAGCACGGCCAGCGACGCGAGCACACACCCACGTGCCCAGGACGACCGGCCCTTGGCATCCTTGCCCCACCTCAACCGCCACCGGGGTGCTGCGGTTTCCGATCGGGGCTCCACTCCGCTGTTCACCCCCTAAGCGAACACGACCGTCCGCCGCCCGTTCAGCAGGATTCGCCGCTCCGCGTGCCACTTGACCGCCCGTGCCAGTGCCTGGCACTCCACGTCGCGGCCGATGGCCACCAGCTGGTCCGGGGTCACGTCGTGGGCGACGCGTTCGACCTCCTGCTCGATGATCGGGCCCTCGTCGAGGTCGGCCGTGACGTAGTGGGCCGTGGCCCCGATGAGCTTCACGCCCCGGGCGTGCGCCTGGTGGTACGGCTTCGCGCCCTTGAAGCTCGGGAGGAAGGAGTGGTGGATGTTGATGATCCGCCCGCTGAGCGCCTTGCACAGGTCGTCGGACAGCACCTGCATGTAGCGGGCCAGGACGACCAGTTCCACGTCCTTCTCGCGCACCAGCTCCAGCAGCTGCGCCTCCGCCTGCGCCTTCGTGTCCTTCGTCACCGGGATGTGGACGAAGGGGACGTCGTACGAGTCGACCAGCTCGGCGAAGTCGGTGTGGTTGGAGACGACCGCCGCGATGTCCACGGGCAGCGCGCCGATACGGGCGCGGAAGAGGAGGTCGTTGAGGCAGTGGCCGAACTTGCTGACCATCAGGACGACCCGCATACGGTCCTCGGCCCGGTTGATCTGCCAGTCCATGTGGAAGGCGTCACCGATCGCCGCGAAGCTCGCCCGCAGCTTCTCCACCGTCACGGGCGACTCGCCCGAGAAGTGGACGCGCATGAAGAACAGTCCCGTGTCCCGGTCGCCGAACTGCTGGCTGTCCTCGATGTTGCAGCCGGTCATGAAGAGATAGCTCGACACGGCGTGCACGATGCCCTGCTTGTCGGGGCAGGAGAGGGTGAGGACGTACTGCTCGGCGGGGGCCGCGCCGGTGTCGACGGCCTGGCTGGACTGCTCGTTCATGCCGGACAGGGTCCCATATCCGCCCCGACCGGCCGACTCCCGTCCGCCAACCGGAACGGGCCGACCGGGATGGGGCCATCGGATTGGGGCCGGCCATGACGGGCCACCCTGTACGGGCCGCCCGAACCCGGCCTACGCCGAGCGCGTCAGTATCCGCAGTACTTCCAGCGTGCGCGGCGGGACGTCCGGTTCCTCCCCGTCGCTCGCCGCGAGGCGCACGTGCGCGTCCCGGGCCGCCCGGACCGCCTCCGGCCAGCCCGCGTGGTCGAGGTAGGCCGAGACGGGGGCGTCCGGGCCGACCTGGTGCATGATCCGCAGGACGCGGAGCACGGCGGTGTCGACGAGGGCGGCTTCCTGGGAGTCCCGGAAGATCGTGCCGACGTACTTCTCGGCGGACCAGCTGTCCAGCCAGGTGTCCTCGACCAGGCGGTACACGGCGTCGGTGACGTCCCCGTACCCGTCGACGCCGGCCAGCCAGACGTCCCGCTGGAACACCGGGTCGGAGAGCATGTGCAGCGCGGAGCGCACATTGCTGCGCCAGCGCCACCACGGCATGTCGTTGAGTGGCATGCCGCCCATGGTGGAGGAGCGACGGCCGCGACGGGAAGAGTCTTCCGAACCTTGCACGGTCATCGATCGTACGTTCCCCTCGAAAACGAGACCCACACCCCCCGTAATTCACCTCACCGCCACCGGCTGTCGACCGACAGTCACACGTGGGTTGGCTGTGTGACGGAATCGTGCATGCCCATGACCGGCAGGCGACGCATCCGCAGCACCTTCCGCAACACCTTCCGCAACACCTTCCGCAACAACCTCCCCGGTACCTGGGGTGTCCGGGCCGTCGGCGCGTTCGCCGTGTGCGCGGCGCTCGCCGCGGGCTGCGGGGTCGTCCCCGGCACCTCGGACGGTACGGGAAGCGACATCACCGTCATGACCTGGGCGCCGGAGAACACCGACGCGACCAACAAGCCCGGCATGCCGGCCATGGCACAGGCGTACGCCCGCTGGATCAACGCGACCGGCGGTCTGAACGGGCGCAAGCTCAAGGTCCTGACCTGCAACGACCACAACGAGCGGGTGGCAGCCGCGAAGTGCGCCCGCCGCGCCGCGGACGAGGACGTCGTCGCGGTCGTCGGCTCCTACAGCCAGTTCGGCGACGACTTCCTGGGCCCGCTGGCCTCCGCCGGAATCCCGTACATCGGCGGCTACGGCGTCACCAACGACGAGTTCACCAACCCGATGTCCTACCCGGTCAACGGCGGCTCGCCCGCCCTCCTCGCCGGCCTCGGCAAGGAACTCGCCGAGGTCTGCGGTCCCGTCGCCCTGGTCCGCCCCGACTCCATCGCCGGCGACCAGCTGCCCCAGCTCCTCGACTCCGGCCTGCGCGCGGGCGGGCACGATCCGGCGCTCGACCAGCTGGCCGCCGAGAACGCCACCGAGTACGGCACGCAGACCAAGGTCGCCCTGGAACACACGACGGACCCGAGGTCCGGGCGCAAGGGCTGTGTGGTGCCGGCGCTCGGGGACCGCACCAACACCTTCATGGACTCCTTCCGACGCGACCGCCAGGACTATCCGGCGGTGCGCACCGCCGCCATGCTCGGCAGCGTCGACCAGACGGTGATCAACGCGAACGGCGGCAGGTCGGGTCCGTACGAGGACTCGTACATCACCGGCTGGTACCCGGCCGCCGGTGACGTCCGCTGGGCACAGATGAAGAAGGTCATCAGCGAAGAGGCCTTCGGCGACAACCGCATCGACCCGCAGGACGCGGGTGTGCAGACCACCTGGATCGCGTACACCGTCCTGAAGGCGGTCGTGGAGTCGCTGGAAGGCGGCGAGGTGTCCTCGATCACCGTCCGGCGGGCCCTCGACGACGGTCTGCGGGTCACCACCGGCGGCCTCACCCCGACGCTGCGCTGGCGCCTGGAGGACCTGCTCGCCGTGGCGGGCTTCCCGCGCCTGGTCAACGCGCGGGTGACCCTCCAGGTCGTCCGCGAGGGCCGGCTCGTCGCCGCCCGCAAGGACTTCGTCAACACGTCGAAGCTGCTGGAGAACGTCGAGGACTGAGCGGTCAGAGCACTGAGCGGTCAGAGCTGGGTGGACTGGCGCTCCGTCAGGCCGTACGGCTGGGCGATCGCGTTCCACAGCTCGGCCGCCTTGGCCTTCTGGGCGGTGGCGATGCCGCTCTGCTGGTTGCCCTTCTGCGTCTGGCCCGTCGTACGGGCCTGGCCCTTCTTGCAGCCGTTCTTGCCCGCCACCTGGTCCGCCCAGGCCGCGTAGTGGTCGTCGGCCGACTGGGACGCGTGCCATGCCTTGGTGAGGGCATCGGTCAGCTGGTCGTGCTCGGGGAGCTTGTCGACGTCCAGTGCGGAGAGCCGGGTGACCAGCTCACCGCGCTGCTGGGCCGCGCCACGCAGGTCGGAGGCCGCCTGGCCGAGGTTCCGGCAGGACTTGACGTCCGCCACGGCCTTGATCACCGCGTCGCGGCTGTTGTTGCTGTCGGCGAGCAGCTTGTCCAGTTCGACGGCCTGCGCCTTCGCCGGGTCGGCGGCCGGGGCCTTGGACTCCTCCGGCGCGCCCGAGGTCGCCGCGACCGTCTTGTTGCCCGCCTCGGTGTCGCTGTCGCCGCCCCCGCCGCTCAGCAGGGCGCCGGCGCCGATCCCGAGCACGACGATGCCGATCCCGAGGGCCGCGATGACGGGCACGCGCGAACGCCTGCCACCCCGCCCGTCGTGCCGGTCGTCCATGTCGTGGGGCTGGCCCGGGAAGCCGTACGGGGGCTGCTGGGCGCCGTACGGAGCCTGCTGGCCGTAGGACGGCGCGGGGGCGGGTTGCTGGTACTGGTGCGGCTGCTGGGGCTGGACGCGGGGCAGCTGCTGGGTGGAGCCGGCCGGGGCGTCGGAGCCGGGACCGGTGCGGAAGAGGTTGTCGAAGTCGGAGGGGGGCTGCCGGCCGTCGGCGCCGCCCGCGGGTATGCCGTACGACCCTCCGGGCACCGGCGGGATGTACTGGGTGGCGTCGGCGTCGGACCCCGCGGGGGCCGCCTGCGGCACCCGGCCCAGGTACGTGGTCGCCTCGGCCTGCGCCTCGGGCGGCAGCGCGCCGGGGCCCACGGGCGGCAGGAACTGCGTCGCCGCCTCGTTGACGTGCGGGGCGGCAGGTCCGGGCGCGGGGGCGTGCGGCGCGACCGGCGGGAGGTACTGGGTGGCCGGGTCGCCCACCGGGCCGGCGTTACCGGGAACCGGCGGGATGTACTGCGTCGCCGCCTCGTTGACATGCGGGGCGGCGGGACCGGGCGCGGGGGCGTGCGGCGGGAAGTACTGGGTGGCCGGGTCCGCGACCGGGCCGGAGTTGCCGGGAACCGGGGGGATGTACTGCGTCGCGCCGTCGTCGGCGGGCGGCAGCGGAGCGCCGGACGCGGCGGCGTACGGGACGGCCGCACCGCCCTCGGGGGGCAGCGGGGCGCCGCCGTACTGCTGCCCGTACTGCTGCTGGTACTGCGGCATGGGCGCACCCCCGGCCGCGGGCGGCAGCGGTGCGGACTCGGCGCCGTAGCCGGGCTGCTGGGACCAACCCCCGGACACGCGCGGGTCGTTGTCCCACGCCGGTGCCGACGGTGCCTGCTGCTCGGGCTGTTGCTGCGCCTGGGGCTGGGGGGTGGAGTACGGGTTGGCGTGGGGGTTGGAGTGGGGGTGGAACTGGCCCTCGGGGCCCCACTGTTGCTGGTGGTGCTGCTGCTGGTGCTGCTGGGCGTCGGGCGGCGTCGGCCAGCCCTCGGCCGCCTGAGCCTGGCCGGGGTGCCGGGCCTCGTCGGAGTCCGGGCCCCACGGCTGTCCCCAGGTCTGGCCGCCGGCCGGGTTCGGGGCCGGAGGCGGAGGCGCGGCCGGGGTGGGGGCCGGTCGGCCGCCGCTGCCCCCCGTCATACCCGGCAGCAGCGGTTCGCCACCGTCGGAGGGCAGCACGATGCCTTCGCGCGCCACGCGCGGCGAGGGCTCCTCGCCCTGTCCACTCTGCGTCACCGGGACTCCTACTAATGGGGGACCTTCGGAATCGTCGGTTAACGCTACCGGGTTCCCGGAATCCGTTTTGACGCAGCACAGGGCCGGACCACTCCCCCACCAGCCCCTCAGCGTCCCGCTGTGTCTCCCGTCACGCCGCCGCCCGCAGGTCCAGCCGCGCCCCGAACTCCCGGACCACCGGTTCCTCGCGGTACGGCTCCAGACGCGACTGGAGGTCGTCCAGGTACTCGGCGCCCCGGTTGGAGCGCAGGGTGCCCAGGAGTTCCACCGCGCGCAGGCCCGTGTGGCAGGCCTCCTCCACCTCGCGCTGCTGGACCTGCGCCGTGGCCAGCAGCACCAGCCCGATGGCCCGGCGCCGCGCCCGCGTCTCCGGGTGCCCGTCCAGCGACTCCTGGGCGCATCGCGCCGCCGCCTCGGCCTGCCCGAGGTCCCGGTGGCAGTGCGCCAACTCGTCGGCCAGGTACGCCCCGTCGAAGTGGGCGATCCACGCCGGGTCGTCCCCCGACTCCGGATCGGCCGCGTCCAGCGCGTCGACCGCGCGCCCCGACGCCAGCTGGGCCGCCCGCGCGTCCCCCATCAACGCGTGGCCCCGGGCCTCCGCCGCGTAGAACATCGCCTCCGCGCGCGGGGTGACCCTGCCACGCGCCCCCTCCTGCGCCGCCCTCGCCAGCTGGGCGATCTCCCGAGGGTTCCCGAGCTGCGCGGCGAGATGGCTCATGGAGGCGGCGAGTACGTACCCTCCGTACCCCCGGTCCCCTGCCGCCTGGGCGAGCCGGAGCGCCTGGATGTAGTAGCGCTGGGCGAGACCGGGCTGGCCGGTGTCGACGGCCATGTACCCGGCGAGTTCGGTCAGCCGTGCGACGGCGGCGAAGAGATCACGCCCGACCGCCTCCCGGTACGAGCCCGCCAGCAGCCCGGAGACGACGCTGTTGAGGTAGTGGACGATGACCGGACGAACATGCCCGCTGCCGAACTGGTGGTCAAGATCCGTCAGCGCCTGTGTCATCGCGCGCACCGCCGCCACGTCCGACGGCCCCACCCGAGGCCCCGCCTGACGCGCCACCTGGGAGTCGGGGGACGAGATCAACCAGTCGCGGCTGGGCTCCACGAGCGCGGACGCGGCGACGGACGAACCGGACAGGAAGTCCCGCCGGCCCACGTCGCTGCGCCACAGCTCACACACCTGCTCGATGGCGCCGAGGACGGTCGGGGAGAACTGGAGCCCGACGCCCGAGGCGAGGTTCTTGCCGTTGGCCATGCCGATCTCGTCGATCGTGACCGTACGGCCGAGTTTGCGGCCGAGGGCCTCGGCGATGATGGCGGGCGCCCGGCCCCGGGGCTGCTGTCCGCGCAGCCAGCGGGCCACGGACGTCTTGTCGTACCGCAGATCGTGGCCGTGCTCCGCGCCGCACATGTTGACCCGGCGGGCCAGCCCGGCGTTCGAGCAGCCCGCTTCCTGGATGAGCGCCTGCAACCGTTCGTTCGGCTGCCGCGCGACGAGAGGCCTTGCGGCCATGGCGTACCCCCTGTGGCTGCGGTGGCGTGCCCACGCACCGAGTTGACATGTCTTCCGTGTCCGGAGCCCCTTCCGTACGCGGCCCGTGAAGCGGACGAGTACGGCGAAAAGATCCGGCCTCGAAGATCAATGCCCCGCAGACATGCCGACAATGCGAGACATGTGAGGATTGCCGGGGTAAAGGCGGATCCCCGGCCCTCCCCTGCCTACCCAGCCCCGCCCGGGATCCTCCTGCGCGCCCCCGCACATGCATCCATGCGCCCCAGATGCGGAATCGATGCTCCTCCCCCGCGCATGTGACATGCGTAACTCATGAATCCCACTAGAGTTGTCCTCATCGTGGAAGAGACCATCGCGGGCCCTGATGCTGCCCAAATCCCCAAGCAACGCGGCGAATCCCTCTTGGAAACCGCCGTCCGGTACGCCGAAGAGCGCCACTGGGACGTGTTTCCCGGTACGTGGCTGGAAGCAGTCGACGGGGTGCAGCGCTGCTCCTGCGGCGACACAGCGTGCGCCCTGCCCGGCGCACACCCGTCACGGCCCGACTGGGTGACGCAGGCCACGGGCAGCGCGACCGTCGCGCGCCGGCTGTGGACCGAGCACCCGACGGCGTCGATCCTGCTGCCGACCGGCCACACGTTCGATGCGATCGACGTGCCCGAGACGGCGGGGTTCCTCGCGCTGGCGCGCATGGAACGGATGGAACTGACGCTGGGGCCGGTGACGTTGACGCCGGATCGGCGGATGCGGTTCTTCGTGTTGCCGGGGGCTTCGGCGAAGGTGCCGGATCTTGTGCGCAAGTTGGGGTGGTCGCCTTCCTCGCTGGATCTGGTGGCTCTGGGCGAGGGGGCGTATGTGGCTGCGCCGCCTACTCGGTACGGGTCTCGGGGGGCTGTGCAGTGGGCCTGCCGGCCTACGCCTGCGAATCGGTGGTTGCCGGATGCGGAGGAGTTGATCTCGCCGCTTGCGTATGCGTGCGGGCGGGATCGGTAGTTCGCCTGTTGGGGTGCCTGGTCTTGTTGTTCGGCGGGTGCGGGTGCGTTGTGGCTTGTCGCGCAGTTCCCCGCGCCCCTAAAAGCGTCCTGTTGCCGCCGAATGAATGCAGCCCCGCGTCCCTGAAAAGCTGCCCGTTGCCGCCGATCGGAGGCGGCCCCTCGTCCCCAGGGCGCCTTTGGGGGTGCGCTGTGGCTTGTCGCGCCCCGCGGCGGAGCCGCAGATCAGATACAGCCCCGCGCCCCTGAAAAGCCTCCCGTTGCCGCGGATCGGATACATACAGCCCCCTGTGCCGGGAAAGCCTGCCGCTTAGGCTCCTTGCATGGTTGATGAGGTTGCCGTGCGTGTGGTGGGGCTTTGGAAGCGGTTCGGGGAACAGGTTGCTGTTGCCGGGATCGATCTGGAGTTGCCCGCGGGGAAGTTCGTCGGGCTCGTCGGGCCCAACGGGGCCGGGAAGACCACCACGCTGTCGATGGTGACCGGGCTGCTGCGGCCCGACCAGGGCAGCGTCGAGGTCGTGGGGCACGACGTGTGGCGGGACCCGGTCGAGGTCAAGGCGCGGATCGGGGTGCTGCCCGAAGGCCTTCGGCTCTTCGAGCGGCTGTCCGGGCGTGAACTCCTCGCCTACTCGGGGCGGTTGCGCGGACTGCCCGGTGCCGAGGTCGACAAGCGGGCCGCCCAACTGCTCGACGTCCTCGATCTGGCCGGCGCGCAGCACAAGCTCGTCGTCGACTACTCGACCGGCATGCGCAAGAAGATCGGCCTCGCCGCCGCCCTCCTCCACAATCCCGAAGTCCTCTTCCTCGACGAGCCGTTCGAGGGCGTGGACCCGGTGTCGGCGCAGATCATCCGGGGTGTGCTGGAGCGGTACACGGCCTCCGGCGCCACCGTCGTCTTCTCCTCGCACGTCATGGAGCTGGTCGAGTCGCTGTGCGACTGGGTCGCGGTGATGGCGGCGGGACGTATCCGGGCGCACGGCCCGCTGGCCGAGGTGCGCGGCGAGGCCTCCTCACTGCAGCAGGCGTTCCTCGAGCTCGTCGGCGCGAGCGGGCGCGACCACGGGTCCGACCTGGACTGGCTGGGCGGCGGCGCCCGATGAGCAAGGGGCAGAAGGGCACGGCGCCTTCGATCACTCCCGTCGTCGTGCGGCTGAAGCTGTCGTTGCTGTCCAACGGGCTGCGGCAGTCGGCTGGGCGGCGGGCCGTGTACATCTCCTCCCTCGTCGTCGTGGTGCTGCTCGCCGCGCTCCAGTTCCTCGGGCTGGTCGCCCTGCGCGGCAACGCGCACGCCGCGTCCGTCGCCGTCCTGCTCCTCGCGGTGATGGCGCTGGGCTGGGCCGTCATGCCGCTGTTCTTTCCGAGCGGGGACGAGACCCTCGACCCGACCCGGCTGGTGATGCTCCCGCTGCGGCCCCGGCCGCTGGTCAGGGCGCTGCTCGTGGCCTCGCTCGTCGGCATAGGGCCGTTGTTCACGTTGTCCCTGCTCGTCGGGTCGGTGATCGCCGTGGCGCGCGGTGCGGCGGCGTTCGTCGTGTCGCTCGTGGCCGTCCCGCTCGCGCTGCTGGTGTGCGTGGCGCTCGCGCGGGCCGTCGCCGCCGCCAACGTCCGCCTGCTCAGCAGTCGCAAGGGCCGCGATCTCGCCCTACTCAGCGGGCTGGTCATCGCGGTCGGGGCGCAGCTCGTCAACTTCGGTGTGCAGCGGCTCGGTTCGGCTGGGCTCGGTCAACTCGACCCGGTCGGCGATGTGTTGGCGTGGGTGCCGCCCGCTTCGGCCCTCGGGGCGGTGGACGCGGTGAGCGACGGGTCGTACGGAGTCGCCGTCGCTCAACTCGCGCTCAGTGCGGTCACGTTGGTGCTGGCACTGGGTGTCTGGTCGCGGACGCTCACCCGGCTGATGACCTCTCCCGACGGGTCCACTCTTCAGGCCGCCGAGCCTTCCGGTGCCCGGGAACGGGGCGTCGGCGGGCTCGCGGGGCTGCTGCCCGGCGGGCGTACCGGAACCGTGATGGAACGGAGTCTGCGGTATGCGTGGCGCGACCCCAAGACCAAGGCCGCGTGGGTGACTTCGCTCGCGATCGGGCTGATCGTGCCGGTGTTCAACGCGATTCAGGGCACCGGTTCGATCTACATCGCCTGCTTCGCGGCTGGGATGCTCGGCATCCAGATGTACAACCAGTTCGGCCAGGACACCTCCGCCTTCTGGATGGTCGCGATGACGATCTCGTCCACTCGGGACGCGTACGTCGAACTGCGCGGCCGGGCACTGGCGTTGGCGCTGATCTGCCTGCCGTACGCCACCCTCGTGGTCGTCGTCACCACCGCACTGCTCGACGACTGGGCGAAACTGCCGGAGGCCCTCGGGCTGTCCCTCGCGCTACTGGGGGCGATGCTGGCGTCCGGGGCCTGGTCGTCGGCGAGGTTCCCGTACTCGATCCCGCAGGAGGGCTACAAGAACGTGGCCCCGGGGCAGTCCGGGCTGGCGACGGTCGCCATTTTCGGCGGCATGGTCGGGGCCGCCCTGCTGTGCGCACCGGTCATCGCCCTCACCGTCTGGCTGAACGTCTCCTCGGGCGGCGACCGGTGGGCCTGGCTGCTGCTGCCCGTCGGCGCCGGATACGGGGCCCTGCTCACCGTGCTGGGACTGCGCCTCGCCGCCCCGCGCACGGCTCGGCGGCTGCCGGAGATCCTCACGGCGGTCAGCAAGGGCTGACCCCCGTCGACCGTCCGTACATCAACTCCTTTTTTGGGTCGAACTTGCCTACGGCATAGGGTGTCTGGCTCTTGATTCGCGGGGAGGAGGGTGTGACGGAAGCTTTTCAGGGGGGGAGTCCGCGCATGGCCAGATGGTTCGGCAGGTCCAGGTCCAGGAGCTACGACAAGGCCGGCGCCGCCGCCGAGTCCGAGAACCTCGAACCCCTCGGCGTCTCCGACGACCTGCGGCTCGCGTACGGCCGCACCGGCGACCCGAAGCTGCTGCGCGGCTCGCTCCAGGCCGCCGAACTCGCCCTGCAGGTCTACCCGGTGGACGATGTCCGGCACGCCGCCGCCCTGTCCTCGCTGTGCATGCTGCACCGGCTGAGCTGGGAACGGGACCGGGGAGCCCCCGACCTGATCAAGGCCGTCGACTACGGGCGCCAGGCCGTCGACAAGTCCCCGCCCGGCGACTCGGAACTCCCCCGGCACATGTCCTCCCTGGCCACCGCCCTCCAGGAGGTCTACGACAGCACGCAGGACGAGGAGTCGATAGACGAGGCCATCGCCCTGTACCGGGGCTGTCTGGAGCTCATGCCGACGGGCGGCGGCTCGCTGGGCGAGCAGCGCGCCGGGCAGGAGTCCAACCTCGCCAACTCCCTTCTCCGCAAAGGCGGGAAGAACGGCGACAGCGACCTCCTCAACGAGGCCGCCGAACACGCCCGGGCCGCACTGCGCGACACCCCGGCGGGCCACCCGATGCACGGGGTGCGGTTGGTCAACCTCGGCGGTGTGCTTTTCGGGCTCGTCAAGAACGGCGAGTTGAGACACCTCGTCGAGGCGGAGGAGATGTACGCGTTCGGCTTGCGCGAACTCCCCGCCCGCCACCCCGCGCGGCCCGGGGTGGAACAGACGGTCGCGATGCTCAAGGGTCTGCGCGGGCAGTTGGGGATCTGACCGCGATGCCGGAGCGTCCGGTCGTCGAACTGACCCTTGTCGTCGAGGACTTCACCGGTCCCGACCGCTGGCGGTGGGTGCTGGTGGCGCCGGACGGCGAGGTCGTCACCCGGCACGAGGTCCGCCTGGACCCGGCCGGCCCCCAGTACGAGGCCTTCCTCGACCTGCCCGGCTATCTGCGCCGGCACGCCGCCCCGGATGTACGGGCCGTACGGGAACGGGAGATCGTCCGGGAGGTGGGCACCTGGATCGGCGCGGAGGTCCTCGGGCCCGTGGCGCCCGCCCTGCTCGCGTGGGCCCCGGCGGTAGTGCGGGTCGTCGTACCGGCGGACGTGCCCTCGGCGCGGCGGCTGATGTTCGTCCCCCTGGAACTGGCCCATGCGCGGGGGCTGCCCCTGGCCGTCCAGGACGTCACCCTGGTGACGCAGCTCGGGGTGGGCGGAGCGTCCCCTGGAGGCGGTCGGGAAAGGCGTGAGGGCGGCGGGCCGGTGCGGGTGCTGGCGCTGTTCAGCCTGCCCGAGGGCAGCCGGGCGCTGAACCTGCGGCGCGAACGGCTGGCGCTGACCCGGCTGTTCACGGACGCGGCCCACGCCGGCCGGGCGGTGGAGCTGCACACGCTGCAGTACGGGGTGACGCGGGAGCGACTGCGTGCAGTGCTGGCGCGGCCCGCCGGCTGGGACCTCGTGCACGTGTCGGGGCACGGCGCCCCCGGTGAACTGCTCCTGGAGACCGACGCCGGGCACCCTGACCGGATCCGCGGACCCGAACTCGTCGATCTCCTCGGGACGGCCCGTGGCGTCGGCCTTGTCACCCTGTCGGCGTGCTGGTCGGCGGCGGCGGGGGCTGCGCAGGCCGAGGAGGTCGCCGGGGAGGCGGTCGTCGGGGCCGTCGCCGGGGACCTCGTCGAGCGGCTGGGGTGTGCGGTGCTCGCCATGCGGTACCCGGTGGAGGACGGGTTCGCCATCGCCCTCGCCGAGCGGCTGTACCGGAAACTGGTCGTCGAGGGGCGGGTGTTGCCCCGGGCCGTGGCGGAAGTGCTGGTTGAGTTGTCGCAGGAGGACGCCGGGGCGGGTTCCGCTCTCCGGGCGGGGACGCCGGCGTTGTTCGGTGCGCGAGCGGTGGGGCTGAGGATGGGCGCGCCGGTGGGTGAGGCGGTGGGTGATGTGCCGCCCGCCGAGACGGGCGTGTCCGCCCAACTCCCGCCCGTACCGGAGCACTTCGTCGGCCGCGTCGCCCTTCTCGCCCGTGCGAGCGCCGTACTGGCTCCCCGCAGCGGGCTGTGCGGGATGCTGCTGCAAGGGATGCCGGGCGCCGGAAAGACGGCGTGCGCACGGGAGTTGGTGGCTACGCACGCCCATGCCTTCGACCGGGTCGTCTGGTTCACGGCACCCCAGGAACAGGAAGGCGAGCGGCCGCACCGGGGGCCGCAGTACGCGGACGGAGCGCTGGCCGCCTTCGCGTTGACCCTGGAACAGGCGGTGCCCGGACTGCGCTGCCTGCATCTGCTGGACGGCGACACCAGCGGGACCGGCCGGTCGGCGGCGGAGTTCGCCGGCGCCGTCTCCTCGTGGCTGGAGCGGGAGCGGGCGCTGCTGGTCATCGACGGCATCGACGTACTGCTGACGCCCGACAGGGCCTGGCGGGAGCGGAGTTGGGGCGAGCTGGTCGGTGCGCTGGCCGCGCACGGCGGGGCGGGGCGGCTGATCCTGTGCGGACGGGTACGGCCGGCCGGGCTGGGGGCGGGCGTACGGACCGAGCCGGTCGATCTGCTGAACCCGGACGAGGCTTTGCTGCTCGCCCGCGAACTCCCCCATCTGGCCCGGCTGCTCGACGGCCGGCTCCCCGGCACGACCCCCGCCGCCGCCCGCCGACTCGCCACCGGGCTCCTCCAACTCGCGCAGGGACACCCGAAGTTGCTGGAGCTGGCCGACGCCCAGGCCGCCGATCCGGAGCGCCTGACCCGGCTGCTGGCCGCCGGGAACCGGGCCTCGACGGCAACCGGGGGCAGGGACGGCGAAGGCGGCAAGGACGGCGGCGACGCCGAGCTGCTTCGCGTACTGCGCGCCTGGTCCGACGGTGTCGCCGCCGAACTCTCCTCCGCCGACCGGGACTTGTTCCACTTCCTGTGCTGCCTCGAGGAGACTGACCGCACCCGTCCCGCCGTGGACCACAACTGGCCCGACCTGCGCGCCCGACTCGGCCACCCGGACACACCGGTGGAACCGGCGCTGCGCACACTCGTCGCCCAGGGCCTGCTCACCCCGCGGCCGGGACAGTCGTACGAGATCCAGGCCGCCGTCGCCGCCGAGGGGCGGGCGCGGGCCGGTGAGCAGGTCCGGGAAATGGTCGACACCCGGCTGTCGGGATACTGGCTGCGGGTGTTCGAGCTGTCGTGGTCCCGCGAGGGCACCGACGCCGAGGGCGCCCAGTTGGCCGGGCGGCTCCTCACCCACGCCGCGCTGGCCGCCGCCCCCTATCTGATCCGGCTGCGGCAGGAGTCGTCCGCCGCGACGCTGCTGGAAGCCGTACTGCGCCGGGACACCTCGGGCCCGACCAGGGCCCGCGTACTGCCCCTGCTGCGCCGGATCGCGGCCCGCGCCGCGTCCGCCCCGGACAGCGGAGTCGCAGCGCCGACGAGCGCCCTGGCCAGGGTGATCAACGAGACCGACCCGGTCCTCGCCGAACGCCAGGAGCGCCACAACCTCGACTCCGCGCTCGCCCGCGGCGACCACTCCACCGCCGCCTCCGCGACCAGCGGCCTGGTCGACATCTGCGTACGCACCGGACGCCTCACCGAGGCGCTCGCCTTCGCCGAACAGGGCGCCGACCACGCGCGGCGGGCCGGCCTCGGCACCTGGACGACGCTCCTGTACGAGGTTCAGCGGCTGCACGTCCTGTCGCAGACCGCCCGGGCCGGCGAAGTCCTCGCCGAGGCCGACGCCCTGCGCCTGCGGATGCGTGACGTGCCCCGGGAACGCGGGCCGCGCGAGGGCGTCGACTGGTGGCAGGTCTGGGAGGAGCTGTGCGACACCGGGCAGCGCGCCGCGATCGAGTCGCACGAGTGGCAGCGCGCGCTGGAGTACGCCGACGACCTGGGCAACTCCAAACGGGCGCGCGGCGCGCCGGTCACCGACCTCGCGCAGGCCCGGCTGCCCGCGTACATGCCGTTGCTGCGTCTGGGCCGGATCCAGGACGCGCTGCGGCTGCTGGAGGAGTGCCGGGAGGTGTTCGAGGACGCCGGGGACTTCCCGTACCTGGGCGAGGTGTTCGGGGCGCTCGCCAATGTGGCGGACGTGCGCGGACACGGCGAGGTGGCGATCGCCCGGGAGCGGGACAGCCTGCGGTACGCGTACCGCGCGGGGCTTGTGGCGATCGTCGCGGTCGGTCACGCCAACCTGGGCACCTACCTCCACACTCACGCGCGGGACGCGGCGGGCGCGGTCGCCCACCATCTGACGGGCGCGCTGCTCGCCACGCTCACCGGGGGCGGCCGGACGATGGACGCCGCGCTGTCCCTCGCGGGCGACCTCCAGGAGTTCGGCGCCACGGCTGACGCCCAACTGCCGGAGAATGTCGAGGAGTTGTGTACGCGGGTGGCCGAGGTACCCGGGGTCGCCCTGGACCGGCTGCTGGCCGGCCTGGACCCCGGGCTCGCCCGCAGCCGGGAGGCGCTCGCCGAACTGGTCCGGGAGGCGCGAAGGAGCGCGGCCGAGCAGGGAACGGAGGCGAACCGGCTCGCCTCCGTGCGGACGGCCGCGTGGGACATGACCTGGGAGCCGACGCTCGCGGCACTGGTGGCCGCCGAGCGGCGCAACACGGCGGCGAAGGTGAAACTGCGCCAGCATCTCGCCCATGTCGGCACGGTGGACCCGATGTTCGGCCCACTGGCCGACGTACTGGGCCGCATCCAGGCCGGTGAGCGCGGCTCGGGTGTCCTCGCCGGGCTGACGCCCCTCGACGCCGGGGTGGCCGTGCGGGCGCTCGAAGCGCTGGACGGCCGGGGGACCGTGGCCGTCGAGCTGTGGACGGTGATGTACCTCGGCATCGCCCTCGGCAGCTTCGTCGCCGACGCCCTCGACCCGACCGGCGAGCACGAGGTGACCCGGGAGAACCTGGACGGGTTCGCCGCCGACCCCGCCCTCGCGCCGATGGCGCCGGTCCTGGAGCGGATCCTCGCCGGCGAACGCGACCCCGGGCTCGGCAGCGGGCTGGGGCAGCCGACCCACCGGGCCGTCGTCGCCGCGCTGCTGCGCCACCTCAACGACGCGGAGACGGGGCTCCGTTGACCTGTCGGCGGAGGCTGCCGGCACTCGGCCACCGGCTGGGATACTGCGCGTATGGCGGACGCCCCGAAGATCAACGACGTACGGCTCGGCGACAACGGTGTGCTGGAGTTCTACGACGGCACGGCGTGGATCCTGTACCCCGATGTGCCCGACGACGACGGGCCGCCCCAGGCACTGACCAAGGACTCCGCGCCCACCACGACCACCACGACCACGCCGACCGCGCCGACCGCGCCGACCACCACGGAAGACCGGCCGCAGTGACCACCGAACCGCCGCCGTCGCCGTCGCCGTCGCCAGAACCCGGCGTCGCCACCCCCTTCGACGCCCTGCCCTCCCCCCTCGACGCCGTGCCCGAACTGCGGGCCGCCGCACGGTGGATGATCGCCGCGTTCGGTGCCGTCGGGGCCGCGCTGGTCGGCGGTGGGCCGCTGGTGGCCGTCGGGAAGGTGCACGGGACGGGCGAGGCGCTGGTCGCCGGCGGTGCGCTGGCCGTCGCGCTCGCCGGGGTCTGCCTCGCCGTCTGGCAGGTCAGCCGGGTGCTCGTACCACCGATCACCACCACCGCCACCCTCAACTCCCCGGCGGCACGCGGCCTGCGCGAGCTGATCGACGCCTCCCCGGCCGACTTCTTCGGCTCCGCCGCCACCGGCGTCGACGATCTGCTGCGCCACCGGACCGTCGCCGCGAACATCCACCGCGCGCTCACGGCCGAGACCGACCCGCACCGCCGACAACTGCTGCGAGCTCACCTGGACCGCGCGAAGACCAACATCGCCCGCACCGACCCCTTCGTACGCTGGCTGCTGGCCATGGCCCACGTCTGGCAGATCAGAACAACCTTCCACGAGGCCCGCCGCTGGTGCCTACTGGCGGTAACCCTGGTAGCAACAGGCGCAACCACTTTCCTGACGGCGACAGGAAACGGTTTTTAGGGGCGCGGGGAACTGCGCGACAAGCCCCCACCGGCCAGCAGCCAAAGAACCGACCACCCAACGGCGAACTATCGAGCCAGCACCCCCTCAAGAAACGGCTCCACAGCCCCCCGCCAAGCCGACGGCTGGTCATAGTGCACAAGATGACCCGCGTCAGCCACCTCCGCATACTCCCCCCGAGGCAGCACCCGCACCATCTCCATCGCCTCCGCCCGCCCCAACTCCCCATCCAGCCCCCGCACGACAAGCGCCGGGCACTGAACCTGCGTCAGCTCCTCCCAGTGCGCGTCGTACACCCACGTCTCCCGCGACTTGAGCATCTGCTCCGGTTCGAAGACGGGCCGCCAGCCGTCCGGGGACTCCTGCATCACCTCGGCGTAGAACTCACCGCGCGCCGGATTGGGCCGCTCCACCCAGGGATCGTCCTCGCCGAACCACTTGCGTACATCGGCGAGGGTGGCGAAGGGGGCGGGCCAGGCCTTGAACCAGTCCTCCCATTCGCGCTGGGAGGCCGCGCCCAGTGCGGAGGCCCGCATGTCACAGATGATCAGGGCGTGCACCAGGTCGGGGCGTTTCGCCGCGAGCTGCCAGGCCGTCAGGGCGCCCATGGCGTGGCCGATGAGGACGACCGGGCCGAGGTCCAGCTGTTCGATCGCCGCTTCGGCGTCCTCGACGTACGCCTCGCGGGTGTAGATGTCGCCGGCCGGACGGTCGCTCTGGCCGTGGCCCCGCTGGTCGAGTGCGACGGCCCGGTGCCGTTCGCCCAGCCACCGGGCGGCGGACGCCCAGTGCGAGGCACGGCCCATGAGCCCGTGCAGTAACAGCACGCCGGGTGCTCGGTCGGGTGCTCCGACCGGGGCCTGGCCCTCGCCGGTCTTGGGAGGGTCGGCGAACTCCCAGGCGGCAAGTCGTACGCCGCCCGCTCCGGTCACATCGATACGCCGCGCCACAGGTCCTGGCACCCCCCTAGCCATCGAAGTTTCCTGTCGAAGGTTCCTGTCGAAGTTTCCTCGCCGGAGTCCAGATTATCGAATGGGTATTCGAGAATGCGGTCTCCGGCCGCAACACCCCTCGTTCGAGTGACACCGCTCAGGGAATGATCCGCGTGGCCGAGGGGAGATCTTCTGCGGGAGGCGGACCGCTCGGGGAAAACGGTCCGAAGGGGATGACCCTGGGAGCTCGGGGCTCCGGGTCAGCACAGGGGAGGACAGGCCCCGGCGCCACTTGGCGCCGGGGCCCTCTTCACGTCTGCGGCACATCCTCACGCTCCCCCTCCCCGCCGGGCGACGCCTCCGCCGCACCCGGCCAAGAGCCCCTCACGTCATATGCCTCTCGCGACAGCGTGGCACGCGCGGCGGCCGAGCGCTGCGATTCCGCGGACTGAATCTTGGATTGTCACCCCGGACGGCACGACCCGCCGGGACGGCGGCAACTCCCCCTCGGTCACAGGCATTGACGGTGCGACGAACCCTCGCCGCGCGGCGAGGGTCGGGTCGGCCGGGTCGGAGTCAGGATCAGCGCTTGGCCACGAACACATGCGAGGCGACATCCGCCTCCAGCTCGGCCGCCTCACCGCCGCTGCCGACCAGAACCCCGCCGGCCGCCTCCGTCACGCTGACCACCGAACCGGGCTGCACACCCGCGCGACGCAGCGTGTACATGAGCTGCGCGTCCGTCTGGATGGGCTCGCCGATCCGGCGTACGACGACCGTCTTGCCGTCGGTGCCGGGATCGAGGTCGGCCAGCGAGACCATGCCCTCGTCCAGGAACGGGTCCGCGCCGTCCTTCTCGCCCAGCTCCTCCAGGCCCGGGATCGGGTTGCCGTACGGCGACTCGGTGGGGTGGCGCAGGAGTTCGAGGACCCGGCGCTCCACGGCCTCGCTCATCACGTGCTCCCAGCGACACGCCTCCGCGTGGACCTGCTCCCACTCCAGGCCGATCACATCGACGAGCAGGCACTCCGCGAGACGGTGCTTGCGCATGACGCGGGTGGCGAGGCGACGGCCCTCGTCCGTGAGCTCCAGGTGCCGGTCGGTGGCGACCGCCACCAGACCGTCGCGCTCCATCCGGGCCACGGTCTGGCTGACCGTCGGACCGCTCTGGTCCAGCCGCTCGGCGATCCGGGCGCGCATGGGGACCACACCTTCCTCCTCCAGCTCGAGGATGGTGCGGAGATACATCTCCGTCGTATCGATCAGTCCGGACATTCGTGCCCCTTGATGAGATGTGCCGGAGGCTCGACGGCTCCGGCGCGTGCGCTGGCCCTGGCTTCAATTCTGACGCATACCACTGACAACCGTGCCGCCGCGTTGCGACCACACGGTTACGGATCCCCGCGGCCGGGTACACAGCACGTTTCACCGAGGGTACGGCGAGGGCCGCGGTAACGGCTCGCGGCGCTGTTGACAGGGCAGTGGTCCAGACCTCACCGTGATCGGCGACACGGACGGATGCGCCGATCTCCCGAAGGGCTTACCGATGAGCGACAGCGAGTTGGCCGGGCAGTTCCTCGACGCCGCGATCGGGCTGCTGCAGCGCGTGCGCGACGAGGAGGCGGAGGCCGTGAGGGCCGCCGGCACGCTCATCGCCGACACCGTGGCCGCCGGGGGCCGTCTGTTCGCCTTCGGCGCCGGGCACTCCTCACTCGCCGCGCAGGACGTCGTCTACCGCGCGGGCGGCCTCGCCCTGATGAACCTGCTGACCGTCCCCGGCGTCGTCGGCGTCGACGTCATGCCGGCCACCCTGGGCTCCGCCCTGGAGCGCGTCGAGGGCCTGGCGACGGCCGTCCTGGACACGTCACCGCTGCGCGCCGGGGACGTACTCGTGGTCGTCTCCCTGTCCGGCCGCAACGCCCTCCCGGTGGAGATGGCGCTGCACGCGCGTGCCCTGGGCGTGAAGGTCATCGGCGTGACCTCGGTGGCGTACACGACGGAGACGACGCCCCGGAACCCCTCGGGCACGTTCCTCAAGGACCACTGCGATGTCGTACTGGACTCGAAGATCGCCCCCGGGGACGCCGTACTCACCCTCGACACCGTCCCGGCGCCCTTCGCCCCCGCCTCCACGGTCGTCACGTCGGCGCTGCTCCAGTCGGTCATGGCGACGGCGGCCGGCATCCTGGCGGAACGGGGCATCGAGCCCCCGCTGCTGCGCTCGGGCAACGTGGACGGCGGCCACGACTGGAACGCGCACATCATGAAGCAGTACGGCGACCGGATCTTCTACGAGCGCTGAGGCTCGTTCATCGCCTGGTTCCTCGGGACCCGGCCGGTCGGCTTACCGGCTACCCGTCCTTGCCGAGCGCGGCCAGGTCCAGGGCCGTCGCGATCCGGGCGGCCACGTCCTCGGCGTACATGGCGTCCGTGCGCTCGAACTGGCTTCGGCCGGCACCCCGCAGAAACGTTACGACACCCAGGGTGCGCCCCCGGCTGCGCAGCACCGCGCACAGGGCGTGGACCGACTCCGGCGGCCACTGGCGCTGCACGGCCCACGCGCGTGCCTGCTCGGCGGCGTACGACCCGGCGCTCGCCCGTACGGACCCGGACCGCTCCACGCACTGCACGGCAGGGTGGCCGTCGCCGTAGCGCACCGGCAGTCCGGCGTGGCCGGCGAGGACGCTGGGCCCGGGCGCCCCGGAGGGCGTCGCGGCGGCGCGGACCAGCCGTACCGGCCCGTCCCCGCCGTTCGCCGTGCCGTCGGCCGCCGTACCGCCGATGACGGCGATCCGGTCGATGAGCGCGTGGTCGGCGAAGCCGGCGAGGGCGAAGTCAAGGTGCGTGGTCGCGGCCTCGGCGGCGTCCTCGCACTCGGCGGCGGCACGCGCGGCGCGGTGCAGCTGGTTGGTGCGGAACCGCAGCTGGGCCGCTTCCTGTTCGATCTGCTTGTTCTCGGTGATGTCCTGGAACAGCCACCCCACGCCGAGCGGCACCGGTTCCTCGGTGAGCGGCGAGGCCAACCGCAGGAAACCGCTCCGCCAGCAGCGCCGCTTGTCGCCCTCGGGCGTCCGCACGCTCACCCACATCTCGGCGGGCGCGGGCGGAGCGCCCTCGGCGAGTACGTGCGTCAGCGCGCTCTCCAGCTCCTCGACGCCCTGCGCGAGCAGCTCACCGAGGGGCCGCCCGAGTACGGCCGTACGCCCGATGCCGAACGAACGTGCGGCGTGCGCGTTGACGACAGCGGGACGCAGATCGGCGTCGACGAGCACGACACCCCAGCTGGCGTCCTCGAACAGGGCCTCGCTCAGCGCGATCGACCGCTCGAGGTCTATCTGCGCGTGCACCTCGCTGAAGGCGCAGTACAGCCCGGCGGGCTTGCCGTCGGGCCCGCGCACGGCGGCCGACTGCGTCCGTACGAGCACACGCCCGCCGTCCTTGGTCAGCAGCGCGAACTCATGCACCTGGCGCCCCGGGGCGTGCATCGCGGACAGCAGCCGCCCCTCGATCTCCTCGGCGTCGGCACTGCGCACGGCCCACCCGGCGAACCCGTGCCGTCCGACGGCCTCGGTGGCGGTCCAGCCGAGAATCCGCTCGGCCTCCCGGTTCCAGTGGGTGACCACGCCGTCCGCGTCGAAGGCGCACAGGGCGGCGTCCATGCCGTCGAGAAGGGCTGCGAGCAGGTCGAACCCACCGCCGTCCGAACCTTCCGGGCCGTCCCTCTCGGGCTCGTCCGGCCCCAGCTCGTCGGTGGTCCCACTACGCCGGGAAGCACTCACCTGGACCCCCTGCAGGCTGCGTCCGCGTACTGCGCGACGGTTCGCTCACTCACCATCATTCAACTCGAACGTGACGCAGCACACATCGAGTTCCCCCAAGTTCGAAGGAAATCGTTGTACGGCGGAAATCCGCCGTACTCCGGGAACAAGCCCCTTCTGCCCTGCACCCCGCCGGACCAAACCGACCATCCGGAATGCGAGAAGCTCTGACTACGGGAACGTCCGAGGCCTTCATGATCCCGCGCCCCTGCCCCCGCCCGCCAGCCGGAGGTCGACCCAGAGGTCGCTCTCCCCGTCCAGCACATACCGCTCGACCTCGACAAACCCGTGTTTGAGCGCGAAGGAGAGCCCGTCGTGGTTGGCGGCCAGGACGACGGTCTCGATCCGGTCGGCTCCCAGCTCCCGGGCGAGCGCGAGCCCGCGCGCGTAGATCTCCGCCCCGAACCCGCGCCGCCGGAAACCGGGCAGCACGCGCGCGATGACGGTGGCCACGGCCGCCGCACCGTCCCCGGCGGGCGGGCGAACGGTGGAGCACCCCACGAGGGTGTCGCCGAGATAAGCGACTTCCAGCCGGTTCCGGACACTACGCGCGCGTACCGCGTCCAGGGACATGGCGGCAGGCGGAACGATCAGGTTGTGGACGAGCCGCCAGTCCTCGAGGGCGACCTCGTCGACATCGCTCACGGGCACGATACGAAGATCAGACACGGCGCCAGGAAATAGCACTCAGCAGGACGTCGTCAACGGAGTAGTACCGAGTAGTACCGTGCCGATCATGGCGGACTGGGACATACGACCGGCGACGACAGCGGACATCGAGCCGCTGGCCGAGGTACGAGCCGCGGTGATGCGGGCGGATCTGGAACGACTCGGGCGCTACGACGAACACCGCGTCCGGCAACGGTTCCGGGACGCGTTCGACCCGGCCCACACCTGGGTGATCGAGGTGGGCGGCGAGTTCGCGGGCTGCGTGGCACTGCGCCCCGCAGAGGACGCCCACTGGCTCGAACACTTCTACCTGGACCAGCGCCACCAGGGCGGCGGCATCGGCTCGGGCGTACTGAGCGCCCTGCTGGCACGATGCGACGCCGAGGGCACCCTCGTCCGCCTGGACGTGCTCCAGGGCAGCCCGGCACGACGGCTGTACGAGCGGCACGGGTTCCGGGTGGAGAGCGAGGACGCGGTGGACGTGTTCATGGTTCGCGAGGTGCAGTGAGGGGTGACGGGGGCCGCCTCGGCGGGATCGGGCGCGAGGACGCGGTGCGCATCGTGGAGGAGGAGCTGGACCGCGAGTACCAGAAGTCGGCGGGGCCGGCCGTGGATCCGGTGATGCGCGTGGCGATCGCGCGCGTCGAGGCGCACGAGCTGGTGTGGCTGGTCTTCTGTCAGTCCGAGGAGTACATGCGGACCCGGGATTTCCGCTCGATGCTGATCGGCGGCGCCCCCTACCTCGTCGACCGTGTCGACGGAGGGCTGCATGTGATCGGGGCCGCCTCCATGGCGGACGGGGCGTGGGAAACCGACTACCGGGCGCGCATCCGGGGCCTGGCCGTCCGCACCGCCGTGGACGACCTGCACGACGAGATACGCGAACTCGCCGCCGCGCAGGGGCGGATACGTGCGGTACGGGGCCTGCGGCAGAGGCTGCCCGTCCTGTCTCCGGCCCAGGCCCTCCAGTACGTGCACGGACTCCTGGACGACGACCTGCCGGCCCACCTCGCGGCAGTCGCCGTCGAGCAACTCGGCGTACCGGCCGTCGACGCGGCGCCCGCCGTGCGGACGATCCGCCCGGGAAGGCCGGTCAGTCGATGACCACGGTGCGGACCATCCGGCCGGGCAGGTCCGTCAGTCGATGACCGCAGTGGCCTCGATCTCGACCAGGTGTTCGGGGATGTCCAGTGCCGCGACGCCGATCATCGTCACCGGCGGCGCCGAGGTCACGCCCAGTTTCTCGGTCGCCCGGGAGAGGCCCTCCAGGAGCAGGGGCATCTTGTCGGGCGTCCAGTCGACGACGTAGACGGTCAGCTTCGCCACGTCGTCGAAGGAGGCGCCGGCCTCCGTCAGGGCGGTGCCGACGTTGAGGTAGCACCGCTCGACCTGCGCCGCGAGGTCGCCTTCACCGACAGTGACGCCGTCGGCGTCCCAGGCGACCTGCCCGGCGAGGAAGACCAGCTTGGAGCCGGTGGCTACGGACACCTGCCGGTAGACGTCGATCTTGGGCAGTCCTTCGGGGTTCAGCAGGGTGATGGCCATGGTGGGTCCGCCTGTTCGTGGGTCTCTGTTGGTTACTCGGGAACCATAGGAGAGTGGCGGCTGACGTGGAAGAACGCACTTTTCGGTGACTCGGGAACCAGATGGTGACCATGCAGCTCACGGGCTCACCCGACGAAAAACCTGGGACGCGCGGACTCGCATGGCGGATAGGCTCGATCACCTGCACGAGATCACTTACCGAAGCCCTGGTTCGGGGCACCGAGGAGTCGTGAATGCATCCCCCGAACCCGCGGTATGCCGCGCGGCTCGCCACTTACGGGACCGTGGCCACGCACTTGTCCCTGCTGAGCGACTATCGGCTCGGCGAGGCCGTGGCCGCCGCCGACCCGCTCGGGTCCGGCATCGGCGGCAGATCGGCGGAGCTGGACATCGACGGCACGCGGGTGTTCATCAAGCGGATACCGCTGACGGAGATCGAGTCGCGGCCGGAGAACGCGCGGTCGACGGCGAACCTGTTCGGACTGCCGATGTTCTACCAGTACGGGGTGGGGTCAGCCGGTTTCGGGGCATGGCGAGAGCTGGCCGTGCATGCCATGACCACCAACTGGGTCCTCGGGAACGAATACGAGGGCTTTCCGCTGATGTACCACTGGCGCATCCTGCCCGACTCCCCTCCCGAAGGGTTCGCCGACGCTTTCGGGGGCATCGACGGGGCGGTCGCGCACTGGGAGGGTTCAGCGGCCGTACGCGAACGCCTCGAGGCAATCGGCCGGTCTTCGTCCAGCCTCGTGCTCTTCCTGGAACATGTGCCGCAGACACTCGCCGACTGGCTGCACAACTACCGGACGGCCGCGCCCGAGGGCGGGGAGGATTCGCCGTACCCATGGGTGGAGGAGGCCCTCGCGCGCGGGAGTGCCTTCATGAGCTCGCGCGGACTCGTCCACTTCGACGCCCACTTCGCCAATGTCCTGACCGACGGACAGCTGCTCTACTTCGCGGACTTCGGCCTCGCCCTGAGTTCTCGCTTCGAACTGTCGGCTGCCGAGGCGGAGTTCCACTCCGACCACCTTCTTTACGACCGCTCCTACACAGCAAGCCATCTGCTCCGCCACCACCTGCCCGAGGGCCTGCGCGGCGGCATGGAGCACGAAGCGTTCCTGCGCGAGTGGATCAACGGCCACCGGGCCGCCGACGTCCCGCGCGAGATCGCCGCGCTCATCGACCGGCATGCCCGAGCCGCCACGGTCATGGGCGAATTCGTCCGCCGTCTGCTCAACGAGAGCAAGCGGACACCATTCCCGGCGGCTGAGATCGGGCGGGCCTGGGGCGCTGCGGGGGCGGCGCCCCACTGAGAGGCGTTGTCGCCAGCCGCGAGCAACCGCACCCCGCCGCCCAGTTCACTCGGGGGTTCGTACGGGCGACGGGGCTCGAGCGCATGCCCGGGTGGGAGTCAGCCGAGCGGAACGCTCGCGAACGTCTCCCACTCGTACATCTTGTTGTCCCGGTTGATCACGATCAGTTCCACCGCGGAGACACGTGATCCAGCGGGCGTGATGTCGAGCCCGGCGAGAGCTCGGGCGATTGGTTCAGCGGGGCCTTCGCTGTTGCTGTAGGCGACCGACACATGCGGTGTGAAGCCTTCGGCCTTTTCCGGGACATCGCCGAGGACCTCACCGATCGCGTCCCGAATCGCGTCCCGCACGCTACGGACCGGACCATCAGGGTTGACGTGCAGAAGAACCGCCTCGGGGTCGAGTACGGCCGGCCCGATCCGGAGGTCGAAGGCGGGGAGGACTGCCAGTCGGTCGCGAGCCAGGTCGGCGATGGCCTGCACGTCTCTTTCCTTGGCCTCACCCACGAAGCCGATGCCCTGCATGGTCAGGTGCAGCCATCGGTCGGGGATGGGGGTCAGGAAATCTCCGAGCGGAGCAAGGGCCGACCGGTACTCGGCGGCAAGCCGGTGCACGTCCGTCTCGCCCTCAAAGGTGAGGTGCCAGGTGTAAAAGCGGCGGCCCACGCTCCAACCGGGCCGCCACCACCAATGGTTCCGCATGGTCTCGGTTCGAGAGGTCATGCCCGAGATGAAATCAGCAGGCGCCTTCTCCTGACGAGAGCGCAAGGTGGCGCGGGGCGGAGTCCAGGCAGAACTCTTCGATGGCCGCGCGCAGGCCGACGGACGCTGTGCCGCTCGCGTGCGGGCCACCGGCATCGACGGGCAACTCGCCCAGACGCCGGGTGACAGGCGCGAGGCGGTGGTCGGGTGGGAGCGCGAGCACCGGCGCGAGCGCTTCGAACGCGCCCTCGGCTTCGCCTGCGCTCAGGTGCGCTGCGGCCTTGCTGATGTGGATCTGTGCCTCGGTGCCGTAAGCACGTACGGGCTGTGCGGCAAGGAGGGTGATGGCACTGTCCGCCGCGCGGAGAGCGTCGGCCGGACGCCCGACACGGAGGTAGACCGCTGCGGAGTAGTTCTCCTGGCGTGCGGGCCGGCAAGCGAAGATGCCACCGATGTCGTCTTCGCCGGTCACGGATCCGCGGGCGTCGGCGGCGCGGGTCAATGCTTCCAGAGCCTCGTTCTCGGCTCCGAGTTGTGAGCAGGCATCGGCTTCCTGGCAGGCGAGCAGCACGGCGACCGTGCCTGAGGAGCGGTACGCCGTCCCGCGCCGGGCATAGGTGATGGCGTCCCGTAGGCGCCCGTCCCAGAACGCGACTTTGGAGCGGGTGGACAGTACCCAGGCGCGCAGGTCGTTGTGCCCGGCCAGTTCGGCGCACAGCCACGCTGTGCGGCCTTGCGTGTCCGCGTCCCTGAGCTGCCCGAGGTCGGACGACATCCATGCGAGCAGTCCGCACAGGTAACCGGCCGCCGCGTAGAGGTCGGCGGACTGGCGCGGGTACTGGTGGCCTTCGAGGAGAGCGAAGACACGGTCCCGCAGGGCACGTGTGCGCGTGAAGAGGGGCAGCGGGTCGGAAGTGAGGTAGTCGGAAGCCAGCGCCCTGGTGTCAGCCATGAGCTGTTCCAGCGCCATGTCCCCGACGTTCGATACCTCTGCCCATTGCGCCCAGGTCGCGGACTCGTCTGCGGCGAGGCGCACCAGGTCGCTGCCGCTCGACTCCGTCTGTTGACTTGATGCTCGCAGTACTGGAGGAGTCGGCTTGGGGGAAGGAACCGGGCCGCTCAACAGGCGCAAGTCTCCCTCGGGCAGGGCCCGCCGGTCGTCCAGGTCAAGCAGGTTCTCCACGCGGCAGACGAAGGCGTCAGCCATGGCGAGGAAGACGGCGGGGGTCGGTCGACGGGCAGACGGTCCCGGCCACTTCTCCCACTTGGCGACAAGTGACGCGTCGGCGGCCACGGCCTCGCCGGGACGGCGGCTGCTGACCTGAGTAACGCGGTCCGCCGCCTCCTGGAGGGTCCACCCGTGGGCATGCCTCCACGCCTCACGAGGGCGCATGCGAAAACGGATGCGCATCTCGATGGCGATGTCCGCGACCGTGCATCCGGCGCCGTTCATGTCGTGGCGGAGGGCGTCCCGGTCAGCCTTGGAACCGAGCTTGGGACGAGCGGTCATGGGCGGCCTCCCCTGCGCGACGTTGTGAACTCACGGTATCCGTGCGGTCACCCAGAGGATGTCGGCTCGGGGAGATTTCGCCGGGCGTGCAGCCCAAGGCACTGCCCAAGAAGAGGCGTTGCCGCAGGTCAAGGCTGTGCTGTCGGTCCAGGAAAGTTGGACATGGCCGCCCGTGACGGCGCCCCCTGCTTTTGGAACGGTAGTGGGACGAGAAACGGCAATACGGGGCAACGGCTCCGATGAAGCCCCGGCGACCGCTGACACGGTCCCGAGGCGTGGCCGACTGCGAAGGAGTCGACGTGAACCTTGTACCACGATTGCTCGAACGGGTGAGAGCACTCCTGCTCGGGCTGCCTGAATCCAGCCGCCACGCGCTCGGTTCAGACCGGGAGGAGGACTCGAACGTGATCGTGCGCGATCCGTCGCCGGAGATGTGGGGTGCCATCCTCGTCCACGCCCGACGGCGCAGGGCCCAGCGCAAAGGGTTTATGTCGACGTCTGCTCGTTGCCTCGAACGGGGCGCTGCTTCTCCGATGCGCGCGTACGCCTTTCCACCACACGGGCCGGCGTACGCGCTGGCGGTGTCGGCGCAGGAGGCCCGTTGAAGGTGACTGCGTACGAGCCGAATCTCGGCGACACCGTCGAGGACACCGGCACCAGGAAGGTCGGCAAGGTCATGGGCTACGTGGGGCCGTACGTCCAACTGCGGCCGATCGGCGGTGGCCGGGAATGGGACGCACGGCCGGACGACCTCCGGCCCGTCACCGAGTCTCAGGCCCTGCGCACCGCCGTCGCGGTGGCCAACGCCCGCTCACGGGGAGAGTGGCTGTGACCGCGAACGCCTCGCTCCCCGTCGACATCGAGACGATGCGCGCCAGCGCTGGCCGCCTGCTCGCGCCCGACGCCACAGTGCCCTCCGCGCAGGAACTGGAGACACTCATGCTCATGCTGAAGGGACACCTGGCGCTCGTCATCCCCGAAGTGGAGCGGGCTGCCGCAGGACCGGACGAGGACTACGACCTCGCCCGTGTGTGCGCCTGGACGGCCGTCACCGAGAGCCGCAGGAAGCTGCGTATCGAGCCGCGCCCCGGCCTGAGTTCACACATCGCTTACGCGCGCCGTCTGTCCCGTTCGTTGAACGCTCTGTGCGACCACTTCGAGATCCTGAACATCGCCCGTCCCGAGGAGGCCCGCCTCGACGGGGGCGGGACCCCTGGCCCAAGCTCTCGAAAAAACGGTTGAACGACGGTCGTGCCCGTATCTAGTGTGTGAGCACACTGAAGGGAGGTGATCGGGTAAATGAGTGAAACCCGGACGCGTGAGGTGGCTGCGGGCTAGCGGCTCGCCACCACGTTCAATGCGGTGCCGGACCAGCGTGGGTCACTGACACGCAGCCGGCCGAATCCAACGCAGTCACCCGACCCGCGAGCTCGCCGGTGAGTCCGGCCGGCCCCTCCTCCAGAGGGCCCGAGCTCGCGGGTCGCCTGCGTTCAGGCCTCTAGCCCTTCAAGGTGCGCTTCACGAGTTCGAACGCCGGGAGCATTGCCTCGTGTTCGGCGTCGTCCATGCCTCCGAGGTGTACGACGACCGGGCCGCGCGGTGTCGTGACCGCGAGGGCGCGTTCTGTCTTCGCCGCGTCATCGAACTGGCTCTGGTACGCGTATCTCACCTCGACGCCGGCGAGGGGGCCCGCCTGGAACGTGCTGTACCGCGCCTTGCTCGTGTTCTTGTCCGCGGTCACGAAGGCTTCCAGTACGGCGCGTGCGTCTGCGGTGCCCGGGCCTGCCGTCCACACGCGGAGGAAGCCGATGTGGCCCGCCGGCTTGGCGTCGACCTCGCAGACGAGGGCGACCGGGCCCTGACGCGGAGGATCGGTCACGGCTTCCGCCGTCCAGTCCTTGGCGATGTCGAAGGTCGCGGGGAGCTTGCAGGCCGAGTCGGCGGCTCCGATGTTGCCGCCGCTCTCGGCGGTGGCCTCGCGTGCTGTCGCGGAGGCGGTCACTGGCGCGGGCGGCTTCGCGCCCTCGTTCGCCGCCTCCGAGCAGCCCGTCAGTGCCGTGAGTGCCGTCAGCGACGCCGCCAGCAGCGCCGCCTTGGCCGTTCCGTGCCGTCTGTTTCCCGCCCCGACCAGCATGTGCTGTGCCTCCCCTGTTCGAGCGGGACACGTTATCGGAGCGGGCAGCAGGTCGGCGTACCCGGGCCGTACCCGGTCGGGGCAGGCCGGTGGGCTCAGTGGGCGATGCCCTCGTAACCCTCGATCTCACGCGGGTTCCGGGTGCCCGGGCCGATGTAGCGGGCCGACGGGCGTACGAGCCTGCCGGTGCGCTTCTGTTCGAGGATGTGCGCCGACCAGCCGGCCGTGCGGGCGCACGTGAACATGGACGTGAACATGTGGGCCGGGACCTCCGCGAAGTCCAGGACGATCGCCGCCCAGAACTCGACGTTCGTCGCCAGGACCCGGTCCGGACGGCGGGCGTGCAGCTCCGCCAGGGCGGCCTTCTCCAGAGCCTCGGCGACCTCGAAGCGCGGAGCGCCCAGGTCACGGGCCGTACGGCGCAGCACGCGCGCGCGTGGGTCCTCGGCGCGGTAGACGCGGTGGCCGAAGCCCATCAGGCGCTCGCCCTTGTCCAGGGCCTGCTTGACGTAGGCGTCCGCGTCGCCCGTGCGTTCGATCTCCTCGATCATGCCGAGGACGCGGGAGGGAGCGCCTCCGTGGAGAGGGCCGGACATGGCCCCGACCGCCCCCGACAGCGCCGCCGCCACGTCCGCGCCCGTCGACGCGATCACCCGTGCCGTGAACGTGGACGCGTTCATGCCGTGCTCGGCCGCGCTCGTCCAGTACGCGTCCACCGCGGCCACGTGCTTCGGGTCCGGTTCGCCGCGCCAGCGGATCATGAAGCGTTCGACGACGGACTGCGCCTTGTCGATCTCGCGCTGCGGGACCATGGCGTTGCCCTGCCCGCGCGCCGACTGGGCGACGTACGACAGGGCCATGACGGCGGCGCGGGCGAGGTCGTCGCGGGCCGTCTGCTCGTCGATGTCGAGGAGCGGACGCAGGCCCCAGACCGGCGCCAGCATGGCGAGGGCCGACTGGACGTCCACCCGGATGTCGCCCGAGTGGACCGGGATCGGGAACGGCTCGGCGGGCGGCAGGCCGGGGTTGAACGCGCCGTCGACGAGCAGGCCCCAGACGTTGCCGAAGGAGACGTGGCCGACCAGGTCCTCGATGTCGACGCCCCGGTACCGGAGTGCGCCGCCCTCCTTGTCCGGTTCGGCGATCTCCGTCTCGAACGCGACTACTCCCTCAAGTCCGGGTACGAAGTCGGACATCAGGCGGCTCCTCTTGATGTGTGCGACAGGGGTACGGCCGTCCGGCCGCCAGTGCGCGAAATCCGTGTCCCGTCCGGTCCGGCCGGTCTGTTTCGGTGCGGTTCAGGTCGGTTCGGTTCCACGGCCATTCCCATCTGGCTCGCGGTCCGAAACGGTCACCTGGGTGATGCCCCGTTCGATCGGTCGTTCAACCGGACGACAACAGCACGATATCCCCGAGTGCCACCTTTGGGGAGCCCATGCGGCACTCAGTGCCACTCAGTGACGTCGCCGATCGATACGGCAAGATGACGGTTTGACATCCTCCCCCAGCTGAAGCAGGGGGATTCCTGGCTCATGCAGCCTGGCGGACCGGCGGTCCGTCAGGTCTTCCGCAATCAGCGCCAGCCGGGTTGAGACCAGCCCGGACGAGCATCACGCGGGCGGAGTTCTTGTCCCTGGGGGACACGGCTCCGCACGCGGTGCAGGCATATGTTCGTTCTGAGAGGGGGAGTGCGTGCTTGGTTCTCGCATCGCACTGTGCGCAGTCCATGGTGGTGTGGGCCGGGTGCACGAGGTGCACGATCCGGCCATGCTTGCGGGCCATCTCGGTCAACGCGGTCCTGGTCGCGCCGATCGCGGCGTCGGCGGCCTTGCGGGCCATCGTCGACTTCGCGAGGAACTTCGGTTTGAAGTCCTCGACGGCGAGCTGGTCGAAGTCACGCACGAGCGTCTTGGCCCACTTGCGGGCGGTGTCCTGGCGCTGCCGGGCGACCTTCTTATGGACCTTGGCCGCCGCGCGGGACGCCGTCCGGTAGCCCTTCGACGCGGCCTTGCCCCGCGCGGGTTTCCGCCTCGCCATCTGCTTCTGGTACCGGGTGAGTTTCTGCGCGGCCGTCTTCCCGTGCTGCGGGTGGGGCAGGTCGTGGTCGTCGCTGGTGGTGGTGGCGGTCTCGTTGACGCCCCAGTCGATACCGATCGACCGGCCGGTCTGCGGCAGCGCCTCGATGACCGTCTCGACGACGAACGAGGCGTACCAGTGGCCGAGGCTGTCGCGGTACACCCGGACCGATGTGGGATCGGCCGACAGGTCCCGGGACCAGACCACGGTCAGGCTGATGCCGCCCGCGAGATGGAGGCGGCCGTTCTTCAGCCGGAAGCCACGCCGCGTGTAGTTCATCGACGGCAGCGCATCGCGCTTGCGTTTGATGCGCGGCATCCCGGCGCGCTGCCGCATCGGCAGCCCGGCCTTGATGTCCTTCAGGGCTTTGGCGCGGGACTTGCCGAAGTCGCGGATGATCTGCTGCTGCGGTACCGAGGAGCCCTCACACAGCCATTTGGTGGCGGCACGGGCCTCGGTCAGCATCTTGTCGAGTTGTGCAGGACCGCACGTCACCTTGTCGACGGCGTCCCTGTTCAGGCCGTGGACCTTGCGGGACATGGCCACGCATTCGTTCCACACCCACCGGCACCGCGCCCACTCGGACTCCAGGCCGGTGCGGGCGGTCGACGACACGCGCAGCCGGTAGGTGTACCGGGCGGGCCCGGCTCCCTCGGCTTCTCGCACAGTCGACATGCCACCACTCTACCACTACGCTAGGGGCGTGAATGAAGAAACAAAGATCACTCTCAGGCTTCCCTCGGACCTCCATCAGTGGCTCACCGCTCAGGCCAGATCCGCCCGCAGGTCCCTCAACTCCGAGATCGTCTACCGCCTGGAGGTCGAACGCGACACCGCTGCGGCAGACACCGAATCGCCCTGACGGCGATTCGGCTTTCCCTGCCCCGCTCCGCAGGAGTCCGATTCCTCCCCGGCCTGAAAGCCGGGGAATCCTCGGAGGAACCAGGTGACCGACCGCCGCCCCGCCGTCCCCCTCGACCCCGCCGCCATGCGCAAGCAGTACCGCGCCGACGGCCTGACCGAGGGCGAGCTGGCCGACGGCCCCATGGAGCAGTTCGCGCGCTGGTTCCGGCAGGCCGCCACGGACGCCGGGCTCATCGAACCCAACGCCATGGTCCTCTCCACCGCCGACGCCGACGGCCGGCCCTCCTCCCGTACCGTGCTGCTGAAGCAGTTCGACGAGCAGGGCTTCGTCTTCTTCACCAACTACGGCTCCCGCAAGGGCAGCGACCTGGCCGCCAATCCGTACGTCTCGCTGCTGTTCCCCTGGCTGCCGCTGGCCCGCCAGGTCGTCGTCTCGGGGGTCGCGCGCCGTACGGGACGCGACGAGACGGCCGCCTACTTCCGTACCCGGCCGCACGGCTCCCAGCTCGGCGCGTGGGCCAGCGAGCAGTCCTCGGTGATCCTCTCCCGGGACGAACTCGACGCCTCCTACGCCGAGTTGGCCGCCCGCTATCCGGAGGGCGAGCAGGTGCCCGTGCCGCCGAACTGGGGCGGGTTCCGGGTGGCCCCGGAGACGGTCGAGTTCTGGCAGGGGCGCGAGAACCGGCTGCACGACCGGCTGCGGTACGTGGCGGAGGCGGACGGGAGCTGGCGCGTGGAGCGGCTCAGCCCCTGAACAGGGGGCACGGGGGCGAGGGGGTCAGTCCAGGGACTTGTCCAGCAGGGCCGCCCACTGTGCCACCACCCGGTCCCTCCGGCCCGCGTCGTCGGTGAGCAGGTTCGCCAGGCCCAGGCCCCGGGACATGTCCAGCAGGCCCTGGACCGTCTCCCGTACGCCCGGACGCGACTCGTCCGCGCCCAGCAGCTCTACGGCGATCCGGTGCGTCTCGCGGCCCACGTGGGCCTCCAGCTCGGTTACACGCGGGCGGAGTTGCTCCTCGTTGGAGGCGGCCACCCAGAGGTGGAGGGCGGCGCGGAAGAGGGGGCCCGTGTAGAGGTCGACCAGGGCGGCGACCACCGCGCGGCGGTCGCCGGCGCCCTCGGGGAAGAGGGCGCGCAGGGCGGTCGAGCGTTCCTCGGCGACGTACTCGACGGCGGCCGTGAACAGGTCCTCGCGGGTACGGAAGTGATGCTGGGCGGCGCCCCGGGAGACACCGGCGCGTTCGGCGACGACGGAGACCGTGGAGCCCGCCCAGCCGTGCTCGGCGAGACAGGCCACGGCGGCCTCCAGCAGACGCCGGCGGGTGGCACGGCTGCGGTCCTGCTTGGGCTCGCGCCGCTTGGTCTCCCGCCCCTCGGGTTCGCGTCGCTCGGGTTCGCCCATGGGCTCGTGTGTCACAACTTCCATGCCGGGTCCCGTCGTTCGAGGAAGGCCGTCATGCCCTCGCGGGCCTCGGTGGAGGCGAACAGTCGTGCCGACAGGGCCGTCAGCTCGGTGGTGTCCCGGTCGAAGACCTCCAGCACCTTGGCCGTGAGCAGCCGTTTCGTCTCCGCCAGGGCGCCCGGCGCCGCCCTGCGCAGCCCGTCGAGGACCGGCTCCAGGGCCGCGTCGACGTCGTCGGCCGCCTCGGTGAGCAGGCCGGTACGGACGGCCTCCACGGCGTCGAAACGGTCGCCGGTGAGGTAGTGGCGGGCGGCGGCACGCGGGTCGAGGCGGGGCAGCAGCGGCATGGAGATGACCGCGGGCGCCACTCCGATCCGTACCTCCGTGAAGGCGAACGACGTCTCCGGGCCGCCGATCGCCAGGTCGCACGCGCCCAGGAGGCCGAGGCCGCCCGCCCGTACATGCCCGGTGACCCGGGCGACGACCGGCTTCGGCAGCTCGAGGAGCTGCCGGAGCAGGGCGACGAGGGCCGCCGGGTCGGGCGGCTGCTTCAGGTCCGCGCCCGCGCAGAACGTGTTCCCGGTGTGGGTGAGGACGACCGCGCGTACGTCCGGGTCCTTGCCGCAGTCCGTGAGCGCGTCGGCCAGGTCCCGCACGAGGCGCGCGGACAGGGCGTTGCGGGTCGCGGGCGCGTCCAGGGTCAGCGTGGCGATGCCACGCGCGCGCGTGGCGGTCACTGTCCGTGTCACGGCATCTCCCGACTGGCGTTCTGCCTCAACCTGCGTTCTCCCTCAACCTGCGTCGCAGGATCTTGCCCGAGGCCGCCCTCGGTACGTCGTCGACGAAGGTGACGTGCCGGACGCGCTTGTAGGGAGCGACGCGCTCGGCCACGTACATCATGACCTCTCCTTCGGAGAGGTCGGAGCCGTCGGGATGGCCGGACGCCGACGGCTGGCGGACGACGAAGGCGTGCGGGACCTCGTTGTTGTCCTCGTTGTAGACGCCGATGACGGCGGCGTCGGCGATCCGGGGGTGGGTCAGGAGGAGGGCCTCGAGTTCGGCGGGGGCCACCTGGAAGCCCTTGTACTTGATGAGTTCCTTGACGCGGTCCACGACGAACAGCCAGCCGTCGGCGTCGACATGGCCGACGTCGCCGGTGTGCAGCCAGCCGTCCGCGTCGATCATCGCGGTCGTCGCCTCGGGGTTCCCCAGGTAGCCCTTCATCACCTGGGGGCCACGGATGACGATCTCGCCGGCCTCGCCGACGGCGGCGTCCTGGTCGGGGTCGTCGAGGGACAGGACGCGCATCTCGGTGCTCGGCAGCAGCCTGCCGACCGTGCCGGGCGGGGCGGTGCTCATGTCGTCCAGGGGGACGGCGTGCGTGCCCGGCGACAGTTCCGTCATGCCGTACGCCTGAGCGACCGGCGGCAGGCCGAGGCGGGCGGAACAGGCGGCGGCGAGGGTCGCGTCCAGCGGCGCGGCGGAGCTGAGGACGTACTGGAGGGACGACAGGTCGTACTGCTCGACGGCGGGGTGCTTGGCGAGGGCCAGGACGATCGGCGGGGCCACGAACAGACCGGTGATCTGGTGCTTCTCGATGGCGGCGAGGAACGTGTCGAGGTCGAAGCGGGGCAGGACGACCACGGTGGCGCCATGGCCCAGGGACAGGTTCATGAGAGCGGTCAAACCGTAGATGTGAAAAAACGGCAGTACCGCCAGGATGCGGTCGCCGGGGCCCATGCGCAGGACGGGCGCGAGCTGGGCGAGGTTGGTGGCGATGGAGCGGTGCGTGAGCATGACGCCCTTGGGGATCCCGGTCGTCCCGGAGGAGTACGGGAGTACCGCCACGTCCTCGGCCGGGTCGATGTCGATCTCCGGTTCGGGCGCGGTCGAGCCGATCATGTCGACGAGCGAGCGGTGCCCGGGCGCACTGTCGCAGACGAGGATCTCGCTTACCCCGCCCGCGAGTTCGGCCGCCGCGCGGGCCGTCTCCAGAAGCGGTGAGACGGTGACGATCCAACGGGCGGCGGAGTCGCGCAGCTGCTTGGCGAACTCCTCGGCGGTGGCGAGCGGATGCACGGTCGTGACGGAGGCACCCGCGCGCGTGGCCGCGTAGAAGGCGGTCGGGAAGGCGATCGTGTTCGGGCTGTGCAGGGCGAGGACATCACCCTTGCGCACGCCCGCCTCGGCGAGTCCGGCGGCTATCCGCCGGTGGAAGGTGTCCAGTTGGGCGTAGGTGAGGGTGGTGCCGTCGACGCCGTCGACAAGGGCGGGCTGGTCGCCGAACTCGGCGGCATTGCCCAACACGGCTTCGTGGATGGGGAGTTCGACGGGTTCGACGTCTGCGTACTCGCTGCGGAACATGGTTTCTCCTCGCGCAAAACCGTGCCGGTCGGGCTGTGCGGTCGGGCTGTGCCGTTCAGTACGACTTGGGCAGGCCCAGGGTCTGATGGGAGACGTAGTTGAGAATCATCTCCCGGCTCACCGGGGCGATACGAGCCACCCTGGCGACGGTTATCAGGGAGGCGAGGCCGAACTCCCGCGTGAGGCCGTTGCCGCCGAGGGTGTGCACGGCCTGGTCGACCGCCTTCACACAGGCCTCCCCCGCCGCGTACTTGGCCATGTTGGCCGCCTCGCCCGCGCCGATGTCGTCACCGGCGTCGTAGAGGGCGGCTGCCTTCTGCGTCATCAGGCGGGCGAGTTCGAGGTCGATGTGCGCCTGGGCGAGGGGATGCGCGACGGCCTGGTGGGCGCCGATGGGCGCCTTCCAGACGGTGCGCTCCTTCGCGTACCGGACGGCCGTGGCGAGCGCGTACCGCCCGATGCCGATGGCGAACGCGGCCGTCATGATGCGTTCCGGATTGAGCCCGGCGAAGAGCTGGAGCAGGCCGGCGTCCTCGTCGCCGACGAGCGCCTCGGCGGGCAGCCGTACGTCGTCGAGGGTCAGCTCGAACTGCTTCTCCGGGGACTCGATGTCCATGTCGATCCGGCGCCGCGAGAAGCCTTCGGCGTCGCGGGGGACGATGAACAGGCAGGGCTTGAGCTTGCCGGTACGCGAGTCCTCCGTACGGCCGACGATGAGGACCGCGTCCGCGATGTCGACGCCCGAGATGAAGACCTTGCGGCCGGTGAGCAACCAGTCGGGGCCGTCTTTACGTGCCGTTGTGGTGATGCGGTGGCTGTTGGAGCCGGCGTCGGGTTCGGTGATGCCGAAGGCCATGGTGCGGGTGCCGTCGGCGATTCCGGGGAGCCACTCCTGTTTCTGGGCGTCCGTGCCGAAGCGGGCGATGACGGTTCCGCAGATCGCCGGGGAGACGATGAGCATGAGGAGGGGGCAGCCTGCGGCGCCGAGCTCTTCGAGGACGATGCTGAGTTCGGCTATGCCGCCTCCGCCGCCGCCGTAGGTTTCGGGGATGTTGGCGCCCAGGTAGCCGAGTTTGGCGGCGTCTGCCCAGAGTTCGTCTGTGTGGCGGTTTTCCGCAGTGACCTTCGTCATGTATTCGCGGCCGTAGCGGGTGCCGAGGGCGGCTACTGCGGTGCGGAGGGCTTTGTGTTCCTCGGATTCGATCACGGGGGGCATTTCGGGGCTCCTAAGGGGAGGGGGGTTCCGTTGTGTGGTGAGTGCGGGCCCGTTGTGGCTGGTCGCGCAGTTCCCCGCGCCCCTAGGTCTGATCCACTACCGCCAGCAACATGCCGACCTCTACCTGTTGTCCAGGTGTGGCGTGCAGGGCTGTGAGCGTTCCTGTCGCGGGGGCCGTGATCTTGTGTTCCATCTTCATCGCCTCCAGCCACAGGAGGGGCTCTCCGGCCCGTACGGGGGATCCTGTGGTCAGGCCCTCCGCCAGTCTCACCACCGTGCCGGGCATGGGGGCCAGCAACGAGCCCGGAGCGTGTTGGGTGCTCGGGTCCGGGAAGCGGGGCAGGGCGGTGAGGGTCGTGTTGTTGACGTGGATCCGGTCGCCGTAGCGCGTCACCTCGAACTTCCTTCGTACGCCGGCCACTTCGAGTACGACGAGACGCGCGTCGGCGTGCACGACCTGGACCCCGTCCGCCGTCAGGCCCTCGCGGGTGTGGCGGTAGGTCGCCTCGTGTTCCTCGCCGTCCGCTGTCGCGTACCGCTTGACCTGCGGTTGTGCGGGCAGGTTGCGCCAACCGCCGAAGCGGGAACGGCCATGGGCGTCGGCGAGGGCGGCGGCCAGGGGGGCATGGGGGTCGGGGGCCGGGGTGGTGAGTTCGGGGAGATGGCGGTCGTAGAAGCCCGTGGTCATACGGGCCGTCGTGAACTCCTGGTGGCGCAGTGAGCGGACCAGGAGGTCGCGGTTGGTGGTCGGGCCGTGGATCGTCGCGCGTTCCAGGGCGCCCGCCAGTTTGCGGATCGCCTCCGCGCGCGTGGGGGCGTGTACGACGACCTTGGCGAGCATCGGGTCGTAGTGGACGGGGATCGTGTCGCCGTCGGCGTACCCGGTGTCCAGGCGGATGTCCGACGGCAGCCCCGGAACCTCCAGGCGGTGCAGGGTGCCGGTCTGCGGGGTCCAGTCCCGCGCCGGGTCCTCGGCGTACAGGCGGGCCTCTATCGCGTGGCCACGCGCGCGTGGGGAGCCGTTTTCGGGACCCCGGAGAGAACCGCCCTCGGCGACGCGTATCTGTAGGGCCACGAGGTCGATGCCGAAGACCGCCTCCGTGACCGGGTGTTCGACCTGGAGGCGGGTGTTCATCTCCAGGAAGTGGGCCCGGCCGTCCTCCCCGACGAGGAACTCGACCGTGCCGGCGCCCGTGTAGTCGACGGCACGGGCCGCCCGTACCGCCAGTTCGTGCAGTTCCGCGGTGAGCGCCTCGGGGATTCCGGGGGCCGGGGACTCCTCGATGACCTTCTGGTGGCGGCGCTGGAGGGAGCAGTCGCGGGTGCCGAGCGGCCACACCGTGCCGTGCGTGTCGGCAAGGATCTGCACCTCGATGTGCCGGCCGCCCTCGACGTACGGCTCGACGAACACCTCACCGTCGCCGAAGGCGCTGTGGGCCTCGGCGCGGGCCGCCTCCAACTCGCCGTCCAGGTCGGCGAGTCGGCGTACGACGCGCATACCCCGCCCGCCACCGCCCGCCGCCGCCTTGACCAGTACCGGCAGGTCGGCCTCGGTGACGCCGGTCAGCGGCTTGAGCCCCATCAGCTGCTTGGCGCGCGTCTTGGACGCCATCGCCTCGATCGCCGCCGGAGGGGGGCCGATCCACACGAGCCCCGCGTCGATGACGGCACGGGCGAAGTCGGCGTTCTCGGACAGGAAGCCGTACCCGGGGTGCACGGCGTCGGCGCCTGCCGCCAGCGCGGCCCGCACGATCAGATCGCCGCGCAGATACGTGTCCGCGGAGGCGGTCCCCGGCAGCCGTACCGCCGCGTCGGCCACGCGCGCGTGGAGGGCGTTCCCGTCGGCGTCCGAGTGGACGGCGACTGTCCGGATGCCCAGCTCACGGCAGGTGCGGAAGATCCGGCAGGCGATCTCGCCCCGGTTGGCGACGAGCACGGAGGTGATCGTCTGGATCAATGGCGCGGTCAAGGGAGGCACCTCACATTCGGAAGACGCCGAAGCCGCCGCGGGCGCCCTCGTAGGGGGCGGTGTGAATCGCGGAGAGGCACAGGCCGAGGACGGTCCGGGTGTCGCGCGGGTCGATGACGCCGTCGTCGTACAGCCGCCCGGAGAGGAACATGGGGAGCGATTCGGATTCGATCTGCTGCTCGACCATCGCGCGCAGGGCGGCGTCCGCGTCCTCGTCGTACGGCTGCCCCTTCGCCGTGGCGGACTGCCGGGCCACGATCGAGAGCACGCCCGCGAGCTGCTGCGGGCCCATCACCGCCGACTTGGCGCTGGGCCAGGCGAAGAGGAAGCGGGGGTCGTAGGCGCGCCCGCACATGCCGTAGTGCCCGGCGCCGTACGAGGCTCCCATGAGGACGGAGAGGTGCGGGACGCGGGAGTTGGAGACCGCGTTGATCATCATCGCGCCGTGCTTGATGATGCCGCCCTGCTCGTACTCCTTGCCGACCATGTAGCCGGTGGTGTTGTGGAGGAAGAGGAGCGGGATGTCACGCTGGTTGGCGAGCTGGATGAACTGGGCGGCCTTCTGCGACTCCTCGCTGAACAGGACGCCCTGGGCGTTGGCGAGGATGCCGACCGGATAGCCGTGCAGCGCGGCCCAGCCGGTGACGAGGCTGGTCCCGTAGAGGGGCTTGAACTCGTCGAAGTCGGAGGCGTCGACGATGCGGGCGACGACCTCGCGGGGGTCGAAGGGGGTGCGCAGGTCGCCGGGGACGATGCCGAGGAGTTCCTCCGGGTCGTACTTGGGCGGCTGGACCAAGGTGGGGGCCGGATCGGCGTACGCCTTGCGGTGGTTGAGGCGGGCGACGACCCGGCGGGCCTGGCGGAGGGCGTCGTGCTCGTCGAGGGCGAAGTAGTCGGCGAGGCCCGACACGCGCGCGTGCATCTCGGCGCCGCCCAGCGACTCGTCGTCGCTCTCCTCGCCGGTGGCCATCTTCACGAGGGGCGGCCCGCCGAGGAACACCTTGGCGCGCTCCTTGACCATGATCACGTGATCGGACATACCGGGGATGTACGCCCCACCGGCCGTGGAGTTCCCGAACACCACCGCCACCGTCGGGATCCCGGCGGCGGAGAGCCGCGTGAGGTCGCGGAAGACCACTCCCCCGGGGATGAAGATCTCCTTCTGCGACGGCAGATCCGCGCCGCCGGACTCGACGAGGCTGATCAGGGGCAGCCGGTTGGCGAGCGCGATGTCGTTGGCGCGCAGGGCCTTCTTGAGGCTCCAGGGATTGCTGGCGCCGCCGCGCACGGTCGGGTCGTTGGCGGTGATCAGGCACTCCACGCCCTCGACGACCCCGATCCCGGTGACGAGGGAGCCCCCGACCGCGTACTCGCTCCCCCAGGCCGCGAGCGGCGACAGCTCCAGGAAGGGCGTGTCGGGGTCGAGGAGCAGCTCGACGCGCTCACGGGCGAGGAGCTTGCCGCGGGCATGGTGGCGGGCGATGTACTTCTCCCCGCCGCCCGCGAGGGCCTTGGCATGCTCGGCGTCGAGGGCGGCGAGTTTGCCGAGCATGGACTCGCGGTTCGACAGGTGGTCCGCGTCGGCGGGGTCGAGCGCGGAGGTCAGGACCGTCACAGCAGTGCCTCCGGTATGTCGAGGTGCCGGGAGCGCAGCCATTCGCCGAGCGCCTTGGCCTGTGGATCGAAGCGGTGCTGCGCGGCGACACCCTCGCCGAGGATGCCGTCGACGGTGAAGTTGAGGGCGCGGAGATGCGGAAGGGTGTGGCGTACGACGTTCAACTCGGCTGTCTCCGGGAGCAGTTCGCGGAAGAGGGCGGTGGTGAGGGTGTGGGCGAGCCAGCGCCAGGCCTCGTCCGTGCGCACCCAGACACCGACATTGGCGTTGCCGCCCTTGTCCCCGCTGCGGGCCCCGGCGAGGAGACCGAGGGGGGCGCGGCGGGTCGGGCCGGGTGGCAGCGGCGGCGGTTCGGGCAGGGGTGGCTCCGGCAGGTCCTCCAGTACGCGGGTGTCGTGCGGTGGGGGTACGGGGATCCGGCGTCCGTCGTCGAGGACGGCCACGTGGGACACGGTGTCCTGGGGGACGTACTCCGCCTCGAAGACCCCGTAGGGGGCGCCCTTTCCGGGCGGCGCCAGGACATGGAACCCGGGGTAGCTGGCGAGGGCGAGTTCGACGGCGGCGCCGCTGAGGGCGCGGCCCACGGTGTTCTGGTCGGGATCGCGCACGACGAGCCGGAGGAGCGCGCTGGCGGTCTCCTCGGTGGGCGCGTCGGGACGGTCGGTGCGGGCGAGGGTCCAACTGACGTCGACTGGGCGGGACTTGGCGGAGTCGAGGGCGGACTCCAGCTGGTCCCGCACCAGCGCGGCCTTCGCCTCGATGTCGAGCCCGGTGAGGACGAAGGTGACCTCGTTGCGGAAACCGCCGAGCCGGTTGAGGCCCACCTTGAGGGTGGGCGGCGGCGCTTCCCCGCGTACGCCGTGGATACGTACCCGGTCGGGGCCCTCCTGGGTGAGGCGGACGGTGTCGAGGCGGGCGGTGACGTCGGGGCCCGCGTACCGGGCGCCCTGTGTCTCGTACAGGAGTTGGGCGGTGATCGTGCCGAGGTCGACGATGCCGCCGGTGCCGGGGTGCTTGGTGATGACGCTCGTGCCGTCGGGGTGGATCTCGGCGAGGGGGAAGCCCGGGTGGCGGAGAGCGCGGGGGTCCTCGCGGACGTGCTCGGCGAAGAAGGCGTAGTTGCCGCCGGTGGCCTGCGTACCGCACTCCAGCACATGCCCGGCGACGACAGCTCCGGCGAGCCGGTCGTGGTCCCCCGGCCCCCAGCCGAAGTGGGCGGCGGCCGGCCCGGCGACGAGGGCGGCGTCGGTGACCCGGCCGGTGACGACGACCTCCGCGCCCTCGCGCAGACACGCGGCTATACCGAAGGCGCCCAAGTAGGCGTGCGCGGCAAGGATGTTGGGGTGGTCGGCGGTGAGGTCGTCGCCCTCGACGTGGGCGACCCTGACCGGGATCCCGAGCCGCTCGGCGAGTTTTCTGACGTTGGCCGCGAGGCCCGCCGGGTTGAGGCCGCCGGCGTTGACGACGATCCGCACCCCGCGCTCATGGGCGAGCCCGAGGCACTCCTCCAACTGCCGCAGGAAGGTACGGGCGTATCCGGCCGACGGGTCCTTCGGGTCCTTGAGGCGGTCGCGGCCGAGGATGAGCATGGTCAGCTCGGCGAGGTAGTCGCCGGTGAGGACGTCGAGTTCGCCGCCGGTGAGCATCTCGCGCATGGCGTCGAAACGGTCGCCGTAGAAGCCTGAGGCGTTGCCGACGCGGAGGGGGGCCGGCCGGCCTTGCGTCGCGGACGTCATGGCGCGGTCCCGCCGGGTGCCCGTCCGTTCCCGGGCGGTCCCGCGAAGGCCTGGGCGATGTCGAGCCACTGGTCGGCGTCGGCGCCCTCGGCGCGCAGGGCGAGGTCGGTGCGGTGGGCGCGCTGGGTGACGAGGAGGCAGAAGTCGAGGGCGGGGCCGGTGACGCGGCCGACCGCGTGCTTCGGGTCATCCGGACCGTACGTCCACAACTCCCCCGCAGGTCCGACGAGTTCCACGCGGAACTCGTCGAACGGCGGGTTCATCCCGTGCACGCCGAACGCGAAGTCGCGGGTGCGGACACCGAGTCGGGCGATGTGCCGGAGGCGGGCGGTGGGAGCGATCCGGGGCACGCCCAGCGCGTCGGCCACGTCCAGACCGTGGGCCCAGGTCTCCATCAGCCGGGCGGTCGCCATGGAGGCGGCGGACATCGGCGGGCCGTACCAGGGGAAACGTGCCCCGGCGGGTGCCGCGCGCAGAGCGTCCGCCAGGGCCTCGCGCCCGGCCCGCCAGTCCGCGAGCAACCGCGCGGGCTGCTTCCCCGCCCACTCCTCGGCGCCGTTGTCCACGAAGTCCCCTGGCGCGGCCAGCGCGTTCTCCACCTCACGGTCGAAGGCGGCCCGGTCGGTCACGGCCAGCACGGAGGAGTGGTCGGTCCAGGCGAGGTGCGCGATCTGGTGGGCGACGGTCCAGGTGGGGGCGGGGGTGTCGAGGGCCCACTGCTCGGTGCTCAACTCGGCTACCAGGTCTTCGAGTTGAGCGCCTTCCTGACGCAAATCGTCGATGACGGCCCACGTGGCGGCCGAGGGGTCGGACACAGGCGGTTCCCTTCGGGTAGGGCTGGGTGCCGATGGAGCGTGATGCGGTCCGTTGTCGAGGATGGCAGCGACACCAGAAACAAGCAATCATGCTTGCATTAAATTGACGCAACCGCATCGGCTACGGAGTGATGCGCCATGCGTCGCGCTGACCTGGAGAGCCCACGGTGTCGGCGTCCTACTCGTCGTCCCAGGCCATCGAGCTCATCTTCCAGCCGACAGGCGTCAGGACGAACTGGGTGGTCTTGCGGCCGGCGCCCTCGAACCATTCGCCATCGAGAAAGCCCGACTTGCGGTATTCACTGAACCGGTGCGCGATCGATCCGAAGATCTCGGTCCGCTCAGCGACCTCCCACTCGGAGAACTCCGTCAGCGTCCCGTCGGTGAGGATTGCCTCCCGGGGCTCGACGAACGCGTCGAGGTCGTAGATCACAAGGTCACCTCCGACGTTCTTGATGATCATCCCCTGCGGAATGAACACCTCTCGGACAACCTCGACCTTCGGCCGACTGCCGCCGGTGTTGGTGAACGCACCGAGGAAGGTACTCATCAGCTCGTCGAGTTGGGCCTTGTCGTCGGACACGGATGCTCCTCCGGGCAAAAGTGGCTCGCTGCCACCCGAAGGATCACCCACCGGTGACCGCCAGGCATAGCGGCTGAAGAGGGCTCCGATGATGCGTCCCGCGGGCGCGACGCCGGCTGGCGCGAAGCCGGGGGCTGCCAACGGTAGAAATTCGGATGCGTCGCGATCGCAATCCGCAGTACGGTCCTGCGGTGACTGCCTCAAACGCCGAAACGGACCAGGCCCGAGCCACAGACGACCGCCACCGGGCGGGTGACGACGACGGCTACTTCGGGGAACCCGTGGCCGCAGAGTACGACGACCCCTCCTCCGAGATGTTCACGCCGGCCGCCATCGAACCGGCGGCCGATTTCCTGGCCGGACTGGCGGGCGAGGGGCGGGCCCTCGAACTCGGCGTCGGGACGGGACGTATCGCGTTGCCGTTGGCGCGGCGCGGGGTCGAGGTGCACGGGATCGACATGTCCCGGGCGATGGTGGCCCGGATGCGCGCCAAGGAGGGCGGGGACGCGATCGGGGTGACGATCGGGGACTTCTCGTCGACGCGGGCCGAGACGACCGACGGGGACTTCTCCGTCGCCTACCTCGTCTTCAATACGATCATGAACCTGACCTCACAGGACGCCCAGGTCGATTGCTTTCGCAATGTAGCGGCGCACCTGGCACCCGGCGGGACCTTCGTGATCGAGGTCGGGATTCCCGAGCTGCGCAGGCTGCCACCCGGCCAGAGCGTCGTGCCGTACCACACGAGCCCGACGCGCTGGGCCTTCGACGTGTACGACACGGCCACCCAGGCGACCAGCTCGAACTACGTCGAGGTGGTGGACGGGCGCGGGTCGTACCGGTCCATTCCGTTCCGGTACGTATGGCCGTCCGAGCTCGATCTGATGGCCCGGCTGGCGGGGATGCGGCTGCGCGAGCGGTGGGCGGGGTGGGGGCGGGAGCCGTTCACTGGCGAGAGCACAAAGCATGTGTCGGTGTGGGAGAAGCCGGCCGCCTGACCGAGCCGTTGAGCGCGGCTCGGCCGTCCGGGTCCCCTCGACCGTCGAACCCTTCGCGGCCGGCGGCTACTTGCGGCGGCGGCGCCGGGGAGTCTCGGCGAGTACGGCCGCCGGGATCCCCAACTCCACCAGTCGGTAGCGCAGTTCGTCCTCCTGCTGCCGGGTGACCGCCAGCCACAGCGAGGTGCCCGAGTCGTTGGCGCTGAAGACGGGTCGCCCTCCTTGCCGTGCCTCGGCGTGGATCGTGTGCGGGGCCAGGTCCAGCAGCACGCCGAACTGTTCGTCGTCGCTGACGTCGATGTCGATGGCCATCCCGGGGTCGTCGCGGCGTGAGCGTCTGCCGCCCGCCGGCGCCTCCTTCCCCAGGGTCAGCAGGCGCTCGTAGGACGGCAGCGTCTCCGGCGGCCAGGCGTCGTCGCTGTACGCGTCCACGTGGGCCGCGTCGATGCCGGAGCGCAGCACCCGCAGGGCCTCGCGGTGGACGCGGGCGATGTGTGCGCGGGTCAGGCCCTCGTGGAGCACGAGTTCACGCCCCCGACGGTCATCCGAGGTGCCCTCCGTCACGATGCCTCATCCCTCGTCGACCGACCTGGACAGTGCGTCGGCGATCATACGGGTGGCGAAGTCGGGGTCCTCGGTGATGCGGTTGATGTGTTCCGCGAGCAGGAACGCCGTGGCCTCCAGGGGAGTCATCTCCTCCTCGGTCCAGTCTCCGTACTGCTTGCGCCACAGGTTGGGGCTCAGACCGGTGCCCGCCGCGATGACCATGCCCGCCATCGTCGGGATCACCTCGGGACTGACGCTCTTGGGCATCATGCGCATCGTGGCGACGAGGGTGGGGACCACGTACTCGATGACGTCCTTCTCGTGGTCCTCGTGGGCCTTCCGCAGCCACGTCATGAACATGTAGATCAGCGTGCAGGCACCGTCCAGCAGGTCGTTGGCCCCCTTGGGGCCCAGCGACGCGGCGAACTGGTCGATCAGCTTGCGGTGTTCGGGATCGACGCCGGCCTTGCCGTCGTGAACGCTCTTGAGCTGGGAGTCGATCACCATGAGTGCTGCACCCACATCGCCGACGGGAGCGTACTGGGGATCGCAGGGCGATGACACAGGAGTCCTCCTCGGGCGGCTGCGATGCGCAGCGCGGCATGTACGTACAAGTAAAGGCCCGGGGGTGGCACGCACCGGCGGTTTGTCGCCTTTACGGCGACAGGCGGTCATTCCCGTTCACAGGTGGCCGATTCCCGATCACGACTACCGAGAGCGAACAGGTCGACGCCGGCGCGAGGCGCGCTCAGGCCTCCAACTCCAGTGGCTTCCGGGGCACTTGAGTCAGCTCAGGCGCCTCGTCGACACCTGCGGCCGGAACCTTCTTCCCGCTCACCTGGGTCCGTACCGCCCCCATGCTCGCCACGATGACCAGGGCGATCGCGAGGGACTCGGGGACGGAGAGAGCCTGGTCGAGGATCAGGAAGCCGGCGGTCGCGGCGACCGCGGGCTCCAGGCTCATCAGGACCGCGAACGTGGAGGCGGGCAGGCGTCGCAGGGCGAGAAGTTCCAGCGTGTACGGCAGGACGGAGGACAGTACGCCCACCGCCGCACCCAGGGCCACGGTGGTCGGGTCGAGCAGCTTCTCACCGGACTCGAAGACGCCCAACGGCAGGAACACCACCGCGGCGACCGCCATGGCGAGGGCCAGCCCGTCGGCCTGCGGGAACCGGCGTCCCGTACGGGAACTCAGGACGATGTACAGGGCCCACATGGCACCGGCGCCGAGGGCGAAGGCGACCCCTACGGGATCAAGGCTGTCGAAGCCGCCCCCGCCGAGCAGGAAGACCCCGGCGAGGGCGAGGCCGGCCCAGGCGAGATTGAGGGCGCGGCGGGAGGCGACGACGGACAGTACGAGCGGCCCGAGCACCTCGAGGGTGACGGCGGGGCCGAGCGGGATACGGCCGATGGCCTGGTAGAACAGCCCGTTCATGGCGGCCATGGTCACCCCGAAGAGGAGGACCACTCCCCAGTCGCCCCGGGAGTACCCGCGCACCTTGGGCCGGCACACCACCAGCATGATGACGGCGGCGGCCACCAGCCGGAGCGTCACGATCCCGAAGGCCCCGGCCCTCGGCAACAAGGTCACGGCAAGGGCCCCGCCGAACTGCACGGATATCCCGCCCGACAGCACGAGCCCCACGGCCCCGAGGGTCCCCCACCCCTTGCGCGCCCCTCGATGCCGCCCCCGAGAGCCCCCGGAGGCGGGAACGACCACAGCGGGCAGATTGACGGAGGGCAGCGCGGCGTCACCGGCCCCGGCCGGCACAACTGGTCCGGCCACGACGGCCCACGAGGGCAGACGCTCAGCACTGGGCATCTTCACAGGGCCTTCCCAGGATTTCCGCGCGATCTTCGTACAACGCGATGGACTCTCTCGTCCAGAGTAATGGACCAGAACGCACACGCGAACCGTCGCGCACCTGACCCGCCCGGGCTTGCGCTCCGGCGCCCAGGCGGGCGCTCGGCGGATTCAGCCGGGGCCGGCGCGAGGCACTGCCTCACACCCCGGTCCGACTCGGCCGCGCAAGGACACCGTCGCCCGCATGCGGCCCGACGCCCACCAGGGCATCCGCCTGCGCCGGCGCGACGACGAGGACCTGTACCTCACCACTGCGGCCCGCGCGGACGAACCTGTGCGAGTCCTTGACGCCACCACACGGGTCTTCGTCGCCATGACGAAGACCGACCCCCGGGCGACAAAGATGCTCACCCAGGCGCTCCCCGAGGCCTTCCCGTGGGTCCGCTTCCTGCCGAAAGCAGCAGTCGGCGAGTTCCTGGTCGAGTTCATTGAGACCACACGCGCAGCCGTCGACCTCGACCCGGTCGAGGCACCGAGGTCGCCCCCTGGGTGAGTCCGAAGAGGCCCTTCGCCATTCGGCGGACGCCTACCCCGTCGGCTTGGCGGGATGCTCAGTGACGAAGATTATCGGCCGCTCGGCCACCTGGGTGAGTCTTCTACTCACCCCACGTGGCACTCACCCCAGCACCCACCCACTCATCCTTCTCGCACCCACCGCACCACCCCTGGCCCGCCCCACACTTCCCGCCCGCCGCAGCCCCTACAGCCTGGACGCCGACACCCCTATCGACGGCACCGCCACCAGGTCCGTACGCCCCTACCTCGCCGCCCATGAACAACGCTTGCGGCAGCGGGAGTCGGCCATGGCCGCCCGGGGCCTGGACATGTCCGGCCCCTACTGGGCCCGCGGGCTGGAGGCCGCCTGATGGAACCGGAACCGACGTCGGCAGAGTCCCCTGAACTGCTGTGCCAGCCACGCCTGTTGCCCTGGTCAGGTCACGGAGGCAAGCCGTGCTACCTCATCACCGACGACCAGGGCGGCCCCGTCTCCCGTCTGGCCGACGCGACGGAGTCCATTCAACTCGGTATGGGCAGGAAATTGCTCACCCACGCCCGCGAACTGCTCCCGGACACCCCACGCGGCGAACTCCGTTTCCTGGCCGAGCGGTTGACCGAGGCTCTCCGCGATGCCCTTCGGATTGCCGAGAGCCGGGGGCAGCGGTTGAACCGGCTGAACTGAGCGCAGGGCCACCAACCTGATCCGCATCGGGCTGCTCAGCGACGTGCCGCTACGCGCAGGAAGAAGTACACGCTGAGGAGCACAAGCACCATGCTCGGCGGCAGCAGTATCGAGTTCCAGAGCATCCGATGGGTCGAGGGAAAACCGGATAGCGCCCCGATGCCGATTCCGGTGCTCAGGAGCAGAAGGGGCAGTGCCGTTCGCTGCGGGCGATCCTTCCAGGGGCCGACTCGCGCGAGGGCGAGCACGTTGATGACAATGCCGGCCGCGGCGACAGCGAACAGGAAGATACGGCTCGCGTCGAGTCCATGGCTGGTCATATCGGGAATCCTCATCTCGATCAGAATCGGGGATTGTTGTCGGTGACGCCGCGAGGCCGGGGGTGGGAAGGGTTTTCCCACCCCCGGGTACCGATCAAATTACTGGTGCGCCATCCAGCCCCAGTACGGGACCCAGTGACGGACCCACTTCCAGTGCCTGACGCTGAACTGCCAGTGCGCGAAGAAGTCGACTTCCAGATAGATGCCGCGGTTGTGGCCGTTGGTGTCGATCCACTGAACCGTTCCCTCGCTCATCCACAAGAAGGCGGAAATCAAGCCGATGACTATCGCCGCGGCTTCTCCTCCCGCAGCCCCGACGGCGATGGCGAGACCCGTGGTCACCGACGCGCCCCAGTTGAGCGCCGAGATGAGCTGCTGGGTGCGGTATTCGCTCAGGTAGAGCCGACAGTACTTCCACATGGTGCCGTGCCGGCAGTACGACCCGGTCCTGGTGCCGTCCAGGTCGAAGGCCGTGACGGGATTCTGATTGACGTAGTCGTAGGCGGTGGCGGATCCCTGGAAGACCGGGTCGGTCTGGAGGAAACGGCCGAGTGACGGGTTGTACAGGCGAGCGCCCATGAGCAGGTCCCCGGAGGGAGTCTCGCTGGAGCGCTGCTTGCCGCCCAGCCAGCCATAGCGCGACGTGCTTGTGCCGGCGAGCGGTGTGCCGTACTCGTCGGCCGCCATCACAAGGACCGGAGTGGCGCTGTCGTTGATGGGAAGCTCGATGTTGACGTCACCGTGCAGGTTGGTGAGCTGCAGCAGGACGTCGCCGTTCGCCGAAGAGTAGATGGCGCTGAGGTCTCCTGTGATGTCGCTGACGTTGCGCGTGTACGCGCTCGGGCTTTCGCTGGTCCAGGAAGGCGAGTCCGAGGTGCCGTCGTAGTGATTGGTACGGACTGCGGTCTGGACCCAGCTTCCGGACGTGTTGGTTGCCGACGTGGAGGACCGGCTCCGGCCCAGAGGGTCCAACTGCCAGGTGACGCGGCTGGTGCCGGAGGTCTGCTGATAGGCCAGGTCGTTGGCGTAGTACGCGGTCGTCGTCCCACTGGGCTCAGCGGTCGTGCGGCCAAGGGCGTCGTAGGTGTAGCCGCTGTCGACCAGACGGTCGGCGCTGTCGTAACTGTGACTGACCGTGGTGCCGCCGCTGGTGGGGCAGGCCGCGTTGGCAGCGCCGACGGCCGTGGTCAGACCCGTGCGGTTGAAGTCCTTGTCGAACGCGTAGTGCCGTGTGGTGCAGGTACTGGTGGCGCCAGTGGTGGCGCTGGTGGTGAGGACGGTCTGGCTGACGTCCGCGAGACGACTCGCGGCGTCGTAGGCGTACATGTCGTTGACGCCGAGACCTCCGACGGTGGACTGGGCCCGGCTGATCTCCAGTCCGGTCCCGGAGTATCCCGCCTGGTCGGAAAGCAGCACGTTCCCGTTCGCGTCGGTGTAGACCCGGGAGGTGACCTGTCCGGTCTCGTCCGTGGTGATCTTCAGCGTGATCGATCCCGGCAGAGACTCCGTACTCACGTTGCCGTCGGCGTCATAGGTGGCGCTGAAGGCACCGGCATTGGAGTCGGTCTGCGTCGTCGGCACACCGCGCGGGTCCTTACTGGTGTCGTAGGTGTAGGTGGTGGTCGACGGCGCCGTGTCGCTGGTCTGCGTGGGTCGGTCCAGGGCGTCGTACTGAACGGTGGCGGTGTTCCCGTCCGCGTCGGTCGACGACATCCCACGGCCGAGTTGGTCGTAACTCCAGGTGGTCGCGGCACCGTCAGGGGTGGAGACCTGGGCCTGTTGCCCGTTGCTCGAGTTGTATGTCGTGGTCGTCGTCTGCACAGCCTGGCCGACACCGCCGGAGACCGCGACCGTGCTCACGCGACCTGCCGCGTCGTAGGTGGTTGTGGTGGTGCGGGTGACTCCGTTCGCGGTCTGGGCCACCGTACTCGGCAAGCCGTACAGGTTGTACGTGGTCGTCGTGGTGACCCGCTGGCTCGGGTTGGTTCCACCACCGGTGATGGCTCCGGCGGGGGCGGTCTGGCAGACCATGCCGGTCCACTCGGGGTGGCCTCCGCAGGGACTGCTTCCGGTAGCGGTGTAGTAGGTGGTCGTCGTGGTGCCCGCGTCGGAGCCGACGGAGGTGGGCTGGGAGTCGGAGATCACGTCGCCGGCGGCGTTGTACGCCGTCGCGTTGGTGATCGTGAGGCCTGCCGGGTCGACTGTTGTCCTGGTCGCCTCTCCCAGCGTCCAGTCGTAGGTGGTCTTGGTGGTGCGTGTGTCGGCGTCCGTGGCGTAGCCCGCAACGGTGCTGCCGGTGACGGCGGTGGTCACCAGACCTGACGCGTTCGCGGAGCCGTCGGTGGGACGGCCTTCGTCGTAGGTGTTGTGGGTGTGTGTCCGAGCGGCGACGACAGATCCGGCCGCACGGGCGGCGCTGGTACCCGAGGCGGCCAACGCGTGCTCCAGAGTGACCTCGTGCAGCGGACCGTAGGTATCGGTCAGGAGCTGACCGCTGCTGTCGAGAACGTTCACCGTGGACAGCAGGTTGGCACGCTGCGCGGTGGTCATCGCCGCCAGTCCGAGCACATTGAGCTCGGTGTTGGTGCTCGAGGCCAGGGCGAGTTCGCGGTTGGCAGCGCTCAGCTGGCGAGCGGGGTTCCCAACAGCGTCATAGTCGGTGGTGGTGATGTGCCCACCGGGGGAGGCGGTGTTGGACTCGCGCCCGTTGACATCGAGGTAGTGGATCTCGGCACGGGTGTAGGAGCTGGAGGTGAGGTTCCCGGCACCGGTGTTGGAGGCAGGAACCTGGTCAGGGGGGAAGATCGCCGTGGCGTCGGTCGGCGCATCGGCCTGGGCCAAGGAGGCCACGTCCGAGGCGCCCATCGCGTAGGGGCCGCCCGCCGAGGTGGTGAGGGGTACGTCGTAGACGACCGTGGTGCTTGCCGTGCCGTTGGTGGACGACGCGGAGCCCGGGGCGAGGGTCGGGCGGGAGACGCTCAGCAGGCGGCCCGCGTTGGTGTCACCGTTGGTACCCGCGGCGCCGTAGGTGAACGTCCAGGGGAGCTGGCCCGGAGGCGTGAGGGTGGCCACCCGGCCGGCCGAGGTGTAGCTGTACGCGGTCACGAGGTTCGGCGTGATCTGCGGGTTCCACACCTGGCGGAGGGCACCGGTGGAGTCGTACGCGTACTGGGCGACGGTCTTGGATGTCTCCGTGCCCGTGGACGGGTCGGTGGCCCACATGACGATGGTGTTGACCTGGCCGGCGTAGTCGCCGAACGTACCGCTGGTCGTGCCCGTCGCGGTGGTCGCGGCGGCGTAGCCCAATTGCAGGACCCGGCAACCCGCTGCGGGCGTTGTCGGGGTGAGGCATGACGCGTTGAGGTCGGAGATCGCGGCCGTGGGCGCGGCCATCCGGGCCAGACGCATAGAGGTGGTGCCGCCGCTGGTCACGGAATCGAAGCGGTAGCGGACCGTGGTGCCGCTGCCCGCCGGGCTGGTCGAAGCGACAGCCCACACACCCGCCGTGGTGGAGGACTTGGCGAAGACCGTTGCCGTTCCCGAGGTGTCGGTCAGCGTGTAGGTGTCCGCGGAGCTGCTGTAGCTGAGTGTGTACGCCTCAGCGCCGGGCTCCGGAGTCCAGGACCCGTTGCTGTTCTTGGTGAACGAGACCTGCGAGCCGGCTGAGCCGACGAGTTCGACGGCAGTGGAGGTTACCGGACGGATCTCGGTGTAGTCCGTCATCGCCGTCGCGGAAGCGCCCGCCAGTTGCCAGCCGGGACCGAAGGGAGCGGTCTGACCAGCAGGCGGGGTCCCCTGGGGGGTGCGGGAATCGAGTGTCTCCCCGACCGACATTCCGAAGACGGAGGTTTCCGGTCCGGACAGGGTGTAGTTGCCGGTTGAGAGGTTGAGCGTGCCCGGTCCGACCGAGGCACCAGCGGTCTGGGTGGCCGCGCGGTCCAGGGTGACGGTCACGGCGGAGGTGTCGTGGCTCGCCGAGGAAGTGTCTGTGAACTCGGCACGGACCTGAGCCGACCCGTCATCGCCCAAGGTGTCCGAAACGTCCCAGACAAGGGGGGAAGGGGCACCGTTCGTGACGACCACCGGCCAACCGCTCACAGCGGTGCCGCCGGAGGTCACGTCGGCGACCGGGATGGTGGTCCAGTTGTCCGTCGCGGATCGCCGGTACTGGTACGTCACCGACTGCCAGGTCGATGACGCTGCGGCGGCGGTCAACGTGACGCGCCGGGCGGTCCTGCTGCCGTCGGCGGGCGAGGTGACAGCGCCGTTACCCGCGTTGAAGCCGTAGACCGTTGATGCGGACAGGTTGCCGGCATTGTCGCGGGTGGAAACGGTCAGGGTGTGCGGACCGTCGGTGGGCGGGGTGACGCTGACGCTCACAGCGCTGCCAGTGGTCGCGACGGAGTTCTGGGACCCGGAGTCGAGCTGCCAGACGACGCCGGAGGTGTCCGTGCCCCCGGAGGGCGGGGTGATGGTGAATGCACCGCTCTGTCCGGCGCCCTTGCCCCAACCGCCGGAGGGGTAGTCCGTCGAGGCGATCGTCGGAGCCCCGGGCTTGGTGGTGTCGACCGTGAAGACCAGCCCGTTCGGGACGGTCTGACGCGACCACAGGGAGCCGTCATACCCATAGGGCCACGCCGTGTAGGTGTGACCGTTCACCAGTGTTCCGGCCGGGACGGAAGCGCTGGAGACACCGCCGGAGGCAGTCCAGCTGCCGTTGAGGTTGGAGATGATTTTGGTGTTGGCGCCGCTGGTGGTGTCGTAGACGTTCCACTGGGCCATCACATTGCCGCCGTCGGCATCGGTGACCGTGGACTGCAACTGCGGTGTGGTGGTGTTGGAGTAGAGCGTCGTCGTGGACGCGGAGGTCGCGGAGACACCCGGCGCGACGGTTGGCGACGAGGCCATCGGATACGAGTTGTACGTAACCGACAGATACGGCACATCGCTGGAGGCGTTGGCCGAGTAGAACCGCTTCCAGCCGCTGGAGTCGGTCTCGTCGGTGGCCCGAAGTCCGATGCTGGCGTAGTTGTAGCCGTGGTCACCGGCGTACTGCAGGAACGTGGACGGGTCGATCGACACCCAGCCTGCGGGCTTGGAGCCGCCGCAGTTGGACGGGTATCCGGCGGTCGCGCTGGTGGTGGCGTACTTCGTGGTCCACGACGGCTGATTGGACCAGACGGTGCCGGTGTCCGCAGCACCGGTCTGCCACAGTTCCCAGGGCTTCTGGACGCAGTCGCCGGCCCAGTACTCGTACAGGTTCAGCGAGGAGGACAGGATCTGGGTGTTCTGCAGTTGGGGGACCGGGAACTGGAGGAACGAGCGCGCCACATCGGTGCCGGCGTCGTAGGTGCCCAGCTTCAGGTCCGTGGAGGTGTACTCCGCCGTGGAGTCCGTGTTCTCCACAAACGTGTCCAGCACGCTGGACAGACTCGTGGAAGGGTCCACCGTGACCGGGTACCGCGTGCCGGGGTCTGCCAGGAACCTCGCGTCCGGGGTCAGGGTGAGATTCACCGTGTCTCCGGCCTGGGACATGGTCATTCTGACCGGCGCCCGGTGCGGGTGCTCAAGGGACTTGGCGTCGACCCGCGCATCCCACATCACCGGCGCGGGTATGGTGCCGGCGTCCTTACCGTGGGAATCGGTGAAGGTGATCGAGCCGTCCTTGTGCTGCTTGGCCGTCAGCCCCTTCGCGGAAACGGGCACGGTCACCGTGTAGCCGGCTTTGGGTCGCGACTTGAGGATCACGTTCTCCTCGAAGCCGGTCCGCGTCGCCTGCACGGTCACATCCGCGCCCGGCGCAACGTTCGCGTAGGTGGCGGTGGCGCCCCTGACGGACGGTTTGGGAAGCGTCCCCTTCCACCCGACCGCGACGCGGTGCTCGCCCGCGCCGACGTCAGCAAGCACGGCGTTCCTGCCGCCGGGCGCGAGAACCAGACCATTTGGCTGGGCCTTGGGCGTGACAGAACCTTCCGCGTTCATGCGCAGGGTCGTATCGACATCAACCCACTGCCCGGCTCGCTTGAAGCGGATCGGCGCGGCATACGACCAGGTGGTCAAGGAGCCGTTCGGATTTGCCCAAGTCGTGGTCCTGGCCGTGCGTTGGCCAAGGATTTCGACCTTGCGTTTACGCAATCGGGCTGTAGCGAGTGCCGACGCCGCGTCAGGAGCCGAGAGTGGTCCGGTAGAGGTGGAGCTGGACTTCGCCGCCGAGCTGGTCCGCTCCTTGTGAGCGGGGGCTGCGAAGGCCTGCCCAGTAGTGGAAAGCGTTACCGCCGCTTCGGTGACAAGCAACAGCGCCAGCACCGTTGCTGTTGTTGCCCGTCGAGGTGAACCTGACTTGGATCTGCTGTTGGGTCTTCTTCGGAAGTGGTCTGCGCGACTGGTCCTCACGGAACTCCCTTGGCATGTCCAGGCGCGGGCGGCGCCCATGATCAGACAAGGGATACAGGCCAGGGATTCCATGCTTCGCCACCCATTTCACAAAATGATCGCCAAGCTGAGGGGGTGGCACCAAAGAGCCCCGCTGTCATCGCAGTTGACTGCACTCGTGGAACTCCGCACCCAGGCCCGCACACGGATTTTCGTCGCCATGATGAAATACGCCCCTTCAGGCGCCGAAGATCCTCACGCTGTTGCGTGACGACACCTCGCGCGAGACCCCGAGTTGTTCAGTGACACCTGCGGCCGGCCGCGCGCGCCCTCGCCGTCCCCCGTTGCGTGCGCATGTGCGGGGGAACGAGGAAGCGGGGGCGGTTGAACCAGATGATCGACAGCGTCAGAGCCATGCCGGTCAGCAGGGCGACCAGCAGCGCGCCCAGCAAGCCCGCCTCCCACGTGGTGAGGGACGCGGGGGTGAGCAGGACCGTGGCCATCAACAGGGCCGCCACCCAGTGGAAGGCGCCAACCGTGCCGAAGGCCCGCTCGATGCCCTTCTTGAAGTCGTCCGAGTACGGCACAAGACGCATCCTGTAGGCGTACGAGTGCCCCTCCCGCCAGCTCCGCCCGGCGAACCGGAGGAACGTGGTGCCCACCACCCCGCAGAGGGCGATGACGAGCCAGTACACGACGATCACCACAGCCTCATCAGCACCGCGACCACGACTTCTCCCTCCCGGTCCCACCCGGTCCCTCCCGGACAAGTTACTGATCTCTTCGGGGTGTTGTCGGGGTTGGTGACGGGTGGTGATCCCTGCGGTAGGCCGGTGCTATGCGGTACGCGCAGGGTGGCGGACTGACCGCCGAGAGGCGGCGGTTACGCGAACGGATCCGGTACGAGGCAGGCGAGCGGTTTGGTCGCGGTGAGAGAACCGAGGTGACCGCGAAGGATCTGCGGGTGAGTGAGCGGTCGGTGGAACGCCGGCGTCGTGCCTGGCGGGAGGGCGGGATGGACGCGCTCGCCTCCGCCGGGCCGCCGAAACTGCCCAAGCTGTCTGATGAGCAGTTCGCCGGGCTGGACTGCTCGTCGGCGGTGGTGTGGCGGCTGCTGCACCAGCACGGCTGATCCTGGCAGTGTCCCGCCCGCCGGGCACTTGAGCGAGACGAACAGGCGGTGGGCCTGTGGAAGAAGGACGTGTGGCCGCAGGCCGCGACACCTTCGCCTGGAGCGGCTACCGCGACCTGGTCGTCCGCGCCCACATCCGACTCGAGGCTCCCATCGTCCTGATCTGGGACAATCTCAACACGCACCGGGCCTCCGGGATGCGTGAGTACGCGGCCGCACCCGACTGGCTCACCATCGTCCAACTCTCCACTTACGCACCGGACTTGAACCCGGTCGAGGGAGTCTGGTCGCTGTTACGGCACGGGCCTCTCACCAACGCTGCCTTCACTGAGTCAGCAGGGCAGACAGCTGTGTGGTTGCCGAACCGCCCGGAAGTCACTTGCCATGCCGGAAACTCGACTCTTTCCACATGGGAAACTGTCCGCTACTCTTTCCGTCATGGAAACTCACGGGGTACCACTCACGCCGGAACAGGCCCGTTCCGCACTGGCCGACACCGAGCACGTCCGGTCATCCGCCGCAGCGCTGTCGGCGACACCGTGGCCGACCTGGTTCTTCGTCACGCTCACGCTCTACATCGCCGCTCTCCCGGTCGTCTACGGAGGCGTCATGGCCGACTCGGACTGGCTGCTGCCGCGTCCCGCCTGGCTGGGCATCATGCTCGTGACCACCGCCGCGTACGGGGCACTCTTCGCCGTCGCCGCCAAGGCGTGGCGCGAGAGGACCGGGGTGGCGCTGCGGCTGGACGTGCTGCCGAAGCGGGCGACCGTGCCGCTCGCGGTCGGCCTGCCCGTGCTGCTGGTGGGGTCCGCGTTCGCGTTCCGCGTCACCGGACGGCCGGTGTGGCTGATCGCGGCCTCGCTGATCAGTGCGGGCGTGTCCGTCGGCTTCCACCTCGCCTTCGTCCGTCTGCACCGGAAGACGGCATGAGCGCCGAAACCCCTGACCCCCTGGAGGGTTTCGACGCCACCATCCACGCCCCGAACCGGCTGCGTGTCTGCGCCCTCCTGGACACCGCGGGCGAGGCCGAGTTCGGCCTGGTCCAACAGCAACTCGACCTCTCCGCCTCCGTGCTGAGCAAGCACGTCACCGTGCTGATGGACGCCGGTTACGTCGAGCAGCGCAAGGCCGTCCGCGACACCCGGCAGCGCGTGTGGCTCCGCCTGACCCGGCGTGGCCGGGACGCCTACCGGGGTCACCTTGCTGCGCTGAGGGCGATCGTCGGGCCGTCGGATCCGGCTGCCTGATCTCCGGGGCACTCTCGGCCGCCAGGCCGGTTCAGCTGAAGGGGACGGCGTCCGCCGCGGAGGTGTGCCAGTTGGTGACGACCGGCTCCTCGACAGTGATGGTGCCGACCGGCAGGGAAACCGGGTCGGGGTCGTCGTTGCCGATGGCGACGATGATGCTGTCCAGCTCCTTGCCACCGTCGGAGTTGGTGCTCTTGGGGTTCACCCCGGCGTAGGCGACGGTGCTCCCGCTCAGCTTGATCTGGTCGCCGACGGACTGCTCCGCCGGGCCTGCCTCGGTGCCGTCGGATCCGAAGGCCACGGTCGGCAGCGCGGCGGGCAGGTAGCAGCTGATCCCCGGCTTCGCCTTCGCGATGATCAGGATGTATCCGCCGCCCTGCGTCTCGGACTTGGTGCTCCAGGAGATGTCGTTGGCGCCACAGCCCTGCTCGACCGGCTCCCTCTTGCCGTTGCCGGTGTCGACACCGGATCCGGCCCCGTCCTCGGTTCCCTTGCCCGTCGCGCCGGAGTCCTTGCCGGTGCTCTGCCCGCTGCCCGCGGTCGACGATCCGGGCGGGGTGGCCCCGGTCGACGAGCCGGACGGGGTGGCGGCAGTGTCGGCCGCGGTGGCGGACGGAGTGGCGGACGAAGAGCCCTTCGCGGCGCCGGTGTCCGTGTCCGTGGACGTGCCTTGGCACGCGGTCATCAGCATGGCACCGCCTACAAGGGCTGCGGAGACGAGTATGGCCTTGCGACGGTTGCCGGACATGAAATCCCCTTGGTGATCAGTGTGTTGAGGCCGACACGGGCTCGGCTTCTCGTTTCTTTCTTGATCATCATGAGGGGGCGACGAGTTTAAGGGTTCCCGGCGCATCGTTTCCGGACAACGCTGTCACAGAACGATGACATGATCACGACGGCTCATGCCCCTTCCCCCTCCATCCCCTCCGCCATCCCCTCCGCCATCCCCTCCGCCAGCACCTCCGCCATCCCCTCCGCCAGCACCTCCGCCAAGTGCCGCCCCCGCACCCCGCCCAGCTGCTCCAACTGCGTCCGGCACGAGAACCCGTCCGCCAGCACCACCGCCCCCTCCCCCGCCTCCCGTACCGCCGGGAGCAGCTGTTCCTCCGCGCAGGCCACCGACACCTCGTAGTGGCCCTTCTCGAAGCCGAAGTTGCCCGCCAGGCCGCAGCAGCCGCCCGCCAGTTCACCCGTCAGGCCCGCCGCCGTGCGCAGGCGGCGGTCCGCCGCGTCGCCCAGTACCGCGTGCTGGTGGCAGTGGGTCTGGCCGGTCGCCGGGCGTTCCACGCGGGGCGGGGTCCAGTCGGGGGCGTGGTGTTCCAGGGTCTCGGCGAACGTGAGGACCGTGTCCGCGAGGCGACGCGCACGCGGGTCCTCCGGCAGTAGTTCCGGCAGGTCCGTGCGGAGCGCTGCCGCGCAGCTCGGCTCCAGGACCGTCACCGGCGTGCCCGCCTCCAGGGCCGGTTCCATCAGGTCGAGCGTGCGGCACAACACCGCGCGCGCCCGGTCGAGTTGGCCCGTCGAGACGTACGTCAGACCGCAGCAGACCCTGGTGCCGGCGCGACCGGTCGGCGGCAGCCCCACCTCCAGGCCCGCCGCCTCCAGTACCCGTACGGCCGCCTGCCCCACCGCCGGCGTCAGGTGCTCGGTGAAGGTGTCGGGCCACAGGACGACCCTCGGTCGCCGCCGCCCGTCGTCCCGCGACGCGGCCCCCTTTCTCCTCCCCCACCAGCGGCTGAACGTCTCACGCGCCACCTCCGGAATCTCCCGCTCGGGCGCGATTCCGCCCAGCCTCTTCGCCGGCGCCGCCAACACCCGTACGGAAGCGAGGGAGTTGACCAGCCACGCCGTACGCGTACGGGCGACCACCCCCAGCCACACCGGCAACCGGCCCATCGAGTAGTGGGCCGCCGGGCGGAGGCGACCCGACCAGTGGTGATGGAGGAACTCCGCCTTGTACGTGGCCATGTCGACCTCGACCGGGCAGTCCGAGCGGCAGCCCTTGCAGGACAGGCACAGGTCCAGCGCGTCCCGGACCTCCTCCGAGCGCCAGCCGTCCGTGATCACCTCACCGGCGAGCATCTCGTGCAGCAGCCGGGCCCGCCCACGCGTGGAGTGCGCCTCCTCGCCCGTCACCCGGAACGACGGACACATCACCTCCGAGCCGGCCGGACCAGCCGTACCGACGGCCGCTGCCGGGGTGCGGCACTTCGCCACCCCCACACATCTGCTCACCGCCGCCGCGAAGTCCCCGCCGTCCGCCGGGTAGCCGAAGGCCACCTCCACCGGCTTGCGGGGAAGGACCGCGAAGCGGAGGTTCTCGTCCAGGCGGGCGGGGTGGACCAGCATGCCGGGGTTCAGGAGGTCGTCCGGGTCCCAGAGGGCCTTCGTGCGCTCGAAGAGGGCGATCACCTCGGGGGCGTACATCTTCGGGAGCAGTTCCGCGCGGGCCTGGCCGTCGCCGTGTTCGCCGGACAAGGATCCGCCGTGGGACACCACCAGCTCCGCCAGTTCCTCCGAGAAGCGGCGGAAGCGGGCCACCCCGCCACTCGTCACCAGGTCGAAGTCGATGCGTACGTGGATGCAGCCGTCGCCGAAGTGGCCGTACGGCGTGCCGCGCAGGCCGTGGTCGCGCAGCAGCCCCCTGAAGTCCCGCAGATACGCGCCCAGTCGGGCCGGCGGCACCGCGCAGTCCTCCCAGCCGGGCCAGGCCTCCGTGCCGTCCGGCATCCGTGTCGCCGTGCCGCTCGCGTCCTCCCGGACGCGCCACAGGGCGCGCTGGTGGGCCGGGTCGGACACCACGAGGGCGTCCGTGACGTCCGCCGCCCGTACGATCGCGTCCGCACGCGCGCGTGCCTGTGCCGCATCCGCGCCGCCCGTCTCCACGAACAGCCAGGCGCCGCCCCGGGGCAGGTCGGTCACGGTGCGGACCAGGTCGGCGGCCATGCCCTCGACCGTCAGCGGCCCGTACGGCAGCAGACCTGCCGCCGCTTCCGCCGCCGCGCTCTCGTCCGCGTACGCCAGCACGGCCAGCGCACGCGCGCGTGGGGCCTCGACCAGGCGTACGACCGCCTCCGTGACGATGCCCAGGGTGCCCTCGGAGCCGCAGAAGGAGCGGGCGACGTCCGCGCCCTTCTCGGGGAGCAGCGCGTCCAGCGCGTACCCGGAGATGCGGCGGGGGAGGTCGGGGAAGCCCGTGCGCAGGCGGGCCAACTCGCCCTCCACCAGGCGCCGCAGACCGTCCGGGGCGCCCGCCCAGTCCTGGCCCGGGCGGAGCCGGTCGCCGCGCGCGCGGATCACCGTCAGTTCGCGCACGTTGTCCGCCGTGGTGCCCCAGGCGACGGAGTGCGCGCCGCAGGAGTTGTTGCCGATCATGCCGCCGAGCGTGCAGCGGCCGTGGGTCGACGGATCGGGGCCGAAACGCAGACCGTGCGGGGCCGCCGCCTCCTGGAGACGGTCCAGGACCAGGCCCGGCTGAACAACAGCCGTCTGTTCCTCGTGGTTGAGGGAAAGGAGGTGGTTCATGTGCCGGGTGAAGTCCAGAACGACCCCCGTGCCCGTCGCCTGGCCCGCGATCGACGTGCCCCCGCCGCGCGCCACGACCGGCACCCCGTGCGCCCGGCAGACGGCCAGGGCCGCCGCCACGTCGTCCGCGTCGCGCGGTGCGACGACGCCGAGCGGGACGCGCCGGTAGTTCGACGCGTCCATGGTGGTCAGCGCCCGGGACATCGCGTCGAAACCGACCTCGCCCCGGACGGCCCCCCGCAGTTCCGCCTCCAGCGGCCGAAGATCCGTCATGCCCCCAGCATGCCTCCCGCCACTGACAGTGACCGTCCGTGCGCCACCTGAAACGTGGACGGTTTGTGAGGACCGAACCGAAACACCGCAAATTTGATCACCAACTCCCCTATAGTGACGGCTAGTTGAGCACCATCAGTCACATCACGCTCACAAATCGATCGCAGCCGGCAGCACCGAGGACACAGTCGAGGACCGACCGAGGCACCGACCGAGAACCCGACCAAGGACCGCTTGATGACCGCGCCCCGCCAACCCGGCGAACGCCCCGCCTACCGCGCCCTCCTGACCGCCCCGCTGCTCACCGCCGTACTCGCCGCGCTCGCGCTGGCCGGCGCGGTCGCCCGGGCGCCGGACGGGGCGCGCACCCCGCTCACGCTGGGCGGAGCCGTCGCCACGCTGCTGCTGTGCGCGGCCGTCACCGTCGCCGCCCACGGGATCAGGTCCTCCCGGCTGCTGCGCCGACAGCTCGCGACCGTCACCGACGACGCCGGCCGCCTGCTGCACGACCGGGCCCGCCTCACCGAGGAGCTCAACCAGGTACGGGCCGGGGTGACCGCCGACCTGGAACGGGAACACGCGCGCGTGTCCGCCGATCTCGCCCGCGAACGCGCCCGCCTCACCGAGGCCTCCGCACACGAGTTCACCCGCCTCCAGCGGGAGAAGGCCTACGAGATCAACCTCCTTACGGAGGACAACAACCGCCTCGCCGAAGAGCTGCGCCGGGCCCACCAGGAGCGGGCGGCGGCCCTCGCGGCCACCGCGAACGCGGCCGGCCGTATGCAGGCGCTGGCCACCAGCACCCTCGCCGACCTGCGCGCCATGGAGGACCGGCACACGGACGAGGACGTCCTCGCCGACCTCCTCCACCTCGACCACCGCACCGCCCAGGCGGGCCGTCTCGCCGACTCGATCGCCGTCCTCGCCGGCGCCCGCTCGGGCCGCCGCTGGGCCCGCCCGATCGTCATGGAGTCGATCCTGCGCGGCGCCATGGGCCGCATCAGCGGCTACCAACGCGTGCGCGTGCACTCCGCCAGCGGCGCCGCCGTCGCCGGACACGCCGCCGAGGGCGTCATGCACGCGCTGGCCGAACTCCTCGACAACGCCGCGACCTTCTCCCCGCCGACCGCCGAGGTCCGCGTCTACGTCGAGGAGGTCCCCGCCGGCGTCATCGTGTCCGTGGAGGACAGCGGCCTGGCCATGGGCGAGGTGCAACTGCGCCGCGCCGAACGGGCCGTCTCCGGCGAGGACACCGACTTCGGCGGTCTCACCGGTACCCGGCTCGGCCTCTCGGTCGTCGGCAGGCTGGCCCGCAAGTACGGCCTCAAGGTCTCCTTCCGCCCCTCCGCGCGCGGAGGCACCGGCGTCCTGGTGCTGATCCCGCAGGACATCCTGGCCGGGGAGGCCGTCACGGCGGAGCCGCTGCCGGCACCGCCGGCACCGCCGGCACCGCCCGCCTCGCCGGTGCGGGTGGTGCCGCCGGTCGCCGAGGCATCCACGGCTCCGGTGCCCACCCCCGGGGAGCCCTGGGAGGCCCGTTCCGGGGACCAGGATCAGGACCTGGACCGGGATCCGCGGGTTTCGTACGCGGAAGAGGCCCCCGCGGACTGGCCGTACCCGGAGGACCCGTACCCGGAGAACCCGTACCCGGCGGGGCCGAACGCAGAGGTGCCGAACACGGACGGCCCCTCCGCACAGCAACCGCCCCAGCAGGAGCCGTACGCGAGCCGGCCCCACAGAGAGCAGCAGTCCCCGCCCCAGCCCTACTCGCGTCCGGCACAGTCGTACGCGGCCGCCCGCGCCGCCGCCGGTGACCTGGACCCGGACCCCGTGCCCACCCACGAGTCCCCCGACCGCGCCGGACAGGCGCCGGAGTCCTCGGAGAGCCACGGCCCGGAAGCGCCCGTCGGGCTGCCGCAGCGGCGCCGGGGACGCACGCTCGCCGAGGCCGAACGCGCCCGGGGAGCGGCTGGGGCCGACGAGTCAAGGTTCTCCATCCCGCTCGCCCCGCCCGACCCCGAACCCGACGACACGCGCGCGCGTGTGGCCCGTTTCGGGAGTTTCCGGCAGGCGGTACGCGGCATCCAGCCGGACCAGGCGGCCCTCCAGGGCAGCACGAACCCAAGTCCGAACCCAAGTTCGATCTCAAGTCCGAACCCGACCCCGGAACCCACACCCACGCCCCCTTCGGAAGCCGTGCCGTCCCCACCCCCCACCTCCACCTCCCACCCGGAAGGCGACCCCACCTGATGACCGGCACCGGTACTGGCCTCGGCCCCGGCCCGACGACCGCCGACGACAAGCTGACCTGGCTCATCGAGGGCCTGCTTGAGCGCACCCCGGGGGCCCGGCACGCGCTCGTGCTCTCCCGGGACGGCCTGAAGCTGTGCCGCACGCCGGAGCTGTCCGTCGACCAGGCGGACCAGCTCGCCGCCATCGCCGCCGGGATCCAGTCGCTGTCGCACGGCGCGTCCGTGGAGTTCGGGGACGGCAGCGGAGGCGTGCGGTCCGCCATGACCGAGTTCTACGGCGGGGTGCTGTTCATCGTCGAGGCGGGCCAGGGCGCCCACCTTGCCGTCGTCACCGCCGAGGACGCGGACGCCGGGCTCGTCGGCCACAACATGAGCGAACTCGTCGAGCAGCTCGGGGAGCATCTGCGCGCCCAGCCCCGAGCGGGCCACCCCCGTACGGCATGAGTCGACCCGGGGGACAGACGGGGGGACCGGTAGGAGGACAGACGGGGAACCGTCCGGGAAGGGACGATTCTCCTGACCGGCTCTACACCCTCACCGGAGGGCGCAGCCGCTCCGCGCCCGACAGTCCGTTCGATCTGGTGACGCTGGTCGTCGCCGAGAGCGATCCGGTGCCGGGGATGCAGTCCGAGCACGCGGCGATCCTTCGGCTCGCCGAGCGGCCCACCGCGGTGGTGGAGGTCGCCGCCGTGCTGCGGCTGCCGGTGGGCATCACGAGGGTGCTCCTCGCCGACCTCCTCGCCACCGGGCACGTCAGCGCCCGCCATCCGCGCCGGACCGCCATCACCGACCCCGACATCCTGGAGCAGGTGCTCGTTGGACTCCGCAACCTCTGAAACCTCTGACCCGGCGGAAGCCGCCGACCCCGACGCCGACCCGGCCCCGGACCCGCGTACGTCCAGGCCGCCCCTCCACGCCTCCGCCGACAACGGGCTGAAGATCGTGGTCGTCGGCGGCTTCGGGGTCGGCAAGACGACCCTCGTGCGTTCGGTGAGCGAGATACGTCCGCTCAGCACCGAGGAGACGATGACGCACGCCGGCGAGACCGTCGACGACATCAGCGCGGTCCGCGACAAGAACGCGACGACCGTCGCCTTCGACTTCGGCCGCATCACGCTCGACTCGCACAACGTGCTGTACCTGTTCGGCGCGCCGGGCCAGGAACGCTTCTGGTTCCTCTGGGACCGGCTGTTCTCCGGCGCGCTCGGCGCGGTCGTCCTCGTCGACACCCGCCGCCTCGACGACTCCTGGTACGCCATCGACCGCCTCGAACGGCACGGCACCCCGTTCGTCGTGGCCCGCAACGACTTCGGCGGCCCCGACTTCGCCCCCCAGGCCGTCCGCGACGCGCTCGACCTCGACCCCGACGTACCGCTCGTGCACTGCGACGCGCGCCTGCGGAGTTCCAGCAAGCGGGTGCTGATCGCACTCGTGGAACACGCCAAGCACCGCCACCAGCGCTCGCGTTCGGGCTCACATCGGGGTGCGCATCCGGGTTCGTACGATGGTCGAATGCCCGTACTCGACGAGCCCCACGAGGAGTTGCCCCGGTGACCGCCGCCCATGTCCCCCTCAACGGCCCCCGGTCGCGCACCGATCCCGAGCGGCTGTACCGGGAGATGCGGCACGAACACGGGCCGGTGGCACCGGTGTTGCTCGACGGGGACGTACCCGCGTGGCTGGTCATCGGCTACCGCGAACTCCATCAGGTCACCGGCGACGCCGAACTGTTCAGCCGGGACTCGGGGTTGTGGAACCAGTGGGAGAAGATCCCCGCCGACTGGCCGCACCTGCCGATGATCGGCCGCGGCCAGCCCTCGATCCTCTACACCGTCGGCGAACGCCACCGGCAGCGCGCCGCGATGGTCGGCGGGGCGCTGGAGGAGGCCGATCCGGTCGAACTGCGGGCGTACACCGAGCAGTTCGCGGACGAGCTGATCGACTCGATCTGCGCCAGGGGCGAGGCGGACCTCGTCCAGGAGTACGCGATGCGGCTGCCCGTACGGGTCATGGCGCGGCTCTTCGGTTTCGCCGACGAGGACGGGCCGGGTCTGGTCACCGCCGCCCTCGCCATGACCGACGGGCAGGAGACCGGCATGGCCGGTCAGCAGCACCTGATCGCGTCGATGGGCCGCCTGCTGGCCGCCCGCAAGGAACGCCTCTCGGACGACGTCGTGTCGCGCATGCTCGCGAACCCGTACGGCTTCACGGACGAGGAGATCACCCACGACCTGATGATCATGCTCGCGGCGGGAAACGACCCGACCGCCCACTGGATGGGCAACTCGCTGCGCCTGATGCTCACCGACGAACGGTTCGCGGCCTCCCTCTTCGGCGGCCGCAGCAGTGTCGCCGAGGCGATGAACGAGGTCCTGTGGGAGGACGCGCCCGTGCAGACCATGCCGGGCCGCTGGGCGTCCCGCGACACCCGCCTCGGCGGCCGGCACATCCGTACGGGCGACCTGCTCCTCCTCGGCCTCCAGGGCGCCAACTCCGACCCCCAGGTACGCACCGACGGTTCCGCCCTCACCGGCGGCAACAACGCCCACTTCTCCTTCGGCCACGGGGAACACCGGTGCCCGTTCCCGGCGCAGGAGGTCGCGGAGGTCATCGCGAGGACGGGCATCGAGGTGGTCCTGGACCGCCTGCCCGACATCGACCTGGCGGTCCCCGCCGCGACCCTGGCCCGCCGCAAATCCCCGTGGCTGCGGGGGCTGGTGGAACTCCCGGTGCGGTTCACGCCGACGCCGGCGCTGGGCGTCGCAGCGACCTGAGGCCCATCTCCGGACCCGTCCTCCGGACCCGTGCCTCAGGGGCGTTCCCCGGGCTTGTCCACGACGCCCCAGGCGGCCCGGGCGGTGATGTACCCGGGGTCCTGGTCCCCGTCCTGCCCGGTGTCCATCGCCTCGCCGAGATAGGCGTAGGTCTCGGCATCGAAGAAGATCTCCTGCTTGCCCTTGCTGCCGGAAGCGGTCCGCTCGGGGTAGGTCACGGTCACCCCGATGGCCGGGCGTCCGAGGGGATCCTCGACGCCCTTCTCGACCCGTGCGCCGGGGATCTTGGCGAGCGCCCGGAACAGGCCCGCCTGGACCTTCGGCGGGATGAGGACCGAGCGGTAGAGGACGTCGATCTCCCGCCAGTCGCGTTCCGCCTGGGTCTCACCCGGGATGTCGCCGATGGCGTGCTCCTGGCGGATGCGCTTCATCATGCGGTCCGGATCGCTGGGGAGCGTCGCCAGGAAGCGGTAGAACTGGCGCTGCGACCGGTCGTCGTAGCCCTCCTTCTTCCACTTCTCCTCCTGGTTGGGGCCGTACCAGACCTGGAGTTTGTCGGGGTCGAAGTCCTCGAAGTGCCCCGAGGGCGGCATGCCCGGCAGGCGGGCGCCGCCGGTGCCGTCCCAGCGGGTCCACTGCTCCTGCGACTGGGGTCCGTTGCTGCCGAAGCCGGTGCTCTTCTCGTAGACCCACTGCTTCGGACCGGGTTCGTTCGCGCCGAGCTTCTCCACGGTGGCCGCCGCCAGTTCGAGGGTGTCGGCGGAGGCCCGCGCGGAGAGAAGTCGCGCGGCGGGGGACGCCGTGCGGGAGCTGTCGTCGACCAGGGACGCGACGACGCCACCGGTGACCGCGAGTCCCGCGACCACCGCGGCGGCCACGAGGACGAGACGACGCCGCGAGAGAGGCGTACGGACAACCCCGTCGCCCGCTCCGACGACGGTCTCCTCACGGAACGCCGCCGTGAGCAACTCCCTTTGCCGAGCCAGGTGTTCAGGGGTGGGCAGGGGCACGTCGGAACGCATCTCACGCAGTGCGGGGACTTCGGGAAACTCGGAGAGGTCGTTCATGTGAGGTCGCCTTCGGGTGCGTGCGGTTCGAACGTTTCGCTGAAGGGGCTGTGCGCACCGGCAGACGCGCGCAGCTTGCGACGGGCCCGGTTGAGCCGGGAGCGGACGGTGCCCACCGGGATGTCCAGCGCCTCGGCGATCTCGAGGTAGCTGAACTCGGCCCAGGCGAACAGCAGCAGTGCGTGCCGGTCGCCCTCGGAGAGCCTGGCCAGCGACTTGGCCAGGGGCCGGGAGGCGGCCTGCGCGGCGACCCGGTCGTCCGCCGAGTCGGTCCAGGTCTCGGCCACGGGGTCGTGTCCGGTACGGGCGAGGAGCTTCAGCGCTCTCACCTCCTCACGGCGATGCCGGCTGATCAGTTTCGCCGCGATGCCGTACAGCCAGGGGCGGACACCGGCGCGCTCGCTGTCGTAGCGGGCGCGTATCCGGAAGGCGGTCAGGAAGGTCTCGGCGGTGACGTCGTCGGCCGCGTCATGACCGAGCCGCCGGGCGACGTACTGATGGATGGCGGGCGCGTACCGGTCGAAGAGCGCCGCGAAGCGCTCCGGTTCGTCGAGCGACGCCGCGATCAGCACGGCGTCCGCCTCCGCACCGGCCCCTTGGGAGGGCCGGCAGAGGGAATCAGTCATGGACGGTCCGTGTCGTCGGAGGGGTACGGGGATTGGACAGGGTTCACCCAGTACTTGCCAAGGGACGGGGATCAGGTTCACGACACTTTCGAACGGGGGCGCGCCCTGTCCGCCGGGTGGCGGGGACAGGTGGGGGCTGGTGCACTGGGAAAAGGGATGATCCCTCCAGGAGTGGTGGTCGTCGATGGGATACGAACTCCACCAGCGCAGGGTCAGGGTCGTCACAGGCCCGCCGGAGGGAGGCCCCCTCCGGGAGCTGTGGGCACACGGCCGACGCCCGTTCGTCGCCGCCTTCTGGCGTCTCCGCAGCCGGTGGCTGATCCGGCGGGGTGTCACTCGCCCGAGACGGTGGTGGAATCCGCCGTTGACGACCGCGTTGGTCGGGGTGGTGGCCCTGCTGACGGCGGGACTTTTCGTCTGGTGTTTCGTCGCGGTGCTGGACCTCACCGGACGAAAGTGGCTGGTGGACAGCTTCGGACCACAGGAGCTGTGCAAGAAGGACAACGCCGCCGCGTGCGACGCCATCTCCGGTGTCGTCATGCCCGTACTCGTACTCGCCGCCTCGACGTTGCTGTTCCTGTCCTGGCGGCTGTGGCAGGTCCGCCGGTTCTGTACGTACCAGGCCAGGCGCGAGCCCGGCCGGCTCGTGCAGACCGCGGGCAGTCTGATGGGCGAGGTCGTCGGACGCGACCAGCTCTGCAACGCCATCATGACGAACCTGGGCGACAAGAAGGTCCGACGGCCCCACGTCATCGTCGGGGGCGTCGGTGTCGGCAAGACGGCCTTGCTCGTTCGGCTCGCGCAGAAACTCGCGGCCGCGGGGGCCGTCCCCATCCCGATCCGGCTGCGTGACGCCCAGGGCGAGGAGAAGCTGGACTTCGACGAGATGGCGCTCGCGCGTTTCCGCGACATCGTGGGGTCGAAGGTGCGGTCGGAGGGCGAGATCGACCGGATCTGGAAGTGGCTCAGGCAGCGCGCCGACCGGATCGTGGTCCTCGCGGACGGACTCGAAGAGGCGTTCGGCCAGGACCACCTGAGCGGCCGGCGCGACAACCTGATCCGGGACGCGATACGCAGGGCCGGCCAGGACGGGCTGCCGCTGGTCATCGCCTCCCGGCCGCACGACCCGCTGCGCGCGATGCAGGCGGCCGTCTCGGAACTGGAGCCGCTGAGCAACGAGGCGGCGCTGCGCTACATCGCCCGCAGTGGCAGCTGGCGCTCCGATCCGACCCTGCTCGACCGGATCGTGGAAGCCACCAACATGGCGGAGTCCCCCATCTACCTCAAGATCGCCAAGGATCTGCACAGCAAGGACCTGCTGGAACCCCTGTGGACCGGCGGCGGGGATCTGGACCTCCAGCTCCATGACAGCTGGCAGTTGCGGGCGGAACTCATGGAGACGTGGATCCACGCGCTGGTCGACGGGGACGTCCACCCCGAACTGCCCATCGACCACGACACAAGGCTCGCGGTCGTGGAGTACGTCTCCGCGTTGGCGTGCATCGGCCTGGCCTCGGACAGCGCCGACGTCAACCTCGCGGACCTCACCTCGGACCAGGAGTGGAACCGGCGCGTCGCGCGGAAACTGGACCAGCGGATGACGGACCTGCGCTGGACACCGTCCCGGCCGGGCCGCGAACACCCCTGCCAGGAGACGGGGACCGGCGCCGACTGGTGGATGGGCCCCAGGGTGGACGTCCGGATCGCCGCGACCTGGGGCACCCGGATGGGGCTGGTCCACGAGGACGGTGACAAGGTCCGTTTCCAGCACAGCATCGTGCAGGCCTACCTCGGATCCCGCTTCCTCGACAAGATGTTCGAGAACTCGGCGGTCGACGGTACGCCGGCCACCCACCTCACCCGGGCTCTGCGGCGGGGCGGACGGGAACTGCTCATCGCTCTCACGCTGTACTCCCGGTCGCAGAAGGGGAGATGCACCTGCCGGGAGGCCCCGGCGGGCGAGGCGCCATGCCCCGTCTACCTGATGTGCGAGCTACTCAAACGGCAGGCCAAGAACCTGCTGACCGACGCGGAACGCGCGCGGAAAATCGCCGAACAACTCACAGAGACCAGTGCCGGCAACGGGGAGCCCGATGAGCGTGGCAGTCCGCGGCTGAGGTCGCTCGAGATCTACGGCGCCGCCGTCGAGATCGACAGCGTGGGATCCGCCCCGAAGCAGCACGACCTCATCTCGGAGATCCTGGACGACTGGAAACGTCTGGGCCAGGACGAGGACCCCACGAGGCTGCGCGAGGCGAAGCTCGCCCTGGTGAGGCAGTGCGGGACGGCCGTACGCCGGGTGGCCGCCGCCCAGAGCCGCAACCCGGAGTACGAGCACCCGGCGTACCCGCCGTACGGCGTCCTGTACCGGATCGGGCGCAAGGAGACCGACCGCGGGGTGCGCGAGGCGCTCGTCAAGGAGATCGGGGCGGGTGGCGAACCCGCGTACCAGGCGCTCTGCGACAGACTTTCCGCGCCCTGCGCGGCGCTTGTGACCCGACGCCGGTGCAACGGCCAGGAGATGAAGTCCTGCCCCGACGACGCGGGCAGGAACGACGGCCGGTCGCAGCGGGACCTGGCGGAGGAGAGGGAACGCAAGGAACGCAGGAGCGCCGAGGAGGAGGCCCTGGAGGAGAAGGGGAACTGGGCCTGCAACACCATGCGGGCCTGGCTGCTTCCGCTGCTGGTCGACTCCTCCATGATGTCCCGTCACCTCGGCAGTCCCCGCGACGACCTGGCCAACTGGGTCAGGGTGGCGACCGGGGAGAGACCGTGCGACGAGATCCTTCCGGACGGCCCCGGCGCCCCCATCGGCCTGGGAGTGGCGCTGGCCCAGGGATTCAAGTACGCCGCCAACCGACGGCCCGGCCCCCGGTCCAACCGCAGCGCCCGCGAGTTCCTCGTCAAGCAGGCCCAGGAGCTGCTGACCCAGAGCACGTTCTGGTACACGCGCCTGACGCTTCTGCACGCCCTGACGCTGTGGAGCCTGCCCGACGACGTCAACGCCGCCCAGCCGATCCGGGGCCACGGGTCGGATCCCAGGGGCCAGGTGAAGGAGTGGCTGGCGCTGGGCGAGGGCAACCGGGCGGAGCACCCCCTGGTCGAGGGTGCCGCGAAGCTGGCCGTACGCGCCCTGCAGACCCGGCGGCCCGAGCGGTTCCTGTGGATCGACGAGGCGGCACTGGCCTCCTGCATCGGCACCGAGGTCGGGCTGCCCGGGGAGCAGCGGGCCCACAACCTGTGGATACCGCCGTCCACCGGGTGGAGCACCCTGGACCCCACGGCACAGCAGTTGCTGGCGGACGTACTCCTGCTGCTGGTGCTCGGCGAGCGCTCGTACCGGCCCAAGGACCTGTTCCGCATCCTGGAACTCCGTTCCCGCGAGCCGTCCCAACTGCCCTCCTGTGTACAGAAGGACCGCACTCGGCTGAACCCTGTCCGAGGGGCGGAACGGGCGTCTCAGCCCGGCTCCAGCTGCACGGACGAGTGCCGGATGAAGATGTGCCCCTATCCGGCCAAGGTGGAGAACCTGCGGATGGAGTTCAGTGAGGTCTTCTGCCTGCACCAGCGCGACCTGCTGAAGAAGTGGCAGCCCTGGGCGTGGGCGTCCCTGCGGTTCCGCCGGGAGGCCGCTTGGCAGCGCAGGGTGCCCATGGCCGGCATGCGCCGCTTCTGGGACCAGATGAGCGACCGGGCCCGGGACATCGACCCGGACGACGACACGGACAGCACGCACACGCGTTGACCGCCGTCCCATGGACCGCCGTCTCATCCGACGGACGACATTTCGCCCAGGTTTCACGGAGCCGCTAGGCTCGCGCCCGTGGCTGACATCCAGATCCCCGCTGACATCAAGCCCGCCGACGGACGCTTCGGCGCGGGCCCCTCCAAGGTGCGGACGGAGGCGCTGGACGCGCTGGCCGCCACCGGTAGTTCCCTCCTCGGTACCTCCCACCGCCAGGCCCCGGTGAAGAACCTGGTCGGCAAGGTGCGCGAGGGCATCAGTGAGCTGTTCTCGCTTCCCGAGGGCTACGAGGTCATCCTCGGCAACGGTGGTTCCACCGCGTTCTGGGACGTCGCGACGCACGGCCTGATCCAGAACAAGTCGCAGCACCTGACGTTCGGCGAGTTCTCGTCGAAGTTCGCGAAGGCGTCGAAGCTCGCCCCCTGGCTGGGCGAGCCCACCGTCATCTCCTCCGACCCGGGCACGCACCCCGAGCCGCAGGCCGAGGCGGGCGTCGACGTGTACGCCTTCACCCACAACGAGACGTCGACGGGTGTCGCGGCTCCGCTGAAGCGTGTCCCGGGCGCGGACTCCGGGTCCCTGGTCCTGGTCGACGCCACCTCCGGCGCCGGCGGTCTCCCGGTCGACATCGCCGAGACGGACGTCTACTACTTCGCCCCGCAGAAGTCCTTCGCCTCCGACGGCGGTCTGTGGATCGGCGTGTTCTCCCCGGCCGCGATCGAGCGCGCCGAGCGGATCCACGCGTCGGGCCGCCACATCCCGGAGTTCTTCAGTCTCCCCACGGCGATCGACAACTCCCGCAAGAACCAGACGTACAACACCCCGGCGCTGGCCACCCTGTTCCTCCTCAACGAGCAGCTGGAGTGGATCAACGGCCAGGGCGGTCTCGCGTGGTCCACGGCCCGTACGAAGGACTCCTCGACCCGTCTGTACAGCTGGGCGGAGGAGTCCAAGCACGCGACCCCGTTCGTCACCGACCCGGCGAAGCGCTCCCAGGTCATCGGCACGATCGACTTCGCGGACGAGATCGACGCCGCCGCCGTCGCCAAGGTCCTGCGCGCCAACGGCATCGTCGACACAGAGCCCTACCGCAAGCTGGGCCGCAACCAGCTCCGCGTGGCGATGTTCCCGGCGATCGACCCGGCGGACGTCGAGGCGCTGACGAAGTGCGTCGACTACGTGATCGAGAAGCTCTGACTCAGAAGCCCGTATGAATGACGGGGGCGCCCGGTGCTGGTCACCGGGCGCCCCCTCTTACTTCCCGGACGGTGGGCCACTCACCGCGCAGCGGCGTCGGCGAGGATTGCCCGAAGTCGTTCCCGGCACTCGGCGACGAAGGCGGGGAAGGTGTGCCAGTAGTAGGAGATACCACTGACACCCACCGCGATCGCCCAGGCGCGGGCACGGGTCCAGGTCACATCATCGAGGTTCAAGGTGTCCCAGTAGGCCTGCCGTGCCTGTGGCGGCAGGTCCCAGACCGTGGAGTGCTCGGCGTCGGGAAAGCCGACCGAAAGTCCTCCGAAGTCGATGACTGCGTGGAGCTTGCCGTCCCGGACCAGGAGGTTGGTCGGTTTGAGGTCACCATGCAGCCATACGTGAGGTCCTGAGGCCTCGGGCAGTGCGAGCGCGGCTCGCCACAGCCGTTCCAGAGAGTCAACGTCGAGCTCAGAGCCCAGGGTGGTTCGGCAATCGTCGATACACCTGGCGATCCACTGGTCGCAGGGCCCCAGGACGCCTCCGCGGTACCAACTGAGCCCATCTGCGCGTGTCGCTCCCATGAGGTCGATGCCGTGGAGTTCACGCACGACCACCGCCAGGTCGACTCCGAAGGCGGCCCAGTCCTGGACGGTGCCCGGGCCGGCTTCGGCACCGTCGATCCAACGGTAGACCGACCAGACCAGGGGGAAGGCGTCGGTTGGTGCCCCCGCGTGGACGGGCTGGGGGATCGGACGTGAAAGGAGGGGCGCCAGGCGAGGAAGCCACTCCTGTTCCTTCCGCACGGACTGTCCCTTGTCGGCAGTTCGTGGAAGCCTCACGAGCAGATCATCGCCCAGCCGGTACATGGTGTTGTCCGTGCCCGCACCTGCGGGCGACAACGGTAGATCGGCCCACTCTGTGCGCTGTGCATTCAGCAATGACCGGACCAGCGTCTCGTCGACCGGGATCTCATCTTTGTGAAGCGTCACGTCAGAAATCTCACCGCAAGGGGGACCGGGAAGCCAGTGACTTTCCGACCGAGGCAGGTTCGCTCTCGCGCTCGGTGGGCACTGCGCGTGATCGCCGTTCTTCCGCCGTGTGCACCATGACGTAAAACCGCACCAAGCCACCTACGTCCTCAAGCTGTTCATTGCGCGCTGCCACCCCCTCGCGGAACGAGGGCCGGGCCGTAGGCTCCCAGCACGACTCGGAGGCGAGGAGTGGCAAGCCTCGTCCGCTCTCTGCTCGTTGGCGCTCCGAACACCTCCACCAGCGATACCAACGTGCCCTGGCAGGGCTGAACAGGGGCCCCACGTACGGGTCCGGCTGCCGTGGGGCCTCGCCGAGGTCGGGCGCCTGCGCGCTGAACCCGTCCCGCTGCGGCGGACGCGTACGCGCGGCGCGAGCAACGCCCAGGACCAGAAGGCCCCACAGAACCACACCCCCCGAACCGGCAAGCAGCGTCACCGTTCGAGCCTCTTCTCAACCCAGACGGTTTTTCCGATGACTTCCGGGCTCACGCCCCAGGCGTCCGACAGGGCGTCGACCAGCACGAGGCCCCTGCCGCCGGCGCCCTCGCTCGTCTCGCACAGGCGCGGCTGCTTGTCGTTCTGGGTGTCCCGCACCTCGACGCGAATGACGTCGCCCGTCTTCTCGATGGCCATGCGGACCTGCCGACCAGACGTGCCGGGTACGCGCCCATGGGTAACGGCGTTCGTCATCAACTCGCTGACCATGAGCACCATGTCGTCCACGAAGTCCTGAGCCTCGGGGAGACAGCAGGACACGAGAAGGTCCCGACAGTCCGCGCGGGCTCGTCCCACGGATCGTGTGGTGGTGGGGTAGTTGAGTTGTGCGATCACTTCGGGCATACGGGCATCCCCCTTGGAGGGCACGTCAGGACGGAGGTGAGCACTCGACGACGGAGCACTTGATTTGCAACCCTGCACCCCTGCCGCAAGTGGTTGCAACCCTGCAAATCACTTCCAACTCGTTCGAGTGGTTGCCGAGTTGCCCGCCGGACAGGCCTCCGGCACGCTGCTATCGCTGGTCGAACCAAGGAAGGAGGCGCCACGTGGCAACGCGCCGGATATTGCAGCCGACTGCACGCCAAGTGCGGCTCGGGTCCATCCTCCGAGGACTGCGCGAGGAGGGTGCCCACGGCAGCCAGGGCTCAGTGGCAGGCGAACTCGACTGGTCCGAGTCCAAGTTGTCTCGTATCGAGTCCGGCCGACTGGGCATCGGCGTCGAGGACCTGGACGTACTTCTCGGCCGATACGGCGTCAAGGATCAGGGCCTGCGCACATACGTGGCCGACCTGCGCAGGCGAGGCAATGTTCGCGGCTGGGAGACCGACATCCGCTCGGTCGTGAGCGCCATGTACGCCGACTACATCGGTTACGAGTCAGACGCGTCGGACGCGTACAACGCCCAGACCACTCTCATTCCAGGACTGTTGCAGACGCACGACTATGCGGCGGCAGTGATCAGCCAACTGGTTCCTGAAATGGATGAGGAAGAGAAGTACGAACGGCTCGCCATTCGGGACAAGCGACAACAGGTATTCGATCGACCGAATCCCCTGGTCTTCTGGGGTGTCATCTCGGAGTCCGTATTCCGGCACCCAGTAGGCGGACCTGCCGTGATGGCCGCCCAGTTCGAACACCTGCTGACCCTGGCCAAGGAATACCCAGGAACGATCAACATTCACGTACTGCCCGAGTCATCAGCATCCCATGCAGCCCTGTTCGGCCCGTTCGTAGTCCTCTCGTTCCCAGAACAATGGGAGCCCGACATTGTTTACCTTGAGGGGCTGACCGGCACCCGCTTCCTGGAGGAACCCGGAGAAGTTCGGGCGTACAGTAGAGTTTTCAATCGGCTCATGATGTCAGAATCCCTCAGAGGGGCCGATTCGTTGAAGCTCATAGAAAGTCACCTTAAAAACTACCGCAAAGGATGAGTTTGCATGTCGCATCACATAATCCCGGACGCCTCCACATTGGGCATCGCGTGGCAGAAGTCGTCTGCCTCCGGGCACGACGGTGACTGCGTCGAATTCGCCGCCTACGAGGATGCCATCGCCATCCGCCACAGCAAGGCCCCCAACGGCCCCGCTCTCCTTTTCTCCCGCTCCGAGATGGAGGCCATGCTCGCGGGCGCCAAGGCCGGAGAATTCGACCACTTCATTCAGTGAAAGCCAGGCCATCTTGAAGTTGCTGATCAGGGTGGTGGCGTGAGGCTCGCGCTGGTGGTCTGCGGCAGTCTGAGGTGTAGATCGTCTGGCAGGGTCGATTTTGCGAGTTCCCCCCTCCGTCCAGATCTGCGCCGCTCGTAGAGCTCGTAACACGGTCCGCGGCCCAGTCCCAATAGTCCTGCCGTGGTGGAGCGTGGGAGCGCGGCCCTCGATCGCGGGCGACGGCTTGTGTGGGGGAGAGTGGCTGGATGAGCGTGACGTGGGCAGCGACTTCGCCGGAATCTGGGCTATTCCATCCGGTGGAGAGACGCTCAGAGGTGAAGGACCTGTCAGACCGCTTCAACGTTCTGCGTTCCTGCGGCCAGGGGTACGTCGAGGTTCGGTCGTCGAACAAGGAGTTCCCGGTGCTGATCCTGGCCTTCCGAGGTGATCACGCGGTCGTCCATCTGATGAGTGACACCGAGCGGATGTCTTTGCTCGTAGGAGACGGCACCCTGCCCTCGGGTGCCGAGGTCGAATTCCCGATCATGGACGACCTCGCCGTGTTCACGGGCGACTTCGTCCTGGACACCGATCGGGCGTGGGGCCTGGTGCGCGACTTCACCCAGACGTGGGCGGCCTGCCCTCTGGGTGAGTGGCGTGAGGTTCCAGGTGCAGTTCGTGGCCGGTGCCGGGGAGGCTCATGGCCATGGTGGCGGGCCGTTGCCGGAGCATTTCGTCGGCTTCCTGGGCCGGAATGAAGCTGGATTGGGCCAGGACGACCATGGTGGGGCATGCGACCTGCGTCCATTCGTGCCGGAAGGAACGCTGGGCGTTCTCCGCCAGCGAGCGCATGGGCCGCTGCAGCGCCAGTTGATCGGCAACGGCGACGACGTAGGCGGCGCGGGAGACGTCCCGCGGATGGCGCTCGCTGGAGCTGTGTCCGCGCTGATCGACCGCGACGACCCGGTATCCGGGGCTCAGTCTCCGCGCCAGCACGTCCCATTCACCCGCGTGACCGGCAGGCCGTGCAGCAACACGAGGGGCTGCCCCGGCCCGCCCCAGTCCCGGCAGACAAGCAAGACACCATCTCGCACCACCACGCGCCAGACCATGGCATGTCGCCCCCCAGGGGAAGCGGTGGCCTTCATCATGCCGCAACTGTCTCAGGACGTTCGACGAGCTGACCGCATTCGAAGCGGGCACCTGCCCGGACGAGGACGACTTACTCTCGTACGAATGACGGGGGCGCCCGGTGCTGGTCACCGGGCGCCCCCGTCCTCGTAGTTGCCCGCGAGAACGGTGACCGTCACTCGTACTTCTCGGCGGGTGCGCAGTCCATGTAGGAGCCGGACTCGTACGCCGCCCGGTCGCTGTCGCGTTCGCGGATCGCCTCGACGAGGCGGGCGTGGTCCTGGAACTGCTCGGGGCGCAGCGTGTCGCCGAAGTGGTCGAGGAGCGAGTCCCGGATCACCTCGCCGAGGTCCGCGTGCAACTCGGCCAGCACGGTGTTGTGGGACGCGGTGACGACGGCCAGGTGGAAGGCCACGTCGGCGTTCGCGAAACCGACCCGGTCCCCGGCCGACCAGGCCTCCTGCCGTTGCTGCAGCAGGAGTTCGAGCCGCTCCAGGTCCTCCGGGGTACGACGGTCGCAGGCCAGCCGAGCCGCACGGATCTCCAGGGCGCTGCGGACGTCGGTGACATCCTCCCGCCGCGCCTTTTCGAAGCGGGTCCGCATCATGCCGGCGAGTTCACTGGTCGCGCGTACGTACGACCCGGAACCGTGGCGGATTTCCAGCAGGCCGGTGTGCGCCAGGGCCCGGACGGCCTCACGGACCGTGTTGCGGGCGACGCCGAGCTGCTCGACCAGCTCCGTCTCGGTCGGGATGCGGGAGCCGACGGCCCAGGCGCCGGAGGTGATCTGCCGCCGCAGCCGGGTGATCACCTGATCGGAAAGCGCCTGCCGGCGAACGGGATCCATTGTCATCCCATCAGTCTATGACGACTCTCACCCAATGAACCCCTCTGAGACTCATAGACTCATCCCATGACTCTACCGTCGAACCACTAGACATAGAGTCGTAGGATGAGTCTACGATAGGGCCTATGTCGAAGAGTGAGCTCAACAGGCACGCCTCGCACCCCGGCCGACCCGGTCGTCCCGCCGTCCACGCTCCCCTCAGCACCTCCCGAAAAGTGAGCGGCCTCGCGGTGGCGGCGCTCGTACTCGCGGCACTGAACCTGCGGCCGGGGGTCACCAGCCTCGGGCCGGTCCTCGAAGAGGTCCGCGACAGCCTCTCCATGAGCGGCACGCTGAGCGGGGTCCTCACCTCCATCCCCGCCGCGTGCTTCGCCCTGGTCGGCTCGGCGGCCCCGCTGCTGGCCCGGCGCTACGGCGCGGCCGGCGCCATCGCCGCCGCGGCAGCGGTACTCACGGCAGGCCTCGCGCTGCGGCCGTTGGCAGCCGACGCCGCCCTGTTCGTCGCGCTGACCGCCCTCTCGCTCGCGGGCATCGCCATCGCCAACGTGCTGCTCCCGGCCGTCGTCAAGGAACGCTTCCCCGACCGGGTGGGCGCGATGACCGGCCTGTACTCCATGGCGCTGAACGCCGGCGCCTCGTCCGCCGCCGCCGTGACCGTCCCGCTGACCGAGGCGTTCGGCGGCGACTGGCGGTACGGACTGGGGGCGTGGTCGGTCCTGGCCGCCATGGCCGTGCCACCCTGGCTGGCCCTCGCCCGCCGCCGGCCCCCACCGGACGCGGGCAGGGCGGACGCGAACGCCCCGCAGCAGGCCCCGGCCCCGGTCCGGCTCTCCCGAGACCCCACCGCGTGGGCGCTCACCGCCTACTTCGGGCTGCAGGCCAGCTCCGCGTACATCATCATCGGCTGGCTGCCCCAGATCTTCCGCGACGCCGGACTCTCCGCGCAGTCCGCGGGCCTGCTCTTCTCGGGCACCTCACTGCTCGGCGTACCCCTGTCCTTCGCCCTGTCCGCCGTGGCCGGGAAACTGAGCCACCAGAGCGGGATCGCCGCGGCCATCGGCGTGTGCGGCCTGGCCGGATACGCGGGGCTGTGGGCCGATCCGGCCACCGCGCCCTGGCTCTGGGCGTTCCTTCTGGGCGTGGCCAACTGTTCCTTCCCACTGGCCCTGACGATGATCGGCATGCGCGGCCGGGACGGCACCGCCGTCGTCCGTCTCTCCGGCTTCGTGCAGGGTTTCGGCTATCTGCTGTCGATCCCCGGGCCCGTCGCCGTGGGCGTCCTCTACGACAGCTCGGGCGGCTGGCGGCTGCCGCTGTCCTTCATCCTGCTGCTGACCCTGGTCCAGATCGGGGCGGGCCTGCTGGCCGGCCGAAATCGCCAGATCGGCTGATCGGCTGATCGGCTGATCGGCTGATCGGCTGAGAAGCAGGCACCCGTTCCGCACCAGAGCCAAGAAGCATTGCCGGTCTACCGAACGCCGCCTCCGCACACGCCACGACCGAGGGCCGCACCCCGACCCGCTGGGATACGGCCCCTCGACACTTCTGCGCTTCTGCACATCTACCGCTGTGCGGTCCAGCCGCCGTACGGCACGGTGATGAGCTCCATGGCGTGGCCCGCGGGGTCCATGAAGTACACGCCGCGGCCACCGTCGTTGTGGTTGATCGTGTTCGGCTGTTCGCGGCGCGGGTCGGCGTAGTGCTCGATTCCGCGCTGCCTGATCTGCGCGTACGCCGCCTCGAACTCCTCCTCGGAGACCAGGAAGGCGTAGTGCTGGGGGGTGATCTGCTCCGTGGGGATCGTGGCGAAGTCCAGGGTGACGCCGTTGCTCAGCTCGACCGCGATGAACGGTCCCCACTCGGTGGTGATCTCGAGGCCCAGCAGGTTCACGAAGAACTCCGCGGACTCCCGGTTGTCCCGGGCGTGAATGATCGTGTGGTTCAACTCGACTGACAAGGAATGCCTCCGAAGGCATGTCCCGACACCTCCATGCCTCACCCGGCCGGTGACCGACACGCGATGCCGCCGTAGATCCTACCCGCCGTGCACCGCAAGGGGCTTGAGGAGGTACGCGCCCGTCGCGACGCCCCGCAGGATGCTGTCGGCGGTTGCCTCGGCGGTCAGGCTGGTGGAGTCCAGGACGTGGGTCTCGTAGGGGCCCAGGCCGCTGAACTGGTCGTGCAGTGAGCGGATCGGCTCGGGGTCGGTCAAAGCGTCGTCGGGCCGGCTCTGCGCCCGTTCCAGGGTGGTGTGCCGGTCCGGCCGGAGGATGACGTAGTTCAGCGGCAGGGCCCGCTCCCCGGCGGTTTCGCGGAACAGGTCGATGAACCAGGGCCCGACGATGCCGTCGCAGATCACCTGGTAGCCACCGTCGGCGTAGCCGAACGCCGCCGAGACCAGGACCTTCAGCACCACCTGGTTCTGTTGATGTGCTTCGGGCAGGTAGGGCGCGAGCCGGCCCTGCTTGATATAGCCCCAGAAGTCGTCGCTGTGCAGGTGGACGCTGGGAGTCAGGCGGTCCGCCAGCAGCCGCGCCACGGTGCTCTTGCCGGCTCCGGGAGGCCCGGTCAGGACGATCACCTGACCGGGGTGAGGGGGCGTCCGGGAGAGGGGCGGCTGGTTCATGCCGCCACAGTGCCACGTTCGATCAGCACACCGCTTTCGAATTCGGCGCCGGCAAGGGGAAGGAGCACCGGGTGGGCGCCAGTGATCACCCACTCGCGCCCGCACACACCGTCACGTCGCCGTACAGCTCACCGTCGGCACACCTCCACCCCCCGGTGCTCCCCCGAACCCGAAGCTCGCCGAACCGCCCACCGGCACGCTGCCGTTGTGAGCCGCGTTCACAGCGGTGACCGTCCCGCCGCTCTGTGTGTACGAGGCGTTCCACATGCTCGTGACCGCCTGTGAACCGCTCCAAGTCCACGTCACCTTCCAGGACTTGAGCGCCACCGTGCCCGAATTGGTCACCTTCACCTCGGCGTTGAACCCACCGCCCCAGTCGCTGCTGACGGCGTAGGAGGCGGCGCAGGCCGCCGTACTGCCGCCACCGCCACCACCCCCTCCTCCCCCGCCACCGTTCCCCGGGAAGCCCGGCGCCTTCACGCTCGCCAGGTACCCGTCCTTCACCGTGTCCACAGTCGCCCAGTCGTCCTTCAGAATCCCGCCGGTGTCACCGGAGTTGGGGTTCCAGGACCAGAAGGTCCAGTGGAAGGAGTCCGAGCCGTAGGTCGAGGTGGGCCGCAGATAGTCGACCAGCGCCGCCAGCCACCGCTGGTCCACGGTCGACTGGAGCGTCGTACCGAACTCCCCCACCCACACCGGCGCGATGTTCTGCTTGAAGATGTAGCCCCAGTACTTGTCCCAGATCCCCGGCATGTTCGCGGGGAAGGACGGGTCGCTGAACCAGCTCTGCTGGGCGACGCTCGTCGCGTAGTCATGGGCGGAATACACCACCCGGTTGGCCACATCCAGCTGCACCGGGTACTGCGCGACGCCCATCAGGTTGCCGCCCCACCAGCCGGAGACCCCGTTGAACGTCTGCACGCCCTCCACGAACACCAGGAGCTGCGGATTCACGGAGAGAACCGCGTTGCCCGCCCGCTGCGCCGCCAGCCGCCAGTCCCTCGTCGTGTCGCCGCAGCCCCAACAGGCCGGATCGTGCGGCTCGTTGTGCAGGTCGATGCCGACGACCGCGTCCTGACCGGAGTAACGCGTCGCCAGCGCCTTCAGGTTGGCGATCCACGTCGACTCGGGCACCGCCGAGGTGTACCAGAGCGCCGACTGTCCGCCCGCGTCCGGCCGATGCCGGTCCAGGATGACCTTGAGGCCGATCTGACCGGCGTACGCGACCAGCTTGTCCATGACCTGGAGGGAGCCCAGGCCCTGCAGGTCGGCGTTCTTGCCGCTGCTGAAGTCGATGCTGTTGGGGACGGTGGAGGACTTGAAGATGTCGTCGCTGAACGGCAGCCGGATGGTGTTGTAGCCGAGCGACTTCATCTGGTCGATCATGCTCTTGTAGTCGCGGGACCAGAGTCCGTGCACCACGTAGTTGCCGGTCTCGAAGCCGAACCAGTTGATGCCGGCGATCCGGACCGGCTGCCCGGCCGCGTCCAGGATCTGCCGCCCGCTGGTGTGCCAGTACCCGGCACCGGCGGCGGCCACGGCTCGGACGTCCGCCGAGCCGGCGTCCGCCGCGTGCACGGCCTGCGCACCGGCTCCCAGCGGCAGCAGGAGGGCGGCGGCGACGGTACACAGAGCTCGTCGCAGACCGCGAAGCCGGGGGAGACGGGAGCGGCCGGTCCGGCCAGGGAGGCCAGGGAGGTCAGGGAGGCCAGAGCGGCCAGAGCGGCCAGAGCGGCCAGAGCGGCCGGGAACGTCAGGGACACGGGGACGGAAGCGGGAATGTACGCGGGGGTGGAAGCGGGGCATGCCGCTCGCTCCTCTCGGGGAGGCGCGGCCCCGGAATCGATGGGAGCGCTCCCATGCGCCGCGCACCTCCCAGGAAACTGGCGCTACATGCTCACGTCAAGACTCGCGGCACCCGCTCACTTCACCCCGCGCGCCCAAGGGCAACCCCGAGCGAGCCACTCGGCCCTCACGACGGCCGACGACGAAGCCGCCTGACCCCGACAAAGGCCACGACGAGCACGGCGACAGCGATGGCCCCGGTCCTGACATTCCCCTCCGAACCCCCGGCTCCCCCGCCCCCCGAGGCCGAACTCCCGTTGCCACCACCCGAGTCGGAGTCACCCGACTTGCCGAACGGAGCGTCCTCGGCCGCGACACCGCTCTCGGCGCCCTCACTCCCGTACATGATCTTGGACCCGTCGACGCTGTACGTGACCGACTCCCCCTGCTGCTGCAAGGGCACGTCGAGCTGCCCCTGCCGCTTGATCCTGCCGTCGTTCCAGGAGTAGGCGACGCCTCCGAAGTACCCGCGTACGGCCAACTGCCGCCCGTCGGGCGAGAACGCGGCGTCGGTGGCCCACATGTCGACGGGGGCGACCGGCCGGAAGACGTTGGTGCCGGAGGAGGAGAGCTTGGCGGGGCCGGCGTACAGATGCCCGCCGTCCTCCTGCTTGTCGATGATGTAGACACGCCCCGTCTTCGGGTGCACCACGAGGGACTCCGCGTCGCGCGAACCGTCCGAGTACTTCACGACGTACTGCGTGGCACGGATCGTCTGGTCTTTCAGCACCTTGGGCTCGGGAAGCTGGTAGATCCAGACGTAGTCCCAGGTCACCCCGTCGTTGTCGCCGATGTCTCCGACATAGATCTGGTTGTTCGGGCCGATGGAGATGGCCTCGATGTCACGGGGCTTGCCGACGCCCTTCATGGTGACGGTGGCGACGGTCCGCCCGGTCGCGCTGTCGATCGCGTACAGGAAGGCCCCGTCGTCGCTGTCGTTGTGGGTCCAGTAGACGCCGGGGTGCTGGCGGGACGCGGCGAGACCGCTGGACTCGGTGATCCGCGGATCCTTGATGGTGAAACCCTCGTCACCATCGGCAGCGGAGGCGGGCGCGGCGAGCGCCCCGACGAGTAGGGCCCCGGCAAGGAGGGCGAGCGATCGGCGCATGCCCTCAAGCGTGCCATCCCGGCGTTCGATACAGGGCGCGCGACCCCTCGACGCCCGCCGAATCACCGCGCGACCGACCGCCGTCCGATCGTCAACCCGACCACCGACCGGCCGGGACCGACGCCCGGACCCCCCACTCCCCTACGCACAACTGCCCACAAGCCGCCATACACCCGCCACACCGTGGCCCGACTCACACACCCCACCCGCCCCACGGCCCTCCCAGCCCTCCCCCGATCCCTCATCATGAGCGGATGCTCAGGTTGATGCCGGTAGGCGACTCCATGACCATCGGCAGCGCCGGCGAACACACCTGGCGCTACCGGCTGTGGCAGCACCTGCGGGAGACGTACGGCGGCCCGTTCCGGATCGTCGGCCCGCGCGAGGCGCTGTATGACAAGGCGACGGACACCGCCGACTCCTACGAGTACGCCGACCCGGACTTCCCGCGCGCCCACCTGGCCGGCTGGGGCGAGGGCTGGCAGCACATGACCCCGCTGATCGCGGACGCGGTACGCGCCCACAAGCCGGACGTCCTCCTGGTCTCCCTGGGCCTGATCGACCTGGGCTTCTACACGGACGCCGACCAGACGGCCGCCAACGCCCGCCTCTTCGTGGCCGAGGCGCGACGCTCCAACCCGCGCATCGCCATCGCCCTGCTCCCGGTGATCCCGAACGTCCGCGCGGAGACGGACCTGCCCTTCGCCGCCCAGGTCACCCGCTTCAACGAACTCCTGGCGAAGACAGCGGCCGACCTCGACGAGCCCCGCTCCCCGCTGCTCCTGACGTCACCCCCACCCTCGTACGACATCCACCACGACACGTACGACGGCACGCACCCGAACGCGAGCGGCGAGCACAAGATCGCGGGGGCGTTCGCGGAGGCGATGTACCAGGCGTGGGGCGTGGGCGAGCCGTACCTGTCCGGAACCGACTGACCGAATCCGGCCGCGCCATGGTCACCGTGCGTATCGTTGTACCGCACGGCTGCGCTCGTCCGGGGCACAGCCGGGGAGGAGTGCCACGATGACCGTCCTTGAAGACAGGATCGAGATGGCCGACGTCAACGAACAGACCTTGGACGAGCTGTTCGACCAGATGACCGTCCCCGAGGGCTACAAAGCCGAGGTCGTCGAGGGGGCCATCTACATGTCGCCGCAGCGGGACGCGCACTGGGAGACCATCCGTTGGATCGTACGTGCGCTCGAGGACCGCTTCGGCATGCACGTAAAGGTGTTCTCAGACGTACGTATCGACTTCCCCGGACGTCTGAACGGCTACGCCCCGGACGTCGCCAAGCTCCGCGACAACTCCAAGAAGATCGACGGCCGCTGGCGCCACGAGGATGTCGAGTTCGTAGCCGAGGTCATCTCCAAGGACACGGCCAAAAACGACTACGGCCCGAAAAAAATCGCGTACGCGTTGGCCGAAGTTCCCGTGTACCTCATCGCGGACCCCTACGTCGGCAAGGTTCGTCTGTTCACCCAGCCCAAAGACGGCGACTACGTCAGCGACCTCTCCATCACCTATGGCGCAGACGTCGACCTGACCGCCACCCTGCTCGGCCTCACCCTCAAGACGGACGAGTTCCCCCGCGACTAGACATCGCGCGCGCCACCCTCGGGCACCGACGAGACCCACGTCACATTCGCCCAGTCATGTCACATCCCCCCGCTACCTCCCGTCGTACGTGTGCAACGCCCACAAGGCAGCACCGAAGCAGCCGAAACGGCACCAACGACGGAGGAGCCCACCATGGAAGCCCGTTTGAACCTCTTCGCCAGCCCCGCCGCCACCAAGGCCATGAAGCACCTGATCGCGGCGGGCAACGCGACTGCGGACTCGGCCCTGCCGCTCGCGACGCAGGAGCTGATGCGGCTTCGCGCCAGCCAGATCAACGGCTGCGGATTCTGCACCGACATGCACACCAAGGACGCCGCCGCCGCGGGCGAGACCGCGCAGCGGCTCCACCTGGTCGCGGCCTGGCGCGAGGCCAACGTCTTCACCGACGCCGAGCGCGCCGCGCTGGAACTGACCGAGCAGGGCACCCGTATCGCGGACGCGGCCGGCGGGGTCACGGACGAGGCCTGGGCGAACGCCGCCAAGTACTACGACGAGGAGCAGCTCACCGCCCTGGTCCTCACGATCACCCTGATCAACGCCTTCAACCGGGTGAACGTGATCGTCCAGCAGCCCGCCGGCGACTACGTGCCGGGCATGTTCGCCCACCACTGACGGCCCGGGGCGGGGCCGCACAGCGGAAGGCCCGCACAGCAGAAGGCCGCCCGGCATGGATGCCGGGCGGCCTCGTCCTTGCGACTCTGTGCTGTCGTCAGAACATCGTGTTGTCGTTGGCCGACGTGGCCGGCACGTCCTGAAGTACGTCCCAGTGCTCGACGATCTTCCCGTTGCGCACCCGGAACAGGTCCACGACGGCCTGTCCGCGCTCGCCGGGCGCGTTCACGTAGTGGCTGTGCACGGCGACCAGGTCCCCTTCCGCCACCACCCGCTTACGGGAGACGGCCAGCTCCGGGAACGCCGTGAAGTACCCCCCGAGCCCCGCCCGCGCCCCGGCCACACCGTCCGCGATGGTGGGGTTGTGCTGGTGGTACTCGGCACCCCAGTACTTGTCGAGCGCGGACAGGTCCTTGTCGACGATGAGCTGGTCGAACGCCTTGGTCACGAGCTTCTTGTTGTAGGCGGTGAGCCACCGCGACCCCGGCTGCCCGGTCTGCGGCCGGCTGACCGTGGAGAACATGTCGTTGCCGTTGGCGCTGGTGTCCGGCACGTTCTGCCCGGTGTCCCAGTGCTCGGCGATCTTCCCGCCCTGGAACCGGAAGATGTCGAACACGGCCGAGCCCTTGGTCCCCGGCGTCAGTACGACGTTGGAGTGCACGAGGACGAGGTCGCCCTCGGAGATGACCCGCTTGACGTCGTACTTCGCCTCGGGGAACTGCTGGTGCACACCCACGGCGAGGTTCTTCAGCGTCTCGGAGCCGTCGGCCGCGAAGGGGTTGTGCTGGATGTAGTCCGTGCGTACGAACCTGTCGACGATCGCGGTGTCCCCGCGCTCGAACACGCCCTTGAGGACGCGTACGGCGACGCCCTTCTGGTACTCGAGCCGGGCACCGTCACCGACATACCCGCCGTACCCGGCGTGCCCGTGGGCGTGGCCCCCGCCGAAGGACGGCGAGGCGACGGCGGGCGCGGTCGCGGCGCCCAGCAGGGCGGAGACGGCGAGCGCGGCGACGAGGACGCGGCGGCGGGCGGAGTTGCGCGGGGCGGGCATGTGGGGGGTCACGGTGCTCCCTCTCTCGAACTTTGTCTCTCGAACATTTGGGGAATCTTGAAACTTAAAGCGAGTGGCGCTGCGCATACGTAAGCACTAACCATGAGTTAGTGTCAAGGTCCGCCGCCTCCCGCACAGCCCGCTCCCCGACCCGCGCTTGCCTAGAGCGCACTCCACGACGTTGGCTGAACAGTCATGGAGTACACGCAGCTCGGACGCACAGGACTCAAGGTCAGCCGACTCGTCCTCGGGACCATGAACTTCGGCCCCCAGACCGACGAAGCCGACAGCCACGCGATCATGGACGCGGCCCTGGAGAAGGGGATCAACTTCTTCGACACGGCCAACGTGTACGGCTGGGGCGAGAACAAGGGCCGTACGGAATCGATCATCGGAAACTGGTTCGCCAAGGGCGAGGGCCGCCGCGACAAGGTGGTCCTCGCGACCAAGGTGTACGGGAACATGGCCGCCGACGGGGACGCGTGGCCCAACCACGACAAGCTCTCCGCGCTGAACATCCGCCGCGCGGTGGACGCGTCGCTGAAGCGCCTCCAGACCGACTACATCGACGTCTACCAGTTCCACCACATCGACCGCTCGACCTCCTTCGAGGAGATCTGGCAGGCGATCGACGTGCTCGTACAGCAGGGCAAGATCCTCTACGCGGGGTCCTCCAACTTCCCCGGCTACAAGATCGCCCAGGCCAACGAGATCGCCGCCCGGCGCGGTGGCACCATCGGGCTCGTCAGCGAGCAGTGCCTCTACAACCTCGCCGAGCGACGCGCCGAGATGGAGGTGATTCCGGCCGCGCAGGAGTACGGGCTCGGGGTGATCCCGTGGTCGCCGCTGCACGGCGGACTGCTCGGCGGCGTCATCAAGAAGGAGGCGCAGGGCGGCCGGCGCACGAGTGGCCGCGCGGCCGACACCCTCGCCGACCCGACCGCACGCGCCCAGATCCAGTCGTACGAGGACCTGCTCGAGAAGCACGGCGTGGAACCCGGCGAGGCGGCTCTCGCCTGGCTCCTCACCCGCCCCGGCGTGACCGGCCCGATCGTCGGCCCGCGCACCGCCGAACAGCTGGAATCGGCGGTACGGGCGTCCGAGCTGAAGCTGAGCGAAGAGCTGCTGACAGCGCTGGACGAAATCTTCCCGGGCCCGGGCCCGTCCCCGGAGGCCTTCGCCTGGTGAGAGGCGGGCGGCGACGTTCAGCTGCGGTAAACAGCCGCGGGCAGCCGTAGGCAGTCACAGGGGCTGGGCGGCGGTCGGGACGCAAGCCGAAATCGGCCTGTCGCCGTGGACCGTCGCCACGAGCCGACGCAGTGAGCCGG
>NZ_JARAXP010000008.1:0-223466 GCF_033793965.1 Streptomyces sp. ME02-8801-2C | reverse complement strand
CCGCGTCGCGAGGCGGCGTCGCGAGGCGGCGTCGCGAGGCGGCGTCGCGAGGCGGCGTCGCGAGGCGGCGTCGCGAGGCGGCGTCGCGAGGCGGCGTCGCGAGGCGGCGTCGCGGGCCGAAATAAGGGCCTGCGCCCCGGCCCAACTGGAAGGCCAGTGAGCAGCCGACCTCGTGGGCCGTCGCCGCGCGGCAGAGACGAAGCCGGTGACGGGGACCCGAGTCAGGACCTGCGACGCGGGCCCGGCTGGAAAGCCGGGTGAAGCACGCCGACCTCGCGGGTCGCCCGCTGCCGAGACGAAGCCAGTGACCGGCCCCGAGTCAGAGCCTGCGACGCAGGCCCGGCGGGAAAGCCGGTGAAACGGGCCCCCGCCGGGGGCCGCCGCCGCGCGGCCGAGACGAAGCCGACGACGCGAGCCCGAGTCAGGACCTGCGGCGCAGGGCCGCGTCAGGCTCGCGTCACTTTCCGTCGGGACCTGCGGTGCAAGCCGCGTCGGTCCCGCGCGTCACTTCCCCATCGCCGCCGCCACCGCGACCGCCGCGAACATCAGCACAAGCGCACCGGCCATTACCCTGTTCCGGATTTTCGGATTCACGCCGTCGAGCCTAACCGGCCGCGCCGAGAGGCCAACGGGCGACCACCTCGTACCGGGGCTGCTCCCCCGGCACCCCCGACTTCGGCAGATTGCTGCGTACGAGCGCCAGGTCGTCCACCGTCCACCTGCGGCTCGCGAACGCGTCCAGGGCCTCGACGTACGGCCGCGTCTCGAACGCCTCGCGGCAGCGCGCCACGGTGAGGTGGGCCTGGTAACGCCGGTGCTCCCCCATCTCCACGCCCGCCTTCCGGCCGGCCGCCTCCGCCCGGTCGGCCAGCAGCCGCAGCGTGCCCACCTCGCCGGCGGCGCCGGCCCACAGCGCCCGCCCGTGCCCGAACTGCCCTCCGCCGCGCACCGACAGCGCGAACGCGTCCGTACGGTGGGCTGCCCGCGCCAGCCTCTCGGACAGCTCCGGTACGACGTCCTCCTCCACCTCGCCGTAGAAGGCGAGGGTGAAGTGCCAGCCGGGTACGCCGGTCCAGCGCAGCGCCTCCGCGCCGGGCAAGCTCCTCAACCCGGCCACGGCGGCGGCGAGTTGCTCGGACACGTCCGCGGGCGGCAGTACGGCGGCGAACAGTCTGACCGTGTTCATGGCACTGGTGGCACTCATGGCGCTCACCGTACTCACGCCGCGGAGGCGACGGCCCCCCGCCGCTCGTCCGGCCGCTCCTCGTCCTCCTCCGGCTGCTCCTGCGGTTGCTCCTGCCGTTGCTCCTCGTCCCGCTTGACGAGGCGGACGCGCAGTCGGCCGGAGTTCCGGACGACACTGACCCGCAGGCCCCCGACGCGGGCCAGGACCAGCCCCACCGCCAGGGCGGCGGCCGTCGCGATGATGCCGCCGAAGGCGAGGCCGACCCGGGGACCGTACTGGTCCGTGATCCAGCCGACGATGGGTGCGCCGACCGGCGTACCGCCCATGAAGACCATCATGAACAGGGCCATGACCCGGCCGCGCATGGCCGGATCTGTGGACATCTGGACCGAGGTGTTCGCCGTGACGTTGACCGTGAGGCCGGCGATCCCGAGCGGCACCATCAGCAGCGCGAACAGCCACAGGGACGGGGCCACCGCGGCCACGATCTCCAGCGTGCCGAAGGCCACGGCCGCCGCGACGAGGACGCGCAGCTTCGCCGTACCGCGCCGGGCGGCGAGCAGGGCGCCGGCCAGCGAACCGACCGCCATGAGGGTGTTGAAGAGGCTGTAGGCGCCGGCGCCCGCGTCGAAGACATCGTCCGCGTACGCGGAGAGGAAGACCGGGAAGTTGAAGCCGAAGGTGCCGATGAACCCGATGAGGACGATCGGCCAGATCAGGTCGGGCCGCCCGGCGACATAGTGCAGCCCCTCGCGCAGCTGCCCCTTGGCACGCGGCGCCCGCTCGACGGCGCGCAGCTCGCGGCCGCGCATGAGGAGGAGGGCGGCGATGGGCGCGACGAAGGAGAGGCCGTTGGAGAGGAAGGCCCAGCCCGTGCCGACCCCGGTGATCATCAGACCGGCGACGGCGGGACCGACGAGACGGGCGGACTGGAAGTTCGCGGAGTTGAGACTGACGGCGTTCTGGAGCTGGTCGGGCTCGACGAGCTCGGACACGAAGGACTGGCGGGCCGGGTTGTCGACGACGGTGGCGAGACCGACGGCGAAGGCGGCGAGGTAGACGTGCCAGACCTCGACCTGCCCGGTGAGCGTCAGAACGGCGAGCACGAGGCCGGTGACGGCCATCATCGTCTGGGTGACGAGCAGCGTGGGCCGCTTGGGCAGCCGGTCGACGAGGACACCGCCGTACAGACCGAAGAGCAGCATCGGCAGGAACTGCAGCGCCGTCGTGATGCCGACGGCGGTGGAGGACCCGGTGAGACTGAGGATCAGCCAGTCCTGGGCGATGCGCTGCATCCAGGTCCCGATGTTGGAAACGACCTGCCCGAGAAAGAAGAGCCGATAGTTGCGTACACGCAACGACTTGAACATCGAGGTACGGGTACGGGTGGGGGCGCCCACCGGGACGGGGCTCCCTGGACTGGCTGACTCCGCTTCGACCGGGGTGGGGGGAACGGAAGCGGCTTCGGAAACGGATGCCGACTCGACAGCGGGAGCGGAGTCGGCAGCGGGGGCCGACTCGGAAGGAACAAGATCGTGGGCGGGCTGGGTGTCGTGGGTGGCTGGTGCGGGTGCGGAATCTGCTCCGGGTCCCGAACTCAAAGGGATTCGCCTCCTTGCGGGGTCTGCCTGAGATGTGCGAGCCACTGCTGCGAGCCGCGCCGGCTACAGATGCGCGAGCTTCTCCAGTACGGGGGCGGCGGCGCGCAGTTTGGCCCACTCGTCCTCGTCGAGGTCCTCGACCAGGCCGGCCAGCCAGGCGTTCCGTCTGCGACGGCTCTCCTCGAGCATCGCTTCGGCCCGCTCGGTCTGGGTGACGACCTTCTGGCGCCGGTCCTCGGGATGCGGCTCCAGCCTGACCAGTCCCTTGCCCTCCAGCAACGCGACGATTCGGGTCATGGAGGGTGGCTGCACATGCTCCTTGCGGGCGAGCTCACCCGGTGTGGCCGAGCCGCAGCGGGCGAGGGTGCCGAGCACCGACATCTCGGTGGGGCTCAGCGATTCGTCGACCCGCTGGTGCTTGAGTCGGCGCGACAGGCGCATAACGGCGGAGCGCAGTGAGTTCACGGCGGCAGCGTCGTCGCCATGGGTTAGGTCCGGCATGTTCTTTAGCGTAACTCATTACTCTGACTAAAGACCACTCGCAACGCGCCAAACTGCCCGTGACAAGGACCACTGAACCTTCACCGCACCCGTACGAGTGAAACGACCGCAAAAAGCCCCCCGCCGCCCCACATCCGCCCGCGACCCTCGTCTCCATGGGGACCAACGTGCTCAGCCTGCGGATAGACGGGGAGCTGCTCGACCGGCTCCGGGACCATGCGGCGAAGAGGGGAATGAGCGTGCAGGACTATGTGATCCAGACGCTCATCCGAAACGACTTCGACGAGCGCTTCCAGAGCGCGGTCGAGGAGACGGAGAAGTTCTACGGGGTCACCTGAGCGACCTCGTAAGCTGTGCCCATGGCGAAGTGGACACCGAAGCACGAGGCGCCGGAGCCCCTGGAGGGCCCCGTCGTCGCCACCATCACGGGCGGCACGATCCTCTGGTTCGTCCTCTTCCTGGCCCAGCTCCCCTTCTACGGCTGGTACGAGGACCACAACCACGAGTGGTGGATCTGGACGTGCCTCGCGGGCGCGGGCCTGGGCCTGATCGGCATCTGGTACGTCCGGGGCAGGGACGCCGCGATCAAAAGGACGTCGGCGGCCCTCTCAGCCCGTCCGGCGTTTGAGGACGAGGCCCCTTCAGGGCCGTAGGGGGTCTGGGGGCGCAGCCCCCAGGGACAGGATGGGACGGGTAGGGGCGGCGGGGGCGAGATAAACGAGCCCCACCCTTACGCACCCCCGAGTACAACCGCCGCACGATTCCCCACCCCACCCCTCCTCCCCAGGTCGGATCTTTGGTGCACTCACCAGGTGAAGCCGCAAATCCGCACGTACCGTCGAACACATGACGCACATCGACGCCGGCGCCGAACTCGATCCTGTGCACCCCGTACCCCGCCCCCCTACCGGCGCCACCCCGGCCAACGCCCCCGGTAAAGGCGCCGCGGGCGACAGCACTCGCGCCCCCGGCCTCACCGCCGCCGAAGTCGCCGAACGCGTCGCCCGCGGCGAGGTCAACGACGTCCCCGTACGCAGCAGCCGCAACGTCTCCGAGATCGTCCGCGCCAACGTCTTCACCAGGTTCAACGCGATCATCGGCGTCCTCTGGCTGATCATGATGTTCGTCGCCCCGTTCCAGGACAGCCTGTTCGGGTACGTCATCCTCGCCAACACCGGCATCGGCATCATCCAGGAGTGGCGGGCGAAGAAAACCCTCGACTCCCTCGCCGTGATCGGCGAGGCCAAGCCGACGGTCCGGCGCGACGGCGTCACCGCCCACGTGAGCACCTCCGACCTCGTCCTGGGCGACCTCATCGAGATCGGCCCCGGTGACAAGATCGTCGTGGACGGCGAGTGCGTGGAGGCCGACGGTCTCGAGATCGACGAGTCACTGCTCACCGGCGAAGCCGACCCCGTCGTCAAACAGCGCGGCGACCAGGTCATGTCGGGCAGCTTCGTCGTCGCGGGCGGCGGCGCCTTCACCGCGACGAGGGTCGGCCGCGAGGCGTACGCGGCCCAACTCGCCGAGGAGGCCTCCCGTTTCACCCTGGTCCACTCGGAACTGCGTACCGGTATCTCGACGATCCTCAAGTACGTGACGTGGATGATGGTGCCGGCCGCGATCGGCCTGTGCATCACCCAACTGGTCGTCAAGGACAACGACCTGAAGGACTCGATCGCCCGTACGGTCGGCGGCATCGTCCCGATGGTCCCCGAGGGTCTCGTCCTTCTGACGTCCGTCGCCTTCGCGATCGGTGTCATCCGGCTCGGCCGCAAGGACTGCCTCGTACAGGAGCTGCCGGCGATCGAGGGCCTCGCCCGCGTCGACACGGTCTGCCTGGACAAGACGGGCACGCTGACCGAGGGCGGCATGGACGTGACCGAGCTGCGCTCCCTCAACGGCAGCGACGAGACGTACGTACGACGCGTCCTGGGCGCCCTCGGTGAGTCGGACCCGCGCCCGAACGCGTCCCTCCAGGCCATCATCGACGCCTACCCGGACAGCGAGGACTGGCGCTGCACCGAGTCGCTGCCGTTTTCCTCGGCGCGCAAGTACAGCGGGGCGTCGTTCAGCGAGGGCAACGGGGAGAGCAGCACCTGGCTGCTGGGCGCCCCGGACGTCCTCCTCCCCTCCCAGGACCCGGCCCTCGCGGAGACGGACCGTCTGAACCAGGCCGGCCTGCGCGTCCTCCTCCTCACCCGCACCACCCGCGAACTCGACCACCCGGAGGTGGCCACCCACACCACCCCCACCGCCCTGGTCGTCCTGGAGCAGCGCCTGCGCCCCGACGCTGCGGACACGCTCCGCTACTTCGCCGAGCAGGATGTCGACGCGAAGGTCATCTCGGGCGACAACGCGGTGTCGGTGGGCGCGGTGGCCGACAAACTGGGCCTGAAGGGCACAACGATGGACGCCCGCCAACTCCCCACCACTACCCCGGAGATGGCGGAGGCGCTCGACGAGGGCACGGTCTTCGGCCGGGTCACCCCGCAACAGAAGCGGGACATGGTGGGCGCGTTGCAGTCACGCGGACACACGGTGGCGATGACGGGCGACGGCGTGAACGACGTACTGGCCCTGAAGGACGCCGACATCGGCGTGGCCATGGGATCGGGCTCGGAGGCGACGCGGGCCGTGGCGCAGATCGTCCTCCTCAACAACAGCTTCGCGACGCTGCCCTCGGTGGTCGCGGAGGGCCGCAGGGTCATCGGCAACATCACGCGCGTGGCGACACTGTTCCTGGTCAAGACGGTCTACTCGGTGCTGCTTGCCGTCCTGGTGGTCTGCTGGCAGGTCGAATACCCCTTCCTGCCGCGCCACTTGACCCTGCTCTCCACCCTGACGATCGGCATCCCGGCCTTCTTCCTCGCCCTGGCCCCCAACAAGGAACGCGCGAAACCCCACTTCGTACGCCGGGTGATGCGCTACTCGATCCCGGGCGGCGTACTGGCGGCCGTGGCGACCTTCGCCACCTATCTGACTGCCCGTCACCACTACACGGGCGAGGGCGCGTTGGACGCGGAGACGAGTGCGGCGACCCTCACCCTGTTCCTGATCTCCATGTGGGTACTGGCGATCATCGCCCGCCCCTACACCTGGTGGCGGATCGCCCTGGTCTCGTCGATGGGCGCGGGGTTCCTGCTGGTCCTGGTCGTACCGTCGCTCCAGGAGTTCTTCGCGCTGAAGCTGGTGGGCGTGACGATGCCGTGGATCGCGGTGGGCATCGCGGCGGTGGCGGCGGCCACCCTGGAGATCCTGTGGAGGTGGGTGGACCGCCGCTTCCCGGCGTGAGGCGCACGCCGAAGACGTACGCCGAAGACGTACGCCGAAGACGTACGCCGAAGACGTACGCGATTTACTGCACGTCGATGAAGTCGGGCGCGGCGTACGCGTCCGAGGTGGTCGACGTGGTGGCGGCGACGTAGCGGAAGAAACCGTCGACGTTCGCGGTGACGGTGGTCTTCAGGTCACCGTTCGCGGCCGTCCTGATGGTCTTGACGGTGGTGTAGGTGTTGGTGCCGTTCTTCCGGAACTGCAGCTTCACCGCCTGGTTGCCGTAGCCGGTGTAGTTGGCGCCGTCCCAGTTGGCCCGGGTGAGCCTGCCGGTGACGGTGATGGTCCTGCCCTTCTTCACCGGCTCAGGGGAGGCGTTGACGGTGAGCTTGGCGAGGCGCCGCACGGTGGTGGTGCCGAGGCCGCCCTGCTCCTTGATGCCGATCTTGGAGGGGTCGATGCTGTCGCCCGCAAGGTCCTGGCCGTTGAGGGCAATGGCCACCGCGCCGGCCGTCCAGACCTTCCCGGCGTCGAAGACGGTCAGGTCGCCCTCAGCGGGGTAGATGTCGATGTTGGCCTTGCAGTTGGCGGCTGTCGTCGACGTGGCGGTGCAGGTGGCAGGGTTCTCGCCCATGAGCGAGCCGACCGTGTCGATCGACTCGATGTCGGATCCCTCGTAGAGGACGGGGCCGCTCATGAAGTCGGCGGCCTTGATGTTGACCTCGGTGCCGTGGGTCAGCGTGTAGGTGACCGGCACGACGACATGACCGGTGGCGCCGACGGTGATCGACTTGGCGACCTTGAGGTTGGAGAAGGAGACGTTCAGTTCGTACGGCACGCCGTCGTCGACGGGCGACGTGACGAACGCGGACTTGCCGCCCAGCACCTTCGCGACGCTCGCGCGGTAGTTGGCGTCGCCGCCGGAGGCGTGGACGTCGGCCTGCGCGGCCGGTACGGCGAGAGCGGAGAGAGCCAGGGCGCCGGAGACGGCGGCCACAGTGGCACGTATGCGCATGCGTGTTCCCCACGTGGAGAAAGGTGATCGTGGAGCCTGTTGGCCCCCATGATCAGATTCGTGGGGGGCGTGGTTGGTTGTGCGGATGGGGCATGATTTTGCGCACGCCTTGCACAACGGCTATCTCACGTCGACGAAGTCGGGTGCGGCGAAGGCGTCCGAAGTGGTCGTCGTGGTGGCGGCGACGTACCGGTAGAACCCGTCGACGGTCGCGGTGACGGTGGTCTTCAGGTCGCCGTTCGCGGCCGTCCTGATGGTCTTGAGGGTGGTGTAGGCGGTGGTGCCGTTCTTCCGGAACTGCAGCTTCACCGCCTGGTTGCCGTAGCCGTCGTAGGTGCCGGCCTCCCAGTTGGCGCGGGTCAGCTTGCCGGTGACGGTGATGGTCGCGCCCTTCCTGACCGGCTCCGGAGAGGCGTTGACCGAGAGCTTCGCGGCGCGCAGGACGCTGGGTCCGGCGATGCCGTCCTTCTCGACGGCCCCGGTCTTGGTGACGTCGAAGTCGTCACTGCCCGGGTCCTGGCCGTTCAGGGCCCTGACGTACGCGTACGCCTTCCACTTCCCGGCGGTGGAGTTGAACAGGTCCTCGGCGGGGTGGACCACGATGGACTGGGTGCAGTGGGCGACGGTCGGCGAGGCGGCGGTGCAGTGGGCCCAGTCGTTGCCGTACAGCCCGGCGGCGGAGTCGAAGTAGGAGGCGCCGTAGTACAGCTCGAGGTCGGTGAAGAAGTCCTCGGCGGTGATGTCGACGTCGGTGCCGTGGGTGAGGGTGTAGGTGATCGGCACGGTGAGGGTGCCGGTGGTGCCGGCCACGATCGACTTACCGTTGTTGATCTTGATACCGGAGAAGGAGGCGTTGAGCGCGTACGGCGCGGCGGCCTCAGCCGCAGCCACCGCCCCGTCGGCCGACGCGGGCGGTACGGCGAGAGCGGAGAGAGCCAGGGCACCGACGAAGGCGGTCGCTGTGGCACGTATGCGCATGCATTTCCCCAAGCGGAGAAGGGGCGCCCGATGGTGGTCGTCTCATGGCTTGTCCTCACACCGGAGCCCAAGTGATCGTTGAGCCTCCTGGCTCACATGCTCAGATTAGTGACCCGCGGGAAAAGTTGTACGGGGGGTAACGAGGTCGGTCCATTACGCGCGTGGCTTCCGTCACCAACACTGCTCAGCTTGTGGTTCGTCCCGTACGGAACAGGGTTCGTACGGGACGAAGTCGAAGCGAGCCTCATGATCGGCTGCTTACACGGTCGGCCACATGGTTCGACTCGCGGCCAGTCCGCCCTTGCCGTCGCCCGCAAAGAAGTGCAGGTCGCCAGAGGTGCGCATTGCAGCGATGTCAGCCTTGCCGTCACCGTTGAAGTCGCCTGCCAGAACAGGGCGTTGAGTGGTCCAGGCCTTGTCGGGCCACATCAAGCGTGCTTTGTCGAAGGAACCGTCGGCCTTGCCTGGATAGAGGTGCAGCGCTGCGTCGGTGGCTACGGCAGCGATGTCATCGTAGCCGTCCCCGTTGAAGTCGGCCGTGGCGATGTGCCTCTTCTTCCACGTCTTGTCAGGCCACATCGACTGCTTCTGGTTGACCAGATTGCCGCTGGCATCCCTCTTGTACGTATACAGAGATCCATCGGGCCACTGGAATAGCAGCGTGTCAAGTCCGGAGGCACCGGACTTGAGGGAGGCGACAGGAAGATCAGTCATCCAGGTGGCGTCCGTCCACAGCCTGTCGCGACTGAACCCCCCTAGCTGCGGAAACCCGGCGACGCGCGACTTTGCCAGAACCAGACTGCCGTCATCCTCAACTATGACTACCTCCGGGTCTGCTCCCTTAACGAAGTTGCCCGCAATGAGCTCCCTTTGCGTGGAACGCCCCAAGCCTGGCAACCCGCTCCCAAACTCGAGAGTGCCGTCTGCGCGGCCGTAGAAGACCTGCGCGCTACCGTTCGTCAGTTGAGCCGCAATGTCTGTACGACCGTCACGGTTGAAGTCAACAGCCATCATCACGTCGGTGACATGCGCCTTCCGAGACGTCAGGCGGACCTGCTGCATCCAGTCCTCGACATCGTCAACTCTGGTGGCGAGTGCCCCGGTGCGGGTCTCGTCGGAGTTGAAGCAACCTCCGTCCCACGCGGCGGTGACTACGCCGACCACCTTGCCGTCGCGCAGCACCGGCGCACCGGCGTCACCCTTACAGAGAGCAGCCCCACCAGAGGTCGCGGGAGAGATGGCAAGGGTGGCCGATTCCACGGTGTCCACAGCGAAGGCACCAGCGTGCGCTGGACCCGGAATCCATTCGTCCTTCGTACGCCCGAAACCGACGGCTCTCAACTGGTCGCCCTGAGCCGGCTGGCTGCTGTCGACATCAATGGCGGAGATGTCAGGGAACGGCCCGTCGAGCGAATCCTGAGTCGTGGTCGCGTCGTTGATGCGGGCCATGACCAGGTCTCGGTCCCGGTGCGGAACCAGTTCCAGGACCTTCTGCTTGGCACTCTCGGCAGCAGTCGGGCGATCGCCACCAAGGGTCACGATGGTCGTCTCTGTCGGCGCTCCGGCGCTGATCTTGAAGCTCTGCTGGGGGTCCGCCGCAAAGCAGCTGGCAGCAGTGAGCACCCACTGCTGGTCCACAAGCGCGCCGGAGCAGCTCCGCTCTCTGTCCGTACCAGGCCCGATGTGGAGCTTGACCGCGAACTGGTCCTCGCCTACAGCGACTTGCTTACCCGTCACCGACTGAGCTGACGGAGCGACCAACAGGCCAGTTGTGAGACCAGCCATCAGGAATCCAGTAGTCCACACCGTGCGCGTTCTGCGCGGGCGGGCGTTCATCACGTTTCCCTCGAATCACAAAGTCTGCTCTGCGTACACAGAAGAACATGTCGATCACGTGCGTCATGTGGCGCGCAACCATGACCGGTCATCAGGAGGCCTACCACCGCCCGCACTCCCGGTACCACACCGGAGGCGGGCAGGGATCAACCAGTCACTCGCAACTCGACGAGCACCGACCGGGCGCCCCCGGGTGCGGCTTCTCCCACGGACACGGTCTTGTCCTTGGCCACGTTCACCGTCGTGGTCGCTCCGTTGGCAGTGAGGTCGGCGCTGAACGGGTGATCCGCGGCCTGCACCATGAAGACCCTGGGAAGTTCCAACGTGAGGTTGCCAGCCTTACCAAGTGCCTTAAAGCAGTAGGTTCCCTCACGACCGACGGAGTCGTCCGCAACGGTCAGCACTCGGATCTGCTGGGCAGCCTGGTCGCACTCGGCCAGCAGGATACGCCCGTCACCCTTCTTCAGTTTGATTCCTCTCTCAGTCAGGATTCGACTGGCTCCGGGGTATTCATAGTTTTCGATCGCTGCAGGCGGCGTCACAGCAGCCGGTGACTGAGGCGGATCTTCAGCGGAAGCAATAGAAACTCCTGCCAGAACGGCAGAAAACCCCAAGGCTCCGGAAACGACAAGACTCCGGGCACGGAAAAGCAACGGAAAACCCCCTCGGGCGCGGGCCTCCAGAGCAGAAGCCTCCGCCAAGATGCGATGGAACAGTAAATTCCCCTTGCGAGCACAAGGTGCAGCCTCTGCCACCTCCACGAAGATCCCGGAAGGAGAAGGGCCAGGTCAAGGCACCTTCTTGACGAACGTCACAACCAGAATGGCAAAGCGAGCGCAAAGGCAGAACATACCGTAACCATAGACTTGACGGCAGTCAACACCTTTCCTTCACACCACCACAAAAGAGCTGCCTCGAGGCGAAATCCAGGCGCTGCCGCGAACGCAGAAATGCCCAAAACGGCCATTTAGGCCAATCTGCCCTCTCGTTCATTCGTTGGCCAAATATCTGACTCGATCACAGAGATCGCGGGAGTTATGCTCTCCCCTTCCACTATTTGGTGACACACACACGGGGGCGTCGCCAATGACCGAGGCAGGTGCTCAGTGAATCGAAGAACTGACCAATTCGACACGGCCGGTAAAGCGGCCCACCTGATACGCAGAACTGCGTTAAGTTTGCTGCCGCTGGCTCTCAGTGCCAGCCTGCTTGGCTCCATGCCCTCGGTGGCTGCAGAACTGCCTACGGGGGCAGCAGAATCTGTCGCTGCGTCAGAGGTGGCCTCGGCCGACCGCAGCATGGTCGTCGATTACTGGCAAGACGGCGGGCCCATCGTCAAGGAGGCTGCCCAGGCCGCCCTGCTCGGCAGCAACGCCGATGTGGCCGCCTTCCTCGGGATCGCGGACGACCTGACCTTCCAGGACCAGCGTGTGACCGCCGCCCGGATCGCCTCGGTGGGTGGTCCTGAGCTGCTGACTGCAGCTCACGCAGCTCTGTTCGGCACCCCTGACGAACTACGCGACTTCCTGGACGACGGCTGGATAGCTCCGATGGAGCAGGACAACCGGGTCCGAGTCGCCCAGATCATGGGTGTGAGCGGACCCAACGTCCAGGACGCCGGTCGCGCCGCACTCAACGGTACGCCCGACGACGTCCGGAAATTCCTGCGAGAAGTCCAGTACAAGCAGCGCGAGCAGGACGAGCGGGTCCAGATCGCCCAGATCATGGGCGCGGGCGGCACAAACGTGCAGCTCGCAGGACGCCTCGCGTTGAACGGCAACGCCGCAGATGTCCGGGAGTTCCTGGCGGTCGGCCAACACGTCGCGCTCGCCAAGGACCAGGAGCACGCCACCGTCGCCCAGCTCGCCCAGCAGGCGAAGGCAGCCGGCAACCTGGCTGCCAAGGAGACCGCAGCGGCCAAGGCGGAGTCCGTCAAGGCTGTGCAGGCCTCGCAACTCGCCAAGGAAGCCGCGCTGAAGGCAGCTGTCGAGGCCGAGGCAACAAAGGGCGACACCATCAAGGCAGCGAGGGCCGCAGGTCGAGCCGCCACAGCGGCGAACCAAGCCGCCGCCTCCGCGCAGACAGCCATCGACGCGTCCCGTGCCGCGAACAGCTCGGCGCGTATCGCCGCGAACGCCGCCTCCCAGGCAGCCGCAGCTGCGGCCGGCGCTGCCCAGGCAGCGTCCAGGGCCCGAAACGCCGCCGCCGACGCGGCGGTGGACGCGGGCAACGCGCAGGCAGCGAGAGAGGCCGCCGAGAACGCCCGCACAGCCGCGAAGGGCGCCACTCTTGCCGCCGATGCCGCCGACCAGGCGGCCATCGCAGCTGACGAGGCGGGGAACGCCGCGCACTCGGCCGCGAGCGCAGGCGCCAATGCGCAGCTCGCCGCCGACGCCGCCGTTGAGGCCAGCAGCTACGCGGGCCAGTCCAGCGCAGCCGCCGCAGAGGCGCGCGCCGCCGCCGCGGCTACCCGACGCCACGCCGCCGAGGCCAACCGTGCCGCTGCCGCCGCCGAGGTGCTGGCTGTCAAAGCCGCAAAGGCGGCCCGTGAGGCGCGCGACGCCGCCAGGTCAGCGGCCACACACGCGAACGACGCGGCCACCTTCGCCGAAGAAGCGGCCAAGGACGCGGGCAACGCAGCGAAGGCCGCAGGCCGTTCAACGAGTCATGCCAGCGCTGCCACCGCCGCCGCGAACGTGGCCACCGCCGCCGTAACCAAGGCCCAGGACATCTTCAAAATCGCCCGCGAGGTGGAGGCCGAAGAACTACTCGGCCGAACCAACGCGGGCATCGAGCGAGCTCGGGACTATCAGGCGGAGGCCGACGCTCGTACGGCTGGACAGGCCGCACTGGAGCAGGCAGCCAAGGACCGGGAAGCTGAGCGGAACCGGCTGGTGGCCGAGGCCGCGAAGTCCGGGGCCAATCTCTCCACGATCGCGGCCCAGGGCCGCAAACTGGCCGTCCTAGTGATGCAGAGCGGCACTGCCTGGGGACGAGCCGCCGCCGAGGACGCACTTGCCGGAAGCGACGACACCGTCATCGACTACCTGCGCAACGGCTGGCAGAGCGCCAAGGAGGGCGACGACCGCTTCTACGTCGAGCGCCTTGCGGAGGAAAGCGAGGACAAGGAGGTACGGAACGCCGCAGAGGCTGCCCTCGACGGCGACGCCGCTGCCGTCACCGAGTTCATCGACAACGGCCAGTACAAGGTCGCCGCACAGAGCATGCGCGTCGCGATCGCCCGGATAGTCTCCGCCACCGGCCCCATCCTCACCGAGGCCGGGATCGCCGCCCTCAACTCGGACGACCCCAAAAAGTTCAGCAAGTTCCTGACCAGGACACAGTTCACCGCACGGACCCAGGACGAGCGGGTCAGGACGGCGCAACTGTTCGACACTGGCAGTCCGGAGGTGAAATCGGCTGCCCGGATCGCACTGGAGGGCTCGCCCCAGTCGCTGCACGCGTTCATCGTCTCCGGCCAGTACCAGGCTCAGCGCAAGGACTACTTGACCGCCACTCACGCGGCCCAGGTTCAAAAGATGATCGCGGACGCGGCGAAGGTCGCTGCCACCGCACAACAGAACGCCGCGACCGCCCAGAAGGTAGCCGCCACAGCACGTAAGGCGGCGGCCGAGGCCACCGAGTGGGCGAAGAAAGCGAGCGACTCCGCTACTAAGGCCAAGGGGTACGCCACAGAGGCCGCTCAGCACGCCAAGGCCGCCGAGGCCTCCGCGGCGAACGCCGCCGCATCCGCGAAAACAGCCCGAGACGCGGCCAACAGCGCCGACGCAGCCGCCACCGACGCCGCTCGATCAGCAGCCGACGCCACCCTTTCCTCGGAGGTGGCACAGGCCAGCGCCTCCACGGCATGGTATTACGCCGACGAGGCAAGGCAGTCGGCCATCGACGCGGGGAAGGACGCGGATGCCGCCCTCAAGGCTGCCACCGAAGCGTTCACCGTCGCGGTAGAGAAGCAGCGGAAAGAGGAAGAGTCCAGGCGCAAAGCTGCCGTCGAAGCCAAAGAAAAGGCGAAGAACGACGAGGGGGCCCGCGCACGCGCACTGTACCGCTGCCAGCAGGGATTCATCCCATGCGACCCCGAGGGCTTCGCCCGCTGGTGCCAACAGAGCGAAATCTACTGCGACATCGTGGACAACGGCGAAGAGTTCGGCGACGCCATGAAGGACCTGTGGGACGGCGCCAAGGAACTGGCAGGCCTCGGAGAGCTCGAAGCTTGCCTGCAGGAGAAAGACTTCGAACACTGCAGCAGCCTCGCAGCAGACGCCCTCATCAGCGCCAAACTCAAGGCCCTAGAAAAAGCATACGACAATCTGAAGTGGGTACAGCGATTCTGTAAACGCACCCCGCTCGGCACCAAACTGTTCGCGACCCGCGCCGGCCCCGAGAAGCTCGCCGCCGGGGACACCAATACCTATCACGTATCGACAGGGGCTACACCAGCCCTCTTTCACAGCATTACCGAGGAAGACCCAGGAATCTTCTCAAATTTGAAACCCGCAGACACGCCTGAGTGGTTCAAGCAAATTGCCCCTGGGACCGCCCTGTCCAGATCAGGAAACTATGCATACGTGGTGACAGAAAGCGGTGAGCTCATCATCGGCAAACGGACAGCCGGCCATGTCAGCCTCGCTAAAGGTGGTCGCGTCCTGGCTGCGGGCGAATTCAAGACCAAGGGAAGGGCGGTTGTTTATCTTGACAATAAATCTGGACACTATAGGCCATACGGCGCGAATGCGCAGCAAGCTGCAATCGACGCATTCAACAAGAACGGACTCAGTGCTGATGGAAAATACATCGCCGCATGGGGGAAACCCGAATGCTGATCCAGTTGCGAATTTTCGGCGCATTGTGCAAGAAATCTTGCATGTCGCCGAGGAATCGTGCGGAGTCGACAATATCGAACAAGGCTTGGAGCGGGCGCTCACAGTTCTACAGCGGAACCAATACCTGAGGAGACAGTTCGAGGATGAACTGATTGCACTGCTCGATTACCCAAAAGAAGGAGTAGTCGAGTTGATCTCCTTCGTCATGCATGAGCTGCGATGGAAGGCGGTCGAAGTAGAAGTCGACAGTAGAATTCTTCACCCGATTGGGAACGTCAGCAACCTGCGACTCTACGAGGCGATTAAAGACGCCTTTTCCGATTCGTGGCGCGATCGTGATCTTTACTCGAGATTCCACCAGTAGAGATTCTGACCAACCATTACGATGCAGGCAGACAGGCTGGTGCCGCCCTGATCGGGCGGCACCAGCCTGTTTCCTTGGGCTCCGCGAGCTCGCGCCGTCTACTTCACGTCGACGTAGTCACCCGCCGCCGCCACAGGCGCCGTCGTCGTCGAGCCCGTGAAGGCGTAGCGGTAGGTGCCGTCGACCGTCGCCTTGACCGTGGTCTTCAGGACACCGGCGGCACCCGCCTTGACCGTCTTGACGGTGACGAAGGCGCTCGTGCCCTTCTTCTGGAACTGGAGTGCCACCGGGGCGTTGACGTAACCCTCGTACTTGCGGGTCTTCCAGTTGGCGCGCGTCAGAGTGCCCTTGACCGTAATGGTCGCGCCCTTCTTGACCGGCTCCGGGGTGGCGTCGGTGGTGCTCAGCTTGGAGTGGAACTTGATCTGGGCGAGGCCCAGGCCACCCTGGCTCTTGAAGCCGCCCTGGTCCGTGACGGCGACGACGCCCACGTTCCACTTGCGCGCGTCGGTGTTGAGGAGCCTGTTGTCGTCGCCAGTCGTGTGCAGGTTGATGACAACCTTGCAGCTGGCGACGGTGGACGAAGTGGCCGTGCAGGTTCCGGGATCGTCGGCCCCGAGGCGGACCTTGTCCAGGTCGACGGTGCTGCCGACGTAGAAGAACGGAAGGGTGACGAGCTTGTTCTGCCCGATGCTCTGCCCCGCCCCGTGCTTGAACGTGTACGTCACCGGCACCGAGGTGGTCCCCGTGGCGCGGACGACGATCGGCTTGCCGTTGTTGACCGTCACCTTGGTGAAGGTGACGTCGGGCGCCGTGGCGGCCTGCGCGGCGGGCACGGCGAAGGCGGAGATGGCCAGGGCGCCGGTGACGGCGGCCACAGTGGCACGAATGCGCATGCGTTTCCCCAGGTGGAGAAAGGGGGCCCGGTGGTGCGGGGCCGCACGGAGTGCATCCGTGCGGCACGCGGTCGCACCCGGGCCCGAGTGATCTTGGAGTCTGTTGACTCGACAGATCAGATCCGTGACGGGTGGGGATGGTTGTACGGAAGTGGCGGGATGTTGCCCAAGGGGCGGAGATTTTGTGCGCCCGTTACCGTTTTTGTTTGCCGATGACCAGCCGCCGCGAGTAGTCCGTCGACGCGCCTCAGTCGAACCACCGGTCCCGCGCCAGTTCCGTCGTCCTCGACGGATCCTCGAGCAGCGCTGCCACCTCGAAGCGGCGCGGCCACTGACCGGCCGCCCAGGCGAGTGCGGCCGCGACGCCCTCCAGGGTCGCCGCGTGCAGGACCCCGTCCCTCGTCCTGCGCCAGTCCAACTCCACGCCGTCGACGACGAGCTCCTCGTGCTCGACGTACGTGGCCGGCGTCGCCGGACCGAGCAGCACCCGTACCGACTCCGGTACGTCGTGCTCCGAGCCCTCCGACGTCACCTCGCCCGTCACCGACTCGCTCAGTCGCCGTACCTGGAACAGCTCGGCCAGTTCGGCGGCCCGTGCCGGGCGTACGGGGAGCAGCGGCACCCCCGCCGTGAACGGCAGCAGGTCGGGTGAGTCGACGACCACGGCGTCCGCCGCGTCCACCACCTCCACGTGCCCGTCGACCACGGCCCGCAGGTCGTCCGGCAACGTGACCTGTTCCGGGTCGAGGTCGGCCAACGCCCCGTACAGGGCGTGCAGTTGGGCGCCGCTCACCTCCCGGTCGGGGTCGGCGAGACGGTCCAGGAGTTCGGCGGCGCCGCCCGGCTCGTCGAGGAGGGCGGCCACCGACGTCCGTACGCCCAGCGCCCGCAGCACCTGCTCGTCGTCGAAGCCGGTCGCGTCGGCCTCCTCGTACAGGCCCCGCAGGAGTGGGTCGCCGCCCGCAGCCAGGAGGCCGGCCGGGCGCCTCCCGTCCAGCACCGGGTTTCCGCGCAACCACCAAGCGGTGTACGGGCGTACGAGTTCGTGCGTGCCGTCGGGCAGCAGGACGCGCACCGGCTGGACGATCGCGTCCCGCAGGGGCGGCTGGGCGAGGAGGGCGAGGGCCTGGGGCCAGCGGTCCTCGTCGACGAGGTCCAGGTCGCGTACGGCGACGAGTTCCGTGGCGACGGGGGGCACGGGCGAGTCGGGGAAGCGGTCGAGGATGTCCTCGCTCCACACGTCCACGGCGTCGAGCAGACCCGGGTCGTCGGGTTCGGCGAAGTCGCTGTCCCGGGGCTCCAGTTCGTCGGGGTCGAGGACGACGTCGGTGGCGCGGACCAGGGCGAAGTTCGCCAAGACCCCGCACGCGGCGAGCGGCTGTTCGCCCCACCGCTCGGCCAATTCGGCGTCCACGGACGCCAGTTCGCCTTCCCTGATCACCTCGGCGAACGGGCTGCCGGGGAGGACCAGTTCACCGGCGGGCGCCAACTCGCCTTCCTCGTCAGGGAGTGCGAGGGCGCCGAGCCAGGGCTCGTCACCGGGCTCGAGGCCCGCGTCCCGGACGAGGGCGAGGACCGTGTCGGCCAACTCCTCGGCGTCCGGGGCGTCTTCGTCGTCCCAGGAGAGACCGGTGGCGTCCTCGTCGAGGGAGGCGGCGACGGCGGCCCGTACCTGCGGGGTGGTGAGGACGGCGCGCGGGGTGGCCGGGAGGGCGCCGAGCTTCTCCAGGAGCGGGTGGGCGGCGTCCGGGTGGGCGACCTTGAGGCCGAGGCGGGCGAGCGTCTCGGGGGCGGGCCCCTGGACCTCGCCGCCCGCGGGCAGCAGTACCTGGCGGGGGCCGATGGTCGTACGCCCTCCCCCAGTGCCGAAAGCCTGGGAGGTGCCCCCAGCGAGCGGCACGGGCAGTCCGGTCAGCCGGTCGGGGTCGACGCCCGCCAGGCTGTCGTACAGCCGGTGCCACCACTCGGGCGCCTTCTCCAGGCCGGCGAGCCGGTCGACGGCGTCGGTGAGGGGGACGCGGGCGACCCCCAACGTCCGCAGTTCCACCCGGCGTTCGAGCCCGGCGGGCAGCAGTGTGGGCAGCACCTCGGCGAGGACACGGACCGTCTCGGCCCCGGCACCCTCGACGACCTCCGCGTCCCGCGGGCGGAGCGCGGAGGGCAGTTCGTCGTCGTCACCCGGGTCAAGTGCGGGCGGGAGGAAGGCCGTTCGCGGCAGCCGTTCGAGGATCGCCTGTCGCAGCTGCCCGTCCAGCTCGCTCTTCCCCAGCGGGCCGGGCACGAGCGCGATGACGCCCTCCCCCACCGGACGCCAGTCGGCGAGGAGTTCGGTGTACGCGTCGGCCGCGCGCTGCACCAGGAAGTCGGTGAGCGGGCCGGGCGCGGCATGCCTGCGGGCGGTGTCGAGCGGGAGGGAGGCAATGAGCAGCGCCGGTACGCCCAGCGGTTCGTCGCTCGGCGTCGGCGCGTGCACGACGGGACTGGTCCGGGGCGGCACGGGAGCCCCGTCCGCGTCGACGGGCACGGCCCAGGTGACCGACCAGTGCGGACGCAGCCGCTCCTCGACCGGCCGCCCGGCCAGCAGGGCCGCGTCCAGCGGGCCGTGCGCGGAGACGGTACGCCAACGGCTCGTACCGTCCCGGGAGTCCTCGACGAGAGTCAGGGCGCCGTCGGTGCGGCGGCTGAGGGTGCGGGTGCGCTCCCCCACCTCGATGACGACCTCTTCGAGGCCGGGCAGCGTCAGCAGTAGCGCGTCGTCGACGCCGTTCAGCAGCCGTTCCGCGAGATCCTCGGCGGCGGGGTCGCGCAGCGGGAGGATGACAGCCGTGTCGTACGGCGCGGGGGCGGTGCCCTCGGCGGCGAACGGGAGCCGGAGCAGCGGCACATGGCCGTCGCGCCGGCGGACCTCGTCACCGAGCCCGGGGCTGTGCCGGGCGGTCTCGGCGGCCAGCTCGCGGGCCTCGGCGAGCGACCACCGCACACCACCGTGCCGTCCGACGACGGCGGGCTCGTCGCTCACGGCGAGCACGGCGGCGAACCCGACACCGAACCGTCCGACGGCGCCGCCGGTGCCCTTGCCGTTCTGACCGCCTTGGGCGTCCTCGGCGTCCCGCTTCGCGGAGGCGCGCAGCGTCGAGAGGGACTCCACACCGGTGGCGTCCAAGTGGGCGCCCGTGTTGGCGGCGACGAGGACGCCCTCGCGGAGAGTGAGCCGGAACCTGCCCGGCACCCCGGCCCGCGCGGCGGCGTCGGCGGCGTTCTGGGCAAGCTCGACGACAAGCCGGTCCCGGTACCCGCCGAGGACGAGATCCTCCTCGGCGTTGGCGTCCTCACGGAACCGGGCGGGGCTGGTGGCCCACGCGTCCAGAACACCCCGGCGCAGCCGGGCCGTACCGAAAGGATCCGCGCCCTCAGCTGCTGGCCGCACGAACTTGCTCACGGACGTTCACTCTCCTCATCGGCGTGAGCAAGAAGGTACCGCGCGCCGGACAGGGCGCCCGCCCACCGGCCCTTCCTTCCCCATGAGCCACACACAGCCACACACGCGGCCACACATGCCCCAGGGGTCGGAAGTCATGTAACCGGCGCCCCTTACCATTCGTGCGGGTCGCGCCCGAATCGGCGCCGGTCCGCTTACCAGGTCCCACATGTCAGGTACCTGTTCCTCAGGGGGGAATTTCCGTGTTCGTGCTGTCCATACTGCTGCTCATAGCGGCGGTCGTGCTGTTTTTCGTCGGCCGGAGCCAGGACTCCGGCGGCTGGAAGATCGGGGCGGTGCTCAGCGCCGTCGCGGCCGTACTCTCCGGTGTCTTCGCGTGCGTCCATGTCGTGAGCGCCTACGAGGTCGGGGTGCCGGTGACCTTCGGCAACGTGGGCAAGCCGATCACCTCCGGCGTCCAGTTCAAGTCGCCGTTCACCGACGTCACATCCTTCTCCACGCGTCCCGTGGATCTCGACCTCTTCGGCAAGGACGTGGTCGAGGTCCGCTCGGCGCAGGGCGGGGTGCTGTACGCGGACATCACCATCAAGTGGGCCGTCATCCCGGCGAGGGCGGTCGAGCTGTACCGGCTGGCGGGCAGCGAGGAGGCCGTGCAGGAGCGGCTGGTGGAGCCGGACAGCCGGGAGATCATCCGTAACGTCTTCGCGAAGCACACCAGCGAGGAGGGGTACGCCTCCGCGCGCGAGCAGATCGGCGCGGAGATCGCCACGCTCATCAAGGCGCGGCTGGAGCCTCGCGGTATCGACGTCACCAACGTCAATCTGCGCAATGTGCGGCCGTCGGACAAGCTCCAGGACCAGATCGACAAGAAGATCCAGCAGGAGCAGGCCACCGAGCGGGCCGTCGAGGCGGCGCGGACGGCTAAGGCCGAGGCGGAGCGGCGGCGGATCGAGGCGGAGGGGATTGCTCGGGCCAACGAGATTCTGGCTAAGTCGCTGAGTGACAAGGTGTTGTTCAACCAGTGCATCGAGGCTTACAAGGAGGCCGCGAAGGCCAATCCGGTGTATGCGGTGCCTTGTGGGGCGTCTTCTAACGGGACGCCTGTGATTGTGAACAACGGTAAGAACTGACTCCGTGGGGGAGGTTGTTCGTTCGCTGCGGGCCGGTGGGGGCTTGTCGCGCCCCGCGGCGGAGCCGCAAATCGATACAGCCCCGCGCCCCTAAAAGCAGGCAGGTGCCGCAGCCCTGAAGCGCACAGGTCCCGCAGCCCGGAAAATAAGTCCCGCGCCCCCGAATCAAAGGGGGCGCGGGGTTCTGCCTACCGTCCTGTACTTCTACGAGTGACCCAGTTCCGCCGTTGAAGCGTCGCCCTCGCCCGCCGGGACCGAGCCGGAGTCCGCTGCCGGGCGCAGGGGGAACGGGTCGACCTTTGTCTCGTCGATCACCGGGGGCGGCGGTACCGGCGGTGTCGGCATGACCGCTGCCTCCGAGTGGCCCCCGCAGCCGTACGCCAGGGACACCACGCGTCCGTCCGCCGGGGCGAACTCGTTCGTGCACACACCGAACGCCTGGCCGAGCGAACCGCCGATCGCCACGAGGAAACCGCAGCTCACGCACGTCGCCGGCGCGGCCTGGGCCATCGGGGTGTTGGAGCCGTAGGCGTCCTCCCAGCGGTCGGCGGCCGTGTGGAGGCCGTACCGCGACAGGACGCGCGCCCGGCGCATGCCCAGTTCCTCGGCGACCGCCGCGATCGAACCGCGGGCCGGTACGACCGTGAAGTCGGCCGGTGAACCCGCCGTGATGTCCGCGTCCTCGGCGTCCGCCAGATCCGCGGCCAGCTCCACCGAGGCCGGGACCGAGGCCGACCTCGTCACCACCACGGAGTTGGGCAGCGGCTCGTCCTCGCCCGAGTAGCCGGGCTCCAGCCGCAGATCCTCCGCGTCCGTCGGGAGCAGGTCCCCGGGACCCAGGTCGCCGGGACGCAGACGCTCGCTCCACGGCACCCACTCCGGTGCCTGGAGGGCGTCGGGGCCGGGGAGAAGGACCACCTCGTCCAGCGTGACCAGTTTGGCCCGGGACGCCCGGGCGACCGTCACCGCCCAGCGCCAGCCCCGGTAGCCGAACTCCTTGCACTCGAAGAAGTGCGTGACGACCCGGTCCCCCTCGGAGATCAGGCCCGCGTGTTCACCCACCACGCCTGGCGCCGCCGCCTCCTCCGCCGCGGAAAGGGCGAGGTCGACGGCCTCGGCGCACAGGCGGTCGGGGGTGCGGCTTCGCGTTGTCGCTGCGCTCACAGGTATCGCTTCTCTCCTACGCCGTCTCACGAGTGCGCCCGTCCCGACGGGGTGCGAACGGTTGCGAACGGAGCGGACCAGAGGGCCGCGTCAACGTTCGCGCCCGATCGCGCTCGGGCGCACCTACGTCATCCATTCTGCGGGATGGCCGAGAGGCGCGCGGCCGAGAACAACCGCCACTGCGCGCTACGCACGCTACCTTCTCCAGCGCCCGGGGCCCACACCGACGGGACGGTTCTCGACGACCGACATCGAACCGTGGCAACTCCGGCCCCCTTTCCACCCGCCTCTCACCCCACCCTTCCCAGCTCCCGATGGCCGGAAAACACCCCACCCGAACCGTCCGAGAGACGTACCGCACCCTCGCCAACCCCCTCCTCCCCCACCCCGCTCGGCCCCATACGCGCGGTAACCGCACTAGGTACGGCTTTCTCGGGGCACTATGGCGGAGTGGCAACCGAGAGGTCGCCCCACGGCACCACCGGAATCGGCGGGGCCGCGGGGAGCAACCGGAGCGGCACCGGCGCCAAGGGCGGCCGGCGTGGCGTACGGGACCGGATGAACGGGTCCGTACGTGCGGTCGGCCGTGCCCTGCACTTCCCGGTGACCGGAACCGCCCGGGGCATCCGCAAGGCCACCCACGCGCACGGCGCCGGGGAATCCGGGCTCGGCAAACTCATCGAACTGCACGCGGTGAACGGCGCCGGCGACGTCATGATCACCATCGCCCTCGCCTCCACCGTCTTCTTCTCCGTCCCCACCGACGAGGCACGCGGGCGCGTGGCCATCTATCTCGGCATCACCATGGCGCCCTTCACCCTCCTCGCCCCCGTCATCGGCCCCCTCCTCGACCGCCTCCCGCACGGCCGCCGCGCCGCCATGGCCGGCGCGATGCTCACCCGTGCCCTCCTCGCCCTGCTGCTCGCCGGAGCGGTCGCCACCGGCAGCATCGAGCTGTACCCGGCCGCGCTGGGCGTCCTGGTCGCCTCGAAGGCGTACGGCGTGGTCCGCAGCGCCGTCGTACCCCGCCTCCTGCCACCCCGTTTCTCCCTGGTCAAGGCCAATTCACGGGTCACGCTCAGCGGCCTGCTCGCCACCGGTGTCGCGGCTCCCATAGGGGCCGGGCTCCAGGCCCTCGGTCCCCGCTATCCGCTCTACGGTGCCTTCGTGATCTTCATCGCGGGTACGTTCCTGTCCTTCACGCTCCCGGCCAAGGTGGACTCGGCGAAGGGCGAGGACACCGCCCTGCTGGCGGCGGACGCGGACCATCTGCACGGCCCGCACCTGCACCCCGTCAAGCGACCCGGACTGCGCACGGTCGGCACGGCCGTCACCCACGCCCTCGGCGCCAACGCCGCCCTGCGCTGCCTCTCCGGCTTCCTCACCTTCTTCCTCGCCTTCCTGCTCCGCGAGCATCCGCTGACCGGCGAGAGCGCCGCGTGGTCGCTCGGCATGGTCGCGGTCGCGGCGGGCGTCGGCAACGCGCTCGGTACGGCGGTCGGGGCGGCCGTGAAGCAACGCGCGCCGGAGCTGATCGTCGTGACGGTCGTCGCTGTGGTCCTCGCCGCGACGGTCGTCGCCGCGATCTTCTTCGGCGCCGCCATGGTCGCGTGCCTCGCCGCGGTCGCCGGCTTCTGCCAGGCCCTCGCCAAGCTGTCCCTCGACGCGCTGATCCAGCGGGACGTCCCCGAGCTGGTCCGCTCCTCCGCGTTCGCCCGCTCGGAGACGCTGCTCCAGATGGCCTGGGTGCTCGGGGGCGCGGTCGGGATCGCGCTGCCGCTGGTCGGTGAACTGGGGCTCGGGGTGGCCGCCGCGATCGTCGCCGCGGGCTGGCTGACCACGGTCAAGGGCCTGGTCGGCTCCGCCCGCCACGGTGGACGGGCCCACCCCCGGGTCGCCTGACGCCCCTCAGCCGGCCCCGCCCGACGCCCGGCACGCCGTACCCACGTGACAACCCTGTCGCGGGCGCCCGATAACCTTCGGCCATGACCTCGATGCGTTCCGCTTCCAGTGCGCGCCGTCGCCGCGCTGTTGCCGCCGTCGGCGCCGTTGGTGCCGGACTGCTCGTCCTGTCCGCCTGCGACAAGCCGACGCCGATCTCCACGATCACCGTCGGCCGTTCCTCGGTGAACTCGGAGGCCTCCTGCTACGACGACGGCAAGGAGCTGAAGACCGCCGACGTGGCCGAGTGCCTCAAGGACAAGGACATCAAGAGCATCAAGGTCGACCCGGACGAGACCGTGCGCTTCGGTGTCGACCCGAAGATCGCCGACAAGGGCTGGACGATCCTGCTGAACGGTCAGCCGCTGACCGACTCCAGCACCAAGACGTACCGCACGATCCCGGGCAGCGTGTTCTTCAACGCGCAGTACGGCGCCCAGGGGAACTCGACGCTCGTCTCCGTCAAGGAGGGCGAGAACGAGGTCAACGGCCTCTGGTCGTTCAGGCTGAAGAAGGACTCCTGACGATTCCGGCGATTCCGACGACGCCAGGAGCACGCGTACGCGTACTGGTCGCCACCGCGGTCCCCGTCGAACGGGACGCGGTGGCACAGGCGTTTGAGGGCGCGGACGGCACAGACGGCGGACCGGTCGACATCATCGCCGCGGGGGTCGGCCCCGCCGCCTCCGCCGCGTCCGTCGCCTCCGCGCTCACCACCGCCGCCCTGCGCGGCACCCCGTACGGCCTCGTCGTCTCGACGGGCATCGCCGGCGGTTTCCAGCCGGAGGCACCGGTCGGCTCGCTGGTCGTCGCCGACGAGATCACCGTCGCGGACCTGGGCGCCGAGACCCCCGACGGGTTCGTGCCGGTCACCGGTCTCGGCTTCGGCACCGTCACCCACCGTCCACCGGAAACACTCGTACGAGACCTCACGGCCATGACGGGAGCCCGCTCCGGCACCGTCCTGACCGTCTCCACCGTCACCGGCACCGCCGAACGCGCCGCCGAACTGCGCGCCCGCCACCCCGGAGCGCTGGCCGAGTCGATGGAGGGCTTCGGCGTCGCCGAGGCCGCCGCCGCGCATGGTGTGCCGGTACTGGAGATCCGCGCCGTGTCCAACCCCGTCGGCCCCCGCGACCGCGCCGCCTGGCGCATCGGGGACGCGCTCGCCGCCCTCACCGAGGCCTTCGGGAAGCTCGCACCGGTACTGGAGAGTTGGAACCCGCATGAGCCCACGAACTGAACGGACCGAACAGACCGAACGGACTGAACAGCCGCTGCGGATCGCGTACTCGCCCTGCCCGAACGACACCTTCGTCTTCGACGCCTGGGCCCACGGCCGGGTGCCGGGCGCGCCCGCGCTCGACGTGACCTTCGCGGACATCGACATCACCAACGGCATGGCCGAGCGCGGCGAGTTCGACGTACTGAAGGTGTCGTACGCCGTGCTGCCGTACGTCCTCGACGAGTACACGCTGCTGCCCTGCGGGGGCGCGCTGGGGCGGGGCTGCGGTCCGCTGGTGCTCACCCGTGAGGCGGGGGCCGACCTGACCGGGCGTACCGTCGCGGTGCCGAGCGAGCGGTCGACGGCGTACCTGCTGTTCCGCCTGTGGGCCGCCGACACGGTGCCCGGCGGGGTCGGGGAGGTCGTCGTGATGCCGTTCCACGAGATCATGCCCGCCGTACGGGACGGGAAGGTCGACGCGGGGCTGGTCATCCACGAGGCGCGCTTCACGTACCGGAACTACGGGCTGCACAAGCTCGCGGACATGGGCGAGCACTGGGAGGCCACGACCGGGCTGCCGATCCCGCTCGGCGCGATCATCGCCAAGCGGTCGCTGGGAACGGAGACACTGGAACTCCTGGCCTCGTCCGCCCGGACGTCCGTACGCGCCGCCTGGGACGACCCTGAGGTCTCCAGGGCCTATGTCCTGGAGCACGCGCAGGAGATGGACCCCAAGGTCGCCGACCAGCACATCGGGCTGTACGTCAACGAGTTCACCGCCGGCCTCGGCGAGGACGGCTATGCGGCGGTCAGGGGGCTGCTGACACGCGCGGCGGCCGAGGGACTGGTACCGCCCCTCGGCCCGAACGCACTCGATTTCCCCTAGAAATCTCCGAACTCCCCAAGATCCCCGAGATCTCGGAGGCCCGCCTACACGTCCAACTGGTCGGCGACCGCCCGCAGCAGGCCGGCGATCTTCGCGCCCGACGCCTTCTCGGGGTAACGGCCCCTTTCCAGCATCGGGGTGATGTTCTCCAGGACGGTCGTCAAGTCCTGGACGATGGAGGCCAGTTCGTCGGGCTTCTTGCGCTGCGCCGCCGCGACGGACGGGGTCGGGTCCAGGATCACCACGGAAAGCGCCTGGTCACCGCGCTGCCCGGCGACAACTCCGAACTCCACGCGCTGGCCCGGCTTGAGGGAATCGACTCCGGCGGGCAAAACCGAGGAATGGACGAAGACGTCACCGCCGTCGTCGCGGGAGAGAAAGCCGAAGCCCTTCTCACTGTTGAACCACTTGACCTTGCCAGTCGGCAAAGCACACGCTCCCTCGTTCGGTCCCCGGATCACCGCTGAACCACTGTCGACCTGCCGTCGAAACACCTTACCGGGGGTCTCTCCAGCCCAACACGCCTTAAAACGAGGCTCAGCCCCTGCCTGTATCGGCAGAGGCTGAAAAGTAGTGGGGGTAGCGCAAGGGGCGTTCGGCTCCGACTCTCATCGCCGCCAAGCCTGGAGAGCCTGAGCTGAGAGACAGCCCCAACGGACGGGTTACGGATCTCTCCGCTCTGACAGTGAGTCATGCAGGTCTTGGGCCGGTCGTCGGACCAGCCGGTATCAGGCTCACACTTGGTGGTGTCGTGTGTGCGTGCGTGGATCGAATGCGTGACCTTCTCGCGGGGGTGTCGTTGATCGGATGACAGCATCGCGGGCGGGGAGGGGCATCAATGAGCCGGAAGCTGCCGCTCGGCGAGGGCGAGACGGCCCGCACTGCCTGTGCCCGTGGTGTGCTGCGTGCGTCCGGTTGTTCCTTCGGGCAGGGTCAGCAGCACGTGAGCCACCAGACCGCTTGGCGGTGGGTGAAGGCCGGGAAGATGCCTGTCCCGGTCCGCCAGGCGCCGTCCGGGACATGGCTGGTCGATGAACCCACTGAGCGGGTTTCTGGGCATGTGGTGGCGTACTGCCGTGTGTCGTCCGCCGCCCAGAAGGCCGATCTGGACCGGAGGGCGGTCCAGGTCGTGGCCGGTGCGAATCGGCAGGGCCTGGCCGTGGCCGAGATCGGCTCGGGGCTGAACGGGCGGCGGCGCAAGCAGCACCGGCTCCTGTCCGATCCGGGCGCGGCCGTTGTCGTGGTCGAACATCGTGACCGGCTGGCCCGGTTCGGTGTTGAGCACCTGGAGGCCGCCCTGTCCGCGTCTGGGCGACGTCTGGTCGTCCTTGACCCCGCCGAGAGCGCCGACGACCTGGTGCGGGACATCACCGAGGTGCTGACGTCGATGTGCGCCCGTCTGTACGGACGGCGGGCGGCGAAGGACCGCGCCGCCCGCGCGATCGCCGGCAAGACCGGCGAGACCGGCGAATGAAGAAGTTCCAGCAGCGCCCCGGCTTCCAGCTCGTCGCGCACAAGCTGGCCTTGGACCCGGGTGCCGAAGGGTCCCGCCGTCTGATGTCGCACACCGGAGCCGCTCGCGCCGCGTACAACTGGGCCGTCGGCTGGGTCACTGCCACGTGGTGGCAGCGCGGGGCCGAGCAGTCCTACGGCATCGGCGAGGACAGACTGACGCCGTGGCGGGACTTCTCCCTGTACGCGCTGCGGAAAGCGTTCAACGAGGCCAAGCACACCGACCCCCGGTTCTCCTCCTGGTGGGAGGAGAACTCCAAGGAGGCATACAACACCGGACTCGCCAATGCCTCGGCCGCCTTCACCAACTACGCGAAGTCCAAGTCCGGGAAACGCAAGGGCCGCAAGATGGGCATCCCCCGCTTCAAGACGCTGCGCCGTGCCCGCCGCACCTGCCGTTTCACCACCGGTGTCATCCGGATCGAGGCCGGTGGCAGGCACATCACCCTGCCCCGCCTCGGCACGATCCGCCTGCACGAGCACCGCCCCGACCTGGTCGCGCTCGTCGAGGCGGGCGAACTGCGGATCCTCTCCGCGACCGTCCGACTGGAGCACGAGCGCTGGTTCGTCTCCCTCCAGGTCGAACAACGCCTTCAGGCCGGTCCTGCCCGCCGCCCGGACACGGCTGTCGGCATCGACCTGGGCGTCAGGGCCCTCGCCGTGTACGCGGACAGCGACGGCACCACCGCCGAGGAGCCCAACCCGCGCCACCTCGATGCCGCGCTCAAGCAGCTCCGCCGGACCAGCCGGACCGTATCCCGCCGCCAGGGCCCCGACCGCAGGACCGGACAGAAAGCGTCGAAGCGCTGGGAGAAGGCCAACACCGCCCGCAACAAGGTCCACCACCGGGTGGCGAACCTCCGCGCGGACACGATCCACAAGCTGACGACCCGCCTCGCCGCTGAGTACGGCACCGTCGTCGTCGAAGACCTCAACGTCGCCGGGATGCTCCTCAACCGGCGTCTGGCCCGCCAGATCGCCGATGCCGCTTTCGGGGAGATCCGCCGCCAGCTCACCTACAAGACCGCGCAGCGAGGCAGCCGCCTGATCGTGGCCGACCGCTGGTACCCGTCGTCGAAGACATGCTCCGGCTGTGGAGTGGCGAAAGCCAAGCTGCCCCTCGGCGTCCGCGTCTTCGCATGCGACCACTGCGGCCTCGTCCTCGACCGGGACGACAACGCCGCACTCAACCTGGCCGCACTAGCGGCCCGCAACACAGGTACCGGGAGTGGCCGGAGACCTGGGCCCCCGCCAACGCGGAGCCGAAGCCTCGTGGAGCCGACCAGAAGACCCGCACCACCCGCCCCCGCCGCAAGACGGGGACGGGGCGGGCAGGTGGCACAACCCTGCCGCACCAGCGGCAGACAGAAACGAGAGACCGTACTCAAACCGAAGCCCTCAAGCTCTGGTGACGAGACGGACCTTCCGGGCCGAAATGCCCGGAATACTGAGAGCTGTTGCGGCTCCCGGCAACGGAACTACCCTGGTCGAGTGCGTGACAAAACCCAAGCGAATTCCGCCGCGGCCGGAGATCGGCTGATCCGTGCCGGTGCCATCGTGTTCTTCGTCGGCGCGGTGGCCACTTTGGTCACCGTGGCCCCATTCCTCCTCGGTACGACGCCATTCCCGACGTTCATGTTCGGCTTGAGCATGCTGATGGGTGTCGGCTTCCTCGTCGCGGGCGCCGGTGTGCTCCGGTCGGTGGCCGAGGGCCGCCGTCAGGCGCGCGCGGCCACCGCCGCCGAGTAGGAGGTCAGCCAGGCCGGGAAGTGGGTGAGGTCGTCGAGGACGACGTCCGCACCCGCCGCGCGCAGCTCGGCGGCGTCGCAGGGGCCGGTGGGCACGGCCACCGACAGCGCGCCGGCGGTCCGTGCGCCGCGTACGTCTCCGACGTGGTCGCCGACGTACACGCTCGCGCCCTGCTCGCGCAGTGCCACCGCCTTCTGCTCGGCCCACAGGTTTCCGATGAGCGCGTCGGGCTCGATGCCGAGGTGCGCGAGATGCAGCTCGGCGTTCGGCTCGTACTTGGCGGTCACGACGACCGCCCGCCCACCGGCCTCGCGCACGGCGGCGATGGCCTCGCGGGCGCCGGTCATGGCGGGGGTCGCGGTGATGGCGATGGCCGGGTACATGGACCGGTAGAGGTCGCTCATGGCCTCTATCCGATCGGCCGGAAACCAGTGCACGAGCTCCTCCGCGAGGGGCGGCCCGAGCCGGGTGACGGCAAGGTCGGCATCGATGAACGTGCCCGTCCGCTCGGCAAGCGCCAGGTAGCAGGCGTGGATGCCGGGCCGGGAGTCGATCAGGGTCATGTCGAGGTCGAAGCCGACGGTGAGTGTCATATGCACATTGTGCGGGAGCGGGCGGGGGACTCGGGCGCCGGCCCGTTGCACTGCTCAGCGTTGGCGTTGGGAGCGCCACACCAGGAACAGGGCGGAGGTGATCGCCGCGCCTCGTACGACCCAGGGCCAGGTCTGGGTGAGGGCCTCGTTCATGTGGCCCTCGGCGATGGGGGTGCCCCAGCGGCCCTGGGCGCGGCCCCACAGCCAGGCGGCGCCACCCGCCAGCGCCGCTCCGGGCAGGTACACGACCGCCCATTTCGTCTCGGCCTGGGACAGGCGGCGTGAGGCGTAGGCGATGGCCCAGCCGACGAGGAGGGCCCAGAGGTTGCCGAGGACCGCTCCCGCGACGAGGAGGGCGGCGGCGAGGAGGAGCAGGGGGTTGCTCCAGCGGCCGGAGGGGAGGGGGAGGCGCAGTCGGGGGCGGCGGCGGGCTCGGCCGGTTTCGGCAGCCTGCTCGACTGTTCCCTCGGTGCCTTGTTCGGCTCCTTCGGCGGCGGGCTCGGGAGGCGTGCCCGGGCCTGTCTTCCTGTTGTCCTTCTCCAGCCTGCGGGGTGGTTTGAGCAGGTCGGGGATCTCCACTCCGCCGACGAATCCGGGCGGGAGGCTGTCCATCTCCGCGAGCGGGCCCGTGCGGCGCGCCAGCCACCAGTCCGTGTCCTCGAGTTCGGCCCCGCCCGAGGCCGAGAGGTGGGGAGGGGCGGGGTCGTCCCCCGTGGGAAACGGAGCGAATGATTCCGCCGGATTCGTCGTCTCCGTCGGGCGTGGGCGCGGTACCAAGCGCCCGAGTCCGTTGCCCTTGCTCCTGCCCCCTCCTCTGCCCTTGCGCTGCGGGTCCTCGCGGTCGCGTTGTACGGGTACGGAGGCGCGCGGCACCTCGGGAGCGGCGGGCGTCGCCGGGGCGGGGTCCGCGCCGGCCACGACCTCGTCCGGGGTTCCGATGCGGTCGAGGATGCGGCGCACGGAGGCGGGGCTGTCGACCGGCGCCTTGGCGCGGCGGCGGTCGATCTCCTCACGCAGCCCCGAGACGAGGCGCATCCGAGCCCCGGACGGCAACTGCCGCTGCTGGGCCAGGTCTCCGACCCTGCTCAGATACTCGTAGACGACCTGATCGCTCTCGATACCCACGAAGTCAGACGTTACCCGGCATCTCCGTCCCGGCAGCCACCCTCAGCCCGTCCGGCGTCTGAGGACAAGGCCCGTTCAGGGCCGGAGGGGGGTCTGGAGGCGCAGCCCCCGGTGACGCCCGCACCGACTCCCCGCACCGACGAAAGACACACCCGTGCACCCACCCGCTACCGTGGGCGGGATGAGCACCGAGGAGACACCGGCGCCGCGTTCTCTCGCGGAAGCGCTTCGCGCGCGGGACGACGCGTCACTCGCCGCGCTGCTGCGCAGCCGTCCGGACCTCATCACCCCCGTCCCCACCGACCTCACCCAGCTGGCCACCCGCGCCGGCACGCGCGCGTCCGTCGTGCGCGCGCTGGAGCGCCTGGACAGGTTCACGCTCCAGACGGCGCAGGCGCTGGCCGTGGCCCCGGACCCGGCGGCGTACGACGATCTGCTGGGCCTTCTCGCGGGTGACGACGCCGATCCCGGCGTGACGGCCGCCCTGCCGCGTGCCCTGGGTGTGCTGCGCGAGCAGGCGCTGGTGTGGGGCGGTACGGACCGGCTGCGTCTGGTGCGTACCGCCCGTGAGCTGCTGGCGCCCTCGCCGCAGCATCCGTCCCCGACGGGGCTCGGTCCGACGGTCGCGGAGGCGACGGCGGGGATGTCGCCGGGCCGGGTGCAGGAGATCGTGGCGGCGGCGGGGCTCACGTCGACGCACGACGCGGTGAGCGCGGTGGCCTCGCTGACGGCCCTGTTCACCGACCGGAAGCGGATGGCCGCGCTGCTCGACAGCGCCTCCCCCGACTCCGTGGACGTGCTGCGGCGGCTGGTCTGGGGGCCGCCGTACGGGCAGGTCACCGCCGATCCGGCCGTACATCTGCGCTGGTTGCTGGACCGGGGGCTGCTGCTGCCCACCTCGCCGGGCACGGTCGTGCTGCCGCGCGAGGTGGCCCTGCATCTGCGGGGCGGGCGGGCGCACCGTACGACCGAGCCGTTGCCGCCCGGGATCGAGGCGGCCGCGTCGCATCGTCCACAGGTTGTGGACAGCGCGGCGGCCGGGCAGGCGTACACGGCGCTCGCGACCGTCGAGGAGCTGCTGAAGGACTGGGACGAGGGCGGGCCGGCGGTGCTGCGGGCGGGCGGGCTGAGCGTCCGTGACCTCAAGCGGACCGCCGTCGCCCTGGACGTGTCCGAGCCGATGGCCGCCTTCTGGGTCGAACTCGCCTATGCGGCGGGCCTGTTGGCGTCCGACGGCGAGGCCGACGAGCGGTACGCGGCGACCCCGGCGTACGACGAGTGGCTGGAGCAGCCGGCCGCGACGCGCTGGGCGCGGCTCACGGAGGCGTGGCTGACGGCGACGCGGACGGCCGGGGTGATCGGCGGCCGGGACGCCAAGGACCGTACGCTGTCCGCCCTCGGCCCGGGCCTGGACCGTTCGGCCGCGCCGGAGGTACGGCACCGGGTGCTGGCCCTGCTCGCCGCGCTCCCGGAGGGGACGGCGCCGACCGTCGACTCGGTGCTGGCCCGCCTGCACTGGGAGCGCCCGACGCGTGGCCCGCAGCAGGACCGGGAGGGCGACGAGGACCTGCGCACCAGGCTCGCCCGCTGGACCCTGTCCGAGGCCGAGTCGCTGGGTGTCACCGGACGTGGGGCGCTGTCCTCGCAGGGCCGGGCGCTGCTCGGTGTCCCCGCCGCGCCGGTGCGGGCGGCCGAGCCGGTCGGCCCCGGCGACAAACTCCCGGTCCACCATCACGACCACGGCACCCGTACGGCGTCGCATCTCGTCGCGGAGCCCCTCTCGCCGCCCGAGCAGGCCCTCGCCTCCGCCACGGCCGCCCGTCTGCTCACCCCTCTCCTCCCCGAACCGCTCGACCACGTCCTGCTCCAGGCGGACCTGACGGCGGTGGCCCCGGGCCCGCTCAGGCGTCCGCTGGCCGACATGCTCGGTGTGCTCGCGGACGTCGAGTCGAAGGGCGGCGCGACGGTCTACCGCTTCACGCCCGGCTCCGTACGGCGCGCCCTGGACGCCGGCCGCTCCGCCTCCGACCTGCACGACTTCCTGACCGCCCACTCCCGTACGCCGGTCCCGCAGCCCCTCTCCTACCTCATCGACGACGTCGCACGCCGGCACGGCCACCTGCGGATCGGCGCGGCGTCGGCGTACGTGCGCTGCGACGACGACGCGGTGCTCAGCGAGATCCTCGCCGACAAGCGGTCCGCGAATCTGCGCCTGCGGCGCCTGGCGCCCACGGTTCTGGCCGCCCAGACCGACCCGGCGACGCTCCTGGAGGGCCTGCGCGGCATGGGCTTCGCGCCGGCCGCCGAGTCCGCCGAGGGCGACGTCCTGATCACCCGCGCCCTCGCGCACCGGACCCCGGCCCGCACGGCCCCGGAGCCGGTGCCGGACGGCCCGCCGGCCCCCGACGCCACCCTCCTCTCGGCGGCGATCCGCGCGATCAGGGCGGGCGACCTGGCCTCGACGACGCCCCGCAAGCCGACGGAGACCCCGGCCGCGAAGGGCGACCTCCCGCGCACCAGCCCCGCCGAGACCCTGGCCACCATGCAGGCCGCCGTGCTGACCGGCGAGGCCGTGTGGATCGGCTACGTCAACGCCGAGGGCGCCGCCAGCCAGCGCGTCATCGCCCCGATCCGCGTGGAGGGCGGCTTCGTGACGGCGTACGACCACACGGCGGACGAGGTACGGACGTACCCGCTGCACCGGGTCACGGGCGTGGCTGAACTGGCGGACACCCAGCCATAAGGTGTGTGATCCGCACTCTGCCGTGACCGCCCGCCGGCAAGACCACCTGGACGTTTGCCGGGCGGCCTCGCGATCACCGAGTACGACGCCCAGGGTCGAGTCGTCAAGCAGCTGCTGCCCGGCGCCAACGGCATCGACGCCGGCACCCGGGTGACCACGTACTGGTCAGGCACAGGCATCTCGGCAGAGGACACGTACAGCACCCAGGCCACCAAGCGCACGTACACCTTCGATACGCGCACCAACCACAAGACCCGCACCACCGCCACCGGCACGCCGGGCACGGACTGCCCGGCTACGGGCGGCACCACCGACAGCCACACGTACGACAGGGGCGATCGCCTCGTCGACAGTGGCTACACCTACGACGCCTTCGGCCGCACCACCGCGCTGCCCGGATCCACGTTCGGCTTCTACTCCAATGACCTGGTCCACCAGCAGACCTGGGGCGGCCAGCGACAGACCTGGCAGCTGGACGCGAACCAGCGTTTCCGCGCATCCACGGCGACGTGGCCCTGCAGCTCCCGCTGGACACCTCCGAGGCGCCGGTCGCAATGGACGCCGACGAGTACGGCAACACGCGCGCCGGTCAGGCGGCCACCCGGTACAACTGGCTGGGCGCCAAGCAGCGGTCCGCCGAGACCCTCACGGGCCTCACCCTGATGGGCGTACGCCTGTACAACCCGCAGGCGGGCCGGTTTCTCTCCCTGGACCCGGTCTATGGCGGTTCGGCCAACGCTTACGAGTACACCAATGCCGACCCGTTGAACCAGTACGACCTGGACGGCAGGTGGATCTGCGGCTGGTGCAAGAAGGCTGGACGCTGGGCTTGGAAGAACAAGTGGAACATCGGGGCGGCAGCACTGACCTTCGCACCCGGCGGCCAGTTCGTCGCGGCAGCGCGCTTCGGCTACACGGCGTACCGGGCCTACCGCCTCGCCAAGACCGCGAAGTTCGCGAGCCGGGCGCTGCGCTCGGGCCGCTTCGGCGGTCTGAGCTACCGGTACGGCAACATCAGCGTGGCGAACTATGGCCGGGCCAAGAACGCCTGGCAGCGGGGCACCGCGGCCGGGCGCTGGAACCATCAGGGACGCCGGGTCAAGATCGGCTGGAACTACAACATGTTCGCTGGTCGACCTACCTTCCGCATCGGCTGGCGCTGGCGCAACAAGCCCCGGCACTTCAACCTTTTCTGACGAAGGACGCCTACGCCATGACCTACCTGCACACCGACCCGGAGCTCAACGCCCGGGACGAACCGACGGAACGCGAGCGGGAGCTGATCGACATGGTCGACGCGCTCCTCGCCGCCGCCGACCCTGCCGGGATCATCAGGGACGAGGCTCAGTGGTACCTGGGCACGGCGCTGGGGGGCGAGGACAATCTGGAGCTGGCCCTGCCGCTGGGGTGGGACCGTGAGTTCGCCCTGCGCGTGCTGCTGACAAGCGAGTCGTTCACCGTCGGCTGGGGCGGCGAGCTGGGAGAGAGCCCGCTCGTGGCGTTATTCGCGGCGGCTGCGCCCTCCCTCGGGGAAATGACGACAGCCGTCGAAAGAGAGCTGTCCCGGGAGCTCCGGGTATCGCAGCGTCGGCGCCTCTTCGGCGGGGCGTCGGAATTCCACCTCCGCCACAACGATGGCTGGACCGACCTGCTCCGCGGCGGCACGCCCTCGCGTGAGCAGGACCTGAAGCGGGCCCCGCACGAGGCCACGCTGCGTACGGTCTGACCGTCCGCTCGCACCGTACCGCGGGCCCCGGCACACTGTGCCGGGGCCCGTGGCCTTGTGAGGATGCGAAGCACAGGAGGGGCGGGGGGCCAGGATCGGCTTTCCGTCCTCGACTACCGGCGATCACTTCCGCCATTGCCCGGCCCATGGATGACGTGAGGTCGAGCGGCTCCGTCGCAGACGCGAGCGCGACGCCCTGGTGCTCGCCGAGCCTGGCCAGGATGCGTTGCAGGCCGCGCGCCGACGTTCTGGCGAAGTCGTCTCGTCGGTTTCGCGCTATAGGCGAACATAGATAGCGGCGCGCATCCCCGACGCGCCGGCCGGGACACCCTTCCGGCGTCGGGCACGGGGCATAGCCCGTGCTGTGACAGGCGTTGGTTCTGTCATGAGACGACCCTATCTCCGGAGGTATGCGTGTCCTGCCTAATCGTCCAGTCGGACAAGACCCTGCTCCTGGAGGTCGACCACGAGCAGGCCGGCGACTGCCGTCGGGCCATCGCGCCGTTCGCGGAGCTCGAGCGGGCGCCGGAGCACATCCACACCTACCGGGTGACCCCGCTGGGCCTGTGGAACGCGCGGGCCGCCGGGCACGACGCCGAGCAGGTCGTCGACGCGCTCGTGCAGTACAGCCGCTACCCCGTGCCGCACGCGCTGCTCGTCGACGTCGCCGAGACGATGGACCGCTACGGACGGCTCACCCTCAGCAAGCACCCCACGCACGGACTGGTCCTGACGACCACCGACCGTCCCGTGCTCGAGGAGATCCTGCGCTCCAAGCGGATCACGCCGCTCGTCGGCGCCCGGCTCGACCCGGACACCGTCGCCGTGCACCCGTCCGAGCGCGGGCAGATCAAGCAGGTACTGCTGAAGCTGGGCTGGCCGGCCGAGGACCTCGCCGGGTACGTCGACGGCGAGGCGCATCCGATCGAGCTGGCCGAGGACGGGTGGGCGCTGCGCCCGTACCAGCAGCAGGCCGTGGAGAACTTCTGGCACGGCGGCAGCGGAGTGGTCGTACTCCCGTGCGGTGCGGGGAAGACGCTGGTCGGGGCCGGGTCGATGGCCGAGGCGAAGGCCACCACCCTCATCCTCGTCACCAACACCGTCTCGGCCCGGCAGTGGAAGCACGAGCTGGTGAAGCGGACGTCGCTGACCGAGGAGGAGATCGGCGAGTACAGCGGTACGCGCAAGGAGATCCGGCCGGTCACCATCGCGACGTACCAGGTGCTCACGACCAGGCGTAAGGGCGTCTATCCGCACCTGGAGCTGTTCGACTCCCGTGACTGGGGGCTGATCATCTACGACGAGGTGCATCTGCTGCCCGCGCCCGTCTTCAAGTTCACCGCCGATCTGCAGGCCCGGCGGCGGCTCGGGCTCACCGCGACCCTCGTACGGGAGGACGGGCGCGAGTCGGACGTCTTCTCGCTCATCGGGCCGAAGCGGTTCGACGCGCCCTGGAAGGAGATCGAGGCGCAGGGCTACATCGCGCCCGCCGACTGTGTCGAGGTCAGGGTCAATCTGACGGAGTCGGAGCGGCTCGCGTACGCCACCGCCGAGACCGAGGAGAAGTACCGCTTCTGTGCGACCACCGCGACCAAGCGGAAGGTCACGGAGGCGATCGTGCGGCGCTTCGCGGGCCAGCAGATCCTCGTCATCGGCCAGTACATCGACCAGCTCGACGAACTGGGTGAGCATCTGAACGCGCCCGTCATCAAGGGCGAGACCCCGAACTCGCAGCGCGAGAAGCTCTTCGACGCGTTCCGGGAGGGCGAGATCAGCGTGCTGGTCGTGTCCAAGGTCGCGAACTTCTCCATCGACCTGCCGGAGGCCACCGTCGCCATCCAGGTCTCGGGCACGTTCGGGTCGCGGCAGGAGGAGGCGCAGCGCCTTGGGCGCGTGCTGCGGCCGAAGGCCGACGGTCACAAGGCCCACTTCTACTCGGTGGTCGCCCGCGACACCATCGACCAGGATTTCGCCGCCCACCGCCAGCGCTTCCTGGCGGAACAGGGCTACGCGTACCGGATCGTGGACGCGGACGAGCTGCTGGCGTCCGAGGAGGGCTGAACTCCGGCCCCGCGGTCTGTGCACCTCGGTAGGCTGGCTCTCACTGGACGAGCCACGGCAAGCCACGGCAAGGAGGACCACATGCCTCACGAGGACCTCTACGAGGTGCTCTACACCGAGCCGGCGGCCCGGGACCGCGACCGTCTGGACCCGGTGCGGAGGGCCACGCTCGACAAGGCGATCACGATACTGGCCCGCGATCCGTACACCGAGGTCTCCCGTGCGATCGGTGTCGGTGAGCAGGACCGGGAGATCCGGCTGACCTCGCAGATCGTGGCGGAGTACATGGTGTCCCGGGGGCGTCTGCTGCTCGTGATGCTCCGGATCTTCGACGACGCGGACATCCTGCTGCCCGAAGGCTGACCCCTGTCGCTCACCTGCGCCGCACACCGGCCTCCTCGCCGTACTCGCGGTACTCGCCGAGGAGTACGACGCTCAGGGCCGCGCCCGCGAACACTCGCGCGGCGCGCAGGGCGTCGCCGACGGGGTGGCGGTGGCCGCCCCGCACGGGGGTGGCGCCGGAGCGGGCGGAAGCCACGGGGGCTACGGACGCGGGGGTGAAGGCTGCTGCGCTCATGTGTCCATGGTTGCTTCCGGCGCCGCCGATGCCATCGGCCTGCGGGTCCAACCTTCGTCGTCCCTCCGTACGACCCCGGGTGGACGTCTCCCCCACAGGAAGGGGAGTCCGCCCCCTAGGGGACGACAGGCGTCGTACGCGCGCCCCGCCGAAATTGATTGGCCTCCCCCCGCTTCCGTCCCCTAAGATCTCCGCTCTTGCCCGCCTCCCTCTCGCGGAGTGCCGCCGCCCGGACGGAAACCGGTCGGCTCTCGACGTCACCCGAGCAGCAGATCCGCCGCGACCTGCGGCAGGTATCCGGAGGCACCACCTTGTCCAGCCCCGTTCCCGACCCCGTTTCCGACGACCCCCTCGGCCGCGAACGCGCCCACCTCAGCGCCTCCCGGGCGGCCCTGCGTGCGATGCGGGAAGACGCGGAGTCCCTCGACATCAAGGACGTCACCGCGAACTGGGTCAACGCGGCGGTCCTCTCCCGCCAGATCGAGGAACGGATCAAGGCCCTCGCCGACCTCAGTCACACCCCGCTGTTCTTCGGCCGCCTCGACTACCTGCACGCTCCCGGCGCCGAGCAGGCCGAGGGCGCGGAGGGCGAGCAGTTCTACATCGGGCGGCGGCACGTCCATGACGCCGACGGGGACCCCATGGTCATCGACTGGCGTGCCCCCGTGTCCCAGCCGTTCTACCGGGCGTCCAAGAAGGACCCGCTGGACGTCGGTCTGCGCCGCCGGTTCGGTTACACCGGCGGGGACCTCACGGCGTACGAGGACGAGCATCTCTCCGACCCCGCCGAGACGGCGGCCACCAGCAAGCTGCTCCAGCAGGAGATCGAGCGCCCGCGTGTGGGCCCGATGCGCGACATCGTGGCGACCATCCAGCCCGAGCAGGACGAGATCGTCCGTAGCGGGCTCGGCGGGTCGGTGTGTGTGCAGGGGGGACCGGGCACCGGGAAGACGGCCGTCGGTCTGCACCGGGTCGCGTATCTCCTCTACGCCCACCGGGAGCGGCTGGCCCGCACCGGCACCCTCGTCATCGGGCCGAACCGCTCCTTCCTCCAGTACATCGAGCAAGTGCTGCCCGCCCTGGGCGAGTTGGAGGTCAAGCAGGCCACCGTCGACGATCTGGTGGCCCATGTCGAGGTGAGCGGCACGGACGACGCGGCGGCGGCCGTCATCAAGGGCGACGCGCGGATGGCGGAGGTGCTGCGGAATGCCGTCCACTCCCACGTGACCCTGCCCACCGAGCCCGTCGTGGTCGTACGGGGGTCCAGGCGCTGGCGCATCCCGGCGTACGAACTCGAGGGTGTCGTACGGGAGTTGCTGGACCGGGGCATCCGCTACGGCGCCGCCCGCGAGGCCCTGCCGCAGCGCATCGCGCATCTGGTGCTGGTGCAGATGGAACGGTCGGGCGAGGCACCCGACGACCGCGTGCAGGACTCCGTCGCCCGCAACGCGGCGGTGAAGGCGGCCGTGAAGACCCTGTGGCCGCCCGTCGACCCTGCGAAACTCGTCCTGCGCCTGCTCACCGACGCCGACTTCCTCGCCGTCCACGCGGCCGGAGTCCTGGACGCGGACGAGCAGAAGGAGATCCTCTGGGCGAAGCCCGTACGGTCGGTGAAGTCGGCCAAGTGGTCAGCGGCGGACGCGGTGTTGATCGACGAGACGACCGACCTGGTCCAGCGCACGCACTCGCTCGGGCATGTCGTCCTGGACGAGGCGCAGGACCTCTCGCCGATGCAGTACCGGGCGGTGGGCCGGCGCTGCACGACCGGCTCGGCGACGGTCCTCGGCGACCTCGCGCAGGGCACCACCCCCTGGGCGACCCGGAGTTGGGCCGAGGCCCTGGCACACCTGGGCAAGCCGGACGCGGTGATCGAGGAACTGACGGCCGGTTTCCGTGTCCCGACGGACGTCATCACGTACGCCTCCCGGCTGCTGCCGCACATCGCGCCGGGTCTGGCGCCGGTGGCGTCGGTCCGCGAGAACCCGGGGTTCTTCGACGTACGGTCGATCAGCGGCACGTCCGAAGTGGTGTGCGCCTGCGAGGAGTTGCTGCGCAACGAGGGCTCGACGGGCCTGATCGCGGCGGACGCCCGTGTCCCCGCCCTCGCCGAGGCGCTGACGGCGGCGGGAATCGGCCACCTCTCCCCGGGCGAGGAGACGACGTACGAGACCCGGCTGACGCTGGTGCCGGCGTCGCTGGCGAAGGGCCTGGAGTACGACTACGTGGTCCTGGACGAACCCCGGGCCGTGGTGGACGGCGAACCCGACGAACGCACCGGCCTGCGGCGCCTGTACGTGGCCCTGACCCGAGCGGTGTCGGGGTTGATCGTGACGCATGCGGCGCCGCTGCCGGCGCAACTGGCCGGGCACCAGCAGTAGTTCGGCATCAGTCGCGGCTCAGCGCCGTACGCCATTCCCGGACCGCGTCCGCCGACACGGGCGCCGTCCATCCGCCCGGCCGTACCGCGCTCCCGACGTGGAAGGCGTCGACACCGGCGGCGCGCAGCGTCGGCACGTGCTCGAGACCCAGGCCGCCGCCGACGAGCAGCTGCCCGGTGTACCCGGGTTCGCCGCGCCGGGCGGCCTCGGCGAGCAGTACGGGCAGCCCGTCGTCGACACCGGCGGCGGACCCGGCGGTCAGAAAGGTGTCGAGGCCGGGCAGGTCCGCCAGCTGCTTGCGTACGGCTTCGCGGTCGGCGGCGTGGTCGAGGGCTCGGTGGAAGGTCCACGGGCAGCCGTCGAGGACATCGACGATCCGCTCGACGGCTTCCCTGTCCACGCCCCCGTCGGCATCGAGATACCCGAGCACGAACTGGTCGGCCCCGGCGGCCCGCAGCTCGCGGGCCGTCCGGATCACCCGGTCGAGGTCCCCGACCGCGAACCCGTCGGCCGACCGGAGCATCACGCGCAGGTCGATGTCGACGGCGGCACGGATCCCGGCGAAGGTCCCGACGGTCGGGGTGAGCCCGTCCGCCGCCATGTCGGCGACCAGTTCGAGTCGGTCCGCACCCCCGGCCTGGGCGGCGACGGCGTCCTCGACACCGAGGGCGATCACCTCCAGCACAGCACGCTGGCTCATCGGACCCCTTCCTCTGGGTTCCCTCTGGCTCTCCACGAGCGACAACAGGTCTAGTCCAATTCAGAGGGTACGCCCATGAGCCCCAGGCCCGTCACTCACCCGCCGTACATGTTCAACTCCGCCGCCTCGACACCGGCGAGCTCGTAAGACCCGGCGGCGCCCTCCCCCACCAACCGCCCCGCGTACAGCCGCACCAGCGTGGCGCCGTCCCCGATGTACCGCCCCGGCGTCCGGACCCCCGACACATCCCCCAGCCGCAACGGCTCGTCCAGCTCGTCGACGTCGGCGTGGAGCGGCACCAGCCCCCGCTCCCGGCTCAACCGCGCGAGCAGCGCCAGCGCGTACGGCAGCCCGGACCCCGCGTAGGCCCCGGCCTCACCGAGGGCCTCCCGTACGTCCCCGGCGTGCACCCACTCCCCAAATGCGACCCCGTCCAGCCTCCCGTCGCCCCCGGCGAGCACAGCCCCGGCCTCGGTCATCCCCTTCTCCAGCTCGTCCAGGACCCGCGCGTTCGTCCAGTCGCCCCGCTCGGCGATGTCCCGGTCGTTCGACTCGGGCGAGAAGGTTCCTTTCTCGAGCCGTCCCTCGACCACCCGGGTCAGCGCGGCCGAACAGTGCGCGAGCACCTCCCGCACGGTCCACTCGGGACACCCGGCGGTCACGATCCCGAAGTCGGCCTCGGGCCGGGCCCGCAGCAGCGGGATCAGCGCGTCGCGCTCGACGGCCAGGAGCCGCCCGGGCAGCTCGGGGTCACGTACGTCATGAAGATCGGCAGAAGACGTCATGGGTCCCACGCTAGGGGTGGAACCGCCGGGACGGGAGAATGCCCCCATGCCCGACCAAGTCCGCCACGACGCCCTCGACGACGCCCACGCCCTCCTCCGCGCCCGCTGGACCCAGGCCCTGGAAGCGGCCCGCGACACCCCCGGCAACCCTCCTCACCCCGACCCCGCCCCCTACGCCGACAACCTCCTGGCCCGCTACCAGGAACCGCAGCGGCACTACCACACCCTCACCCACCTCACCGCGGTCCTGGATCACGTCGACGTGCTGGAGCGGACGTTCGAGGAGGCCGGGACACCCGTCCCCGACCTCGCCCTGGTCCGCCTCGCCGCCTGGTTCCACGACGCGGTGTACGCCCCCGACCGCTCCGAGAACGAGGAGCGCTCGGCACGGCTCGCCGAACGCGCCCTTTCCGAGGCCGGGGTCTCACCGGAGAGCACCGCCGAGGTGGCTCGCCTGGTCCGTCTCACCGTCACCCATGCCCCCGAGCCCGCCGACCTGGCCGGCCAGGTCCTGTGCGACGCGGACCTCGCGATCCTGGCCGCTCCCCAGGACACGTACGCCGCCTACACGGCCGCCGTACGCGAGGAGTACGCCTTCGTCCCGGAGGACGCCTTCAGGCAGGGCCGCGCGGACGTACTGCGCCAACTCCTCGACCTGCCAAGGCTGTTCTGGACCCCGTACGGAACGGAGCGGTGGGAGGAGGCGGCGCGGGCCAACATCGCGGCGGAGCTGGAGCGGCTTCGATCCCCGCTTTAATCCGTGTCGGTCGGAGCTCTCGACCCCCTATCCTCGCGGCATGTTGAACACGGGTGGGAACGAAGTGGACGAGGCGGTCGCGAGCATGGTCGCGCTGCTGCGGCCCGCGGTGAACCGGGACTGGGCGGGCGTCGCGGCAGGGCCGCTGGACTGGGACTGCCGGCAGACGGCCGAGCATGTCGCCAGCGATCTCGTCGCGTACGCGGGGCAGTTGGCGGGGCGGGAGCAGAGCCGTTACGTCCCGTTCGACATCACCATCGACGGCCGGGAAGGCGGGCTGGACCCCGCCGACAACGAGGGCATCCTCGACGTCATCACGACCACCGGCGCCCTCCTCACCGCCGCCGTCCGCACCGCACCCCGTGACGTCCGCGCCTTCCACCCGTACCCCTTCCGCAGCGCGAACCGTGAGGGCTTCGCCGCGATGGGCATCGCCGAAGTCCTGCTGCACGCCCACGACATGGCCGAGGGCCTCGGACTGCTGCCGTACGAACCGCCCGCGCACCTCGCGGAGTTCGTCCTCACCCGGATCTTCCCGAGCGTCCGGCCCGGCCCCGACCACTGGCAGACCCTGCTGTGGGCGACCGGGCGCGCCGACCTTCCCGGCCGCGCCCGGCTCACCGAGTGGCACTGGACCAACAACCTCGTCCTCGACACCGAACGCCTCCGCCTGGAGGGCGTCACCCCGGCGGCCGCCGCCGACCTGAGCGCGGGCGGCACCGGCGGCTTCGACTGGATCGAGGGCGGCCCCTTCGAGGGCACGCGCGACGCCGCCGGAATGGTGACCAAGGCGTACCAAGCGGGCGTACACCGCCCGGAGTTCGGCCTGTACGTCCTCGTCCGGCGCGAGGACGACCGCGCGGTGGGCGGCATGGGCTTCCACGGCGCCCCCGACGAGGACGGCAAGGCCGAGGTCGGCTACGACCTCGCGGAACCGGCCCGCGGCAACGGCTACGCCACGGAGGCACTGCGCACACTGGCGGGGTGGGCGCTGGCCCGGGACGACGTACGCTCCCTGTTCGCGACCGTCGAACCGCACAACATCCCGTCCCAGGCGGTGATCACCCGCGTCGGATTCACGCCGGTGAGCGAGGAGGGGGAAGTCGACGAAGACGGGCTCAGGGCCTACGAGTTGCGCGGCTGACCGCCCGCCCGACCCGGCCCGCCCGGGCCCTTGCGTCTGCGCAGCCCCGACCCGTGCAGCAGTCGTACCACCTCGCGGCTGCTGACCTCGACCGCCCCCGCCGCCACCACATCCCCGTACCGGTGCGACGGAATGTCGTAGTGGTCGCGCTCGAAGGCGCGGGCCGGTACCCCCAACTCCTCGGCGAACGCGTGCAGTTCCTCGTACGAGACGTCGCTCACCAGGTGGGACCACAGGCGGCCGTGGCCCGGCCAGGTGGGGGGATCTATGTAGACGGTCACGACGAGGCGATCCCGCCGGCAGCCCCGAGTCCGCCGAGCGCCGCGACCCGGACCCCCGCCTTGTGGCACACCCACTGCGGGTCGGGGCCCAACTCCGGCTCGACCTCCAGGGCATGCGGATCGCCGGAGCCGCAGACCGGGCACAGGGGCCAGCGGCCGTACTTCTCCAGCAGGGCGTCCTGGACGTCCTGGGCGACAAGGCCGGCCACGAAGTCCGCGCCGTCCGGCCACTGCTCGACCCACCAGCGGCGCTGAACGACCGACTCCTCGACCATGGAGACGACGTCCGCCTCGGCGACCTCGCGTGCGGCCAGGTCGGCGAGGACCAGGGCGCGTGCCGCGTGCAACGCCTGCTCCAGGGGTGTGATGGGGTTGGCGGGGCCGTCGGAGGGGGTCATGCACCCATTGTGCGCACTCTTGACCGCACCTCCGAACGGAAAATATCTTTCATCATGTGAGCCGAGACGTGAAGGAAATTTTCGCAGCAGCGGGCACACCTTCCGGTGCACCGGCCGGTACACCGGGCGGCATCCCGGGTGCCGCCCCGCCCGCGCCCGCCGCCCTCGCCGCCAAGGTGCGCACCCTCGCGCCCTCGATGACCCGTTCCATGCAGCGCGTCGCCGAGGCGGTCGCCGCGGACCCGGCCGGCTGCGCGGCCCTCACCGTCACCGGCCTCGCCGAGCTCACCGGCACCAGCGAGGCGACGGTCGTCCGTACGGCCCGCCTGCTCGGCTACCCCGGCTACCGCGACCTGCGTCTCGCGCTCGCCGGCCTCGCCGCCCACCAGCAGTCGGGGCGCTCCCCCGCCGTGACCGCCGACATCGCGGTGGACGACCCGATCGCCGAGGTCGTGGCGAAACTGGCGTACGACGAGCAGCAGACCCTCGCCGACACGGCCGCGGGCCTCGACATGGCCCAGCTGTCGGCCGCCGTCAGCTCACTCGCCGCCGCCCGCCGTATCGACATCTACGGCGTCGGCGCCTCGGGCCTGGTCGCCCAGGACCTCGCCCAGAAGCTGCTGCGCATCGGGCTGGTGGCGCACGCCCACAGCGACCCGCATCTCGCCGTCACCAACGCCGTGCAGCTGCGCGCGAGAGACGTCGCCGTCGCGATCACGCACTCCGGGTCGACCGGCGACGTCATCGAGCCGCTCCGGGTCGCCTTCGAGCGCTCGGCCACGACCGTCGCGATCACCGGGCGGCCCGACGGGCCCGTCACGCAGTACGCCGACCACGTCCTCACCACCTCCACGGCCCGCGAGAGCGAACTGCGCCCGGCGGCGATGTCCTCGCGCACCAGCCAACTTCTCGTCGTGGACTGCCTGTTCATAGGCGTGGCGCAGCGGACGTACGAGACGGCCGCCCCCGCGCTCTCGGCCTCCTACGAGGCTCTCGCCCACCGCCACACCCCGCGCGGCGGCACGACCTCGCGCCGCTAGCCCGCGCCCCGGACACCCTCCCCGCCCTTCCCCGTCCGGGCCGCAACCGACAGCCACGACACCGGTACCCGCACCGCCACACGGTGCTGCGGCGGCACACGGCGACACGGTCGCCCACCGCCGTACCGGAAGATCCGAAAGAGCCGCCCGCCATGACCTCAACCGCTGACGCCTCCTCCAACTACCGTGCGTTGAAAGAGGAGTTGGAGACACTGACGACGGAGGCGTTCCGCCCGGAGCTGGCCGAGATCGACCAGCTCCCCACCCTCGACATGGCCCGGCTCATGAACGCCGAGGACACCACCGTCCCGGCCGCCGTCGCCGAACGGCTCCCGGAGATCGCCGCCGCGATCGACGCCCTGGCGGCCCGGATGGCACGCGGGGGCCGGCTCGTCTACGCGGGCGCGGGTACGCCGGGCCGGCTCGGCGTGCTGGACGCGTCCGAGTGCCCGCCCACCTTCAACACCGACCCCGCGCAGGTCACGGGCGTGATCGCGGGCGGCCCCGAGGCCCTGGTCACCTCCGTGGAGGGCGCCGAGGACTCCAGGGAACTCGCGGCGACGGACCTCGACGCGCTCGGCGTCACCGCCCTGGACACGGTGGTCGGCATCTCGGCGTCCGGCCGTACCCCTTACGCGGTCGGTGCCGTCGAACACGCTCGCGCGCTGGGCGCGTTGACGATCGGCCTGTCCTGCAACGCGCACAGCCCGCTCGCCGCCGCGGCCGATCACGGCATCGAGATCGTCGTCGGGCCGGAGCTGCTGACCGGCTCGACACGGCTCAAGGCGGGCACGGCCCAGAAGCTGGTCCTCAACATGCTGTCGACGATCACGATGATCCGGCTCGGCAAGACGTACGGAAACCTGATGGTCGACGTACGGGCGTCGAACGACAAGCTCCGGGCGCGCTCCCGCCGGATCGTCGCCCTGGCGACCGGGGCGAGCGAGGAGGAGATCGAGGCGGCGCTCGCGGCGACGGGCGGGGAGACGAAGGACGCGATCCTGGTCCTCCTCGGCTCGGTCGACGGCCCGACGGCCACCCGGCTCCTCGCGGAGAACGACGGCCACCTGCGGGCGGCGCTGGCGGCGGCACCCCACTGATGCGGGCGCGCGTCCGGCCGTCGGGCAGGATGGGCGCCATGACCGAGATCCACACTCCCCGCCTCCTCCTCCGCCGCTGGACCGACGACGACCTCGTACCCCTGTCGGAGATCCTCGCGGACTCCCAGGTCATGCGCTGGATCGACGACGGTTCGGTACGCGACCTGGAGTACACGGCGGAGGCCATCGAGCGCTGGGAGGAGGAGTGGGACGAGGAGGGCTTCGGCCTCTTCGCCGTCGAACTCCTCGCCTCGGGCGAACTGGCGGGCGCGGTCGGCCTGTCCGTGCCCGCCTTCCTGCCGGAGGCAGCGCACGAAGTGGCGATCAGCTGGCTGCTCGGCTCCCCGTTCTGGGGCCAGGGGTACGCCTCCGAGGCCGCCCACGCCACCCTGGAGTTCGCCCTCCAGGACCGCGGCCTCGACCGCGTGATCAGCATCAGCAGGGCGGGCGACGAGGCCTCCGAGAACATCATCCGCAAGCTGGGCCTGACGGAGGAGCGGGTGACGACCCACCCGGTGTACGACCACCAGCTCGTCGTACACGCGATCGACCTGACGGAGTTCGAGGCATAGAGGCGGCCCGCCGCGCGTTGTAAGTGACCTGTGCGACGGTGGAGACCACTGGCCACCGACCGCACCGCCCGCCGCCGAAGGGACGAAAGACACCGTGAACCACGCCCAGCTGACCGCCCTCGGGCGGGCTCTACGCGTCCTCGGCGAGCACGGGGACGCGCTCACCGGCGACACCACCGACGCGAAGCTGCACGAGATCAAGGCCGACCTGAACCGGGCCCTGGCGATCCTGGAGGACACGGTCACCGGCTCGGCGCCCACGACCCGCTGCGCCGAGCACCCGAACGGCCCGGTCGACAAGGACGCCGTCGACCTGTGCCTCCTGTGCGAGACCCGCCGCCGCAGCGCCCGCCGCTCCGAGCAGAACGGCACCTACCCGCAGGCCCGCCCCACCGACCCGGACTCGGCACCCCCCGAGCGCACGATGTCCCGCTACGGCGTCCGCGCGGACCGCCCCCAGCCCCAGCAGCGCTGGATCCCCGAGGTCTGGACCGGCCAGAACTGGCAACTCTGCGGCACCCCCCGCCGCGACCGCCTCGACGCCGAGCGCTACCTCTCCGCCGAACGCCGCTCCCCCCGCCCCGGAATCGCCTACCGCCTGGTCCACGAGTTCACCGACTTCGAGGTCCTCCGCATCTGGGGCACACCGATGAAGGTGGACATCGAGCCGATGGGGGATCTGTAACCCGGGACCTGTGACCTCTCCGGCACCCTGACCGGCTCGCGGTGCGCACCCCCCGCGCACCCCTTCGAACATTGTGTCCGCAACCATGGCGGACGCTCGTTCGTCCTCTGGTTGACGAACCAGAGGGGGCGCCATGGGACTGGTGCGCACACTGTTGCCCTTGCCTCGGGCCGCGGCCCGGCTGGCTCCGCAGCTGGGCGGCCCGCTGCTCGGCGCCGCGCTGATGCGCTGCCTCACCCCCCGCTGGGTGCTGCTGCGGCCGCCGTCACCCACGCGGCGACTCGCCGAGGCCGAGGAGGCCGTCGCCGTGTACCGGGCGCTGGTCGAAGCGGCGAGTCCCCGTCCACAGCACCGCGGCCTCCTCGCCCGCGCCCTGGCCCAGCACGCCGGCGCGCTCCTCCTCTTCGGCCGCTACGAGGAGGCGCTCACCGCTCTGGACGCCTCGCAGGCCGTACCGGACGCGCGTCGGCCGCCGGGCCTGCGGGCGTCCGTACCGCACCTTCGGGCGCAGGCGCAGTTCGAGCTGGGCCGGCTCGACGAGGCGCTGGATTCGGCCCGGGACAGCGTGGCGGCGTACCGCGCGCTCCTGCCCGTACCCGGGGAGCGGGCACCGGCCCGTCTGTCCGGTGCCCTGCGCACGTACGCGCTGGTGCTGGGCGCCCTCGGACGTACGGAGGAGTCGGTGGCGGTCTACGAGGAGGGCGCCGGAGTACTCCGGGCCATGTCGCTGCTGACGACGGGAAGCGTGCCCGTGGTGCGGGCCCGTGTCCTGAGCGAACTCACCTCCGGACTACGGCACTTGGGCCGGTACGAGGAGGCCCTGACCGTCGGCCGGGAAGCGCGCGAGGCGACCGGCAGCGCCCTTGTGTGGACGCTGCCCGACACTGTGCGTCCGCTGCGCGTACGGCTCCTCCTGGATCTGGCCCGCTGCCATGCGGCCACCGGCGACCTGCTCACGGCGCGTACGACCGTCGGCGAGGCCGTCACCGAGGCCCGCGCCCTGGCCGACCGGGACCGCGCGGCCGGGGAGCAGTGGCTGATCGCGACGCTCGGCCTGCTGGCGGACGTGCTGGGCGAACTGGAGGAAGAGGACGAGGAGTTGGGCATCCGCCAGGAGCTGGTGAACCTGTGTGCCGCCCAGGCCGCCGAGGATCCGCGGGTCCACGGCCCCCGCCTCGCCGAACACCTGGAGTGGCTGGCCGACTGCCACCGGGCAGCGGGCGACCTCCGCTCCGCCGTGGACGTCACGGAGCGCAGCGTGGCCGCCTACCGGCGCGCCGCAGAGTACGAACCCGCTGCTTACGAGCCTGAACTCGCCCGTGTTCTGGCCAACTTGAGTCTGCGCCGGTCGAACGACGGCGACGGCGAGGGCGCGGTCTCCGCCGCCCGTGAAGCGGTGGCCCTCACCCGGCGGCTGGCGGAGTCCGACTGGCAGGCCTACCACCCCCTGACCGGCCACCGACTGCACGTCCTGGGCCGCGCCCTGCGCCGCAGCGGCGCCCACACGGCGGCCGTCGCCTGCTACGAGGAGTCGGAGTCGATCCTGGACGACGCGAGAGAAGGCGACGCCGAAGCCACCCGGCACGCGTCCTCCCTCGCCGCGGCCCGGTCCGGCCTGGCCGTCGCACTCGAAGAGGCGGCGCGATCCCACCTGTCGGCAGGCCGCTTCGCCGAAGCGGTCGCGGACCTGCGTTCCCTCCTGGCTCTCACCGGCCGCACCGACCGGACCGACGTCCATGCCGGCTGCGTCACCGCGTTCGCCGAAGCCCGCGCTGAGCACGGGGAGCCGCTCGTACGGGCCTGGACGCGGACGACGGGCGAGGACTTCCCGACATTCGTCTACCGACGGCCCGCGAGCAGCGACCTCTGACAGCGACAGTCATCGAGCACCGAGCCGCTCAGCACATTCTTCGCACGATGTTCGAAAAGCGCTTTCCAGTGGCCCCCACGGCATCACATAATGTCCTGCCGCCGACAAGCGGTCACTGACTATGCATCGCAGTGAGAACTGAGCACTGCGAACTGAGCACTGAACATTGAGCGTTGGGCATTGAGCTTTGCTCATTGCGTCCGGGGCGCTGCGCGGGATGCGTCTGCGCCGGGGTGCACGGGCTGTACTTGCAGTACGCCGTGGTGGGGTGGGCCGAGACGCTCGGTGGCGATGATCCATCACTCTTTGGGGGGCCTTCCTTGAGTTCTCGCACGCGCCGCAGTCTCGCGGCGCTCACATCGGCTGCCTCGTTGGCGGCCGGCCTGCTCGGCGCCGTGGCACCGGGCGCGCAGGCCGCGACCGTGACGCCCGGTCAGATCGCCCTGTACGGCGGCAGCACCGGCATCGCGACCGTCAACTCGAACGGGACCGGCCTGCGTTCGGTCCCCAACATCCCGAACTCCGGCTACACGCCGAACTGGGCGCCCGACGGCAGCCGACTGGCGGCCGGTTGGAGCCAGTTGGTCACCGGCCGGGTCAGCGGCAGCACCGCGCCGATCACCCTGCCGTGGGCGACCGACGTGCGCTCCAGCGCGCCCTATGAGGACCCGACGTTCTGGCGCGACGGCCGGTACGTGGTGTTCAGCACGGGCGGCCAGCTCGTCTACGGGCCCTCGGACGGCTCATGGGCGCCGGAGCCGTTGCTGACGGACGCCCAGGAACCGTCGACGGTCTGCGACGTGCACCCGACGGCGAGCCCCGCGGGCACGCTGGCCTTCGAGCGGCGCGACACCTTCGGCTGCTACGAGAGCCTGGGCATCTGGACGTACAACCCCGACACCAGGGCGCTGAAGAGGATCATCACCTCCGGTTCCTCACCGGTGTTCTCGGCGGACGGCACCAAGCTGGTCTTCACGCGCCTGGTGGGCGAGTGGACCCAGCTGTTCACGGCCGACGCCAATGGCGCCGACGTCAAGCAGGTCACCACCGACGAATCCGACCACCTGGCCCCGAGCTGGGACCCCGCCGGCGGACGGATCGCCTACGAGGCGCACAGCTCGCACGCGGGCTGGTCCGACGACGTCCAGACGGTCCGCGTCCTCGACCTGGCGAGCGGGACCTCCACCCAGCTCACCGGGGCGGGCAAGGGCGCCAAGCCCGCGTGGCAGCCGCTGCGGAGAAACACCCTGGCCCGGGTCTACGGCACCGGTTCCATCGGTATCGACGGAGCCGCGTCCCGCTGGACGTTCGACAAGACGGGCGGCACGCACGAGCCCGGCCTGATCACCGCCCGGTCCGCGGTGCTGGTCAACAAGGGCAACGCCACGTACTCGGCCCCGGCGCTCGCGCTGGCCGCCGAGAAGCAGGGTCCGGTCCTGCTGACCTCCGGGGGCCGGCTGGACAACACCGCGGCCACGGAACTGAAGCGCTCGCTCCCCCGGGGCAGCTCCGTCTACCTCAACGGCGGCACCCGCGTCCTCGCCAACAACGTGGCCAACCAGGTGCGGGCCCTCGGCTACAAGCCCGTACGCCTCGACGGTACGGACCTCTCCGGGCTGTCGGTCAGGGTCGCCAAGCAGATCACCTCGGCCCCGAGCTGGATCTTCGTCGCCGACGGCAACGAGTACCACGACCCGATCGCCGCCTCCGCCGCCGCCGGCGCGCTGGGATACCGCGGCAAGGGCGTGGTCCTGCTGACGAACGGCAAGAACGTTTCCGCCTCGATCAGGAACTACCTGAACGCCCTGAACCCGAACACCACGGGTCTGGTGACGGTCGGCTACAACGCCACCAAGGCGATCGAGAACGTGACCCTCAACAAGGTCTGGAGCTTCTGGAGCATCGGCGGCAGGACCCACGAGGACGTCGCCGCCAACCTGGCCCGCTTCTGGTGGTCCTCGCCGAACTGGGCCACCGTCCAGGACACCTGGTCCTGGCAGAGCGCCATCGCCGGAGGCGCGGTCACCGCCACCTACGGCCCGGTGCTCTGGTCCTCCCGGGCCACGCTCTCGGCGCCGACCGCGTACTACCTGAGCCAGCGGGCCGCGAGCATCATGGGCGTGCAGGCCTTCGGCCCCAACGCGTCGTACCCGCCGGCCAACCGCACCGGCATCGGTTCGGCGATCGCGGCGAGCAGCGCCTGGACGACCACCCTGTGGGCGGCGGGCGGCGCGATGCCCACGACGACCGCCGCGGCACGGTCCGCCCAGGTCTCGCCCCTGACCTCAGCACCGGCCAAGCCGTCCGCGCCGTCCGCGTCCGGCGCCGACACCGGCCGTCCGACGGCCGCCCTCGCGGCGGTCCCCGGTGAGCACCTGCCGGCGCCCGACTCGCACAGCGCCCGCTAGCCAGGGGCGGCAACGACCGCCGCACGCACGGGAGCCCGGCGGCTCCTGTGCGTGCGGCGGGTGCGGCGGGCCGCAGGGGCATCGCTCCTGACCTGCCCGCGAGCGCGCAAACCTTGATCCACACGACCGGGTGAACCCCGTCCCTCGTCCGAGGCAATGTGGCGGATCGGCGGCCCGGTGATCATCGATGCTGCCGGTGTCCGAGTCATTCGTCCGCCAGGAGAACAGCCTTGAACGTCCGCCGCTTCCTGACCACCGCCCTCGCCGTCGTCGGCCCCCTGACCAGCGCCCTGGTCCTCGCCGTCGCCACCCCCGCGGCCACGGCCGCCGCCAACCCCTGCGGGTACTACGCGACGGGCAGCGACGCGTACTACAACCACTGCACCAGCGACGGCTCGCACATCGTGATCGAGGTCGAGGTGTGGGGCCCGAACTACGAGAAGTGCGTCCTCCCGGGCGTCACCTGGCTCGGCAGCAGCAGCAAGGTCGACGGCGCGTTCTACACCGGCCGCACCTGCTGATCTCTTTCCTGACCTGATCTGATCCAGGGTCGACCGGGCGAGGAGACCACCTCACGGCAGCCGCCCCTCCCGGTTGACCCGGCGCACCCGCGCCCGCAGCACCTCCCCCGGCGCCGCCTCCCCCAACGCCTCCGGCGGGCAGTCCCACTCGCACCCGCCACCCACGGGCCGCAGCTGCACGTACCCGCCCTCGCGCCCCATGACCTCCCCGATCCGCCCGTCGCGCACATCGAGGGCGTACGCCACCTCACGCACCCTCGTCGCCGCCCACGGCCAAGCCTTCGAGCACGGCGGCGAGCCGTGTCGCCGTACGGACGTTGCAGCGCCCGAGAACCACCAGCGCGAAGGGTTCGCCGCCGGCCCCGCTCACCGGGTCGACGCCCAGCGACGGCAGGGCGACCCCGACCTCCTTGAGCGCCGCCCGCAACCGCACCACGATCTCCTCGGTCGACTGCAACCGCCCGTTCGACAGCAGCTCCATCGCACCTGCTCCTCTCCACTCTGAGTGTTCGCTTTCTCCACACAGAGTGGCGGCCACCCGTCTAACCTGGCCAGACACCAAGACCCAACAACCCCATGTGTCCAACAGGGAGTTGCTGCCATGGCAGGACCGAAGGACCTCGACCCCTCCTCCTCACCCCGCGCCTTCCTGGGCGCCGAGTTGCGCCACGCCCGCGAGGCGGCGGGCCTGAGCCAGGAGGAACTGGGCCGACCGCTCTTCGTCAGCGGTTCGTTCATCGGCCAGCTGGAGGCCGGTACGCGGCGGATGATGCACGAGTACGCCGTCCAGATAGACGCGATCCTCGGCACGAAGGACTTCTTCGAGCGCAACTGCGCCGCGCTCGCGAAGTCCAAGTACCCCGACCACTTCGCCGAGGCGGCGGAGGCGGAAGCGGTGGCGACGGCCATCAGGCAGTACACCCAACTGCTCATCCCGGGGCTGTTGCAGACGAGGGCGTACGCGGAGGCGGTGTTCCGCGCCTACAAGCCGCTGGCCACAGACGTCGAGATCGACGAGGACGTGGCCAACCGCCTCGACCGCGCCCGCCTGCTCAACAGCAACCCAACAACCCCGCTGTTTTGGTCGGTTCTGGACGAGGCGGTGCTCCGGAGGACGGTCGGCGGCCCGGCAGTGATGGCGGAGGCGCTACGGCACGTGGCCGCGCTGATCCGGGAGCACCGGATCATCGTGCAGGTGCTGCCGTTCGGCGCCGGGGCGCACGCGTCGATGGAAGGCTCCCTGAAACTCATGGAGTTCGAGGACGCGCCCCCGCTCTCCTTCGTCGAGGCACTGGACATGGGGAAACTCCAGGACGACCCTGCCACGGTCAACCAACACACCTTGCTGTTCAACCTCCTCCAGGCGGCGGCACTTTCGCCTCAAGATTCACTGGCCCTCATCGAATCGGTGGCGCACGATTACGAGCATGGAGAAGAGCACTCTTGAGCAGGTCCTGAGCACGGCCACCTGGTACAAGTCGTCGTACAGCGGCGGCAGCGGCGGCGACTGCCTGGAAGTCGCCCGCTGGCGCAAGTCGACGTACAGCGGCGGCGACGGCGGCAACTGCCTGGAAGTCGCCGACGGCCACCCCACCCACGTCCCCGTACGAGACTCCAAGAACCGCCGGGGGCCGATTCTGGCGTTCCGGGCGGAGGCGTGGGAGGCATTTGTCGAAGACCTCAAGCAGCCTCGGGACAACTGACCCGGCCTGGATCCCACACCTGGGATCCCGGGTGTCATGCGCCCAGCCTGAGCCCCAACTCCGCTCGCAGCGCGGCCACATCGACCTGGCCGGGCCTTCTGGACCGCGCTCGACCACGACCGATCACCCTGCTGCGGCTTCCTCGGCGAGTGACCTGACGTATTGCGCCAGTTCGGTGTCCGGCAGCAGCAGGGGTCCGGGGAGCGCAGCGGGAAGGCCGGCCATGGTCAGGGACTCGACGAGGCGAAGGGGCCACTTGGTGCTCATCAGGGTCGGATAGTTTTGCGGGAACTGTTCGAGGTGACTCCGAATCATGCGGTAGCCCGCGAGATAGGCGTGGTCCTTGAGGTAGCCACCCGGGGCGGACGTGTCGGTCAGACCGCGCTTCACGCGTACAGCCACGTCGAACGCGGTGCGCAGGCCGGTGTGCGGAAGCAGGTCGGTGACCACCTCGGTGAAACTGCCGGTGAGGGCACGGTGCACGGCGATGACGCGCAACGCGAACCTTGGATCCACGTTGGTTGCCCCGGCCACGGTCTGCTCGTGCCAGACGGCCAGCCCCTCCTCGGTCGCCGTGTGGCCGGGCAGCCGGAGATGGAGGATCCGTGGGCCGCGGCGGGCGTTGACCGAGCGGAACACATGCGTGCCGATTTCGTGCATGGTGAGATGGACGAGGCCTTCCACCGATACGAGCAGGTCCGACCGCAGGTTGATCTGCCGACGGGCCGCGAGCACGCTCATACGGGCCGCCATGTCTGCCTTGATCAGGACGGTCCAGTCGGACAGACCGCAGGCGTCCAGGATTTCGGTCAGTACGGACGCGGCGGACGCGGCGTCCAGTCCTCCGACGTCGGTGTCCGCAGTGCCCTGGTGCGGGGACAGTACGGCGTGCGCCTCGGTGAGCAGCGCGGCGTCCGGACGGCCGTTCGCCCGCACTGTCAGCCCGGTGATGCGGTCGGAATCGTGGTCGGCGCAGGCGCGGAAGAGTTCCACGGCGTTGTGTGCCTCGTCCTGGACCAGACGGTGCCAGGGATCGGTCAGCCTTTTGATGTCCGTGAGCAGTGCCGTGGCTGCGCGCAAACCGTCGTCCGGGGCCTCCTGGTAGGTGAAGTGCGGGTCGCGAGGGCGGCCCCGCTCCCAGTCACGGACGAACCGCTCGCGATGCCCGGGCAGATCGTCCGGTGTCACCACACGTAGTGAGTTCATTTGCACGGCGGCGGCCTCGAAACGCCGTACGGCGTCGTCGGCACGAGCCATCCGGGTCAGCTCGGTGGTCATCCTTGCGCACCGGTGCCGGTGAGCTGGATCAGCTTGCGGTGCAACGCCTCGTAGGCCCTTTTCCGGTCGGCGCGGTTCCGGGGTTTGCCGGAATCCCCCGAGACGTAGGGTGCGGCCAGGCGCAGCAGGTCCGCGGCCAGGGTGATCCAGTCGGCGCGGTCCGCTTCTTCCTCGGCGGACGAGGCGAACTCGGCCGAGTAGAGGAAGCATTCGGCGAGGGCGGTCGCCATGATGAACCCGCTGGTGGTCGTGGCGCCGGTTTCCCCGAGGAGCCGGCGGGTCTCCTCCTTCTTCTCCAGCACTTCGCGGGCGTACGACCGGGCAGTGGCGAGGTGGGCGCGGCGCGTCGCTGGATCGTCGTGTTCCCGGGCGAAGGCGACATGGCCGCGAGTGGCGACCTGAAGGGGGCCGCGCAGTGTGACGAACAGGGCACCTTCGGCCACCGCTTCCCTGCGCATCGGGATCACCTGCTCGTCGAACAGCGCGAGTCCCCGCGCGCGCAGGTCGGGCGGGGACCCCTGCCCGACGAGGAAGGCGCTGTAGTTGTGCTGCCGGTACTGGTACTGGCGGCTCTCCTCGCCGAAGAAGGACGCCAGTACTTTCCGGTACCCGTCCCAGAGCGGCAGGAGACGCCGGGTGAGCTCCCGCGCGTCCGGCAGGCCCTCGACCGGTGCCCGATGCACCTCCCTTCGGATCTGGTTGACGGCGACCAGCAGGTCGGGAAGCCGCTCGGCAAGGTGACCGGCGTCGATCCGGCCCTCGGCGGTCGCCGCCAGGAGTTCGTGCGCCCGGGGGAGGGCCTCGTCCAGCCACTGGGCGCGCCGGGTGACGACGTGTGGGTCCCGGGGGTCCTCGTCCCCCGCCGCCGGGAAGTGGATGAGGTCGGCGAGTGTCTTCACACGCTCCAGCCGGTAGTCAGCCGAGTCCTCGCCGAACTGCTCACGGACACGCTCGGTGAGCGCTTCGATCATCCGGCCGCGAAGGTAGCGGCTGGATTCGTCCCGGTTCTGGAACAGGGCCAGTGCCGCCGTCAGCAGGCCTCGACGGACCGTCAGCGCGGCACGGCAGTCGATGTCCGATCCGAGGGGGATGCCCTCGGTGATGTCACCGAGCACGCTCAGCTTGTCCGCCATCAGGCTTTCCGTCGCGCCCTCGGGAAACTGCACGTGCACCGAGACGGCATGCGCGAAGCGCTGCATTCGTGCCGAGGTCATCAGGAGCACCTCCCCCGAACGGCCCTCGGCCGTGTCCACGACCCGCACGGTCGCGTCGACGGCACCTGCGGTCATGTCGAACAGGGTGGCCTGGGCCATGCCCACGACCGTGCGGCGCAGCCGCTCTTGTGCGTTGCCCCCCGGGATGGACTCGGAGGCGTCCACGTCGACTCGCTCACGGGGCTCCAGTCGGTCGCACAGGACCTCGGCCAGTCGTTCGACCAGTTCGAGGCTCATGGGCGCGTTCTCCCGGTCGTACCCCACCCGGTCCGGCCCGAACTCGTGCGAGGCCAGGCCCGTCACGTCCGCCGTCCGCACGGGCACGACCACGGCACCCAGGGCCCGCTGGACGCCCTGGGCCTGGAGGGCGGCGATGAGCAGGATCGGCTCCGACCGGAAGACCTCGATCAGGCAGTAGGCGTACGCGCCGATCAACAACTGCGGGTCGTCCACCGGTACTTCGCGCAGTGCCTTGCACAAGGCGTCGGTGACCGGCCGCAGCAGGACGTTCGCGCCGACCAGTACGAAGGCGGCCTTGGTGTCCGGGCCGAACCGCGCCGCGGTCGCGTTGGCGATAACGGCGTGTCCCTTCTTCACCACGTCGTCGTGGACGCCCCGGTCCTCGTACCCTCCCAGCTCGGATGCCTTCGCCAGCCGGGGGGCGCCGCGCATGATCTCCGCGAGTGTGAGCTGGGAGTAGTCGCAACACCAGGAGCGCATGCCGCCGGGGGCGCCGTCCCAGGGGACGCCGAAGAGCGGGCCGACCTTCCGGGCGAGCCGCGCCGGCATCTGCTGCAACCGGCTCTCCGGGATGGCCGGGATCTGGGCCTTGAGGATCACTTCGAAAACCCTTTCTTCTCCCCGTCGGCAGTTCTGGGACCTCCATGAGAGTACTACCTCTCAGTAGGATGTAGACCACTTGAGGGATTTTACCTGGCAAAGGTGTGTTCACTTTTGGAGGAGAAAAAGTCACTAAGATAGTTGACGCTAGTGGAGTTACAAGAGACTCTTTAGCCCGAAGCTCTTGGAGCCCCACCTCCGGGATGTCCTGCCGCCTGCGCCCACCACTCCCGTGGTGGCCGCCGAGCCACTGGAGGCCCGAATGCTCCGACGCCGCACCGGCCGCACCCAGCGCCCCTCCGAGCCGCCCGTGCCCTGGCGCTACTCCTTCCACCTGCGCATGGCCGACCGGCACCACGCCAACCGCGACGCCTCCGCCGGACTGCCCGCGGTCGACGAGAACGGCGCTGTCGACACGCCCACGCCGGAGTACCTCGGCCGGTATGCCGCCGCTCTCCAACAGCGCGAGTGGATCCGGTGCCAGGAGGACTGCGCCGAACTGCGTGCCGAGGCCGAGGTCGTCAGGTCCCGCCTGACGGAGGCGGAACGAGCCTCGGCCCAGGCTGAGACAGCCGCCCGTGAACTGGCCGAGCCCGCGACCGAGAAGGACCTGACCCGGCGCCGTGGCGGGGAGGACCGGACCGACGAGTCCGTCGTCCGCACCCGCCGCGCCCGAGAGCGGTCGCGTCGCCTCACGGCGGCCCGCGCCGCCGCGGCAGAGGCAGCCGCGCGGACGGCGGCGCTGAGCATCCAGGCACGCCAGGCCGAGGCCCGTATCGCCGTACGGGAGGAACTCGCCGGGGCCCGCGCGGTCCACATCCACCAGCAGACCCTGCGCCGGGTCGTCGCCTACTACCGGCAGCTGGTCCGGCGGCACCCGGACGGAGCCCGGATCAACGCGCAGCTCAAGGAAGGTGGCCCCGAACTGCCCGACTGGGCCGTCCGGACCCGCTCGGACCTGCGCTGACCCGTCGCCCCGCCTACGACGACCCCCTCCCACGACTCCCCGCCGCACCGAGAGGAAGCCCCGTGTCCCTCCCCTTCCTGCGCCGCAGGCCGAAAGCCCGGCCGGAGCACCCCGAGCCGATGGTCTCCACGGTGGTCGACGGCGACCCGAGCTGGACCATCCCCGCCCTCTACCGCATGGCGCCCTCCGCCGATCTGGGCACCGCGCGCGAAACGCTGCGTCAGCTCGTCGGCGAGCTGGCCCCGGACGGCATCGACGCCGGGACCGGCGCGGCGCTGGACCACCTCGTCGACGCCTGGGCAGCGCAGTGGATCGCCCGGCTGGACGCCGAACACACGATGCGCGAGGCCGTCTGCGACCACCTGGTCGGGGTGGCCGCGGAGGAGCTCTCGGCCACACAGACGGCTCTCCGCCACGCGGAGGACGACCTCCGCCGGTACGAGGACGACGTTGCCGCGCAACGCGACCGCCTCACCCCCGACGAAGACACCTGGAGGACCCACTCATGACCCGAACCCCTCCCCCGGGCCGCCGGCGTCCGTTCGCGGACGCCGACCGGCTGAGCGGCGACTCCGGCAACCACCGCACGTATGCCCTGTTGCTGGTCGCCGCAGTCGCCGACGCGGCCGCGTTCTACCAGGTCGTCGCCCTGCTGATGTCCCAGCAGCAGTCCTGGACGGTCTGGCTGCTGGTCGCCGGCTTCACCGTCCTGTCCCTGGGCCTGACCCACATCATCGGCATGACGGCCCGTCGGTTCGTCGAGAGGCATCTGCCCCCGGCGGGCCTGCTCGCAGCGATCACGACTCTCCTCTGGCTGTTCATGGGCGCGGGCTGCTTCTACGTCCGGGTCACCCACATGTCGACCGGAGAGGCCGGCGGCGACTCGTTCGACACTCCTGTCGCCGACTCGTCGGCACAGAGCGTCGCCGCCGGTCACGACGTGGGCGGGGCCCTGCTCTTCCTCGGGCTCTTCCTGGCGGGCGGTCTGATCGCGGGCGCCACCTCGTACCTTTCCCACAATCCGGTGGCCGAGTCGTACGCCCGAGCACTCCGCGGCCACGCGGAGGCCCGGGGCGAGGTGGAGCGGCTGGCCCCGCGTCAGGTGCGCGCCACCCACCGGTACGAGCAGGAGCTGGCGGAGCGGGAGCGCGACCGTCGGCGCTGGGAGTCGGCCACGGCAGAACGTCTGGCCTGGGCCGAGGAGTTGAAGCACTACGCACGTCACCTGATGGCTGCTCACCTCGGCGACCCGGCCGCCACGGACGGTCTCACCGACTCCGGCGCCCGGCTGGTGAAGCCGTCGCCGGCGGGGCCGGGCCTGCACTCGGCCCCGCCGCCGGAGAAGGCGGCGTGAGCCCGGCTGCGGGGCGGTACCCGATGGGACCGCCCCCGCCCCGGCCCGACTTCTGCCCGCACTGCGGCAGGGAGCTCCGCGTCTGCCCGACCTGCCCGACAGGCCCGGCCGACCGCGGCGGTTCCTGCCAGAACTGCCGTCTCGGGCTGCGCTGCCCGGCCTGCGGACGGCACTGGACCAGCCCTTGACCTCGTCCTTGACCTCGTCCTTGACCTCGTCCCTGATCTCACCCCTGAGCCCCTTCCGGGCTCCACCGACCCGACCTCACGACCTGGAGTGCCGAAAATGAGAATGCCCGCCTCTCTCCGTACCCTCGCCGGCCTCGCGCGGACAACCGCGATGCTGGGCCTCGTCGTCACGACCGCCGTCGGCTGTGACACTGCGGGGGCAAGGAGCGCCCCGCCGCCCGCCTCCGGATGTCCGGCCGCCGAGACCAAGGCTCTCGCGCTGGTGCTGGGCGCCCACGCCAACAGCCCCGCTCCGCAGCCGTCCCGGTACGTGAACACTCTGCTCGACGCCGCGGTGGACGCGAAGGCGCCCGTCGTGGTCGTACGGGTCGACGGCTCGCCCGAGACGGTCTTCTCGGAGGCGTTCCGCACCAACGGGCAGAACGACCCCGCTCGAGCCGCTGACCGCAAGGCCTACATCAAGCGGGTCAAGGCTGTGCTGCGCAGTACCAAAGCGGAACGCCCCGAGGCCGATCCACTGACCGCACTCGCCCTCGCCGCCCGGGCCGTCGGTCCTGGCGGCACCGTGGCCATCGTCGACTCGGGACTCCAGACCGTCGCGCCGCTCGACTTCCGGGAGAGCGGTGTGCTCGACGCGGAACCGGGCGACGTCGCCGCATTCCTGGCCCGGAACGCGTCGCTGCCGCAGCTCACCGGAATCAACGTGGTGCTGAACGGCATCGGGGACACGGCCGTTCCTCAGGAGTCGCTGCCCCTTCGTCGGCAGGGGAACCTGGTGGCCATCTGGCAGGCGATCGCCCAAAAGGCGAAGGCCGCCTGCGTCTCCGTGGACACGACTCCCCGCCAGGGACATTCCCTCCCGGACACTCCGGCGGTCTCCCGTGTTCCCGTCCCCGCGGTGGAGACGTATACCGCCGGCTGCGGCGACCATGTGCTGCGTAACGACGGCAGCGTCGGCTTCAAGCCCGACCTGGCGGTCCTGCGCGACCCCGAAGCGGCCAGGACGGCGCTGCGGGAGCTCGCAGGCTGGGCCACGACCCACGACGCGAAGGTCCGGCTCACCGGCACGACCGCGTCCGCCGGAACGGAAGCGGGCCGCACACGGCTTTCCCTCCAGCGCGCCGAGGCGGTTCGTACCCTGCTCGTCGACCTGGGCGTGCCGGCCGACCGCATCACCGTCCGCGGCGTCGGCATCAACTGGCCCGGCTACGTCATGGACCGTGCCGACGGCACCCTGCTCCCGGGACCCGCCGAGCACAACCGCTCCGTCATCCTCACGCTCACCTGCTGACACGAAGTGCACTGAGAGGCCCCGGGCATTATCGCCCGGGGCCTCGTGCTGTCACGGCAGTTCCGTGTCGAAGAACTTGATCACCGAGGTGATCAGAATGAGGGCGTACACCGCGTTGAGGTCAGGTCAGCTCAACGACCGCAGCGCCGCCGCGTCGTACGCCTTCAGCTCACCCGTCCTGCCCTCGAGCACCTTCGCCGCCCACTCCGGGTCCTGGAGCAGCGCGCGGCCGACCGCGACGAGGTCGAACTCCTCGTTCTCCAGGCGGTCCAGGAGGTCGTCGATGCTCTTGAGCGGGGAGCCCTCGCCCGCGAACCCCTTGATGAAGTCGCCGTCGAGGCCGACCGAGCCGACCGTGATCGTCGGCTTGCCGGTGAGCTTCTTCGTCCAGCCGGCCAGGTTGAGGTCCGAACCGTCGAACTCCGGGAGCCAGTAGCGGCGCGTGGAGGCGTGGAAGGCGTCGACGCCGGCCGCCGCGAGCGGGGTCAGGATCGACTCCAGCTCCTCGGGGGTCTCACCGAGGCGCGCGTCGAAGGCGCCCCCCTTCCACTGCGAGTACCGGAAGATGATCGGGAAGGACGCGGACACGGCCTCCCTTACGGCGGCCACGATCTCCGTCGCGAACTTCGCACGGGCGACCGGGTCACCCCCGTACGCGTCCGTGCGGCGGTTGGTGCCCGCCCACAGGAACTGGTCGATCAGGTAGCCGTGGGCGCCGTGCAGTTCGATGCCGTCGAAGCCGATGCGCTCGGCGGCCACCGCGGCCGCGACGAACGCGTCGATGACGTCGTCCAGGTCCTCCTGCGTCATCTCCTTGCCGCCACCGGCGGTGCCGTCAAGCCGCAGCCCGGAGGGCCCGACCGGCGGGGCGTCGGTGTACGGGGGCTGCCCGGCCTCCCTGGTCATGCCGATGTGCCACAGCTGCGGCACGATCTTCCCGCCGGCCGCGTGCACGGCCTCGGCGACCTTCGCCCACCCGGCGAGCTGCTCCTCGCCGTGGAAACGGGGGACGTTGTCGCTGGCACCGGCGGAGTCGTGTCCGACGTACGTGCCCTCGGTGACGATCAGACCGACGCCGGCGCCCGCGCGGCGCGAGTAGTACGAGGCCACGTTCTCGCCAGGGATGCCACCGGGCGAGAACTCGCGCGTCATCGGCGCCATCACGATCCGGTTCGGCACGGTCAGGCCGTTCACCGTCAGGGGGCGCGAGAGGACCTGGGCGGCGCGGGAGGTCTGGGCGGGGGCTGTCACGTGGGGGCTCCTCGGAAGGGGACGGAAGTGAGCGGAAGGAACATGCATGCATGTGCATCAACTCCGCCGGGTGTCGGCTCATTCCGCACCCGAGCCCGACTCACTGTGATCCGAGCCACTTCCACACGGTCACCTCGGCCTCCACCCCGCCACCACGCCCCACAGCCGTGACGACGACACTGGCGACGCGCCCTTCGTCGGTACGGAGACAGACGGTGTCGTCCGGCGACACCGGTACGAGCTTCGCGCGGCTGTCGATGTCGCCGAGCAACTTGGCGCACGTGTCCGGCGACGAGACGACCATGCCGGCCGGCGCCTTCACCAGGGTCCGCCCCACCAGCCTGGCGACGTCCTTGCCGTTCCTGTACGCCTGTACGGCTACATCCCACGATTCGCCGGCCCCGGGAGGCGTCCGATCGACGTCGACCGCCGACACCGATCCGATGTCCACGCGCCGCAGGAGCTCACCCAAGGCGTTCGGTTTCTGGACCTCGTACGTCGGGTCGGGCACCGACAGGGTCCAGGTGGTTGACGACCACCTGTCACCCCCGTCTCCCGTCCCACCCCCCGCCGCCAGCAGCGCGGGAATCGCCCCCACCACCAGCACGGACGCCACGAACAGCCCGGCCCCGACGTACACATACGCCGAATGCACCCCGCGCCCCTTCAGCGGCGTCCGCTCCGGCATCGACGAGTCGGGCGGCGGTTCAGGCGGCGGCCCCGGCTGACCCGAGTCCCCTGGTCCCCCAGTGGTCCGACCGCCGCGTCTCCCGCCTGATCCCCCGAACAGCACGCCCCAATGGTCCCGCAAACGCCCGAGGGCGGCACCCTTCTTGAAGAAGGGTGCCGCCCTCGAACTCGTACGCGATGAACTGCCGATCCTCGAGGGATCAGAAGTCCATGTCACCGCCCGGCATACCGCCGCCGGCCGGCGCGGACGCCTTCTCCGGCTTGTCGGCGATGACGGCCTCGGTGGTGAGGAACAGCGCGGCGATCGACGCGGCGTTCTGCAGCGCGGAGCGCGTCACCTTCGCCGGGTCGATGATGCCCTCGGCGATCATGTCGACGTACTCACCGGTCGCGGCGTTGAGGCCGTGGCCGACGGGAAGGTTGCGCACCTTCTCGACGATGACGCCACCCTCGAGACCGCCGTTGACGGCGATCTGCTTGAGCGGGGCCTCCAGCGCGAGCCGCACGGCGTTGGCGCCGGTCGCCTCGTCACCTTCGAGCTCCAGCTTCTCGAACACCGAGGAGGCCTGGAGCAGGGCCACGCCACCACCGGCGACGATGCCCTCCTCGACGGCCGCCTTCGCGTTGCGAACGGCGTCCTCGATGCGGTGCTTGCGCTCCTTGAGCTCGACCTCGGTCGCGGCGCCGGCCTTGATGACCGCGACACCGCCGGCGAGCTTCGCCAGGCGCTCCTGCAGCTTCTCGCGGTCGTAGTCGCTGTCCGAGTTCTCGATCTCGGCGCGGATCTGGCTGACCCGGCCCGCGACCTGGTCGGCGGAGCCGCCGCCGTCGACGATCGTGGTCTCGTCCTTGGTGATGACGACCTTGCGCGCGCGGCCCAGGAGGTCCAGGGAGGTGTTCTCGAGCTTGAGACCGACCTCCTCGGAGATGACCTCGCCACCCGTGAGGATCGCGATGTCGTTCAGCATCGCCTTGCGGCGGTCGCCGAAGCCCGGGGCCTTGACCGCGACGGACTTGAAGGTCCCGCGGATCTTGTTGACGACCAGGGTCGAGAGGGCCTCGCCCTCCACGTCCTCGGCGATGATCAGCAGCGGCTTGCCCGACTGCATGACCTTCTCGAGGAGCGGGAGCAGGTCCTTGACCGAGGAGATCTTGGAGTTGGCGATGAGGATGTAGGGGTCCTCGAGCGACGCCTCCATGCGCTCCACGTCGGTCGCGAAGTACGCCGAGATGTAGCCCTTGTCGAAGCGCATACCCTCGGTGAGCTCCAGCTCCAGACCGAAGGTCTGGGACTCCTCGACGGTGATGACGCCTTCCTTGCCGACCTTGTCCATCGCCTCGGCGATGAGCTCGCCGATCTGCGTGTCGGCGGCGGAGATGGAGGCGGTCGAAGCGATCTGCTCCTTGGTCTCGACCTCCTTCGCCTGGTCGAGCAGCGCACCGGAGACGGCCTCGACGGCCTTCTCGATACCGCGCTTCAGCGCCATCGGGTTGGCACCCGCGGCGACGTTGCGCAGTCCTTCGCGGACCAGCGCCTGGGCCAGGACGGTCGCGGTCGTCGTGCCGTCACCGGCTACGTCGTCCGTCTTCTTCGCGACTTCCTTGACCAGCTCGGCGCCGATCTTCTCGTACGGGTCCTCGAGCTCGATCTCCTTGGCGATGGACACACCATCGTTGGTGATCGTGGGGGCGCCCCACTTCTTCTCGAGGACGACGTTCCGGCCCTTGGGGCCGAGGGTGACCTTGACGGCGTCGGCGAGCTGGTTCATCCCGCGCTCGAGACCGCGCCGTGCCTCCTCGTCGAACGCGATGATCTTGGCCATGTGAAGTGGTCCTCCCGGACTGGGGTGGATTGCTCCGGACCGCGCTGGCGCCCGCGACGGACGGCCTGCCTGCCCTGTGGTTCCTTGCACCACCTGGCCTGCGGGCCTCACCCACCCGGTCCTTCGTTATCACTCTCACCTTCAGAGTGCTAACGCCAATGATTAGCACTCGCCCCTGCCGAGTGCAAGCGGCTCTCGAAGATCCCCAGGTGAACGGCGGATACCTACGCGCCGGTAGGCATGCCGTCGGGCACATGGACGGACACGTCGACGGGCACGCCGATGGGCCCGTACCCCGTGAGGTCCCACGAGGTACGAGCCCATCGAATCCTTCAACGAAGGAAGAAGAACGTCGCTTGCGGTGCGCCGGCGCGTTGCTTCAGCTGGTCGCCAGACGGACCATGTCCGCCTGCGGCCCCTTCTGGCCCTGCGAGATCTCGAAATCGACCCGCTGACCTTCCTCGAGGGTGCGGTAGCCGTCCATCTGAATCGCGCTGTAGTGGACGAAAACATCCGCACCACCGTCGACCGCGATGAAGCCGTACCCCTTCTCCGCGTTGAACCACTTGACGGTGCCCTGAGCCATGCCTAACTCCCCTATTACTGGCCCTTGCACGGATCCGCACTTCGCGGATCCGGGTCAGACCTCACCCCCCCAACCGGTGGAGGTGTGCGCCGGAACGCGTCGACCGCGGCCGAATGTATCTGTCCAACTGCCCTCTGCAACAGGTCAATCGGACGAGAAATCCGCGCACGCCAGGTCAGGAAATATGCGGAGAATTCACGCGGATTCAGGGCAAGCCGGGCCCCACAAAGAGAACAAAAAACGCAAAAGGCCTGCACACTTTGGCTACTTCTCGTTGGGTGCGCGGCAGGAATTAATACGCGTGCGGCGAGCGAGAAGGTGCGGCTTCCCCAACTGTACCGCGCTCAACCATACAGAATTGCCCCCTCCGCTTCTCTCACGGAGGGGGCAATTCGATGAACTCTCGGTAATCGATGTTACCGATGGTTACTACTGACGGGTATCAACAGCCCCGCGGCTCAGCCTCCGGCGACGGCCGGAATGATCGACACACCCGCGCCGTCCGGCGTCGCCGTCTCCAGCCCCTGCTCGAAGCGGACGTCGTCGTCATTGACGTACACGTTGACGAACCGCCGCAGCTTCCCCTGGTCGTCGAGCACCCGGGCGGCGATCCCCGTGTGGTTCTTCTCCAGATCGGCGATGACCTCCCCGAGGGTCCCCCCTTCGGCACTCACCTCGGCCTGCCCACCGGTGTAGGTACGAAGGATGGTGGGGATACGAACAGAAACGCTCACGATGAACCTCCGGTCAGATGACGCGCCCCATAGGGGCGCGGGGCTGTGCTGAATTTGCGGCTACCGCCGCGTGGGCGCGACCAGCCCCCACGGCCCGCAGACAACAAACGGCTAAACGAGCCCCGACTCACGGAACGACTCAAGGCTGGGCCGAATCGTCGCGGTCAGACCAACATCGGCAACCGCGTCCAGCGTCTTCAGACCGTCCCCGGTGTTCAGCACGACAGTCGTGAGCGTCGGATCCAACAACCCGCTCTCGATCAGCTTCTTCGTCACGCCCACCGTCACACCCCCGGCGGTCTCCGCGAAGATCCCCTCCGTGCGCGCGAGCAACCGGATCGCGTCGACCACCTGCTCGTCGTTCACGTCCTCCACCGCACCCCCGGTCCGCCGCGCGATGTCCAGCACGTACGGCCCGTCCGCCGGGTTGCCGATGGCCAGCGACTTGGCGATCGTGTTGGGCTTCTGCGGCCGTACGACGTCGTGCCCGGCCTTGTAGGCCACGGACACCGGCGAGCAGCCCTCCGCCTGGGCGCCGAAGATCTTGTACGGCTTGTCCTCGACCAGCCCGAGCTTGATCAGCTCCTGCAGGCCCTTGTCGATCTTCGTGAGCTGCGACCCGGAGGCGATGGGCACGACGAGCTGGTCCGGCAGCTGCCAGCCGAGCTGCTCGCAGATCTCGTACGCCAGGGTCTTGCTGCCCTCCGCGTAGTACGGGCGCAGGTTGACGTTGACGAAGCCCCAGCCCTCGCCGGCCGGGTCGCCGATCAGCTCGGAGCAGAAGCGGTTCACGTCGTCGTAGTTGCCCTCGATGCCGACGAGCTCGCCGCCGTACACCGCGGCCATGACGACCTTGCCCTGCTCCAGGTCGTGCGGGATGAACACGCAGGACCGGAACCCGGCGCGGGCGGCGGCGGCGCCGACGGCACCGGCCAGGTTGCCCGTGGAGGAGCAGGAGAGCGTGGTGAAGCCGAAGGCGCGGGCGGCCTCCAGGGCCTGGGCGACGACCCGGTCCTTGAAGGAGTGGGTCGGGTTGCCGGAGTCGTCCTTGACGAAGAGCTTGCCGGCGTCGACGCCCAGCTCGCGAGCGAGGTTGTCGGCCTTGACGAGCTTGGTCCAGCCAGGGTTGATGTTCGGCTTCTCGGCGACGTTCGCGGGGACGGGCAGCAGGGGCGCGTAACGCCAGATGTTCGCGGGTCCCGCTTCGATGCGCTTGCGGAGTTCCTCGGTGTCGGCGGCCGAGTTGACGGCGAAGTCGTAAGCGATCTCCAGCGGGCCGAAACACTCCTCGCAGGCGAACACAGGACCCAGGGGGACCCGGTGGCCGCATTCGCGACAGGAGAGCGCGGTCGCGGGACCGAGATCGACGGGGGGAACGGCGGAGGTGACGGAGCCGGTCGTGGTGCTCTCGGCAGTTTGCGCAGCCATGGAGGCGAAACCCTTCCTCATCTTTCTCACGACGCGTTTCGCCGTGAGACGGATTTGGCACCTTCCCGAGCCGGGAGCCTCGCTGACCGTTACCGGATCACGAGTGCCGACTGGAGGGTTGCCGGGGCTTCATCGGGCCGTATCCCTCTGCCCCTCTGGATGAGCGGTATGAAGTTGTCAGGTTGTGAGCTTGTGAACGCCGCTGCCCTCGGACATGCGATGGTCACCCGCGTTGTTCAAGACTGTAACCGAAGGCTTGGATGGTGGTGGGAGCCGTCCGAACCGCGAGATACAAGATCGCGCTTCCCCCCACGAACGTAAGGGAGAGCCGCACGTGCTGGAAGACGTCGAGCGCTGGCTGAGCACGCGCTCCTGGGCCGCCCGCGACCGCCCGCTCAAGAAGCTGATCGCCGCGAAGCGTTCCTCGAACGCCACGGTGAGTGTCGTCCTGCCCGCGCTCAACGAGGAGGAGACGGTCGGCGAGATCGTCGCCGTCATCCGCCGTGACCTGATGCTGCGGGTCCCGCTGGTCGACGAGATCGTGGTCGTCGACTCGGGATCCACCGACCGTACCTCCGAGGTGGCCGCCGCGGCGGGCGCCCGGGTGGTGCACCGCGACGACATCCTGCCGCGCATCCCGGCGGTGCCGGGCAAGGGCGAGGTCCTGTGGCGCTCACTGCTCGTGACCAGCGGGGACATCGTCTGCTTCGTCGACGCGGACCTGAAGGAGTTCTCGTCGGAGTTCGTCTCCGGGATCGTGGGCCCCCTGCTCACGGACCCGGGTGTCGACCTCGTCAAGGCGATGTACGACCGCCCGCTCGGCACCGAGCTGGATTCGCCCGCCTCCGGCAGGACCGCCGGCCAGGGCGGCCGAGTGACCGAACTCATGGCCCGCCCCCTGCTCAACATGCACTGGCCGCAGCTGGCCGGCTTCGTCCAGCCGCTCGGCGGCGAGTACGCGGCCCGCCGCTCGCTCCTCGAACAGCTGCCGTTCCCCGTCGGCTACGGCGTGGAACTGGGCATGCTGATCGACGCCCTGCACCTGGTCGGCCTGGACGCGCTCGCGCAGGTCGATGTGGGCGTGCGCAAACACCGCCACCAGGACGGACAGGCCCTGGGCCGGATGGCCGCCGCGATCTACCGCACCGCCCAGCTCCGGCTCGCCCGGGGCCAGCTGATCCGCCCCTCGCTCACCCAGTTCGAGCGCGGAGAGGACGGCTTCGAGCCGCGTACGTACTCGGTGGACACGGAGGAACGCCCGCCGATGGCGGAGATCGCGGAGTACGCGAGAAGGAAGGTCGCGTAGCCCGGCGTCACACCACCCGTGCGGCTTGTATACGGCCGGTACGTACGTGTGTACGTTTGAGCGTTTCCGGCCCGGGCTAGGTTCAGGCGTATGGCTTCGACGCAGGGTGAGCAGGAAGTGCAAGGCGTGCCGGGTGTGGCGGACGTACAGGAAGCGCGGGCGGGCGGATACCGCGTGCTGGTCGCGTCCAACCGCGGCCCGATCACCTACGAGATCCAGGAGGACGGCTCGCTGCACGCCAGGCGCGGCGGCGGCGGGCTGGTCTCCGGGCTGTCGGCGATCGGGCCGGACGCGAACGCCCTGTGGGTCTGCTCGGCCCTCGCCGACGGCGACCGCGAGGCGGTCCGGCGGGGAACGGGCGAGCCCGGGGTGCGGATGCTCGCGATCCCGGCCGACGTGCACGCCGACGCGTACAACGGCATCGCCAACTCGGTGCTGTGGTTCGTCAACCACATGCTGTACCAGACCCCGCTGGAGCCGGTCTTCGACGCGGAGTTCCGGCGCCAGTGGGCGTCGTACGAGGCCTACAACCGGGCGTTCGCCGAGGCGCTGGCGGCGGAGGCGGCCGAGGGTGCGTCGGTGGTGGTCCAGGACTACCACCTGTGCCTGGTCCCGGGCATGCTGCGCGAGCTGCGCCCCGACCTGCGCATCGGTCACTTCTCGCACACTCCGTGGGCACCGGCGGACTACTTCCGGATGCTGCCGTACGACATCTCCGAGCAGCTCCTGCGCGGGATGCTCGGCGCGGACCGCCTCGGCTTCCTCACCCGCCGCTGGGCGGACGCGTTCACCGCCTGCTGTACGGACCTGGTCGGCGGCCTCGGCGACACCCGGATCGGCGTACACGGCCTGGGAGCGGACGCGGACTTCCTGCGCCGGCGCGCGCACGAGCCGGACGTCGAGGAGCGGATGGCCGCCCTGCGGACGGAGATCGGCGGGACCGGCGACCGCAAGACAATCGTCCGCGTGGACCGCACCGAACTGTCGAAGAACATCGTGCGGGGACTGCTGGCGTACCGGCAGCTGCTGGAGGACCGCCCGCAGTGGCGCGAGCGGGTCGTGCATGTGGCGTTCGCGTACCCCTCCCGCCAGGACCTGGCGGTCTACCGCGACTACACGGCCGAGGTGCAACGCCTGGCGGACGACATCAACTCCACCTACGGAACCCCCGCTTGGACCCCAGTCGTCCTCCACGTCAAGGACGACTTCGCCCGCTCCCTGGCCGCCTACCGCCTCGCCGACGTTGCCCTCGTCAACCCCATCCGCGACGGCATGAACCTCGTCGCCAAGGAGATCCCGGTGGTCTCCGACGAGGGCTGCGCGCTGGTGCTGTCGCGGGAGGCGGGAGCGTACGAGGAGCTGGGCGAGGAGGCGCTGGTGGTGAACCCGTACGACGTCACGCAGACGGCGCGGGCCCTGGAGGACGCGCTGAACATGCCGGCCGGCGAACGTGCGGAACGCACGAAACGCCTGGCCGCGGCGGCGACGGCGCTGCCCCCGGCCCAGTGGTTCCTGGACCAGCTGAACGCGCTCAGCGACTGATGATGGTTCGTCCAAGGGCCTGGAGCAGGCGTACGACTCCGGCGGGGCCGTCGACGACGAGGTCGGCGCGTTCGGCCAGTTCCGTCACGGCCTCGGTGCTGTTGCCGCTGCACACCAGCAGACCCGGGATTCCCTGTTGCCGGAGCTTCTCCACCGCCGCGAACGCCGGGAGGTCGCCGAGGTCGTCACCGGCGTAGAGGACGGAGGTGGCGCCGATCTCGCGGACGTACTCCTCGAGGGCGACGCCCTTGTCCATGCCGGGCGGGCGCAGCTCCAGCACGAGCCGCCCGGGTTCGACGATCAGGCCGTGCCGGGTCGCCAGGTCGGCGAGGGGCTCGCGCAGCGCCTCGAACGCGGCCTGCGGATCCGTCGCCCGCCGCGTGTGCACGGCGACGGCCCGGCCCTTCTCCTCGATCCAGGTGCCCTGCCAGGCCCCGAACCGCTCGAGGAACCCGGGCAGTTCGGCACGGACGGCGGCGACGCCGGGATGCGGGGCGGGGGCACTGACCTTGCCGGTGGCGGCGTCCCAGCGTTCCGTTCCGTAGTGCCCCAGGACGACGAGGTGTTCCAGCCCGGACACACCGGCGAAACCGCCGTGGCGCACGGCGACCCCGGCGGGCCGACCGGTGAGGACGGCGACGGAGGCGATCTCGGGGGCGAGGACGGAGAGGGCGGAAAGGGCGTCGGGGTGAGCGCGGGCCTGCTCGGGGTCGGCGACGATCGGAGCAAGGGTCCCGTCGAAGTCGAGAACGACGACGGCCCCACGGGGCCGACCAAGAATGGCATCCAGCCCGTCACGACCGGCCTGCGTCAGGGGCGATGGCAGGGAATCCATGCCCCGACCCTAACCTCTGCCAGCCCGTCCGGCGTTTGAGGACAAGGCCCGTTCAGGGGGGAGGGGAGTCTGGGGGCGCAGCCCCCAGGAACGGGGTGAGCCTACCGCTCACCCCGCCGTCCCTCCCGCACCCTCCGCAACCTGTTCACCGTCACCGGATCACACGCCAACGCCCGCTCGTCATCAATCAGCGCGTTGAGCAACTGGTAGTACCGAACCGGCGCCAGCCCCAACTCCTCACGGATCGCCCGCTCCTTGGCCCCAGGCCCAGAGAACCCCCGCCGCTCGAGCGCGAGAATCTCCAGTTCCCGCCGCTCCAGCTCCCGCGCCCCGCCCGCACCCTCGCTCATACGCCGAACCTACTACTCGGCCGCCCCCGGCCTACTCGGCGTTCTCCTCCGCATTGGCCTGCGTCTGCAGCTCCGTGAGCACCCCCGCCGGACTCCCGCCCGCCGCGAACGCCGTACCGATCCGCTGCTTGATGTCCGCTCTGACCTGTGCCCAGGCGTCTTGCCGACCGGGTAGAGCTGGGCGGTCGGGAGCTCCGCGAGGAAGGGGGCGAGGTCCTTGTCCCGGGTGGCGGTGGCCATCGTCTGTGAGGCGGAGGTGGTGACCGGCAGAAGGTCGTACTCGCGGGAGAAGGCGAGCACGTTCTTCTCGTCGTAGACGAGGTCGAGGAAGTCGCCGGCCTGGCTGCCGTGGCCGTTCTCCTTGAAGGCCATCATCCAGTCGGCGACTCCCATCGCGGACCGCGTCGAACTCTCCTCACCGGGCATCGGCACCATGCCGACATCCACTCCCTTGGCCGCCGCGATCTTCATCAGCGAGGGGTGCCCGTTGAGCATGCCCACCTCACCGCGCGCGAAGGCGGCGAAGGCGGCGGCCCGGTTGAGCTTGCCGGGGGCGACGGGGCCGGTGAGTCCCTTGTCGACGAGTTCGTCCTTGAGCCAGGTGAACGTCCTGATGTTCTGCGGGGAGTCGATGCCGTACGTGCCGACGGCGCTGGTGTAGCCGTCGCCGCCGCTGAGCAGCCACTGCATGGTCTCGGCCTGTGCCTCCTCGGGGCCGAGCGGAAGGGCGTACGGGTACTTCACGCCCTCGTCCTTCAGCGCGGCGGCGTCGGCGGCCAGCTCGTTCCAGGTGGTGGGCGGGGTGAGGCCGGCCGCGGTGAAGAGCTTCTTGTTGTAGAAGAGGAGGCGGGTGGAGGCGGCGAAGGGCACGCCGTACCGGGTGCGGTTGACGACGTCGTTCCAGGAGTACACGCTGACGTCGACCTTCACATCGGGGTGCGTGTCCTCGTACTCCTTGGCCAGGTCGTCCCAGTACTTCTGGGAGCTGTTGGCTTCGGAGTCGCCGTAGTCGGCGGCGACCAGCTTTGGGGTGACCTCACCCAAGCCGGTGGTTCCGCAGCCCCCGAGCGCTGCCGTCATGCCGAGTGCGGACACCGCCGCGATCATCCGTACCCTACGCCGTCGCACTGCTCTGAACCGTTCCTAAAGACTGAGCGGGAGTGAGTCCTGTTGCCAGGTCTCGTGCTCGGCCGAACGCCCCGGACGGTGTTGGGCGTTCTGGTTGCCCGCGTTCGCTCCGCGTCCGGCGCCTACGGATCGTGTCCGTGGTCCGGGAATGCGGGGGCGGGTTCCCTCACGCCCAGGAACAACCGGTCTGGCCTGGACGGTCCGATGCCCCGCACGATCACTCCGGTCGTGTGGGGGCGGTGCCGTCCGTCGCCGGATCGGGTGTCCCTGGGCGCGCCTTCCGATCGCCACGGCGGCAGCGTCGTGGCGAGTGGTCCTACGGGTTGTGGTGGTGAGGGGTTTCTGCCAGTGCTGCGCGCCCCACTTCGAGGTGTAGGCCGGGTCCACGGCGATGACCGTGATACCCGTCTGGTCGGCCATCGAGGCCAGCCGGGCGCGGAGTTTGCCGGTGGGCATGCCGGAGATCAGCTGCCGGAAGCGTTTCCTGCGGCCGTGCTTCTCCCGGGTCTTCTCGGCGGCGAAGTCCAGGTCCTCGACCGCGATCGCCTTCACGCCGCAGGTTCGGGCCCAGTGCAGGAGGCGGGTGAGGGCGTGGCGGACCTGCGCGTCACGATGCTCGGCAGCGCCGGTCAGGTCGTAGAAGAACCGGCGCGGAGTGCCGGTCGGGTTGCCGTGGGTGTCCAGGAGCCAGGCGGCGAGGTGATCGGCGTTCATGTCGACGCCGATCACGCCGTGGGCGAGCGCCGCCTCGATCGGAATGCTCGGGATGGGCGGGATCTGCCAGGACGCCGTCAGATACCAGCGCTCCCGGACCGTATCGCGGTGGATACGGTAGGCGATGGCCCGGTTCGCCGCGACACGATCCGCCCACTCGCCGCCCCGGTGCGCGAACGTCACCCGGCAGGCCAGGATGTACCGGCCGTGCGCGGCGTTGGCCAGATACGCGAGCGGCGCAGGGAGTTTTATGCTGGCCTCGCCGTCGGGGCTGACGCGGATCGTCTCGTTGCCGTACCGCTTTCCGGACTCCCCGTCCGCGTGGCAGAACCAGCGCTCCGCCTCCCAACGCCCACGCCACTGCGACTCCGTGAGCTGGGCGGCGTCAAGGTGGTGCCGGGTCCGGGCCAGCCGCTTGCCGCCCCGCACGACGTGCACCACACCGGCCTCACGGTCCGCCCGCGCGGCAGCCAGCCGGTCCTGAAGTACCCGCAGCCGCCGCGACTTCGCATGCCACTCCCGCCTGGACCGGTAACCTCCCGGCGCCTTCTTCGTCCCCTTCTGCCCGACCGGCAACCCCAGCCGGGCTTCGATCGTGCGGATACCGGCTTCCAGGTTGTGGAGGTGCGCCAGCTGGCAGCGGCGGGCCAGCGCCCACTGGTCATGCGTGGCCTTGGTGATCGACCCGGCCCACCGCGACGACGAGGCAGGTGTCAGCGCCCGCTTCCGCACCGCCCACGCCTCACCGGAATGCTCCAGACCGTCCCGGCAACGCGCCCTGAGATCCCTCGAAGCCAACGAGCCCAAATGGGCGCCCACCAGCCGCAGCACCTTCTCATCGCCGGGCGTCAGCTGCTTGAGACGGGTCCGGACGGCCACACCAATCGGACCGGACACGACGAACGGCACCGCGATGCTCCGCAGCTCACCCACCCCGCCACCCCCGCCCGGCCCCACTCGAAGATCCCGTCGCGATGGGAAACGAGCACCACCCGCAAAGGTCACGCATTCGACGCAAGAACGTAAGTTCCCCACTGAAATCGGCCCCACGAGCGAGGCAGGCAACACAACCGAGACCAGCAGCACTCACACCCGCTCACCAGAACGCCCTTGAACGCACTCCAGCTGCAGCAGCTCCAACCCCCTACCGATCGGCACAGATCATCACTGACCCGCCTTCGATCATTCACATAGGTATTCATTGGTACGTTCATTTTCTTACCCCATAAGGTCTACACCACGTAAGTGGACTAGACCTCTTCAGGGTCGACGGGCCACACTGTTCCCGTGAGACATGTCATCGCCCTCGACGTGGGCGGCACCGCGATGAAAGCCGCCCTCATCGGGCCGGACGGCGCGCTCCTCCACCAGGCGCGCCGGGCGACCGGCCGCGAGCGCGGCCCCGACGCCGTGGTCGAGGCGATCCTCGACTTCGCCGCCGACCTGCACGCCCACGGCGTCGCCCACCTCGGCGAGAGCGCCGCCGCGGCCGGAGTCTCCGTCCCCGGCATCGTCGACGCCGACCAGGGCATCGCCGTCTACGCGGCGAACCTCGGCTGGCTCGACGTACCCCTGCGCGAGCTGCTCACCGGGCGGCTGGGCCTGCCGGTCGCCCTCGGACACGACGTACGGACGGGCGGGCTCGCGGAGGGACGCATCGGGGCAGGCCAGGGAGCCGACCGCTTCTTCTTCATCGCCCTCGGCACCGGAATCGCGGGCGCCATCGGCGTCGACGGCCGGGTGGAGGCGGGCGCGCACGGCTTCGCGGGCGAGATCGGCCACATCGTCGTACGGCCGGGCGGGACCCCGTGCCCGTGCGGTCAGCGCGGCTGTCTGGAACGGTACGCGTCGGCGTCGGCGGTGAGCGAGGCGTGGGCCACGGCGTCGGGCGACCCCGGTGCGGACGCGGCGGACTGCGCCGCAGCCGTCGTCTCGGGCGACCCGCGCGCCCACCTGGTGTGGCAGGAGGCGGTCGACGCCCTCGCCGACGGCCTGGTCACCGCCCTCACCCTGCTCGACCCCCGCACCCTGATCATCGGCGGCGGCCTGGCGGAGGCCGGCGACACGCTGTTCACACCGCTGCGCACAGCCGTACGGCAACGGATCACTTTCCAGAAGCTTCCGTCCATCTCCCCCGCAGCCCTGGGAGACACGGCAGGCTGCCTGGGCGCAGGCCTACTCGCCTGGGATCTCCTAACCACACCCAACCTCACGGAGGCAACGCCCTGATGGCATCCGACCAAGGGCAGCGGGGAACTGCGCAAGAAAACCCCCTACCGGCAACCCACCCAGGGGCGCGGGGAACTGCGCGACAAGCCCCCACCGGCCGACAGCGTGCACACAGCCTGTTGCTCAGCGGCGCCCGCGCAGTACTCCCCACAGGAATCACCCCCGGCACCCAACTAACCATCGAGGGCACCAAGTTCGCCGCGCACCCCCACGAAAACGCCCAGGAGATCGACGTCCGCGACCACTGGGTGGTCCCCGGTTTCGTGGACCTCCACAACCACGGCGGCGGCGGAGCCTCCTTCACCTCCGGCACTTCCGAGGACATCCTCAAGGGCATCCACACCCACCGGACCCACGGCACGACCACCCTCGTCGCCTCCACCGTCACCGGCGACATGGACACCCTCACCGCCCAGGCCGGCCTCCTCTCCGAGTTCGCCGAGCAGGGCGACATCGCCGGCGTGCACTTCGAGGGCCCCTTCATCTCGCCGTGCCGCAAGGGCGCCCACTCCGAACCGCTGCTCCGCCACCCCGACCCGGCGGAGGTACGCAAGCTGATCGACGCGGCGCGCGGCCAGGCCAGGATGCTCACCCTCGCCACCGAACTCCCCGGCGGCCTGGACTCCGTACGGCTGCTCGTCGAACACGGCGTCCTCGCGGCGATCGGGCACACGGACGCGACGTACGAGCAGACGGTGCGGGCCATCGACGCGGGCGCCACCGTCGCCACGCACCTCTTCAACGCGATGCCCACCCTCGGTCACCGCGAGCCCGGCCCGATCGCCGCCCTCCTGGAGGACGAGCGCGTCACCGTCGAACTCATCAACGACGGCACGCATCTGCACCCCGCGGCCCTCCAACTCGCGTTCCATCACGCGGGCGCCGACCGGGTGGCGTTCATCACCGACGCGATGGACGCGGCCGGCTTCGGCGACGGCCGCTATCTGCTCGGCCCACTGGAGGTCGAGGTCAGCGAGGGCGTGGCGCGGCTGGTCGAGGGGGGTTCGATCGCGGGCTCGACACTCACTCAGGACCGCGCGTTCCGGCGGGCGGTCACCGTTGACCGGCTCCCGGTCACGGACGTGGTCGCCGCCCTGTCCGCCAACCCGGCCCGGCTGCTGGGGATGTACGACAGGGTGGGCTCCCTGGAACCGGGCAAGGACGCGGACCTGGTACTGCTGGACGCGGACTTCGTACTCAAGGGAGTGATGCGCAAGGGGAGTTGGGTAGTCAAGCCCCAACTGCCCTGATTGCTGGGCCCGGAGGGGGGAGGCCGACGGGATGATCCTCACGGTCACGCTGAACACCGCGCTGGCCATCACGTACCGCGTAAGGGAGTTACGCCCCTACGCCTCCCACCGGGTCACCTCGGTGACCGAACGCCCCGGCGGCAAGGGCGTGAACGTGGCCCGCGTCCTGGCTGCCCTCGGCCACCAGGTGACGGTCACCGGCTTCACGGGCGGCCCGACCGGACGGACCGTACAGGAGCAACTGGCCGCCACACCGGGCGTGTTGGACGCGCTAGTACCGGTCTCTGGTTCAACCCGCCGCACGATAGCGGTGATCGACGAAACGGCCGGTGCGGCCCGGCCCACGGACGCGACCCAACTCAACGAGCCGGGCCCGCAGATCACCCCCGGCGAGTGGTCCACCTTCCAGGACGTGTACGGGGACCTCCTCCCGTCCGTCTCCGCGGTGGCCCTGTGCGGCAGCCTGCCACCGGGGGCGCCGGTGGGCGCGTACGCCGACCTCGTCCGCACGGCACGCGCGGCCGGCGTACCGGTCCTCCTGGACACCAGCGGAGAGCCGTTGCGCCGCGGGATCGCGGCCCGCCCCGATTTGGTCAAACCGAACGCCGGGGAACTCGCCGAACTCACCGGTTCCCACGATCCGTTGACGGCGACCAGGGACGCCCGCAGGCGCGGCGCACGGGCGGTGGTGGCCTCACTGGGCCCGGCCGGAATGCTGGCGATGACCCCGGAGGGCACCTGGCGGGCAACCCCGCCGACCCACGTCAGAGGCAACCCGACGGGAGCGGGCGACTCGGCGGTGGCAGGCCTCCTGTCGGGCCTGGTCGAGCAACTCCCCTGGCCCGACCGCCTGACCAGAGCGGTGGCCCTGTCAGCGGCGACCGTACTGTCCCCGGTGGCGGGCGAGTTCGACCGCGCGACGTACGAGAAGCTGATGCCCCGGGTGAGGGTGACGGCCGAGGGGACGGCGGCATAGAGTAATCTCCACCCTTCTTCGACTGGAACTGACCGAAAAGCAGATGTCATCCCACCTCGACTTAGAAGAAACACTGACTAAAAATTCACCGCACTGACCGGCGGCGAATGCAATGAAAGCAGAGATTTTCGATACGCACAATTATGCACGTAGCGGAAATCCCGGGCGCGCTGGCAGCTTCGCCACCCATTGCCACCATCACACCCCCGCAAGCTTCCGCAGGAGGCACAGATGGCGGAGTCGACTGGAATCTCCGCACGGTCACATCAACAACTTCGACTGTAATACCCCGGGGTAAAAATGGATACCGAAGTCCGGACGGAATCCCTTGCTGGGATTCTAAATTCACCGGTCGCGTCACATACGGTTCCCATCGGTGCACCAGCAAGAATGAGACTTACAACACTTGGGACACCCTTGAGATGGGGGCAGAAGCGCCGGGTTGCGGACAGGTGCATAACGATCGGCCGAATCGCCTAGCCTGAGGCTCTTCACGTCAGTCCGCCAGCGTCCAAGGCCTCGGCGTTCTCGCCTGGATGCCCAGTTCATGGTGATCTTGTGATGCCGTAGAGGGTGGTGAGGCCTTGATATTGGTGAGGTGGGGGCGCGTCGGGCGAAGGTGATGTCGACGCGTTCGGCCAGCTTAAGAGCACCGCGGATCAGGTCGCGGACGGTGGCCGGACGGCGGGGGTGTTATGGGCGCCGAGAACACGCGTGCCGTGACCGCGCGTTCATGGCCCCGCCCGTGAATACCGCCGCCCATCAACGGTTTCAGGTCGCGTCGGGGCCGTAAATCGGCCAAGCCTTGACCGCCACAGCGCCCTCGTGGAAGATCCCTTCGAGCCCTCGATAACGGGGGAGCGGAGATAGGGGGAACGTGAAAAAATTTGGAAAGTCAATACTTTTCGGCATTTTGGGCATCGCGCTTGCGGCTTCCAGCTTTGCCACCCCGGCGACAGCCTACGGCCCTCAGAGCGGAACCGGTCCCGCCGATACCGCGGTTGAGGCCAGCGACAGCCTCATACCTGGGCAGCCCGTCATCCACAAGAGGGGTGACGGCGTCAACCCGCCAGCGGAGTTAGGTAATCCGTCCGAGTGGGGCGTGGTAAAGCTAGAAATCAAAGATTCGGCCGCTCAGCTGAGAGGGAATACCTGCCAGGATGTGACTCATGGCACGTGGTGCTATGGATACGACCTGGTGTCGGCTGGAAAGAAATGCTATTCAAACTACATCGCGAGTGTGAAACACAGGACAACGGTCAGGGTCCAGAATGTAGACCATGGAAGTGGCTGGGCGGCGAAGGGAGAGACTTCCTACGCCAACTCAACACAAGGTGCGGCATGGACCTGCTATGCATACTACGATAATGCATAAATGTGTCCGCTGCGATGAGGGTTGATCTCCCTCGGGTGGGCATTACTCCGGGCCCACAGGGGCTCGGAGTAATGCCGCATTAGGACCGAAAGGGGAGAGAATGAACTTTTGGGGTGCCCGGGCCACGTCGTTTGCAGTGCCACTCGGGATTGGCCTGTTACTTGGCGTGATAGGGCCTACCGTTGAGCATTGGGGCGGTCGTCCAGGTGCGGCCGTGGGCGCCGTTTTCACCGGTGGATGGCCGTGGGCCTGTTACGCGTTTCTGGTGGGTTATTTTCGTCGGTCTAAAATCGAATCGATTGTTCTCGCACCTCTGGGACTGACTATCGGTGTCGTGACCTACTACCTGACTAAGGCAAGCCTGGCCTCCCTGGACGGACTGGATTCCTCAGGCGCGGGGTCATCCGGAATTGCCCTCTGGGGTGTGCTGGCATTCTTCTTCGGAGCACCCCTTGGGCTGCTGGGGAACCTCGCTCAGGTGCCGGGCATCGGTGGCCTGTTCTTCCGGCTGCTTATTCCCCTGGTGGCTTTTTATGAGACTTCTATGCGTCTGGAGACAGAATCGCGCGGGCCGAGTCAGGTTGTGCTGGGTACCTGGACCACCATTCGGTTCACGGCTCTTGCCGTTGCGGTCGCTCTGGTGGGTCACGCTGTCTGGGGTTGGTGGAGATCTCGCCGTCTTCGTTCCGCCGGGGTGGGCGTTAGCTAGAGATTTTAAGGGTGCGAGTTACGTGGGGTCGTGGCTGCGCTATGTCGGAGGGGTGAGGCATCCCGATGGCGGAGGGCTTACGCTGACGCAAGGCTTCGACATAGTCGGCGGGCGTCAGTTTCGTGATCAATTGATCCCGAGTAGGGCAAGCGGGCTGTTCGCGTTGCGGGCGTTGTGCCGCAGTGCGGCAGCGATGTTGGTCGCGCCGACCAGCCGCAGGGCGCTGACGGCGAGGCTGCGCGAGGTGGATATCGCTCGGGACACTGCAGGACGGCCGCGCAGGGAACGCCCTGGCGAAGTCGTTTCCTCGTACAGTGCCCCATCACCTCACGGATCCCCACTGCGCGCGTTCCAGTCAGTGAGCGTTTTCAGAGTGGCTACCGGTCGGGCGACGGGGTGACCCTTCACAACGCACAAGGCTCCTGTGCCAGTGAGAGAGGTGTTCGGTGTCTCAACTCATCAGCACAGGAGCCCGGAGCCTCCTCGTCGATGGCCGGGAAATCCTCCTTCACAGCCGCCGCCGAAAGGCCGGCGTTGGGGGCGCACTGGATCTATTCACCGCCGCTACCGCGCATAGGGGGTGGCCTGAAACCTACATATCCCATTGACTCCGGTTCACCCTCAAGCCAGCATTACGACATGACCATGACATCAGAAAAAGGACGCTTCGCGCTCGCCATGGGCCCGGCGGCTCTCCTTCTGACCATCGCCGTCGCAACTCCCGCTCAAGCGGCCAGCACTTCCAGCTGCGCGACTAGCGGGGCTGCGGGCTACTGGACAGGCCACCCCGTGGACCCGACTCTGGTGGATCCCCTTGAGCTAGGCGTAAAGGACACCACTCAGGATGGACACCATCCAGCAGTGCGTTTCGTAACCAAAGATTACAATGGAAACGTTACATATTGGTCCTACCATCACAATTACGACGGTGCACCGAACTATAAGCGGTGGACTACTCGCGCCAGCGCCCAAGGCGGCATGTTTGCCTGGACGGTCCAAGTCGCGAACTTCGAGGGAAACTCACAGTTGAACTCCTGCACAGCCCCCTGGGTGAAGGCGTAACTCACCCCAGGGGCACTCCATTACGCGCCCTCAGCACACGGTGAGGTAACGGGTACTACTGCCCGACCCAGCCCTCGACCAGCCACAGCTGGTCGAGGTTGGCGTCGCACTGGTTTCCCTGCTCGCACGAGATCTTGATGGTGTTCGTGCCCTTGTTGAGCTCGACGTAGTTGTAGGTCTGCGTCCAGCCCTTCGCGTAGTCGCCCTCGGCTGCCTTCGCGTAGTTCTTCATTCCGACCGGGCTCGTGGAGGCCGTGCCGTTGAGCGTGAGCGTGGCGTTGGCGTCCTTCCCCGGGACGCCGTAACCGACATACAGCGTGTACTTGCCGTCCGCCGGAATGTCGCTCACGTTCCAAGTGACGGACGCGCCCTGGTTGTTGAAGTTGGTCACATAGACCCCGCCGGCCGCCTTCGCGCCCTCGATGTCCGATGCCGTCGTGGCGCCGCCTCCGAGTTGCAGGGCCTTCGCGTCGATGGCCGGCAGGTCTTCCTCCGTCGCCGCCGACGACTTGCTGGCCGTGGGGGACGGATCGGCGCTCTGCTGCGTCGAGGGGGTCGTGCTCGCGCCGCCCGCCTCCTTCTTGTCGCCGTCGCCGCCCATCATCGCCACGGCGATACCGATGACGACCGCGGCGACCACCGCGATGGCGCCGATCAGCAGACCCTTGGTGTTGGGACCGCCGCCCCTGCCACCCCGGCCGCCGCCGTTGCCACCGCTGTACGCGTGCTGCTGGGGAGGGGTGGGGCCGCCGCCGAATGCCTCAGGCGCCTGGTAGTGGGCGTTCGGGCTGGCATACGCCCCCTGCTGCTGCGGGATCGCCTGGCCGTACTGCGCGGTCTGGGCGGTCGGCGCGGTCTGGCCGTACGTCGGCTGCTGCTGGCCCTGCGGCTTGCCGCTGTACTGACGCTCGCCGACCGACCGCGTCCGGCCGACCGAGTTCGGGTAGCCGTAGCCGCTGCTGGGCGGCTGGGCACCGGCGGCCCGCCCGTCCTCGTACAGGTAGCCGAACGGATCATCGTCCTCGGGCGTGCTCGCGCCGTTGTTGCCGGGCGTCATCGAACTCCTCCTGCATGGACACCGGCGCCTTGGGCCGGGGGCTGGGCTTTCTCTACTTCTTCACGTATGGCATAGCCATAGCCATCTGCGCGCTGGAGCAGGCACACGTGCTGATGTCCGATGCCTTGCACCACGCCGCGCTGGGTGCGGATGTTGAAACGTCCCGATGCCCGGACGGCAACCCGGCCCACGTAGGTACCAGCCTTCTTCCCCACCGGCACAACCGCCCGCACAAGGTCTCCTGTTTGGAACCCGTGGTGGGCTTTGGTCCGAGACAGCGCGAGACGCGGGAAGCCGTACCTGTCAGGTCGGGTACGCGCGTAACTGCCACGGCCGGTAGCGGTGGCAACCAGCACATGGGACGGGTAACGGACGATGCGGCATCCAGATTTGATCTCGCCGACCGCCAGCGCGTCCAGGGTGTGCGACTTGGCCAGTCGACACCTCACTCGGTTGTACTTCGTTCTGCCTCCGGACCAGCAGGAGACCGGACGCTCAAGGTCATGAAGCCTGTCGGCGAGTCGATAACGGGTGGCGTTCATCGCTGCCGCATCCCGCAGAGGAGCCTTGGCCTGCTGGGCGAGCCTCGCGGCAACCGCAGGGCTGTCCTTCAGGAAATCCCCGACCGGGCGGGATGCCTTGGTCTGGTTGCAGGAGGCGCAGGACAACGTGAGGTTCGAAACCCGGTTCGATCCGCCACTGGCCCTCGGCTGAATGTGCTCGACTTGCAAGGGGACACCGCTGTTGCCGCAGTAGGCACAACGACGCCCCCACTTCTCAAGGAGGAAATTGCGCAACTCGTACCCGGCAAGGGTTCCCTGCTGGTATTCGGCACCTGCCAACTCCCGACCCGCCGACAACGCATGCGTGTCAAATGAGACGCGCTCGACATGGATCTCGGTCAGGGGAACCAATCGCGCAAGACGTTCCACCTGGGACCAAGTCGTGTCGACTCGATGTTGCAGGGAAGGCGGCAGCCAGCCGCTGCGACGGTACCGGTTGTCGAACCGAGGCGCGCGGTAACGGGTGTTGGCCACCCGACGACGCCTTCGGTAACCCGCACGCTGTTCCATGCTCTTCCGGACCGCGTGGCCACGATGCAGTAGCTCGACCGCATACAGTCCACGCCGAAGCACGATGACTTCGCCCGTGGTGGCCGATCTCCGAGCGACATCGTCTGTCACTGCGATACCGGTCGCCTTCGACCCCGGGTCGATTCGAACAGCAACACCGTCCACTTCCGAAGTCTCCAGAAGACGGTCTTTGATGCGGATGGTGAAGGGCGTGTACCGGGCAACGGCGGCCCGGCCCTTGTGCAGTAGTTCACGGGCTCGGGCAGGGTGACAAGGCATCAGGGGGCGCCCTCTGCGGTCCAGAACGAACACCCGGGGCGCTCCTGAACCGGGTTCTGGCCGCTGCTCACACAGCCTTGGTATGTCCTGCGCCTCGTCGTCGTACATCGTGGTCCTCGCTGATGATGCTGCCGTCACCGACAGCGGATTCTCCAGCACCCAGCGCCAAGGTTGAGTGCCGTGTGACTCCCGTCGCAAAGGTGATCGCGTGCGGGTATCCCCTCGCCCATGTTCCGTACCGGCTTCCTCGCCCAATCGGGCAAGGGCCTGTACCCCGTTTCGTCTCAGCCCCCGGAGGTGTCTGCGGGTACAGGTTCCAGAGCAGGCCGCTGAGGAAGCACGGCCTGGTGGGTCGGCGCACCCGCACGGAACGTAGCCATCAAGGTCACCCCCTTGTCGGCGACGGCTCGGGCTGGTCACTCAGAACCGCCGTATTGATGTGCGACGGTTTCGGTCAGTTGACCGTGGGGCGAGTGACCCCTAGGTCTCCTCAATGCGGAAGAGCCTACCCGTTGGCAGTGACACCGGAGGGCCGTTCCGGCGCCACAAGGCTGTTGACCAGCGGTTTATCCCGCCCGGCGGTGCTGTCTGGGACGAGATCGTTTCTCGATGTACATCCGCTCGTCGGCGGACTTCAGGACTTCGTCCGCCGTCATGCCGCAGTGGGCCCACCCGATGCCGAAGCTCGCACCGACCCGCATCGCGCGGCCGTCGACCCGGATGGGCTGGATGATCTCGTTGCGCAGCCGTACGGCGAGGTCCTGGGCGTCGGCGCGGCCGAGGCCGTCGGCGAGGACCACGAACTCGTCGCCGCCGAGCCGGGCCACCGTGTCACCGTCCCGGACGGCGCCGCTCAGCCGCCGGGCCACCTCGATCAGTACCGCGTCGCCGGAGTTGTGCCCGAAGCGGTCGTTGATCGACTTGAAGCCGTCGAGGTCGCAGAAGAGGACCGCGAGCCCCTTCGTCCCGTCGTCCTGCTCGCCCTCGGGGGCGACGGTGTGGACATGGTGGTCGTACGCCCCGTACGCGTCGGAACTGGCACGGAAGTCGAACTGGTGGCCGTTGACGTCGTACGGCTGGAGTCCGCCGTCCGGCACCGGGGCCGGCGCCGTCGAGTACTGGTCGTGCGTGCCGTAGGGGTCCGGCTGGCCGTGGCCGTACGCCGCGTCGACCGACTCGACGAGGCCGGGGGCCGCCGTCTGCGGGCGCTGGCAGAGGCGGGAGCTGAGCCGGGCGCGCAGTTCGGCGGAGTTGGGCAGGCCGGTGAGGGAGTCGTGGGAGGCGCGGTGGGCGAGCTGGAGCTCGCGGCGCTTGCGCTCCTCGATGTCCTCGACGTGGGTGAGCAGGAAGCGCGGGCCGTCGGTGGCGTCCGCGACGACGGAGTTGCGCAGCGACACCCACAGGTACGAGCCGTCACGGCGACAGAGCCGGAGCTCGGTGCGCCCGCCCTCGGCGGAGGTGCGCAGCAGGGTGCCGATGTCCTCGGGGTGCACGAGGTCGGAGAAGGAGTAGCGGCGCATCGCGGAGGCCGGGCGGCCCAGGAGGCGGCACAGGGCGTCGTTGGTGCGGAGTATTCGCCCGTGCTGGTCGCCGCCCAGCTCGGCGATGGCCATGCCGGAGGGGGCGTACTCGAAGGCCTGGCGGAAGCTTTCCTCACTGGCCCTCAGCGCCTGCTGCTCGCGTTCGAGTCTGACCAGTGCCCGCTGCATATTCGCGCGTAGACGCGCGTTGCTGATCGCGATGGCGGCCTGGAACGCGTACATCTGGAGCGCTTCCTTGCCCCAGGCGCCCGGTCGGCGACCGTTTCGCGGCCGGTCCACGGACAGCACGCCGATCAGCTCGCCGCACGAGCCGCCGGGCACGCCCGGGGTGCACATCGGCGCGAAGAGCCGGTCGGAGGGGTGCCACTCGTCCTCGAAGCGCGGGGCGGGGCCGTCGGTGTACCACTGCGGGACGTCGTCGTCGTCGAGGACCCAGCCCTCGGTGTGCGGTATGAACACCAGGTCGCCCCAGGCCTCGCCCATGCCGAGCCGGCGCTCCCAGGACTCGCGTGAGCCGACCCGGCCGGTGATGAGCGCCTCGGCGGCGGAGTTCCCGGCGAAGGCGGCGACGACGAGATCGCCGTCGGGGCGGACGAGGTTGACGCACGCCAGCTCGTACCCGAGGCCGTTGACGACGCCGTCGGCGACGGTCTGGAGGGTGTCCGCCAGACTGCGCGCGGTGTTCATGTCCGCCATGACCTGATGCAGCTGCCGCAAGGTCGCGAGACGGACATACGGCTCCTGGTCGGTCTCCATTCGCCCCCCTTCCGCCTGTCTCACCTTCCAGCCACTGAATCACAGTGCGCTGCCCACTCGGTACACAGGGTCAACAAAAAGGGTCACCTGTGACTCAAGTCACAACCAAAGATGAGCAATTGAGTGGAGTTTCTGAGTTCTCCCTGTGCGTTTACTGAACGCAATCTTTGTATCCGTGCGGACACTACGAGCGAGGATACGGCGGAGAAGAAGTCGGCGTGGCCGTTCCCGATCATTGGGTGTCGGTCGGGAGTCGGTCGGGAGTCCTAGGTCCGGGTTCGGGCGCTGGTCCGATGCGGCGGCGGGCAACGGCGAAATAGTTTTTCCGTGTGCCGACCTCCCCCGCAGTACCCGCCTCACGCGTCCCGCGCGTCCCTCACGCCACCACTACCCCTCCCCTCTCCTCACCCCCTCCCTCCGGGCATCCTGGGGGAGTGACCCACGACGACTTCCGCGCCGCCATGTCCCGCCTGGCCTCGGGCGTGGTCCTGGTGACCGCGCAGGAGCCGCCGCTCGACCCGGACGACCCGCACGCGCCCGCCGGTGAGGACGTCGGCATGACGGCGACGGCCTTCCTGTCGGTCTCCCTGGATCCGCCCCTGGTCATGGTCAGTGTGCGCGAGGGCTCCCGGATGGACGACCTGCTCGACGAACAGCCCCTGTGGGCGGTCTCCGTCCTCTCCGAGAGCCAGCGGCACATCGCGGGCCGCTTCGCGATGAAGGGCCGCATCAGCGACCGCCTGCTCTTCGAGGACCTCCCCCGTACGAGGGGCGAGGCGTCCGGCGCCCCCCTGATCGGCGGCGCCCTGGCGACCCTGGAGTGCCGCACGGAACAGCGGGTGCCGGCCGGTGACCACACCCTGGTGATCGGCCGCGTCCTGACGGCGACCACGACCACACAGAGTGCGGACGAGGGCCCGCTCGCGTACTTCCGGGGCCGCTACCGACAACTGGGCTGACCCGGCTAGCTGACGGAAAACCCGCTGGTCACGCGGGTACTTGACGACATAACTTGCCCCTATGGCAAGCGACGACGCGCTCCGGCTGGAGCGGATCACCCCCGACAACTTCGAAGCCGCCGTCGCCGTACGGGTGAGGCCCGACCAGGAGCACGCGGTCTCGCCGGTCATGAAGTCCCTGGCCGAGGCGTACGTCCACGCGCGTGCCGCCTGGCCCCGGCTGATCCTCGACGGAGACCGGCCCGTCGGTTTCCTCATGGCCTTCTTCGACATCGCCTGGGACGACACCGGCGCCGACCTGCGCTCCGGCCTGTGGCGCCTGAACATCGCGGCCGACGAACAGGGCAGGGGTTACGGCCGCTTCGCCGTCGAATCCGTGGCCGCCGAGATCCGCCGCCGCGGCGGCACCGCCCTCTACGTCACCTGGCACCCCGGCCCGACCGGCCCCGAGCCCTTCTACCTGGCCCTGGGCTTCCGCCCCACCGGCGAGACGAGCGGCGGCCAGACGGTCGGGGTCCTCGACCTGGCCTAGTTTCCACCGCCACCTTTTCGTGTACGAACGTGAATACCGGGTTTTCGCACGGCGGGAAATTCATTCCTGGGGCCGTTCGACGGCTCTTTTCCCGCCCACTCGGAAATTCACGATCGTTCATCCACAGCCGCAGTCCGTCCGCTATCCGTACGCAATGCGTCCGCATTCCGTGCCGCCGACGGTCAGAAACAGACCGACGATGCGGTTATCAGCCCCAGTCCCGTCCCGTACGGCCGCGCTTCACGTCCGCGCGTGCCTTCTTCTGACGCAGCCGGCGTTCATTGATTCCGCGCGGGATACGGGTCGGGGTGCGGGGCTTGGGCGGCGGCGCGGTCGCCTCGGCGAGAAGAGCGGTCAGGCGTACGGCCGCCGCCTCGCGGTTGCGCCACTGCGAACGGTGCTCGGACGAACGGACGGTGACGACACCGTCGACGAGCCGACCGGCGAGGCGCTCCAGCGCGCGCTGCTTCCAGACCTCGGGCAGCGCCTCGGTCCTAGCGAGGTCGAGGCTCAGCTCGACCCTGGAGTCACTGGTGTTGACGTGCTGCCCGCCCGGACCACCGGACCGCGAGAAACGCCACATGAGCTCGGCCTCGGGAAGCGAGACGGAGCCGCGGATGAGGTAGGGACCGGCCATGCCCACCATGGTCGCGCGGCTGTCCGGTCCACGTCACCCCGTTTTCGACACGCCGGGTAAAGAAAGTAAAGACGCGTGGAACCTTTGGTACCCCCGTCGGCGTTCATGGGGGTGACGGTAGCTTCGTCCCCGTACGGGGCTCCCGCACCGCACGCCCGTACGCACGTCTGTCAAACGAGGGAAGGACTCCCAACAATGGCTGTAAGCCTGTCCAAGGGTGGCAACGTCTCGCTCACCAAGGAGGCTCCGGGCCTGACCGCCGTCACCGTGGGCCTCGGCTGGGACGTCCGCACCACCACCGGCACGGACTTCGACCTCGACGCCTCGGCGATCGCGGTCAACACGCAGGGCAAGGTCTACTCGGACGGCCACTTCGTGTTCTTCAACAACAAGCAGACCCCGGACAGCACGATCGTCCACACCGGCGACAACCGCACGGGCGAGGGCGCGGGCGACGACGAGGCGATCAAGGTCAACCTCGCCGGCCTCCCCGCCGACATCGACAAGATCGTCTTCCCGGTCTCGATCTACGACGCGGAGAACCGCTCGCAGAACTTCGGCCAGGTCCGCAACGCGTACATCCGCATCCTGAACGAGGCCGGCGGCGCCGAGATCGCCCGCTACGACCTCTCGGAGGACGCGGCGACGGAGACGGCGATGGTCTTCGGCGAGCTGTACCGCAACGGCGCCGAGTGGAAGTTCCGCGCGGTCGGCCAGGGCTACGCCTCGGGCCTCGTGGGCATCGCCCAGGACTTCGGCGTCAACGTCTGAGTCGGCGGCGAAGCCGCACCCGGCGGCCGGCCGGGAAGCCCCCGGTCCGAGCGCGAGGCAGCGCTCGGACCGGGGGCTTTCACGCGTCCGCGCGCACATCGGGAGGGGTGGGGGGCCGGGAGGAGGCCGGCCCAGGAGGGCGAGGCCCGGGGCCGGGGCCGGCAGGTGCCGGGGCGGCCGAGGGTGTGGGGACGGCCGGGAGAGCCGGGGGGCGGCCGGGGCGACCGCCATTGGTTGACGTCATGACACCATCACCACCGTGCTCGATATCGGCTACGCCCTCTCCAACCGCTTCCCGGACCCCCCGCAGACCGACTACCGCCGCGCGGACGTCCACACCCTGCGCCACGACCTCTTCTGCGGAGACGTCTACCTCGCCGACACCAAGGCGGACCGGGAACTGTCCACAGCCTGGGGATGGGTGCCGGTGCTCGACTTCGCGTGGGCGCTGTGCGACATCGTGGAGCAGCTGGACCAGGACCCCGCGGGTTCCCGCGCCTCCCGCCCCCAGTACGCGGAACTGGACTTCACCGAGTCCACCGACCGCATGCTCTTCGAGCGCCGCTTCGGATGGGTGGACATCGAGTCCGACTGGATGCCGGCGGAGGAACCGCCGCTCACCTTCTCCCACGCGGAGCTGCGCAGAGAGGCGAGGGACTTCCTCCACGACGTCCTGGCCGACCTGATCGACCTCCACGAGGCGCTGGGCGAAAACCCGGCGATCTGGACACTGCAGGCCCGCTTCCCAAGACTCCCAAACTGAACACAAAGGGCGAACGGGTGGGCGGGTGGGAAACCCGACCTGGTCTGAAACCGGCGTTACCTATCGCGCCCCGGACAAGCCGAACGAGCCGCCTCTCGAGGGCACCCGGCAAACAAACCGAGACGGGCGGGTGGGTGGGAAACCCCCCAACTACCCCACCCGCACCCCCAACTCCGCCGCAAACACCCCCGCAAGCTCAAGCAACTGCACAGGACTGATCACCGCCCCCGCCAACCGATCCACCCCCCGCGCGAACCCCAACTCCGCAGCCCGCCGGAAATCCACATCCCGAAGACTCGCCGCACTGAAGTCCGCCCCCTTCAGCGAACAGTCCACGAACTCCACCCGCTCCAGCACCGCACCCCCGAAGTCCGGCTCCACCAGCACGCACCCCTCGAAGACGACATCCTTCAGCTTCGCCTTCCTCAGGTTCAGATAGTCGATCTTCCCGCCCCGCACCAGCACCCGCTCCAGCACGGCCCCGTGCAACTGCACCCCGCCCAGCCGGGCATCGACCAGCTCCACATCACGCAGCGTCGACTCGGCGAGGTTCGTGCCGACGCCCCGAATGCCCGTGAGGACCGAGTCGAGCAAGCGGGCGTGATGCAGCCCTGTCTCGTCCAGCACGCACCCCGTCAGCGCACAGTCCATGAACCGGGCGCCCCCGCCGTCCTGCCCGGCGAAGTCGGCCTCCCGGAACGCGAGCCCGTCGTAGTCCCCGTCAACCGCCAACTCCCCACCCCCGAACGGCTCCAGCGCAGGCAACCGCACCTCAGGCCGCCGAGCTCCCTTGACCCCGTCCGCGGAACCCCCCGTACCGCCCACGCCACCCACCGCTCGCCTCACCATGCCCCCATCCTGCACCCCACCACTGACAACTGGCCCGACCTGCGAAAACACCCCTTCGACCACCCCCATGTCACATTCCACTCCCTTCAACCAGTCGTACTGACGCACAGCAGAAAGGCACCCACCAGAGGGAGACCCAGGACATGCACCACACCCCCGCCCGCCCCCGCCCCCGCACCCCCCTCACCGTCATCGGCGGCGGCTTCGCCGGCCTCACCGCCGCCATCGCCGCCGCCGAGGCAGGCGCCAAGGTCACCGTGTACGAGGCCCACCACACCCTCGGCGGCCGGGGCCGCACCGCCGAGGGGCCGTACCGTACGAACGACGGCCCGCACGCCCTCTACAGCGGCGGCCCGCACTGGACCTGGCTCACGCGCCGCGACCTGATCGGACCGCTGGCCCCGCTCCCACCCCTGGAAGCCGCCCGATTCCACTTCCGCCACCAGGGCGCCCTGCGCCGCACCCCACCCCTCGCCATGCTCAAGCTGCTGCGCCGCAGCGCCCAACAGGCGCCCCAGGACATCGACTTCATGACCTGGGCCACCGACCAGGCAGGCGAGAAGGGCGCCGTCGCCGCCGCGCACTACTCCGCCGTCGCCCTCTTCCACCACGACCCCGGCTCCCTGTCCGCGGCCTTCGTACAGGAACGGCTGCGCCGCGCCGCCGCCCTCCCGCCCGAGGCCCACTACCCGCGCGGCGGCTGGGCCAGCGTGATCGACCGGATGGCCGCCCGCGCCTGGAACCTGGGCGTACGGGTCGAGACCCTGTCCCGCGTCGACACGCTCCCCACCGACACACCCGTCATCGTCGCCACCTCCCTCGACGCCGCCCGGCGCCTCCTGGGCGACGACACCCTCACCTGGACCGGCGCGCGTACGGTCCTCCTCGACCTCGCCGTACGCACCCGGCGCGGCGACCCCTTCGTCGTCTCCGACCTGGACGCACCCGGCTGGCTGGAACGCTTCACCGCACAGGACCGCACCCTCGCCCCCGCCGGCGAGCAGCTCCTCCAGGGCCAGTTCCCGATCGCCCCGCACGCCTCCCGCGCCGAGGGCGTCGCCCACGCCGAGGAACTCCTCGACCTGGCCTTCGACGGCTGGCGCGAACGCGTCACCTGGCGCCGCGAGGCCACCGCGAACGGCCGTACCGGCGCGGTCGACCTGCCGGGTACGAGCTGGCGCGACCGGCCCGCGATCGAACGCGGCGACAACGTCTACCTGACGGGCGACCAGGTGGCGGCCCCCGGCGTCCTCGCGGAGGTCTCCTTCAACAGCGCGCTGACCGCCGTATCACTGGCCCTGGGCAACCGACGCATCCACGGCCGCCCCAACCCCCTTGACCTGAAGCATGCTTGAGGTTGAAGAGTGGCAACTCCCGAGGCACAGCACGAAACCGAACGCCGCGACACCACGCCTCTCACCACCACGCCTCCCGCCACCACACCTGAGGACCCCTCATGCACGCCATCCGCCTGCACACCTTCGGCCCCGCCGAAAACCTCGTCCACGAACAGGTGGACGACCCGATCCCCGGCCCCGGCGAGGTTCGCATCGCCGTCGCCGCAGCCGGCGTACACCTCCTCGACGCCGCCCTGCGCGAGGGCATGACAGGCCCGGCACCGGAGCCCGCCCGACTCCCGACCATCCCCGGCCGCGAGGTCGCCGGCACCGTCGACGCCCTGGGCGAGGGCACCCCGCGACTGTGGCTCGGCAAACGCGTCGTAGCCCACCTCGGCTTCCAGCCCGGCGGATACGCCGAACTCGCCGTCACCGGCATGGAACGCCTGCACGAAATCCCGGCCGGCCTCGACTTCGCCCAGGCCGTCGCCATGATCGGCACAGGGCGTACGGCCATGGGCATCCTGCAGTTCACCGACCTCGGCCCCGACTCCGTGGCCGTCGTCCCGGCCGCCGCCGGCGGCATCGGCACCCTGCTCGTGCAGTACGCCCGACACACCGGCGCCACCGTGATCGGCCTCGCCGGCGGCCCGGCGAAAACGGCCCTCGTCGCGGCGAACGGCGCCGACCTCGCCGTCGACTACGCGGATCCCGCCTGGCCGGACAAGGTACGCGCGTATCTCGGCGGCAGGCCCGCAACCGTCGTCTTCGACGGCGTCGGCGGCGACATCGCCCGCGAGGCCACCGCACTCCTCTCCCCCACCGGACAACACCTCGTCTTCGGCTGGTCCGCAGCCGGCATCCACACCGGCGGCCCCCTCCTCATCGAGGGCCTCTCCCAACAGGTCCTCGGCCCGGAAATGCTGGCGAAGGCAGGCGGCCCGAACCCCCTGCGCACCCTGGAACTACGCGCCCTCACCGAAGCCGCAACCGGCCGCCTGACCCCCGCGGTACACCGCTTCCCCCTCACAGAAGCAGCCGCCGCCCACCGAGCCCTGGAAAACCGAGGCACAACCGGCAAGGTAATCCTGGAGCCGTAACAGACCGCCCGGGGCCCGCACCCCCACCTACCACCGGCCCAACAGCCCACCCCCAGCCCAGCCCAGCCACCGAGGGGGGCGTCGCAGCCGCCCCCCAATACCTTCTTGGTGGCCCCGCAAATGGGGAGGAATCGCCTCGTGTGGTGGCGACGCGGAGCGTCGCGGTGTGCGGGAGTTCGGGCGCGGAGCACGCGTAGGGCTGTCCGGCGTAGCCGGACAATGCCGAACACATGGTCGACGGGTCGCTGAATGATGGGACTGATGTGCGGAAGCCATGTGTCTGTACGGACGGCTGTGTAGGTTCGAGCGTCATGAAGCTGGTGGTGCAGGTCAAGCTGTTGCCGACGCCCGTACAGGCGGCGGCGCTTGAGGCGACCCTGCACGCCTGCAACGAGGCCGCCACCTGGGTGTCCGAGGTCGCCTTCGAGAAGGATGTGAAGCGGAACTTCGCGCTGCGCGAGCACACCTACTCCGAGATCAGGCAGCGGTGGGGGCTGGGTGCGCAGGCCGCCCAGCACACCATCAAGAAGACCTGTGACGCCTACCGGACGCTGGCGGCAAACCTGAAGGCCGGGAACCTGGGCAGGCCGTGGTCGAAGCGGTACCGGCGGGCGGTGGGCAAACCGGTCGTCTTCCGGCCTGAGGGCGCGCAGCCCTATGACGACCGGATGCTGTCGTGGCAGATCCCCGACCGGACCGTCTCCCTCTGGACCCTGTCCGGGCGAATGAAGCAGGTGGCGTTCACCGCCTCCCCGGAACAGCTCGCCCGCCTGGCCCTGTACCGCAGGGGTGAGTCCGACCTGCTCCACCGCGACGGGATGTGGTTTCTGCAAGCCACCTGCGAAATCCCCGAAGCACCCCTGAACACCGGTCCGGACGGGTTCCTCGGTATCGACCTGGGGATCGTCAACATCGCCACCCCGAGCGACGGCCAAATCATGGCCGGGCGTGCGCTGAACCGGGGACGGCTGCGCGAACGCACCCTGCGCACCAAACTGCAGAAGAAGAACACCCCGTCCGCCAAGCGCCGTTTGAAGAAACGCAGGCGCAAGGAAGCACGGCGGGCGAAGGACATCAACCACAAGATCGCGAAACATGTGGTGGCCGCGGCAGAACGCACCGGACGCGGAATCGCCCTCGAAGAACTGACGGGCATCCGCGAACGGGTACGGCTACGCAAACCCCAACGGGCCACCCACTCCAGCTGGAGCTTTGCCCAGCTGGGGCAGTTCATCGCGTACAAGGCCAAGAAGGCCGGCGTCCCGGTGGTGTACGTCGATCCGGCGTACACCTCCCGCACCTGCGCCGAATGCGGCCACATCGACAGGGCGAACCGGGTCTCCCAGGCCTGGTTCGCATGCCGGTCCTGCGGATTCGTTGATCACGCAGACCGAAACAGCTCCCGCAACATCCGCGCCCGCGCGGAAGAGTTGTGGCGACGCGGGGCGCAGTCAACCGCCCCAGACCCACCCCCGACACCCGAGGGCGGGCCAGGACGCAAGCGCAGCACCACAGCCAGTGGCGCCCGCCGTGCAAGCCCGGGACTTTAGTCCCGGGTCGTTGACGTAATAGGCCGACCACAACCCCGTGTAGCCGCCCCCGACGATCACGACATCCGCCGTCGCGTCCCCGTCGAGACGCGCCCGCATCTCCTGCAGACCGTCCTGCGCGTACCAGAAGGAAACCCGGCCGTTGACGGCCCCAGCACCCACACCCGAACCGCCATTCGCGCTGCTCATAGCGCCGGACGTTAACGCCTCAACGCCCCCAGTGTCTCCTTCGGATTCCGCACCTCACGACCCCTGAGACGCGTCAACGGCCAGCAGGCGAAGCCGATCAGCGCCGCGGTGAAGTGCCCCAGATCCGTGAACGTCCGCGAGACGGACAACGGCACCCCGTACACGACAAGAACCCCCACCGCGTACACGTACCGCCACGGCCGGGTGAGCCGGTACGTCAGTACGGCCACCACCCCCGCCAGCCCGTAACTCACCCCGAAATCCATCGTGTCCGCCGCCGACGCCGGCGCCGAACCGTCCCGGATCGCCCGCCACACCGCACCCTGGCTCACCAACGTCGCCAGCACATGCGCGCTCACACACACCACCAGCCACCGCACGGTCCCCAACCACCGCTCGACCTGCGCGTGAAACACCGAATACAGCACGAGATACGGAGTCCACCACCCGTCGATCCACATCGCACTGGAGATCAACACCCGCACCGGATGGTCCGACAATTCATTGATGTTCGTCGAACGCTGCCGCAGGAACTCCTCCTGGAACTCCGCCGACATGAGATGCACAGCCACCGTCGTGAAAAACAGGACGAGCAGCCACACGTACGTCCCCGGAGCACTACGAACGTAAGCCCACACCCCGCGCGGACCCGCCGAAAATCGCATGCCCCAATTTACGCACGCACATACAGTCGCCACGTGACCCGCATCCGCGTCCCCGACGAACTTGCCGCCACACAGCTCAAGTACAACGGGGAGGCGGGCCGCGCCTTCATCACCACACTTCCCGCCCGCACAGCCGACTTCCTCGACCACTGGAACCTACGCGTCGACGGCCCGGCCATGCACGGCGTGACAGCCCTCGTCCTCCCCGTCGTCCGCGCGGACAACACCCCGGCCGCCCTGAAACTCCAGCTCCTCGATGCCGAGAGCGAAGGCGAACCAACCGCCCTCCGCCTCTGGAACGGCGACCACGCAGTACGCCTCCTGGACCACGACCCCACCACGGGCACGCTGCTCCTGGAACGCCTCGACCACACCCGGATGCTGTCCCACCACCCCGACGCCCACGAGGCCACCCAGGTCATCGCCGACCTCCTCGCCCACCTCACGTCCGTACCGGCCCCACCGGGCATCCGCACCCTCGGCGACATCGCGACACGCATGCTGGCCGAGACACCACAGGCCCTACGCCGCCTCCCGGCGGCCCCCGAGACCCGCACCCTCCTCCAGGACTGCGCCTCAGCCCTGCGCGAAGTGGCCCCCGACCCCGGCGACCGCCTCCTCCACTGGGACCTCCACGACGAGAACGTCCTCGCCGCCCACCGCGCCCCCTGGCTGGCCATCGACCCGAAACCCCTGGCAGGAGACCCCGGCTTCGATCTCTGGCCGGCCCTGAACAACCGCTTCGACACCGACGACATCCCCTGGCGCTTCGAAGCCCTCACAGCCACCCTGTCCCTCGACCGCGAACGCGCACGCGCGTGGACCCTCGCCCGAGTACTCCAGAACGCCCTGTGGACCATCAAGGACGGCGACCCCCTGGACGACCAGGACCTGGAAATCGCCCGCCTCCTACGCCACCCCACAAACAAGAAGCCCAGGTCAGCGGGGAGCTGACCTGGGCTGTCGAGCCCCCTATCGGATTCGAACCGATGACCTGCTCATTACAAGTGAGCTGCTCGTTCCAGCTGAGCTAAGGAGGCACCGCGCGCACCCAAAACGCCGTACGCGAAGGCGGCTCCACTGTACACAGAGCGCGATCCTCCGAGCCACGTAGTTCGCGTCTGACCTCGGTCTCGAAAACCAAACGTAACCATCCGAGCATCCGTTCGTTGATCGCTCTGACGTGCTGCTCCGAAGATCAGTCGTCGGGGAGGGGCTCATGGGCAAGCCGGGGGAGTCGGTGGACAAGCCGAGGCTGGAAGCGGTGACCGGCGAGGAAGCCGAGAGGATCAAGCGCGAAGACCTCGGTATCGGCGACCGCCGCAAGCACCACCAGCGCGCGGCGACGCCGCTGAAGGCACACGCCAAGGAACCTGATACGCAGCACCGTCTGTACCGCTTCCGCTTCTATCCGACCGCCGAGCAGGCGGAGCAGCTGGCGAAGACGTTCGGTGCCTGTCGGTGGGTCTACAACGAGGGGCTGGCGCTTCGGTCCGGTGCCTGGGAGCGGCATCGGGTGAATGTGGGGTTCGCGGAGTCCTGCCGGGCGTTGACGGGGTGGAAGCGGGCGGAGGGGATGGTGTGGCTCGGGGAGGTGTCGTCGGTCGTGCTTCAGCAGTCGTTGCGGCATCTCGATCAGGCGTTTGGGCGGTTCTTCAAGGGGTCGGGGAAGTATCCGCAGCGGAAGCGGAAGGGGCGGTCGCGGGATTCGGCGACGTATGTGCGGACGGGGTTCAGGTGGGTCGAGGATCCGGAGCGGCCGGGGACGGGGTCGATCACGTTGGCGAAGCAGTCGGGGCCTCTGGATGTTCGTTGGTCGCGGGCGCTGCCTGTGGGGGTCGTTCCGGTGCGTTTGTCGGTGACGCGGGATCGGGCCGGGCGCTATTTCGTCTCGACGCTCATGGAGGAGCGGATCAGTCCTCTCCCCGCTGCCTTTGTGTCGGGTTCGCGGGCGCCGAAGGCGGTGGGGCTGGATCTGGGGCTGGCGTCGCTCGTCACTCTGGACGACGGGACGAAGGTTGATCATCCTCGTCTGTTGAGGCGGTACGCGGAGAGGTTGGCGCGGTTGCAGCGGGAGCTGCACAGGAAGGTGAGGGGTTCGGCGAACCGGGACAAGGTGCGGCGGAAGATCGCGCGTCTTTACGCGCTCATCGGTGACGTTCGCAGGGACATGTTGGACCAGTTCACGACCCGCCTGGTGCGCGAGAACCAAGTGCTCGTGGTGGAGGATCTGGCCATTGGGAACCTGTTGCGTCCGGCGCGTGGCAAGGGTCGTCGGCGGAAGGCGAAGCTGAACGAGGCGATCATCGATGCCGGGTGGGCCGAGTTGTTGCGGCAGTTGCGGTACAAGTGCGAGTGGTATGGGCGGACGTTGGTGATCGTCGACCGGTTCTTCCCGTCGACGCGGCGTTGTTCTGCCTGTCACACCAAGGGTCCGAAGTTGGATGTCTCGGTGCGTGAGTGGACGTGTGGCGAGTGCGGGGTCGTTCATGACCGGGATGTGAATGCGGCTGTGAACCTTCGGGATGAGGGGTTGCGGCTGTATTGGCTGGTGGCGGCGGGGCTGCCGCCTACGAAGGAGGTGCCGGCGGTGATCAGGGCGTCGGACCTGGAGGGTTGCCTGCTGGCCGCCTAGCAGCGGCCGGAGCGGTACGGACCGACGGGCCGTCGGCCGGAATGCCTGTGGAGCGCGTGTAAGACCGTTCGGGCGCAGTTCACGAGGACTGGGTGCGTCGGCGGTGGGTGATGAAGCAGGAAGCCTCACGGCAAGGTCAAAAGTGCGCTGCTCTGCCTGCTCGTATGTTTCCGGCTCGAAAATTTCCGCGAAGTTCACACTCCTCCACCTACTGACAGAAGTCGAAACCCCAGGTACCGTCCTGGTTCAGTCCGCATACGTGGACTACACCACCTTCCACTACGGATCGTCCGGCACGTTCCTGCCGGTGAAGGGGGCCTAGTACCCATGGCCACTGTTTCGTTCGACAAGGCGACCCGCATCTACCCGGGCACCGAGAAGCCCGCCGTCGATGGTCTGGAGATCGAGGTCGGGGACGGCGAGTTCCTCGTTCTCGTCGGTCCGTCCGGTTGCGGCAAGTCCACCTCGCTCCGCATGCTCGCCGGGCTCGAGGACGTGAACGCCGGTGCCATCCGCATCGGTGACCGCGACGTCACGCACCTGCCGCCGAAGGACCGGGACATCGCGATGGTGTTCCAGAACTACGCGCTGTACCCGCACATGACCGTCGCCGACAACATGGGCTTCGCGCTCAAGATCGCCGGCGTCAACAAGGCCGAGATCCGCCAGAAGGTGGAGGACGCGGCGAAGATCCTCGACCTCACGGACTACCTCAGCCGTAAGCCGAAGGCGCTCTCCGGTGGTCAGCGCCAGCGTGTCGCCATGGGTCGCGCCATCGTGCGTGAGCCCCAGGTGTTCCTCATGGACGAGCCGCTGTCGAACCTCGACGCCAAGCTCCGTGTGTCGACGCGTACGCAGATCGCGTCGCTGCAGCGCCGTCTCGGCATCACCACGGTGTACGTCACCCACGACCAGGTCGAGGCCATGACCATGGGTGACCGCGTGGCCGTGCTGAAGGACGGTCTGCTCCAGCAGGTCGACTCCCCGCGCAACATGTACGACCGTCCCGCGAACCTCTTCGTGGCCGGCTTCATCGGCTCCCCGGCCATGAACCTGGTCGAGGTCCCGATCACCGACGGCGGCGTGAAGTTCGGCAACTCGGTCGTCCCGGTCAACCGCGAGGCCCTCAAGGCCGCCGCCGACAAGGGTGACACCACCGTCACGGTCGGCGTCCGCCCCGAGCACTTCGACATCGTCGAGCACAACGGTGCCGCCGCCAGCGCGCTGTCCAAGGACTCCGCGGACGCGCCGGCCGGTCTCGCCGTCACGGTGAACGTCGTCGAGGAGCTCGGCGCCGACGGTTACGTCTACGGCAGCGCCAAGGTCGGCGACGACCTCAAGGACCTGGTCGTGCGTGTCAGCGGCCGTGCCGTCCCGGACAAGGGCGCCACGCTGCACGTCGTGCCGCGTCCGGGCGAGACCCACGTGTTCTCGACCTCGACGGGCGAGCGCCTCACCGACTGAGACGCGATCTCGATCTCGATCTGAACGCTGAAGGGCCCCGCGGCTTGCCGCGGGGCCCTTCGCATGCGCCTTCGCATGTGCCTTCACGGGCGCGTGCGTCAACGCCCTACCCAGAAAACGGCACCAATCCATCCCCCGATCGGGTGACTGAATGTCGCCATGTCAGCACTGAGCGCTACCCTCACTCGCGTGAAGCACTCCACTAACCAACTGACGCGAAGTGGCCGTGGCCCCGCCCGCCGGATCGGCCGTAGCCTCGCCCTTGTCCTGCCCGTCGTCCTGGTGCTGTCCGGGACCCTCGCGGTCACCCGGGTCAACTGGTCGGGGAACCCCTCGGACTCGGTGCTCACGGCATCCTCCGAGGACTTGGCCGCCCGAGCCGCAGCGGCCCCCGAACCGCAGGACGTCCTGCGCGACCAGCTCCTCCTGGAGCTCCAGGACAAGGACCCCGGGACCGCCCTCACCCACCTCCAACAGGCAGTGAACGGCAAGCCGGCCCTGGCGAGGCACTGCACCTCGATCGCCCGCGCCCTGGGCCGAGCGGCGGTCCACATGTACGGCCCGTCGCGCGCCCAGTCCTACGCCCGCCCGGTCTGCGACACGTCTTTCGCCACAGGAGTGGCAGCGGCCCACAGCTAGCCGCAAAAGCCCCTGGAGGCGCCCCGCAGGGGCAGCCTCCAGGGGCGCGGGGAACTGCGCGCTCAGCCCCCACCGAGCCGCAGATCCCCACGCACAGCCCCACCCCCCAACCTCCCCCGCCAAACCCGCGGAGCGCCCCGTACAGTTCGATTCATGAGCGATCCGAACGCCACGACGCGCCCCACCCAGGCCGTGGTCCTCGCCGGCGGCCAAGGCTCCCGGCTCCGCCCGTACACCGATGACCGGCCCAAGCCGATGGTCGAGATCCCCGGCACGGGGACGCCGATCATCGGCCATCAGCTCGTCTGGCTCGCCGAGGAGGGCGTGACGGACGTCGTCGTCAGCTGTGGGCATCTCGCCGAGGTGTTGCAGAAGTGGCTCGAGTCCGCTGATCTGCCGCTGAACGTCACGACGGTCGTCGAGACGGAGCCCCTCGGTCGTGGCGGTGGCCTCAAGTACGCCGCCGCGCATCTGCCCGCTCCGGACCAGCCCTGGTATGCCACCAACGGTGACATCTGGACCCGTTTCTCGCTGCGCGAGATGGCCGACTTCCACGCGGAGCGGGACGCCGTGGCGACTCTCGCGCTGGCCCGGCCGCGGCTGCCGTGGGGCGCCGTGCAGACGGACGGCTTCGGTCACATCACGGACTTCATAGAGTCCCCTCCGTCGACGTTCGAGATCAACGCGGGCGTGTACGTCTTCTCCTCCGAGTTCGCCGCCCTGCTCCCGGAGCGCGGCGACCACGAACGTACGACGTTTCCCCATCTGGCCCGCGAACTGCGCCTGGCGGGTTTCCCGATCCCGCACGGTGCGTACTGGCGTGCCATCGACACCGCGAAGGACCTCACGGAGGCGGCGAAGGAGCTTGCGGCGCTGGGGCGTTGAGCTGCCGGTTCGCCAACGACTCCCTCAACCACCTCCTCAACCACCTCCTCAACCACCTTCCCAATCGCCTTCCCAACGACCTTCGTACATACGTGAAATGGGGCCCCGCGCTGTCACAGCGCGGGGCCCCATTCATGTAACCGCCTTACCCAGGCGGGTTGTTACTAGCCCAGGAGCCCGCCGACCAGTCCCGGCTGGCCCGTGGAGGAGCCGCCGGTGCTGCCTTCGCCGGTGCTGCCGGTGCTGCCGCCCGTGGAGCCGCCGTTGGTGCCGCCGGGGGTGCCCGTGCTGCCGCCGCCCGACGAGGACGGTCCGGTGCTGGTGCTGGGCGCCTGCTGGGCCGGGGTGGTCTGTTGCGGCGGGGCCTGGCCGACGGTGCCCTGGGTCTGGGTGGGCCGGCTTCCGGTGACGCTGCCGCTCTCGCGGGCCTCCTCCGGGGTGGTCGCGACGTCGCCGCTGGTGGGGGCGGCCGAAGTGGCGCTCTGGGTCGGCGACTTGGTGGCCGCCGAGGGGCTCTTCGAGGCGTGGCGTTCGCCGGACTTCTCCGGGAGCGGGGAGCCGGGGAGTTCGTTGCGCGGGGCCTCCCCGGGGCCGGGGACGACCACACGGTCGGCGTCGCGGACGGCGCCGCCGAGGAGCGAGCCGATGAGGAGCGTGAGTCCGATGACGAGGGCGGTGACGAGGGCCCCGCGGCGCAGGACGTAGCTGCGCAGTTCCCAGATGTCGGTTCGGGGACCGAGTCGGCGCCAGGCGCTGCCTGCGAGGCGGCCGTCGATGGAGTAGACGGGGGCGCCGGCGATGATCAGTGGTGACCAGGCGGCCAGGTAGATGATGTCGGGGGCGTCGTAGACGGGGACGCTCTTCCAGCTGACGGTGACGAGCAGCGCGCCGGAGAGCAGGGCGCCGCCGACCGCGGCGACCCGCTGCCACAGGCCGAGGACCGTGAGGACTCCCACGACGACCTGGAGGAAGGCGATGACGAGTCCGGAGCCGACGGGGTGCTGGAGGGCGAACTGCCGTAGTGGCTCGGCGGCTTCCCAGGGGTGCAGGGTGTTGAGCCACTTCATCATGGAGCCGCGTTTGCCGCCGTCGAAGTAGACGGGGTCGCAGAGTTTGCCCATGCCGGCGTAGATGGAGATGAAGCCGAGGAAGATGCGCAGCGGGAGGAGGACGACGCCGAGGCTCATGCGGCGGCCGGGGTAATAGGCGTGCCGTACGGGGTCGTTGGCGTGGCGTTTGCTTCGCCCGTCGGCGTCCCGGTCGTGGGCTTCGTCGGCGTCGTAGCGGAACTCGTCGTCTCCGTCGCCATGTTGGCCGTATCCGGAGTCGACGTATCCGGCCTCCTCGTATGCGCTGCCGGTGGTGCGCATGTTGGGGAGGAGGCGGCCGGTGTCGGAGCCGTGGGTGCGCTGGCTGCCGACGATCGGGTTCTCGATGGACTGGTCGAGGGTGCTGCCGGCGTAGTCGAGGTCGCCGTCGATTCGGGGGATGACCTGGGTCGCTCCGGCGTCGGCGGTCGGCGGCTGTTCGCCGTGGCGCACGCTGGAGCCCCGTGCGGCCTGGAGCAGGCGGTGTGCGCCGGTGTCGTCGGGCGCCGACTTGCCACTCCAGACGACGGGCGCCCGGCGTCGGCCGGCTGTGGCGCCACCGGCGCCAAAGACGGGGATGCGCGCCGTGTCCTCGGAGGCGCCGAGGTGCCGGGCGACGCGGGACGACGGTGCCGCCAGCCGCGTCGAGGCCCCCAACTGCACGCGGAAACTCGCATGGTTGACGATGACCTGCGCCGGATCGCTCGGCACCTTCACCATGCTCAGCGCGGGAGCGTCGTCGTATCCCGACGAGCGGTCCCCCGTGGGTGTGCGGGGTGTTCTGGTGTCCACACTCATCTAACCGAGTGACGTGACGTTAGGACACTGCTTTGACTCGGCGGATGTGTCCGGGCCGCGTCAAGGTCACGTCACTCGCCCGGATTCCCCCCCGTACGGGTGACGGCGTGCACGGGTGTTCAGGCGCGTCGGCGGGCCGCTTCGTAGAGCACGATCCCGGCCGCGACGCCGGCGTTGAGGGACTCGGTGCCACCGGGCATCGGGATCCGGACGAGGTGGTCGCAGGTCTCCCCGACCAGCCGGGACAGCCCCTTGCCCTCGCTGCCGACGACGATGACGACGGGCCCGCCGAGGGCGGTGAGGTCACCGAGCTCGGCGTCGCCGTCGGCGGCGAGACCGACGACGACGATGCCGGCCTTCTGGTACGCCTCCAGGGCGCGCGTCAGATTGGTGGCGCGGGCGACGGGCGTACGGGCGGCGGCGCCGGCGGACGTCTTCCAGGCGCCGGCGGTCATACCGGCGGCGCGCCGCTCGGGCACGACGACGCCGTGGCCGCCGAAGGCGGAGACGGAGCGGACGACGGCGCCGAGGTTGCGCGGGTCGGTGACGCCGTCGAGGGCGACGATGAGGGGGTCCTGGCCGTTGTCGTAGGCGGCGTTGGCGAGGTCCTCGGGGTGCGCGTACTCGTACGGCGGGACCTGGAGGACGAGGCCCTGGTGGTTGAGGCCGTTGGTCATGCGGTCGAGTTCGGGGCGGGGGGCCTCCATGAGGTGGATCCCGCCGCGCTCGCCGACCAGCTGGAGGGCCTCGCGCACGCGCTCGTCGTTGTCGATGAACTGCTGGACGTAGAGCGTGGAGGCCGGGACGCCCTCGCGGAGCGCCTCGACGACGGAGTTGCGCCCGACGACGAGTTCGGAGGAGGCCTTCCCGCCGCGCCCCTTGGGTGCGGGCCGTCGCTGGAGCTGCTTGGCCTTGGCGCCGGCAATACGGTTCTTCTTGTGTCCCTTGCGCATCTCGGCGGGCGGGGTCGGGCCCTTGCCCTCGAGCCCCCGGCGCCGCTGGCCGCCACTGCCGACCTGCGCGCCCTTCTTGCCGGACATGCGGCGGTTGTTAGCGGCCATGACCTACCTGTCTGTGTGGTGACGTGCGTGTGTACGTCTATGAGTGTGCCGCCCGGAGACCCGGGCGGCACAATCGATCAAGAAGATGCACGTGTTTGTGGTGATTTGGTCAGCGCGGGCCGAGGGTCCAGCGCGGCCCCTGCGGACTGTCCTCGATGACGAGGCCCGACTGGTTGAGCTGGTCGCGGATGGCGTCGGCGGTGCCCCAGTCCTTGCGTCCGCGCGCGGCCTCGCGCTGGTCGAGGACGAGTCGTACGAGGCTGTCGACGACGCCGTGCAGGTCCTCGCCCCGGTCGGCGCCCTCGCCGACCCAGTGCGGGTCGAGGGGGTCGAGGCCGAGGACGCCGAGCATGGCGCGCACCTCGGCGAGGCGGGCGACGGCGGCTTCCTTGTCGTCGGCGGCGAGGGCGGAGTTGCCCTGCCTGACGGTGGTGTGGATGACGGCCAGGGCCTGGGGCACACCGAGGTCGTCGTCCATGGCCTCGGCGAAGGCGGGCGGCACCTCGGCGGAGGGTTCGACGACGCCGCCGGCCTTCTCGATGACGCGCTGCACGAAACCCTCGATCCGGGCGAACGCCGACTCGGCCTCGCGCAGGGCCTCTTCGCTGTATTCGATCATCGACCGGTAGTGCGGGGTGCCGAGGTAGTAGCGCAGGACGATGGGCCGCCAGGCCTTGACCATCTCGCTGACGAGGACGGAGTTGCCGAGGGACTTCGACATCTTCTCGCCGCTCATGGTGACCCAGGCGTTGTGCAGCCAGTAGGCGGCGAAGTCGTCGCCGAAGGCCTTGGCCTGGGCGATCTCGTTCTCGTGGTGCGGGAAGATCAGGTCGAGGCCGCCGCCGTGGATGTCGAAGGCGGAGCCGAGGTACTTGTGGGCCATGGCGGAGCACTCGAGGTGCCAGCCGGGCCGTCCGCGCCCCCAGGGTGTCTCCCAGCTCGGCTCGCCCGGCTTGACGGCCTTCCACATGGCGAAGTCACGGGAGTCGCGCTTGCCGGTCTCGCCGTCCGAGGAGGGCTGGAGCAGGTTGTCGAGCTCCTGGTTGGACAGCTGCAGGTAGCCGGGGAAGGAGCGCACGTCGAAGTAGACGTTGCCGTCGGCCTCGTAGGCGTGTCCGCGTTCGATGAGGCCGCGCATCATCTCGACCATCTCGGTGACGTGCCCGGTTGCACGCGGCTCGTAGGTCGGGGGGAGGCAGCCGAGGGCGGTGTAACCGTCGTTGAAGGCCCGCTCGTTCTCGAAACCGATGGACCACCAGGGCCGCCCCTGTTCGGCGGCCTTGTTGATGATCTTGTCGTCGATGTCGGTGACGTTGCGGATGAAGGTGACGTCGTAGCCGCGGTAGGTGAACCAGCGGCGCAGGATGTCGAAGTTGAGCCCGGACCGGATGTGCCCGATGTGCGGGGCGGCCTGCACGGTGGCGCCACAGAGGTAGATCGAGACACAACCCGGTGTGAGCGGGGCGAAGTCACGGATCTGCCGGGCGCTGGTGTCGTACAGGCGAATGGTCACGGGTCCAGGGTAGTGGCCGATACCGGGTGCCCCACGCCCCTTGACCACAAGGGCCATATATTCGTGACATAGCCGCCCACGGTGCCGCCGCGTTGCGGTCTCAGCCCGTACGGGCCACCAGTGCCGTCGCCACCGCCATCAGGCCTTCTTCCCGTCCCGGAAAGCCGAGCCCGTCCGTGGTGGCGCCGGAGACCGACACCGGCGCCCCGACCGCCTCGGACAGCACCTTCTGCGCTTCCTCGCGCCGCTTGCCGATCTTCGGCCGCGGTCCCACGACCTGCACGGCGACGTTGCCGATGGTGAACCCGGCCGCCCGTACGATCCGCGCGGCCTCCGTCAGCAGCGTCACCCCGGACGCCCCGGACCACTCCGGACGCCCGGTGCCGAAGTGCTGTCCGAGGTCACCGAGGCCGGCCGCCGAGAACAGCGCGTTGCACGCGGCGTGCGCGACGACGTCCGCGTCGGAGTGACCCGCGAGCCCCGGCCCCTCGCCCTCCCACTTCAGGCCGGCGCACCACAGCTCCCGGCCCTCCTCGAAAGCGTGAATGTCGGTACCGATGCCGACCTGGGGCAGCAGCGGCCCCGGCGCGGCGGGCTCAGAAGCCATGGTTCAGCCTCCTGCGGGCGAGTACCGCTTCCGCGAGCACCAGATCCAGCGGTCTCGTCACCTTGAACGCCTCCTCGTGGCCGGGCACGACGACGACCGGCAGGCCCAGCTGTTCCACCATGCTCGCGTCGTCGGTGACGTTCTCGGTCACCGTCTTGTGGGCCCGTACGAGGGTGTCGACGGCGAACCCCTGCGGTGTCTGGACCGCGCGGAGGCGCGCCCGCTCGGGTGTCGCCAGTACGGGTTCGGGTTCGCCGTGGACGGCGGCCGGCTCGACCTCCTTGACGGTGTCCGCGAGCGGCAGCGCGGGAACCACGGCCTGCGCGCCCTCCCGTACGGCCTCGATCACGGCGTCGACGGTGTCCACCGGTACGAGGGGGCGGGCCGCGTCGTGGACGAGGACGATGTCGATGCCGGCCGGCAGAGCGTCCAGGCCGAGTTTCACCGACTCCTGCCTGGACTCGCCGCCGGGGACGACGACGAAGTCCGTGCGTTCGGGCAGCGCGTGGGCGTCGAGAAGGGTCCTGACCTCGGCGGCGCCGTCCGGCGGGGCCACGACGACGACGAGCGAGACGGCACGGGAGGCGGCCATCGCGCGGACGGCGTGGACGAGCATGGGCGTGCCGTTCAGCGCGCGAAGCGCTTTGGGAGCGCCCGGGCCGAGGCGTACGCCCCGGCCGGCGGCCGGAATCACCGCGGCCGTACGTGCCCCGGGCGGTGTGGGGCGCGATTCGTCAGACATCGGTTCCTGTCAGGTTTGTGTGCCGAGCCCTCGTGGGTATGGCCTGGAAGAGTGCCGGGCGCGAGCCTCGATCGGACCCTTCCGTGACATCCGGTCGAGTCGTCTCCGGGCCCGGCGCACCAAGTATCGGTACTGCAGCGTTTCAGTACGTCATTCGGTACTACCGGCAGTTGCCGGTAGGGGAATTCGCTGATGGCGCCAGTGGTGCCTCGGATGCGCGGCAGAACAGCAGAACATCCGGGCACGAACATGCCGCAGCGCCCGGCGACATTGGATACGTCATCGGGCACCGCGGCATTTCATTGTGCTGCTGAGCTGGGTGAGCGGGCTTTCAGTGCTGCCCGTTCCCCGTCAGTTTCAGGACGCGAGCACCTCGTCGAGCAGCGCCTCGGCCTTGTCCTCGTTCGTGTTCTCCGCGAGCGCGAGCTCGCTCACCAGAATCTGGCGAGCCTTGGCGAGCATGCGCTTCTCACCGGCGGACAGTCCGCGCTCACGCTCACGACGCCACAGGTCACGCACGACTTCCGCGACCTTGATGACATCGCCGGAGGCGAGCTTCTCCAGATTTGCCTTGTAACGACGCGACCAGTTCGTGGGCTCCTCGGCATACGGAGCGCGCAGGACCTCGAAGACCCGGTCCAGTCCGTCCTGACCGACCACATCACGTACGCCGACGAACTCCGCATTGTCCGCTGGCACACGTACAGTCAGGTCACCCTGGGCGACCTTCAGCACCAAGTAGGTCTTGTCCACGCCTTTGATCTGGCGAGTTTCGATGGCCTCGATCAGCGCGGCCCCGTGATGGGGATAGACCACGGTGTCGCCAACCTTGAACGTCATGTGACAGGTACCCCTTCCGTGGCTATCCAGGGTAACACGGAAACGGCAGCTTCTGAATGGCGTTTTCGCAGGTCAGGGCATATCTCGGGGCTTGACAACTGCAACAGGAACGTGCTTCGGAAGGGCCCCGGAGGCGAAGAAGGGGAGGGTATTCGCAGGTCGGAGCGGCTCTCCGAAGCAAGTGAAACCCGGGCGTTACACGCACCCGGAGACCCCGCCGGGCGACCAAACATCCCCTTATGTCCGCTTCCAACTGTGCTACTTCCGTTACTCCGTTCGATGAGCGGAGTCCGACCGGAGCCGAATCGGGAATTGATCACGGCGGCCGATGATCCAGTGGATGATCCGGCGGATGGCCGAGCGGATGATCCATGAGTGATCAATTTCTGGATGCCCTTCATTCCTTCACCAGAATTTTCCCCGCATGCTCTTCTCTTTGCCGACGGCACTTATGTGAATGGCGGACCGCCGCCCCCGAGAAGGGGTCAAAACGACTCCTGAGGCGCCCGCGTTCTCCCGTGTCGGCGCCGCTGCTCCCCCGTAGAGGCGGGTCGGGTGCGGTGGCGCGGGAACGGCTCGGTAACCTAAGGCCGCTGACAGTCACTTAGGGCGGCTTTATAAGGAGCTGCCCGTGCGTTCCAAGGAGTTGCCGCCGCCGTGAGCAGCAGCCTTCGACGCGGCGCCCTCGCCGCATCCGCCCTCGCGTTCTCGGTCGCCACGCTCGCCGGGTGCGCAGCCGGAAACAACGCCCAGACGCTGGAGATCAAGCCCGACAACGCGGCCACCACCGTGGGGGCCATCAAGCTGCAGAACGTCGTCGTCATCACCCCGTCGGAGCTGGAGTCGACCGGCCCCGCCGCCGTCTCGGCGACCGTGTTCAACAGCGGCATCACCGCCCAGACGCTGGAGTCGATCACCGTCCCCGGCACCGGCAAGACCGCGGAGCTGAAGCCCGCCAAGGGCAAGAACCTGAGCATCCCGGCCGGCGGCTCGCTCGTCATCGGCGGCGCGAACAACGCGTCGGCCGTGCTGCCGAGCAGCCGTGAGTCGGTCCAGGACGGCAACGCGCAGAAGATCACCTTCACCTTCAGCAAGACCGGTGACGTGAGCCTGCGCGCGTTCGTCGTCCCGGCGGAGCAGTTCTACGCCTCGTGGGGCCCGACCGCGGCTCCTGAGGTCCCGGGCGGCGCCACCAGCCCCTCGCCATCCGCCTCCGCCGCCGTCTCCGGCGCGCCCGCGGCGACCGGTTCCCCGAGCGCGACCCCGACGGGGGCCGGCGCGGCGGGCGAGGCCGGGGCCACCCCGAGCACGTCGTCGACGGCCACGGGCGCCGCGGTCGCCGGTCAGTAACCGGCGCCGGGTCGGCGGCCACTGGACCGTCGTACCCGAGCACTACGTACGCCGAAGGGCGGGGCCTCCTGGGAGAGGTCCCGCCCTTCGGCGTACGGACGCGGGTCGCTGCCGGGTGTCCGGGCCGGTTTACGGCTCGAACTTGTATCCGAGGCCGCGGACCGTGACCAGGTATCTGGGGGCGCCCGGGTCCGGCTCGATCTTGGCGCGCAGGCGCTTGACGTGGACGTCGAGGGTCTTGGTGTCACCCACGTAGTCGGCGCCCCACACCCGGTCGATGAGCTGCATACGGGTCAGCACGCGGCCGGCGTTGCGCAGCAGCATCTCCAGCAGGTCGAACTCCTTGAGCGGGAGGTCGACCTTGCCGCCTGCGACGGTGACCACATGGCGGTCGACGTCCATGCGGACCGGGCCGGCCTCCAGCGCGGCCGGGGTGACCTCCTCGGGCTCGCCTCGGCGGCGCAGGACGGCGCGGATGCGGGCGACCAGTTCGCGGGAGGAGAAGGGCTTGGTGACGTAGTCGTCGGCCCCTATCTCCAGGCCGACGACCTTGTCGATCTCGCTGTCCTTGGCGGTGACCATGATCACCGGGACGTTGGACTTGACGCGCAGCTGACGGCAGACCTCCGTGCCGGGCAGGCCCGGCAGCATCAGGTCGAGGAGGACGAGGTCGGCGCCGTTGCGCTCGAACTCGTCGAGTCCGTCGGGCCCGGTGGCCGCGATGGCGACCTCGAAACCCTCCTTGCGGAGCATGTAGGAAAGGGCGTCGGAGAAGGACTCCTCGTCCTCGACGACGAGCACTCGGGTCACGGAAGGACCTCCGGGGCGTGGAGCGGATCGTAAGGGGATGTGCCGGTGGTCCGGTCGGCCTCTTCGCCGGGGTCGGACGGTCCGGCCCCGGCGTGTGGGTCGGGGTCGGAGTCTGGGAGTGACTCGGGGTGGGAGTCATGGTCGTACAGGTGCGGCCGGTTCGCTCGGGATCGGCGGCCGGTGCCCGCCTCCGGCAGCCGCAGGGTGAACGTGGAGCCCTGGCCCTCGGAGCTCCACACCGTGACCTCGCCGCCGTGCGAGGCGGCCACGTGTTTGACGATCGCCAGCCCGAGGCCCGTACCGCCGGTGGCGCGGGAGCGGGCGGGGTCGACGCGGTAGAAGCGCTCGAAGATGCGCTCCTTGTCCTTGTCGGAGATGCCGATGCCCTGGTCGGTGACGGCGACCTCGATGAGGTCGCCGCCCGGGGCGTTCACCCGGCGGGCCGCTATGCCGACGCGGGTGGCGGCGGGCGAGTAGTTGACGGCGTTCTCGACGAGGTTGCCGAGGGCTGCGGCGAGCTGGCCGCGGTTGCCCCAGACGCGCAGGTCGGCGGTGCCTCCGGCGGCCATGGTGATGTGCTTGGTACCGGCCTGGTGGCGGCAGCGGTCGACGGCCTCGGCGACGAGTTCGTCCACGCGGACGGGCTCGGCGTCCTCCAGCGGGTCGTCGTTCTGCACCCGGGAGAGGTCGATGAGTTCCTGGACGAGGCTGGTGAGGCGGGTCGCCTCGATCTGCATCCGGCCGGCGAAGCGCTCGACGGCCTCCGGGTCGTCCGAGGCGCCCATGACGGCCTCGGAGAGGAGGGAGAGCGCGCCGGTGGGGGTCTTCAGCTCGTGGCTGACGTTGGCGACGAAGTCGCGGCGTACGGCCTCGATGCGCCGGGCCTCGGTGAGGTCCTCGACGAGCAGGAGGACCAGGCGTGAGCCGAGGGGGGCGACGCGGGCGGAGACGGCGAGGGCCTCGCCGCGGCCGGTGCCGCGTCTGGGGAGGTCCAGTTCGACCTGGCGTATCTCGCCGTCGCGCCGGGTGTCGCGGGCCATCTGGAGCATCGGCTCCACGGAAAGCTTTCCGCCACGGACGAGCCCGAGGGCGTACGCCGCCGAGCTGGCCTTGACGACGGCGTCCGCCTCGTCGAGTACGACGGCCGAGGACCGCAGCACGGACAGCACGGTGTCGACGCCGGGCGGCAGCACGGGGTCGGTGTGCAGGGAGCTGCGGGTGGGGCGCTTCTGGTCGCGCTCGCTCCAGCGGAACGCCAGCATGGCGATGACACCGGTGAGCACCCCGGCGATCGCTGCCGCTGCGGCGACTGCCGCGTTCACGTCCATGCGTCCAGGTTAGGCATGGGGCACGACCTGGCCACAGCCATCAACGTGCGTCCTCGAACACTCGTCGCCCAGAGTTCACCTTGGAGCCAGTATTGATTCATTTGTCGGGGCGGAAATCGACTCGTACAGGGCCGAACGTGGGAGCGTGGGGGTCACGGGGCCCGCTGTTCGCCCCCGAACGGACGTCAAGAGAGGGAACCTGATGCGTGACGCGTACCACGAGGAACTTGACTCGATCGGCGATAGTCTGGTCGAAATGGCCCGACTTGTCGGGTCGGCGATCGGGCGTGCCACGACGGCGATCCTCGACGCCGACCTGAAACTGGCCGAAAGCGTCATCGAGGCGGACGCCAAGGTCGACGAACTCCAGCACGACCTGGAAGGCCGGGCCATAGCGCTGCTCGCCCGCCAGCAGCCGGTCGCCACCGACCTGCGGATCGTCGTGACGTCGCTGCGGATGAGCGCCGACCTCGAGCGGTCGGGCGACCTGGCCCAGCACGTCGCCAAGCTGGCCCGGCTACGCTTCCCGGACCGCGCGGTCCCGCGTGACCTGCACGCCACGATCCTGGAGATGGGCCAGCTCGCGCAGCGCCTGATGGCGAAGGCGGCCGAGGTCATCATCACCAAGGACGTCGATCTGGCGATGCAACTGGAGACGGACGACGACGAGATGGACCTCCTGCACCGCACGCTCTTCCGGCACCTGATCGACGAGCGCTGGAAGCACGGCATCGAGACGGCGGTCGACGTCACGCTCCTCGGCCGTTACTACGAGCGGTTCGCGGACCACGCGGTGTCGGTCGCCAAGCGTGTGGTGTTCCTGGTGACGGGTGAGCACGCGGACGAGCTGCAGCAGGACGTACAGCCGCCGACGGGCGTCGAGGGCGCGTAACCCCGCGAGCCTCCGTGCGCCGTTGATGCGCCCGGCGGGCCGGGGGTGCAATGGGGAGAAGGCACAAGAGCACAGGAGCCCGAGAGGGCGCCCGTCTCCAGGACCAGCTCTCCAGGAGGGCCCCATGGCCGAGACCCCCAGCACGCCCGACCCGACGCGGGAACGCGAGACGCAGCATCCCGCCGAGATCAAGAAGCTGCCCCTGTTCGGCGCCTGCGGCTGCGGCTCCGGGTGCGGGTGCGGCTGCCAGTCGGGCAATCCCTGCCAGTGCGGTTGACGCGCCGCCCGTAGACACGGCATCGCCTGTGGACCCTGTCTCCCGTCGCGGAGGCAGGGTCCCTTTGTGTGGGGTTTGTGTGCGCCGAGGCCTTCGCCCCCTTTCCGAGCGGCGGAAGTCGACCTCGTTCACGTTCGAACAGGCATACACTTCACACCAGTTGACGCTCAGACGTCGTCCATGCACAACAGACACCCTGTTGCCATCTCGTTAACCAGCACTTCTTGACGTCACGTGCTGCCGCCGCGTTGGCTTCCTTATCTGTTCTGCATCTGGGTTCGTCATGCTGTTCCCCGCCTGGAAGGCACCTCCCGTGAACGCTCGCACCCCCCGTCGGACCGCCGCACGCCGTATCGCCATCGCGGTGACGGCGGCTGCCTCGGCCCTCTCGCTCGCCGCGTGCGGCGTCCTGGACGGCACCGGCGGAAGCAGCGGCTCCGCGACGCCCAAGAAGGGCGACGACATCACGGTGGGGCTCCTCCTGCCCGACAAGAAGACCAAGCGCTTCGAGAAGTTCGACTACCCGCTCTTCAAGAAGCAGGTCACCACCCTCACCAACGGCAAGGGCAAGGTCCTCTACGCCAACGCCGAGGCGGACGAGGCCAAGCAGAGCAGGCAGCTCGAGGAGATGATCTCCGAGAAGGTGGACGTCCTCGTGGTGGACGCGATCGACTCCAAGACCATCGCGCCGTCGATCGAGAAGGCCAAGGACGCGGGCATACCGGTCATCGCGTACGACCGGCTCGCGGAGGGCCCGATCGACGCGTACGTCTCCCACGACAACGAACTCGTCGGCGAGGTACAGGGCCGCTCGATCCTCGAGGCCCTCGGCACGAAGGCCACCAGCAGCAAGATCGTCATGATCAACGGCTCGCTCACGGACCCGAACACGGCCCGGTTCCAGACCGGCGCGATGGACGAGCTCAAGGGCAAGGTCCAGATCGCGGCGTCCTACAACACCAAGGACTGGCTGCCCGAGGTCGCCAAGACCAACATGGAGACGGCGATCAGGACCGTCGGGCTGAACAACATCGCCGCCGTCTACTCGGCGAACGACGGCATGGCCGGCGCGGTCATCGACGCGCTGAAGGAGGCGGGCGCCTCCAAGATCCCGCCGGTGACCGGGCAGGACGCGGACCTCGCGGCGGTCCAGCGGATCGTTTCCGGCGAGCAGTACATGAGCGTCTACAAGTCGTTCATCCTGGAGGCCAACAACGCCGCGTCCATGGCGGTGGCCAAGGTCCAGGGCCGCTCGATCGAGTTCGACGCGCTGACCCGCGACAAGGTCGACAGCCCGACGCAGAAGGACATCCCCTCGATGCTGGTGCCGGTGGTGGCCCTCACGAAGGACAACATCAAGGACACCGTGATCCAGGACGGCGTCTACACGATCCAGGACATCTGCACTCCGGAGTTCGCGGCGGACTGCGCGGAGATCGGACTGAAGTAGGCAGCGCTCGCCGGGGCGGGCGTACGGGCTGAAGATGGAGAGCAGGCAGGCCGTACGACACAGGAGTGCGACCCGGATCAGGGATAGGAGGTGCGACGCCATGCCCCAGTTCATGGACGTCCACCACGGCATGGAAGGCATCACCGCCGACCAGCTGCACCAGGCCCACCAGGCCGACCTGGACATCGAGAAGGACGAGGCGGTCCACTTCGAGAAGGCCTGGGCGGACCCCGCCTCCGGCACGGTCTACTGCCTCTCGGAAGCCCCCTCGGCGGAAGCGGTCCAGCGGATCCACGAACGTGCCGGGCATCGGGCGGACGAGATCCATCCGGTGCCGCTGACGGTGTGAGGGCCAGCGCCTGCGCGGGCGTGCTCACCAGGTCTTCGGCGAGCCCACCCGCGCCGGGTGCTGCCGACGCCGTCGGCCCTGACGCCACCGCTCCATCCTGGGAATCCGCGACCGATTCCCCCTAGCTCCCCGTGAGTCTCACCGCCATCTGGCGCGCGAAAATCCTATTTTCTACTCAAAAAGAATCGAGAAGACAAGCAGCTCGACCCATAACATGCGGAGGTGCGGATGACATTAATTAAGAAACGCTCTCCCTAACGATTCCCCTGGGTCAGGGTCACTCGTTTGCCGCGCATCCGGGAGAGATGGAGCGCGTTAGCGGGATATGACGAAACCAAGGTTTCACGGCTTGCCCCACCGCAGCACGGGGAAGGGCTTGCCTGCGATCGGCGATGCGACAGCGAGGAAATATAATTACGTGCCCGGGCTGGCGCGCTCGGTCCTCGAGTCGTGCGGCCGCTTGGGCGGAGGGGGCGCGCTGGCCGAACTCCCAAGTGTTCAGTCCATGCTCCGCGAGTTCCTCGCGCTACTGCAGGCGGCCCAGGAGGAGCTTGATCAACGGTGGAACGATCAGGAAAAGTCAGGCTCTTACACGGACCGCGCGTGACGGGGGGCGGATTTCCATGAATCGCGACTATGCGAATCCCTCCTTTGTGAGCCGTGAATGGCAACCCAGCACATACTCATACGGGTCCGGTGCTGACCGGCACGGTAGTCCTGACGATTCCCTGCACTCCGGGGTTCCGTTGACACCCCCCGACTCGGCCTGGGACCCGGTCGAGGAACTTGCCTATCTCTTGCAGGAGGCCGTTCCAGCGGAGCAGGTGTCTGTGGTGCCGCCGCCTCACAGCGAGCCGTCATCCGACGTCAACTTCGCCGAACCCATGAAGAACCTGGCGCAGATCACCGCTCAGCTTCCTCCCATCCGGCGATCTTCTGCCGGGCATCGGAAAATGGGAGCCGGAAACCTCCGACTCGCATGGTTGCAGACTGGCAGCTTCGTTATCGTCGCCTTCGTTGCCGTCATCGTGGCGATGGTCAGCGTCTTCGGTGGCATGGCGGCTTACGGGCCTCTGCAGAATATTGCAACCGGCACAAAGAGCGAAATGATTCCTCAATGGCCTCTTCTGGTGTATGGCCCCTGGATGGTGGCGTCGCTCTCGATCCTGCGAACTGCTTTGCATCGGCGCCGAGCCTTGCACTCATGGTTCATTGTTCTGCTGTTTTCCTTCGTCGCCATCATGCTGTGCGTAGCACAGGCCGACCGGACCGTGACCGCTATGGCCGGAGCTGCCCTACCCGCCGTCGCGTCCCTGGCGTGCTTCCAGCAACTGGTCCGACAAATCACATTGACGCTGCCACCACGGAAGACCCCCCGACACCGTCAGTAGTTGAAGTCGGGTGAGTCCTGCACCGGATCCGGCCCGCCCGTGCGCCGCCTGAGCTGAATACGAGACGGGGTGCCGGGTATTGCGGCATCAACAGGCTGAAAACGGGAACCGGTGGACGAGTCAGGATTCTCATCACGGGGGCTGCCCTGCCTGGCTCATCGATCTGAGAACGGTGCGCGGCCGGCGCTGCTTGCTTCTGCCGGGCGAACTTCCGCACATTGATCCGGTGCGTGATGGCCGCGCAAGGGGTATATGCAGCCCGCATCGCTCGGGAGTCATAGCGGCATAGGACACCCATCAGCCGGAGTGCACTCACGACTTTGGCGATCGGCTCGCGCGGCAACGTCGCCTCCAGCACTCGTGGGACGCCCGCCAACCGGGCGGCGCGTTTGCCGACCTCGCGCACTCTGACATGGTCGCGATGACCGTAACCGCCGTTGGCGTCATAACTGAGCAGGAGAGCCACCTTCTCCTCGCGCAGGATCACGGCCAGCCGCTCGGAGGCATCCTCAGTTTCCGCACGGCCGAAGCGCGTGCGGTCCGGGGGTTCGGGATGGAGGATCGCGCCGTGGCCGCTGTCCGCGTAGCCCAGATGGACGACGCGATGGACGCCGAGTGCCTTCGCACTCGCGCGCAGTTCGGCCAGCCGAGGCGTGTCACCGTCTGATGCGGGGCCCATGAGTCCGTCACACCCGGCCACCTGGACCGCTACGTGCCGGGGGCCCGGTACTGGACTTGCCCGGCTTTGCGCAGGGCATCCATGGTTTCGTCGATGCTCAGGAGAACAGTCGTCTCAAACGAGCTGAGTGCGCCGCCTCCGCTGATCGCCAGGGCGACCGCGGCCATGGAGACGTTGTCGGGGGCCTCCCACAAGTTGTAGCCGTCGCGGGTGCCGAACGCATACCAGAAGCCGTGTAGCTTGCCGCCGACGGACTCGATGTACGCCTGAGCGGCCTTTGCACGGTCCTCGGGGTGGCCGATGAGTCTCGCCCAGGTCTCCGGCGTGTAGCTGAACCTTGATAGATAGAGCGGCATCATGTCTCCCTTTCGTCCCAGCAAGGGATGCCCCCGCAGGGAGATACGTCCCCGAGGCCGCGCGTATCTCCCCCGAATGGCCGGGATGATGACCGGCATGGCCACTGCCGTGAGCGACGCCGCCCGCATCGGAACTACGGCATCGAAACCCTCGGCTTGGGAAGCTGCGATCATTCGAGGCTCGTTCGGGTGCTGACCTGGGCGAACGGCTAAGGGGTGGCCTCGTCGGGCGTGACTGCGTTCCCCCGTGATTCCCCGCTGTTTCCCGCTCGGTCCGACGCCTCGCCCTGGCCGACGTGGCCACCGAACCGCGCGCCACGCCCTCGCAGTACCTGACACCTGACGACCTGGTGGAAATGTTCGAGCTACCCAGCGTCGAGACGGTCGTAGGCCCAGGCGGTACGGAGAAGCCCAGGAGCTTCCCCGGCGCGGGCAGTACCGCCCGCCGGCCGATCAACCGGCTGAGGTCCCAGGGACGGTCCAGGCCCACCAAAAAGCCCCCTACCGGCAAAGAACCCGCAGGCAGGGGGCTTGATCAGTAACGCTTACTTCTTCTTGCCCTGGTTCTTGACCGCCTCGATCGCCGCCGCGGCCGCGTCCGGGTCGAGGTAGGTCCCCCCCGGCTTCACCGGCTTGAAGTCGGCGTCCAGTTCGTACGCCAGCGGGATGCCCGTCGGGATGTTCAGGCCGGAGATCGCCTCGTCGGAGATGCCGTCCAGGTGCTTGACCAGGCCTCGGAGGCTGTTGCCGTGGGCCGCCACCAGGACCGTACGGCCGGCCAGAAGGTCGGGGACGATGCCGTCGTACCAGTACGGGAGCATGCGGACGACGACGTCCTTCAGGCACTCCGTGCGGGGGCGCAGCTCCGGGGGGATCGCCGCGTAGCGGGGATCGGCCGACTGGGAGAACTCCGTGCCGTCCTCGAGGGGCGGGGGCGGGGTGTCGTACGAGCGGCGCCAGAGCATGAACTGCTCCTCGCCGAACTCGGCGAGCGTCTGGGCCTTGTCCTTGCCCTGGAGGGCGCCGTAGTGGCGCTCGTTGAGGCGCCAGCTGCGGTGGACGGGGATCCAGTGGCGGTCCGCGGACTCCAGGGCGAGCTGGGCCGTGCGGATCGCGCGCTTCTGGAGGGACGTGTGGACCACGTCGGGGAGCAGGCCGGCGTCCTTGAGCAGCTCACCGCCGCGGACCGCCTCCTTCTCGCCCTTCTCGTTGAGGTTGACGTCCACCCAACCGGTGAACAGGTTCTTCGCGTTCCATTCGCTCTCGCCGTGGCGGAGGAGGATCAGCTTGTACGGTGCGTCGGCCATGCCCCGAGCGTAATAGAACGTCCGGATCGGTTGTACGGCTGCCCGGCCACCGGACGGTGGGGGGACGGTTGACGGGATCTGTTAATTCACTGGCTCCCCCTCGTGAGCCGCTCGTAAGTTGTCATCACCGTTTGAGCTGCTTACGTCCGTGGGGGATACCTGTGTCAGTCGCCGCCCTGAAACGCGCTGCCCGCGAATCCGTCTCCGGGCTGCCCCGCGAGTTCTGGTGGCTGTGGACCAGCACCCTCGTCAACCGGCTCGGGGCGTTCGTCGCCACGTTCATGGCGATCTATCTGACCCTCGACCGCGGCTACTCCGCCTCGTACGCCGGTCTGGTCGTCGCGCTGCACGGGCTCGGCGGGGTCGTGTCGTCGATCGGCGGCGGTGTCATGACCGACCGGCTCGGGCGGCGCCCCACACTCCTCATCGCGCAGTCGGCAACGGCCTTCTCCGTCGCGCTGCTCGGCTTCGTGCACGATCCCGTCGCCATCGCGGCCGTCGCCTTTCTCGTCGGCATGGCGAGCAACGCCTCGCGGCCGGCCGTGCAGGCGATGATGGCGGACATCGTGCGGCCCGAGGACCGCGTCCGCGCGTTCTCCCTGAACTACTGGGCGATCAACCTCGGCTTCGCCGTCTCGTCGGCGGGCGCCGGCTTCATCGCCGAGGTCAGTTACGTCGCCGGGTTCCTCGTGGAGGCCGGTATGACGCTGGCCTGCGCGGTCGTCATCTTCGTCAAGCTGCCCGAGTCACGGCCGACGCACGCCACGAAGGAGGAGCAGGCGGAGGCCTCCGTCGGGCTCGGGACGGTCCTGCGCGACGGGCGGTTCATGACCGTCGTCGGGCTGTGCTTCCTCGTCGCGCTCATCTTCCAGCAGGGCGCGGTCGGGCTGCCGATCGCGATGGGCGAGGCCGGGTTCACCCCGGCGGACTTCGGGATGGTCGTCGCCGTCAACGGCGTACTGATCGTCGCGCTGCAGATCCCGGTGACCCGTTTCATCGAGCACCGGGACACCCGCAAGCTGCTCGTGGCCTCGTCCCTCCTCGCCGGGTACGGGTTCGGGCTCACCGCGTTCGCCGGGTCGGTCGGCGTCTTCGTCCTCACGGTGTGCGTGTGGACGCTGGCCGAGATCGTCAACGCGCCCACGCAGACGGGGCTGGTCGTGCGGCTGTCGCCGGTGCACGGGCGCGGTCGCTATCAGGGCATGTACACGATGTCCTGGTCGGTGGCCGGGCTGGTCGCCCCGCTGATGTCCGGCTTCGTCATCGACCACTTCGGCGCGGAGTGGCTGTGGGGGCTGTGCGCGGTCATCGGGACGGTGGCGGGGGTGGGGTACTGGGCGCTGATGGGGCGGGTTCCGGAGGAGGAACCGGTCGAGGAACCGGTCAAGGAGCCCGCTCCCGTGGACGCGGTTCTCGCCGTCGAGGCCGTCACGGGTGCCGCCGATGCCGTCAGGGGTGCATCCGCGACCCCTTGATCACCTTGTCCACCGGGTTCTTCGGCCCGTACACCGCCAGCCCCACCACATCCAGCTCCCCCGCCCCCACGGCCCGTACCGCCGCCCGGTTGTCGCGGTCGTTGCCCGTGGCGAACAGGTCGGACGTGAACACGGAGCACGGCAGGGCGCGTGACACCGCCCGGCCGTGTGCCGCCTTCAGCGTTTCCTTCGTCGCCTCGAAGACGAGGACCGGCTGACGGAACATGGGCAGGTACGGGGTGCCGTCCGCGTCCTCGTACGGCTCGCCGATCACCTCGGGGACCGTCGTCCCCAGGCCGCTGACCAGGAACGCGGTCACGTTCAGGCGCTGCCAGGGTTCCAGGTCCTCGCGCAGCAGGACGGCGATCTTCGTGTCGAAGCGGATCGGTTCGGTCGGTTCGGTGTTCATGCGTCGAGACTGCCAAGCGTCGTACGCCCCCGTCTTGTACGTTTTTTGCGTGTCCACCCGGCAGGAAGTCTCCGCCTGGCGACCGGCCGTGGCGGGCGTCGTCGAGGTCTTCCACGCCCACTTCACCGAGTACGCCTACCCGATGCACGTACACGACGTCTGGACGCTGCTCATCGTCGACGACGGCGCCGTACGGTACGACCTCGACCGGCACGAGCGGGGCACCCCGCACGACACCGTGACCCTGTTGCCGCCGCATGTGCCGCACAACGGGTCGCCCGCGACTCCGGGCGGATTCCGCAAGCGGGTGCTCTACCTCGACTCCACCCATCTCGGCGACGAGTTGATCGGGGCCGCCGTCGACCGGCCCGATCTGCGCGATCCCCTGCTGCGGCTGCGCGTGGGGCAGTTGCACGGCGCGCTCGTGCGGTCCGGGGAGGAGTTGGAGGCCGCGAGCCGGCTGGCGCTCGTCGCGGAGCGGCTGCGTACACGGTTGCGGGCGGCGACGGACGTACGCCGTCCGGCGCGGGTCGATCCGCCGCTCGCCCGGCGGTTGCGCGAGCTGCTCGACGAGCGGCTCGTCGAGGGGATCGCGCTCGAGGAGGCCGCGCGGCTCGTGCACGCGCATCCCGCGCATCTCGTACGGGCGTTCAGCGCGGCCTTCGGGATGCCGCCGCACCAGTATCTGACGGCCCGGCGGGTCGAGCGCGCCCGGCGGCTGCTCCTCGACGGGCAGTCGCCCGGGGCGGTCGCCACGGCCACCGGGTTCTACGACCAGGCCCATCTCACGCGGCACTTCAGGAAGTTGGTGGGCGTGCCGCCCGGCCGGTACCGGCTGAGCTCGGACGTCAGTCGGTCGTCGGGCTCGTCGTAGGGCTCGTCGTAGGGCGCTGGGTCAGGTGGGCGAACGCGTCGAGGTTGCGGGTCGACTCGCCCCGGGACACCCGCCAGGCGTACTCCTTGCGGATCGCCGACGCGAAACCCAGCTCCAGAAGGGTGTTGAAGCCGCCGTCGGCCGCCTCGAGGACCGAGCCGAGGAGGCGGTCGATCTCGTCGGGGGTGATCGTCGACAGGGGCAGCTTGGCGGTCACGTAGACATCGCCCAGGCGGTCCACCGCGTAACTCACGCCGTACAGCTTGAGGTTGCGTTCCAGGAGCCAGCGGTGGACGCCCGCCTCGTTCTCGTCGGGGTGGCGGATCACGAACGCGTTCAGGGAGAGGGAGTGCTTGCCGACGAGGAGCGAGACCGTCGTCGAGAGTTTGCGGGTGCCCGGGAGTTTCACGACGTAGTTGCCGGGGTTCGGGCTCTCCCAGTCCAGGTCGGCCTCGGTGAGGACCTGCTCGATGATCGACGCCGAATCAGCCATGCAGCGAGCGTACGCGACGCCTGTGGGCGTGCATCGCGGCCGTGTAGACGTCGCCGGTGGCGGCGGCCGAGGCATCCCAGCCGAAGCGGCGCGCATGGCGGGCCGCCGTCGCGCCCATGCGGGCGGTCAGGGTCTCGTTGTCGGCGAATTCGCGCAGCACGCGCGCGTACGCGGCCGGATCGTGGCCCTGTACGAGGAATCCCGTACGCCCTTCGTCGACGGCCACCGGGAGGCCGCCCACCGCCGCCGCCAGCACCGGCGTACCCGCCGCCTGCGCCTCGATGGCGACCAGGCCGAACGATTCGCTGTAGGAGGGCATGACAAGGACGGAGGCCGCCCGGAACCAGTCCGCCAGCTGTTCCTGGCCGACCGGCGGGCGGAACCGTACGACGTCCGCGATGCCCAGGCGGGCGGCCAGCTTCTGCAGGCCCTCCGGCTTGGCCAGACCGCTGCCGCTGGGGCCGCCGACTATCGGCACGACGATGTTGGCGCGCAGCTCGGGGCGCTCGTCCAGGAGGACGGCGACCGCGCGGAGCAGCACGTCAGGGGCCTTCAGGGGCTGGATGCGGCCCGCGAAGAGCGGGATCAGGGCGTCCTGCGGGAGGCCGAGGCGGGCGCGGGCGGCGGCGCGGCCGTCGCCCGGGGAGAAGCGGTCGAGGTTGACGCCCGGGTGGACGACGGCGACCCGGCCGGGGTCGGCGTCGTAGTGGCGTACGAGTTCGTCCGCCTCTTCGGCGGTGTTGGCGATGAGGCGGTCGGCAGCGGCCACGACCTGCATTTCGCCGATCACGCGCGCGGCGGGTTCGGGGTTGTCGCCCTCGGCCAGGGAGGCGTTCTTGACCTTGGCCATCGTGTGCATGGCGTGTACGAGGGGGGCGCCCCAGCGTTCGGCGGCGAGCCAGCCGACGTGGCCGGAGAGCCAGTAGTGCGAGTGCACGAGGTCGTAGTGGCCGGGGCGGTGGCCGGCCCAGGCCTGCATGACGCCGTGCGTGAAGGCGCACAGCTGGGCCGGCAGGTCCTCCTTGGGGAGGCCCTCGTAGGGGCCCGCGTCGATGTGGCGCACCAGGACGCCGGGGGCCAGCTCGACCGTAGGGGGGAGGGCGGCCGTGGTGGCGCGGGTGAAGATCTCGACCTCGATGTTGATCGCGGCGAGGCGCTGCGCGAGCTCGACGATGTAGACGTTCATACCGCCGGCGTCGCCCGTGCCGGGCTGGTGGAGGGGGGAGGTGTGCACGGAGAGCATGGCTACACGGCGGGGCCTGCGGCGGCGGCCCAGTCGGCCGATGTACTGGCTCACGTGGCGTTCCTCCTTCTCTCCACAGATCTCCGAAGGGTCAACACCAGGAGGAGGCGCCTCATTTCCTCTTTGCCCAATCATTGCCGAATTCCGCTCAACCGTTCGATAAGACGTCGCCCCTTACCAACGCCCTTACCCTCGTACCCATGACTCCCCGCGCTTCCGCCCGGCCCGTCGGAACGGTGACGCGCGGGACGACCAACCCCAACCGGCTGCGCCGCATGGACCGCTGGATCGCGGCCACGCACGGCGCCGCCCTGCGCCGCGCCCACTCCCCCGTCGCGGTCGACCTCGGCTACGGCGCCGCGCCGTGGACAGCCGTCGAGCTGCTCGCGCGGCTGCGTACCGTCGCGCCACGCGCGCGCGTGCTGGGCGTCGAGATCGAACCGGCCCGGGTCGCGGCGGCGAAACCGTACGAGCGCGAGGGGCTCGTCTTCCGGCACGGCGGGTTCGAGATCCCGGTGCCGGAGCGGCCGGCGCTCATCCGCGCGGCGAACGTGCTGCGACAGTACGAGGAGGCCGAGGTCGCCGGCGTCTGGGCCCGCCTCTGCGCCCGGCTCGCGCCGGCCACGGACGTCCCCGGGGGCGGGCTGCTCGTCGAGGGGACGTGCGACGAGATCGGGCGCCGGCATGTGTGGGTCGCCCTCGGGCCCGAGGGGCCGCGCACGGTCACCTTCGCGGCCCGGCTCGGCTCCCTCGACCGCCCCTCCGACCTCGCCGAACGCCTCCCGAAGGCCCTCATCCACCGCAACGTCCCCGGCGAACCCGTACACGCGTTCCTGCGCGACTTCGACCGCGCCTGGGCGGCGGCGGCGCCCTACGCCTCGTACGGGGCACGCCAGCGCTGGATCCGCGCGGTGCGGGACCTGACGGCGGACTGGCCGGTGGCGGACGGGGCGGCGCGGTGGCGGCAGGGGGAAGTGACCGTGGCGTGGGGGGCGTTGGCGCCTCGGGGTTGAGCGACGGTTCCCAGGCGGTTCCCAGATGCCTCGAATTGCTTGCAGATCGCGGGCAACGATCATCGTGCGCCGTTCGTCACACATGCAGGGGGCAGGGAAAGGGCAGGCACCTCGCGGGAGGCCTGTTGCTTTCCGCGACGACATGGCACCATCCCCCAGGCGTCCGGAAGTTACTGACGGTTAATCAAGTGGGCGAAAGGTACGGGGGTGCGGGGAATGGGAGCCGGCAAGCGGAGTCTGGTCGCGGCGGCCGTGGGACTGGTCTGTGCGATCACCGTCCTCGGCGGTGCGGGCACCGCGTTCGCGAGCCCCGCCCCGACACCGGCCCCGAAGCCCACCCCCACGCCCGCACCGACTCCGCGCGTGACGCTGCCGCCCAACAAGGACCTCGAAGCCGTACGCAAGAGGCTGGACGCGCTCTACCACGACGCGGCGGTGGCCACGGACGCGTACAACGCGGCGGAGGAGCAGACCGAACGGCAGTCCGCCGAGATCGTCGAACTGGCCCGGGAGATCGTCAAGGGGCAGCAGCGGCTCGCCGAGTTGAAGGACCGCGCGGGTGCCGCGGCCCGCGCCCAGTACCGCTCGGGCGGCCTGCCGCCGGAGGCGCGACTGTGGCTCAGCGATGATCCGCAGGCGTGGCTGGAGGGCGTCAGCCGGGTCCGGCAGGGACAGAAGGCCACCAAGGGCCTGCTGGCCGAAATGACGCGCACCCAGCAGGACTTGGAGCAGTACGCGCAGGACGCCTCGGCCCAGTGGACGAAGCTGGAGGCGAGCCGGAAGGCCAAGGCAGCCGCACAGACGAAGATCAAGGAGCAGGTCGCGGCGGCCGAGAAGCTGGAGTCCCAGCTCGAGAAGAAGGAGAAGGAACGCCTCGCGGAGCTGGAGCGCGAGGCCGCCGCCAGGGCCCAGACGTCCTGGCTCGGCTCCGGCATCCTCAAGGACATCGACGGCAGCGCCACGGCACAGGGCAAGAAGGCCGTGGAGTTCGCGACGGCCCAGATGGGCAAGCCGTACGAGTGGGGCGCCGAGGGCCCGGACACCTTCGACTGCTCGGGCATGACACAGGCGGCCTGGGCGGCGGCCGGCGTCAGGATCCCGCGCACCTCGCAGGAGCAGTGGGCCAAGCTTCCGCACGTCGACGTCAAGGACATGCGTCCCGGCGACCTGATCGTCTACTTCGACGACGCGAGTCACATAGCCATGTACGTGGGCGACGGCACGATGGTGCACGCCCCGCGTCCGGGGCGGACGGTGACGACCGCGGGGGCGGGGTCGATGCCGATACTCGGGGTGGTCCGGCCAGGGGCGTGAGGCTTGGACGGCGCGTGACCGGCCCCACGTGACCCACCGCACCCACCGGCCCCCGCCAACCCTCCCGAGGACGTGACATTCGTCATCCCCGGATGGGCAACCCCGTGCCCAAGTGCGTTACGGCACACGGCATATGGCACTGCCGCCGCCCCGTGGTCGTACCGTCGACCATTCCGCTGCGGGCCCGTCAACCGCTATGGTCCCGCTCGGTGGATCGAGACCCCTCGCCATCGTGCCCTCGGGGGGAGGGAAGGAACCCACGACGATGCCCGTACCCATACCGCGGCAGAGAGCGATCCCGGCCGTGGAGAACGGTCAGGCGCCGGGCTCTGCCATGCCCTCAGGGACTTCCGCAGGCGGCTCCTCCTCCGGCGAGGCGGCCGCGCGCAGGCAGCCGACGGCCGGCATGGACGCCGCCGAGGCCGCCGCGAACGCCGCCGCCACCGCGGCCTCCTCCGGCACGACCCCCAGTACCGCCCCCGGTACTGCCCCCGGCACGCATCTGACGCTGCTGCTGATCCAGGACGACCCCGGCGGCTCCCCCGTCGTACCCGATCTGCTCGACGCCGCCGGCAAGCCGATCCGGGTCCGCACGGCCCGCAACCTCACCGAGGCCGCGCGACTGCTCACCGACGACGTCCACTGCATCCTGCTGGACCTCGCGCTGCCCGTGCCCGCCCACGCCGAGGACGGCAACGACGACGAACTGGCGGTGCTCAAGCACGTACTGCGGCTCGCGCCCCGGCACGCCGTCCTCGCGCTCACCGCCTCCGGCGACGCCGAGCGCGGCTCGGAAGCGGTGCGGGTCGGCGCCCAGGACTATCTCTTCCGCGACGAGCTGGACGGCCGGCTGCTGAGCCGCGCGATCCGTTACGCGGTGGAGCGGAAGCGTTCCGACAAGGCCGAACGCCGCCTCACCGAGTCCCGGCTGCGGGCCCAGGAGAACGCCCGCCTGGAACGCGGTCTGCTCCCCACCCCGCTCCTCGACGGCTCCTCGCTGCGCTTCGCCGCCCGCTACCGCCCCGGCCGCTCCCGCGCGCTGCTCGGCGGCGACTTCTACGACACGGTCCGTACGCCCGACGGCACGGTCCACGCGATGATCGGCGACGTCTGCGGGCACGGCCCCGACGAGGCGGCGCTCGGCGTGGAGCTGCGCATCGCGTGGCGGGCGCTGACCCTGGCGGGCCTGTGCGGCGACGCGCTGCTGGGCACGCTCCAGCAGGTCCTCGAGCACGAACGCGAGAACGACGAGATCTTCGCGACGCTCTGCACGGTCGACATCGCGCCGGACGGCCGTAGCGCGGGCCTGTGCCTGGCCGGCCACCCGGCCCCGCTGCTGGTCCGCCCGGCCTCCGCACACTCCGGACTGGCCGGAGTGGCCGGACACTCCGGGCCCGCCGATTCCCCGGTCGATTCCCCTGTCGTGGCCGAGCTGCTGCCGTACGACAACAACGGCCCGGCGCTGGGCCTGCTGCCGGGGGCCCGCTGGCCTCGTACGCAGGTGCAGTTGGGCGCCGAGTGGACCCTGATGCTCTACACGGACGGCCTGATCGAGGGCCATATCGGCGAGGGCCGGGAACGGCTCGGCCAGGACGGCATGGTGGCGATGATCCGCCGCCAGCTGGCACAGGGCCTGCGCGGCGAGAAACTGCTGCGGGCGGCCGTGAGCGAGGTGCGCGAACTGAACGGCGGAGAGCTGACGGACGACTTGGCGGTACTGCTGCTGGACCGCGGGGCGTAGGGCGCGTCGGGAACCGGGCAGGGCGGATTCGGTAGCCGGGGTCGGTTCTTCGGGCCTTCGGATCTTCGGGCCTTCGGCCTTCGGGTCGGTTCAGCGACCGCCGTTGTAGGGCCCGTACGGACCGTCGCTGCTGGAGCCGCCGCCTCTGCGGCTGCGGCCACCGCCCGGGAGACCCCGCAGTGCCGGACGTACGTCGACCATGTACACGATCGTCGCGACCAGGCCGATGATCGGCAGAAACGACAGGATGTTGAAGATCAGGTTCACCACGAAGGCGAGCCCGAGGATGATCAGCCAGAACGGCTTGGTCTTCTTGTCCGCCGCCCGGTAGGCGTCCTCGCGGCGCACGGCGGCGTCGATCAGCGCGAAGCCACTGAAAACGATCAGGGCCACGCTCAACAGCCACATGAACCCCGCGAACCCCTGCATCAGCACAACGTCCACCACCAAGCTCGGTCAGTTCGTATTTGCGGTCACCGTACCCGCATCCGCGTCCGCTACCCGAAGAACGGGCCGGGCACTCATGGAGTGCCCGGCCCGTTCTCGTATCTCTTCGCTCCTCCTGCGCCTGTTCCTACTTGGCGGGCGGAGTCGTCTTCTTGGCGGCGGGCTTGCGGGCGGCCGGGGCCTTCTTGGCGGCGGGCTTCCGGGCCGGCGCGGGCGCGGCCTTGGCCTCGACGGGGGCCGGGGCGGCAGCCTTCGTCTCGGTCACCTTGATCTCTGTCACCTTGTCCTCGACCGGCTCGACGTTCGGCTCGACGGCGATGGCCAGTTCCTCGATGCCCTCGGCGGCCTCGCCGCGCCAGGTCTTCACGGCCTGCTCGCCGTGCTCGGCGACCTTCTCGTACGTCTCGCGCGCCTTCACGGCGTACTCGGCGGCGACGCCGACACCGCGCAGGGCGAGGTCCTGGGCGCTCTCGCCGAGCTTCTTCAGGTCGGCGTCGATGGTGGAGCCGAGCTTCTTGAAGTCGCCGTCCAGCGTGCTGATGAACTCGCCGACCTTGGCCTGGAGGGTCTCCTGGGCCTCCTTGGCACGGGCGGCGGCCTTCTCCTGCGCCTCCTTGGCGCGAGCGGCGGCCTTCTCCTGAACCGACTTCGGGTCGGTGGCGCGTACGGCCTCGATCCGGGCCGGCGCCTCGGCGCGCAGCTGCTCGACCAGGCCGGGAACCTTCTTGGCCTGCTGAAGGGCGAGGTCGGCGGTGCCGGCGGCGAAGTAGAGGGGGGTGGGGTCGCTGAAGGTCTTACGCAGGTCTTCGGTGATGGCCATGGTGATGGTCCTCCCGGGTTGCTTGGAGCTGAGGGTTTTTTGGGTTACGACGTGGGTGGGGCCGGTCGCGACTGGCGCGTCTGATGCGTCCTATGTTCGGGGCATTCGTCGCATTCGTTGCGTCAACTGGCCGTCTGCTGCGGGTCGGCGTCGCTGCCGGTGCCTATGTCCGTGTCTCTGAGAGCACCGCTCGGAACGTCCGGCACAGGAACGTCCGTCGCGGCGAGGGCGCCGTCGAGGTCGAGATCGGGGTCGGGCTCAGGGTCGGCGACTGCGAACCCGTTCTCCTTACGGAAGGACTCGTAGATCTGCAACAGCACCTGCTTCTGCCGTTCGCTGAGCGTGGGATCGGCAAGGATGACGGCTCTCGTCGTGTCCTCCCGCCGCCGCTCCTCCCCGTCCCGCTCGGCATCCAGGATCCCGGCCCGCACATACAACGTCTCGGCGGAGATCCGCAGCGCCTTGGCGACCTGCTGCAACACCTCCGCGCTCGGCTTGCGCAGCCCGCGCTCGATCTGGCTCAGATACGGATTCGACACCCCGGCGGCATCGGCAAGCTGCCTGAGGGACAGCTGCGCGGTGCGCCGCTGTTCACGCAGGTACTCACCAAGACTGCCGACGTTGAGCGATGCCATGCCTCTACTCTGCCGCACCCTTGCTAACTATTGCAAGCGCCTGCTTGCAAAAGTGCGCCACGCCACTTGGCGCTGGGCGCGGCAGTTGATGAGGCGGTTTCCGTTCTCAGTAGATGTTGACCTGTCTCGCTGAAGGCGGGCCAATCTCGGTCTATCAGAGCCATCTGGCTGTGCATCTCAGTCAACCTTGGCCATCTGCGGTTCCGTCTCGCTCTTTCTGAGCCGGTGCCACGCTTGGCTGTCTACGGTCGTCGTACGTGGACAGTGCCGGGTCACGGCCGAGCCGGGCACTCCAGGATCCGGCCGTCGACGGTCCCCATGAGCAAGTGCCCTTGAGGCGTCACAGCGAGGGACAGTGCCGTGGTCGGTACTCCATCGACCTTGAGCTCGGGGTGCCATCGCACCGAGCCGTCGTTGGCGTGCAGTGCTGTCAGGGTGCCGGAGTTGTAGGCCACGTAGACGGTGTCCCCGTCGGTGTCGAGGGCAGTGGCAGGATGATCGGTGCGGTACTGCCACTGCACTGAGCCGTTCAGGGATCGCCGCACGACGTAGGCGCCACCGGGTTGGAGCCCCTGACCGTGGTGGACGGCGCCGGCATAGACCAGGGACTGCCCTATTTCGACCGCCGGGCCCCGAAATGATGCTCCTCCGGTACCCAGGAGTGTGGGAAGAGCCTCCGCAACGTCCCATCGGCGTCCAGGGCGGTGACCCACTTGTCCCTGTGCGGCTTGTCCGGGTCAGTGCCGACCAAGATGTACGGGCGGCTCGCGCGACGGACGGCGAACGGATGGTTGAACAGGTCGAAGCGGCTGACTTCCGGACCGTCTACCGGACCGTCGAGGTCGAACATCAGCAGCCGTTCAGGACGCTTGCGACGGCCGTCCAACGGCCTAAGAATCGTCCTGTGGTCGCCTGCGACGAGAACCGCGAACACGCCTGGGCTCAGGGTCTCCAGCACCTGCCCTGTGTCGACAGAGATTCGGGCCAGCCGGGGTGCAGACCTCTCCCAGTGTCCTCCCTTGTGGCGAACGCGGCGTTCGGCGTTGGTCCACACCCATGTGCCGTCGGAGGCCAGAACCAACTGTCGGCCGCCCTCCTCGTCCTCGACCGCCCATTGCAGGTCTCCGGATGGCAGCCACGATTCCGCCAGCACCCCGTCCAGAGCGGCCAGCACGCGGCCGTCCTCCGTACCTTCGACAGCCCACACCCGTCGACGTAGGGACCACTGCCGACCGGCCGAGGCCGCGAGGCCCGCGAGGAACCGGCGGGCCTCCACACTGTGGTCCGCCTGGAGAACCGGTTCCGCGGGGGCAGCCAACTCCTCGGCACCGATCGACCCCTGCCGGACGGCGCCCCAGTCTGAGCGCATGCTGACCGCGTTCCTGACCGGGTATGACCAGCATGCTCTTCGGCACGGTGGGCACGGGCTCACCGGCTGGCACGACTGGCTCATCGCCCGTCGCGGACGCGACTGCAACCACGTCTGGCCCGGCCAGGTCCTCCACATCGCCCTCCCGAACGGCTGGGACAACATCTGGAACCTCCCGCCTGAGGACGAACAACATGCGATCAAGGTCCTGTTCGAGCTCCTCGTCGAGTTCGCTGCCGAGCGCGAGGCAGCACAGGGCAGGCAAGTTCTGGAAAGTTCCGACCTTGCGTGGGTACGGCGGTCGCGAAGTCCTCCTGAACCCTTGATCTTGCTCCGGAGATCGTTTTGTTGGAGGCTGAGGCATGCAGAAGCTGCCGACCTTCGTTCTTGTTCATGGGGCCTTCGCAAATTCGTTCTCGTTCGCGCCGCTACAGGCCGAGCTCGCCTTACTCGGGCACCGTTCGGTCGCGGTCGACCTTCCGGGGCACGGATTTGAGGCGACCTTCCCTGCGACCTACCAGGCCCCCCAGGATCTTGACGCCCTCGCCGCAGAACCAGGGAGCATCAAGGGAGTCACGCTCGCCGACAACGCCGCCCGCGTGATCGAAGTCCTCGAGCGGGCCAAGCGGAACGGGCCCACCATCCTCGTCGCCCACAGCAGGGGCGGCATCACGGCCACCGCCGTCGCCAACGCACGGCCCGAGCTGATCGACCGGATCGTTTACGTCTCCGCCTGGTGCCCCGTCGATCTAGACGTGAGCGACTACTACGCCCAGCCGGAGATGGCGAATGTCGACGCTGGAGCCTTCGCTGCCATGCTCGTCGGGAACCCGGCCGAACTCGGTCTGCTCCGCACCAACTTCCGCACCGCCGAGCAAGCGGCGCTCGCCGCGTTCAAGCGAGCGTTCGCCGCCGACCTCACCGATGACGAGTTCCGGACCTTCCTGAACACCTTCCAGCCCGATGAGAACCTCGACGCCGGTACGTCCGCTGACCGGGCACAGGCCATGAGCTGGGGCCGGATTCCCAAGACGTATGTGCGCCTGGCCGCCGATGCCAGCATTCCGCTCGCCATGCAGGACCGCATGATTCGCGAAGCCGACGCGCTCACACCCGACAACCCCTTCGACGTCCGGACACTCGAGGGGAGCCACCTGCACTGGCTCGTCCACCCGAAGCCCGCCGCCGAGCTGCTCGCAAACCTCGCGGCGCGCTGACACTCCACCAGGCGCTTGGCAGTGCTGCAGCAGGTGCGCGGGGCCGGTTTCCCGATGCACCCCCCCCAGAGGCGGCTGCCCATGGTTGAGCGGGACAGGAGGAGCCCACTCGTCCCAGTCAATCGTAAGCACCGCAGGTCAAAGCCCCACCATGCCCACAGTCATCTGAGACAGGACAGCAGATGATCCGAGCCGGGACAGCCGCGACGGAACTACGTACAAACAGCTCAGCGTCCATCCCTGACACACAAGATCACGGATAGCGACGGAGCCCGGCACATGACAGACACAGCCACGCGGTACCTCTACCTCGCCCGGCACGGTGAAGCATCAGCGGATGAGACGACCCTGACGGAGAGCGGCCGGCGCCAAGCCGTTCTGCTCGGTGAACGGCTCAAGAGCACCCCGCTTCTGGCGATACACCATGGGCCACTGCCTCGGGCGCAGCAAACGGCCCGGCTGATCAGCGCACAACTTGACGACGCCGTCCCGCTGCACCAGACGGAACTGGCCGGCGACTACATCCCCTACCTGCCCACAAAGGACGAGCTGCCGCCGGATTCGGCCGACGCCATGCTCGGCTTCCTCGCTCAGGTTCCGGAAGAGGAGCGCAACGGTGGTCCAGCTCTGGCCCGGGAAGCTCTCGCGGCGTTCACAGGCCCGGTCGACGGTGATCGCCCTCGCCACGAACTGGTCGTCACACACAACTTCCTCGTCGGATGGCTGGTCCGAGCCGCCCTCGACGCCCCCGAGTGGCGCTGGATGAGCCTCAACCACGGCAACGCGGCCCTGACGGTCATCCGCTACGCACCCGGCAGGCCGTCTTCCGTGCTCTTCTACAACGACATGCGGCACCTGCCCCCGGAACTGCGCTGGACCGGCTTCCCGCCCGAACTCCAGGTCTGAAGTCCAGGCGCTGCGGGCGGTCTTGACGCCCGCCCCGCCGTGCGGTGCCATGGCCTTGGCGGAGGAGGTGCCATGGGACCCGATGGGTACGGTGACGCCGGGGGCCCTGCCGGTGAAGGTGAGGGTGACCGGCCGGACAGCTCACCGGATCCGCACCGTCCGGTGCCTGCGGACAGTTTCTGGGTGGGGGTGCTCGTCGTGATCGCGGTGGTGCTCGTCCTGACCGTCCTCGTTACCCACATGGACTGGAGTCCCGGAAACCCGACCTACAACCTGCCGCCCTACAAGTGACATCTCAGGAGCCGGTGTACTGCGTGGATGAACTGGTCGAGCGGGTCGACGGTCGCGATCATGTGGTGGGGGTGGTCAGCCGTCGGCAGGCCGTCCGGGAACGTTGGCTGCATCGGGTCGCCGTGACCGTGTGTCGTGACGGGCTCGGGCGGGTTCTTGTCCACCGGCGGGCGGAACACCTTTCGCGCTTCCCCGGGTTCCATGAGGTCCTGGTCGGTGGTGCGGTGAATGTCGGCGAGTCCTATGAGCAGGCCGCCGCGCGGGAGTTGACCGAAGAACTGGGCATTCGGGTGCAGCCACGCCTGCTGTTCACGTTCGTCAACCGCGCCGGCCTCAGCCCTCACTGGCTCGGCGTGCACGAAGCCGTGATGCCGGATGCCGTGGTCCCCGATCCCGACGAGGTCGCCTGGCACGGCTGGCTGACCGAGCCGGAGCTTCGCTCGGCCCTGCTCGAGTGGCGCTTCACTCCCGACAGCCACGAAGCTTTCAGTCGGTATCTCGCAGTTGAGTAGTGCCCAGCCCTGACCCTCCAGGCGGTCAGTCCACCAGCGCTTCCGTGAACATCTCGCGGCGCTCCCTCAGCCAGGTCTGGATGCGGTCCCAGCGTTCCCATCCGCCTCGCTCGGCCAGCGCCTGGAGGTAGACCAGGTCGCCGTCAGCCACTCGGCGGGCGACGAAGGCCCGGCAGACCTCGGTGGCCTGCTCGATGGCGTCGGGCAACTCGGCGCGGTCCTGCGGCGAAAGGCCGTAGCTGTCGGCAAGGATCCGCAGCCGGACGGGCGCGTCCAGCCCGGAGGAGGAGGGGTAGTAGGCCGCCGCGGACGCCGGGTCGAGCAGGGGGATCCAATATCGGGCGGTCATGGCGACGTCCCAGAGGGGGCGGCCCGGGGCTGCCAGGTCGAAATCGATCAGGGCAGCGGCACTGCCGTCGCGGAAGACGACGTTCTCCGGGCACACGTCGTTGTGGCACAGCATCGTTCCCCCCTCCGGGTCGGCCAGGTCCCCCGGCCACCAGGCACCGGTGTCGATCTCGACGGCCGCGCTGGTCTCATGCAGGCGCCGCAGCAGACTCCCCACCGATTCCAGGGCCGTCTTCGTCATCGCCCAGTCCGCGAACGGCGGCAGCGCCACGTCTCCGGGGATGAAGGTGAGCTGTTCGCGGCCGTCCTCGGTGAGGCCGACAGGGGTCGGCGCCGCGTCGAAGCCGTGCTCCTTCAGGGCGAGGAGGTACGCGTGCAGGGCGTACGCGTTGCGCGGCGCCGGGCGCTCCACCAGCGCACCACGACGGAAGATCGCCCCCCCGTTCGCCATACCGCCGACCAGCGCTTCACCCTCAGCCGTCATGACGATCACGCTATCGCCACGAGTAATGGGTCGGCGCCGCCCGTACATACCCCATGCCTGCATCTTGCATCCACTTCTTACTAACTTGTAAGTTAGAAGTATGACCATCAGCATGGCCGACCCGGCCGCCACCGACACCCCCGCCGTCGAGGACTTCTGCGCCCGATGGGAGAAGGCATGGAACGACCACGACGGTGACGCGGTCGCCGCGCTCTGTGCCGAGCACCTCGTCTACGACGAACCCGCCCTCGGCCGGACCGCGCACGGGACCGAGCCCATCCGCCAGTTCGTGACGGACATGGCCGGCATGTTCCCCGACTACTCCTTCACCCGGATGGGGCTGTACGGCGAAGTGACCCGCCGCGCCGTACTCGTGGCCTGGCGCTTCAGCGGAACCCTCGCCGGTACCGGGCACCGTGTCGAGTTCCACGGGGACGACCGTGTGGAGCTCGGCGAGGACGGGCTCGTGCACGCCTACCGGTGCCTGTACGACTACAAGGGCGTGCTGGAGCAGATCCAGGCCGCGCCGGCCCCGGCATGAGCAAGCCTGTCGGCATCAGCAAGCCTGTCGGCATGAGCGAACCCGTCGGCATGAGCGAACCCGTCGCCGTGCGCAAACCCGTAGCCGTGCGCAAACCCGCGGCCCAGCGGCGCGCGGAGATCATGGAGGCCGCCGAGGCCGAGTTCGCCGCGAACGGCCTGGCGGGGACCCGGCTGGAAGCCATCGCCGCGCGGGTCGGTGTCTCCCACCCGCGCATCGTCCAGATGTTCGGCTCCAAGCACGCCCTGTTCCTCGAGGTCGTGCACGCCACCTTCGACCGGATCGAGGCCGCATTCGCCGTCGCCGAGCCCACCCTGACCGGGCTCGGCGACGCCTACCGGCGCCTGCTGCAGAGCGAGCACACCATCGGCCTCGTGATGCTGCAGGGCTACGCCGCGGCGGCCGACGACACCGTACGGGCGGCGGTCAGGCAGCGGCAGCTCCAACTCCAGGACACCATCGGCCACTTGACGGGCGCGGACGCCATGCGGGTGCGCACGTTCTTCGCCACGGGGCTGGTGTTCACCGTGTCCATGCTGCTCGAACTGCCCGACCGCCGCGCCGACGCGGAATGGGGCGGCTGGATCCTCGCCCTCGCCTCCCCACCCGACGGCACCCCCTGACGCCATAGGGCATCCTCAACTCACCGCAGCGCCGAACCACTTCGGCAGCGCGTCGAGCAGGCCCCCTTGGTCCCCGCCGACCCAGGCCACGTAACCGTCGGGCCGCAACAGCGCGGCGGGCAGGTCGAGTTCGGCCAGTTCGTCGCTGCTGTCGACGACGTGGTCCACCCTGTCCTCCCAGCCCGACACCGAGAGGCGCCCGGTCTGGTCGAGGAGCAGGCCTCGACCGGCGTGCGTCTGCTCGTACAGCCGGCCCCTCTTCAGCGTCACGTCCCTGAGGCGACGGCCGAGCAGTTCATGGCCCGGGCCGCCACCGCCCTCCTTCCCCTCGCCCTCGCCCTCGCCCTCGCCGTCACCGTCGCCGTCACCGAAGTCGTAGCGAATGCCGATTCCGGTCAGTTTCTCGATCAGGTGGCGCTTGACGTCCTCGAAGTCCATCAGTTCCGACAGCAGTCGGCGCATCGGCTGGAGGTTCGGGTCGGCGGACATCAGCAGCGTCTGCGCGCGGGTGTTGTCGAGTACGTCGGCGGCCACCGGGTGGCGTTCGGCGTGGTAGCTGTCGAGCAGGCCCTCCGGTGCCCGGCCGGAGAGTTCGGCGGCCAGTTTCCAGCCGAGGTTGAACGCGTCCTGGATGCCGAGGTTGAGCCCCTGTCCGCCGACCGGCGGATGGACGTGCGCCGCGTCGCCGGCCAGCAGCACCCGGCCGACGCGGTAGCGCTCGGCCTGCCTGGTGGCGTCGCCGAAGCGGGAGATCCAGCGCGGCGAGTGCACACCGAAGTCGGTACCGGCGTACGCGCGCAGTTGCTTCTTGACCTCGTCCAGGGTCGGGGCCGAGCGGTCCTCGGTCACCCCGTCGGCGGGTACGACGACCCGGTAGACCCCCTCGCCGCCCATGGGCCCGAGGCCGAACCACTTCTCGGTCTTGCGCACCTCGACCACCACGGAGGCCACCGTCTCCTGCGGTACGCCCACCTGCATCTCGCCCAACAGGGCCTGGACGCGGGTGGGTTCGCCGGGGAAACCGACGCCGAGCAGCTTGCGTACCGTGCTGCGGCCGCCGTCGCAGCCGACGAGATGGCGCGCGCGCAGCCGGGTGCCGTCGGCGAGTTCCGCGGTCACCCCCGTCTCGTCCTGGCTCAGTCCGACCAGCTCGCAGGAGCGCCGGATCTCGGCGCCGAGTTCGACGGCGCGCTCGGTCAGCAGGCGCTCGGTGACGGGCTGCGGGATGCCGAGTACGTACGGATGCGCGGTGTCCAGGCGTTCGGGCGCGGGCTTGTCGATGGCGGCGAAGAAACCGCCGCTGACCGGGTACTGCTTGCCGTGCTCGAGGAACCGCTCCAGCAGACCGCGCTGGTCCATCACCTCGATGCTGCGCACGTGCAGACCGAGCGAACGAACGACCGGCGTGGGCTCCGCCTCCCTTTCCAGTACGACCACGTGCACGCCGTGCAGCCGCAGTTCGGCCGCCAGCATCATGCCGGTGGGTCCGCCGCCGACAACGATCACGTCAATCATGAAACCCCCATCATCGGCAGCCCTCATTTACCGCGATCCCCGCGGCACCCGCAATTTCAACGGGCCCGGGCTGCCTCGGCCGACGATTCTGCGGCACCACGGGGGTCTTGTCGCAAGCCCCCCACTGCGCTATAGCTTGAGAGTGGCGGGGGATGTGCGTGTGCGTGTGCCTCTGTGTGCGTGTACCCGCGTCAGCGCCGACCGGTTGTGAGCCTGTGCGCCGAGCGCTCGTACGCCCGCAGCTTCTCGGGTGTCAGGATCCAGTACAGCCCGTCGATACCGTCCGCTCCCACGGTGGCGCTCATCAGGGCGACGGCTCGGCCCTCCTTGGCGATCAGCATGGCGGGGCTGCCATTGGCCTCGACCACGGCGTAGTCGGCCCCCGGGAAGAACTTCCTGGCGAAGGCGCTGATCCTGGCCACGCGTCCGGCGCCCACGACGTCCAGGCGGGCCACGCCTCGCATGCCGTTGCCGTCCGCGTAGGCGACGACGTCGGCGGACAGCATGTTCTCCAGCGCGGCGACGTCACCGTCCCGAGCCGCCGCCACGAAGGCTTCCAGCAGTCGCCGGTGCTTGGTCGCGTCGACGGGATCCCGGCGCTCGGCCGACAGACGTTTGCGGGCCCGGCTGACGAGCTGCCGGGTGTTGGCCTGGCCCAGTTGCAGCATGGCCGCGATCTCGTCGTACGGATAGTCGAAGGCCTCCCGCAGCACATAGGCCGCCCGTTCCACGGGGTTCAACTTCTGCAGGACCAGCAGTACGGCCAGCTCGAGCGCCTCGCCGCGCTCCGCGCCGACCTGTGGATCCGTACGGGTGTCCACGAACTCCGGGAGCCACGGACCCACGTACGCCTCGCGTCGTACCCGCGCCGACTGGGCCACGTTGATCGCCAGGCGGGTGGTGGTCCTCGCCAGGAACGCTCCGGGATCCAGCACCCCCGCGCGTTCGGTGCCCTGCCACCGTACCCACGCGTCCTGGACGACGTCCTCGGCCTCGGACACACTTCCGAGGACGCGGTAGGCGATGCCGAACAGGCGCGGACGCAGCCGCTGGAACACGTCCGCCGCTTCGTCCAGCTCGTCCGGATCGTCCAGACCGTGCGGATCAGTCAGACCGTGCGGCTCGTCCATGATGCCGATGCCTCCGTCTTCGCAGCCACCGCCGCCACCGCCGCCGTTTCCACGCGGGTACGGCTGGATCCTATTCCGGGCATCCGTCGAGATCAGGACCGGCGCCGAGGGCCGGTGGTACGGTCGCGGAATGGACCCGCAGGAACTCGCCAACCTCGCGCATCTGCGTCGGGCACGGGATCTGATCGACCGGGAGTACGCGCGTCCGCTCGACGTGCCGACGATGGCCCAGCGCGCGCTGATGTCCCCCGCGCACTTCTCGCGGCGGTTCCGGGCCGCCTACGGCGAGACGCCGTACAGCTATCTCATGACCCGGCGGATCGAGCGGGCGATGACGCTGCTCCGCGCCGGGATGAGTGTCACCGACGCGTGCATGACCGTCGGATGTACCTCGCTGGGCTCGTTCAGCTCGCGGTTCACCGAGATCGTCGGCGAGACGCCGAGCGCGTATCGGAGCCGGGAGCACGAGGCGGTGACGGCGATGCCGGCCTGTGTGGCGAAGGTACAGACCCGGCCGAGCAGAAACCCGCCGACCGCAGACGGGCCGGTTACGGAGGCGCCGGTTGCCACGGACGCGCCAAGCACCGGCAAGCCCGCCGCCCCCGCGGACATCAAAAACGTACCGAGCAGGATTCGAGAAGCGGGCCGTACGGCCGCCGCCTAGCGTGGTCGGCATGGACATCGCACTGCAGTACTGCCACATCACAGTCAACGACCCCGACGAGGCGCTCGGCTTCTACCGTGACGCCCTCGGCTTCGAGGTCCGCAACGACGTCGCATCCGGCGAACACCGCTGGGTCACCCTCGGCAGCTCCGCGCAACCGGACCTCGAACTCGTACTCTCCCAGCCGCACGCGGGCCGCTCCCAGGCCGACGGGGACGCCCTGCAGGAACTGCTCACCAAGGGCGTCATGCCCATGTTCGTCTTCCGTACCGACGACCTCGACGCCCTGTTCGAGAAGGTACGGGCCTCCGGCGCCGAGGTGCTCCAGGAGCCCATGGACCAGGCGTGGGGCCCGCGCGACTGCGCGTTCCGCGACCCCTCGGGCAACCTGGTGCGGATCTCGCAGAAGCCGAAGGGTTAGGGGTCACCTCACACCCCGCCGAGCACCACCAGCACCAGTAGGAAAACCGGACGAGACGGACGAGACGGAGACCCGATGAGCAGGACCACGAGGACGGACTCGCAGGCGGCCGACGCGGCGCACGGTGCCGACAGTCACGATCTGATCCGTGTGTACGGTGCGCGCGAGAACAACCTCAAGGACGTCAGTATCGAGCTGCCGAAGCGTCGGCTGACGGTGTTCACCGGGGTCTCCGGTTCGGGCAAGAGCTCGCTGGTGTTCGACACGATCGCCGCGGAGTCGCAGCGGCTGATCAACGAGACGTACAGCGCGTTCGTCCAGGGGTTCATGCCGACGCTGGCGCGCCCCGAGGTCGACGTGCTCGAGGGGCTGACGACCGCGATAATCGTCGACCAGCAGCGGCTGGGCGCCGACCCGCGCTCCACGGTCGGCACCGCCACCGACGCCAACGCGATGCTGCGCATCCTCTTCAGCCGGCTGGGGGATCCGCACATCGGGCCGCCCAGCGCGTACTCCTTCAACACCGCGTCCGTCCGCAGCAGCGGGGCGATCGCGGTCGGCAACAAGAAGGCGGTGAAGGCGACCTACAACCGCACCGGCGGTATGTGCACGCGCTGCGAGGGCCGGGGCGCGGTCTCCGACATCGACCTCACACAGCTGTACGACGACTCCAAGTCGATCGCGGAGGGCGCGTTCACCATCCCGGGGTGGAAGTCGGACAGCCAGTGGACGGTGGGGCTCTACGCCCAGTCCGGCTTCCTCGACCCGAACAAGCCGATCCGCCGGTTCACCAAGAAGGAGATGCACGACTTCCTCTACGGCGAGCCGACGAAAGTCAAGGTCAACGGCGTCAACCTCACCTACGAGGGCCTGATCCCCAAGATCCAGAAGTCTTTCCTGTCCAAGGACAAGGAGGCGCTGCAGCCGCACATCCGGGCGTTCGTGGAACGGGCGGTCACCTTCACCACCTGTCCCGAGTGCGAGGGCAGCCGGCTCAGCGAGGGGGCCAGGTCGTCGAGGATCGGAAAGATCAGCATCGCCGACGCCTGCGCGATGGAGATCCGGGACCTGGCGGAGTGGGTCCGCGACCTCGACGAACCCTCGGTCGCGCCGCTGCTCACCGCGCTCCAGCACACGCTGGACTCGTTCGTGGAGATCGGCCTCGGTTATCTCGCGCTCGACCGCGCCTCGGGCACCCTGTCGGGCGGCGAGGCGCAGCGCGTGAAGATGATCCGCCATCTCGGTTCCGCCCTCACCGACATCACGTACGTGTTCGACGAACCGACGATCGGCCTGCACCCGCACGACATCCAGCGCATGAACGACCTGCTGCTGCGGCTGCGCGACAAGGGCAACACCGTGCTCGTGGTGGAGCACAAGCCCGAGGTGATCGCGATCGCGGACCACGTCGTCGACCTGGGTCCCGGCGCGGGTACGGAGGGCGGCACCGTCTGTTTCGAGGGGACCGTGGAGGGGCTGCGGACCGGCGGTACGGTCACCGGCCGCCACTTCGACGACCGTTCCGCGCTGAAGGCGGCGGAGTCGCTGCGCAGGCCCACCGGCACGCTGCCCATCCGCGGCGCGACGAAGCACAACCTCCAGGGCGTCGACGTGGACATCCCGCTCGGGGTGCTGTGCGTGGTGACCGGGGTCGCCGGGTCGGGCAAGAGCTCGCTCATCCACGGGTCGCTGGTCGAGACGCGGGGTGCCGTCGGCGAGGGTGTGGTGGCGGTCGACCAGACGCCGATCCGTGGCTCCCGGCGCAGCAATCCGGCGACGTACACCGGGCTGCTCGACCCGATCCGTACGGCGTTCGCCAAGGCCAACGGGGTCAAGCCGGCCCTCTTCAGCGCCAACTCCGAGGGCGCGTGCCCCACCTGCAACGGCGCCGGGGTCATCTACACCGACCTGGCGATGATGGCCGGGGTGGCCACGACCTGCGAGGACTGTGAGGGGAAGCGGTTCCAGGCGGCGGTGCTCGAGTACCGTCTCGGCGGCCGGGACATCGCGGAGGTGCTCGCGATGTCGGTGACGGAGGCGGAGGAGTTCTTCGGCGCGGGCGAGGCGCGTACGCCGGCCGCGCACCGCGTCCTGGACCGGCTCGCCGACGTCGGCCTCGGCTACCTCAGCCTCGGCCAGCCCCTCACCACCCTGTCCGGCGGCGAACGTCAGCGTCTCAAGCTGGCCACGCACATGGGGGAGAAGGGTGGCGTGTATGTCCTCGACGAGCCGACGACCGGCCTCCACCTCGCCGACGTCGAACACCTGCTCGGCCTGCTCGACCGGATCGTGGACTCCGGCAAGTCGGTCATCGTCGTCGAGCACCACCAGGCGGTCATGGCCCACGCGGACTGGATCATCGACCTGGGCCCCGGCGCGGGCCACGACGGCGGCCGCATCGTCTTCGAGGGCACCCCGGCAGACCTGGTGGCATCCCGCAGCACGCTCACGGGGGAGCACTTGGCGGGGTACGTGGGGGCCTGAGTCGGGGGCAAGCAGGACTGGGCCCTGCTGCTTGCCCGACCGCACCACCCGCCTCGGCCGGATGGCTGGGCATCCCGGTCAGCTCCGGCGCGCGGTCCGAGGCCGAGCGTGCCGGGCTCGCGCTCCGGCCGGCCCGGCGGGGAGGGGAGGGGCCGGGGGCCGTCGCCCCGGCAGCGACCCGGGGGGCTTCGCGAATCGCGCCCGCCGCCCTCACAACTCTCGGAGCCACTCCTCGACGACCGCGAAGTCCGCATCCCGCAGGCCGTGTCGTGGGTCGACGCGATGCAACAGGGCGCGGCCGGGGTGGTGTTGGGCCACCCACCGCCGGTCGGCATCGGTCACCTCGTCGTCGAGCCACACGAAGTCCCGCCCGGCGGCGAAATCGACGAGCGGGCGGGTCTTCCAGTGCACGTTGGGCGCGGTGGGCCTGGCGGGCGCGCTGGGTCCGCCCGGCACGCCCGGCGCGCTGGACCCGCCAGACGCGGCGGGCCCGCCAGGGCAGCAAGGCGCGCTCGGCCCGCCAGGCGCGCTCGAGCCGCCAGGGCCGCATGGGCCGCATGGGCCGCATGGGCCGCATGGGCCGCATGGGCCGCATGGGCCGCATGGGCCGCATGGGCCGCATGGGCCGCATGGGCCGCATGGGCCGCCAAACATGCTTGCCCCGCCAGACACGCTGAGCCCGCCATGTCCTCCGGGTCCTCCGGGTCCTCCGGGTCCGCCAGAACAGCCGGGCGCGCTCGGGCCGCCAGGGCCGCATGGGCCGCCAAACGTGCTTGCCCCGCCAGACACGCTGAGCCCGCCATGTCCGCCGGGTCCGCCGGGTCCGCCGGGTCCGCCATGTCCTCCGGGTCCTCCGGGTCCGCCGGGTCCTCCGGGTCCGCCAGAACAGCCGGGCGCGCTCGGGCCGCCAGGGCCGCATGGGCCGCCAGGGCCGCCAGGGCCGCATGGGCCGCCAGGCGCAGCGGAGCTGGCAAGTCCACCGGGGCCGCCAGGCGGGTCATCCGCGTCCGGGTCCGGCCAGTTCACCACCGGCAGGGCGGGCAGGCCCAGCCACGGGGAGACGGTCACGTTCGCCTCGTCCATCCACGTCGTCGCCCACACCAACTCGCAGGCCGACGTGGCCAGTCGAGGGCCGAGGGCGGGGTTGATCCGGGGCAGGAGGGGGTTGGTCTCCCCCGCCGGGAGTGGCAGCGGGCGGGCCGGCCGGTACGTCGGGTAGCCGTCCGGATACTGCTCCGGTGTGCCGCCGAACGGGATCAGCGGCCCGTCGACATCCAGAAACACGAGAGGGACGTTCAGAACGGCAACGCCCTCCCATGCACGACCTCCAGCCGGGACACCGCCCGGGTCAGCACCACGTACAGCCGGTGCAGACCGCGCCCTGTCGCGCCCTCGCCCTCCACGATCGCCGCCGGTTCCACCACGACCACGTGGTCCCACTCCAGCCCCTTCACCGCCGTCGCCGGCATCACCGCGACCCGTCCTCCGCTCACCGTCACCCCCGCAGCATCCAGCGCCTCCCGTACGGCCGCCACCTCCCCGTCCGCCGCGACGACCCCCACCGACCCCTCCCCGGCCAGCGCCCGGCGTACCGCCGCCAGCACCTCACCGGCGATGTCGGTCGCCGCCACGACCCTCAACTCCCCGTCGCCCCGCAGGGATCGGGCCGGCGGCACCGCTACGTCCAGGCGGGCCAGCAGTCGGTTGGCGAAGGCGACCACCGTCTTCGGCACCCGGAACCCGACCGTCAGCGGGATCACCGTGGCGTCCGGTTTGCCCAGGTGGCCCAGCAAGGGCCCCCATTCCCGTGCCGCCCACGGCGTGGTGCCCTGGGCCAGGTCGCCCAGGACCGTCACCGAGCCGTACGGCACCCGGCGCGCGATGGCCCGGCACTCCATCGGGGAGAGGTCCTGGGCCTCGTCGATCACGACATGGCCGTATCCCTCGGGGTGCTCGATCAGCCCGGCGACCTCGTCGAGGAGGGCCAGATCGGCGGCCGACCAGCGCGCCGACTTCCACGATCTCGGCGGACGCGCCCAGCACACCGCCCGCTGCTCGTCCGCCGCCAGGAGTCCCTCGGCCGCCCGCGCCAACGCCCCGGCGTCTGACAGGAGTTCGGCCACCACCTCCTCCGGACGCACCCGCGGCCACACCGCCTCGACGTACGCCCCGACCGGCCGCGCCCGCTCGATCCGCCGTACCCAGGCGTTCGGCTGCGGGCCGGCCCGCCGTTCCGCCTCCCGCTGGATACGGTTCACGACCCGCGTCCGTACGCGCTCACGCCCCACGGCGTACGGCGGCTCCTCCGCCCGTACGCCGGCCACGATCCGCGCCAGTTCCGCCGCGGAGATCCGCCAGCGGTACGAACCGTCGGGCACCTCAAGGGAGTTGGCGTACCCCTCGACCCGCACGCGTGCGTACAGTGCCCGGCGCAGCACCTCCGCCATCCGCGCGTCGTGCTTCACGACGGCGGCCCGTTCGTCGTCCTCCCCGCGCACCGGATGGCCCGCGATCTCGTCCGAGACCGTCGACTGCCTCACGCCCGTCTCGCCGAGGGCGGGCAGGACCTCGGAGATGTACGAGAGGAACGTGCGGTTGGGGCCGAGGATCAACAGGCCGCCGCGCTGGACGCGCCCGGGGTGCGTGTAGAGGAGGTAGGCGGCCCGGTGCAGCCCTACGGCCGTCTTTCCGGTGCCGGGGGCGCCCTGCACGCACACGGAGACACCGAGGCCCGCCCGTACGAGGTCGTCCTGTTCGGGCTGGATCGTCGCCGCGATGTCCCGCATGGGCCCGACCCGGGGCCGCGCGATCTCCCGGGCGACCAGCCCGTCCGCGCCGCCTGCCAGACCCGCCAACTCCCCCTCTCCCGCGCCCCCTTCCCCCGCGCCCCCTTCCTCCACGCCCCTTTCCCCCGAGTCCTCGTCCAGGTGCTCGTCCTCCAGGCCGGTCAGGTCGGCGGAGTCGCCCCTGCTGCCGGGTGCCCAACCGAACCGGCGCCGTACCGCCACGCCCTGCGGGTCGCGTGCGCTCGCCTGGTAGAAGGCCCGGGAGACGGGGGCCCGCCAGTCCACGACGAGGGGCGGGCGGGTCGGGTGCTCGCTGATCCGCAGGCGCCCGATGTGATAGCTCTCGCCGCGGTGCTCGCCGCCCCGGTCGCCGCCGTCGAAGTCCAACCGGCCGAAGAACAGGGGCCCTTCGGGCAGTTCACCCAGCGCCTTCGCCTTGCTGCGCAACTGGTACCCGAGCACTTCCGCGTCGGCCCCGGAGGCGGAGACGTCCTCGCCGGTGACGACGTGTTCCCGGGCGCCGTCGATCATCGCGGCGAGGGCGGCGCGGCAGATGTCGTGATGGGCGCGCTCACGGCGCAGGGAATCGCGGAGCGGTGACGTCATTGCCGTAGCCTACCCGGAAAACGTAACCGAGTTACATATTTTACCCGGTAGCGTTACTCACGCCACCCGACCGAAGCCAGGGCAACCCGGCCTCCAGCTGCCGGAACGCCTCCTCCGCCGCCGCGACCGCATCGCCCCGGACCGCCTCCACCGCCTCCCCCGCCGCGATCCGCCGCCAGTTCTCCTGCGCGAGGATCCGCAGTACGGCGATGATCTGGCCGGCCGCGAGCCGGGCCGCCAGGGTGTCACCGAGGGCGACGGCGAGTACGGCCTCCGAGCGCTGCTGGTACTCGTACGCCCGTGCGACCAGCGAGGGGGTGCCGTAGAGCAGCCGGTGGAAGGCGAGCACCCCGGGGGCGCCGTTGAGGCCGGTGACCGGGTCCTCGCGGCTCAGCCCGTCGAGGAAGTGCCGCCGCAGCGCCTCGACCGGCGACACCCCCGCACCGGCCGCCCGCACCACCCGCGCCGCCTCGTCCTCGTGATCCGCGAAGCGGTACAGGACGAGGTCCTCCTTGGCCGGGAAGTACCGGAACAGCGTCGGCTTGGAGATCCCGGCGGCGGCGGCGATCTCCGCGACGGACACCGCGTCGAAGCCCTTCTCGAGGAAGAGCCGGATCGCGACGTCGGACACGTTCTGGTATGTCTGCTGCTTCTTGCGCTCGCGCAGCCCTGTTCCTGCCATGGGGCGAGGGTACGCACTGCCGCGACCCGTGCGCCCGCACCGCCGTCCCGCTACGCCAACGCCCGCGCCAGGTACGGATTCTCCGGGGAACGGGTCGGCAGGCCGAGCGCGGCCGTGGCCGAGGCCAGCGTCATCGCGTACGACTCGACCGCCCGGCGGACGTTGGGGGCGTCCAGTCCCGCGCCGGTGACCAGCCGGTCCAGGTCGATGTAGGCGGATCGTACGATCTCGATGTCCCGGTACACGCGCCAGTCCCGTTGCCAGTTGTCGGTGTACTCGGGGGTCAGCGTCCGCGACCATCTGCTGAACATGCGCTCGCGGATCTCCGAGCGGGTCGGCGTGAGGTGCATGTGGCGGACCAGGTCGTAGAGCGGGTCGCCGACCACCGCCATCTCCCAGTCGATGATGGTCAGCGCCATCCGGTCGTCCCGGCGTACGAGGTTCCAGGGGTTCAAGTCGCCGTGCAGCAAGGAAGGTTCACGGTGGCTGACCACGTGTCGGCCCAGGATCTCCCTGAGCCGGTCGGCGTCGGGCAGACCGAGGAGCCTGGCCAGTTGCTGCGACTCGCGCGGCAACGAGCCCACGAGGACGACGAGTTGCTCGCTCAGCCAGGGGTAGAAGTGCCCCCCGCCCGCCATCGGGTCGAGTCCCTTGTAGTCGACCCCTGTCAGGGCGGCGAGCTGGTCGACGAGCGCGTCCGCCTCGTGCGGAAGCAGGCCGCCCACCGGATGGCCGGGGGCCTGTTCGAGGTCCCGTCGGCCGGCATACGTGTGGACGGCGAAGCTCTCCCCGCGATAGCTGGTGCCCAGGGCGAGAACCCGTGGCGCCGCCACCTGGGCGCCCGACTTCTCGATGGCCTGGAGCACTGCGTGCTCGCTCAGGAAGCTCGGCTCGAGCCGACTGGCCTTCGCCGCCACCTCCCGCCGGACCACCACGGGAAAGTCGACACCCTCGACCCGGACCACCGAGTTGAGGTGCGCGGTCCCCTTGAACACCCGGTCGGCCGGTGCCGCACCCTCGGCGAGCAGCGCGCGGCGCACAGCGGCGTGCGGAAACTCGGGGCGCTCCGGGACCCGCCTGTCCGGTGTCCAGCAGATGGACGGACGCCCCCCGCCGCCCTCACCCTCCCCCTCGCCGTCACCCTCCCGGGACGACGACATCTGCCAGCGGTACAGGACCTGTTCGATCGCCGCCACGCTCGGCACATCGGCCAGTCCCAGCGGCTCGGCCGCCTCTTCGAGCGCCGCGCTCACCGCGGACGTGGCCTCGGCGAGGGACTCCTGGTCGAACGTTTTTTCCAGTGAGCGCGCTGCCCGCATGACGTCGGGAAACACGGACTGTGCCCGCTCGAAGGCCACATAGCGCGGCAGGTCCCGCTCCAGACCGTTGACGGCACCGGGCCTGGTCGCCTGCATCGCCTCGGCCCAGGCGCCCACCACCTCGTCCCACTGGAAGTCCGGGTACTTCATGCGTACGAGGTGGATGGCGAGGTCGTGCAGGGGGTCACCGTAGGTGGCCAGCTCCCAGTCGACGGAGGCCAGGGAAGAAGGATCGTTGTGGCAGGTGACGATCACGTTGTCCCGGTGCAGGTCCGCGTGCAGCAGGCTGTAGGGCCGGCGGGCCATCACGGGCACCCGCTGGGCCAGCCGGGTCAGCGCGTCCGCCGGAACCCCCAGGGCGACGAACAGCCCGCCGTAGACAGCCCAATTGGACTGCCGGATGTCACGATCAGCACGGTGCGCGAGCATCCGCAGGAAGCTCTGGCCGTCCTTCTCGTTGCGCGGGAGACTGCTCGGCAACGACTCCTTGCGGACCTGGGACACCTGGGACATCAGTTCCGCGAGCGCCTTGACCACCGGAGCGCCGACCGGCTTGCCGTTCTCGGACACCTCGGAGAGCGGTACGCCGTCCACATAGCTGTGGATCGCAAAGCCGGGGCGGGAGACGAGACACTTCGGCGCCCGGGGCACGACTCCTTGGACGGCGTGCAGGATCGCCGACTCACGCTCCCAGGTCCGGATCACCACGGGCAGCGCGTCCGCCCGGCGGACCCGCACGAGTACCGGCGAACCCGCCTCGCCGGGGACCACACGCGCCACGGTCTCGGGCAGCGGGAGAACATGGTTGCGGTTGTGGTGCCCACCGCGCTCCACTCCCAGCTCCGGGGCCTGCCGCACGAACGCGGACACGACGTCGGGCCGCGCGCCGGTGGACCGTTCCCGCCGGGGGGGCCGGGGAACAGGGGGTGCGCCCACTGGCCGCTCCTGATTGCTCGCGCGAGGTGGAGAAGAGAACGCACAGCTGGGCAAACGCTATGCACAGGGTGCGTCCAGCACGACCGGAGCCCGGGCTCATTGGCCACAACGAGTGGGTTTGCCACTCATCTGCATCAGATCGTCCGAGGCAGGCGTGTTCGCCTTCTCATACGCAAGGACGGGAGCGGTTGCTCACTTGGTGCGGGCATGCTACCGGACGGAACTCCAGCCCTGCTCCAGGCCCAGTTGATCCCATGTGGCGTCGAACCAGCCCTGTGCGCCCTCGACGAAGAGCGACCCCCGCGAGTTCGGGTCGGCGTCCCGGACGAAGCGGGTCAGCGGGGCTCCGAGGCCCAACACGTCGAGCGCCTGGATCTCGTCACCGCTGTCCAGGACGACCGGCCGCCGTATCGGGACGTACAGGCCGTGCAGCGCCTCGACCCCGTTGATGAGGTACAGCTTCCAGGTCGGGGCGATCGGCACGCTGCGGACATGGAACTCGGCCACCGGCACCAGCCCTTCGGCGCGCAGTTCTCGCAGAGTTCGCCACGAGGCCTCCACATGCCGGAGCGTGAGGTCGACGAGACGCCTCCTCAGCCGCGGAGTGTCCTTGGGGTCGGCCCCCCGCAGATAGGGCAGGTCGACCTCCTCGGTGGGCAGGAGCAGGCGCAGGGTGATGCGCGAGGGCCTGATCAGGCCGGCTCTGATCCGTTCCAGCTGGAGCTGGATGTGTGTGGCCAGTGACTCCGACGTCAGGGCGTAGACGTCCAGGTCGACCTCGGGCTGTTCGAAGGCTTCGCTGATGAGCGGGCCCAGGGTCACCGTCAGAGGCGACGCGGCGGCCGGGACGGTCGAGGATCGCACCGCCCGCGCCTTGACGACCCGGGATCCGCTGCCCTGCCGGGACTCGATCCAGCCCTCGTTGCGCAGCTCCCTCAACACACGCTGCACGGTGTCCCGGGACACCGCGAACTCGTCGGCGAGCGCTCGCTGTGGGGGCAGCTGGGAGCGCAGGGGGTACACCCCCTCCGCGATCCGGTGCCGCAGGGCGTCGGCCACCCGGTCGAACGCCCTGCCGCCCCCGTCGGCGGCCTGCCGCCCTTCCTCATTTTCCACACTTCGACCGTACCGCTCCCGGTCCACAACCAAACAGATTCCAGTCAACTGAACCATCAACTATCAGGCCGGTTAAGGGATCAATCAGGCCGGGCAGACCACTCTCAGGCCAACCAGTCAAATTGGACGGCCAGTTGAATGCTTTTCGCACAGTGGAAGGGGTGGGTGGGGGACATGCTCATGCTCCAAGCGGCCCGAGCGCTCTGCGAGTTCCTCCTGGGACGACTGGCCCAGCAGGAACTCGGAGTGCTGGGCCTGCTGCTCATCGCCGCGGTCGCCGTGGGCGTGCGCGCCCGCCACACCGGGCTGGCCGTCGGTGCGGCGATGGTGTTCACCCTGTTGATGATTCAGGCCTGACCTGTTCCCGACAGGCCACGGACCACACCCAGTACCGGCTCGAACGAATCCACGATCGTCTGTGCGCCCACGGCTCTGAGTTCCTTCTCCTTGCGCTCGTTACGCGCGTAGCCCAGGAATGGCACTCCGGCCCGGCACGCCGCCCTGTAGTCCGCCGGGCTGTCGCCGATCATCAGGGCGGTCGACGGAGCCGCGCCCATCCTCTCCAGGGCGAGGTTGAGGCAGTACGGGTCCGGCTTGAGCAGATGGAGGTTCTGGGTACGGCCATAGATGTGCGGGGAGAAGCACCTCGTCACCTTGCGCTCCTGGAGATAACTGCGCACCGTTCTCGCGGAGTTGTTCGTGGTGATCGCGAGGCGGGCGCCGACCGCCTGCCAGGTCTGTATCAGAACGTCTGCGTACGCCGTGGGCATCGCCCTGGGCACCGCCCGCAGTTCCTCCTGAGTGAGACGTTCCTCCAGCTCCTCCACCAGGTCGCTGCCGGGGTGGCGCAGGTTGACGGCGCGAAGGACGACATGCGGGTCGGGGGATTCCCGTTCGGCCACCGTGAGGAGGCCGTGCAACCCCTGCCGCTCGAGCCAGACCACCAGCTCGATGGCCACCTGTTCCGCCGAGTGCCCCGCGAACAGCCGGCAGATCGGCCCGTCGAAGTCCCAGAGCACGACACGCGCTCGGGCGATCCGTTCCCTCAGGTCCTCGGTCGCGGAGTCGATCACGGGCTCGGTCACGGCGGACGCCAGTTCGGTCTGTGTCGTATCAGAGGTCACTAGGAGAGTGTCAGGTCCGTCGTGATGGTTTCCCAGAGGGCGTCGAACCACTTCTGGGATTGCTCGACGAACGCCGTGTCCCGTTCCCCGGCACCCTTCTCGAACGAGAAGAGGAGCGACTCCCTCCCCAGGGCGTCGTACATGTCCAGTGGCGCTCCGCTCTCCGCCTGCTCCTCCCGGCGGGCGATCATGTAGTACGCCATCAGCGCCTCCGTCCCGTTGAGCAGGTACAGCTTCACCGGCGGGGTGAACGGCAGCGCGCGGAACGTCACGTGTACGTCGATGCCGTGGGACGAGCGCAGGGCCAGCAGATTGTGCCGGAGCACATGTCCCTGGGCGTTGCGCTGGGCCAGCCAGCGCTGGTGGACCAGGTCGTCGTCACCGCGCCCCTCGACAGGCACCGGGAAGGCCAGCGTGATGTCCCGGGACGGCAGCAGGATGCGTACGTCGATCGACTTGGGACGGATACGGCCCTCGTGGATCAGCCGCACCGGCTCACCGACCGCCAGCATCAGGCTCTCCGCGGTGAGGCAGGCCGCGTCGACACGGACGTGCGGCGCGGAGAACGCGTCCGTCAGACGCGGCGCCAGCCCCACCAACGTCGGCTGGGGCCCCTCCCGGGGCGGGGTCACTTCCGCGACGCGCGGCGGGCTGCCCTTGCTGACGTTGGTCAACAGCCGCTCGGCGTGCAGGATGCGCAGCGCCTCCCGTACGGCACCCCGCTCGACGCCGAACTCCTCGGACAGCTCGGCCTGGGTGGGCAGGCGGTCGCCGGGCCTGAGGTCGCCGGTGCGGATGCGGTCCCGCAGGGCGGCGGCGATCTCCTGGGGCGACCGTCTTCTGCTGCCGTTCACTGCCACGTTCTCCTGGGTCACAACCAAACGCTACAACTCCGATCCATCTTTGGGGAGTTGTTTGAAAGTTGTTTATGAGTAGTGGCCAAGTGGGGACAACCTACTCAGAGTTGGTGCCAACTGAGCGAAGTTGGCAAACATCTTGACCGGCCATGTAGTCACTGAATCTGAGCCTGCAGCCCGAAAGCCTGAAGGAGGAACCACCATGCCCGCCATCGCACTCCTCGCCGCCGTCTTCATCAGCGGCTTCCAGCAGTTCATCAGCTGGCAGTACGGAACCTCCGGGGTTGTCGGACTGCTGCTGCTCACCATAGGCATCAAGGCCAGGAACGCGACCATCAGCTCCATCGGAGCGGTCGTACTCGCCCTGCTGGTCACGGGCCCCACCCTGTGACGATGACGGCGGCGACCAGCCGTGGGAGACATCAGCCGGTCAGCACCAGATCCGAACTGATCGTCTCCCACAGTGCGTTGAACCACAGCCGCGACTGCTCGACGAACGTCGTGTCGCGCAGCCCGGCACCCCGCTCGAACGCGAACAGCATCGACCGGACGCCCTCGGCGTCGTACATCGCCACCTGCTCGTGGTCGATCTCCGCCTCGCGCCTCTTCAGCGTGTAGTACGCGAAGAGCGCCTCCGCCTCGTTGAGCAGGTACAGCTTCACCGGCGGAGTGAACGGCAGGGCCCGGAACGTCACCCGTACGTCGATGCCGTGGGACGTACGCAGGGCACGCAGATTGTGCCGGAGCACCTGGCCCTGGGCGTTGCGCTGGGCCAGCCAGCGGCGTTGCAGCCGGCCGGTGGCCGAGGCCCCGGCGGGAGAGCCGTCCGCCGACTCCACCGGCGAGGGGAACGCGAGGTCGATGTCACGGCTCGGCAGCAGCACCCGGACGTCGATCCTGGCCGGATTCAGCCGTCCGGCGTGAATGTGCCGCAGCGGCTCCCCGATGGCGAGGGTGAGCGACACGGACGTCAGACACAGGGCGTCGATCTTCACGTGGGGCGCCGCGAAGGCCGCCTCGATACGCGGCGCGAGGGCGACGGTGGTGGGCAGCGGCGGGGCGGCGGGGCCGGTCGGCGCGGGCCCTGGATCGGGCGCGACCGTCGCCGGGCTGCCCTTGCTGACGTTGATCAGCAGCCGCTCGGTGTGCAGGATGCGCAGCGCCTTGCGCACGGCACCCCGTTCGACGCCGAACTCCTGGGCCAGCCTGGCCTGGGTGGGCATGCGCTGGCCCGGCCGCAGCTCACCGGACCTGATCCGGGTGCGCAGGGCGTCGGCCACCGCCTGGTGTGACCTCTGGGGCTCCACAGCCGAACCCTACAACTTCCCGCCATCTATGTGGAGTTCAAGTGAAGGTGGTTATGAGACGCCTCCAAGTGGAGATAAGAACAGTGAAGTTGGCGACCAACTTCAACAACATGGTGAAACCTTTAAGTGGTTGGCGGCGAACTCTTCTCCGGAGGGGAGCCTGGAGCTCGCCGGCCACCACCACGACCGGAAAGGAGGTCGGATCAAAAGCGAATCACCAGCGCATCAGAAGATGTCCGGGCACCAAGGCCGCCTGGACGTACGCAGCAGGGCGTCGGCCGTACGGGCGGCGCCCGCTCGTTCCTCCCGCACCTTCCCCAGCGCCGCCAGCCGCACCGCCGACTCGTCGCCGAGCCACAGCGCCGCCAACTCCCTTACATCCAGGGTGATGTCAGCGGCCTCACGGACACCGGCCGTGCAGGACCCGACGCCTTCCTCTGACACCTCGAGCCGATACCGCCCCCCGGCGAACCCGGCCTCGTCGACGACCTCCAGGACAAGACCACGGCAGCCGCCGACCGCCGTGACGTCGTAGGGACGCGCCTCCAGAGCCCGTACGACATCCAGGATCCGCACCCACAGCCAGTCCGCGTGCGTGGCGATCCTGGCCGCGCGCGGGTCCGGCAGGAAGAAGGGGAGCAGGTCGTCCGGGGCGCGCCAGCCGGTCTTGACCTTGGTGATCCAGTCGATCGAGCAGAGGTACTCCCACAGGGCGCGCTCGGCGGCCGGCGTCGTGGCGATCAGCCAGTTCACGTCGGCGGTGTCCTGCGGCTGCTTGGCGTCCCACTTGTCGTCGGCCTCGTACGAGACCAGCCCCTCGACCTCGCCCTCCGCGGAACGGTAGACGGCGTAGAAGGGCTCGTCCCACGACTCCCCGAACCGCACCAGCCCGGTGTTGACCTGCCACCAGCGCTCGTCACGGCTGACGGCACCCGGCTGCCGCCGTGCGAGCCGCGCGTGCAGGTCGGGTCCCAGCTTGCGTACGTCCGCCGCGTCCACGAGGTCGATACGGCCGCCGTCCGCAGGACCCGCCCAGCGGGGGTCGAGGCCCGCGCGCGGTACGTCGATCGTCCACTCGGAGGCCCAGGTGGCGGGCCCGAAGCCGTACCGCCCGTAGATCCGGTACTCGGCGGCGATCAGCGTGGCGACGACGTCCCCGCGTTCCTTCGCGGCGGCGAGGTCCTGGGTCATCATGCGGGTGAGGATGCCTCGGCGGCGGTGGGTGGGGGACACGGTGACGTTCGAGATCGCGTCGGCGGGGACGGTCGTGCCGGCGCCGACGCTCAGTTCCTGGGGGAACGAGCGGAAGGTGGCGACGCAGCGCTCGCCGTCGTACGCGCCGAGGCTCCGGCCCGGCAGGAATCCCCCGCGGCGGGCCTCCAGCTCGACGTCGGTGACCTCGGGCGACCGAAGAAACCCGGTGCTCAGGGCCCTGGTCCACTCCCGGAGTCCGTCCTCGGTGACAGTACGTATGGCGATGTCGGCGCGGGGGGTCATGGGGTCAGGCTAGGGGGGTGGTGGGCGAGGTGTCGCGGGCTTTTCCTCGCCCCTCAGATCAGCAGATCCTCCACCTGCGCCTCGCCCTCCCGGTACCGCCGCGTGATCTCCGCGCTGCAGTCGTCCGCCGTCCGCTGCAATCCCTGTCGCCGCAGCGAGACCTGCTGCTCGTACCGCACCAGGCGCCCCATCGCCGCCGTCAGCTCCACATCCGTACGCGCGTCCAGGTCCGACAGCTCGACCTCCGCGAGCATCTCTGCCGCCATCTGCCCGTACTCCTCGCTGTGCGGCGTGCCCAGCGTCACGTGGCGTGCCGACGACCGGTGCCGGGCCGGCGCGTCCGTCAGGATCTCCGACAGCCGCTCGACGACCGGCCCCTCCCCCACCGCGACCGCGGACGTGGGCCCGCGCCGCGCCAGCTCCGCCCGCAGGATGTCGATGCGCCCCTGCAGCAGCCGCCGTACGTAACTGAGGTCCGCCTCGTCGCGCTGGGCGACCCGGCGCAGCACGCGCAGCTCGGACAGGCGCAGCACGGCGAGCTCGTGGCCGGGCGGCACGGGAGCCAGCAGCGAACTGATCGATGTGACCGGAGTGGCCGGGCCCGTGTTGCGCTGTTCGGGCGGCCGGGCGGCCGTGTGAAGCCGCCCGGTACTCAGTGTGCTCATGTGCCTCTATGTCCCCTCGACAGGCGAATGGAAGCATCGTCCCACCCCAAGTGGCCGCTATGTAACCGAGTCCCCCCGAACGGCCCCAGACATGGTCTTTGAGGATCAAAAAGAATCCCTGCTCGGACGGCACGGCATGATGGGCGTATGCGAGCGGTGGTGCAGCGAGTGGACGGCGCGAGTGTCGTCGTGGACGGCGAGGTGACCGGAGAGATCACGGGCGAGGGCCTGTGTGTCCTCGTCGGGGTCACGCACGAGGACACGAAGGAGAAGGCGGCCCAACTGGCCCGCAAACTATGGTCGATTCGCATGCTGGCGGACGAGAAGTCGTGCTCCGACATCGACGCCCCACTCCTGGTCATCAGCCAGTTCACCCTGTACGGGGACGCCCGCAAGGGCCGCCGCCCGACCTGGAACGCGGCCGCCCCCGGGGACGTCGCCGAGCCGCTCGTGGACGAGGTGGTCGCCCAACTCCGTTCCCTGGGCGCGACGGTGGCGACGGGCCGCTTCGGCGCTCAGATGCGGGTCACCCTGACGAACGACGGCCCGTTCACGGTCCTCGTCGAGATGTGAACGCCGTGACCCCGTGACCCCATGACCCTGTGAACGCCGCGTACGGGAATTACGGCTCGACCACGACCTCCTGTGCGGCAGCCGTCGTATCGGCGACGAGTCGCGCGTCCACCGCGACGTTCCGCTTCACGAGCGCGAGCGCGACCGGGCCCAGCTCGTGGTGTCGTACGGACGTCGTGATGAACCCGATCTTCCGCCCGTCGGGACCGTCGTCCGCGAGGCGGATCTCCGTGCCGGCCGGGGGCAGGTGGACCTCGCTGCCGTCGAGGTGCAGGAACACGAGCCGGCGCGGCGGCTTGCCCAGGTTCTGGACCCGGGCGACCGTCTCCTGGCCCCGGTAGCAGCCCTTCTGCAGATGCACCGCCGTGCCGATCCAGCCCAGCTCGTGCGGGATGGTCCGGTGGTCGGTCTCGAAGCCGAGGCGCGGCCGGTGCTGCTCGACCCGCAGCGCCTCGTACGCCAGCAGCCCCGCCGCGGGCCCGGCCTTCTCGGCGTACGACTCCAGATCGGCGCGGGGCAGGAACAGATCACGCCCGTACGCCGTCTCCCGTACGACGACACCGGCCGGCACCTCGGCGATGGCTCCCGCGGGCAGGTGAACGACCGCGAACTCGCCCGTCCGGTCGGCGACTTCGACCCGGTAGAAGAACTTCATCGACTCCAGGTAGGCGATCAGCGCCTCCTGGGTTCCGGGCTCCACATGGGCCCAGGTGGTCGTGCCGTCGTCGACGAGATACAGCGCGTGCTCGATGTGACCGTGCGCGGACAGCACCAGCGCCTCGGTGGCCTGGCCCACGGGCAGGTCGCTGACGTGCTGGGTGAGCAGCAGGTGCAGCCAGCTCAGCCGGTCGTCGCCGGTGACGGTGAGTACGCCCCGGTGGGAGAGGTCGACGAAGCCGACACCCTCGGCGAGGGCACGCTGTTCGCGGAACAGTTCGCCGTAGTGCGCGGCGACGCCTTCGTCCACCCCCTCGGCGGGAACGGCGCCGGGCAGGGACAGCAGGGGGCTCTTCATGCACACAAGCCTACGACGACGCCTACGAGTCGGTAGTTGAACCCTTGAGTTCCTTGAGGGCCCTGGGCGCCTTGAGCGAGCAGTCCTTGCAGCGGCCGAAGATCGCGAAGTGCTTCATGTCGGTCTCGAACCCGAAGTCCTCGCGAAGCTTGGCGGTGAAGTCCGCGGCGACGGACACATCCGTCTCGATCACGTTGTCGCAGTCGCGGCAGACGAGATGGATGTGATGATGCCGGTCGGCGAGATGGTAGGTCGGGGCGCCGTGGCCGAGATGGGCGTGGCTGACCAGCCCCAGCTCCTCCAGCAGCTCCAGGGTCCTGTAGACCGTGGAAATATTGACCCCCGAGGCCGTCTTCCGCACTTCCACGAGGAGATCGTCGGGGGTCGCGTGCTCAAGGGTGTCCACGGCTTCGAGGACAAGCTGTCGCTGCGGGGTCAGCCGGTAACCGCGCTGCCGCAGATCACTTTTCCAGTCGGTGCTCACCACAGTCCCCAGTGTAGGAGTGTCGGCGTCCATCACGGACAGCGCGGCAGCCAGTCCGGGCGATCTCCTCGTGCACCCTGATCGGTCACTGACCGTGATACAAAGAGACCGAACGCCCTGGGCTCGCCTCTGTTGCACGCCACCCGGGGCACAGCTTTTCAAACCCCCGGCCGCACTCACGTGCTGCCGGGGGTTTTGCGTTTCACGCATCGCGGCACGCGATTGGCCCCGGCATCGGGATGCCGGGGCCAATCGAAGAAGTGAACCAGCAACGCCTACTTGAAGAACGCGATCCCGTCGTCCGGCATGTCGTCCGGCAGGGCCTTCGCCCAGCGTTCGACGTCCTCCGGGGTGACGACCTTCTTCAGCTGCGCCGACATGTACGGGCGCAGCTCGACGTCCGGGGTCTGCTTCTCGCCGACCCACATCAGGTCGCTGTTCACGTACCCGTACAGGCGCTTGCCGCCGCTGTACGGCCCCGAGGCCGCCGTCCGCGCCACGGCGTCGGTCACGATGTCGATCTGCGGCTTCTTGGCGGCCAGCTCGCCGTACCAGACCTCGACGACACCGTCCTGGCGGACCATGACGACCTTGACCTTGCGGTCGGCGTCGATCCGCCAGTAGCCGGACTCCGACTCCAGCGGCCTGACCTTGTTGCCCTCGGCGTCCAGCACCCACGTGTGGGAGTGGTACTCCAGGAAGTCGCGTCCGTCGTGCGTGAAGCTGACCTCCTGCCCGAAGTTGCACTTCTCGGACCCGGGGAAGTCGTGCACACCCGCGCCTGCCCAGTTGCCGAGCAGGAAGACGAGGGGCACGAGGTCCTTGTGAAGGTCGGACGGGATCTCGATCATGAGCGACGGTTCCTGTGATTCCTGGAGACGGGGGTCGGCTGATTCCTGGAGACAGTGGTCAGCGCTGGCCCTGGTACAGCTTCTTGACCGTCAGACCGGCAAAGGCGAGAACGCCGACGGCGACCAGAACAAGCAGGGCTTCGAAGAATGCCTCAAGCACGGGGTGCTCCTCGGACGAGACGATCGGGTGGGCGCGGGGCCCGGTTGTGTACGGGGACCGGGCCCCACTCTAGTCGGGTGGGGCCCGGAGCTCTCGCCCAGGTCGGGACGGACCGGCAGCGGTCCTGGTGAAGGACCTGGCGGAGGCCTCGGCGGAGGCCTTGACGGCCTAGCCGAGCAGCTGGCCCTGCAGGACCACCGTCTGCTGGAACGGGACCGCCTCGGCCGTGCCCTTCCTGGACTGGAGGATCACCGCGTAGACGTCCCCCGCGGAGAGGTAGGCCTGGCGGTCCTGCTCGGCGCCGTACGGCTTCGCCTCGACGTAGGCCGTGCGAGAGACCTGCGCGACGGAGGCCGCCTCGGGGAAGTCCTCGTCGTAGAGGGTTTCGGTGGCACCCTTCACCTGGTAGCGCGGGCTGGTGTACGCGACGGCGTCGCTGGCGAACTCCGTCTCCACGACGTTCGCCGTATCGAACTGGAGCAGATAGACGCGGGTCCGAGTACCGTCCGGAGTGGTCCAGCCGCGGGCCGCGATGTGCCGCAGACCGGTGTCGACGAGTTTCTGCCCGAGCTCGTCCCGCTCCTCCTTCACCGGGTATTCCGCCAGGTACTCCTTTGCCGTCAGCCAGCCGTCCGAGCCTCGCAGTGCCTTGTCCTCCTTCGCCCCCTCGGGCGCGGGCACGACGAGGGCTCGCAGATCGGCGTAGTGCGCGCCCACGGCGTTGCCCTCGGCGAAGGGCCCTGGGCTGCCGGAGGGCAGCGGCGGCTTGGTGAGCCGGGGGAATATCCAGCGGCCGTCGGACTTGGTGGCCAGTCCCGGCAGGTCCGTACGTTCCAGTCCGGTGATCCCGTACGCCGTCGCCGTCGCGGTCACGGCGAAGACGCCGAGAGCCAGGGTCCAGCGCAGGACGGCGGACAGAACCCGCCGGTCCTTGCCCACCGGCGGCGCCTCGGGGGCAGGCTGTGCCGCGCCGAGGGGTGGTCCTTCGCCGACGGCCGGAGCATTTTCAGCGTGCCCCGGGTTGTCCATGTCCATGACGTTCGGCTGCTCGGTCATACCGCTTCCCCCGGCTCAGTGATGCGGTCGAGTTGAGTGCGCAGCAGTGTCGTGACGCCCTCGGTGACCATGGGGTTCGGACCGTACGCCGTGGCGGTGACCAGAACGTCGCCCACGTAGGCGGAGCAGAGCATCATGTCGAGGGCTTCCTCGTCGTCCCCCGGCAGCCGGTAGCATCCGGCGTTCTTCTCGTAGCCCTTGATCTTCGGGACATCGCTGAAGACGTCCAGCGAGGCGAGGAACCTGTTCTGGGCTGTCGAGCTCGCGCGTACGGCGGCCCTGTTCTCCATCTGGGCGAGCACGATGCTCACGGAGTACATGCCGTCGCTCCGGTACCCGTTCGACTCCTGGCTGTAGTAGCTGCGCATTGCCATGCCCTTGATGCGCTGGCGGTCGATCGCCTTCTCCAACTGCTTGCGCTGAGCTCGGGGCAGGCCGCTCACCGCCTCCTTCCGCAGAGCGGTGGCCTGGGCGCCGCCGAGTTGCGCGTCGGAGCCGAACTCCGCGAGGTCGGGGCCCTCGGACCAGCTGTCGCCGCTGTACGGCACGAGCACGCCCGCGAGCCCCGGCCGGGCGGTCACCTTCTCCTCCTCGGCCTTGACCTGCGGGAACTTCCAGGTCGGAGCACCCGCGTCTCGGTCTGCGCCCCGCACGGTCACCACCGTGTGGGCCACCCCGGCGACCAGTGCCCCGGCCAGCAGCACGCAGGCTGTGACGGCGGCGACGCGCCCGCGACGCGCCGGCTTCCCCGCCCGCACGACGACCGGCGCGACTGGTTCCGCTGCTTGAGGATCGGCCTCGCGCTTGTCGTGCTCCTGTATCTCGTGGTCGCTCACAGCCGCTCCATCTGCCGTTCCGCCAGATCCAGGATCGTCTTCCCGGCGATCGGCTTGGTGTCGTGGACCCAGATCTCCATCGCGACATCCCCGCGCCGGGCATGTGCCTCGGCCGCGTACTGCGTGACGTATCCGGGCTCGGTGTACGGCCGGGTGTGGACGTAGGCCATTCCGTCACCGGTGCCGGGGATGGCCCAACTGTCGGTGCTGGTACCGCTTTCGGCCCAGTCCTGATGGCTGGAGCTGGACTCGGCGGCAGCCTTGCTGTCCTCCTGCCGAAACTGAACCAGCCGGATCTCCACTCTGTGCGAGCCGCCGGTCTCCCAACCGACGACGGCCGCCCGGCGGAACTCCTTGTTGACGAGGTCGATGAACTTCTCGCCTGGCTCGGTGAAGTCCTCGGAGTACGCGGCGATGTCCAGCCAGCCGTCGGTGCCTTCCAGCCGGTCGGACTCCTTCGCCCCAGCCGGCTTCCTCAGCAGCAGCTTCCGCAGGTCACCGTCGGTCCTCACCCGCCGGTCCTGCGCCGCGGACAACGGCTCCGGCCCGTCCCCCTCGGCCTGCGCGAGCACGTCCTGCGAGATCGGGGGCAGCGCGGTGGGCTCGCGGTCAGCCTGTACGAGGTAACCGGCACAGATGCCGGCGATAAGGCCGAGTACGGCCGCCGAGGCGATCAGCAGAGCGGTGCGACCACCGCGCCGACGCCGACGCGCGGGTACGTCTGATAACTGCGGTACTTCCAAGATGTCCCCCACACAACGCAACGCACGGATTCCGTATCCGCGCGCACAGGAGACCCATGGTCAACACACAGAGTTGTAGGGGAGTTGATTACGATTCGGACTACCGTCCGGCCTACCATGCGGCCATGGCGAAGAAGCTCGTGATCAAGGTGACCGCGGGGGCCGACGCCCCCGAGCGCTGCTCGCAGGCGTTCACGGTGGCGGCGGTGGCCGTGGCCAGCGGGGTCGAGGTGTCGTTGTGGCTGACCGGGGAGTCGGCGTGGTTCGCGCTGCCCGGACGGGCCGCCGAGTTCGAGCTGCCGCACGCGGCGCCGCTGCCCGACCTGATCGACTCGGTGCTGGCCGCGGGGCGCCTCACCCTGTGCACGCAGTGCGCGGCCCGGCGTGACATCACCGAGAAGGACGTCATCGAGGGCGTACGGATCGCCGGCGCGCAGGTGTTCGTACAGGAGGCGATGACGGAGGGGACGCAGGCGCTCGTCTACTAGAGCCGGCCGCCCTTGACCCCACCTACGAAGACCGACCAGGCGCCGGCCTCGATGAGGAGGGCGCCACGGTCGGGGTCCTTACTGTCCCGGACGGGGACGATGGCGGGGAGGTTGGAGGCGACCTCGATGCAGTTGCCGCCGTTTGAGTTGCTGTAGCTGCTCTTACGCCAGGCGGCAGCGCTGAGGAAGTCGTCGGAGACCTCGATGCACTGGCCGCCGTCCGAGTTGCTGTAGCTGCTCTTACGCCATGTCACGCTGCTCAGGTCGATGGCTCGCACGGCACTTCCTCCAACATCCGCAGGACGAATATCCGCGACTCGGCCAGGGACAGCGCCAGGTCACGTACCGCATCATATGTCCGTTGCAGACGCTCAACCCGGCTGGTTTCCTCGATCAGTTCACCTCGTACGTCGTTCTCGGCGTAGGCCACGGTACGGCCGTCCAACAGCCGCAGAAACATCACGTCTGTGCTCACCAGACCGTGTGGACCGGCGCTGAACGGCAATACATGAAGCGTGATGTTCGGATGATCCACAGCCTCCGCCAGGAACCCCAGCTGCTCCCGCCATTCACGTGAGTCACGCAGTGACGTGCGCAGCACCGCCTCGGAGAGAACAACGCGGAACGGCGGAGAGTCATCTCCTTCCAGCAACTTCCGTCGCCCTGCGCGCGCTTCGACCTGCTGATCCAGCTCCTCCCCCTTGATGCCGCCTGCCGCGAGCGCCTCACGGGCGTATGCGTCCGTCTGGAGAAAGCCCGGCGGCCTGCTCACGGCGTAATGCCACAGGCTCACCGCCTCGCTCTCCAGCATCATGTACCGCCGATACTGCTCCTTGAACTGCGTCGGGTCCCCAACCGCCAGTTCCCACAAGGTGAGCAGCAACCCGCCCGTCCCATAATGCTGATCCAACGCCTGAGCCACCTCCGGACTCCCCAGCGTCGCCCCGCTCTCCAGCTTGCCGAACAGCGACGCGTCCCAGCCCAGCGTTTCCGCGAGCTGCCGCAGGCTCTCCCCCCGCTCCTGGCGGAGTAACCGCAGCTCCTCCGCGAACCGTCGCCTGGGCTCCTGGCTTCGCCCTGTGATCACCCTTCTCGACGGCATCGCACTCCTTCTGTGGAATTTGTGGAACTTGCGCCTCCAGCCGCCGAACAACCGCCGGTCAGCGGCGTTTTGGCCGCGCGGATGGACCATGCTCACCCTGAACCCGAATACGCAGAGTAGTACAAACACCGCATTCCGTATAGAAGTTGGATGAAAGGAACGGGTCTCATGACAACCGAGCCCACGACATCCTTCGAGCCCGGCGCGCTGCTCCACGACCCGGAGACGGACAGAGTGGGCGAGTACCAGGCCACCGTCGGCCCGTACGCGCTGCTGCGCCCCGTCGGCGGCGGCCGCGAGTGGCAGGCGGCCCCGACGTCACTCCGCGTGGCCACGCCCGAGCAGCGGCTCAGCGCCGGCGTACGCGCGGCCAACGAACGTGCGGGGCGGGCCACTTGGGGCTACGCGGAGCTGGACCGCCCACCCGTACCAGTGGCCGACTGCGAGACGTGCGCCGAAGTGGCCGCGCTGCGGAGGGCCGCGCAAGCGGCATCGGACGCCAGCGCGGAGACCGACGCCGACGTCCTGATGCGCAGGCACCACCGGGCGGCGCACGGAGCGTGATCTGCGACCCCGCCCGCGCGATGAGAGTTCAGTGCGTTTCCGTCCACAGGCAGAACGGGTGGCCCGCCGGGTCCAGCAGGACTCGTACGTCGTCCTGCGGCTGGTGTTCGTGGAGATGTGCGCCTTCCGACACCGCCCTCGCCGTCTCGCCCTCCAGGTCGTCGACCTCGATGTCCAGGTGGAGCATCATCTGCTGGTCCCCGGGGTTCCGGGTGAACCAGACCGGCGGGACGTACGCCCGTTCCGTCTCGAAGGCGAGGGAGATGCCCTCCGTGCCGGGCGGGGGGCCGATGAGGACCCAGTCGGGCTCCTCGCGGCGGATCTCGTAGCCGAGGAGGCGGAGGAAGAAGCCGGCCAGTTCGTGCGCGTCATGCGCGTCCACCGTGACGGCGGACACTCTCGTACGTCCCACGGGGACCCCCTCTGCCGCTACCGCCGCTTCTTGCCGTCCAGTTCGTCCCACCACTCGTCCGACTTGGCGTCGCCCGACGGGTCGTCCCACCAGCGGTCGTCCGGGCCTCGACGGTTGGCGACGATCGCCGCCAGGGGCGGGATCACCATCGCCACCACGCACATCCCGACCGCCACCGGCATCGACCAGAGGCGTACGACTCCCCAGGCCAGGACGAAGAGCGTGATGCAGGTGCCCATCATGGCGAAATACACGTGCCGGCGACGTGCGTACATACGTCCAGGATAAATCCGTAGGTGCGCACACGGCGAAGGGCCGTGCTCCTGAGGTGACCCCAGGAGCACGGCCCTTCGTCGAGCTGTGCCCGTCGTCAGACGGCGATCGCGACCTCCGCGAGGCCGCCCGTCTCCGCGACGACCGTGCGGTCCGCCGTGCCGCCCGGGACCAGGGCGCGGACGGTCCAGGTGCCCTCGGCCGCGTAGAAGCGGAACTGTCCGGTCGCCGAGGTCGGGACCTCGGCGGTGAACTCGCCGGTCGAGTCGAGGAGGCGGACGTATCCGACCACCGGCTCGCCGTCGCGGGTCACCTGACCCTGGATCGTGGTCTCACCGGGCTTGATCGTCGAGGCGTCCGGGCCGCCGGCCTTCGCTCCACACATGTCTTTCTCCAGATTCAGAGGGTCTGACCGGAAGGAAGGCCGGTCGGGTTGGGCTGGGGTCTCTTACTTGTTGGCGCCGAGCTCGATCGGAACGCCGACGAGGCTGCCGTACTCGGTCCAGGAGCCGTCGTAGTTCTTGACGTTCTCCACACCGAGCAGCTCGTGCAGGACGAACCAGGTGAGCGCGGAACGCTCACCGATGCGGCAGTACGCGATGGTGTCCTTGGCGAGGTCGACCTGCTCGTCGGCGTAGAGCTCCTTGAGCTCGTCGTCCGACTTGAACGTGCCGTCGTCGTTGGCGTTCTTCGACCACGGGATGTTGCGGGCGGACGGGACGTGGCCCGGGCGCTGCGACTGCTCCTGCGGGAGGTGGGCAGGGGCGAGCAGCTTGCCGCTGAACTCGTCGGGCGAGCGCACGTCGACCAGGTTCTGCGTGCCGATGGCCGCCACGACGTCGTCGCGGAAGGCGCGGATCGACTTGTTCTGCGGCTTGGCCTTGTAGTCGGTGGCGGGACGCGAGGGAACCTCTTCCACCAGCTCGCGGGCGTCCAGCTCCCACTTCTTGCGGCCGCCGTCGAGCAGCTTGACGCTGTCGTGGCCGTACAGCTTGAAGTACCAGTAGGCGTACGAGGCGAACCAGTTGTTGTTGCCGCCGTACAGGACCACGAGGGTGTCGTTGCCGATGCCCTTCGCCGAGAGGAGCTTCTCGAAGCCCTCCTGGTCGATGAAGTCACGGCGGACCGGGTCCTGGAGGTCCTTGGTCCAGTCGATCCGGATGGCGTTGCGGATGTGGTTCTTCTCGTAGGCGGACGTGTCCTCGTCCACCTCGACGATGGCGATGTCGGCGTTGTCGAGGTTGGCCTCGACCCAGTCGGCGTCTACCAGGACGTCGCTGCGGCTCATGCTGTTTCTCCTCCGGGGCAGTTGCGGCGGGGTACTGCGTGGTGCGTGAGCAGAGGGGTACGTACGTGTCGGTCGTACCCGGTCGTGTGCGGTCAGGCCTGCTACGACGCGCGCACGAGGGCCCTGGGGACAGGGCGCCGGGGGGACGCGGGAGGGATGCGCTGCTGGACGCCGCGCGCTCCCGCTCAGAAAGGGCGACAGAGCATGGCGGCGACGCGGCACAGGTCTACTGCCCGCCGCTTCGTGAGGTCCGCCTGTCGCTGCATAGCGTCGATCGTAGGGACGGATCGCCGGGGATGTCACCGGCGTGTCGCATGCTGAGATGCGATCGTCCGCGATGTGAGATCGGGGGGTGGGGAGGTGGTTGCGCGCGGGGGGCGGTGGGCCGGAAGGCGGGGTGTGTTCGGCGGTCCATCTGCGGTACGGACGATGCCGTCTCGCCAGTTGGACGCCCTGCTCGCCCCCGGGTGCCTGCCCGGCCGTCCCCCGCTCCCAGCTACCCCGCGAGGCCGACGTTCGAACCCTTCACCTGGATGTCCACGCCGGACTTCGCCACCTCTACCGCGTCCAGCTTGATACCGCCCGGCAGGCCGTCGATCTTCTGTTCGAAATCCGTCACCACCCGCGTCGTGCCGTCGGCGAGTTCAACACCGAAGTTGGGCGGTGTGTCCGCACTCACCTTCACTGTGTCACCCGCGACCGAGACCGTGCCGAGGACGGACACCGGCTGGGCCAGCTTCTCGCCGTTCACCGTCGCCTCGACGGTCACCTTGATCTTGCCGTTGCCGCCGTCCGACAGTCCCACGACCGACGCGGTCACACCGGGGACCACCTCCACGGGCCCCGACTCGGCCGACTTGGCCGCCTTCAGCAGCTCGGGGTACGTGATGGTCGCGCTGCCGGTGGCCGTGGCCGCGGTGGCGGAGCTGTAGTCGCCGGTGAACGCGACGTCGCGCATCTGGGCGTTCAGGTCGTCGATGCGGATGCCCTGGCCGGAGGTGCCCGTGGTGGCCTCGTAGCCCTTGATGCCGACCTTGACGTCGTCCAGTTCGCCGCCGGCGACCTGGGTGAGGAAGGGGAAGCCGTTGATCGAGACGTCCGGGGTGGTCGTCAGGCCCTCGCTGGTCTTCAGGCGGTCCGCGACCTCGTCCTCCGCGAAGCCGACGGCGAGGCGGTCGGCGATCACGAAGAGGCCGCCGAGGGTCACGGCGACTATGAGGAGTATCCGGAGTGCACGCATGTTCGTGACGGTACCCGGGGTCGCTGTGTTCTCGCCCCCGCCGCCCCTACCCGTCCCATCCCTGGGGGCTGCGCCCCCAGACCCCCCTACGGCCCTGAACGGGCCTTGTCCTCAAACGCCGGACGGGCTGCGAGTGCCGGCCGGGGTTGAGAAGTGTCGCCCTCAGATCAGGGCCCGGCCCACCAAGTACACCGCCGGGGCCGCCGCCGCCAACGGTAGGGCCACTCCCGCTGTGAAGTGGACGAACCTTGACGGGTAGTCGTAGCTCGCCACCCGGTGTCCGATCAGGGCGCAGACTCCAGCCGCCGCTCCGAGCAGCGCGCCCCCTGTGCCCAGGTCCGTCATTCCGCCTGTCGCGATTCCGGCCCCCGCCGCCGCCAGCAGGGCGACCACCACCGAGGCCGGGGTCGGCAAGGGGAGTGCGCGGGCCAGGACCGCCGCGGCGACCGCCGCCGCCCCGACCGTCACCGCGTCCGGGTCCGCCGCGAGGTAGCCGGTCGCGATGATCGCCAGTGCCGCCGAGGCGACCGTCGCCATCAGGCCCGACATCCGGGTGTCCGCGTCCGCGTGCGAGCGGAGTTGCAGGACGAGGGTGAGCAGTACCCAGACCCCGAGCGTGCCCAGTATCGCCGCCGGCGCGTTCTCGCGGCCCGCCGCCAGCAGGGCGATGTCGGCCGTCACCGCGCCCGCGAAGGCGAGGGCGATGCCCTGGCGGGCGGGCCACATCCCGTTCAGCCGGAACCAGCCGGCCGCCGTGACCGCCTGCAGGATCACCAGCGGCACGACAAGGGTGTACGACCCGATGGCCGCCGTACCGGAGAGCAGGAGTCCCAGGACCGCGGTGAGGGCGGCGGGCTGGATGCCGGGCTCGATGATCGGCGAGCGTCCCTCCAGCCGGGCCCGCTGCGCGTCGGTGACCCGGGAGTTGCCGGCGATGGTGGCGGGACCGTATCCGGCGTCCGGGGACTCCGCAGGGCTTCCCTGGGGCGGTAGGTACGGGGGCTCCGGGGCCGGCGGGGGTGTGGTCACCGGGGCCTGCATCTGGGTCTCCCAGGTCTGGCCCTGCCACTGCTGCGTGTACTGCTGCTGCTCCTGCGGGTCCTCGTACGGCTGCGCCTGCTGCTGACCCGGCCACGGCTGGGCAGGGGGTTGCTGTTGCTGGTACGGGTCGTACCCCTGGCCCTCGTACGGACCGCCGTACTGCTGCCCATACGGCTGCTGGTTGCTCATAGTGCTGCGCTCACCCTCCTGCGAACGGTGGGAGCACCTCGACCGTGCCGCCCTCGGCCAGCCGTACCGTCTCATGTTCGCGGGTGCCCACGGGGTCACCGTCGATGAGGAACGAGCATCGGCGCAGGACGCGGTCGAGTTCGCCGGGGTGTCGCTCGCGGACCTGATCGAGCGCCTCGGCGAGGGTGGCCGCGTCGTACGGCTCCTCGGCGGTCCCGGCCGCGGCCTTCGCGGCGGCCCAGTAGCGCACCGTGACCTTTGCCATCTCTGCTTCCTCGATCGGTCGGCGGTCAATCGGCGTCAACCGGCAGTCAACTGCCTGTGACACCGCCCAAGGCTAGCCCGCCCGGGAGACCGCCCAGTCCCCGATCCGGCGCAACAGCCCGTCCTCCGCCGCGTGCTCCGCGTGGCCCATTCCCGGCTCGAGCCACAGTTCGCCCGCGTCCCCGGCCGCTGCGGCGAGCATCCGGGGGTGGTCCACCGGGAAGTAGCCGTCCCGGTCGCCGTGCACGATCAGCAGCGGGGTCGGCGCTATCCGCGCCGCGGCTTCCACGGGAGACAGCGGCACCGGGTTCCAGTCCCGGTGGTGGATCCGCGTCCGGAGACCGTAGCGGCCCACCAGTCGGCCCTCGGGGCGGGTCACCAGCCAGTGCACGCGCCGCATGGGGGCCGTACCCCGGTAGTACCAGCGGGCCGGCGCGCTCACCGAGACCACCGCGTCCACGTCCGACGCCGCCTCCGTGCGCCCCCTGCGCTCCCGCCGACCGGGACCGCCGTGGAGCGCGGCATGGCGCAGGACCACCGAGCCGCCCATCGAGAATCCGACCGTCGCCACCCGCGTGTGCCCGAGCTCACGTGCCCAGCGGACGGCGGCGGCCAGATCGAGGACCTCGCGGTCGCCGACCGTCGAGCGTCCGCCCGACGCCCCGTGCCCCCGGAAGGAGAACGTCAGCACGGCCCCGTACTGCGCGAACACCTCCGCCACCCGTCGAACGTGCGGCCGGTCCGCGTCCCCGGTGAAGCCGTGGGCGACGACGAACAGGAGATGATCGGAAGATGGCGTCGAGGCGTCGGATCCGTCGCCGGATCCGTCGTATACAACGCCTCCCGGCTCGTATACGGCATCGATCGTCACCCCGTCGTCGGTGGTCAGAAACCTGCGCAGAGGGGCTCGACGGGCCGTCTCAGAGTTCGGGACGGTCAAAGATCGCGTCACATGACCTGCCGGACCAGTGCTCATGTGGGCTATTGTGCTGGGCAGAGGACTCGGGCAGCGCAGCCCCCGAGTCCTTTTGTGCTTTCGGGGCCGCTGTATACGAAGCGGGTTACACGCAGCCGAACGCTGTGGGAAACCGCAGGTGTACGCCGGGCCGGAGCGCACAGCAGTGCCGCAGACGTCCTCGCAGGGACCGAGGAGGAACCAGACGTTATGGGCGAGCGAACCGAGAACGACCCTATGCACGACCGTGTGGCGACGACGATCCGGGTAGGTGGGACGCGATGAGTTCACTTCTCCTGCTGACCAACGCCCTCCAGCCGTCGACGGAGGTGCTTCCCGCTCTCGGCCTGCTGCTGCACAACGTGCGCGTGGCTCCGGCGGAGGGACCCGCTCTCGTCGACACCCCCGGTGCCGACGTCATCTTGATCGACGGCCGGCGTGATCTGCCCCAGGTGCGCAGCCTGTGCCAGCTCCTGCGCTCCACCGGGCCCGGCTGTCCGCTGATCCTCGTCGTCACCGAGGGCGGTCTCGCGGCCGTCACCGCCGACTGGGGCATTGACGACGTTCTCCTCGACACCGCCGGTCCGGCAGAGGTCGAGGCCCGCCTGCGGCTCGCCATGGGACGCCAGCAGATCGTCAACGACGACTCCCCCATGGAGATCCGCAACGGTGACCTGTCGGTCGACGAGGCGACGTACAGCGCGAAACTGAAGGGCCGGGTCCTCGACCTCACCTTCAAGGAGTTCGAGCTGCTGAAGTACCTGGCCCAGCACCCTGGCCGCGTCTTCACGCGCGCGCAGCTCCTCCAGGAGGTCTGGGGCTACGACTACTTCGGCGGCACCCGCACGGTCGACGTGCACGTACGACGGCTGCGCGCGAAGCTCGGACCCGAGCACGAGGCGCTGATCGGGACCGTCCGGAACGTCGGTTATCGATTCGTTACGCCGGAGAAGGGCGAGCGCGCGACCGACGAGGCGAAGGCCAAGGCGGCCCTCGCGAAGTCGGACGATGCGGGCGTTACGGGCGATACGGCGGCCCTGGACGCGGTCGCGGAGTCGTCAGAGGTCAGCGCGGAGGCGTAACCCACGGTACGCGGGTGACGGCGCACGGCACGGTGCGCGCTCCGGGCAGGTGGAACGGGCTCCTGACGCCCCTGCCCAGAGCGGGTCCATCCGCGTAGACTCCGCGGCGTGGCCAAGGTGACTAGGGATGATGTGGCTCGGCTGGCGGGGACCTCCACCGCCGTCGTCAGCTATGTCATCAACAACGGACCCCGGCCGGTTGCCCCGGCCACGCGCGAGCGTGTCCTCGCCGCTATCAAGGAACTGAGCTACCGGCCCGACCGGGTGGCCCAGGCGATGGCGTCGCGGCGCACGGACCTCATAGGCCTGATCGTGCCGGACGCGCGCCAGCCCTTCTTCGGGGAGATGGCGCACGCTGTCGAACAGGCCGCGTCCGAGCGCGGAAAGATGGTGCTGGTCGGCAACTCCGACTACGTCGCCGAACGCGAGGTCCACTATCTGCGGGCCTTCCTCGGTATGCGGGTCTCCGGGCTGATCCTCGTCAGCCACGCCCTCAACGACAACGCGGCGGCGGAGATCGAGGCCTGGGACGCCCGGGTCGTCCTCCTGCACGAGCGGCCCGAGGCCATCGACGACGTCGCCGTCGTCACGGACGACCTCGGCGGCGCCCACCTCGCCGTCCGCCACCTGCTGGAGCACGGTTACGAGTACGTCGCCTGTATCGGCGGCGTCGCCGAGACCCCGGCGGTCGGCGACCCGGTCTCCGACCACGTCCAGGGCTGGCGGCGCGCGATGGACGAGGCCGGTGTCTCCACGGAGGGCCGCCTCTTCGAGGTCCTCTACAACCGGTACGACGCCTACAAGGCCGCCCTCGAGATCCTCGCCGACCCGAGCACCCGCCCCCCGGCCATCTTCTGCTCCACCGACGACCAGGCGATCGGCCTGCTGCGGGCGGCGCGCGAGCTGCGGATCGACGTTCCCGGCGAGCTGGCGGTGGCCGGCTTCGACGACATCAAGGAAGCGTCGCTGGCGGACCCGCCCCTCACCACCGTCGCCTCCGACCGCTCGGCCATGGCCCGCGCGGCCGTCGACCTGGTCCTCGACGACGGGGTACGGGTGGCGGGCTCGCGCCGTGAGCGGCTGAAGCAGTTCCCGTCCCGGTTGGTGACCCGGCGTTCCTGCGGCTGCGAATAGCCGCTCGTCTCCGCTCAGCGGGTCTCTCATCCGTCTCTCATCGGCGCAACGGCCGTCCTTATATCGGGCGAACGAGCTTCTGCCGGGCTTCTCAGGGAGCACTCAGCCAGCTCTCATGCTGGCGGGCCAAGCTCTGTTCCATGACCGAGAGCTTCCGCCGCAGCGGCGAGTACGAGACCCCCCAGGGCCACGAGCCGCAGTCCGCGTACCCCCAGCAGCCCGTTGCCTCCTCTCCCGTGAACCCCGAGTGGCCGCCCCCGCCGGCGTACGAGCCGCCGACGGTCCAGCAGCCCGCGTACCAGGAGCAGACCGCTCCGCGGGCGCCGCAGGCATCGCAGGCCCCCCAGGCCTCCGAGGCACCGCAGGCATCGCAGGCCCCCCAGGCCTCCCAGGCACCGCAGGCCTCCCAGGCACCGCAGGGATGGCAGGCGCCCCAGGCAACGCAGGCGCCGCAGGCACCGCAGGCACCGCAGGCCCCGCAGGCCTCCCGGGCTCCGCAGGCCTCCCGGGCTCCGCAGCAGCAGCCCGCGGCCACCGCGACGATGTTCGCGGGCGCCCCGGCCGCTCCCGGCGCCCCGGGTGGCCCGGGCGGCCCGATCGGCGGGGCACCCGCCGTCCCCGTCGTCCCCGCCGCGCGCAAGAAGCGCGCCAAGGGCCCCTTCGCCCTCCTCGCCGCCGTGGCGATCGTCGCCGCGGCGATAGGCGGCGGCACGGCGTACGGCATCCAGGAGCTGACCAACTCGGACACCGCCGTCACCTCCAGCAGCACCAGCACCAACGTGGTGCCGTCGAGCGCCAAGGGCACGGTCGCCGGGGTCGCCGCCGCCGTCAGCCCCAGCATCGTCGAGATCAACGCGACCTCGAACGCGGGTTCGTCGACCGGCTCGGGCGTGATCATCACGTCCGACGGCGAGATCATCACCAACAACCACGTCATCGCGGACGCCTCGTCGATCAAGGTGTCGACGAGCGACGGCAAGACGTACACCGCGAAGGTCGTCGGCACCGACAGCAAGAAGGACCTGGCCCTCATCAAGCTGGAGAACGCCTCCGGCCTGAAGGTCGCGACCCTCGGCAACTCCGCCGGCGTCCAGGTCGGCGACCAGGTCGTGGCGATCGGCTCCCCCGAGGGGCTGACCGGCACGGTCACCAGCGGGATCGTGTCCGCGCTCAACCGTGACGTCACGGTCGCCACGGAGGGTGGCCAGGGCCAGGACCAAGGCCAGGGCCAGCAGCAGTGGCAGGGCGGCGACGGCTGGCCGTTCGAGTTCGGCGGCCGGCAGTTCAACGGCGACACCGGTTCGTCCACCACGACCTACAAGGCCCTTCAGACGGACGCGTCCCTCAACCCCGGCAACTCCGGCGGCGCGCTCATCGACATGAACGGCAACATCATCGGCATCAACTCCGCGATGTACTCGGCGGCTTCGTCCTCGTCGGACGCGGGCAGCACGGGGCTCGGCTTCGCCATCCCGATCAACACCGTCAAGTCCGACCTGGCGACGCTGCGCTCGGGCTCCACCAGCTGAGGCAGTCACCAGCAGCAGAGACAGAGGGGTACGTCATGATCAATCAGGTTTCGCACCAGCTGACCGCCGGTACGGCGGCCACCGGCCCGGCCTCCCTGGACCTCGCCCTGGGCGTGGCCTACGCCCTGCACCCGCCGACGAACCGGGCGCCGGAGATCGCGACGGTCAAGCGCGCGGCGGCCGGCCGCAGGACGACGGCACGCAGCCGCCGTACCGCGCGCGGCTGACCGCCCCCGCAGCGATCACTTCTCTCCGCAGCAGACCGGAAACGTGCGAGGCTGAAGCCGCCCGGCACGTCCCACCGCACCCGAGGAATCCACGACCATGAGCCCCGCCGAAGGCGACCGTGACCCCCAGCGCATCCTGATCGTCGACGACGAGCCGGCGGTGCGCGAAGCACTCCAGCGCAGCCTCGCCTTCGAGGGGTACGACACGGAGGTCGCGGTCGACGGCGCGGACGCGCTGGAGAAGGCGACGGCGTACCAGCCCGACCTGGTCGTCCTCGACATCCAGATGCCCAGGATGGACGGCCTCACGGCGGCCCGACGCATGCGCGGCGCGGGCACGACCACGCCCATCCTGATGCTGACCGCCAGGGACACGGTCGGCGACCGGGTGACGGGCCTGGACGCGGGAGCCGACGACTACCTGGTCAAGCCCTTCGAACTCGACGAACTCTTCGCCCGGGTACGGGCCCTGCTGCGCCGCAGCTCCTACGCGGCGGCGGCCGTCGCCGGCAGCCTCCCCGACGACGAGTCCCTGACCTTCGCCGACCTGCGCATGGACCTCGCGACCCGCGAGGTGACGCGCGGCGGCCGGGCGGTGGAACTGACCCGCACGGAGTTCACCCTCCTGGAGATGTTCCTGGCCCACCCGCGCCAGGTCCTCACCCGGGAACAGATCCTGAAGGCGGTCTGGGGCTTCGACTTCGAACCGTCCTCCAACTCCCTCGATGTGTACGTGATGTACCTGCGCCGCAAGACGGAAGCGGGCGGCGAGCCGCGCCTCGTCCACACGGTGAGGGGCGTGGGTTACGTACTTCGACAGGGTGGCGCGGAATGAGCCGGGTGGTACGGCGGTACCAGTCCCTTCCGATCCGGTCCCGGCTGGCGTTGCTGGTGGCGGCGGCGGTGGCGTTCGCGGTGGGCGCTGTCTCGGTGGCCTGCTGGTTCATCGTGCAGGGGAAACTGTACGAACAGGTCAACAACGATTTGCAGCAGATGGTGAACAGGCCGGGCATCCTCAATCAGGTGCTCAACGAGTGCTCCCAGACCCCGCTGCAGAACGACAGTCGGGGGCCCGTCCCGAACAGTTACGTCCAGCTCATCAAGGTCAAGGGCGATCCCTGCGTCACCCCGTTCTCCAAGGGCACGGTCCGGGTGACCAAGAGCGACCGGGACCTGATCACGGACGCGACGGAGTCCGGCCAGCACATCTTCCGCAACGGGAGCGACGAGGACGGCAATTCCGTACGCGTGCTGTCGGTGTTCCTCGGCGTGGACTCCTCCGACGGACAGCGGGTCGCCGTGCTCGTCGCGACTCCCCTCCACGGCACCCAGTCCACTCTCAACGAGCTTGCGCTGATCCTCCTTCTCGTCTCCGGAGTCGGAGTGCTCGGCGCCGGCGCCGCCGGGCTCGCGGTGGCACGGGCCGCCCTCCGGCCCGTCGACAAGCTCACCGAAGCCGTCGAGCACGTGGCCCGTACCGATGACCTGACCGTTCGTATCCCGGTCGAGGACGAGAGTGACGACGAGGTCGCCCGCCTCTCCCGTTCCTTCAACTCCATGACCTCCGCCCTCGCCAACTCCCGTGAGCTGCAACAGCAGTTGATCGCCGACGCCGGTCACGAACTCCGCACCCCCCTCACCTCCCTCCGCACCAACATCGAACTCCTCACCCGCAGCGAGGAGACGGGCCGCCCGATCCCCGAGGCCGACCGCAAGGCGCTGCTCGCCTCGGTGAAGGCCCAGATGACCGAACTGGCCGCCCTGATAGGCGACTTGCAGGAGCTGTCCCGGCCGGAGGGCCAGCAGGGAGAGCGCGTCCAGGTGGTCCCCCTGCAGGACACCGTCGAATCGGCGTTGCGCCGCGCTCGACTCCGCGGCCCCGAGCTGACGATCACCGCGGACATCCAGCCCTGGTTCGTCCGGGCGGAGCCCACCGCCCTGGAGCGGGCGGTGGTCAACATCCTGGACAACGCGGTGAAGTTCAGCCCCGAAGGCGGCACGATCGAGGTGGGGCTCACGTCCGGTGTCCTCACGGTCCGCGACCACGGCCCCGGAATCCCCGCCGACGAGATCCCCCACGTCTTCGACCGCTTCTGGCGCTCCCCGAGCGCACGAGCACTGCCGGGCTCCGGCCTGGGCCTGTCCATCGTCGCCCGTACGGTGCAACAGGCGGGCGGTGAGGTCACGTTGGCCCGCGCGGCGGGCGGCGGCACGGTGGCCACCGTGCGGCTGCCGGGGGCGGCGGTTCCGCCGCCGGATGCGGTGCCGGGAGAGCTTGAGCAGTCATGACCGGTGACTGTGACCGGTGATGCCGGGTTTCCTCGGACGCGGAGCTGAGCAGATCGGGTCGGTCAGCTCCGCGCCCGAGGTGTTCCCCCGTTGCGGGAACAACAATGCCCTGGCGCCGCTCTGTTGTCGTTCGCAGCCGGTGCACAGTTTCTTGGCACTGCGTCTACTTCAGGCCAGTCAGCTTCCCTCGGCCAGCGTCCGCTGCCGGTGGTCACGGGGTGAGATCCCGTACGCCGATCGGAAGGCGCGGGTGAAGTCGGAGGCCCGGGGGTAGCCCCAGCGGGCCGCGATCGTGTGGATCGGCGTACCGAGCAGGGCCGGGTTCGACAGGTCTCGGTGGGCGTTTTCCAGCCGTCGGCGGCGGATCCACGCCGCGACCGGTTCACCCTGGGTCTGCTGCTGGAAGATGCGGTGCAGATAGCTGAGCGAGATGTTGTGGGCGGCGGCTATGACGGGCGGTGTCAGTTCTGGGTCGTGCAGGTTCTGCCGGATGAAGTCCTGGACGCGCTGTGCCATGGCCCTGCCCCGGCTCTCCGGTGACAACGCGGCCTCCGCTTCCAGGAGTTGCGCGAACCAGGCCGACATGAGGTCGAGGACGACCGTGCCGAGGCGGGGCGCGTCGGAGGGCTGCAGGGTGCCGGACTGGCGTTCCAGGCCGACGACGAAGTCCGCCAGGAGAGAGCCGACCCCCTCCTGCCCGGGCAGTCGCCGGCCCAGCAACTCCCGTACGCGGTGCGGTGGCAGGGGCAGCAGCGACTTGGGGAAGTCCACGGCCATTCCGGTGACGACGCCGCCCTGCCGGTCGTCCGCCGACCTGACGTCGTACGGCTGCGAGCTGTCGGCCAGGTGCAGGTCACGTGCGGTGAACGTGCTGGCCTGCCCGACGTGGTCGAGTGCCAGCCCGCCGTCCATCAGCAGCGTCAGGTGGTAGAACTCGGGGTCGGCCTGGCGGACCATTTTGGCGGTCCGCCGGTAGCGCGTCGGCTTGAACGACAGCTGGCTCACGATGACCGGCCCCAGCTCCAACAGCCGCTGCTCAGCCCAGAATTCGGCGGCGTGCTCGCTGACGAGCGCGCTGGAGCGCGTCCGGCCGACCAGTTCCTGCCAGTAGTCGAATCTGTCTCCCGCAGGCACGTCCGCCGTACGGAACACCGTCCCGATCATTCCGTTTCCTTTCCGCTCCCCGTTCTTCGACTTCTCGGCACGGCAACCTTTTCCCCCTCGGCGGCGACCGCCAAGTGACGTGGTTCCCCCTCCAGTTAACCCCTCACTCGAACGGAAGCAGCCGTGAGCGAAACCCGCAGCGAGCCCGGCAGCCGCACCCCTGGTCGCAGCCGCAGTCGTAGTCGTCACCGTCGGCGCAGAACCGCCCTGTTCGCCGGAGTCCCCCTGGCGCTCGCCTCCGCCGGGGCCATGGCCTACGGAGGTGTCCTGGGAGTGTTCGGCGCGGACGCGCAGCCCCAGGCGTCCGCCGCCTCCGCCACCACCTCGGCCAGGGCCGCTTCCTCCGCGCTCGCCGGTGTCACGGATGTCGCCAACGGCTTCGCGTCCGTCAACGCCCTTGGTCAGAACGGGACTTACGGCGGCCGGGGCGGCCAGACCGTCACCGTGAAGACGCTCGCCGACCTGGAGAAGTACGCGACCGCCGCCGAGCCGTACATCATCGTCGTCGCCGCCACCATCAACATGAACCCGGTCGGCAAGGAGATCAAGGTCGCCTCCGACAAGACCATCATCGGGTCCGGCACCGCCGGGCACATCGTCGGCGGCGGGTTCTTCCTCGGGCAGGGCGTCCACAACGTCATTATCCGGAACCTGACCATCCGGGACGCCTACCAGGGTGTCTGGAACGACAAGGAACACGACTTCGACGCCATCCAGATGGACGGCGCCCACCACGTGTGGATCGACCACAACGATCTGCGGCACATGGCCGACGGTCTCATCGACAGCCGCAAGGACACGACCTACCTGACCGTCTCCTGGAACAAGCTGAGCCAGGAGAACAAGGCCTTCGGGATCGGCTGGACCGAGAACACCACCGCCGACATCACGATCCACCACAACTGGATCCGCGAGACCGAGCAGCGCAACCCCTCCACCGACAACGTGGCCCACGCGCACCTCTACAACAACTACCTGGAGGACGAGGCGGGGACCACCATCAAGTCCTCGTACGGCAACTACTCGCGCGGCAAGACGAACATGGTCCTGGAGAACTCGTACTTCCAGGGCATGACCAACCCCGTCGTCCGGGACGCCACCGCCACGCTCGTCCAGCGCGGCAACGTCTTCTCGGGGACGACGGGCAAGAACGAGAGCGGGGGGTCGGGCGCGGCCTGGGACCCGAAGACGTACTACGCCTACACGCTCGACAAGGCGGCCGACGTGTCGGCCCTGCTCAAGTCCGGTGCGGGTCCCCGTAGTTCGGTCGCGAAAGCGACCAGTACGACCAGTGCGACCGCGACCACCACGTCCGCCGCCGCCACGACCCTGACCGTCGCCGCCGACGGTTCCGGCCAGTACCGGACCGTGCAGGCCGCGGTGAACGCCGTACCCGCCAACAACCCCTCCCGGGTGGTCATCTCGGTCAAGCCGGGCACGTACCGCGAGCTGGTCAAGGTCCCCTCCAACAAGCCGCACGTCACCATCCAGGGCAGCGGCGGCAGCCGCAAGGACACCACGATCGTCTTCAACAACGCCTCCGGTACGCCGAAGCCCGACGGCTCCGGCACGTACGGCACCGGCGGCAGCGCCACGGTCGCCGTCGAGGCGGACGACTTCCAGGCCCGCAACCTGACCATCTCCAACGACTTCGACGAGGGCGCCCACCAGGACATCGCGGGCCAGGCGGTCGCCCTGCGCACCGCAGCCGACAAGGTGTTCCTCGACGGCGTCATCGTCAGCGGCGACCAGGACACCCTGCTGGTGGACACCGCGTCCAAGGACAAGCTGGGCCGGGTCTACATGACCAACTCGTACGTCATCGGCAACGTCGACTTCATCTTCGGCCGGGCCACCGCCGTGATCGACAAGTCCGTCATCACCCTGAAGAAGCGCTGGAACGGCACCTCGGCCGGCTATGTCACGGCCCCCAGCACCGTCGCGAACCGCAAGGGCATCCTCATCGCCAACTCCACGGTGAGCGGTGACGTCTCCGACCGCAGCTTCTACCTCGGCCGTCCCTGGCACGCGGGCGGCGACGCGAGCCTCGACCCGCAGACCACGATCCGCAACACCACCCTGAGCGCCGCGATCAGGACCACCCCGTGGACCGACATGAGCGGCTTCTCCTGGAAGGAGGACCGTTTCGCCGAGTACAAGAACACGGGCGCGGGCTCGGGCGCCGCGAGTGGCGACCGCCCGATCCTGACCGACGCCCAGGCAGCCAACCAGGAGATCGCCGACTGGCTGGGTGACTGGACCCCGACGGCCGGCTGACCGACCCGGAACAGAATTGCGGAGGGCCCAAGGCGACAAGCCTTGGGCCCTCTGTGCTGGAACTTCTCCAACCACTACCGCACGATCACCACTACTGCACGATCGTGATCCGCTTCGCCGCCGGCGGCGCGATCGGTGTCGTGGGCGTGGAGTTGGCGGTCAGGTAGTCCGCCAGCGCCGCGAGGTCGTCCGTGCCGACCAGGTCGTTCGTGCCCTGGCCCAGCGTCGGGAAGCCGTCGCCGCCGCCCGCGAGGAAGCTGTTCGTCGCGACGCGGTAGGTGGCGGCCGGGTCGATCGCCGCCCCGCCGAGCTTGACCGAGTCGACGACCACGCGCGCCGCGCCCGTCTTCGTCATGTCGAGCGTGTAGGTGAGCCCCGAGGACACCTGAAGCACCTTCGGCGAGGCCGTGTTGCCACCGCTCACCTGCTCCTGGAGTACGGAGATCAGCTGGGCGCCGGTGAAGTTCTGGAGGTTGACCGTGTTGGAGAACGGCTGGACCGTGAAGCCCTCGGCGTAGGTGACGACACCGTCGCCCTCGGCGCCCTTCGCCGCGAAGGTGAGCCCCGCGCGGATACCGCCCGGGTTCATCAGCGCGAGGTCGGTCTCCGGGTCGAGCTTCTTGCCGTACGCCAGTTGCGCGTCGGCGATGAGGTCGCCCATCGGGGACTCGGTGCCGGTGCTGGGGATGTCGCCGGAGATGTAGCCGATGGCGCGGTTGCCGATGGGCGCCGCGAGGGTGTTCCAGCGGGCGATCAGGTCGGTCATGTCCGGGGCCTTGGCGACGGTCCGGGTGACCACGTGGTTCGCCGAGCGGACGGCCGTACGGGCGATGTCACCCGTCCAGCGGTCGTACGTCAGCGTGGTGTCCGTGTAGAGGCGGCCGAAGGACGCGGCCGAGGTGACCGTGCGCGGCTTGCCCGAGGGGTCCGGGATGGTGCAGGCGTACGCGGCGTGCGTGTGGCCGGTGACCAGCGCGTCGACCTTCGGGGTGATGTTCTTCGCGATGTCGACGATCGGACCGGAGATCCCGGAGCCGGCGCCCGCCGCGTCACAGTCGTAGTTGTACGAGCCGGAGGCCGGCAGACCGCCCTCATGGATCAGCGCGACGACGGACTTGACGCCCTGCTTCTCCAGTTCCTTGGCGTACTTGTTGATCGTCTCGACCTCGTCCTTGAACTTGAGGCCCTTCACTCCCTCGGCGGAGACGACACCGGGGGTGTCCTCCAGGGTCACGCCGATGAAGCCGATCTTGACGCCGTTGTGCTTCCACACCCAGTAGGGCTTGAGGATCGGCTTCTTGGTCTTCGCGTCGAGCACGTTCGCCGCGAGGTAGGGGAAGTCGGCGCCCTTGAACTTCTTGCCCTTGACGTAGCAGCCGTCGGTCGGGTGGCAGCCGCCGTTCTGCAGGCGGGCCAATTCCCTGGCGCCCTCGTCGAACTCGTGGTTGCCGACCGAGGTGACGTCCAGGTCGAGGCCGTTGAGCGCCTCGATGGTGGGCTCGTCGTGGAAGAGGCCCGAGATCAGCGGGGAGGCGCCGACCATGTCGCCGCCGGCCGCCGTGATCGAGTACGGGTTGTCCCCGCGCGCCTCGCGCAGATGCGTGGCGAGGTACTCGACACCGCCCGCGTCGATCGTCTTCGTCGTGCCGTCGTGCTGGATCTCGGTGACCCGGCCGGAGGAGCCGGACGGCGGTTCCAGGTTGCCGTGCAGGTCGTTGAAGGACAGCAACTGCACGTCCTGGTAGCGGCTCGGCTTGCCGTGGCCGTGGCCGCCGGGCTTGGCCGAGCTGTCGCCGGCGCTGGCCGGAAGTGCGGCGGCGGCGAGAGCGCCGACCGTGACGAGCCCGGCGGCGCCGGCGATCAGCGCGCGCGTACGGCGTCTGCGGCGGTGGTACGGCTGGGGTGTGGCTGGCATGTGCCCCCCTGAGGTTCGCGAGGTGAGGAAGACATAAGAAGAGGGTGAACTCTTAAGAAGAGGGTGAGAATTCAGCCCGTCCCGGCGCAGCCTAGGGTCAACGCGCGTAGCGCGACAGGGGTTGAGGGTTACGGAACGGTTGCCTCCCCGGGAGATTCACCATGAATCGGGCAGGCCGTACCCTCGTAGCCATGACCAGCGACGGCACTGAGCCCCTTGTCCCCTCCGGCCTGTCTCGTTCCATCGACACCCTGGCCGCCCTCACCTCCGAGCAGGCGGACACCGTTCTCGCACTGCTCGCGGAAGCCTCCCGGAACGACGGTCAGCAGGCGGTTTCCGAGCAGGGACGGCTGCAGTTGCGCGGGGGCGCCCGCCCGGGCGTGTCGCACTTCCTGCTGAGCGCGGGCGGTGAACTCGTCGGCTACGCCCAGCTGGAGGACACCGACCCGGTCGAGGCCCCGGCCGCCGAACTGGTCGTCCACCCGGCCCACCGGGGACACGGTCACGGGCGCGCCCTCGGCTCGGCCCTGCTGGCCGCATCCGGCAAGCGGCTGCGCGTGTGGGCGCACGGCGGCCACTCCGCCGCCCGGCACCTGGCCCAGGTCCTCGGCCTCACCCTCTTCCGCGAACTGCGCCAGCTGCGGCGGCCGTTGGCCGACCTGGAGCTGCCGGAGCCGAAGCTCCCCGAGGACGTGACGGTACGGACCTTCGTCCCCGGCGAGGACGACGCGGCCTGGCTCGCGGTGAACGCCGCCGCCTTCGCCCACCACCCCGAACAGGGCTCGCTGACCCAACGCGACCTCGACGACCGCAAGGCCGAGTCCTGGTTCGACCCGGAGGGCTTCTTCCTCGCCTTCCGCGAGGGCGAACTCATCGGCTTCCACTGGACGAAGACGCACGCGGCGGAGCGCCTCGGCGAGGTGTACGTCATCGGCCTGAGCCCGGACGCCCAGGGCGGCGGCCTCGGCCGGGCGCTCACCACGATCGGCCTGCGCCATCTGGCGGAGCGCGGGCTGCCCACGGCGATGCTGTACGTCGACGCGGACAACGCGGCGGCGGTGAGCCTGTACGAGCGACTGGGCTTCGAGACCCACGAGACGGACCTGATGTACCGCACGGAGTCATAGAGCGTCAGCGGTCTTCGCGGATGGGGGCGGTGATCTTGACACCGCCCCCTCTCTTGGTCCACCCTTTCACTACTCAATTAGTGAAAGGGTGGTTGTACGAGTGGTCGAGTACCGCATCGACAGACGCACCGGCGTCGCCACCTATCTGCAGATCGTCCAGCAGACCAAACAGGCCCTGCGCCTGGGCCTGTTGGAACCCGGCGACAAGCTGCCCACGGCCCGTGAGGTCGTGGAGGCCACCGCCATCAATCCGAACACCGTCCTGAAGGCCTACCGCGAGCTCGAGCGCGAGGGCCTGGTCGAGGCGCGGCGGGGCCTCGGCACGTTCGTCCGCAAGTCACTGGGGGCCGCCCCGGCGGACTCCCCCCTGGGCGCCGAACTGGCCGACTGGGCCGGCCGGGCCCGCGAGGCCGGACTCGAACGGGACGACGTGGCCGCGCTGTTCACATCCGTACTCGACACGCATTTCAAGGGGGACCAGGGATGAGCGACACCGCCATGGAGGCGGCCGGGCTGGGCAAGCGGTTCGGCCGGCGGAAGGGCTGGGCGCTGCGCGAGTGCGCGTTCCGGCTGCCGGCCGGGCGCGTCTGCGCGGTCGTCGGGCCCAACGGCGCCGGCAAGTCCACGCTGCTGGCCCACGCGGCGGGCCTCCTCAGGCCCACCGAGGGCACGCTCACCGTCCTCGGCACCAGCCCGGCGGCGGCGCGCGAACGCATGGCGTACGTCGCCCAGGACAAGCCCCTGCACCCCCAGCTCACCGTCGAGGACACCCTCCGCCTGGGCCGGGAACTCAACCCCCGGCGCTGGGACAGGGCCGTCGCCGAAGGCATCGTCGCGGACGGCGCCCTCGACCCCGACGCCAAGATCCGCACCCTCTCGGGCGGCCAGCGCACCCGGGTCACGCTCGCCCTCGCCCTCGGCAAGCGCCCTGCGTCGCGGCTGACCGTGATCACGCCGTCCGTGCCGTAGCTGTCTCAGTCGCAGGGCTGGCTCTCGTGGCCTAGACACACAGCGCACAGACCGTATGGAGGGCTCGGGTCGTTCGTGCGCGCCACGCACCAGCCGGGGCACGTGATCCAGGAGGTGATCTTGCGGGGCTGGGGATGTCGGCCCGTACGGGTTCGGCGGTGCCCGCTCGCAAGGCGGCGGAGCGCCGCGCCACAGACGACACCGTTATGGCGACGAAGCCGGCACCACGAGTGAGAAGCAGCGCCGGCAACGGCCTCGGCGCGCTGCGGTAGAAGGCGTTGACAACGGAAAAAGTGGCGCCCTCGTCCCGCCGGGGCCCGAACGTGTCACGGCCGTGAAGCGGACTCTGTCTCCGAGCCGGGACGCCGCGAGGTGACGCGTCGGCGCGCCACCAGAGTGGTACCGGTTATCACAAGGCCGACCGCTACGATCTTCGCGGCCTGGTAGATCAAAGGGACGTTCGAGCCCGAGCGGCCCAGGAAGGCCCACAGCAAGAGACCGAGCCCGAGGACCATCAGGACCAAGCCGCCGACAGGACCGCCGAGGCCCGCCCACCAGGGCTGGGGCTGCGTCTCTAACTCGCGCTCCATGCTCGGCTCTTCACTCTCATCAACTGTCATGTCGCGAACATTAACAAGCTTCCGGTCCGTGGTCGCGCCAACCCCTGAGGCCGCCAGGGGATGCCGGCGCCGGTAGCCGCACGAGGGTGTGCTCTTCCTTCACTTCCCTCCCTGGACGAGTGCGTCGCTCTCGCCAGGGGCCAAGCTCGGCGCCGTACGGATGCCGAACTCCCGCCTCAGCGCCGAGCGGGCGGCCAGGTAACCGGACATTCCGTGGACGCCGGGCCCTGGCGGTGTGGACGCGGAGCACAGGTACACGCCTCGGAGCGGCGTGCGATAGGGATCCACGCGGGGAGCCGGACGGAGGATGCTTTGCCTCAGCGTCACAGCACCGCCGTTGATGTCACCGCCGACGTAATTGGGGTTGTAGGACTCGTAGTCGCTGGCCCTGATGCCGCGGCTGGCGATGATCGTGTCACTGAAGCCGGGCGCGTAGTGCTCGATGTGCGCCTGCACCATGGCCACAGGGTCGAGGGAGCTCTCGTTCGGCACATGGGCATAGGCCCACACCGGCCGCTTTCCGTCGTGGGCCCGTGTGGGGTCGGCGACGGCGGGGTCGACCACCAGGACGAAGGGATCTGGTACGGCGACACCCGCCGCGGTGAGAGTTTCCCGCTGCTCTATCTGTGCCCGCGTTCCGCCGAGGTGCACGGTGCCCGCCAGACCGACCTCAGAATGGCGCCAGGGGATGGGGGCGTTGACGAGGAAGTCCACCTTGGCGGCCCCCGGACCGTGGCGGAAGCGGGAGAGGTGGCGAGCGTACCGGGTGGGGAGCAGCTCACCGGCGGCTTGCAGCAGGCCTTTCGGGGCGGTGTCGAAGAGCACCACCTTCGATCCCTGCAGCTGCCTCAGATCATCGATCTTCTGTCCGGTGTGGAATGTGCCGCCGTGGGCGGCGATGTCTGCGGCCAGGACCTCGGCGACGCGGCTGCTGCCGCCTTCTGGAAGTGGCCAGCCACTGCCGTGGGCGAGGTGGCCCAGCAGGAGTGCGATGGCGCCTGAGGCCAAGCTCGGCAGTCGTCCCACGGCATGGGCTGCGACGCCGGTCAGCAGGGCCCTGCCCCCTTCTGTCGTCAGAGTGCGCCGTCCGAGCCGAGTGCCGTGCGTGAGAGCGCGCGTGGCGAACCCGACCGCCCCAAGCAGGTCCCGCGGAAGGGCGCGTTGCGGGGAGAGGACGAGATCGACCACGGCGGAACTCCGGGCCAGCAGGGGGGTCATCATGCGCCGCCAGGGTTCGCCATCCGCCCCCAGCCGTGCACAGGTCGCCTCCAAGTCGCGGTAGGCCAGGGCTGCCGCGCCGTCGGGCAGAGGGTGCGCGTAGCTGACCTCGGGTTGCCGGAAGCGAACCCCGCGCGAGGCCAGATCGAACTCCCGGAAGAACCGCGACGCGACCGCCATGGGATGAACGGCCGCACATACGTCGTGCGTGACGTCATCGTCGAACAACACCGCGCTGCGCAGCCCCCCGCCGATCTCGTGGTGGACCTCAAAGAGTTCCACCTGCAATCCGGCGCGGGCCATGACCACTGCGGCCGCCAGCCCGTTCGGGCCCGTCCCCACAATCGCGACATCCGCCTTCCCCACCGGCTGCTCCTCCCACTAGCAGGCGGCCCGCCGTAATTGCCACCGCCGTCACCCTAACCGCAAATCACCCATACCTGGCAGAAAATTAACACAAATCAACATACTGATCCATCTTGGGTGAACAATGATCTATTGGCTTCCACCTAGATCACCTACGATGTATGGAGCGTATTCGCTCAGCAACCTTAAAGAAACAGGTTGTGAAGACTTAGTGACCATGGTTAGAGTCTTCGACAGGAGCGAACGCGACCAAAGGTCATGACGTTCTTTTCTGCGTTTGACTTTGTTTGCTTCCATATAGCTGCACCATGCAGCTGGCTTCAGCCCTGGACGCGGGGGAACTGCCCCGAACGATCCTCCGTGGCGTCCTCATCCAGAGGAACGCGCAGTGAGACCGGGCATCCGTGAGGGCTGAAGACGACCAGTACATGAAATGGGGAACTATGCAGAAGCGAACTGCCGGAGCCGTCATCGGCGCCGCCGTCGCGGGTACCTGCCTTGCACTGACCATGCAGGGCTCGGCCCAGGCCACGCCCGCCGCGCCCGTGGCGGAGCAGGCGACCACCGTCAGTAAGGGTGCCGACAAGGCGCCGCAGGCTGTTGCGAGCGCTGCGGGTCGGGCAGCCACCCGGGCAGCCGGCCGGGCGACCGTGCACGCCAGGGCCGCCGGAAGCTCCCTGGCCAACGCTGCGGGGGCGCTGACGGACAACCTGAGCCTCGGCGGCCTGTTCAGCGAGCCGGCGAACATCTCCGGCGAGGTCTCCGACTCGACCGCTTTCGATAGGTGACAGCGCATCGTCGCGTCCAGAGGGCGGTACTGCTTGCCGGTGCCGCCCTCCTGGGTGCCCACTTCTCCGTAGCGGCCTTCTCCCAGACGCCGCTGAGTCCTGCCAAAGTGCAGATGGCACCGTTCCTCAATGACTACCTCCAGCCGTACTTCGCGCAGAACTGGATGCTCTTTGCCCCGGACCCGGTGATGGTCGATCAGGGGATCATCGCAAGAGGCCGGTGCAGTGACGGCGAGGTCACGAAGTACCACGACGTGACGGGCCCATCGATCCAGCGGGTCCAGGACAGCAGGTTCTTTCCCTCGCGCATGACCCGCGTGGTCAGCAACGGCATCCAGCAGTACAACTCGACCGACGACCTCCTGAGGCGCCTCCGCGAACAGAAGGAAAAGAAGGAGGCCGAGAAGCCGGGAGAGAACCCCATTCCGCTGATGCCGCACGAGAAGCGCACACGCGATCAAGCGGTGAACTATCTGTCACGGTACGCGCTGACGCAACTGGCTCAGGCCTGCGAGGACGGCCGCGGTCTCCAGGCGGTGCAGGTCCGGATGTACGCACGCTCCCTCCCTCCTTGGTCACAGAGGAAGAACCCCGACGCCCGCGACAAGGTCGACGCCTACGACTTTCCATGGAAGAAAGCCGCTGATCTGTAGTGAGTCTCTTGAACAAGATCGACGCATGGGCCAGCCGCCCTGTCGCCGTCCTGGGTGTGTCAGGAACCCGAGCGTTACTCGGGTTCGTCGGCCTCATGTTCTACGTCAGCCAGTACCGGGACCGGCACTACCTGTTCGGCCCCGGAAACGACACGCTGCTTCCCCACCACATCTTCCTCGACGAACTGAGGGATTCGGGAACCTTCAGCATCTACGCGTGGAGCACTTCGTCGCTCATGTTCGAGGTGGTCTATCACCTCGGAGTGATCGCTGCACTGGCTGTCACTCTGGGCATCGGAGGCCGTCCCGTCCTGGCGGTGCACGGCATATTCCTGTGGTCGCTCTATCAGCGGCAGTCAGCTCTGATGGATGGCGGCGACAATCTCATGCACCTTGTCATCCCGATGTTGCTGCTCACACGCTGCTACGACCATTTCTCCCTGCGGTCCCCGCTCGGGGAACGCGTGACGCGGCGCCTACCCGAGGCTGTTCGAGCAGCAGGCGTACCCCTGCACAATCTGGGCGTCACCGCGATCGCCGTGCAGATGTGCCTGGTCTACATGGTCAGCGGTCTGTACAAGGTGCAGGGACAGTCCTGGCAGGACGGAACCGCGCTCTTCTACATCATGCGCGTTCCTGAATTTGAGTTTCCCGGCGTCTCGGAACTCGTGTACAACAACGATGTGCTGGTGTATATCGGCACTTATGCAACGGTCATCTTTCTCGTCTACTTCCCCATGGGAGTCCTGGTACCGACGCTGCGCCCATGGGCAGCCGCCGCTTCCATCGGTTTCCACATCTCCATCGGCTTTTTCATGGGGCTCACCGGATTCGCATTGACGATGATCGCCTGTGACCTCGTATTCCTTTCACCCGAACTGTCCCGCGCCCTCGGGGTAGCACGAAAGCTGGGTGCGCGCGGAAAGGAACTGGGCGCGCGCAGCAAGGAAAATGCCGTGGCAGACGGGACCGGTGGTGCGCCGGCGCAGAACCGTGAACCGGTAGCGGCCGCTTCCGCCGAGTGAAAGGCCCCCTGTGCGACATCCCCCCACCTGTGTCCTCGGCAGTCACCTCGACGTTCCTCGTGTGACCGGCGGGCATGATCCCGACGCATACGTGGAGCTGGGATCCTTCACCAAGGTCCTGACCGGAACCGTCCTTGACGTGCTTGTTGGGACCCACGTCGTGTCCCTCGACGACCCGGTCGAGCGGTGGCTGAGCGCGGCTCCCGGCACCGGCGTTACTCTCCGGCACCTGGCCGACCACACTTCCGGCCTTCCGCGGTTGCCACCCGACACTGGCCTGTTCAACCCGTACAGGGACTTCACGCAGGCTCGGCTCAACGAGTTGGTGGGTCGTCTCGACAGCCTGCTCACCACGCGCCCGGGCGAGCGTGAGGAGTACTCGAACCTCGGGTACGCCGTGCTCGGCGCGGCACTGACGTCGGCCGCCGACCGGAGCTACGAGGAACTGGTCAATGATCACGTGCTCGCGCCACTCGGCCTGCCCGCGGTAACGGTGACCGCCAGACCACCCATGGACCAGCGCCTGCTGGCGTCGAGCTGGTTCGGCCGCCCCTCGAAGCCATGGGACCTGACCGGAGCCATCCTGCCCGCCGGCGGTATGTGGGCCAGCACACGCACAGCCGCGCGCCTGCTCACCGGACTCGTCGTCGACAAGACCCTCGGTGAGCCCGCGCTCACCTGGCGCCGGGTCGGGGAGCGGCCGTTGACCTACCACAACGGCGCCACCCGGAAATCCCGGATCTTCGCTGGAGCGATACACGACGGACGCTGGGTGGTTGTTCATCGCCTCTCCGGATCCATCAAGGGCACGGACCGGGCCGGAATAGACGAGCTGCGTGCAGCAGCGAAAGGAGTGGATGAGGCGGCGCCAGCTGGAGACCCGTGTCAAGCCGGTCCAGGAGCGATTGGTCTCCGGGGCCAGGTACTGCAGCCGCAGCTCATAGGATCATCGACCAGGGCAGGCCGGACATGATCGTCGAGGACAACGCCGTCTACTTCCCCGCGCCGACGACGGCGGCGCCCCCTTCGTACGGATCAGCGGACGGCCGAGCTCGGGGTACAGCGTCCGACTCGACCCGTACACCGACGGCCAACCGAACTCGTCCTCGTCCCATCCGGCGTCCCGCTCGTCGCCGTCGAGCAGGTCGTTCACGTCGTCCTCGGTCAGCTTCGGCTCCAGCCCGTCCATGGCCTTCATGATGCCGCCCGGGCCCTGCACGGTCATGCGGCCGGGGCCTGGTCGTCCTCCAGCACGCTGAAGTCGACATCGAGGCGGGTGTCGTAGTCCTCCGGGGCGATTCCTATCAACGGCCCCGCCTACGCCCGCTACGACACCGCCAACACCATCAGCGGCGGCCTCATCAACGTCGTACCGCTGCTCACCGCCCTGTGGGCGGGCACCTCGCTCATCGGCCGCGAACTGGAGAACGGCACCGCCCAGCTGGCCTGGACCCAGTCCGTGTCCCCGGCCCGCTGGCTCGCCGCCAAGCTCGCCGTACCGGCCGCGCTGCTCACCGCGGGCACCCTTCTCCTCGCCCTCCTGCACCACCTGGCGTGGGGCGCGCACGCCGCGCTGTTCCACGGGAGGGCCCCCAGCAGTGGCACGACACCGGCAACTACTTCGCGAACGGCACCCTCGCCCCCGCGTACACGCTGCTCGGCCTGGCAGTGGGCGCCCTGACGGGACTGCTCGTACAGCGGTCCATGGCCGCCTCCGGCAGCACCTTCTTCGCCTTCGCGGTCCTCCAGTTCGTGATCATGTCGCTGCGTCCGTATCTGTGACCGGCCAAGACCCTGACCAGCAAGAACGGCTACCCGGACTACATCGGCATGGTCATGGACAACGGCGCCCTGACCTCCACCGGGAAGCACATCGCCGACCCGATCTGCGGGGACGGCGCCCAGTGCCTGGCCCACTACGACATCGTCGCCTTCTTCCGCGACTACCACCCGGCCTCCCACTTGCTTCCCTTGCTTCTGGCCCCTCCAGCTCGTGACTCCTCCCCCGGTTGAAGCCGGGGGCTTCTCGTTACGCCGGGTTGGCGTCGCGACGGACCAGCCCGGCCCGTAGAACGTTGGTGGCTCCCACTGTGTCGGCATGCGCGGTGTGGCCGCACGAGAGGCAGTGGAATTTTTCCTGGTTGGGCCGGTTCTCCTTCGCGGTGTGCCCGCATGCGGGGCAGGTGCGGGAGGTGTTGCGGGGGCCACGGCGATGACTTCCCGTCCGGCGCTTTCAGCCTTGGCGTGCAGGATCGTCAGGAACACCCCCCATCCGGCATCGTTGATCGACTTGTTGAGCCCGGCCTTGGCGGCGGCCCCGTTGGGCAGGAAGATGCCCGGCCGGTCGGGGTCGGGTTTCGGTGCGGGGGCCTTGCTCATGTTGCGGATCTTGAGGTCTTCGTGCGCGATGACGTCGTGTGCGCGGACCAGACTCAGCGCGGTCTTGTGGGCGTGGTCGAGCCTCTGACGCCGGACCTTGCCGTGCAGCTGGGCAACCTTTTCCACCGCGCGCCGGTGGTTGGCGGTCCGGTCCTTCGCCTTGCGGCGCGGGAAGCGGGACAGGGCCTGCTGCGCCGCCTGAAGTTTCGCGGCCGCACGGCGGCCGTGGCGCGGGCTGGGCACGAAATCGCCGTTGGAGTCGGCGAGGAAGTTCGCGATGCCCAGATCGATGCCGACCATGTTGCCGGTCGCGGGCAGCGGTTCGGGCCGGTCCTGCTCAACGCTCAGCACGACGAACCACTTACGGCCCTCGCGCTTGACCGACACGGTCTTCACCCGGCCGGCCACCGGGCGGTGCTGATTGACCCTGACGTGGCCGACGCCCTGGAAACGGACCCGGGTGACGGGAGCATGCGGGGTGGAGTTGAACCGGCAGCCGTCCCCGTCCTTGGGGAAGTCCACCGTGTCGAACCAGTTCACCCCGCGAAAACGCGGATAGCCCGGGGCATCGCCGGACCTGGCCCGGCGGAAGAACGCGGCGAACGCCTTGTCGAGGCGGCGCAGGGTGGCCTGCTGTGAACTGAACGACCAGCGGCCCTGACGCTCCGGGTCGAACGCCCGGATCTCCTTGAGCTGCGCGGACTGCATCCCGTACTTGACGGTGGTCTTCGAGACGTGCCGCCAGGCGTCACGGCGTTCCTGCAACGCCCCGTTGTAGAGAGAGCAGTGATCCCGCAGTATCTCGCCGAGTGCCTGCTCCTGGCGGACGGTGGGCCGCAGGAGGAACTTGTACGCACGGATCATCCAGCCCACCCCCTCCGGTCAAGTCAACTCGATCCTAATACACTTGGCGCATGTCACCACGCTGGGAACCAGATCCCGACATCAGGCGCGGAAACCATGTAATTTTCAACCTCCACGCACACTTGGTGTTCGTCACCAAATACCGGCGTGAGGTCTTCAACGACGACATGCTGACGCGCTGCGAGGCGATCATGCGGGACGTGTGCGAGAGCTTCGACGCCGAGCTGCGCGAGTTCAACGGCGAAGGCGATCACGTCCACCTGCTCGTCCACTACCCGCCGAAGACCGCCCTGTCCAAGCTCGTCAACAGCCTCAAGGGCGTCAGCTCCCGCTACCTCCGCGCGGAGTACACCGGCCGGATCAACCGGATCGGGACGGGATCCGTGTTCTGGTCCCCGTCCTACTTCGCCGCGTCCTGCGGCGGCGCACCACTGAGCATCGTCAAGGACTACATCGAGAACCAGAAACGCCCAGCCTGACCGCCACCCCGAAGACGCAGAGATCTCCGGCGCTTCGCGCCCCCGGGCCGAGGATCACATTCCCGCCCGGCCTGAAGGCCGGGATTCCCTACGAAGAACAAGGGATGGAGACCGGCATCGCCCTCGCCCTCGCCCTCGCCCTCGCCCTCGCCCTCGCCCTCGCCGCCGGAACGACAGCCGCCGCCTTCTGGCTGCTGCGCCGCCGCACAGCCTGACCGACGGCGCGCCGACCCGCGTATGCCCCTTCCGCAGGGGAGAAGGGGTATACGCGCACCTCCTGCTCGCCCTCACCTCGCACCCGCGAGCCGCCCCCAGATATCCCGCACGTCATGTCCCCGTAACCAGTGATTCAGCCGGGCTTGCGAGGCTCACCCAATGACGCCCGCAGTGCCCAGCCCTTCGCCGCCCCCAGAGGGCGTTAACGGGACCGGAGCGGACCTCTCCGCCCCCGCCGCGCTCCCGCCCGCGCGTTCCGACGCGCCGGTGGCGGCCCGGGCGCGGAACAATGGGGTCATGAGCCAGCCAAACGCCCAGTCGCAGGTACAGCACGCGCAGCCGTCCGTCGGTTCTCTGACGTCCCACCGCCCGCACACTGTCTCGGCCGTGGTCTCCGACCTGGAACCCGACATCGACGCCGACCTCGACGAGTACGAGGAGGCACCCTACGACGGCGAACTGCTGCCGCAGGGCCGCTTCCTCGACCGGGAGCGCAGCTGGCTCGCGTTCAACGAGCGGGTGCTCGAACTGGCCGAGGATCCCAACACTCCCCTCCTCGAACGGGCCAACTTCCTGGCGATCTTCGCCAGCAACCTTGACGAGTTCTTCATGGTCCGGGTGGCCGGCCTGAAGCGCCGGATAGCCACCGGCGTGGCCACCCGTTCCGCGTCCGGCCTCCAGCCCCGCGAGGTGCTGGAGATGATCTGGGCCCGCTCCCGCGAGCTGATGGCCCGGCACGCCGCCTGCTACCAGGAGGACGTCGCCCCGGCGCTCGCCGAGGAGGGCGTGCACCTGGTCCGCTGGAGCGAGCTGACGGAGAAGGAGCAGGCCCGCCTGTTCACCCTCTTCCGCCACCAGATCTTCCCGGTGCTCACCCCGCTGGCCGTCGACCCCGCGCACCCCTTCCCGTACATCTCGGGCCTCTCCCTGAACCTCGCGGTGATCGTCCGCAACCCGGTCAGCGGCCACCGCCACTTCGCGCGCGTGAAGGTGCCCCCGCTGCTGTCCCGCTTCCTGGAGGCCTCCCCGAGCCGGTACGTGCCCATCGAGGACGTCATCGCCGCGCACCTCGAAGAGCTGTTCCCCGGCATGGAGGTCCTGGAGCACCACGCCTTCCGCCTCACCCGCAACGAGGACCTCGAGGTCGAGGAGGACGACGCCGAGAACCTCCTCCAGGCCCTGGAGAAGGAACTCATGCGGCGCCGCTTCGGGCCGCCGGTGCGCCTGGAGGTCGAGGAGTCCATCGACCGGTACGTCCTCGACCTGCTGGTACGGGAGCTGAAGATCACCGAGGCCGAGGTGTACCCGCTGCCGGGTCCGCTCGACCTCACCGGCCTGTTCGGCATCTCCTCCCTCGACCGGCCCGAGCTGAAGTTCCCCAAGTTCATCGCCGGCACCCACCGCGACCTGGCCGAGGTCGAGTCGTCGTCCGCGCCGGACATCTTCGCCGCCCTGCGCGAACGGGACGTCCTCCTGCACCACCCGTACGACAGCTTCTCCACCTCCGTCCAGGCCTTCCTGGAGCAGGCGGCGATCGACGACGACGTCCTCGCCATCAAGCAGACCCTGTACCGGACGTCCGGCGACTCGCCGATCGTGGACGCCCTCATCGAGGCCGCCGAGGCAGGCAAGCAGGTCCTCGTCCTCGTCGAGATCAAGGCCCGCTTCGACGAGCAGGCCAACATCAAGTGGGCGCGCAAGCTGGAGGAGGCCGGCTGCCACGTCGTCTACGGCCTCGTCGGTCTGAAGACCCACTGCAAGCTGTCCCTGGTGGTCCGCCAGGAGGGTGACACGCTGCGCCGCTACTCCCACGTCGGCACCGGCAACTACCACCCCAAGACGGCCCGCCTGTACGAGGACCTGGGCCTGCTGACGGCGGACCAGCAGGTCGGCGCGGACCTCTCGGACCTGTTCAACCGCCTGTCCGGCTACTCCCGCCGCGAGACCTACCGCCGCCTCCTGGTGGCCCCCAAGTCCCTCCGGGACGGCCTGATCTCGCGGGTCAACAAGGAGGTCCAGCACCACCGTGCCGGACGCCCCGCCTACGTCCGCATCAAGGTCAACTCGATGGTGGACGAGGCGCTCATCGACTCGCTGTACCGCGCCTCCCAGGCAGGCGTCCCGTGCGACGTCTGGGTGCGCGGCATCTGCGCCGTACGGCCGGGAGTCCCGGGCCTGTCCGAGAACATCCGGGTCCGGTCGGTCCTCGGCCGCTTCCTCGAACACTCCCGGGTCTTCTCCTTCGGCAACGGCGGCGAGCCCGAAGTGTGGTTCGGCAGCGCCGACATGATGCACCGCAACCTCGACCGCCGCATCGAGGCACTCGTCAGGGTGACGGACCCGGCCCACCGGGCCGCGCTCAGCCGGATGCTGGAAGCCGGTATGTCCGACACCACGCAGTCCTGGCACCTGGGCCCGGACGGCGAGTGGACCCGGCACGCGACGGACGCCGAGGGCCAACCACTGCGGAACGTCCAGGAGATGCTCATTGACGCCCGGAGGCGCAGGCGTGGCCCAGCAACACCTTGACCCGACCGACCCCACGACGGCCGGCCCCGTGACGGCGGACGCCCTGGCGGACTACCTGCGCGCGCAGGCGACGGAGTTCCTCCGCGCCCTGCGCCTGCACAGGGAGACCGGCCCGGGCTCCGCCGCCCCGGGCGAGGAACCCGTGGACGCGGCGCGCGCCCTGCGCCACGCGGCCCGCCGCATCACGGGCACCCTCCACACCTTCCGCCCCCTCCTGGACCCCACCTGGGCGGAGGCGATGCACCCCGAACTGGCCTGGCTCTCAGGCACCTTGGCCCGCGAACACGCCTACGCGGCCCGCCTGGACCGCCTCCTACTGGCCCTGCAACGCCTGTCGGGAACCGCTCCTTTCCCGACCCAGCCGACCACCTCCCCGGCCCCCGCTGTGGGCAGTCGTTCCGCTGGGGCGGAACGGGTGGGCACAGCGGAACCCGCCACCGGCGGCCCCCGGACCCACCCGGCCGCACCCCCGGATCGCGCCAACCTGACCCTGGGCGCCGCGAAGGCAGGCGCCCTGCTCGAACGCCAGCTCACCCTCGCCCGCACCCGAGCCCACTCCGCCGCCCTCCAGGCCCTCGGCTCCTCCCGCTTCCACGCCGTCGCCGACAACGTCGCGGTCCTGGCCAGCGAAGTCCCCCTCACCCCCGCCGCCGCCTCCCCCACCACCCCCACCGACCTCCGCCCCCTCGCCCTCGCGGCCCACGACCGCCTCTGCGACGCCGTGACCGCCCTCCCCCTCCTCACCGCCGGCCACCCCTACAACGCCGAGGCCCTCATCCACGGCCTCTCCGCCGACCCGGCCCCCCACTCCCAGGACGCCCCCTGGCACCACGTACGCCTCCTCCTGCGCCTGCGCCGCTACGCCCTCGAGGTCCTGGAGGGCGACGAAGCCCGGGTCGACGTACGGATGTTGTCGGCCGGCGCGGCGCTCAACCGGCACCGGGACGCCTCCGAGGCCGCCGCGGCGGCGGCAGCGGCGGCCCGCACCCCGCGCATCGCCCCGGCGACGGCGTACGCGCTCGGCGTGCTCCACGCCGACCAGCGCCACGAGGTGGAGGCGGCACGGTTCGCGTTCCAGCAGTCCTGGGAGAAGAAGGCGATGAGCACGAGGTGACATCAGCGGAGGAACACCCCGACACCGGCCCCGGGACCCGCCCCGACGAACGCCCGGTACTGGCCGCGGGCTGCGTCCTGTGGCGCCGCTCGCCGGTGGACGGCGGCCTGGAGATCTGCCTCGTCCACCGGCCGAAGTACGACGACTGGTCGCACCCGAAGGGTCGTCTGAAGCGCGACGAGGAGACACTCGCCGCCGCGCTGCGCGAGGTCGAGGAGGAGACGGGCTACGAGGCCACCCCCGGCACCCCCCTCACCGCGTCCCACTACGAGGCCAACGGCCGCCCCAAACAGGTGAGTTACTGGGCGGCGGAGGCGACGTCCGGCGTCTTCGCCCCGAACGACGAGGTCGACCGCATCCTGTGGCTGCCCCCGGAAACGGCCCGCGACCAGCTGACCCAGGCCCGCGACAAGGACCTCGTCGACGAACTACTGGCCCTGTCGACGGAGTAGTTGGGGACGACAGTTGCTAGAGCCCGCCGTCCACATGCCCCTTGCCGTCCGTCCGGGCCAGGCTGCGGGCCCGACGGGCCGGCCCGCGCCACCCGCAGACGCATCTGGCGAAGCAGAACGGCCCGTGCTCCACCATGGAAACGGAGTGCTCTTCGGGAAACTCGGACTGTTCGCTTCGGTCCTGCTGCGCCACACCCTCAACCGTACCCACCCCCGGGTAAAGCACTGGTATCCGCGTGACAACCTCCCCCACCCCTCGTTAACCGGAATGACGACGACGGCCGTGGACCGACGGCCCGGCTTGGGGGTGGGCGGCGATGGACAGACGGCGCAACTGGCGAGCGGGCGGGGCGGTCGGCATTTCCCCCACGCCAACGGGTTTCCTGATCAGCGCCATCTGCACCATCTGTGCCATCTGCGCCACCGGCTGCACGGCCGGCGGTGCAGATGGCACCACCGAGGACGCGCGCCCGGCGGGCGACGCGGTGCGCGTCCTGCACCGCGCGGCCACGGTCCTGGTCGAGTCGGGCACCTCGAGGACCACCACCTCCATGGAGATGGCCACCGGCGGCACCCGGGTCACCATCCGGGGCGAGGGTGTCTACGACTACACGAAGCAGCTCGGCCGGCTCAGGGTGCTGCTCCCCCAGGACCCGGCGGGCGCCAGCCCGCACCGCCCGATCACCGAACTGCTCGCCCCGGGCGCCCTGTTCATGAAGAACCGGGGCGCGGGCGTCCCCGCCGACAAGTGGGTACGGGTGGACACGGCGACCGTGTCCGACGGCAACCTGGTGACGGGCGGCGCCACGGACCCGTTCGCCGCCGCCGAGGTACTGCGCGGGACGCGCGAGGCGACGTACGTCGGCCGGACCCGGGTCGCCGACACCGAGGTACGGCACTACCGGGGCACCGCCGACCTCGCCGAGGCCGCGAAGAAAGCCTCGCCGGGCAACAGGGGGCCGTTGGGAGCGGCGGCGAAAGGGTTCGCCACGGCCAGGGTCCCCTTCGACGTCTACCTCGACGACGAGGGCCGTATCCGCAAGCTCCTGCACCGGTTCAGCTTCGTCAACGGGCTCGGCGGGCAGCGGAGCACGGTCGCGGTCGCCTCGACGACGCTGCTGTTCGACTTCGGGGCCCCCGTGCGCGTACGGCTGCCACGGCCATCGGACATCTACGCGGGCCGGATCGCCGAACAGTGAGCCGAACAGTGAGGGGCGAGCAACCCGGCGGCCCGCCCCGGCGTCCGCCACAGCGCAAGGACTAGCCCGTCCGTGCCATGCGCGGTGCGTAGAGCGCTACCTACTCTAGGAAGCGGTTACGGCAGAGAAGAGGTGACGCACGTGGCTCAGGTCGGCGGTACGGCAGTTCAGGACCACGTGGCCCTCGCCGAGATCGAACTGTGCGGAGACCTGATCATCGCGGCCTCGGCGGCCGGCGAGGAGCGGCTCAGCCTGGAGAGCATCGACGCGGTGCTGAGGGTGGCGGAGGAACGCGAGGGACGCAAGGTCCCGTCGGCTGGCTGAAAACCGCCGTACGCGACGGGGTCGGCCGGGAAGCCACAGGTCTGTCGGCAGCCTCAGGTGCGCAGCAGCCGACCGATCGCCTTGGTCGCCTCCTCCACCTTCGCGTCGATCTCGGTACCGCCCTTGAGGGCCGCGTCAGCGACGCAGTGCCGCAGGTGCTCCTCGAGGAGCTGGAGTGCGAAGGACTGCAGGGCCTTGGTGGAGGCGGAGACCTGCGTGAGTATGTCGATGCAGTAGACGTCCTCGTCGACCATCCGCTGGAGCCCCCGGATCTGGCCCTCGATCCGGCGCAGCCGCTTCAGATGCTCGTCCTTCTGCTTGTGGTACCCGTGCACACCCCGATCGTGATCGGTCACGACGTCGGGCGTCTCCGCGCCGGCCTCGGTGGTCGTCATCGCATCCTCCCGTTGGGACAAGCATCGGACACAAAAGCACCCTTATACCCCTGCCGGGTATATGGTAACCAACTTTCCTGGGTATAGGGCCGGGTATAGACCACTGTGCAGTCCACTCTGTCCGATGGGCGACACTGGGGGCCGACCCGATAGCCGTGGCCGGATGTTGCGCCTAGCATCAGCCTGACCGATTTCGAAGGACTCCGAGGACCTCACGTGCGATTTCGTCTGACCCCCAGGGAGACGAGCTTCTACGACATGTTCGCCGCATCCGCGGACAACATCGTCACGGGCTCGCGGCTCCTCATGGAACTGCTCGGGGCGGACGCCTCCGGCCGGGCCGAGATCGCAGAGCGTATGCGGGCCGCGGAACACGCCGGCGACGACGCCACCCACGCGATCTTCCACCAGCTGAACTCCTCGTTCATCACGCCGTTCGACCGCGAGGACATCTACAACCTCGCCTCGCTGCTCGACGACATCATGGACTTCATGGAGGAGGCCGTCGACCTGGTGGTCCTCTACAACGTGGAGGAGCTGCCCAAGGGCGTCGACCAGCAGATCGAGGTCCTGGCGCGGGCGGCGGAACTGACGGCGGAGGCGATGCCGAACCTCCGCACGATGGAGAACCTCACGGAGTACTGGATCGAGGTGAACCGGCTGGAGAACCAGGCGGACCAGATCCACCGCAAGCTCCTCGCCCACCTGTTCAACGGCAAGTACGACGCGATCGAGGTGCTGAAGCTCAAGCAGATCGTGGACGTGCTGGAGGAGGCGGCCGACGCCTTCGAGCACGTGGCGAACACGGTGGAGACCATCGCCGTCAAGGAGTCCTGACCCCTTCATGGACACCTTCGCACTGATCGTGACCATCGGCGTCGCGCTCGGATTCACGTACACGAACGGCTTCCACGACTCGGCGAACGCGATCGCCACATCCGTGTCCACCCGTGCCCTGACGCCCCGCGCGGCACTGGCGATGGCCGCGGTGATGAACCTGGCGGGCGCGTTCCTGGGCAGCGGCGTCGCGAAGACGGTCAGCGAGGGCCTGATCGAGACGCCGGTGGGCTCCTCGGGCATGGCGATCCTGTTCGCCGCGCTGGTCGGCGCGATCACCTGGAACCTGATCACCTGGTACTTCGGCCTCCCCTCGTCCTCCTCGCACGCGCTGTTCGGCGGCATGGTGGGGGCGGCACTGGCGGGCGGCACGAAGGTCTACTGGGACGGCGTCCTGGAGAAGGTCGTCATCCCGATGTTCGTCTCCCCGCTGGTGGGCCTCCTGGCCGGCTACCTGGTGATGACGGCGATCCTGTGGATCTTCCGACGCGCCAACCCCCACAAGGCGAAGCGCGGTTTCCGTATAGCCCAGACGGTGTCGGCGGCGGGCATGGCCCTGGGGCACGGCCTCCAGGACGCCCAGAAGACGATGGGCATCGTGGTGATGGCCCTGGTCATCGCGGACGTCGAGGACTACGGCGACCCGATCCCGGTCTGGGTCAAGATCGCCTGCGCGGTGATGCTGTCGCTCGGCACGTACGCGGGCGGCTGGCGCATCATGCGCACCCTGGGCCGCAAGATCATCGAACTCGACCCACCCCAGGGCTTCGCCGCGGAGACCACGGGCGCGTCGATCATGTTCACGACGGCGTACCTCTTCAAGGCCCCGGTCTCCACGACCCACGTCATCACGTCCGCGATCATGGGCGTGGGCGCGACGAAGAGGGTGAAGGCGGTGCGGTGGGGGATCGCCAAGAACATCGTCCTGGGCTGGTTCATCACCATGCCGGCAGCGGCACTGGTGGCTGCCGCCGGCTACGGGATCGTGTGGCTGGCGTTCCTGTAACTACCTTTCCCACCCACCCACCCGTTTACGGCATCTGCCCAGCCCAGGCCCAGTTGTCTCAGCCCGTCCGGCGTTTGAGGACAAGGCCCGTTCAGGGCCGTAGGGGGGTCTGGGGGCAGAGCCCCCAGGGACAGGATGGGACGGGTAGGGGCGGCGGGGGCGAGCAAAACGGGGCCCGCCCCCGGAAGGAAGCTCCGGGGGCGGGCCCTATTCGACCTCACGGTGGCACCGCCATGCAGCACCGCGAGGGGTATACGAGGAACGTACAGAGCCCCTCGGCTCAGCCGAACCGCCCCGAGATGTAGTCCTCGGTAGCCTGCACGGACGGATTCGAGAAGATCCGCTCCGTCTCGTCGATCTCGATCAACTTCCCCGGCTGCCCGACCGCCGCAAGGTTGAAGAACGCCGTACGGTCCGAAACCCGCGCCGCCTGCTGCATGTTGTGCGTCACGATGACAATCGTGAACCGTTCCTTCAGCTCACCGATCAGGTCCTCGATCGCGAGCGTCGAGATCGGGTCGAGGGCCGAGCACGGCTCGTCCATCAACAGCACCTTCGGCTCCACGGCAATCGCCCGCGCGATGCACAACCGCTGCTGCTGCCCACCCGAAAGCCCCGAACCGGGCTTGTTCAGCCGGTCCTTGACCTCGTTCCAGAGGTTCGCGCCCTTGAGCGACTTCTCCACGATGTCGTTCAGCTCGGACTTCTTGTACGAGCCGTTCAGCCGCAGCCCCGCCGCCACGTTGTCGTAGACCGACATCGTCGGAAAGGGGTTCGGCCGCTGGAAGACCATGCCGACCTCACGCCGTACCGCCACCGGGTCGACCCCGGCGCCGTACAGGTTCTCGTCGTCGAGCATGACCTTGCCGTCGACGCGCCCGCCGGGCGTGACCTCGTGCATGCGGTTCAGGGTGCGCAGGAAGGTCGACTTGCCGCAGCCGGAGGGGCCGATGAAGGCCGTCACCGAGCGCGGCTCGACCGTCATCGAGATGTCCTCGATCGCGCGGAAGGAGCCGTAGTAGGCGCTGAGGCCGCTTACGTCGATTCGCTTGGCCATGGGTATCACTGCTTCTTTCGAGGGGGCGGCCGACCACGGGGGCCGACCAGAGGTCGCTGTCGATGGCCGCGTCAGCGACCTGTCTTCGGGGCCTTCCAGCGGGCGATACCGCGAGCTCCGAGGTTGAGGATCATCACAAAGGCGATCAGCGTGAGCGACGCCGCCCAGGCACGGTCGTACGCCGCCTCCGCACCACCACTGTTCGCGTACTGCTGATAGATGTACAGCGGCAGCGAGGCCTGCGCACCCTCGAAGGGGTTGTTGTTGATGAAGGGGTTGCCGAAGACCAGCAGCAGCACCGGTGCCGTCTCGCCCGCGATACGGGCGACGGCCAGCATGACGCCGGTGGTGATGCCGCCGATGGCGGTCGGCAGGACCACCTTCAGGATGGTGCGCCACTTCGGGATGCCGAGCGCGAGGGACGCCTCGCGCAGCTCGTTCGGTACGAGCTTCAGCATCTCCTCCGTCGAACGGACGACCACCGGCATCATCAGGATGGCCAGGGCCAGCGAGCCGGCGAAGCCGAACGGCTGCATCTCGAACTGCAGCATGAGGCTCAGGATGAACAGACCCGCGACGATCGACGGGATGCCCGTCATGACGTCCACGAAGAACGTGACCGCCTTGGCCAGCGCGCCGCGCCCGTACTCCACCAGGTAGATCGCGGTGAGTACGCCGATCGGCGCGCCGATCGCGGTGGCCAGCCCGACCTGCTCGAGGCTGCCGATGATGGCGTGGTAGATGCCACCGCCGGGCTCGCTGTCGGCGACGACGCCCATGGAGTGGGTCAGGAAGAAGACGTCGAGGACCTTCACACCGCGCGAGACGGTCGTCCACAGCAGGGAGACCAGCGGTACGAGGGCGAGCAGGAAGGCGACCCAGACCAGCGAGGTCGCGATGCGGTCCTTGGCCTGCCGCTTGCCCTCGACACGCGTGGCGATGACGTACGTACCGACGACGAAGATGATCGCGGCGATCAGGCCCCACTGGACGCTGCTCTCCAGGCCGGCGGCGAAGCTGATGCCGATACCGAGCGCGACGGAGGCGCCGGCCAGCGCCCACGGGAACCACTTGGGGAGCCTGGCGCCCTGCAGGGAGCCGGGGCGCTTCTCGGCTACGACGGTGCTCATGCGTTGGCCCCCGAGTACTCGGCGCGGCGGGCGATGATCGCGCGGGCGGCGCCGTTGACCACCAGAGTGATGACGAACAGGACCAGACCGGAGGCGATGAGGGCGTCACGGCCGTACTCCGAGGCCTCGCCGAACTTGGCGGCGATGTTCTGCGCGAAGGTGCCGCCGCCCGGGTCGAGCAGGCTGGTCTGGATGAGGAAGCTCGGGGACAGGACGGTGGCGACGGCCATCGTCTCGCCGAGCGCGCGGCCGAGGCCGAGCATCGACGCGGAGATCACCCCGGAGCGGCCGAAGGGCAGCACCGCCATGCGGATGACCTCCCAGCGGGTGGCGCCGAGGGCCAGCGCGGCCTCCTCGTTCATCCGGGGGGTCTGCCGGAAGACCTCACGGCTGACGTTCGTGATGACGGGGAGGATCATGATCGCGAGCAGGACGCCCACGGTCAGCATCGAGCGGGGCGCGCCCTCTTCCCAGGAGAAGATGCCGGTCCAGCCGAGGTAGTCGTTGAGCCAGCCGAAGAGGCCGTTCATGTGCGGTACGAGGACCAGGGCGCCCCACAGGCCGTACACGATGGACGGTACGGCGGCGAGCAGGTCGACCACGTAGGCGATGGGACCGCTCAGCCTGCGCGGGGCGTAGTGCGTGAGGAACAGCGCGATGGCGACGGCGACCGGGACGGCGATGGCCATGGCGATGATCGAGGAGACCACCGTGCCGAAGGCCAGGACGGCTATGCCGAACACCGGCGGGTTGAGGTTGGCGTTCCACTCGAAGGTGGTGAGGAAGTTGCCCTCGTCCTTGCTGATGGCGAGGACCGCGCGATAGGTCAGGAAGATCGCGATCGCGGCCATGATCGCCAGCAGCAGGATGCCCGAGCCTCGGGAGAGACCGAGGAATATCCGGTCACCGAGACGGGTGGCGCCGCGGGCGGCGCGCTTCTCCTCAGCCGAGGGGGGCTGGGGGGCTGCGGGTGGGGTGGTGTCTGGGTTCTTGGTGGTTGTGTCCATCGGGTTCTCCGGTCTGCGGGGCCGCACCCGGGGATGCGGCTCCTGGCGGCGGTGCACCGGACGGTGCGGGCGGGTTCCGTCGGCGGCGGTGGCCGACGGCGGAACCCGACCGCACTCTCAGATCAGGCCAGGCTCTCGACGGTGGTCCGAACCTTGGCGATGATGTCGGCGGGGATCGGCGCGTAGTCGATCCCGCTCAGGATTCCCTGGCCCTCTTCGCTGGTGATGTAGCGGAGGAAGGCCTTCGTGGCGGGCAGGGTGTCCGCCTTGTTGCCCTTGTCACAGGCGATCTCGTACGTGACCAGGGTGATCGGGTACGCGCCCTCGGCCTTGGTGTTGTAGTCCAGCTTCAGCGACAGGTCGCTGCCGGTGCCGACCACCTGGGCGGCCGCGATGGCCTTGGTGGCGGAGTCGGAGGACGGCTTGACCGGGGCGCTGGCGCCCGTCGCGACGGACACCGTGGACAGGTCCTTGGCGTAAGACAGCTCCATGTAGCCGATCGCGCCCGCGGTCTGCTTGACCTGCGCGGCGATGCCTGAGGAACCGGAGGCCGCCTGGCCGCCCTTGGCCTGCCAGGCCTTGCCGCCCTCGTACTTCCAGTTCTCGGGGGTGGTGGCGATCAGGTACTTGGTGAGGTTGTCCGTGGTGCCGGAGTCCTCGGAGCGGTGGAACGCCTGGATCTTGGTGCTGGGCAGCGTCGCGCCCGGGTTCAGCGCCTTGATCGCCGGGTCGTCCCACTTGCTGATCTTGCTGTCGAAGATCTTCGCGAGGGTGGGCGCGTCCAGGACGAGGTTGTCGACACCCGGGAGGTTGTAGGCGAGCGCGATGGCTCCGCCGACCGCCGGGAGGTCGATGCCCGTGCCGCCGGTGCAGATCTTCTTGGAGGCGGCGACGTCCTCGGGCTTCAGCGCCGAGTCGGAACCGGCGAAGGCGACCGTGCCCTGCGTGAACGCGGTGACACCGGCGCCGGAGCCGCCACCCTTGTAGTTGATCTGCACGCCGGGGCAGGCGGCCGTGAATGCCTTGACCCAGGCGTCGATCGCGTTCTTCTGCGCGGAGGATCCGTCGGCCAGCAGCTGGCCCTTGGCGTCGTCACACTTGATGGAGCTGTTGGCCGCGGTGGAGGCGCCGCCGCCGGCGGACTTGTCGGTGCCGGTGTCGTCGGAGCCGCACGCCGTGAGGGCCAGGGCGCCGGAGACGGCGAGAGCACCGAGGGTGAGGGCCCGCCGGTTCATGCGCTGAAGCTTCACTGTCGGGTGTTTCCTTCCAGGAGCCGCCGTCCTGAATCCGGCGGCGTGCGAGGTCGCGAAGTATGGGCGGAGCCGGGGCGCCCGGGTGGGCACACGCGGCACCGGTAAGGCCGAAAGTAGGCAGATCAGGTGAAGCCGCCTACGGGCGCGGGTGAACGGCGGGTGAACCCCTGCGGTCGGTGCGGTGAGGTCACGGAACGCTTACGGGGAGAACACGTGTGGGTCCCGACCGGCAGAACGGCCCCGCCCGTCCGTCTCCTGCTGTACAAGCCCGGAATACCTCCATCCCCTTCCTCCCGCAAACGCAGCGGGGAGTGGAACTAACGATGCATGGAACCCGTCTCGTTCGACGGGAGCCGCGAGGGCTCAACCCGAGGGACCCGAGGACCTGTGACATCGAGGAGCACCATGCAGCGGCGTACGTTCATGGGAGGCGGCGCGGCGGCCGCCCTGACGGCGATGACGACGGCGGCGGCGTGCACGGGCCCGAAGGCAGAGGCGGGAGCCAAGGCGGCCCCCACCACACCCTCGGGCACCACGCCTCTCACCGCGACGAGCGCCTCTTCCCCCGCCAACTGGACGGCCCTCGCCCGTGACCTCGACGGCCCGCTGATCCGTCCCGGGGACGCCTCCTGGGCGGCGGCCCGCCAGCTCTACAACACCCGCTTCGACAGCCTGAAGCCGGCCGCGGTGGCGTACGTGGCCCACGCGGACGACATCCGTACGGTCCTCTCCTACGCCCGCGCCCACTCCGTCCCCGTGGCGATCCGCAACGGCGGCCACTCGTACGCGGGTTGGTCCTCGGGCAACGGCCGCCTGATCGTCGACGTGTCGAAGCTGAACCGCGTGCGGGCGGGCGGCGGCACGGCGGTGATCGGCGCGGGCTCGAAACTCATCGACGTCTACCGCGCCCTGACGGCGAAGGGCGTCACGATCCCGGCGGGCTCGTGCCCCACGGTGGGAGTCTCGGGCCTGACGCTGGGCGGCGGCCACGGAGTGGTGTCCCGGGCGTACGGCCTGACCTGCGACAGCCTCACCCAGGCCACCCTGATCACGGCGGACGGCCGCCAACTGACGGCGAACGCCACCACGAACAAGGACCTCTTCTGGGCCCTGCGAGGCGCGGGCAACGGCAACTTCGGCATCGTCACCGAACTCCACTTCCGCACCCACCCGGCGCCGCAGGCGGTCGCGGCGTACATGTCCTGGCCGTGGCGGAAGGCGGCGGCGGTCATGAAGGCCTGGCAGGAGTGGGGCCCGACGCAGCCGGACGAGATCTGGTCGGCCCTGCACGTGGCGAACGCGGCGGGCGGGACCCCCACGATCTCCATCTCGGCGTTCTCGCTCGGCACCTACCGGGAGCTGCAGAACGCGGTGGACCGCCTGGCGGACAGAATCGGTTCCCCGGCCAGTAGCGTCTCGCTCAGGCGCCGCTCGTACGAGGAGGCGATGGAGGTGTACGCGGGTTGCTCGTCCTTCGCGACGGACGCGCAGTGCCACCTGCCGGGCCGCACACCGGGCCGCTCCCCACAGGGCGCGCTGGGCCGGGAGACCTACGCGGCCCGCTCGGACTTCTTCGACCGCTCGCTCTCCCCGGCGGGCATCCAGACGCTGCTCTCCCGGATGACACAGGTCCGGGGCGGCTCGGGCAGCATCGCGTTCACGGCCCTCGGGGGCGCGGTGAACCGGGTCTCACCGACGGCGACGGCATTCGTCCACCGCCGCAGCAGGATGCTGGCCCAGTACATCGTGTCCTGGCGCGCGGGCACGACGGGCACAACGGCCCAGTCCTGGCTGACATCAACCCACAACGCGATGTCCCCGTACGCCTCGGGCGCCGCCTACCAGAACTACACAGACCCAACCCTGAGAAACTGGCGCAAGGCGTACTACGGGGCCGCGGGGCCGCGTCTGCAGAAACTGAAGCACCAGTACGACCCGACCCGCGTGTTCACGTACCCCCAGGCACTGTAGGAACCGATGACCGAGCCGGCATTCCCAGCCTGCCCCCACCCCTGCCTCGGCCCAGGCTGAGCGCCGATTTCAAAGCCCCGGCGCTTTCATGCAGACAAGGCAGACGACGCACCTCACCCGCGGTGGTGATTATAGGAAAAGACATCGGCGCCCGTATCGCCCGCAAGGCCATCGACTCCGGCGAAAGGCTCGGCCGCCACAGATGGATCATCGAGCGCACCACGTCCTGGCTGACCGGATATCGCAGACCCAGCCCCCGCTACGAGCGGAAAAAAGGCAACCACCTGGCCTTTCTCGGATCGGTGGCCGCTCTCTGCCGCTACGAACGCCTCCTGGGACCGGCTGTGCGGGAAATGGTTCAAGCCGGTTCTGAACAGCCCTGAACCGTGGTCGGCTCCGGCGCGCGTCGACGGTTTTCTCACAACCGGTGCGAGGGCTCCGAGTGCGCCAATTCCTCCTTCCTGGCATTGTTTTGCCGATTGACGGTGTGTCAAGGGTGCGGGACCGTAGGGGTGGTTTCAGTGTGTCCTTTCGTGACCTCGGTAGAAAGCTTGACCTGGCAGCCGAGATTTCCTCAACAAACGCGGTCTCGTTTCCCTTTTTCGGCTCCCCATGACGTCTATCAGGGGTGCACTGAAGACCAAACTGAGCGTAAATCCTGGCGAGTCGCATAGGCCACCGTATCGACATTCCTCAGGTCGTCGCTCGGAAAGCGGTACACAGACGCAGAGGAGGAAACATGTCGAAGAATCATCAGGCCAACAGGGGCCGACGAAGCAGCAGATATGTCGTGACGGTCGTGGCGGCGGCGACAGCGCTGTTCGCGGCTCAAGGCACCGCGTCGGCAACCATTCCGGCGTTCGCGTCCCATGTCGAGTACGACACGGGAGCCGGTCCCGTGGCAGTGAAGGTGGGCGACTTCGACGAGGACGGCCACCTCGACCAGGCCGTGAACAACAACTCGGACAACACCGTGTCGATCCTGCTCGGCAACGGCGACGGCACCTTCGACACCCACGTCGACTACGCCGTCGGCAGCGTCCCGGACGGACTGGAGATCGCCGACTTCGACGAGGACGGCCACCTCGACCTGGTCTCGGTCAACAGCGACGCCAACACCGTGTCGATCCTTCTGGGCAACGGCGACGGCACCTTCGACACGCACGTCGACTACAGCGTGGGGACGTACGCGGTCAAGGTCGCAGTGGCCGACTTCGACGAGGACGCGAACCTCGATCTGGCCGTCACGAACGTCCTGGACAGCACGGTGTCGATCCTGCTGGGCAACGGCGACGGCACCTTCGACACCCACGTCGACTACGGCGTGGAAATTTGGCCCTACGGGGTCGACGTGGCTGACTTCGACAAGGACACGAACCTCGATCTGGCCGTGACCAACGTCGGTGACAACACCGTCTCGATCCTGCTGGGCAACGGCGACGGCACCTTCGACACCCACGTCGACTACGCGACAGGAAGCTCGCCCGACCGGATCGTGACGGAGGACTTCGACGGGGACACCAATACCGACCTGGCGATCGCCAACCTGGAGGACGCCACGGCGTCGGTGCTGCTGGGCAACGGCGACGGCACGTTCGACTCGAAAGTCGACTACGCAACGGGCGCGGGCCCGCTGTCGATAGACCGTGCGGACTTCAACGGCGATTCGGCCGTCGACCTGGTGACCGCGAACGCGGTCGGCACGGTGTCGGTGTTGCCGGGCCACGGGGACGGCACCTTCGGCGCCAAGGGCAACTGGTACGTCGCCGCCGGGGCGTTCTCCGTGACGGTGGGGGACTTCAACGAGGACACACGCCCTGATGTGACGACCGCCATCATCTCTACGGACGAGGTGTCGGTCCTGCTCAACACCACAACCTGATGAGCCGACCGACGCCGGCTCATCGACTGGTCCCTAGGCGACCGAATGCGTGAGCGTGCCGGAGTAGGTGCCTGCCACGGAGGTGGCAGGCACCGACACGTTCAGCGTCGGCTGCCAGGTCACGGAGCTGGTGACCGCCAACTGGGTGCTGTAGCTGAAGGCTGTCCGGGAGGCGCTCAGCGGAACGCGATTGCTTGCGGTGGCCTGGCCGGGAACAGGGGTTCCCGGGCCCGACTTCGACACCACGGGACCCGACCAGTAGCTCACGTTGCCGGGTGTAATGGTCTCCGAAGGTGAGCCGCCCCCCGTCTTGAAGCTCGTGACCGAGACCGTCGCCACCCAGGTCCGGTTATTGCTGCTGGTCACCTTCACCGACCCGAGTTTCACGATCCCCGTCTGGCCCGCCTGTACCGCCCCCAGACTGCCCGTCGCCGGCACGGTGATCACAGGGGGCGCCAGCACGGCCCGGGGAACGGCGAAGACCGGCGAGATCGTCATGGTCTTCGCTTCCGCCGCGGCCTCCGGCGGCAGAACCAAGCAGCCCACACACAGCATTCCTCCGGTCCCGATCCGCAAAGAGATCCGGGGCCATGAGAGGGATCTTGATCCCACTCATGCTCCTTTCTACGCACCCGCAAAATGGCTGTTCACCATACTGAGGGACTCGAAGATATCTGTGTGTCCTATCGGCGCCCGAACCGAGCCGGGTTCACCCGGCCGGCCAGGGAAGAGCCTTCAGTCAGGTTTTCAGGTGGCGCGTTACGGACCGGTACCTGAAGAGCAGCAGGACGGCACCGCTCGAAGCCAGCAGACCCACCCCCGTATACCAGTACGGACGGTTCGACGAACTCACCATCCACGCGGTGGACATACCGCCGGGTTCCGGAAAGGTCAAACGGGCGGAAAGGCTGTGCCGCACCATTCCGCTTTCCAGTTCCAGCCGCGCGGCCCAGGGCCCGGTGGGCAGACTTCTGTTGAGTCCTTCCACCCTGACGCGTCCGGAGCCGCCCGGCGGAAGCGTCGTCCCCTCGGTGACCGGATGGACCCCTGCGTCCAACCCACCGGGGCCGTCCCAGAGATGAAGCTTCCCCCTCAGATCCAGGGCCCGCTTACCCGTGTTGTGCACCTGGGCGACGATGCTGGGCCTACCGTCCTTGCTGCGGAGCGCGACGATCTTCTTGATCCGAAAGTCCGCGTACTCCCCGCTGTCACTGATGTCCAGATACACCCGCGTTCCCACGCGCATGATCGAGCCGATGTTGTGCCGTTCGTCGGGTGGTGTTCCGCTTTCCGCCCACACCACCGCGTAGCGCTCTCCCGGCGTCGCGGTGGCCGGCACCTTGATCGTGACCTTGGCCTCGGTCTTCTCCCACGCACCGAGGGTGAGCACGGAGGGCTTCACACTGGTCCACCGGGTCAGTTCGTTGGGCTTCCGGCCCTCGGCGAAGGCGAACTGGTTGTCCGCGATCCCTGCCGCGCCCGCGTACAGCTTCACCGCACGCCCGGTGTCGCTCTTGTTGGCCACTTCGAACCGGCGCTCGATGACGGTTCCCGGCTTCAGATGATCGACGATGTACTTCAAGGCACGGGGGTCGTCGCGACGGACGAGCGGGGCCTCGAGGAGACGGAACCCGACGTATCCAGGATCGGACGAACCGTTGGCCTCAGTGGCCGCAGCGGCTCCCGGCATGCCCAGAAACGTCAGGGCGAGCGCGGCCAGAGCCGCGCCCGGCACTCGCAAGGACAGGTTTCTTCTCCACATGTCCGGGACGCTCAGGAAACCGAATGGGTGATGACGCCCGAGTAGTCACCGGACACATTGCCCGCTGGCACGGCGACGCTGACCGACGGGTTCCACGTGACGGCGTTGGCGCCATCGCCACTGGCCCGAACGTAGGCATTGCGCTGCGCGGTCAGGGTTCCCACAGTTCCCGGAGTGTGCGGAGGATTGGTCTCCGCGACGGGGTTGCCTGGCGTGTACGTCACTTGCCCTCCCGAAATCGTCTCGGAGGCCGTGCCGGTGCCCGTCGTGAACGCGGTGCTCAGTGCCACCGTCGCCGTCCAGGTGCTGTTCAACTGGGAACGCTGATCATTCACTGTGACGTTGCCGAGTGAGCCGGACGCAGTGCCGCCAGGTGCGGCCGACGAGAGAGCCGCGCTGTCAGGCGCACTGATGGCCAGCCCTGACGTCGCGGTCACGGTGAACGTGGTGGTCGTGTCGGCGGCCGTCGCGGGCAGGGATGTCATCACGACGGCACCGATCGCCACAGCGGAGGCAATCGCCACGTTACGAACGCGCATTCTCACTCCTCACAAAGGTGATCATTGATACAAGCACACTTGTCCCATTTGGACCGCCGGAGTCCGGACAGACGCTCGGACCATGCCGTTGCAGTAACCAGAAAACCCTGTCAGCCCATACGGGTTGCGCACACACCTCATGCCTTGTGTGCCTGCCGCCGAGATCGCGGGTGGAGGCAGTGCGTGCCCAGCGACGGGTCAGCGCGGTCGGCATGCTCGTGGTGTGCCGCCTCGTAGGCTTCCCGGCCCGGGGCCGCGGCTACGCCTTCTTCCGCCGCGGGCCCGAGAAGGGGGCTGCTCTCGGAGTCGAGACACGGCTTCCGAGGCGGCAACGCCGGTGCGGCCCAAGTCACGTTTCCCGCTCACCCGTTCACCGCATCTGCGCAGCCCAGGCCCAGGCAGACCCAGCCCGCCCTTCCTCCCACCACCCCCACCCCTCGCAGCACAAGCAGAACCCCTCCACAACGTCGGCCCCGCGTCTCCAGCCCGCCCTGCGATGGAGGACAAGCACCTTCAGCACGATCCGGGGGTCCCGGGGAAGCGCTCCCAGGGACAGGACGGGACCGTAGTGACGGCGGGGGCGAACCAAGGCCCGTTACGCCGCCAGGTCCCGCTCCCCGTCACCGGCCTCCGCCCGAGCCCCCGGGACCACAGACCCCCGTCCCGCGCCCGAGCCCGCACCCCGAGCACGAATCAACGCCCCACCCCAAGCCGACCCCTCAACAGCCCGGGTAACCGGAGTAAGCAGCGCCATGGCCAACGGCGACAGCAGCAACGCGACCGCCGTCCCCAGCGCGAACCCACCCACCACATCGGTCGGGTAGTGCACCCCCATGTAAACCCGGCAGAACCCCTCCACCAACGCGATCCCTATCCCCGCGACCCCGAACCTCCGGTTCGCCACGAACAGCCCGACCCCCATCGCCATGGTGATCGTCGCGTGATCGCTCACGAACGAGTAGTCGGTCTTCCCTGAGACCAGAACCTCGAGCCCCTGATGATCGAGAAAGGGCCGGGGCCGCTCCACGAAACCCCGTATCGGGATGTTCACGATCACGGCGACAGCCGCGGCAAGCGGCGCCCAGACTAGTGCGGCCACGGAAGAGACCGCCTCGTCCCCACCCCGCCGCCGCACACTCCACCAGCACCACACCACGAGGACGACCATCGCCGCCAACAGCCCGTACTCACCCACGACTTCGACCACCCGGTCGAACCACCGGGGCGCGTCCTTGGCCAGACCGTTGATGTCGTAGAGCAGGTCGACGTCGGGGTTCGACCCGGTTTCGGCGAGACCAGCCATGGTGCTGCGGCCCTTCGTCGTCATGTCCAGAGCGCACTGCTGCGTGCGCCGCTCCTGCCCACCCCGTGACGCGGGGACCCCCCACTGTCCACGCCTGACACGTGCCACAGGCGCCCGATCCGGCCGCCGGTGAATCCACCACTGGAACAGGAACGCACACCCTCCGTTAATACGTTCCACTCTCCACCGAATGATCACGCAGACGTTATCGAAGAGAGACGCATACGCGCAGCTCAGGGGAGGGTTTCACGCTGCGCTCACACGGCCGTGGGCAACGCTTTCGCGCCATCTTCGGTGACCCGGGTCGCCCCGAAGTAATCGGGGGTGTCGATGGGATCGAACCGAATGACCGCACCGGTCCGCGGCGCGTCAATCATGTAACCGCCACCCACATAAATCCCCACATGCCGGATGGCCCGCGAGTTGGTGAGATCGTCGGAGAAGAAGACGAGGTCGCCCGGCAGCAACTCCGCCCGCGAGGGATGCGGCCCGGCGTTGTACTGGTCGTTCGCCACCCGCGGCAACTCGATGCCCACCCTCGCGTACGCGGCCTGGGTGAGCCCGGAGCAGTCGAAGCGTCCTTGCTGCTCAGCGGTACCGGTGCCGCCCCAGAGGTAGGGCGTGCCGAGCTTCTCCTGGGCGTAGTTGATCGCCCCGGCCGCCTGCTCGGAGGGGTCGACGCGCCCCACAGGAGCGGCAAAGCTGGCCTGCAGCGTGGTGATGGTCTTCACATAGTTCCGGGTCTCCGAATACGGCGGTACGCCCCCGTATTTGAGGACGGCGTACGCCCCCGCGTTGTAAGCGGCGAGCATGTTGTGCGTCGGGTCTCCGGGCGCGTCCTTCACGTACGAGGCGAGCTCGCAGTCGTACGACGCGGCCGACGGAATCGCGTCATTCGGGTCCCAGACGTCACGGTCGCCGTCACCGTCGCCGTCGATTCCGTGCGTGGCCCACGTACCAGGGATGAATTGCGCTATCCCTTCCGCCTTTGCCGGACTCTTGGCATTCGGATTGAATCCGCTCTCCTGGTACAGCTGCGCGGCGAGCAGGGCGGGATTGATGGCGGGGCACAGATTGCCCCATTTCTGTACGAGTGCCGAATACGCGGCCGGCACGGCCCCCTTGGCGAGGGCGACGGTCCCGCCGCCCACCCCACCGGCGACGTTCCCGGCGACGAGATAGACGCCGACGACGAGCAGCATCACGAAGCTGAGGGCGCCACCGACGGCAACACTCGCCACGATCCATGCCTTACGCACCGTCAACCGCCCCTCACCGCCAGGGAGTACGCCCACGTCAGTGTAGAGGCGCTACCCAATGCTCGGGGTGATCATGACGAAAACGCGCCGCGCTCAGGAGGACCCGGACGCCTCCTCATACAGAGCGGCAGCCGCACCCCCCAACACCGCGCTGTAGGAAACGTCATCAGTCGCCCCACCCTGCTCGAACCCGCCGAGCACCCCCGTCACTTCCCCCCGCGCATCCACCCAGGGACTCCCACTCGTCCCGTCCGTAAAGCCGGGACACTCGATGCGCTGTTGCGTACGGCTGTGCGCGGTCGGCCGGTTGGTACAGCTGAGCGGCGCGTCCCGCACGTTGGGATACCCGGTGACGACGACCGTGGCGGCCCCGGTGGCCCGCCCCGTGACAAGGACGTTCGCCCCCACGGCATCCTCCAGATCCTGCCTGTGCTTCGAAGCGACGGTGGCGAAGGCGAAGTCGCTGTCCTCGTCGGAACGATCGCTCCAGGCCTTCGGCACAAAGGTCTGGGTCACCCGCCACACCCCGTAGGGCGCCCGCCCGTCCCGATACCCGGGCACGAACACGACGTCGGTGTCCCCGTCCCCTCCAAGACAGTGCGCGGCGGTGAGAATCACATCCCGCCCCCCACTACGCACCACAGAAGCCGTACAGAAGTGCCCGCCCTCCAGATCACCGCTGAACAGGGCCCCTACACGGGCACTCCGAGGCACCGCCCGCGCCACGGCGACAACCCGGAGCACCCCTGAGGAGGCACTGCCCGGCCCGGCCCCGGAGACGGAGGTGACGGCGAGCAACGCGACCACGGGAAACAGCACGTGCCACCGCTGATGACGAGGCCGAGGACGAGTGAGTCGCTTCATCAGTGGCCACTCTGACGCCCGAAATCAAGAAGAGGCACACCTCGTCGCTGAGAATCGTGCGTGAACCCGTAAAAGCTCTACGCCCCGGACTTGCGACCCGAACGCGGAGCCACCCCGTACACAGGGAACCCGTCGGTCACGATCTCGACGCCGAACGGCTCGGGCAGCAGCACGGACTCCCCGAACTTGCCCGTCAACACGTCACGGTAGGCGCCGTTGTCAGGTCGGGTGTGCAGGGCCCAGGTGGCCTTTCTGGGATCGATGGCAAGGAGGACGGGTACGCGAACGACGGCGTACCAGTCGGCCTTGTCCCTGATGTCCCGGGACTTCTCGGACTGGGAGATGACCTCGACGGCGAGCGCGGCATCCGCAGCGTCGGCCAACCAGTCGTCGTCCTCTTCCCACTCGACGGGCAGCACGATCAGATCTGGCGTCGCATAGTCGTCCGGGTCTTCCGGCAGGGCGATCGAGGACACCTCGTACACGTCCAGACCGTCACACACGGCCTCGCCTTCCTCGACGCCGAGGCGGAGTTGCGCAAATACCGCACACTGTTCGACCGTATCGAGGCCATGGCGCTCGACCCGGAGAAGTCCCGGGAGCTCATCCACAACGTGATACGAGACCTGTGAAGGGACGGATCCCCATGACTCCGCACTGGCAGAAGTCGTCGTACTGCTCCGAAGGCGCCTCCTGCGTCCACATAGCCGCCACCCCCGAAGGCATCCACCTCACCGAATCCGGCGACCCCACCGGAGCCACCCTCACCACCACCTCCACGACCTTCCGCGCCCTCCTCACCACCCTGAAGACGGACGCGCCCCCACCGAAGGAATTCACCCTCGTCACAACCCCCGAAGATTCGGACAACCCCGACCCCGACACCCTCGTCCATCTCCACTCAACCACTACTCCCGGCACAGTCGTCACCACCGACCGCCAGAGATGGGACACCTTCGTTCTCGGCGTGCGGGCAGGCGAGTTCGATCACTTCGTCCGACCGAGGAGTGCCTGACGTCAGTAGTCTTGGCGTCACACACTCCTTACCGACGGAGGCTCTCCGCATGACCACCTCGTTCGCCCGCCCCGAACCGCCGTACTACGCAGTGATCATCACCACCCGGCCGGCCGAGGATCTCGAAGGCTACGCGGCGATGAGCGAGCGCATGGCCGAACTCGGTGAGGCGCAACCCGGCTACCTCGGCCGCGAGTCGATGACGGACGAGCAGGGCCGCGACCTCGTCGTCATCTACTACACGGACGAGGCCGCGATAACGGCCTGGAAGGCCCACCCGGAACACCTCGAAGCGCAACGGCTCGGACGTCAACGCTGGTACTCCTCGTACAGCGTTGAGGTCGCCCGAGTGGAACGCGCCTACGCGTACAGCCGGGACTGACCTCCCGCACGGACAGCCGCTCCCCCGTCCACAACATGTGGATGACTCGTGCACATGGTCAAGCCACACCCTCCCCCCACCCATCACCACGTCAGTGATCGGTAACCCAGCAACCCCCTTCAGTCACGCGGAAGTCAGGATTCCGCAACCCATCTTGTTGTCACGTACTCAACAAGCGAAGGTCGTCGCGGGCCGCCAACCCGCCGCCGGGGACACCGCACCGGCGGCCAACCCCCACCCGCACTGCCCCTGCCAACCCCCTAACAGGAGGCTGTACGTTGCGTACGTCACCCCCCAGCAGCCAGTCCACGCACGGCAGATGGCGCCGCATAGGCACCGCCGCCGTGGCCACCGCAGCGCTCGCTCTCGCCGGGCTCGGCACCGCGGCCCAGGCCGGAGCAGCGACCCCCGCGCCCTCGGCGACCCCCAAGGTCACCGCGAAGACCATCGCCGCGCAGGTCGCCAAGGCCCACGTGAGCTACACCAACCAGTGTGACGCGACCCCGGCGAAGGGCTTCGCGTCCTGCAGTGCCCTGCGCGTCACCGGCGGCACCACCGCCTTCCAGGAGGAACAGGCGGCGAGGAGGGGCACCACGCCCGCGACCATCAAGCCGCACGCCACCTCGGCCACCCCCACCGGCTACGGCCCCAGCAACATCCAGTCCGCCTACGGACTGACCTCCGCCGCCTCCTCCAAGGGCTCCGGCGAGACCATCGCGATCGTCGACGCGTACGACGACCCGAACGCGGCGGCCGACCTCGCGGCGTACCGCTCGTACTACGGCCTCCCGGCCTGCACCGTCGCCAGCGGCTGCTTCAAGAAGGTCAGCCAGAGCGGCTCCACGACCTCCCTCCCCGCCGCCGACAGCGGCTGGGCCGGTGAGATCTCGCTCGACCTGGACATGGCCAGCGCCACCTGCCCGAACTGCAAGATCCTGCTGGTCGAGGCCACTTCCGCCTCGATGGCCAACCTCGGCACGGCCGTGAACCGCGCGGTGACCCTGGGCGCCAAGTTCGTCTCCAACAGCTACGGCGGCTCGGAGTCGTCCTCCGACACCAGCTACGACACTTCGTACTTCAACCACCCCGGCGTCGCCATCACGGTCAGCGCGGGCGACTCGGACTACGGCGCCGAGTACCCGGCGGCCTCCAAGTACGTCACCTCCGTCGGCGGCACCAAGCTGTCCACCGCCTCCAACACCCGCGGCTGGACCGAGACGGTGTGGAAGACCAGCAGCACCGAGGGCACCGGCTCCGGCTGCTCCGCGTACGACGCGAAGCCGACCTGGCAGACCGACACCGGCTGCACCAAGCGCATGATCTCCGACGTCTCCGCCGTGGCCGACCCCGCGACCGGCGTCTCGGTCTACGACACCTACGGCGAGAGCGGCTGGGTCACCTACGGCGGCACCAGCGCAGCCAGCCCGATCATCGCGGGCGTCTACGCCCTCGGCGGCACCCCCTCCACCGGCTCCTACCCGGCGCAGTTCCCCTACAAGGTGGCCGGCACCTCGGCCCTCAACGACGTGACGTCGGGCAACAACGGCACCTGCTCCACGAGCTACTTCTGCACCGCCGGCGCCGGCTACGACGGCCCGACCGGCCTGGGCACCCCGCAGGGCCTGACCGGCTTCACCGGCTGATCCCCGACCAGCAGAACAACCAGAACCGCCAGAACCACCAGATCAAGCCAAATCGCAACTGATCACACAAACGCCACCGGAGGTCGTGGGGATCACCGGCGGGCACTGGGGAACGGGCCGCGGCTGCCAGCCGCGGCCCGTCGCCATGTCCGAGGTCCGCGATAGCCTTTACCTGGATACGAACCGTCAGAAGCGGTCCGTGTCCGTACTGGTGGCCGCGGCTGGCCATCGGTGGTCAACGACGGAACCACACCACAGGTTCCGCCCACACCTCATTGCTCGGCGTAACCTGCCGTGATACACAGAGTGACCATACGATCCGTTCAACCCCTCGCACACCGTCCCGCGCTCCCCCATAGGGTGCCGCGAGGGTCGGTGGCAAGGTATTCGTACGAAACCCGCCAATCAATGACTTCAAGTCGACATACGACAGGGTCATTGTCGGCGAGAATGGACCTGACCTCTGCACTGCGGCAGGGGGCGCGCGGAACTACCCGACAGGGGCGGTGACTTACATGTGGCTTGCGGCCGAAAAGGGCGACATCAACACCATCATCGGCGGGATCGCTCCGGACTGGGGCCCCTTCGGCAGCCTGGGCACCGAGGCGAAGACGATGGTTCAGGTCGTGATGGCCGTGGCCATCCTGATGTGCCTGGGCATCGCGATCTGGGGTGCGGCGAAGCAGCGTATCGGCGCCACGGCGCTACGTGACACCTTCAGCGCGGAACAGGGCAAGGGCCTCATCATCGCCGGCCTGACGGGTGTGTTCATCATCGGCTCACTCGGCACCCTCTTCACGATCGTGTACGGCATGGCCGTGTAGCCGGCGCCACCCCGCGTGGCGCGTCTCGTCAGTCGGACCACCCGGGTGCGCCCGGTTTCTTCACTCCACCATCCACCCACCCGTTGTGCCCACCGACTGAGGTTGCGTCTCCCTGATGTCGAGTCACCACACCGCGCCCGCGCGGGGACCAGCACGGCTACCGTCGTACTGTCACGCGTACCCGTACGCGTGGATTCGACACGAGTTCGCAACGAGTTCGAGGGGGACGGACGCGCAATGAGCCTTGGTGACAGCCAGAGCAACGGCGACTCCGCGCGCTCCGACGACGGCGGGTACGGCGGCACCGGCCAGACCCGCACCCGCTACCACGACCAGGGAACCGGCGGCCCGTACGGCGGCGCCCGGCGCCCCAAGTCGTCCCGGGGCATGGTGACGGGCGTCGCCGTGGTCGCCCTCCTCATCGCGGCGATCGCCTTCGCGAACCGTGGAGGAGACGATTCCTCTAACTCCGCGTCCTCCACGGCGGGCAGCGGCTCCGGCGGCACCAGCGGCAGCGCCGGCCAACCCGACACAGCACCCACCGCGGCCTCCGGCGAGCAGCCGGTCACGAAGAAGGCGGCCGGCATCCCGACAGGGTTCGCCCACAACCGCGAGGGCGCCCAGTCGGCAGCCGCCAACTACGCGGTGTCCCTGGGCTCGACCGGCATGTTCCGCAAGGACACCCGGGACTCGATCGTCGACGCCCTCTTCACCAGCGAGGCCGCCGCCGAACAAAAGCCGTTGCTGGACAAGACCTATTCGGCGAACCTCCTCACGAGACTCGGCCTCGACGCGGGCGGCAACGCCCCCGAGGGCAGCACGTTCGTCTCCCGCGTGACCCCAGTCGGCACGAAGACCGTGGCGTACGGCGGCGCCACCGCCACGGTCGACATCTGGTACGTCGGCCTGAGCGGCATCGCCGGTGAGAAGTCCACCAATCCGGTTACCTCGTCCTGGAACACCTGGACCTACGACATGCGCTGGTCGGGCGACGACTGGAAGATCGTCTCCTACGCAGCGAAGGACGGCCCCAATCCGGTCCCCGGCGACGACAGAGCCGCCGACTCCGACGAGATCACCAAGGCCATCGACGAGTACGGAGGGTTCACCTATGCCCGGTAACACGCCAGCTAGGCCCTACCTCGTGCTCAAGCTCGCCGGCGCGCTGACAGCCGTACAAACGACGGCCGTGCTCCTGGCCTCCCAGGCGTACGCGGACCCGACGCCTTCCGCCACCCCCTCGCCGACGGCCGGAAAAGAAGAGTGCGCGCTGCTCACCGGCGACGCGAAGGATCTCTGCGAGGTCCAGCAGGGCGGCGCCGGCACGGGCTCGGTCCCCAACCCCACCTCCACCCTCGACCCCCTCTCCTCCCTCGCCAAGGGCTGCGCCGACGCCGCCTCCTGGACGGTCGACAAGCTCAGCGAGGCCGTGAAGGAGACCGCGAGCGTCGACTTCACCAACACCAAGTTCCTCCAGCAGTACGCGGTCGTCTTCGCCGCGTCCACCGTCCTGACCCTGGTGCTGTGGCTGCTCGCGGTCGCCAAACGGGCCATGCGGGGCGTCCCCCTCACCACGGCCGTCTCCGAGGCCATCGGCTTCCTCTGGCTGACCGTCCTGGCCTCCGCCTTCACACCCCTGATCCTCTACACAGTCGTCTCGGCGACCGACGGAGTCACCGAGGTCCTCGCGGGCGCGACCGGCGACCAGACCGACACGTTCTTCGGCACCTTCTCCGGCGCGCTGGCCAAAGGCCAGGACATCGGCGGCGGCCCGATCATGCTGATCGTGGTGTCCATGGTGTCGATCCTCGCGGCCGGCATCCTCTGGCTGGAGCTCGTGATCCGGGCCGCCCTGCTGTACGTGGGCGCACTGCTCGGCACGGTCGTGTACGCGGGGCTGGTCGACAAGAACCTGTGGGGGCACGTCCGCCGCTGGGCCGGCATCATGATCGCGGTCATCCTGGTCAAACCGGTGATTGCCATCGTCCTCGGCCTCGCCGGAGCACTCTCCACCAACGACGGCCCGGACGCCTTCTCGGCCGTCGTCTCCGGCCTGTCCATCATCCTGCTCGCCATCTTCGCGAGCGCCATGATCTACCGCTTCGTCCCCGGCTTCGGCGACGAGATCGCGAACTCCCGCAACAACCGCATCATGCAGGGCGCCGAAGGCAAGGCCGCCGCAGTGATCAGCTCCCCGGCGACCCTCGTCGCCCAGGGCATCAAGACCCACAGCAGCCGGGCGGACAACAACGGGGGCGGTGGAGGCGGCGGCCAGTCGTCCTCCGCGGCGCGCCCCGCCAACCCCGTCTCCGGCGGCGTGGCCGCGCACAGCTCGCGGCCCTCGGGCGGCGGCGGATCTGTCCCCTCCGCCGCACCCCCGCCGCGCAGCAGCCCGCACGCAGGCAACCGATCCAACCGCCCTGGAGGTGACGGGCGTTGACCACCGATTCCCATGTGGCCCATGTGGCCCACACGGTCTCGCCCCGCCGTACGTATCTCATCGGCCGCGCCCGGCCGAACGCGATCGTCGGCCGCAACCGCGAGTCCGGCGAGATCGCGCTCATCATCGTGGGCGCCTTCCTCGGCATGGTGTGCGGCCTGGTCGTACCCGTTCTGGCCCTGCGCATCGTGCTGCTGACCGGCTTCCCGATGCTGGCACTCGCCGTGGTGTACGTCCCGTACAAGCGCCGCACGTTCTACAAGTGGTTCGAGATCAACCGCAGTTACAAGCGCACGCTCCGCCAGGGCACGACCTACCGCAGCTCCGTCATGGAGGCCGGCACCCAGATCGACGGCCGCGAGGTCGAGATCGGCCCGCCCCCGGGCATCGGCCGCATCAACTGGCTCGCCGCCCCCTTCGGCCCGGACGAGATCGCCGTACTCCTGCACGCCGACCGCCGTACGGTGACGGCGGCGATCGAGATCGAGGGCCCGGGCGTCGGCCTGCGCGACAGCGAGGACCAGGAGGCCCTCGTCGACCGCTTCGGCACGCTGCTCAAGCACGTGGCGAACGGCGACGGCTTCGTCACCCGCCTCCAGATCCTCGCCCGCACCCTCCCCGCCGACCCGGACGCCCACGCCAAGGACGTGGCCGTACGCGGCGACGAGAAGTCCCCCCCATGGCTGCAGCACTCCTACGACCAGCTCCAGTCCATGGTGTCGACGAGCAGCGAACAGCACCGCGCGTACCTCGTCGCCTGTATGCACTTCACCCGTGAGCTGGCCGCCGAGGCCCACACGATGGCGCGCGCCGCCCGACCGCAGCACGGCAAGAAGGTCGACCGCGACGCGGGACTCGCGGTCGTCATGGCCCGCGAGATGACGGACATCTGCTCGCGGCTCCAAGAGGCGGACATCCGCGTCCGCCAGCCCCTCGGCCAGGGCCGACTGGCGTCTCTCATCCACTCCATGTACGACCCGGACCACCCGATCGACCACCTCCAGGCGATGACGAAGCGCAACGCCTGGCCGGCCGAACTGGACGCCATGGAGCCGACCTACCTCCAGGCGAAGACCCGCGAGTCGTCGACGCGCGCCCCCTGGTGCCACTCCACGGCGTGGGTGAAGGAATGGCCGATGACGCCGGTGGGCGTCAACTTCCTCGCGCCGCTCCTCGTCCACACGCCCGACGTCATCCGCACGGTGGCGGTCACGATGGACCTCGAACCCACCGAGGTCGCCATCGAACGCATGCTCACCGAAAAGACCAACGACGACGCCGAGGCGAGCCGGGCCGCCAAGATGAACCGCACGGTCGACCCGCGCGACATCGCCTCCCACAACCGCCTCGACCAGCGCGGCGAGGACCTCGCGAGCGGCGCGGCCGGCGTCAACCTGGTCGGCTACATCACCGTCTCCTCCCGCTCACCCGAGGCCCTGGCGCGCGACAAGCGCACGATAAGGGCGTCCGCCGGCAAGTCGTATCTGAAGCTCGAATGGTGCGACCGAGAGCACCACCGAGCGTTCGTCAACACTCTCCCGTTCGCCACCGGAATCCGAAGGTAGGGCTGATGCGCTGATGCGGGACCCGCTGACCGCCCTCACCGACACCTTCACGTCCTTCCTCTTCGGCAAGGTGGAGACGACCCGCCTGCCCGTCCGCACGTCCACCGGCCAGGCCCAGGCCGTCTACCTCCCGACGGCGGCCCCCGGCCTCGGCGACTCCGGCGTCATCATCGGCCGCGAGGTGTACTCCGGCAAGGGCTACATCTACGACCCCTTCCAGCTGTACGGCCAGCAACTCCCCGCCCCGCACTGGCTGGTGCTGGGCGAATCGGGCAACGGAAAATCAGCCCTGGAGAAGACCTACGTCCTGCGCCAACTCCGCTTCCGGGACCGCCAGGTGGTCGTCCTGGACGCGCAGGGCGAGGACGGCGTCGGCGAATGGAACCTCATCGCGGAGGAGTTGGGGATAACCCCCATCCGCCTGGACCCCATGGCCGCCCTGGACATGGGCATCCGCCTGAACCCCCTCGACCCCGCCATCACCACCACAGGCCAGCTGGCTCTCCTCCGTACGATCATCGAAGTGGCGATGGGCCACGGCCTCGACGAACGCTCGGGCTTCGCCCTGAAGGTCGCGCACGCCTACGTCAACGAGACGATCGTCGAACGCCAGCCCGTCCTGACGGACATCGTCGAGCAACTCCGCCACCCCGAGCCGGAGTCCGCGGAAGCGATGAACGTCGCCATAGACGACGTACGGGCCTGGGGTCTCGACGTCGCCCTGGTCCTGGACCGCCTGGTCGACGGCGACCTGCGAGGCATGTTCGACGGTCCGACCACGGTCGGCATCGACCTCGACGCCCCCCTGATCGTCTTCGACCTGTCCCACATCGACCGCAACTCCATCGCCATGCCCATCCTGATGGCGATCATCGGCGTCTGGCTGGAGCACACCTGGATCCGCCCCGACCGGAAGAAGCGCATCTTCCTGGTCGAGGAGGCCTGGCACATCATCAGCAGCCCGTTCGTGGCCCAGCTCTTCCAGCGCCTGCTGAAGTTCGGCCGCCGCCTCGGCCTGTCCTTCGTGGCGGTCGTCCACCACCTGTCCGACGTGGTGGACGGAGCGGCGGCGAAGGAAGCCGCCGCGATCCTGAAAATGGCCTCGACCAGGACGATCTACGCCCAGAAGGCCGACGAGGCCAGAGCAACAGGCCGCGTCATCGGCCTACCGCGATGGGCGGTCGAAATCATCCCCACCCTGACACCGGGCATCGCCGTCTGGGACGTCAACGGCAACGTCCAGGTGGTCAAACACCTGGTCACGGAAACCGAACGCGCCCTCGTCTTCACCGACCGGGCCATGACGGAATCGTCCCGCGACCGCGAACTGACCGACGACGCCCTCAGAGCAGCGGAACTGGAAGCCGAGGAACGCGCGGCGGCCTTCGTCGAACAGCACCTCAGCGACCTCGACGACTCCCCCGAGTCAACGGTGGCATGAAGCGATGAGACCGGACGCAGGCCAGCCAGAACAGCAGGGCCAACGCGGCGTCTCCGACGGCCTGTTGATCGGCCTGATCGGCTTCCTGCTGGGCCTGACGCTACTGGTCTGGTCGGCAACAGGCCTGGCCGGCGTCCTGTCCCACGGCGCCTGGCCCCAGGGCATCACGTTCACCCGTACTCCGGAGGCCCTGCGCCACCTGATCACGGACCCCCAGGACGTCCCGGGCGCCTGGCCGACGACACCCCCGAACCAACTCTCGGGCTGGGGCCTGTTCTGGGGCCTGTTCATCGGCCAACTGATGATCCTGTCGGTCCTGACGATCTTCACCGTGGGCACCCTGGCCCGCTGGAAGGCGGTACGGACGGCGAGGAGGGCATCTCGCGGCGAGGTCCCCCAACAACGCACGGAGCCGCTGGCCGAAGCGGAAAGGCCCCTCGAAGAGCCTGCCCACACGCAGCCACAGCCACAGCTCCCCGAACCACCACCGTCACCGGAACCCGCAAAGGCGCTGTCGACGGCACCCATGGCAGCAGACAGCAAACGGGTGGGTGGGTGGGAAACAATCTTCTACGGCACCCAAGACACCCGCACACCCCCCGCAACCGAAGCCATCCAGAACGCCGAGGGCCCCGCCCTAATCATCACCTCGAACCCCACCCTCTGGCAGGAGACAAAGGACGCCCGAGCCAAACTCGGCCCCACCCTCCTCTACGACCCCACCCACCTCTGCGACACCCCGGCCCGCCTCCACTGGCCCCCCACCACAGGCTGCGAGGACAGAAACACAGCGGCAGCGCGAGCTGCCGCTCTCCTCACTCCGGTCCGCCCCACCGCGAAGATCGACCGAACAACGACCGAAACCGCGGAAACACTCCTCCGCAGCTACCTGCACGCCGCCGCGATAGACGCCCGCACGATCCGCCACGTACACCGCTGGTCCCAGGGCATCAACGTCCAGGAAGCCGTACGCATCCTCCGCACCAACCCCAAGGCGGCCCCCGGCGCCGCCGGCGAACTCGAGGCCACCCTGACCGCGTACCCCGAACGCCGGGACATCGCCCAGGAGCTGACAGGCCGAGCCCTCGCCGCACTGTCGACGGTGAACATCCGCGAGGCGTGCGCGGCGAACCGAAGTGATGCCCTCGCGCTGGATTCCTTCATCGCGGAAGGGGGCACGCTTTATGTGGTCGGTGAACCTATCGAGGACCCCAGGACGAACCCGGGCGCGATGCCCCTCCTGACCGCACTGGCCGCAAGCGTGGTCGAGCGCGGCCGGCGCATGGCCGAACGGTCATCCTCCGGTCGCCTCGACCCACCACTGACCCTGGTCCTGGACGACGTCGCAGCGGTCGCCCCTCTCCCCCAGCTCCCGGAGCTACTCACCACCGGAACAGACCGAGGCATGCCCACCATGGCCCTGCTCCGGTCAAGAGAACAACTCCGTTCCCGCTGGCCCCACCACGACCTACAGGTGTGACTCCCGCTCCAGCACGAACTCCAGCTCCATCTCAGCCCCGGAGCCATCCGCACCCCCACCCACCGGCACACTGACCCCACTGGGTACGAACCCCACGCGCCGGTAGAACCGCTGCGCCCGGACGTTGTCAGGGTGCACGATCAACCGCACCCGCTCAGCGCCCGCGGCCTCCCAGGCCCACTCCAGCGCGGCGTCGAAGAGAACATCGGTCAGCCCGCACCCACGATGCTCGGGCAGCATGAACACTCCGACGATGTGCCCTTGCCGCCGCTCGACAGGGAACCCGGCCCAGTCGGCGGTCCCCGCGTCCTCAACAAGCACCACCAGGCCCCCGACCCACTCTCCGTCGGGCCCCTCGGCAATGATCTGCTGAGCACCGGTCGCACCTTCGGCCCCCCGCTGCACCCGCTCCTGCCAGAAGGAGTCAGGCCGGCCCACAACCTCCTCGTACGTCTCCAGAAAGGCGAGATGCGCGATGGGATCCTGCAGGGCAGCCAACCGAAGCTTCTTGGCGGCACGCCACTCGTCCGCGCGCACGGACCTGACCACAAAGCTACTCATAGAGATCACCGTAATACCCCCCGGAAAACAGAAAACCCCCGCACTTGAAAGTGCGGGGGTTTTCCCAATATTTGTTCGGCGGTGTCCTACTCTCCCACAGGGTCCCCCCTGCAGTACCATCGGCGCTGTGAGGCTTAGCTTCCGGGTTCGGAATGTAACCGGGC
>NZ_JARAXP010000054.1:0-1014 GCF_033793965.1 Streptomyces sp. ME02-8801-2C | reverse complement strand
CTGGGTTGATAGGCCAGATCTGGAAGCCCGGTAACGGGTGGAGGTGACTGGTACTAATAGGCCGAGGGCTTGTCCTCAGTTGCTCGCGTCCACTGTGTTAGTTCTGAGACAACGACCGTTGTCGGCTTTTGAGCAGAACTTCCAACTGAAGAGTGTGCTTGTTCGCTCGAAACCAATAGGGTTTCGGTGGCCATAGCGTGAGGGAAACGCCCGGTTACATTCCGAACCCGGAAGCTAAGCCTTTCAGCGCCGATGGTACTGCAGGGGGGACCCTGTGGGAGAGCAGGACGCCGCCGAACAATCTTTGGAGGACCCCTGGTCCCAGCGTTCACGCTGGGACCAGGGGTCCTTTTTGTTTTTCCAAACAGGCACACTGCCCGGAGCGCGCCGGCTAGTCGGCTGCGCGAGAATGACTTGCGGTACCGAAGACAGGAGTCACCCATCATGTCCACCAACTCTCCCGACGAGCGCCCGGAGCGCGACCAGCGCCGCCGGGACAGTGGTGACCGCGGCGACCGTGGTGGCTACCGAGGTGGTCCGCGCCGCGACAACGATCGTCGTGACAACGACCGTGGTGGTTTCGACCGCGGTGCACGCCCGACGACGGGTGGATACGGCCGCCGAGACGACCGGCCGGCCGGGCCCCGTCGTGACGATCGAGGCGATCGGCCCAGTGGTGGCGGCGGCTTCCGGCGGGACGACAGCCGGGGTCGGGACGACAACCGGGGTGAGCGCGGCGGCTTTGCGCGCCGCGACGACCGTCGCGACGGCGATCGTGGGGCTCGTCCCGCTTTCCGACGTGACGAGCGTTCGGACCGCCCGGACCGTCCGTCGGGACCCCGGCGTGACGACCGAGGCGACCGTGGTGGTTTTCGGCGGGACGACAACCGCGGTGGTGACCGCGGTGGCTTCGTTCGCAGGGACGACCGGCGTGACGATCGCCGTGAGGGTGAGCGTTCCGGTTTCCGTCGGGATGATGATCGCGGTGGGTTCCGTGGGCGTAGTGACGATCGT
>NZ_JARAXP010000007.1:53211-584639 GCF_033793965.1 Streptomyces sp. ME02-8801-2C | reverse complement strand
ACGCACCACCGCAATCTCGTCCGGAGTCACACACCCTCAACGCCACACCCAGCCCGCAGGACACGCACCACTACAACCGACCTGACCAAGCACTACTAGCGCTCCCGCTCGAAACGCGCCTCCACGCGTGCGTGCCATGGACCGCGGCCCGTACCCCGGTCGGCGGGGGTACGGGCCGTGCGCAACCGGGGCGGCGGAGGGCGGTCAGGTGGTGACGGCGGCGCGGCGGTCGGCCGCGTACGCCATCGCGTGCTGGACGACTCCGATGAGAACCTCCTTGACCGACTCCCGGTCGCGCGCGTCGCACAGCACCAGCGGCACGCTGGGGTCGAGGTCGAGCGCCGCCCGGACGGACTGCGAGGGGTAACGAGCCGCTCCGTCGAAGCAGTTGACCCCGACCAGGAAGGGGATGGAACGCCGCTCGAAGTAGTCGACCGCGGCGAAACTGTCCTCCAGACGGCGGGTGTCGGCGAGGACGACCGCGCCCAGCGCGCCGGTGGCGAGCTCGTCCCACAGGAACCAGAAGCGGTCCTGTCCGGGAGTCCCGAAGAGGTACAGCACAAGATCCTCGCGCAGGGTGATCCGGCCGAAGTCCATCGCCACGGTGGTGGTGTTCTTCCCCTCCACCCCCCGGGTGTCGTCGACCGGGCGACCCGCCTCGGTCAGCAGCTCCTCGGTGCGCAGCGGCTTGATCTCGCTGACCGCGCCGACGAGGGTCGTCTTGCCCACGCCGAATCCGCCGGCCACGAGGATCTTGAGCGTGACGGGCTCGACCGGGGGCTTGCCGCGCTCAGAACGCCCGAAGATCATCGGTCTCTTCTCCTGCTTGTTCGGGGTCGGTCGACGGTGGGCCGCAGCCCCCGCCGACGGGGTTTCGATGACGGGTACGTCGTCGGCGCCGACGTCCGCGGAGTCGCTGCCGCGCTGGTCAGAGCGCCCGGAGGCCGTTGATCACATCGCGCAGAATGCTCTCGTCCACCAGCTCTGCGGGGGGCACGGGACGCGTCACATGGACCATTTCCTCGTCCACGAGGTCTCCGATGAGGACCCTCACCACGCCGATGGGGAGATTGAGTTCGGCGGCGAGCTCGGCAACCGACTGGGGCGTGTCACGACAGAGTTCGACGATGTCCACGTGTTCCGGGGACAACATGTGGTCTGCTTCCGGGTCGTCCGCGTGTGCCTCCGTGACGACCACCGCGATCAGGTCCAGGCGGTGCTGGGCCGCATGGCTGGTGCGGCCTCGCGTCATGGCGTACGGACGGACGACCGGTCCGGCCTCGTCGTCGAACCAGTGGCTTCTGGGCTGACCATCTCCGCTCATGTCATTCCACTACCCGCCGGCGGGCAGATCGGTGCGCGGAGCAGCCCCCAGATGCACACCGACACGCTTCACCAGCAGGGTCATCTCGTAGGCGACCTGGCCCACGTCCGAGTCGGCGTCCGAGAGCACGGCCAGACAGCTGCCGTCCCCGGCCGCCGTCACGAACAGAAAGGCGTCGTCGAGTTCGACGACCGTCTGGCGGACGCTGCCGGCGTCGAAGTGACGTCCCACGCCCTTGGCGAGGCTGTGGAATCCGGAGGCGACGGCGGCCAGGTGCTCGCTGTCCTCGCGGCTGAGGTCCTTGGAGACCCCGGTGGGCAGTCCGTCGCCGGAGAGCACGAGCGCTCTGCGGATGCTGGCGACCCGGTCGACGAGGTCGTCGAGGAGCCAGTTGAGCTCGCCCGTCGCCTTGTCGCTCGCGGTCTGGCCGGTCGCCTTCGGTGCGGTCATCGACCGTCCCCCTTATCCGTTCCTTGTGCTGTGCCGTCCTGGGCGCCGTCGCCCACGGCGTTCTCCTCACGACCGCGCTGCCAGCCACGCTGCAGCGAGGCCATGCGGCTGCGGACCTCGTCGGCGTCGCGGTCGGCGAGGTCGGGCCCGTCCTGGGCCCGGGGCTTCATACGTTCGGCGCGCCGTTCCGGGCCTTCCCGCAACTGCGGAGCCAGGTTGGCCTGCCGTACCCGGCGGGGCAGTCCCGCCGTTCCGGCCGGCGCGGGGTCGGCCGCCGGGCCGAGGCCTGCGGCACTCCCGCCGGAGCCGCCTCGCCGGTCGCGCTGCGGGAGGACCGGTGCGTCCGCTGCCAGGTCGCCGAGGCCGTTGCGGCCGGTCGCCGGCCGCCCGGCGACGCCCCGGACGGGCGCGTCGGGACGGTGGCCGGCGGACCGGTCGCCGAAGCGCGAGGCAGAGGGTTCTGTGCGGTCGGTGAGACTCCCGGTGCTCGCGGGATCCAAGCGCTCGCCGGCGCTTCGGCCGATGGTCTCGCCACTGCGGTCCCACGCCCGCGCACCGGGCTCCTTGCGGCTGCCCGGTCCTTCGCCCGGATCGGTTGTGCGGCCGATCGCCGTCTCGCCCCGGCGGCGGGCCGGGAGCGGTGCCAGCGCGTCCGGGCCCGTCGTGCCGGCGCTCTCCACCGGCTGCTCGTCCGCCGCCGAGGGGATGCGCCGGGGCGGCTGTTCCGTGACCGGACGGCCGTGGGAGCTGACCAGCTTGGGAGTTCGGCGGCGCGGCAGTGCCACGGGATCGCCCGGCAGGCCGGCCGCTCCGTCGGGGTCGGGTGTCCCCCAGCCCCCGGGGGCCTGCTGTTGCTCCGCCCCGGGGAAGTCGTCGGTGTCGCTCGTGTCCCCGGTCGCGCCGGTGAACGAGCGGCGGGGCCGGGCGAGTACGCCGTGATCGCTGTCCTCGTCGCCGAACGAACCGGGGAAGTCGCTGAAGGCGTCGAGGTCGACCGGCGCCTCCAGTTCGACGGGCCCGCCGATGAGCGAGGGCGGCAGCCCGGGCAGGCGCACCGGTGCCTGCGAGAAAGCGGCCCTGCGGTTCCCCTCGAACTCGGCCTCCTTCGAGGGGAGGGCGCGGTCGAGGCGGAAGCCGATGCCGTTGGTGTCCGGGACGTCGTCCGTGAGGAGTGCGTCGGGGACGAAGACGACCGCCGTGGTCCCGCCGTACGGGGACGGCTGGAGGGACACCCGGACGTTCTGCCGCTGGGCGAGCCGGCTGACGACGAACAGGCCGAGCCGGTCGGTGTCGGACAGTTCGAACTCGGGTGTCTCGGCGAGCCGCAGGTTGGCGTCGAGAAGGGCTTCGGCCGCCATACCCAGGCCCCGGTCGTGGATCTCCAGGGTGAACCCGTTGGCGACACGTTCGCCCAGTACCTGGATGGCCGTGTGCGGCGGCGAGAACACCGTGGCGTTCTCGAGGAGTTCGGCGACCAGGTGGGTGAGGTCGGCGACGGCCGGGCCTGTGACGGCCATCCGGGGCAGCCTGCGGACCTCGATGCGCTCGTAGTCCTCGACCTCGGCGACAGCCGCGCGTACGACGTCCATCAGCTGGACGGGTTTGCGCCACTGCCGGGAAGGGGCGGCTCCGGAGAGGATCACCAGGCCTTCGGCGTGCCGGCGCATACGGGTGGTGAGGTGGTCGAGGCGGAACAGGTCGGCGAGTTCGTCGGTGTCCTCGGTCCTGCGTTCCATGGTGTCCAGCAGGGTGAGCTGCTTGTGCAGCAGGACCTGGCTGCGCCGGGCGAGGTTGACGAAGACCTCCGAGACGCCGGCGCGGAGTTCGGCCTGCTTGACGGCGGCTTCGACGGCGGCGCGCTGCAGGGTGTTGAGGGCCTGTCCGACCTCGCCGATCTCGTTCTTGTCGTACTCCAGACGGGGGACCTCGGTCTCCACGTCGACCTGCTCGCCGGCCGACAGACGGCGCATCACGCTGGGCAGGCGCACGCCGGATGCCTCGTGCGCCTCCAGGCGGAGTTGACGCAGGTCGCGGATGAGGGTGCGGCCGATGCGTACGGACATGACGAGCGAGAACAGCAGGGCGACCAGTCCGAGAACGCCGGCGATGACGACCTTGACGATGACGCCCATGACGACCGGGCGGACCCGGTCCTGATAGCGGTCGGCCGACTGGTCGTTGAGGGTGCGGAGTTCGACGAGGACGTCGCCGGCCGTGGTGTCCCAGCTCTTCGCGGTGACGCCCCGGGGGTGGCCGGATTCCGCACCGATGGCGGCCTGTTCGGCCACCCGGAGGGGTGCGGTGGCGGCGTTCTTCCAGAACCGCTCGTAGCGTGCGCGGTCCGACAGCGGAAGCAGGGGCAGGCTGACGTCGTACATGACGGTGCGCTGCGCCACGAGGTCGGAGATGTCGCGGGACTCGTCGCGGGTGAGTTTGCCGACGACCAGCGCCGAGCCGAGCAACGCGTCCTCGCGGGAGAGCAGTTCGCGGGCACGGGCGACGTTGACGAGGGCGCGGGCCTGCTTGTCCATCTCCAGGTTGTCGATGATGTGCAGGTTGGCGAGCAGCGCGTAGCAGGGGTCGACCAGTTGGTTGTACAGGTTGAGGGCCTGGGACCGGGTGACGGTGCCTTCCTCGACGCTGCGGCGCAGGGGGTCGATGCCGTCGAACGCCTCCAGGACGGCGGTGAGGCGCTCGCTGTCGCTGTCGCTGATCGAGTTGCGCACACTGGACTTGTCGGCGTTGTCGCGGATCTTGTCGATGACGTCATCGGTGGCGGTGCGGCTGCGCCGCAGAGCCGCCAGCGCGTCGGAGGCACGGGGATCGGCAAGATAGACGAGGGTCTGGCGGCGCTCCTGCTGGAGTACGCGCACCGCGTCCTCGGTGGGGTAGCTGACCTTCTCCACGATCGACGACACGTTGAACAACTCGGCCGCCTGACGCCCCGTCAGGACCGTGGCGAAGCCCCAGATCGCGGTGAGCGACACCAGCGGCACGAGAAGCAGTGCCACGATCTTCCGGCGGATGGACTTCCCGCGAAAGCGCATGGCCTCCCCCAGCTCGCCCCCGTCTGCGCGGGGGTACACATGTGCGTCAATAATCGGCGTGAGCCTACTACCGACACACTGATAACTCGAAGACCTGTCCGGAGGCTGAACTTCCGTCCTCCCGGCGAGACATGGCGAGTTGTCCGGTCATGACGGGAGATTGTCTCCTCGAATCCCGTGCCGACCGTAGGACGACGACCCTCGCCCAACTTGGCCGTTTGGCTGGATTTTGTCGTTTGATGGGAATCATCGAGACACGCCGTACGTCTTTGTACATGAGAGGTGGGCGGCGGAACCCTCAGCAGGAACCGCGTCCCGCGTCCAGGCGGCGTAAAAGAGCGCAAGCCGGGCAGCCACTGGGGAGCCGGTGTCACCGACACCGGAACGGGCGGTCTGCTGGGCGGTGGGGAGTGACACGTGATGGGCACGGCGGAACGACGCGAGGTTCTGGGGAACGGCGTTGTGGCGCCCTCGGTGGCGCAGGGGGACGTCGAGAAGGTCAGCACTGGCCGAGATACGGGCACGGGTGGCATCGAGCCGTCCCTCGCTCCGGCGGAGCAACTCCGGGCCCCGGTCGGGGCGGAGGCGCGGCCCGCCTACCGGCAGCTGTGGGTGGAGGAGCCCGCGCGTCGGCGTCGGCTGCCGGATCCGGTGCGGACGGCGGCCGTACGTGCGGTGCTCGTCATCGCCGTCACGCTGATTCAGGCCATGGTGGCCTTCCTGTCGGCGTTGGCCGGTTCCTGGCTGGCCTTCCCGACGCTGCTCAGCAGCGTGGCCAGCACCGTGGTGGCCACCTGGGCCGCACTCGACGTGTGGGTCACCCGCCAGGTCTGGAACCAGCGCAACGGCGTGGTGTCGGTACCCAGCAGCACGGCACGGGCGCTGCGCCGTGAGCGCCGCAAGGCCCGACGTCAGGCCCGGACGGTCGCCCGGACCCAGGAGCGGATACGCAGGCAGGGCGGCGGTTCCGGGCAGTTGTCGCACCCCTGAGGGCCATTGACGGACATGGGGCGCACCAAGCCCTTCCTCCATCAGGCGTGTCGAAGATCACATTCGGCATGAAACCGCCGTCGGTCGGGGAGGCGCCCAGTCGCGAGGGTGCCTTCGGTACGGCGCTTACCAGGAGGAACGAACATGCCCGAACTCTTCATCGGCGGGACCTGGAGATCCGCACTCGACGGTCGCACCCGCGAGATCCGCTGTCCCGCCGACGGCTCTGTGGTCGGGATCGTCGACGAGGCGAGCGCCAAGGACACGGTGGAGGCCATCGCCGCCGCCCGACGGGCCTTCGACGAGGGCCCGTGGCCGGGTACGCCGGCCGGGCAGCGCGGCGACCTGCTGCTGCGCGTCGCCGACCTCATGGTCCGCGACAAGGACGAACTGGCCCGCGCGGAGTCCCTCGACACCGGAAAACGCCTGGTGGAGAGCGCCTACGACATCGACGACATCGTCAACTGCTTCCGGTACTTCGGCCGGCTCGCGGCCGCCGAGACCGGGCGGGTCGTCGACACGGGCTCGCCGAGCGTGGACAGCCGGGTCGTGTACGAGCCGGTCGGCGTCTGCGCGCTGATCACTCCGTGGAACTACCCCCTGCTCCAGACGGCCTGGAAGGTGGCCCCCGCACTCGCGGCCGGCAACACCTTCGTCCTCAAGCCGAGCGAGCTGACCCCGCACACCGCGATCCATCTGATGCGGCTCCTGACCGAGGCCGGACTGCCGCCGGGCGTGGCCAACCTCGTCCTCGGCGCCGGTCCTGAGGCGGGGGCACCGCTCGGCGACCATCCGGACGTCGACCTGCTCTCCTTCACGGGCGGACTCCACACCGGCCGTCGTCTGATGGCCGCCGCGGCCGGCACTGTGAAGAAGGTCGCGCTCGAACTCGGCGGGAAGAACCCCAACATCGTCTTCGCCGACGCCGACTTCGACACGGCCGTCGACATGGCGCTCACCGCCGTGTTCCTGCACTCCGGGCAGGTCTGCTCGGCGGGGGCCCGGCTGCTGGTGGAGGACTCGCTGCATGACCGTTTCGTCGACGAGGTCGTCCGGCGGGCCCGGCTGATCCGGCTCGGCGGCCCGTTCGACGAGGACGCGCAGACCGGCCCGCTGATCTCCGAGGCACATCGCGCGAAGGTCGAGGCGTATGTCGCCCAGGGCCTGGCCGAGGGTGCGGTACTGCGCTGCGGCGGCGCTCGTCCCGAGGGGCTGGACGGCGGTTTCTACTACCTGCCGACGGTGCTCGACGAGTGCGACGCCCGGATGAGCGTCGTACAGGAGGAGTCGTTCGGTCCGGTGCTCACCGTGGAGCGGTTCACGGACGAGGCGGAGGCGGTCCGGCTCGCCAACGACACCGTGTACGGGCTCGCCGGGGGTGTCTTCACCACCGACGAGGCCAAGGCGCAGCGGGTCGCGGGCCGGTTGCGGATCGGCACGGTGTGGATCAACGACTACCACCCGTACGTCCCCCAGGCGGAGTGGGGCGGCTACAAGCAGTCCGGTTTCGGCCGCGAACTGGGGCCCTCGGGGCTCGCCGAGTACCGCGAGGCCAAGCACATCTGGCGGAACACCGATCCTTCGCCGCAGGGCTGGTTCTCGTAAGCCCCTCGTACGCCGCCCACTTCGTACGTCATCTTCCTTGTGCGTCATCCCCCTTGTGCACGTCTTGAATGTGCCTCCCCATTGATTCCGGCACCCGCACCGAGCCGCTTCCTCCCACTCCCCCCGGCTCACCCAGGAGTCCGCTCATGGCAACGACCGACCGACCGACAGGCCCAGAACCCACGGACGATGCCGAACTCGCCGAGTTCGGTTACAAACCGGAACTCAAGCGCACCCTCGGCAACTTCCACACCTTCGCGGCCGGGATCAGCTACATCTCGATCCTGACCGGCACCTTCCAGCTGTTCTACTTCGGCTACGGCAGCGGCGGTCCCGCCTACTGGTGGTCGTGGCCGATGGTGTTCGGCGGGCAGTTCATGGTCGCGCTCTGCTTCGCGGAGCTGGCCGCCCGCTATCCCGTGGCGGGCTCGGTCTACAACTGGTCGAAGAAGATCGGCAATCCGCACCTGGGGTGGCTGGCCGGCTGGATGATGCTGATCGCCTCGATCGTGTCAATCTCGGCGGTGTCCCTCGCCTACCAGCTCACGCTGCCGCAGATATCCCATGTCTTCCAGATCGTCGGGGACGGCACCGGCAAGTACGACGTGGCGACCAACGCGGTGATCCTGGCAGCGGTGTTGATCCTGTTCACGACCGTGGTGAACGCCTTCGGCGTCAAGCTGATGGCCACCATCAACACGGCCGGTGTCTTCATCGAGCTCATCGCCACGGTCGTACTGATCGTCCTGCTCGCCGTGCACATCACGCGCGGTCCGCAGGTGGTCATGGAGACGAACGGTACGGGCGCGAGTCACGGTGCCGGTTACCTCGGCGCGTTCCTGGTGGCCTCGCTGGCGTCCGCGTACGTCATGTACGGCTTCGACACCGCCGCCTCGCTCGGCGAGGAGTCCGTGAACCCGTCACGGAACGCGCCGCGTGCCATCATCCGGGCGATCGTCGCCTCCTTCGTCCTCGGCGGTCTGATCCTCCTCCTCGCGCTGATGAGCGTCTCCAGCCTGAAGGGCGAACAACTGTCCACGGACGGGCTGCAGTACATCGTGCTCGACGTACTCGGGTCGACGGCCGGCAAGGCGATGCTGTGGTGCGTGCTGATCGCGGTCACCGTCTGCGCGCTCGCCGTTCACACGGCGGCGATCCGGCTGGCGTTCGCGATGGCCCGCGACAACAACCTGCCGGCGTCCTCCCTGCTCGCGAAGGTCAGCCCGCGTTTCCAGACCCCAGTACTTCCCGCCGTGATCGTCGGGGTCCTGTCGCTGGCGATCCTGGTGGTCAACATCCGCCAGCCGCAGATCTTCACCGTCGTCACCAGTATCGGCATCATCATGATCTACCTCGCCTATCTTGGCGTCACCGGACCCATGCTGGTGGCACGGCTGCGCGGCAGGTGGCAGCCGGCCGGCGACGGCAAGTTCTCGCTGGGCCGCTGGGGCCTGCTCGTCAACATCGGGGCCGTGGTCTGGGGCGCCGCCATGACGACCAACCTGATCTGGCCGCGCGCCTCCGTCTACAACGCCACCGCCCCCTTCCACTGGTACCTCCGGTGGGGTGCCGTGCTGTTCGTCGCGGTCATCGCGGGTGGTGGCTTCGCCTACTACTGGTTCGTCCAGCGCCACCGGACGGGTGTGCTCGCCGGACACCGCCTCGAAGAGACCCCGTCCGCGCCGACCGCTCCCCTGGCCGCCCCTGCGGCCGACTGAAGGTGACGCTTTCGGCGCCGTCAGCCGACCGCCCCGCCGTTCGCCGTGCCCCTACGGGGTCGCCCCCGAGGGGATGGCAGGCGCCGGCCGTTTGAACATCCTCGTCGCCGTGATCTCGCTGTGCACCGCGTCCCCCTCCCCGGCCGGGGCCTGCTGCGGCAGCCCCGGTCGGAGGTGTTCCTCCACGCTGATGTACTTCAGGCCCGCGCGGAGGTCGGCATCGTTGCGCAGCCGGATGACGAGGGGGAACTCGGCGAGCGCGGTCGTGTCGAACAGGCCGGTGGTGTAGAGGAGTTGGACGCCCAGAGCGTCGGACACGGCTCGCTGGAGTTCGAGCAGGTACGTCGCGTTGGCTCGCCCGATGGGGTTGTCGAGGAACAGGGTGCCGGCGTGGCGGTGCTTGTCGCGGCCCCGGTCGTTGCTGCGCAGGGCGGCCATCGTGCAGTACAGGGCGATGGCCGCGGTGAGGAGCTGACCGCCCGAGAACACGTCGCCCATCTGTCCGACGGGTACGCGCTCGGCGCGCAGTACGGCGTCGGGCTTGAGGATCTCCACGGCGATGCCCTTGGGCTGGAGGGCGGCGCCGACTCCCCTCAGGAGCAGGGACATTCCGTCCCGGCGCAGGTCGGAGTTCTTCTTCACCGCGGCGCGGGTCGCCTCGTCGATGACCTCGCCGAGCCGCTCGGTGAGCGTCGCCTGGTCGGGCTCCTCGAACCGGATGCGCAGGAACTCCTGTCCGGACCACTCGCCGAGCCCCTCGGGCAGCCGGGACAGCCGCTGCGCGGACCGCAGGGTGGCCAGCGCCGACTCCACCAGCCCGCGCAGCCGGTCCACGATCGAGTCCCGGTTGCGCTCCAGCTGCGCCAACTCGTCGGTCAGGACCCGCAGTCGGGGCGCGAAGGCGTCCGCCCACTTCTGGGCGTGCTCGGGCAGCGCGGACGCGGGCAGTTCACGGATCTGCTGCCGGGCGGGGGTGCGCACCGCCTCGTAGCGCGTGGAGTTGGCATGCCGTACGAGGATGTCGCTCGCCTCGCGCACGGCGGCCTCGGCGGCGGACAGGTCGGCGGCGCAGCCGCGCAGTGAGCGGCGGGCCTCGGCGGCCGACTGCCGGGCTTCCTCCGGGCTGCCGGGGTAGGGCTCCGGCGCTTCGTGCTCCTCGTCGGAGGCGTGCTCACGCAGCAGGTCGCGGAGCATGGCGGCGATCTCGTCGAACCCCGAGGCGGCGTCCTCGGCCGCCCGGTGAGCGCCGAGGAGTTCGGCGTGCGCTTCCCTGGCCTGGGTCAACGCCTCGCTGCGGGAGGCGAGTTCGGCGGTGGCGGTGCGCAGCAGGACCTGGGCCTGCTCGGCGTCGCGCGGGACGAGTTCCTCGGCCAGTTCGGTGTGCGCCTCGCCGTCCTCGGGAGCGTGCCGCTCGGCCTCGCCGCGCAGCCGTCCGAGCTGCTCGCTGGCCGTGGACACCCGGGTCTCCAGGAGCTGTACCAGTTCCTCGGCCCGCGCGGAGGCGGCCTGCCGGGACGGTCCGTCGGATCCCTCCGGCGACTGCAGCAGCTGTTCGGCGCGCGTACGCACCTTGTTGCTCAGCCGGTCCAACTCCGCGCGCGCGGCGCTCTCGTCACTCTCGGACCGCGCCTGCTCCGCCCGCAGGTCGGCGCCGACGCCGACCTTCTCGTAGAGCTGGGACGCTGCCCGGTAGGCCTCGCGGAGAGCGGGCAGCGACGACTTGGCGGCGTCCTCGTCGGCTGCCGGTACGTCATCGGGGGCGCCCGCGATCTCCGCGCGCTCGGCGCGCAGGGCGCGGGCCGTGCGGCGCGCGTCGTCGGCGGCGCGCTGGGCGGCGCGCCGGTCCTCGTCGGCGGACCGGGCGCGCTCCAGGCAGACCTGGGCGCGGGCCTCCGACTCGACGGCCTCGTCGGCGAGTTCACGCACCTTGACCTGCCAGCCGGCACGTTCGCGCAGCCTGAACGCCAGTCCGGCGAGTGCGTCGGCGGCGCGGCGGGCCCGCTGGGCGGCCTCCTGCCGTTCGTCGCGCAGGCGGGACGCCTCGCTCGCCACCTCGTCGGCCTCGGCCCGCACGGTCCGGGCTTCGGCCAGCTCGGCCTCGGCCTCCTCGGCGAAGGCACGCGCGTCGTGCGCGGCCCCGGCCAGCTCGACGAGCCGCCCGGCCGGACAGCCCGTACGCCAGGAGGCGAGCCGCGCGGCCAGTTCGCGGTCCTTACCGAGCCGTGCCGCGAGCGTGCGGATCTCCTCCTCCCGCTCGCCCGCGCGGGCCCGCAGTGCCTGCCGCTCCTCGTCGGCGGCGTGCTCGTCGTGCATGGCGGGGTTCGGCGGTACGAGGAACACGTCGCCGTCGCCCGGTCCCGGGGCCGGGGTGGGGGCCAGCAGGGCGGCCGCCGTACCGACCGCCACGGCGGAGCGGGGCAGCAGCGCCGCGTCGGCGAGGGCCTCGCGGGCACGCGCGTGGGTGCCGGGGTCGGTGATGATGACGCCGTCGACCAGTTCGGGACGGGCGGCCAGTACCCGCGCGTGGTCGGCGGGGTCCACGGCCTGGGCCAGATAGCGCCAGCCGGGCAGTGCGGGGATGCCGTGCTCGCCGAGGAACTCGACGGTGGCCAGGACGTCGGGGCCGGGCGGCAGCAGTCCGCCGTCACCGAGGGCCCCGAGGATCCGGGCGTCGTCGGCCGCGGCGGTCCGCAGCTCGAAGAGCTGCCGCTCGGCGGAGGTGACACCGTCGTCGAGCAGTTCGCGGAGTTCGTCGGCGAAGCGGTCCAGTTCCTCGGGTGTCAGGGGACCCTCGGTACCCGCCCCGGACGCGCCCTTCCCGGCGGAACGCGCCGCCGGCCCCTGTGCTCCACCGGTCCCGTCAGCCGTTTCGGCACCGGCGCGCGCGCCCGGCGCCCGGCCGTCGCGGCCCTCTGCCCCGCTCGCACTCTGCTGGTGCGGCAGCGTGGTCCGACCTCGCTGCCGCGCGCCGCCGGTGGACGGCAGACTCAGCAGCTCGGCGAGCCGTTCCTCGGCCGCCAGGCCCTCGGCGGTGCGTCGCTCGGCGTCGTACGCGCGTTCTGCCGCAGTGGCGGCGTCGGCCGCGCGGGCCGCCGTCAGCTCCGCGCGGGACTCGGCGGACGCCGCTTCCCTGGCGTGCTCGGAGGCCCGCCTGGAGGCCTCGCGGGTGGCGTCCCAGGCCTCCACGGCCGTCTTCTCGGCATCGCTGGCGGCGAGCGCGGCCCGGGCCGGATCCGCGTCGGGGGCGCTGTCGTCGAGCCAGCCCGCGCGGACCGCCTCGGCCGTCTCCTGTTCGACCTCGCTGAGGCGCTGCCGCAGATGCCCGACCTCGCTGCGGGCGCGTTGTGCCTCGGTGGCGGCGGCCGTCGAGTCCCGGTGGGCGGCCTCGCCGATCTCCTGGAGGGCGCCGGACCGCTCCTCCTCCTCGTTGGCGAGCGCCTCCGCGCCTTCCGCCGCCGAGTGCAGGGCCCGTACGAGGTCGACGGCGGCCTTGGCGCGGGCGGCGAGCGCCGGGGCCGCGTCCCGCTCGGCCTCGCGGATCGCGACGGCCACGCGCGCGGAGCGGTCGGCGGCGGCGCGGTGGCGCAGGACGACCTCGGCGGCCTGCCAGGCGGAGTGCATGGTGCGCGCGTCGGCGAGTTCGCGCTTCTGCGCGGCCGCCGTCTTCTCCGCCGCCGCGAGGGCCAGGGAGGCGTGCCGGTAGGCGAGTTCGGCGGCGATCAGCGCGCTGCGCTCCCGCGCGCCCTCCGCATGGGTGACGGTGTACGCGGCGGCTGTGACCCGCTGGGCGAGATCGCCGGCCCGGACGCGTTCCTGGACGCCCCGCGCGGACAGCCGCCGGGCGAGCGTGCGCGTCCGTCGTTCCGCACCCGCGTGGATGTCCCGCGCGCGGGAACGCGTTTCGGCGGCCTCGACGATCCGGCCGAGCAGGTCCACGGATCCGGCGGTGAAGTCCCGTTCGGCGATCAGTTCGGACCGACGCCCCAGCTTGTTGCCGAAGCCGCCGACCAGGTCGGCGAGCCCGTCCGTGTCCCGGGTGTCGGTGACCGCGCGCAGCAGCAGGTCGGTGAAGTCGGAGTCCTTCTTGACCGCGAAGAGGCCGGCGGCCTCGCCCTCGTCGGCGTTCATCTCGCGCTGGTAGCGGAAGAGTTCCGGGTCGAGTCCCAGCTCGCCCAGATGCTCGTTCCAGCGGTCGTGGATCTCCTCCCAGTGCACCTCGAGGTGGGGGTAGACCTTGCCCGCCTCGGTGATCGCGTCCCGGAAGCCCTTCATCGTCCGGCGTCGCCCCTGGGCACCGGATGCTCCCTCGACCGGCGGCCGTACGGCGGTGGACTCGGCGACGGGAAGGTTGTCGAGGCTCAGTCCCGGGCCGGGCCGGAAGGAGTACCAGGCCTCGGCGAACTTCCGCGGGTCGTTGGAGACCTGCCGCCCCCGCCACTCGCTCGCCTTGCCGACCACCACCAGCTCACCGGTGAGCGTGTGCTGCCACTCCAGGGCCACATGCCCGCAGTCGTCGGCGAGCAGGAACTTCCGCAGCACACCGGAGCTGGCGCCACCGAGTGTGTTGCGGTGCCCGGGCAGCATCACGGAGAAGATCAGCTTGAGGAGTACGGACTTGCCGCCGCCGTTCTCCAGGAAGAGCACGCCCGCGGGCGCGGGCCGACGCGGCGGTCCGACGGGCTCGTCCTCGAAGAACTCCGCCTGGGTGGGCGCGGGGTCGGGCACCGGCTGGCCGACACCCCGCAGGTCAAGCACGGTGTCGGCATAGCGCGCACCGGCAGGACCGATGGAGTAGAGGCGGACCCGGGACAGCTCGTACATGGCGGACTCTCGTAGTCGGGAGGGAGTGGTCGGGCACCGGTCGCGTGGTGCGAAGGGAGCCGGAGCGGCGGTCAGGACTGGTGGAACGGCAGTCCGGCGTCGGCCACCAGCTCCAGGTCGTCGGTGTCCTCGGCGGGCAGCAGCGTCGGTGTCCCGTCGGTGACCGGCACGACGCCCAGCTCGAGCAGCTCGGCCATGGCGGCGTTGCCGGCCATGTCCCGCACCTGGAGCTGGTAACGGGCCGTCGTCCGGTACGTACCGCCGTTGTCGTCGCCCGTGCGCTGGAGGAAGCCGGAGTCGGTGAGGAAGACGACGGCCTTGCCGACGATGCCGGTTGTCGAACCGGCCGGTCTCCGCGCGTCCTTGGTCGCTCCGGTCGCGCTGCGTCTGATCCAGATCCGCCAGGCGGCCTCGAGTCCGGGGGCGTCGGTGACCGGGTCGGTGTTCTCGCCCTGGGCCTCCGCCCGCTCCTCCAGCCGTCGGCAGGCCTGCCGTACGAAGGCCTCGACCCCGTTGACGGTGACGCGTCCGATGTAACCGTCGTCGGCCAGATCCTCGGGCCTCGGAAACGCCATGGCGGCCACGGCGAGATGGGCGAGCCCGTGCAGGAAACGGTCCGAGCCGTCGGCGGACGTACGACGGGCGTAGTCCCCCATCCGCACGGCGAACACGGAGTCCTCGGCGGCGGTGACGGCCATCCCCGCGCGCGGGGACACCTCCAGCACGATGAGCCCCAGCCCGGCGGCCACGGCATCGGCGAGCCGGGCGAACGCCGGGTCCTCGCGATACCGCCGCAACAACTCGGCGTACTCCTGATCCCGGGCGGCCTGCAGCTTGGGCTGCAGCCCGAAGGCGACCAGCCGAGCGGCGTCGGCGGCATCACCCGGAGTGATCGCGGCAGCGGCAGCCGACGCGACAAGTGCCTCCGGCTCACTCCAGTCGACCTGCTCGTTCACGGCTGAGACTCCCTGTTCTTGTAAGCGAAGGGCCGGCCAACTTCCTCAGGGGCGCGGGGAACTGCGCGACAAGCCACAGCGAGCCCGCACTCAGGCGACAACCTCAGCCACATCACGCCGCCTCCGACCTCCCCGCAGCCATCCCCACCGCATCCAGCAACGCCATCCCCACAATCAGATCCGCGCCCCCGAACTCCGGATCCTCCAACTCCGTCCCGTCATCGACAGCGAACAACAGCTTCTCCTCACCCTGCCGGTAGGCGGTCCCCACCGGCGGACTGGCCGCGTGAACAGCCAACAGGGCGACCAGGTAAGGGAGTTCCGCGTCTCGAAGCCGCGCCTCGGCGAGCAGCCCCGACAACCGCCGGGGCGCGTCGGCGGGCAGGTCCAGCAGTTCCATCGCCGCCGCCAACTGCTCCTCGCTGAACCGGCTGTCGTCCGGCGTGGCGATCAGATCCGGCTCCGGCATCTCCGCCCCGAGATGCTCCCGCTCCACCGGCGGCGTCAGCAGTATGTCCACGAGGTCGCCGACCCGGACCGCCACCGGCGTACGAAGTCCCGTCCCGCGCGCGAAGAACGCGTCCGTGACCCGCACCGCGCCCTCGAGGGGCAAGGGCAGCACAGGGGCGACCAGATGGCCGTACAGGTCGATCCCCGAGGACGTCATCGGTGTCGCGAAGGCCTGTCGGTCCTGCTCGGCGCGGAACAGCGGGCCCGCCTCCAGCAGCCGGGACTGGAGCTGCGTGTGCCGGCGGATGCAGTCCTTCACGATGTCGACGAGTTCGGCGGCACGCCGCTTCTGCTCCGGGTCCTCGGACTCGTCCCGGGCCTTGCGGATGTTGGTCAGGATCGCGTTCTCATGGCGGTACCGGTCGGCGACGTGGTCGAGCGCCTCGGCGATCATGTCGGGGACGGTTCGGAGCCAGTCCACCGCGCGCACGTTGCGCCGGGTCGCGTCCAGCGCCCTGCGCAGGGTCTCCGAGTACTGCACGGTCCGGTAGCGGGCCTGCTCGGCGGCGAGTTGGGCGTCGGCCAGCCGGCCCCGGCTGATCAGCACCTCCAACTTGACCTCGGCGGCGATCTGGGCGCTGGTGACATCGGTGTCGAGGGCGCCGACGAGGACGTTGACCGCTTCGTCCGTCGTACGGAGGTAGACACTTCCGCCGTATCCCGGGACCTCTTCGATCAGCTTGAAGTCGTAGTCGCGGCGCACATACGTGCCGTCCGGTGCGAACGTGCCGTACACGGCCCGGAAGCCGCGGTCGACGCTGCCGACGTTGATCAGGTTCTCCAGGACCCAGCGGGCGACGCGCTCGTGCTCGGTGACGGGTCGCCGGGGGGCCTGGGCGGCGATGCGCGGGATGAGGCGGGCGACGATCTGGTCATGGTCGGCGCCGGTGTCGAAGTCCATGTTCAGGGTGACCAGGTCGATGGCCGCGAGGGCCACCTCCGCCATGCCGTACACCGAGTATTCGCCCGCGAGATTCGCCTTGCGCGCGTCCAGGTCGTGGAGCGGGGCGGTGCAGGCGAGCGCGCGCAGGCGCCGCGCCAGTCCCTCGTCGGCGGCCGGGCCCGGAGCGGGGCGCGGCCCCGCGCTGAGCTGGGGCGGAACGCTGTCCGTCGATGCAGGCGAAGTCACGGTGCACAGACTAGGTCCTCGGTCTGACAACGGCCCAAACGACTCAGAAGCGCCCCGCGCCCACCCCGCCGCACCGCCGTTCGCGCCCGGTGGGACACCGCAGGTCCCGGACCGGGTGCCGGCTAGCCGTCCTCGCCGACCCGCCGCCGGTAGACCTCGACGACCCGCCTCAGCGAGTCGTCGAGATAGACCGAAAGCAGCCCCTCGGCGCGCTCCCGGTCGCCCGCCTGGAGGGCCTGCAGTATCTGCTGGTTGCGCGCGAGATAGGGCTCGTGCAGGCGTCGCGGGTCGTCCACGACGTGGAAGGCGAGGCGCAGTTCGGCGAAGACGCTGCGCATCAGCTCGTCGGTGCGGGCGCTGCCGGCCAGTGCGACGAGTTGGCCGTGGAAGTGGATGTTGGCCGTACCCAGCCCTTTCCAGTCACCCTCGCGGGCCGCCCCCTGCCCCTCCTCGACGGCCGCCGCGAGGTCCTCGAGGGCGTACGGCGGCTCTCCGAGGCCCCGGACCACGGCACACTCGACGAGGGCGCGGGTGCGGTAGATGTCCTCGACGTCCTCGACCGTGAGGACCCGTACGAAGACGCCTCTGTTGAGTTCGTGGACCAGCAGGCGTTCGTGCGTGAGCAGCCTGAACGCCTCGCGCAAGGTGTTGCGGGAGACGCCGAGGGCTCCGCCGATGCTGTCCTCGGAGAGCCGGGTCCCGGGTGGGAAGTACCCGTCGGCGATCCGGCTTCTGAGGATGTCCGAAACCCGCTCGGCGGTACTGGTGCGCCCGAGGAGCGCTCGGTCGTCGGCCAGTTCCGTCAATTGCTCTGCCATGCCCGGAATTCAATCGTAGATACGAGAACGAAACAACACAGGTATTGAAGGATCGTTCAACGATCCTCTACCTTGCTGGACAGGCGCCGGCGAATCCACGCGGTGCCGGCCTCTTCCGCACCGCTCATCCCCGAAGCACCCTCCGTCCCTCAACTGCGAGGTGCACATGAGCACGCCCCCTCCGCCACAAGCCCTGCCCACCGAAACCCGTCCCGCCGCGGGTGAACCCACCGTCGACGAAGGCGCGTTCGCCTGGCTGCGGGCGCTGGGCCCCCGGGGCCGCCGCGCCTTCGGCGGCGCGTTCGGCGGCTATGCCCTGGACTCGTACGACTACTTCACGCTGCCGCTGAGCATGGTGGCGCTGTCCGCGTACTTCGGCCTGAACAGCGGCCAGACCGGGCTGTTCACCACGGTCACCCTGGTCGTCTCCGCGATCGGCGGCGCCGGAGCGGGTGTGCTCGCGGACCGGATCGGCCGGGTCAAGGCGCTGATGATCACGGTGATCACGTACGCCGTGTTCACCGTCGCCTGCGGCTTCGCGCCCAACTACGAGACGCTGCTGGTGTTCCGCGCCCTCCAGGGCCTCGGCTTCGGCGGCGAATGGGCCGTCGGCGCGATCCTGGTGGCCGAGTACGCGAGCCCGAAACACCGCGGCCGCACGCTCGGCGCGATCCAGAGTTCCTGGGCCGTGGGCTGGGGACTGGCCGTGATCGTCTACACCACGGTCTTCTCGTTCCTCGACGACGATCTGGCCTGGCGCGTGATGTTCTGGACCGGCGCCCTGCCCGCGCTGCTGGTCGTCTGGGTACGCCGCTCGGTGCACGACGCGCCCCAGGCGGTCGCCGAACGCGAGAAGAACCCCAGGAAGGGATCGTTCGCGGAGATCTTCAGGCCCGGCACGGCCGAGGCCCCGGGCCTGCTGCGCACCACAGTCTTCGCGGCCCTGCTGTCCACCGGTGTCCAGGGCGGCTACTACACCCTCGCGACCTGGGTGCCCACCTATCTGAAGACGGAACGAGGACTGTCGGTGGTCGGCACCGGTTCCTATCTCACGTTCCTGATCTCCGGCGCCTTCATCGGCTATCTGACCGGCGGATACCTCACCGACCGGCTCGGCCGCAAACGCAACATATGGTTGTTCGCGGTCCTCTCGGCGCTGTGCATCCTCGCCTACGCGAACATCCCCGACGGCTCCAACACCCTGCTCCTGGCGCTCGGTTTCCCGCTCGGGTTCTGCATGTCCGCGATCTTCAGCGGCTTCGGCTCCTACCTCAGCGAGCTGTACCCGACGGCGGTACGGGGCACGGGACAGGGCTTCACCTACAACACGGGCCGGGCCGTCGGCGCCGTCTTCCCCACCACGGTCGGTTTCCTGGCCGACAGTTGGGGCGTGGGCGGCGCGCTGGTCTTCGGCGCGATCGGCTACGGCATCGCCGCCCTGGCACTGCTGGGGCTGCCGGAGACCCGCGGAAAGGAACTCCAGTGAACCGTACGGAAGACCGCCCCGTGACCCTCGTCGACGAGCACGCGCACGCGTGGAGCCCGCAATTCGCGCGCGCCCGGTTCCGTACGGGCCTGACGGGCCCAACGGCGGGTGTCGCGGCCGGCCACACCCAGGTCAACCTGATCTCGGTGCCCGCCGACTGGGCGTACGACATGCTGCTGTTCTGCCAGCGCAACCCGAAGCCCTGCCCGGTCCTCGACGTCACGGACGCCGGTTCGTGGACCACCGCCCTCGCCGAGGGCACCGACCTGCGCACCGACCTGCCGCGCTACCGGGTCTGGCGGGACGGCGAGCTGGTGGAGGAGCCCACGGACGTGCTCGCCCACTGGCGCGACGACCTGGTGACGTTCCTCATCGGGTGCAGCTTCACCTTCGAGTGGGCGCTCGCCGAGGCGGGCGTGCCGATCCGGCACATCGAGCAGGGCCGCAACGTCCCGATGTACGTGACCGACCGCAAGTGCCGTCCCGCCGGGCGGCTGCACGGCCCCATGGTGGTGTCCATGCGTCCGGTGCCGCCGCGGCATCTGGCGGCCGCGATCCGGGAGAGCAGCCTGCTCCCGGCGGTGCACGGCAGCCCCGTACACTGCGGCGATCCGTCGGGGCTGGGCATCGACGATCTCGGCCGCCCGGACTTCGGCGACGCGGTGGACCTCGCGCCGGACGACATCCCGGTGTTCTGGGCCTGCGGAGTGACCCCGCAGGCCGCGGTGATGGCATCCCGCCCACCTTTCGCCATCACGCACGCGCCGGGCCAGATGTTCCTCACCGACACCCGCGACGAGCAGTACCGCGTCGCCTGACCGGAGCGTGACAGGAGTCCGGAAGATGATCGACCTGAACGCCGACCTCGGCGAGGGCTTCGGCCGTTGGCGGCTGACCGACGACGAGCAACTGCTGTCCGTCGTCACCAGCGCCAACGTGGCCTGCGGCTTCCACGCCGGGGACCCGGCCACCATGCGCCGGGTGTGCGAACTGGCAGCCGCACGCGGCGTACGGATCGGCGCCCAGGTCTCCTACCGCGACCTCGCGGGGTTCGGGCGGCGCGCGATGGACGTGCCGTCCGACGAACTGGCGGCCGAGGTGGCCTACCAGATCGGCGCCCTGGAGGTCTTCGCGCGCGCGGCGGGCACGCGCGTGTCGTACGTCAAGCCGCACGGCGCGCTCTACAACCGCGTCGTGCACGACGCGCAGCAGGCGGCGGCGGTGATCGACGGCGTACTGCTGGCCGACAAGGGCCTGCCGGTGCTCGGGCTGCCCGGTTCGCGCCTGCTGGAGCTGGCCGGCGCGGCGGGCCTCCCGGCCGTCCCCGAGGCGTTCGCGGACCGCGCGTACACCGAGGAGGGCACCCTCGTGCCACGTGGCCAGGCCGGGGCGCTGGTGACCGACCCGGAGGCCGTCGTGGCACGTTCCGTGACCCTCGCCCGGACCGGTGTGGTCGCCGCGCGCTCCGGGACCCCCCTCGCGATCCACGCCCGCTCGCTGTGCGTCCACGGCGACACGCCCGGCGCGGTGGACCTGGCCCGCCGGGTCCGCCAGGCGCTCGAGGCGTCGGGCGTCGCCGTGGAGGCCTTCGTATGAGTGAAACGGACGCGACGGGCAACACGGGCGGCATGCGAGCACTGCCCGTCGGCGACGACGCGCTGCTGGTCGAGGTGGACTCCGGCGAGCAGGCCCAGGCCCTGCACGCGGAACTGCTGCGCCGCCGCGCGGAGGGCACCCTGACCGTACGGGAGATCGTCCCCGCCGCCCGTACGGTCCTGCTCGACGGCCTCGCCGACCCCGTCCGGCTGGCGTCCGAACTGACCGCCGCCGAGGTGCCCCCGGCGCTCCCCCTCCCCCAGGAGGTCATCGAACTCCGCGTCCGCTACGACGGCCCGGACCTCGCCGACGTCGCCGCCCTGTGGGGCGTGTCCGAGGAGGCGGTGGCGCGCATCCACGCGGACACCGAGTTCCGGGTCGCCTTCTGCGGTTTCGCGCCCGGCTTCGGCTACCTCACCGGTCTCCCGGCGCGCTACGACGTGCCGCGCCGGGCCACGCCGCGGACATCCGTCCCGGCCGGTGCGGTGGGGCTGGCGGGTCCGTACACGGGCGTGTATCCGCGTTCGTCGCCGGGCGGCTGGCAGCTGATCGGTACGACGGACGCGGTTCTGTGGGACCACGCGCGCGTGCCGGCCGCGCTGCTGTCACCGGGCACCCGGGTCCGTTTCGTCGCGGTGGGCCACCGATGACCGACCGCGCGCTCTTCGTCGTACGGGCGGGGGCGCTGACCACCGTGCAGGACATGGGGCGTCCCGGGTACGCCCATCTCGGGGTGCCCCGTTCCGGGGCCCTGGACGCGCCCACGGCCGCGCTCGTCAACCGGCTGGTCGGCAACCCCGCCAAGGCGGCCGTCCTGGAGACCACCCTCAACGGCTGCACCCTGCGCCCCCGTTGCGCGGTCACCGTCGCGGTCGGGGGCGCTCCCTGCCCCGTCACGGTCGACGGCCGCCCCGCGCCCTGGGGCGCCGCCGTGCGGGTGCCCGCCGGCGCGCTGCTGGACATCGGGACGGCCCTGTCCGGCGTACGCGGTTACGTGGCCGTGTCCGGCGGACTCGCCGTCGAGCCGGTGCTCGGCAGCCGCTCCACCGACCTGCTGTCCGGCCTGGGGCCGCCGCCCCTGACGGACGGCACGGTGCTGCCCCTGGGGCACGTGATCGGCGGGCACGCACGCGTGGACGTCGTTCCGCAGCCCGCGCCTCCGGCCGAACTCGTGCTCCGGGTGACCATGGGGCCGCGCGACGGCTGGTTCACCGACGCGGCGCTCCGCGTCTTCACCACGTCCACGTACCGGGTGTCCTCCGCGAGCAACCGCATCGGGCTGCGCACGGAGGGCTCCTCCCTGGAGCGGGCCGTTTCCGGCGAACTCCCCAGTGAGGGCATGGTCCTGGGCGCGGTCCAGGTGCCCCCGGACGGCAGGCCGGTGGTCTTCCTGGCCGACCATCCGACCACCGGGGGCTATCCGGTGATCGCCGTCGTACGCACCCCCGACCTGCGCGCCGCCGCCCAGGCGACACCGGGCACCCCGGTGAGGTTCGTGCCCGTACGGCGCCACTGATCCCAGGCCCTGGTGGGCTCGACAAGTGGGCCACGACCATGACACGGCTCACTCCACCGGACCCTCCCTACGCCACGTCCGGCTCCGCCCGGTGCTCCGCCACCGACAGGGCGGCCAGGGCGGCCGCCACGGCGTGAGTCGCCCCAAGGTCGAGGCGGGCGCTGGTGCCCCGCGCGCGGTGGCGGACCTCCTGGGCGGCGAGCCGGAGGAGCTGCGGCAGCAGGTCGGTGCACCGCCGCGCCACCCAGCCGGTGGCCAGCCGGCACAGGCTCGCCGACCGGCCGGGCGCGGGTCGTTCCGGTGCGGCCGACGGAGCCGGCCCGGCCGTGACGCCCGCCTCCGCGAGGAGCGCGTGGAAGCGGATCGCGAGCTGGCGGTGTCCCCGCTCGCCGGGGTGCAGCCGGTCCGCGCTCCACATCTCGCGCCCGCTGAGCCACTCGCCCTCGGCGGCATGCAGATGCACGGCCCCGTACCGCTCGGACAGCGCGTGGACGACCGTGTTGACCGCCCGCTGCCGCCGGGCCAGCGGGTTCGCCAGGACACCGGGGAGCCCCAGCATCGCGCCGGGGTCGGGCAGGCACGCCGTGAGCAGGAGGGCGCCCCGCCCGGTGAAGCCCGCGTACATCTCGTCCAGCCGGGCGGCCACCGCGTGGATGTCGAAGGTGCGGCGCAGGGTGTCGTTCACGCCGATGACGACCGAAACGACGTCCGGTTCCAGGTCGAGCCCGACCGGCGTCTGCAGTTCCAGCACCTCGCGTGTCTGCGCCCCGCTGACCGCGAGGTTGACGAACTCCACCGGTGTGTCGCCGAACCCGCCGGCGAGCAGCGCGGCCCAGCCGCGCCACCCGCCGTCCACGGGATCACCGACGCCCTCGGTCAGCGAGTCGCCGAGCGCCACGAACCGCAGCGGTCTCATCCGACGCCCTCCGGCACGACGGGCCGCACGGGTTGCCCGGGCGCATCACCGGCGGACAGCACCGTCGCGTCGTGTACCGCGAGGAACGCCTCGACGGCGGCGGGCCAGCCGAAGCACTCCGCACGCGTGCGTGCGTGCTCCCGGCGCTCCCGCTCGGGCCGCTCAAGCAGCAGGCGTACGGCGTCCGCGAAGGCCTCGCCGTCGTCGGCCGCGACGGCCCCGGCGGAGCCGATCACCTCGGGCAGCGCGGAGGACGCGCTGACGACCACGGGGGTCCCGCAGGCCATCGCCTCCAGCGCGGCGAGACCGAACGTCTCGGCCGGCCCGGGCGCAAGGCACACGTCGGCGGACGCCTGGAGTCCGCCCAGCAGTGCCCGGTCGGCGACGTGCCCGAGGAAGACGACCGGCAGTCCCCGCTCGCGCGCCCGCTGCTCCATACGGGCCCGCAGCGGCCCGTCCCCGGCCACCACCAGCCGGGCCCGCTGTCCGCGCCGCAGCAGCGCGTCCAGGGCGTCCAGGGCCGTTCCGGGCCGCTTCTCGACGGACAGCCGGGAGCACATCACGAGGAGCATCTCGTCCCCGCGCGCGTGCAGGGCCCGCAGCGCCGGGTCCCGCAGCGACGGGTTCCGCCGGACCAGGTCGACGCCCAGCGGGGCCCGTACGACATTGCGCGCGCCGATCCGCACGAACTCCCGCTCGGCGAACTCGGTGGTGCACACCACGCGCGCGTAGGTGTGTGCCGTACGGACGTTGAGGGCGTCGGCGGCGCGCCGGGAGAGGTTCTCCGGCAGGCCCCAGGTACGCAGAACGCCGTCGGCGGTCTCGTGGGAGACCATCACGGCGGGGACGCGGGCCCGGCGCGCCCATCTGCCGGTCCAGCGCAGGGTCGTCCGGTCGGACACCTCCAAGCGGTCCGGCGCGAGTTCCTCCAGTACGGCGGCGACGCGCCGCTTGTCGGTGAGGACGCGGTAGCCGCCGGTGCCGAGCAGCAGCGGGCCCGGCAGGGTGATCACACGCCCCTGTTCGGTGTCGCGGTCGCTCTCCCGTTCACCGGGGACGATCAGGACGGGTTCGTGTCCGGCGGCGCGGTAGCCGGCGCCCAGTTCGCGCAGCGCGGTACGCAGTCCGCCCGAGGCGGGGGCGACGAAGTTCGCCAGCCGGACGATGCGCAGCGGTCCGCTCGTGCCGGGTGCGGCCCGGCCCTCGCCGTTCACGCGGCCACCGCCGTCCGTGCGGTGAGAATGTCCGCGTAGTGCCCGACGAGCTGGTCTCCGACGGCCGCCCAGGTGCGGTTCTCGACCACGGCCCGGGCGGCGGCGCCGTACGCGGACCGCAGGCCCGGGTCGCGCGCCAGGGACCACACCGCGTCCCGGACGGCGGCCGCGTCACGCGGCGGGACGAGCAGACCGGTGCGCCCGTGGGCGACCAGGTCCAGCGGTCCGCCGGCGGCGGGTGCGACGACCGGGACACCGCTCGCCATGGCCTCCTGCACGGTCTGGCAGAAGGTCTCGAACGGGCCGGTGTGCGCGAAGACGTCCAGCGAGGCGAAGATCCGGGCGAGTTCGTCGCCGGTACGGCGGCCCAGGAAGACCGCGCCCTGCAGCTGTTCGCGGAGGCCCGGCTCGCTGGGTCCGTCACCCACGACGACGACGCGTACGCCGTCCAGGGCGCAGACCCCGGCGAGGAGTTCGACCTGCTTCTCGGGGGCGAGCCGGCCGACGTAGCCGACGATCAGTTCACCGTTCGGGGCGAGTTCGCGGCGGATGGCCTCGTCCCGGAGTTCGGGGCGGAAACGGACGGTGTCCACTCCGCGCTGCCACAGCTTCACCCGGGGCACGCCGTGCGACTCCAGGTCGTGCAGGGCGGCGCTGGACGGAGCGAGGGTGAGGTCGGCGGCGGCGTGGACGGAGCGGATGCGCCGCCAGGCGGCGGCCTCACCCGCGTGGACGTACGTGCGGGCGTATCCGGCCAGGTCGGTCTGGTAAACGGCCACGGCGGGGATACCGAGCCGGGCGGCGGCGGCCATGCCGCGTACGCCGAGGACGAAGGGGCTGGCCAGGTGGACGATGTCCGCGCGGTGCTCGGTGATCGCGGCTGCGACGCGGCGGCTGGGGAGGGCGACGCGGACCTGGGGGTAGCCGGGGAGCGGTAGGGAGGGGACACGGACGACGGGGCACGGCGCCGAGGCGTCGGGCCCGTTCCCGGCGGCGGTGGCCGGGGCGACGACGAGGGGAACGTGACCGCGATCGACGAGGTGCCGGGCGGTCTGGAGCGCGCAGTGGGCCACGCCGTTCACATCGGGGGGAAAGGATTCGGTCACGATGACGACACGCATAAGGGTGTTGTCGCCGTGCTGGACGTGCCCGCGTCAACGTCGATCTTTCCGGTCGGAGAACGTCCCATGAGCGTTGCGCACCGCCCCCTCGCAGGTCGGCGCGCGTCCACACGCTCCTGATGCGCGGGTCATCCCCCGTTCATACGGCGGTGCTGTCGGGGCCGATCCGGCTTCGTACGGCTGTCTGGACCTCGGCCTCCTCGGCCGGGTCGGCGGCGAGTCGGCGCAACTGGTCGACGACCCTGGCGTCCCCGGTCTCGGCGTGCCGGGCGGCGACCTCGCGGGTGGTCTCCTCGCAGTCCCACAGGCATTCGACGGCGAAGCCCGCGGCGAAGGAGGGGTCGGTGGCGGCGAGGGCCCGGGCGGCCCGGCCGCGCAGATGGGACGAGGCGGTCTCGCGGTAGATGTGGCGCAGTACGGGGGCCGCGCAGACGATGCCGAGCCGTCCCGCGCCGTCCACGAGGGTCCACAGGGTCGGCGCGTCCGGCCCTTCGCCCCGTACGGCCTCCCTGATCGCGCCGAGGACGAGGTCGCTGTCCCGGGTGCCCCCGAGGCAGGCGAGCATCCGGCCGGCGGCGGCGCCCAGGGGGTCGGGCCGGTGGACCCACCCGCGTGCGCGGTCGACGGCGGCAATACTGCGCATACGTTCGAACGCGTCGACGGCGGCCTCCACGACGGCTGTCGAGCCGTCGGCGACCGCGCCCTCGATCAGCTCGAGGGCCTCGGGATCATTGCCGTCCGCGAGATAGCGCAGGGCCGTACATCGGGCGCCGTCACCACCACTGCGGGCCGCCTCCACGATCTGTGGCCGGTCCTCCGGACCCGCCACAGCCGTCAGGCAGCGAGCGGCGGGCACGTGCAGCACGGCGCCGCGGTCGATGCCCTGCTGGGCCCACTCGAAGACGGCCTGCACACTCCAGCCCGGACGGGGCCCGGTCGGCCGCATCTGGCGTTGCCAGCGGTCGAAACAGCCGGTCTCCTGAGCGGCACGCACCCGCGTGGAGATCGATTCGCGCGGGTCGTCGGCCCACAGTCGCCAGGGCCGGGGCTCGAAGGCGTCCCGCACGGCGGCGGCCAGTTCGGCCTCGCCCTCCGCGTCCGTGGCGAAGCGTGCCAGGACCGGGGCGGCGAGGGCGCGCAGCCCCGCGTCGTCGTCCCTGAGCGCCAGTTCGTCCAGCGCCCAGGCCCAGCCGGTGCCGGTGGCGGCGTACCTGCGCAGCAGTTCGAGCGCGTCCCGCCTGCCGTAGGAGGCGAGGTGCCCGAGGACCGCGAGGGCGAGCCCGGTGCGTGACTCGTCGGTGTCGAGGACGTCCTCGGCGTCGAAGAGATGGGCCTCGATCTCGTCGAGCTCGCCGTGGAGGTCGACATAGAGACGGGCGTAGTAAAGGGAGCGGTTCTCCACCTGCCAGTCGTGGCGGGGGTCGCGGAGCACGCACTGGTTCAGCGCCGCGAGCGCGTCGGCCCGCGGTGCGGTGAGCGCGTGCAGCGTGCCGTCGCCGCGGCCCCTCTGGAGCAGGCCGAGCAGCGTACCGCTGGGCGCTATGACCGGATCGAACATGGGAAACAGCCTCACATCAAGCGTCGACGCAACCGGGATCTTGCTTTACCTGGCCGCGTGACAACACGTCGGGGCGCCCGCCGTTTCCTGCTTGCTGTAGACCATCTTCCTCTGCCTCTCGTAGGTGGGCCCATGCGGACCGCCTCACGGCCCGCGCGGTGCGGCAACATCTGCCCAGCCATCGCGTCCGTGAATCACGACGTCATGATGACCCGGCTGTTCAAGCTGCCGCGACCGTATTTCCGGCGGCCCCGTTCCGCCTCCCCCGTTTTCCGTGTCCTTGCTGGTCGGTGCGTACGGCTCAGTGCACGCCGAACAGCTCCAACAGTTCCGTCTTGCCGAACATCCTGGCGGTGTCGACGGCCGAGGGCATGCCCGCGGCCGGGTTGGCGCCGCTCTCCAGGAGAGCCTGGATGACGTCCTGCGCACCCTTGAAAACGGCCCCGGCGAGGGGCGTCTGCCCCCGGTCGTTCACCCGGTCCCCGTCGGCACCGCGCGCGAGCAGCGCCCGGACCGCGTCCGCGTGGCCGTGGTAGGCGGCGAGCATCACCAGGGAGTCACCGCGGTCGTTGGTGAGGTCGGCCGGGACGCCGGCGTCGACGTACGCCACGAGTGCCTCGGTCTGTCCCTTCCGGGCCAGATCGAAGATCTTGGTCGCCAGCTCCACGACCTCGGGGTCGGGGGCTTCGCTCATCGGCGGGACCACCTCTCGTTACAACCGTACGGGTGAATCGAAAGCGTACTGGTTCGACGGGCACATGACCCGACACGTCAGCGGCAAAGATCAGCACACCCAAATGGCGTCGAATGGTCCCAAACAAGTCCACCGCTCGAGTGAAATCCGCCGAAATACACCCGATTGCACCTTTTATCGTATGGATACATGCAGTGATCCTGGAAGAACTCATGGTGACTGTCCCCACCACACCAGGAGATCCTCATGATCCTCTCCATCTCAGGCGTCGTTCTGCTCGGCATCATCGTCTTCCTCTTCTTCAAGAAGGACGGCCTCAAGGGCTCGCACGCCTTCATCGCGGCGCTGTTCGGCTTCTACCTCGCGAGCACCGGCATCGCACCGAGCATCAAGGCCGGCGGCGAGAGCCTGGCCAGCCTGCTCGGCGGAATCAAGTTCTGACGTCCCCCCGCCCGCACGCACACTCCAGGAGACAGCAGTGGCCCGGCGCCCCCTCCCCCGCATCCTGAGCAACGGCAGCGCACAGATCGCCCGGAGCCGGGAGCTGGCCCGGACCGCGGCCGACAGTGCGACCGACGTTCTGCACCCGCTGATCACGATCAGCCGGGGGCTTCGCCGACTGGCCGCGGCCGGACGGCGCAGGTGGGCCGAGACGCCCAAGGACAAGCGCGGGCCCCTGCTGTTCATGACGGCCTCGATGGTCCTCGTCGTGGCCCTCCTGCCCTACGGGCCGCTGCTCTCCGTCATCTCGGTGATGGCGGCAGCGGCCTGGCACGGGCGGGACCGCGCGCCCTCCGAGCCGGAAGGCCCCGACGAGTCCCAGACCGAGCGCCTCCAGTCCCTGTACGAGGCGCTCGTCCCCTACTTCTCGACCCCGGACGACCCCGATCCCCTCTACGCCCACGGGGGCGACTGGGAGAAGACGTTTCCCGCATACGAGTTCGACGACACCGGCCGCCTCTCGCACCTGACCGTGCGCTACCCGGCGTACTTCACCGACGGCGAGGCCGCCTCCCGCGCGCGGATCGAGCAGCTCCTGCACGCCAAGGCGGGCCGGGGCCGCGAGTACCACTTCGCATGGGACGAGGAGGGCAACCAGCTGGCGGTCACCGCCCTGCCGCCCCTCCCGACCGACATCGCCGCGCAGCGCTTCGTCACGTCGCCCGGCGAGACGGTCCTCGGCTTCACCGACCCCACCCAGGTACAGCGCACGCTCCCCCTCAGCCACGGCGAGGAACAGCGCGACGTCCCGCCGGTCGTCTGGCGCACCGGACCACGCTCCACCGAACCGCACCTTCTGGTGCTGGGCGAACCCGGCACCGGCACCACGACACTCCTGCGCTCGATCGCCCTCCAGGCGCTCCAGTACGGCGACATCGTGATCGTCGACGGCAGCGGCACCGGCGAGTACGAGTGCCTGACCGGCCGGGACGGCGTCCTGGCCATCGAGTGCGCACCGGCCGGAGCCCTCGCCAGCCTCGAATGGGCCGCCCAGGAGACGGAACGGCGGCTGATCGCGGCCAACCGCGCCCGCCAGGCCGGTCAGCCGCTCCCCGACGACACCCGCCGCCCGCTCTGGCTGTTCCTCGACCGCCCCGGCACCCTCGCCCACCTGGCCGCCGCCGACGGTCACGCCGATCCCCAGTCCGCGCTCCAGGTCCCCCTGCGGCACGGCCGGGCGGCGAACGTCACGGTCGTGGTGGCGGAACAGTTCGACAGCGCGGACATCCTGAGCGACGCCGTACGCCAGCACACGCGCGCGCGCGTCGTCCTCGGTCCCGCCGCCCCCGCTCAGGTCGAGGCGGTCCTGGGTGCCCGCCCGCACACGACACCGGTTGCCGTCATGCCCCCGGGCCGCGGCTACGCCCGGCTGGGCACCGGCCCGGTCCACCGCCTTCAGGTTCCGGCCACCCCGGACCCCCACGACGACGCGACGAGCGACGCACAGCGCCAGGCGGTGCTGGAGCTGCTGCCGCCACGGTCGGCTCAGACACTCGTCAAACAGGAGCAGGAGCAAGAACAGGAACGGGCGCAGGAACAGGAACAGGAGCAGGCACAGGAACCGGTGGCCTGAGCCGCGCCCACCACTCAGGCCACAAAGGTACGAGGCGACTCGGCGCCCCCCGACCCCCCGCTCGCCACGATCCGCGCGGCGGCGGCCAGGCGAACAGCCGCCTCGTCGGCCACCGCTCCCCCGACGGTGAACGGCAGCCGTACATACCCCTCGAACGCGCCGTCGACCCCGAACCTCGGCCCCGAGGGCACCCGCACCCCCACCCGTTCCCCCACCTCGGCGAGCCGTGACCCCGACAGCCCACCCGTACGGACCCACAGGGTGAGCCCGCCCCTGGGCACCGTGAACTCCCAGTCCGGCAGCTCCCGTCGGACCGCCGCGACCAACGCGTCCCGGTTGCCCCTGGCCTGTTCGCGCCGCATCGCGACCGCCTGCTCCCAACCACCGCCGCTCAGCAACCAGTTGATGGCCAGTTGTTCGAGCACGGGCGTGCCCAGGTCCGCGTAGGCCCGCGCGGCGACCAGGCTGCGGATCACGTCCGGAGCCGCCCGTACCCAGCCGATGCGCATCCCGGCCCAGAAGGCCTTGCTGGCCGACCCCACGGTGATGACCGTCGACCCGGCGGGGTCGAAGCCGCACACCTGGCGGGGCATCTCGACATCCGGGTCCAGCCACAGCTCGGTCATGGTCTCGTCGGCGACGAGCACCGTGCCGGCCGACCGGGCCGCCTCCACGAGTTGCCGCCGCTGGTCCTCGTCGGCGAGTGCGCCGGTGGGGTTGTGGAAGTCGGCGACGACGTACGCGATCCGGGGCGCGGCCTCACGCAGCACCTGGCGCCAGCGGTCCAGGTCCCAGCCGGCGAGCCCCTCGGCCATCGCGACGGGCACGAGCCGGGCGCCCGCCTCCCGCATCAGCTGCAGGATGTTGGCGTACGAGGGCGACTCCACGGCGATGCGCTCGCCCCGGCCGGAGAACAGATGACAGATCGCGTCGATGGCGCCCATGGCGCCGGTGGTCACCATGATCTGTTCGGGCATGGTGGGGATCCCGCGCGCGGTGTACCGCTCGGCGATCATCGCGCGCAGCGCGGGCAGCCCGGCCGGGTAGTCGCCGTGCGTGTGCGCGTACGGGGGCAGTTCCTCCAGGGCACCTTGGACGGCGCGGGTGAGCCATGGCTCGGGCGCGGGCAGGGCAGCCGTCCCGAGGTCGATCACCGAGCCGAGTGCCTCGGGGGGCAGCGGTTCGAGCCCGCGCGCGGGAAGCGGGTTGCCCGCGGGTACGGCGGTCCAGCTGCCCGCGCCGCGCCGGGACTCCAGGAAGCCCTCGGCGCGCAGCGCCTCGTAGGCGGCGGCGACCGTCGTACGGCTGACCGAGAGGGAGAGTGCCAGTTCGCGCTCGGCGGGCAGGCGGGCGGCGACCGGGACCCGGCCCTCCAGCACCAGCAGCCGGATGCCGTCGGCGAGGGAACGGTAGGCGGCCGGTCGGCGGGTACCGGGACCCGCGGGGCGGTCCTGCTGGGAGGTGAGCAGCCTGGCGAGCTGCGCGGTACCCACCGCCGAAGTCCACTGCACCATGTAGATCAGTCCACCTTCCCCGAATTGGCCATGGATACGGTCCGATCCCAAGCCACAGGGTGTCATGTGCCAGGCCACTACCACCACAGGGGGCAGCTCGTGAGTTCGTTGTCAGCGCCGGCTCGTCTCGGCAGACGGCTGGTCCAGCTCTACACCGGGCTCGCGCTGTACGGCGCCAGCTCGGCCCTGCTCGTCGAGTCGGGCCTCGGCCTCGAGCCGTGGGGCGTGCTCCACCAGGGACTGGCCGAACTGACCGGGCTGACGATCGGGGTCGTGTCGATCTTCGTGGGCGCCGCCGTACTGCTGCTGTGGATTCCGCTGCGCCAGCGCCCGGGACTCGGCACGGTCTCGAACGTCTTCGTCGTCGGCCTGGCCATGGACGGCACGCTCGCCCTGGTCCCCGACGCGCACGGCCTCGCCGCGCGCGTCCCGCTCCTGGTGGCGGGCATCGTCCTCAACGGCGTGGCCACCGGCCTGTACATCGCGGCGAGCTTCGGCCCGGGCCCCCGCGACGGCCTGATGACCGGCCTGCACCGGCGCACCGGCCGCTCGATCCGGCTCGCCCGTACGGCGATCGAGCTGGCGGTGGTGGCCACGGGCTTCGCCCTGGGCGGCACGGTGGGCATCGGCACGGTGCTGTACGCGGTGGCGATCGGACCGCTGGCCCAGCTCTTCCTGCGCGTGTTCGCCGTTCCGGCGGCATCGGACGGCAGCCCGGTCGTTGCCGCCGGTCAACCGGCGGGGGCGATACTGCGACCGTGACCACGCGGATACGCCATCCCTACCTCGACCATCCCGGCCCCATCCCCTTCGCCCATCGGGGCGGGGCGGCGGACGGGCTCGAGAACACGATGTTCCAGTTCCGGCGGGCGGTCGAGGCGGGCTACCGCTATCTGGAGACCGACGTGCACCGCACGGCGGACGGAAAACTCGTCGCCTTCCACGACTCGACGCTGGACCGGGTGACGGACGGCGGCGGCCGGATCGCGGATCTCCCGTGGTCCGAGGTACGGCACGCGCGCGTGGCGGGCAGTGAACCGATACCTCTCTTCGAGGACCTGCTCGAGGCCTTCCCCGAGGCGCGCTGGAACGTCGACGTCAAGGCCGAGCCCGCGCTGCGCCCGCTCCTGGACCTGATCGAGCGCACCGGCTGCTGGGACCGGATCTGCGTCGGGTCCTTCTCCGAGGCCCGGGTGGTGCGGGCCCAGCGGCTCGCCGGTCCGCGCCTGGCGACCTCGTACGGCACGCGGGGTGTTCTCAGCCTGCGGCTGCGCTCCTGGGGCGTGCCGGTGGGGGTACGCCGTTCAGCGGTCGCGGCGCAGGTCCCTCAGCAGCAGTCGGGCATCCCGGTGGTCGACCGCGGCTTCGTGCGCACCGCCCACGCGCGCGGGCTGCACGTCCATGTGTGGACGGTGAACGATCCCGAACGCATGCACCGGCTCCTGGATCTCGGGGTCGATGGCATCATGACCGATCACATCGACACGTTGCGCAAGGTTCTGGAGGACCGGGGCACCTGGTTCTGACTCCCCGCGCGCACCATCTCCACGGGGAAAGCGAGGGGCACGGGTGGGCACCGACACCGTGCGAAACGAGGCGGCCGACGAGGCCGCCGGGCGCCGGCGCGAACAGCGCGGCTGGTACTTCTACGACTGGGCGTGCTCCGTCTACTCGACGAGCGTGCTCACCGTGTTCCTGGGCCCCTATCTGACGTCGGTCGCCGAGGAGGCGGCCGACGCGGACGGGTTCGTGCATCCGCTGGGCATACCGGTCCGCGCCGGTTCGTTCTTCGCGTACTCGGTGTCCCTGTCGATCATCGTGGCCGTGCTCGTCATGCCTGTCGTGGGTGCGGCGGCGGACCGCACCGGCCGCAAGAAGCCCCTTCTGGGAGCCGCCGCCTATGTGGGAGCCGCGGCGACTACTGGCCTGTTCTTCCTCGGCGGCGACCGCTATCTGCTCGGCGGGCTGCTGCTGATCGTCGCCAACGCGGCCCTGTCCGTGTCGATGATGCTCTACAACTCCTACCTCCCCCAGATCGCCACGGTCGAGGAACGCGACGCGGTCTCCTCGCGCGGCTGGGCGTTCGGTTACGCGGCGGGCTCACTGGTCCTCGTCGTCAACCTGGTGCTGTACACGGCGCACGACTCCTTCGGCCTCTCGGAGGGCATGGCCGTCCGCATCTGTCTGGCCTCGGCGGGACTGTGGTGGGGCGCCTTCACTCTCATACCGTTGCGCAGACTCCGCGACCGCCGGGCAGCCGCCGAGGAAGGCGCCGCGAAGGAGGCCACCTCCCCGGGGCTGCGTCAGCTCGCGGCGACGGTCCGCGACATGCGCCGCCATCCGCTCACCCTCGCCTTCCTCCTCGCCTACCTCGTCTACAACGACGGCATCCAGACCGTGATCTCCCAGGCGTCGGTGTACGGCTCGGAGGAGCTCGGGCTCGGCCAGTCCACCCTCATCGGGGCGGTCCTGCTGGTGCAGGTGCTGGCGGTGGCGGGCGCACTGGGCATGGGCCGGCTGGCCCGTGTGTACGGAGCCAAGCGGACGATTCTCGGATCACTGGTGGCGTGGACGGTGACACTGGCGGCGGGGTACTTCCTGCCGGCCAACGCGCCCGTCTGGTTCTTCGTGCTGGCCGCCGGGATCGGCCTGGTCCTCGGCGGCAGCCAGGCGCTGTCGCGGTCGCTGTTCTCCCACCTGGTGCCGCCCGGCAAGGAGGCCGAGTACTTCTCGGCGTACGAGATGAGCGACCGCGGCATGAGCTGGCTCGGCCCGCTGCTGTTCGGGATCACCTACCAGCTGACCGGAAGCTACCGGGACGCGATCATCTCGCTGGTGGCCTTCTTCGTCATCGGCTTCGCGCTGCTGGCACGTGTCCCGGTACGGCGGGCGATCCGCGACGCCGGCAATCCAGTTCCCGAAAGGATTTAGCATCCGTGGCCAAAGAGCGGTAGTGTACGCCGTTGGCCTGCCAGGCGGACCGTTACTGCGCGTCAAAGATGACGAACGCTGGGTGATACCTGCTTGCAGATGTGACAAACCGGGCGCTGGTGGGTACAACAAGGGGCGGCTACGACGGCGACGCATGACCCGAAACGGGACACGGGACGGGAATCTTTACCGCCGACCGGACGTTGACCGGATGACGACGACAGCGACACCTGTCCTGTGGGCGACAAGCCCGGGAGGCACGATTCATGAGTGAGCGAGCTCTTCGCGGCACACGCCTTGTAGTGACCAGCTATGAGACGGACCGCGGCATCGACCTGGCTCCGCGCCAGGCCGTGGAGTACGCATGCGAGAAGGGGCACCGGTTTGAGATGCCCTTCTCGGTGGAGGCCGAAATTCCGCCGGAGTGGGAGTGCAAGGTCTGCGGGGCCCAGGCACTCCTCGTGGACGGTGACGGCCCTGAGGAGAAGAAGGCCAAGCCCGCGCGTACGCATTGGGACATGCTGATGGAGCGGCGCACCCGAGAGGAACTCGAAGAGGTCCTCGAGGAGCGACTGGCCGTTCTCCGCTCCGGAGCGATGAACATCGCGGTACATCCGCGGGACAGCCGCAAGTCCGCGTAGTCCCTTCAGGGGGCTGGGCGGCATACACGCACGCGTGACACCGCGGGCGCCGTACGTGATGTCTGCGTACGGCGCCCGCGGTTTTGCGTTTTTCACGGTGAATGCGGTGGTGCATGCGGTGAGGGGTGGGCGCCGACCAGGAGAGCTCGGCACCCACCCCTCGGGTGATCAACTGCTCAGCGGCGGGCGTCGGTCCTCCGGCGTGGCCGTGCCGTCCTCCCGGATGACCTCGCCCTGGACCACCTTGCCGTCCGGGCGGTGGATCCTCGCCCGCTGGAAGGCGTCGCCCAGAGTGCCGGGGGTCGCCTCCCGCAGTTTGCGCTCGAAGGTGCGTTCCGCGTAGCGGCTGATCGCCCGCTGGATCGGGGGGACCAGCAGAAGCAGGCCCACCGCGTCCGAGATCAGTCCGGGCAGCATCAGCAGCAGGCCGCCGAGCATCAGCAGCCCGTTGCCCTCACTGCCGCCGGGGCGTGCCGAGTCCGCCACGGGCATGCCGCCCTGCTGCTGTTGCAGCGTCTCGGTGAGTTTGCGGAAGGCTCGGCGGCCGGCCCGCTTGATGACCACGGAGCCGAGCACGAAACCGGCGACCAGGAGCACGAAGACCAGGTAGCCGCTCGCCGCGCCGGCGACCACGGTCAGCAGCCAGATCTCCAGCACCAGCCAGGCGGCGATGCCCAGCGGCAGGAACGTGCGCAGCCGGGAACGCCGCGGCCGGGCGGGGTAGGTGGGGGTCGGAGCGCCAGTCGTCATGCGTCCAGTGTGCCTGGGCCGTGCTCAGCACAGGATAAGAGGATGATCGACAGGGCTGGTGAGCCGTACGGGATGCCCGGGGCCGGGGCGGCTACGGCTTCCAGGTCTTGCCGCGGGCCCTGTTCACCCGCTCGCCCACACCCCAGGTCGTGACCCGCCACAGCGCCTCGACCAGGATGTCTCGGCTCATCTTGGAATCGCCGTGCTCGCGCTCGACGAAGGTGATGGGCACCTCGACCACGTGATAGCCGGCTCTGATCGCACGGCGGGCCAGGTCGACCTGGAAGCAGTAGCCCTGGGAGGCGACCTCGGCGAGACCGAGGCCTTCGAGGGTCTCGCGGCGGAAGGCGCGGTAGCCGCCGGTGACGTCCCGGATGGGTACGTCGAGCAGGACGCGGGAGTAGAGGCTGCCGCCGCGGGAGATGAACTCGCGGGACTTGGGCCAGTTGACCACCCGGCCGCCGGGCACCCAGCGAGAGCCGAGGACCAGGTCGGCGCCCTTGAGGGCGGTGAGCAGACGGGGCAGTTCCTCGGGCTGGTGGGAGCCGTCGGCGTCCATCTCGATCAGGACGCCGTAGCCGTTGTCCATGCCCCACGCGAAGCCCGCGAGGTAGGCGGCGCCGAGGCCTTCCTTGCCCTTGCGGTGCAGTACCTGGACCTGCTCGTCCTCGGCGGCCAGTTCGTCGGCGAGCTTGCCGGTGCCGTCGGGGCTGTTGTCGTCCGCCACGAGAACGTGGGCATCGGGAACCGCCTCACGCACCCGGCCGACGATCTTCTTGATGTTCTCCGCCTCGTTGTAGGTCGGAATGATCACCAGTGCCGTGCCGAGCGGGCCGAACCGCCGCTGCTGGGCCTCTGCCGCGAGGGTCCCGTCGCCGTCGTTCACTGCTGCCCCTTCAAGTCCGTACGCAGACGTCCACCATAGTGGCCTCCGCCTGCACCGACGCGTCGGCACGTGCGTACTGGGGTGTCGATTCGACAAGAGCCGGGTAAAGGAGTCCGCTTCGTCACCCGTGGGCGGTGCGGATCGGGGCCCGGCGCCCTTCGGGCCGACCTGGGACCCGCTGGCTGCGGGGCGACCGAAAGCCGTTGTCTACTGGACGTCCGGGCCCCACCCGGATCACACCTTGCCGGCCGGGTGGCACGTTCCGTCGCCGTGGCGCGGGCGCTGAGCCTGGCAGCCAGTGACGGAGCGCCGGTGCGGCACACCCATCCCTGACCCAGCGGCGCTGCGGCGACTGCGCGGAGGTTCCCCGGTCGGGCGTCCGGTGGTGGACCCGGCAGAACCTACCGGCCGTCTGCCGTCGGCTGTCAACAGTGGCTTGGCCTGCGGTTCTTTCCACGATCGCCTGGTCGGCGCCGAGGAAACGCAGGTCGCGAGACGGCCTGCCGCCGCCGATCCGTGCCCCCGCCGCCCCGGGAGATCACTCGCTCGGCCGTACGAACACCGTCCGGCCGCCGACCACCGTGCGCAGGCAGCCGGGGAGGTCGGTGCCCGGGGTGAGGTCGGGCAGTCCCGGAGTACCGGAGCGGGGGTCGGTGGACCAGCGGGCGACCCGGTCGTCGGGAGCCTGGACCACCAGGGCGTCGGTGCGCCACACGGCGTAGTCCGCGGGCGCGCCCGGCACCAGGACGCCCGCGTCATCGCGGCCGACGGCCCGCCAGCCGCCGCGGGTGTGGGCCGTGAACGCGGCGCGAACCGAGATGCGGTGCTCCGGGGTGCGGTGGAAGGCCGCGGCGCGGACGGTGCCCCAGGGGTCTAGCGGGGTGACGGGACTGTCGGACCCCAGGGCGAGCGGGACGCCTGCCTTCAGAAGGGCCGCGAAAGGGTTCAGGGCGCGGGCGCGCTCGGCGCCCAGACGCTGGGCGTACATGCCCTCCCCGCCTCCCCACAGGGCGTCGAAGGCGGGCTGCACGGACGCGGTGAGGCCCAGTTCGGCGAAGGCGGCGATGGTTTCTGGGGTGAGCATCTCGGCGTGCTCGACGCGGTGCCGGGCCGCCCGGACCCGGGCCAGGCCGACCTTCTCGGCGGCGGCGCGCACGCCCTCGACCACGGAGGTCACCGCGGCGTCCCCGATGGCGTGGAAGCCGGCCTGGAGGCCCGCCTCGGTGCAGGCGACGACATGCGCGGCGACGGCGGCGGTGTCCAGGTAGGCGGTGCCGGTGTGGCCGGTCTCGTCGCTGTACGGCTCGTGCAGGCAGGCGGTGTGCGAGCCGAGGGCCCCGTCGACGAACAGGTCCCCGGCGGCGCCGACAGCGCCCAGGGCGCGGGCCCTGGCGACCCCTTGCTCGCCCTGCTCCGCCCAGTAGCCGACCACCCTCGGGCCCGGTTCCCCGGCGGCGAGGCGGAGCAGCCCGGTGAAATCGTCCTCCGAGGAGATCTCCGGTCCCCCGCACTCGTGGACGGAGCCGATGCCGAGCGAGGCGGCGCGCGCGAGGGCGGCCCGCTGGGCCTCGGTGCGCTGGGCCGGAGTCACCGCTCCGAGGGCGGCGGCCCGGACCTTGTGGTGGGCGTCGCCGGTGAGCGGGGCGTCGGGGCGGCCGGTGTCGCCCTGGACCAGGTCGAGCAGGGCCGTCGTCACGACCGCCGAGTGGACGTCGATCCGGCTGAGGTAGAGCGGGCGTCCGCCGGTGGCCTCGTCCAGCTCGGCGCGGGTCGGCGGGCGTCCGCCGGGCCAGCGGGCGGCGTCCCAGCCGTGGCCGAGGAGGACACGGTCGGCGGGGCGGGCGGCGGCGAACGCGCGTACGAGGGTGAGGGCCGCGTCCAGGGAGGGCGCGTCGGACAGGTCGAGTCCGGTGAGCGCGAGCCCGGTGGCGGTGGTGTGAACGTGTGCGTCGGTGAACGCCGGGGTGACAAGGGCGCCGTCGAGGTCGATCACCTCGTCCGCCGCGCCCACGACGGCGTCCGCGGCGCCTTCCGAGCCGACCCAGGCGATGTGGCCGCCCTCGACGAGCATCGCGGTGGCGAAGGGGTCGGCGGGACTGTGGACTTCGCCGCCTCGCAGGAGGACGGTGGCGGGGGGTGCCGGGCGTTCACTCATGAGGACAGTTTCCCGTGCGCCGTCGCCGGAGCCGCACGTGGGGCGTGTTTCAGATCTTCGGTGGCCTCGCCTCGTACGGCGTCGACAGGACCACCGTCGTGCGGGTCGAGACGCCCGCGAGGGTGCGCACCCTGGCCAGCAGCTCCTCCAGCTCGTGGGGGGTCGCGACGCGGACCTTGAGGATGTAGTTCTCCTCCCCCGCCACGCTGTGGCACGCCTCGATCTCCGGGACGTCCCGGAGGCGTTCCGCGATGTCGTCGGGGGCGCTGGGGTCGAAGGGCTTCACCGAGATGAAGGCCGTCATGGGCAGCCCGACGGCCTCCGGGTCGACGACCGCCGCGTAGCCGCGGATGACGCCTCGCTGTTCCAGCCGGCGCACGCGCTGATGCACGGCAGACGTGGACAGGCCCGTGGCCTTGCCCAGGTCGGTGTAACTCATCCGCCCGTCCTTGACGAGCAGCTGCACGATCTGTCGGTCCAGCTCCTCCATGGCGCAGAACCTACAGTGCGGTTGATCTCCTCCGATACCTGAGCGGTGCAGGTCATGCCCTGTTCGTGATGTGCCGGGGGTGACCTGTGGGCCGGACGAGGGACAAAAGCATCGCCACCGGCACCTGCGAATGGCATGTGACGAACACCACAGCTCTCGAACATGCTCCGTGATGGTCTCGTGATTACCGCCGATACCGGGCGGGAAGTGCTTGCTGTGGCCGAGGCCGCAGTTGCCTTGTCGGCCCAGCCCGAGGGGGAGTAACCCATGCAGAGTCTTAAGCGCCCTGGTCGCACCGCGCCCAAGAGGCCCCAGTTGGTGGTCGAACCCGAGCCGGAGGGCGTCGAACCCGACGCGCTCGACGGTGAGGAACTCGACGACTACGACACCTTCGAGATGGTCCGGGTGATCTGCCCGGACTGCGCGCAGCCCATCGCGCTGCTCGCGGACGAGGAGAGCCTGCCGGAGCACGCGCTGTGCGCGTCACCGTGGAACCCGTTCGGGCTCACGGTCTGCCCCGGTACGGGCCGCGCGGCGGCCGAGGCGCGGTCCGCGGACGAGACCGCGGAGACCCAGGAGCAGCACACCGCCCTGTTGTTGACGCTCCCTCAGGGACTCGACTGGCGGACCCAGCCCTTCTCGCACGTCGGCGGCCCGGGCTCGCGCCCGATGCGGGTCCCCGTAATGCGGCGTCACGCCGCCTGAGCGCATCCGCTCGCACACTCCGACCGCCTCTCACCACGGCTCGCACGCCGCCGTGGTGCGGTTCCGGTGCGCGCGTGTGCCGTCGCGAACGCAGGGCCGAATCCCGCGCGCGGTGACCTGACCGAGGGTCACCGCGTTGCTCTGGCATGACGACCCCCAGGTACGCGGCGACGCCGGGACGTCCGCGTCGGTTCTATGACTCCGGTCCGGCAGAATCGGTTCCCCAGAGGCGGTTCGAGCAAGGTCGGCCGACCCCGCCCGCGCCACCGTCCGACCCGCCCATCTACCGTGCCCTGCTGCGCACTTGGGCCGACGGTGGCCGCACCCTGCCGGGGCGCTACGACCCGGAGTGGGTCCGGCTCGCGGCGCCGCCGGTCGGGCTCGGGATCGTGACCGACCCGTTCAGCGCGTCTCCGGGCCCACGAGATGACGGGCGATGACCATCCGCTGGATCTGGTTGGTGCCCTCGACGATCTGCAGGACCTTGGCCTCGCGCATATAGCGCTCGACCGGGAAGTCCGCGGTGTAGCCGTAGCCGCCGAGCACCTGGACGGCGTCCGTGGTGACCTTCATCGCCGTGTCGGTGCACAGGAGTTTGGCCATGGCGGCCTGCTTGGCGAACGGCCGGCCGGCGTCGCGCAGCCGTGCCGCGGCGAGATACAGCGCGCGCCCCGCCTCGATCTGGGTGGCCATGTCGGCGAGCAGGAAGCGCAGTCCCTGGAAGTCGGAGATCGGCCGCCCGAACTGCCTGCGCCCGGTCGCGTAGGACACCGCCTCGTCAAGTGCCGCCTGGGCCAGGCCGATCGCACAGGCGGCGATGCCGAGGCGCCCCGAGTCGAGCGCGGCCAGTGCGATCGCGAAGCCCTGCCCCTCCTCGCCGATGCGCCTACCGCCGTCCAGCCGGACCCCGTCGAAGTTGACCTGCGCGGTGGGTGAGCCCTTGAGGCCCATCTTCCGTTCCGGCGCCGCGGCGCTCAGTCCCGCCGCGTCGGCGGGGGCCAGAAACGCCGTGATGCCGCGCGGGCCGTCCTCGCCGGTGCGTGCCAGGACCGTGTAGAAGTCGGCGATGCCGCCGTGCGTGATCCAGGCCTTGGTGCCGGTGAGCACCCAGTCGTCGCCGTCCCGGACGGCTTTGGTGCGCAGGGAGGCGGCGTCGGAACCGGACGCGGGTTCGGAGAGGCAGTACGCGCCGAGGAGGCCGCCGCCGAGCATCGCGGGCAGGTGTTCGGCCTGCTGCTCCTTGGTGCCGTACCCGGCGAGGGCGTGACAGGACAACGTGTGCACACTGACGCCGAGTCCGACGGTGAGGCGGGCGGCGGCGAGTTCTTCGACGACCTGGAGATAGACCTCGTAGGGCTGATCGCCACCGCCGTGGTCGGAGGAGTACGGGAGGCCCAGCAGCCCCGACTCCGAGAGGAGGGCGAACACTTCGCGCGGGAAGCGTCCGGCTTCCTCCTCCTCGGCCGTCTTGGGGGCGATCTCGCGCTCGGCGATGTCACGGACGAGCGAGATCAGGTCCCGGGCCTCGTCCGTGGGCAGTTGCCGGTCCACCGGCTGCGGGGCGTGTTCGGGCATGTCGACGCTCTCCTCCCTGTCGGGCGCGACGGCACACGCGCGCCTGAGTAGGGCGGCGTCCACCGGTGTCACTGGTCACGGCCGATGCTGGACCTTCCGGGTCACGGAAGCGGTCGGCGAATGGCTGTGGAGCTGCGAGTATGCCCGATCGGCGGCACCGCGTCACCGGTTAACGAGCCTTTATTCGATCACATCCCGGGGCACCGGCCGAGCCACGGAATTGGTACGAACCATTGACCGAAGTGGTCTAGTCCTCTTACTGTGCCCGCAGTTCCTGACACCATCTCCCCCACGCTCCCCTCCCCTCCGAGGAGACAGCTCGATGCACCGACCGCATCTCCCCCGCGTCCACTTCAAGGCGCTTGTGTCCGCCGCGTGTTGTGCCGTTCTCGGCGCCGGACTGCTGGCCGGCGCGGGTACCGCGACCGCCGCGCAGACGGCGTTGAAGGCCACGGCGAATCCCGTTCCGAAAGCCGCCGGTTCGAAGGTCGTCGGCTACTTCACCGATTGGGGCACATACGACCGCAAGTACTACGTCAAGAACATCGAGACCTCCGGTTCGGCGGCCCGCCTGACGCACATCAACTACGCCTTCGGCAACGTCACCGGCGGCAAGTGCGTGATGGGCGACGCCGACGCGGCGACCGGCCGGGCCTACACCGCCGCCGAGTCGGTGGACGGGGTCGCCGACACCGCGAGCCAGCCGTTGCGCGGCAACTTCAACCAGCTGCGCGAGCTGAAGAAGAAGCACCCGAAGCTCAAGGTCCTCTGGTCGTTCGGTGGTTGGACCTGGTCGAGCGGTTTCGGCGAGGCCTCGCAGAACCCGGCCGCGTTCGCCAAGTCCTGCTACGACCTGGTCGAGAACTCCCAGTGGGCCGATGTGTTCGACGGCATCGACATCGACTGGGAGTACCCGAACGCCTGCGGCAACACCTGCGACACCAGCGGCAGGGCGGCCTTCAAGAACGTGATGGCGGCGCTGCGCGCGAAGTTCGGATCCCGCAACCTGGTCACGGCGGCCATCACCGCCGACGCCGCGCCCGGCGGCAAGATCGACGCGGCGGACTACGCGGGTGCGGCCAGGTACGTCGACTGGTACAACCCGATGACGTACGACTACTTCGGCGCCTGGGCGGCGACCGGTCCGACGGCACCGCACTCGGCGCTGAACTCGTACCCCGGCATCCCGCAGGCCGGCAACCACACCTCGGCGACCATCGCGAAGCTCAGGGGACTCGGTATTCCGGCCTCGAAGCTGCTGCTCGGTATCGGCTTCTACGGGCGTGGCTGGACCGGTGTCACACAGTCGGCGCCCGGCGGCACGGCGACCGGTCCGGCGGCGGGTACGTACGAGGCGGGTTTCGAGGACTACAAGGTGCTGAGGACCAAGTGCCCCGCGACCGGCACCGTCGGCGGGACCGCGTACGCCAAGTGCGGGAGCGACTGGTGGAGTTACGACACCCCGGCGACCATCGGCACGAAGATGGCGTACAAGGACCAGCAGGGTCTTGGCGGCACGTTCTTCTGGGAGCTGAGCGGCGACACCTCGAACGGTGAGCTGATCAGGGCGATCAAGTAGGCGCACCCGGAGAGCAGTTGGGGGGCGGAGGCCGAGCGCCTTCGCCCCCGCGCCGTCAGTTGTCCCGGCGGGCGGGCTCCGGTGTCACGTACGTCGGGTCGAGTTCCTCGATGGCGCGCATGGCGCCGCCCAGCATCTTCACGAGGAGTTCGCGCATGATGTCGCGGGAGAGTTCGGGGCGGTCGATCCAGTCGAGGGTGGCGCCCTCCACGCTGCACACCCAACCGAACAGACCCATGCGGGCCAGCGGGCCGATGTCCCCTCTGCCGTAGGCGCCTTCGGCGATGGTCGCGACGATCGCCTCGCGCACCCCGTCCCGGATGGCCTGCACCTCGGCGTCGAAGCCGACGCCGCCGCTGACGATCGTGCGGTAGGCGGCCTGGTTGTGCTCGGCGAAGCGCAGGTAGGCGTCCATGGTGCGGTGCACCCGGTCCACGGGGGCGTGGGTGAGACCGCTGGACGCGAAGCTGACCAGGTCGGCGACCGAGTCCTCGACGATGGCGAGGTAGTAGCCGCGCTTCGACTGGAAGTAGTAGTAGATGAGCCCCTTGGCGACCTGTGCCTGACGTGCGATGTCGTCCATCGACAGGGCGTCGTACGACCTGTCGGCGAACAACTTCCGACCGATGGCGATGAGTTCGGCGCGACGCGCCAGGGAGCGGTCGGTATTGCGCGCCCGCGGGCGTTCGGCGGCCTGCTGTCTACTACTGTTCAATTTGGGGCCCTGGTCTCCAACTGCGGGCGGGACATCCGAAGTATGGCAGACCGGAGCCACCTGCACGTTCGACTCTGATCGACAGGGACGGAGCCCGGTTCGCGGCAGATCGCACCGGGTCAGAGCAGGCCCAGCTGAACGACGAACATGGCGAGCACCATCACGAACGTCCAGCCCATGACGTGCTCGAAGATCTTCGGGCCGTCCTCTTGGGGGCCGCCGGTACGGGTGCGCGCGGGGGCTGCGGCAGTGCTCGCGGTCATGGCATCTCGCTGTGGTCGATGTGCGATGGACTCCCCCCACCGTTCTGTCCACCTTGCCATTCATCGGGGCTTTCGCTGCGGAGACGTTGGTCACATCGCCCTGAAAGCGGACGGCCCCCGGTCTCCCGGGGGCCGCTCACACGTCTTGGATTTCTCGGCTCAGCGCACGCCCACCGCGGCGAGGGCCGCGAGCTGGGCCGCGGTCGGCCGTGCCGGGAAGTACAGATAGCAGACGCCGCCGGTGCCGGAAACGACCTTGCCGACCGCGTTGTAGCGCTTGGTCCGCAGCCAGATATTTTCCCACTCGCGCCTCGCATAGACCCGTCGCACGGCCTCGTTGGTCGCCGAGAAGGGGTCGTTGGCGATCACGTCGCCGTCGGCGGTGAAGCCGATCACGGTCATCAGATGCCCGGAGGTGCCGTAACCGGCCCCGGTCAGCTCGGTCTTGAGGAACGACTGGGACGTTATGGCCGGGATGCCGGCCGCGATCAGCGTCTCCAGCTGGGTGAGCGACTCGAGGCGGGTGACCACGCCCTGGAGGTCCGAGTAGGTCGCCGCGTAGGCCGCGTTGAAGGGCCAGTTGCCGCAGCCGCCGTACTGGAAGTCGTAGGTGAAGCGGGCCGCGTGGCACACCTGTGGGTCGGCGTAGGCCGGGTCGACCCAGGACAACTGCTGCGCCGTGGGCTTCCGGCCCCAGTATTCGACGATCATCTGCGAGGAGGTGGGGCTGCACCAGGCCTCGCCGCCGTTGTCGTACTCGGGGTACTGGCCGGTGTGGATCTCCTGCGAGTACCGGGGGACGATCAGTTCCCCGGCCGGGCCGGGTGCCGAGGCGGGGACGGTGAAGCGGTCCGGGACGTCGGAGCCCATCGCGCCGAGCCGCCAGACCGTGGGGGTGGCCGTGCTGCCGGGCTTGCGGTAGAGGGTCAGCCGCAGCCGGTACGAGACCAGGCGCAGGCCCGTGGCCGGGTCGTCGATGGCGAAGGTGTCGGTCCAGACGGTGCTCTTGCCGTCGGTCTGGTCGTCGACGGAGGTCCGTCTGATGTCCTGGTCGCCGGAGGCCCAGCGACCCATCACGTACCAGGGGGCGGCGGTGCCGTCGGAGTACGTGCCGGTCAGTTCGACCTGGAGCCAGGTCCCGGCCGGGGTGCGCGCGTTCCAGGAGGCGATGACCTCGGTGGAGGGCACCGAGAGGCGGTGCACCGGGGAGGTCCAGGTCGCGTACTCCCAGGCCGCCGTCGCACCGGTGTGCGGATCGGTGTAGTCGACCGTGCCGACCGGGACACCGATCACCAGCCCGGGCCGCACACCGGCGACGGCACGGGCACCCTTGGCCGTGCCGGCACACCAGTCCGTGTACGCGGTCCACGCGCGGTTGTCGACATGGCGAGCGGTATCCGCGGCCGCCTCGCGGCCGGTCGCCGCCGGGGTGTCGGCGGTGGCCGGGCCCGCGCCGCCCGCGACGGCGGCGACGACCGCCGCGGCGAGGACGGTTCTGCGGGACGGCTCTTCGACTCTGCTCATGGGCGAGGGACCCCCTGTGTCCTGGACGGGCGGGACAGTGCACGGACTTTCGCCAACTATGGCCGCCGGTGTCCGGCTCATGCCAGCACTTCGGGCCGTGCCGCGCCCAGCAATATTGGTCTCGACCATTGGTGTGACCTGGGACGCGGACTGTGGGCGCGCGAGTGGTCCCTAGAATGACCCCCGGCAATATGTCCGAATTCCATCGCCCCCGGGAACCGACATCCACGACCTCGCACGCACCCTGCGCAGACTGCCGCCGTCCTGCGGCCCCGTCCGCCTGATCGCCGTCGACGGCCACGCGGGGTCCGGGAAGACCACGTTCGCCGGCCGACTGGCCGCTTCCCTCGGCGGGGCACCCGTACTGCACCTCGACGACATCGCCAGCCACGACGAACTGTTCGAGTGGACACCCCGCCTGGTCAGCCAGGTGATCGAACCGCTTCGGCGCGGCGAGAACGCCTCCTACGCCCGCTACGACTGGACCTCCCGGCTCTTCGGACCGCCCCGGACACTGCCGGCGGCCCCGGTGGTACTGATGGAGGGGGTCGGAGCCGGCCGGCGCGCGCTACGGCCGTTCCTGGCGCGGCTGTTGTGGATGGAGCTGCCCGACGAGGAGGCCTGGGCGCGAGGGCGGTCGCGGGACGGGGCGGAACAGAGCGAGTTCTGGGCCGGGTGGGTCGCCGCGGAACGACGGCACTTCGCCGCGGACCCCTCGCGTCCGTTCGCCGACCTGCTGGTGCGACAGTGCGGCGAGGGGTACGAGGTGCTGCCGGGGCCCGACGGGACCGTTGGATCAGACCAGGATCTCACTCACGGTGACGGGCCATCCGCTGTGTGGTGAACTTGTGAAGCCCCTTGTCACGCAACTTGTCCGAGTGCTTCAACTCGGCTTGACCGGTGAGCCGTACAGGACTTACGTTCTCAATGTGCGGCCATTCGGAGCCGCCCGCAGTCGCGAAGCCCCCGGTTGTTCCCCCGTGATCGGGGGCTTCGTTCTGCCCACATTCCGGTTTCCGGCCGCCGCGAGGCGCGATTCGTTCACCCTGGGTGACCGCGCCGTGTGCGCCCCATATGCTCCCACCTCGTCAAAACGGCCTGTGCGGCACCCTCCTGCGGGCACCTCCGGCGCAGGTACGATGCCCTCGGTGCGACTCGGACGGCTGCTCTGCGCACCGTTGCAACTCCCGTCCGCGGCACAGCGGTTCGACCAAGCTGCCGACGGGCACCGGCCCGTCGGAGAGGCAAATCGGGGGCACGGTTTGTGGGGGACGTGATGGACTTCGGCACGCAGGGCCCCGAGGCCCCGGCCGACCTCGCCTGGCTGCGAGGTGTGGACGCCTACACGATGGGCGCCTATCCGCAGGCGGAGGAGGAGTTCCGCACCGCGGTGCGGATGGATCCCGGGATGGCCGACGGCTGGCTCGGACTGCACGCGCTGCGCGTCGACACGACGACCGCGCTGCTACGGATGTTCCGGCACCGGGAGCGCTTCGGGGAGCAGCGCGCCCGCCATCGCCGGACACTCAACTCCTGGTACTGGCTGGGCTGGTGGGTGCAGCCCGTACTCGAAAGCCCGCGCGACCTGCTGCTCGCACACGCCTCGCACTGGCTGGACGGCCGCCATGTGCCGGAACTGGACCGGGCGTTGGCCGGTCTGCCGCCGGTGGACACGGACCCGCAGGTCCGGTTCCTGCACGCGTGCCGCGCCTATCTCGTCAAGGACTGGGAGCAACTGGTCCGCAACACCGACCCGTTGATCAACGACGCGATGCTGGGCATCGAGGCGGGTCTGTTCGGCGGCATGGCCCGGGTGCGCCTGGAGATGTACGGGCAGGCGGAGCCGCTGCTGTCGGCGGCGCTGATGCGCTGTCGCAGCGAGCAGCCGCAGCGCAAGGAACTCCGGTACTGGCTGGCGCGGGCCCATGAGGGCACGGGCCGCTCGGCGGCGGCCCTGCCCCTGTACCGGGCGGTGCATCGTGTGGACGCCGCGTTCATGGACACCTCGGCGCGGCTCGCCGCGATCTCCGAGGGCGACGGGTACGACGAGGCGGCCGACCTCGCGGCGATCACCCTCTCCGGGATCGGACAGGAACTGCTGGAGAGCCCGGACGGCATCGACCCCCTGTTCGGCGGCGAAGGCCGCGATCTCAAGCTCTCGGAGCCCGAACTCCCGTCGACCGGAGGCCCGTTGCCGTCCGCGACCGACTCGGTGCGCGAGAAGGCGGCGCTCCCGGTCCAGCCGCCGCCGACCGGTCCGACCGACCCCGGGCTGCTCGAGGAGGCGCTGGCCGAGCTGGAGCGCATGGTGGGCCTGGAACCGGTCAAGCGCCAGGTGAAGGCGCTCTCGGCCCAGTTGAACATGGCGCGGCTGCGGGCGGGGCAGGGGCTGCCGGTCCAGCCGCCGAAGCGGCACTTCGTCTTCTCCGGTCCGTCGGGCACGGGCAAGACAACGGTGGCACGCATCCTCGGTCGGGTGTTCTACGCGCTGGGGCTGCTCGGCGGCGATCATCTGGTCGAGGCGCAGCGGGCCGACCTGGTCGGCGAGTATCTGGGCCAGACCGCGGTGAAGGCCAACGAGCTGATCGACTCGGCGATCGGGGGCGTCCTGTTCGTCGACGAGGCGTACTCGCTCTCCAACTCCGGTTACGGCAAGGGCGACGCGTACGGCGACGAGGCCCTTCAGGTGCTGCTGAAGCGGGCCGAGGACAACCGGGACCACCTGGTGGTGATCCTGGCCGGCTACCCGGAGGGCATGGACCGGCTCCTCGCCGCCAACCCCGGGCTGTCGTCCCGTTTCACGACCCGCGTCGACTTCCCCTCGTACCGGCCGCTCGAACTCACCTCCATCGGCGAGGTGCTGGCCGCCGAGAACGGTGATGTGTGGGACGAGGAGGCGCTGGACGAGCTGCGCTCGATCGCCGGGCACGTGGTGGACCAGGGGTGGATCGACGAGCTGGGCAACGGGCGGTTCCTGCGGACGTTGTACGAGAAGAGCTGTGCGTACCGGGATCTGCGGCTGTCGGTGTATCCGGGGATGTTGACGCGGGACGACCTGTCGACGTTGCGGCTGCCGGACCTCATGCAGGCGTACGGGGAGGTGCTGTCGGGCCGGGGCCCCCAGGACCCGTCAGCCCTGTGAGCGGAGGTGAGCGCAGGTGTGGGCGGGTTCGCGCAGCCCGGCGCTGACGGGGTGCCGCCTGCGCCCACCCGTGCCGCCCCAGGCGGCACGCATGCCCGCAGACCGGGCGGGCGGGACGGCCGGGTCTTTCAGGGGCGCGGGGAACTGCGCGATCAGCCCCCATCGGGGCCGCAGTCAAAAGCGAACCCCCCGCGCCCCACAAAGCATCAGCTCGCCAACACCTCCGACTGCGCCTCCGCCCGAGGTTCCCCCACCTGAACCACCGGAGGTACCTGCTGGCGGTGTGCCGGGTCCCGGACCTCGCCCACCAGGAGTTCCAGTACGTCCTCCATGGCGACCAGGCCGATCACCCGGCCCGAGCCGTCCGCCACCTGGGCGAGATGCGTCGCCGCCCGGCGCATCACCGTCAGCGCGTCGTCCAGCGGGAGTTCGGAGCGCAGGGTCGTCATGGAGCGCCAGATGTGCTGCGGCACCGCCCGTTCCGAGTCCTCCAGGTCCAGTACGTCCTTCACGTGCAGGTAGCCCATGAAGGCGCCGTTGTCCGCGACCACCGGGAAACGGGAGTAGCCGGTGCGGGCGGTGAGGGCGACGACCTGGCCCGGGGTGACCGAAGGGCCCACCGTCACCAGGGACTCGCGGTCGAGGAGGACGTCGGTGACCGGGCGGGAACCCAGTTCCAGCGCGTCCTCGAGGCGTTCCTGCTCGCCGGGGTCGAGCAGTCCGGCCTGGCCGGCGTCCTCCACCAGGCGGTTGAGCTGTTCGCTGGTGAAGACCGCCTCGACCTCGTCCTTGGGCTCGACGCGGAAGAGCTTCAGGACGAGCCGGGCACAGGCACCGAGCCCCACCGTGACCGGCCCGCACAGGCGGGCGAAGGCCACCAGGCCCGGGCTCAGCCACAGCGCCGTCTTCTCGGGCGCCGCCATCGCCAGGTTCTTCGGGAGCATCTCCCCGATGACCAGATGGAGGAAGACCACCAGTGCGAGGGCGATGACATAGCCCAGCGGGTGGATCATGCCCTCGGGCAGGTGGGCCGCCTCGAAGACCGGTTCCAGCAGGTGGGCCACGGTCGGTTCGGCGACCGCGCCCAGGGTCAGCGAGCAGACGGTGATGCCGAACTGGGCGGCGGCCATCATCTGCGGCAGCCGTTCCAGGCCGTACAGCACCTGGCGGGCCCGCGCGGTGCCGAGCGGTTCGATCTGGCTGCGGCGGACGGAGACGAGGGCGAACTCGGCGCCCACGAAGAAGCCGTTGGCGAGCACGAGGAGGAGGGCGAAGAGGAGTTGGAGCACGCTCATCTGGCCGCCTCCACCGCGAGATCCGGCGTCTTCGCGTCGTCAGCGCTGTCGGCGCCGGTGTCCGTGCCGGTGTCCGCGCTGTTCTCTGTGCTGTCCGGGGTCCTGATCAGTCGTACCCGTTCGGCGCGGTAGTGGCCGACCTGGCGGACCGAGAGGCGCCAGCCCGGCAGTTCGGCCCGGTCACCGGGGACCGGGATGCGGCCCAGCAGGTCGGCGACGAGGCCGGCGACCGTCTCGTACGGGCCCTCGGGCACGTCGAGGCCTATGCGCTGGAGGATGTCGACGCGGCAGCTGCCGTCGGCGTCCCAGGCGGGGCGGCCGTCCTCGGCCGGGGCGGCGGCGAGTTCGGTCGGTTCGTTGAGCACGTCGTCGTGCTCGTCGTGGACCTCGCCGACGAGTTCCTCGACGATGTCCTCCAGGGTGACCACGCCCGCCGTACCGCCGTACTCGTCGACGACGACGGCGATGGGCTGCTGGCTGCGCAGCAGTTCGAGCAGTGGCTGCACGGGGAGTGTCTCCGGGACCAGCAGCGGCGGCTTGGCGATCCGGCCCGCGGGTGTGCGCAGCCGGTCGGCCGCGGGCACTGCGAGGGCGTCCTTGAGGTGGACCATGCCGACGATCTCGTCGATCCGCTCCCGGTAGACGGGGAAGCGGGACAGGCCGGTGGCCCGGGTCAGGTTGACGACGTCCTCGGCGGTGGCCGACGACTGCAGCGAGCTGACCCGCACGCGCGGGGTCATGATGTGCTGCGCGGTCAGCTCGCCCAGCGACAGCGTCCGGACGAAAAGGTCCGCGGTGTCCTGTTCCAGGGCGCCGGCCTGTGCCGAGTGCCGGGCCAGGGAGACGAGTTCGCCGGGGGTGCGGGCCGAGGCCAGCTCCTCGGCGGGTTCCACGCCCAGGGCGCGGACCAGTCGGTTGGCCACGGCGTTGAGACCGGCGATCACCGGGCGGAAGAGCCGGGAGAAGGCGTGCTGGGGGCCGGCCACGAAGCGGGCGACCTGCATCGGCTTGGAGACCGCCCAGTTCTTGGGCACGAGTTCGCCGATCACCATCTGGACGGCGGCCGCCAGCAGCATGCCGACGACGACGGCGACACCGGAGGCGGCGCCCTCGGGAATGCCGATCGCGGTGACCGGGCCGTGCAGCAGCTCCGCGAGCGCCGGCTCGGCGAGCATGCCCACGACGAGGGAGGTGATGGTGATCCCGAGCTGGGTGCCGGAGAGCTGGAAGGACAGCTCCTTGAGGGAGTCGACGACCGTACGGGCTCGTCTGTCTCCCTCGGCGGCGGCCTTCTCGGCGTCCGGACGCTCGACCGTGACGAGGCCGAACTCGGCGGCGACGAAGAAGCCGTTGGCCAGGATCAGCAGGAATGCGGCTCCGAGGAGCAGCAAGGGGGTGGTCATGATGCCGCCGCCTCGATATGTCGGAAGGGGGCGGCGCAGGTACTACAGGACGATCCGTCCATCGCTGGAGGGAGTCACTCCTCGGGTAGCAGGGGGCCTCTGAAGACCGGGGGGAGCATCAGTGGCGGAGGCGCGTGGAAACGCCTCCGCCAACAGATTAATCAAGACATGGCCCTGTGCGGCAGGGTGGACGGCCCTGAGTCAGCCCTGATCTTGTTCGGGGTCGCCCGCGGACCGCGCCTCGGTGAGCGCCCGCAGGGTGCGCGCGTCCTCGATGGCGCGCTGTTTGGCGATGCCGGGCTGGATGCCGAGCGCGGGCAGACTCGTACCGTCGCTGAGGTCGAGGAAGACCCACGGGTCGCCCGGACGGAGGTTCACCCGGAGGATCTCCGCCCAGTCCAGGCGCCGTTTGCTCGCGATGTTGACGACGGTGACCCCGGCCTCGTCGGCGACCACCTTCGGCCGGGACAGCAGCAGGAGCACGGAGGACAGCAGCGCGCCTGTGAAGACGAAGCTGAGGCGCTCCCCCGGGCTGAGCTTCTCCAGGAGCAGTGCGATCGTCGTGATGACGACGAAGATCGCGACGCTCGCGGTGCCCAGCACGGCCCGGGTCCGGCCCGGCCGGAAGGTGACGGGCAGCGCGGGCAGCGCCGGTGGAACAGGTGCGGTGGGCTGGTCCTGCATCGGCGTACGGTCCCTGTCGCTCACGGTGTCGGTCGCTTCCCGTGTCTCGGTCGCTTCCGGTGTCTCAGAGGCGGCAGGCGTGGATGGCCGTGGTCAGGATGGCGCGCGCGCCGAGGTCGTACAGGTCGTCCATGATCCGCTGGGCCTCCTTGGCGGGAACCATCGCACGGACGGCGACCCAGCCCTCGTTGTGCAGCGGCGACACGGTCGGCGACTCCAGACCCGGGGTCAGGGCGACGGCCTTCTCCAGCTGCTCCACGCGGCAGTCGTAGTCCATCATCACGTACGTGCGGGCCACCAGGACGCCCTGGAGGCGGCGCAGGAACTGCTGAACTTTCGACTCAGCAGTCTCCTCGGCCTCCGCTCCGACGCGGCGGATGACGATCGCCTCGGACTTCGTGATGGGCTCGCCGAACACCTCGAGGCCCGCGTTGCGCAGTGAGGTGCCCGTCTCGACGACATCCGCGATGACCTCGGCGACACCGAGTTCGATCGCGGTCTCGACGGCGCCGTCGAGGTGGACGACGGAGGCGTCCACGCCGTGGTCGGCAAGGTGCTTGGCGACGATCCCCTCGTACGAGGTGGCGACGGTCAGACCGGCCAGGTCCTCGATACCGGTCGCGGTGCCGGGCTTGCCGGCGAAGCGGAAGGTGGAGCGGGCGAAGCCGAGCGGGAGGATCTCCTCGGCGTTGGCGCCGGAGTCGATGAGCAGGTCGCGGCCGGTGATGCCGATGTCGAGGCGACCGGAGGAGACGTAGATCGCGATGTCGCGGGGGCGGAGGTAGAAGAACTCGACCTCGTTCTCCGGGTCGACGATCCGCAGCTCCTTGGACTCGCGGCGCTGCTGGTAGCCGGCCTCATGCAGCATCGCCGACGCGGGGCCTGACAGGGAACCCTTGTTGGGGACGGCGATGCGCAGCATGAGGTCGGCTTCCTTTGTGTGTGGGTGTGTGGGTGTGCGAGACGTGACGGTGGGGCGGGACCTACAGGTGGGCGTACACGTCGTACAGCGAGATTCCGCGGGCGACCATCATCACCTGGACGTGGTAGAGCAGCTGCGAGATCTCCTCGGCGGCTGCTTCCTTCCCCTCGTACTCGGCGGCCATCCATACTTCGGCGGCCTCTTCTACGACCTTCTTGCCGATGGCATGGACGCCCTTGCCGACCAGTTCTGCGGTGCGGGAAGTGGCGGGGTCGCCCGTGGCGGCCTTGTGCTGGAGCTCGGTGAAGAGCTCCTCGAACGTCTTATTGGACATGGTGACGTTCACTTTACGCGTTGTGTCGGCCGACCTACCTCCACGGTTCAGATACTGAACGGAGGGTGGCCGCCGTAGCCACCGCGGCCGTCACCGCCTCGTGCCCCTTGTCCTCGTTGGAGCCCTCGATGCCCGCGCGGTCGAGGGCCTGTTCCTCCGTGTCGCAGGTCAGCACGCCCATTCCGACGGGAACGCCGGTGTCGACCGAGACCTGGGTGAGACCCTGGGTGACGCCCTGGCACACGTACTCGAAGTGGGGGGTGCCGCCCCGGATGACGACGCCGAGCGCGACGATCGCGTCGTAGCCCCGCCCGGCCAGGACCTTGGCGACAACCGGGAGTTCCCAGCTGCCGGGGACCCTCAGCAGGGTCGGCTCGTCGATGCCCAGGTCGTGCAGGGCGCGCAGGGCGCCGTCCACCAGACCGTCCATCACCTTCTCGTGCCACTGCGCCGCGATGACCGCGACCCGCAGGTCGGCGCAGTTGCGTACGGACAGTTCGGGTGCGCCCTTGCCGCTCACGTTCTCGTCTCTCCTCTGTGATCGCTGGTTACTGGTTGCCGCACGGGGACACGGGGGCCGTGTCCAGCCAGGGCAGGTCGTGTCCCATCCGGTCCCGCTTGGTGCGCAGGTAGCGGAGGTTGTGCTCGCCCGCCTGTACGGGCATCGGCTCGCGGCCGGTGACCTTGAGGCCGTGGCGGACGAGCGCGTCGGTCTTGTCGGGGTTGTTCGTCATCAGGCGCACGCTGCGGACACCGAGGTCCTGGAGTATCTGCGCGCCGGCGCCGTAGTCCCGGGCGTCGGCGGGCAGGCCGAGCTCCAGGTTGGCGTCGAGGGTGTCGCGGCCCTGCTCCTGGAGTTCGTACGCCCGGAGCTTGGACAGCAGTCCGATGCCGCGTCCCTCGTGGCCGCGCAGGTAGACGACCACTCCCCTGCCCTCGTCCCGGATGCGTTCGAGGGAGGTCTCCAGCTGGGGGCCGCAGTCGCAGCGCAGGGAGTGGAAGACGTCGCCGGTGAGGCATTCGGAGTGGACGCGTACCAGGACGTCCTCGCCGTCGTCGGCGCCGATCTCGCCGTGGACGAGGGCGACGTGCTCGACGCCGTCCACGGTGGAGCGGTAGCCGTACGCCGTGAACGTGCCGAAGGCGGTGGGGAGCCTGGTCCGGGCCTCCCGCCGGACGGTGGGTTCGGCGCTCTTGCGGTAGGCGACCAGGTCCTCGATGGAGATGATCGTCAGACCGTGCTTGCGGGCGAAGGGGATCAGCTCGGGCAGGCGCAGCATCCGGCCGTCCTCGCCGGCGATCTCCACGATGGCGCCGGCCGGGCGCAGCCCCGCGAGGCGGGCGAGGTCGACGGCGGCCTCGGTGTGGCCGTTGCGGACCAGGACGCCGCCGGGCCTGGCGCGCAGCGGGAAGATGTGGCCGGGGCGGACGAAGTCGTCGGCACCGGCGACGCCGCCCGCGAGGAGCTGAAGCGTGGTGGCCCGGTCGGAGGCGGAGATACCGGTGCTCACACCGTGAGCGGCCGAGGCGTCGACCGAGACTGTGAACGCGGTTTTCATCGACTCGGTGTTGTCGTCGACCATCTGCGGCAGCCGGAGCCTGTCGAGCTCGTCGCTCTCCATGGGGGCGCAGATGAGCCCACGGCACTCGCTCATCATGAAGGCGACGATCTCGGGGGTCGCCTTCTCGGCGGCGATGACGAGGTCGCCCTCGTTCTCCCGGTCCTCGTCGTCGACGACCACGACCGGACGCCCGGCGGCGATGTCCGCGATGGCCTGCTCGATCGGGTCGAGGGACCAGTCCTCGATGTTGTCGGTGCTGTACAGGATCGGTGCCGTGGTCATGCGGGCGCTCCTTCCAGGACGGGCCGCGTCTCCTTGCGGGAGCGCAGCCACCAGTCGCGCATGCCCCACAGGACGAGCGCGCCGTAGATGACGTAGACGAAGCCGGAGAAGGCGTAGCCGTTGGCGAAGTTGAGGGGGACGCCGACGAGGTCGACGAGGAGCCAGGCGAACCAGAACTCGACCATGCCGCGCGCCTGGGCGTACATGGCGACGATGGTGCCGACGAAGATGTAGGCGTCGGGCCAAGGGTCCCAGGACAGGCTCGGGTAGGCCTTGAAGAGCAGGGCCACGGCGACCGTGCCGACGGCGGCGGCGCCGATCATGGCGGCACGTTCACGCCAGGTGGCGAAGCGCGGGGTGATGTGGCCGTCCTTGCCCTGGCCCTTGTTCCGGTTCCACTGCCACCAGCCGTAACCGGCCACGAGCATGACGACGACCTGCTTGCCGGCGCTGCCGGTGAGGTGGCCGTAGAAGGCACCGAAGAGGACGAGACCGGACAGGAACTGCACGGGCCAGCTCAGGATGGAGCGCCGCCAGCCGAGGGCGAGGGCGATCAGGCCGAGGACGTTGCCGATCATGTCCGACCAGAGGATGTGCTGGTCGAGGAGCGTGAACGCCTCGGTGTTCAGCCAGTTCACTTCGCGGCCCCCTGCGTGCCCTGTGTCCCCTGTGCTCCCGGTGTCGCCTGCGCGCCGAGCAGTCGCTCGACGTACTTGGCGATGACGTCGACCTCGAGGTTGACCGGGTCGCCGGGCTGCTTGCGGCCGAGCGTGGTCAGGTCGAGGGTGGTGGGGATGAGGCTGACGGAGAAGTAGTCCGGGCCCGCGTCGACGACGGTGAGGCTGATGCCGTCGACGGTGATGGACCCCTTCTCGACGACGTAGCGGGTGAGGTCGGCGGGGAGCGAGATCTTGACGATCTCCCAGTTCTCGGACGGCTTGCGCTCGAGGACCGTGCCCGTGCCGTCGACGTGGCCCTGCACGATGTGGCCGCCGAGGCGGGCGCCCAGGGCCATGGGGCGTTCGAGGTTGACCCGCGAGCCGACGGCGAGGACGCCCAGGCTGGAGCGGTCGAGGGTCTCCGCCATGACGTCGGCGGTGAATTCGTCGCCCTCGTGTTCGACGACCGTGAGACACACACCGTTGACGGCGATGGAGTCGCCGTGGCGGGCGCCTTCGGTGACCACGGGGCCACGGAGCCGGAAGCGGGAGGCATCGCCGAGGTTTTCGACGGCCGTGACTTCGCCCAGCTCTTCGACGATTCCGGTGAACACTTCCCGGGTCCTCCCTGCCTCTTCGGGCACGGACTCCGGGGCCTGTCGATGACGACAGCTGTGAACGGGCAGGAACACCGGGAGCGACGCCGGACGGAGCTCGGCCCATGGCCGAGCGGTACGGCGGCGCGCACGAATGCCCGCCCGCCGCGCACTGCCTCCCATCCGGACTTTAACCGTCGGTCCAGGAATTCCACCTGGTCAACCGGCCGCCGAAAAACAAGCGGACGGGTCGCGGACTATAACCGCCGGTTCGGACTTTCACCGACCCCGGAGTGCGCTGCTTCTGTTAAAGGCCAGTGTGCCACGCCGGGTCGTACTCCATGCGGGTGAGTTGTGTGGACTCGCTCACAAGTCCCGGTCAGCGGTGGACGATCCGGCCATGCGATTGGTCCATACCTATTGACCGTCACACTCCGGACCTCCTAGCGTCTGTGCCGGACCGGCGGCGGTGACGACGGCCCTTGCCCGCCGCCGGGCCCTCGCCCGCCCGTCCGCTCAGGTGGCCGAGGTGCCCCCGAACAGCACCTCCTGGGCGCGTTCCCGGGCCGTCAGCAAAGCCCCGCGCAACACCCCTCCGCCGCCCAGCGTGCTCGCGCGCACCTCCGCCGGGAGGGGGGACAGCCGGGCGAGCCGTTCCTCGACGCGGGCGGCGAGCACATCGCCGCCGGCCCGGCCGACCTCACCTCCCAGCACCACGCACCCCGGATCCAGGACGGCGACGACGGACGCGGCGCCGATGACGACGCGGTCGGCGACGATGTCGAGGAACCGGGCGTGGGCCGGGGTGTCGGGCGTCGCCACGGCCGCGCGGACGAGGGTGGCCGCATAGGGCTCGTGGGCCTCGGGGGTGACCACCAGGCCCTGCGCGCCCGCCAGTTGGGCGAGGGGCGACGCCGCGGCGAGGGAGTGGAAGCCTCCCTCGCACTCCGTGGCCGAGGGAAGCCGTCTCGTCCCGGGCACCGGCAGGAAGCCGATCTCGCCGGTACCGCCGGAGGCCCCCCGGCGCAGGGCGCCGTCGAGGACCACGGCCGCGCCGGTGCCATGGCCGAGCCACAGCAGCACGAAGGTGTCCCGGTCGCGGGCGGCGCCCTCGCGTTGCTCGGCGAGGGCGGCGAGGTTGGTCTCGTTCTCGACGATCACGCGGGTCTCGGGGAGCCGTTCCTGGACGGCCGACACCAGCCTGCGGTGCCACACGGGCAGTCCTCCGGTGTCCCGGAGCTCACCGGTCGCCGGGTCGATCAGACCGGGGGCACCGATCCCGACGGTGTGCAGTTGTTCGGCCCCGGCCTCCTTGGCGACCCGCTCGACGAGGGCGACCGCCTGTTCCACGGCGGGACCGGTGCCGGTGTCGTCGCCGATGGGCACGGACGCCTCGGCCAGCACCTCGCCCACCACGTCGGTCACGGCCACGGAGACGCCCTCGGTACGGACATCGACGGCGGCCAGGTACGCGAGGCCGGCGACGATCCCGTACACCTTCGCGTTCGGGCCTCGCCGCTGCTCCCCCGACTCCCCCACGACCGCGATCAGTCCGGCGGCGGTGAGGCGCTCGACGAGGTCGGCGACCGTCGGGCGGGACAGGCCGGTCAGCTGCTTCAACTGCCCGGCCGCCAACGGGCCTTCCTGCTGGAGCAGACGCAGGGCGAGCCGGTCGTTGATGGCCCGGGCGGTGCTCGGGGATGCGGGCATGGCGAGATCCTTCCAGATCGGCGGAGCCGCTCCCGCCATGGGACGGCCGATATCCCGCTATCTATCAGGCAGGGTTCCTGATAGTTTACGGCGGCGCGCGGCACAGGCTCCGCGACCCAGCGAGGAGCAGACCCGGGGAGGGGCCCGCAGAATGAGTGCAGTGCTGTACGAACGAGGCGAGGTGAAGCGGGCCCGGTACGCCGTGGCCGCGGTCTTCGCCGTGCACGGCGCCGTCACCGGCTCGTTCGCGACCCGGGTGCCCTGGATCCAGGACCACGCCTCGGTCAGCGCGGGTCAGCTGGGGCTCGCGCTGGCGTTCCCCGCGCTCGGCGCGTCACTCGCGATGCCCCTCGCGGGCCGCGTCAGCCACCGCTTCGGCGCCCGTACGGCGCTGCGCGGGCTGATCGCGTTCTGGACCCTGGCACTGGTCCTGCCGGCCCTGGCCCCGAACCTGCCCACACTCTGCCTCGCCCTGTTCATATACGGCGCCTCGGCGGGTATGGCGGACGTCGGGATGAACGCACTGGGCGTGGAGATCGAGAACCTGCTGGGCAAATCGATCATGTCGGGCCTGCACGGCATGTGGAGTGCGGGTGCCCTGATCGGTGCGGCGGGCGGCACCCTCGCCGCGCATCTGGGTTCGGACGCGCGCCTCCATCACGCACTCGCGGCGGCGACCCTCACGGTCCTCGGGGTGGCCGCCTGTCGCTGGGTGCTCGACATACGCCCCACCGAGGACGAGGAGCCGCCCCCGAGGTTCGCGCTGCCGCCCAGGTCCGCGCTGCTGATCGGCGCCATCGGGTTCTGCGCGGTGTTCGCGGAGGGCGCGAGCCTGGACTGGTCGGCGGTGTATCTGCGGGACGAGTTGGGCACCTCGGACGGTCTGGCGGCGGCTTCCACGACCGGTTTCATGCTGACGATGGCGGTGGCGCGGCTCATCGGGGACGCCGTGGTGAACCGTTTCGGCGCGGTGCGCACGGTCCGAGCGAGCGGCGTGCTCGCCGTGCTCGGCGGGGTGCTCATCGTGGTCGCCGAACAGCCCGCCGTGGCGATGACGGGCTTCGCACTGCTCGGTCTGGGCATCGCCGTGGTCGTCCCACTGTGCTTCGCGGCGGCGGGCCGCAGCGGCCCCAACCCCAGTCAGGCCATAGCGGGAGTCGCCACCATCACGTACACCTCGGGCCTCGTCGCGCCGAGCGCGATCGGGACGCTGGCCCAGGCGACCAGCCTGGTGGTGTCGTTCGGGCTGGTCACGGTGCTGGCGGGCGGGCTGGCCGGGTTCGCGGGGGTGCTGCGTACCGCCGACAGGGACCGGGCGAAGATCAGTCCGCCGAGCGCAGCAGTTCCTGAGCGCAGGCCCTGAACCGGTCGCTCCACGAAGTGGGCCGAAGGGTGCCCGCGTCGAGCCGGACAAGGACGCGGGTACCCCGGGCGTACGTCGTCTCCCCGTCGGCCGAGCAGAACCGGAAGCCGTAGGTGAGACCTGTCGTGCCGAGGCGTTCCAGCCACAGGTGCACGGCGTAGGCGCCGGGCCGCTCGATCGGTGCCTCGTAGCCGATGACCAGTTCCCTGACCACGTTGCAGAAATCCTCCGCCGCCGCCCAGTCGCCCTCGAAGGTGAAGCCGTACCCGTGCCACAGCTCGTTCCAGGCCCGCTCCACCAGCAGCGGGTAGCGCGCGTTGTGGAGCATGCCGAGGGAGTCGAGGTCGTCGAAGTGGACGGTGACGGGTATCAGACGCCCGTACGAGCCGTCGGGGACGGCGGGGGCTGTCGGGGCTTCGGCGGTCACAGGCGGGACTCCTGGGGCGTACGGGGTGAGTGGTGAGTGCAGCTACTTGCGCACCCGCATCCTAAGCGCACGCTCAGGTTCATCCCCCGGCCCGCTCAGCGCGCCAGGTCGTAGGCGTATGACGCGGTGAACGTGCCCGGCGCGCCCTTGCAGCCGTCCGACTCCCCCGGCAGTTTGACCCACAGATAGGCGTCGATCCGCGCCTCGCCGGTGCTCGCCGTCGGCGCACGGCCGAGTTTCCGGCCGGCCGGGTCGCACCACTCGCCGTCGGCCGGGGCGCCGTTGCCGTTGCGGCTGGTGTCGATCACGGCGCCCAGGCTTGCGGGGCCGCCGAGAGCGTCGAGGATCTGTCGGTCGTAGGCGATCTCGTCGTCGGTGCGGTGGAAGTTGGAGACGTTGCTGAAGACGCCGTCGGAGGACGCGGCCGAGGCGGCGCCCGCCTGACGGAGCAGGGCCGCCTGCTTGACGGGGGCGTTCCATCCGGAGTGGCCCGCGTCGTAGTAGACGCGGGCGTTGGGGTTGGCGGCCTTGAGGGCGCGGCCCGCGCGGGCCAGCGAGGCGAACCGGGCGGCTCGCTGCGCCGGGGAGAGACAGTCGGACAGGGCGACCGAGTCCGGCTCGAGGATCACGATGACCTCGTCGGAGCCCAGTCCCGCCGCGAACGCGTCGATCCAGCCGTCGTACGCGCCGAGGTCGGGTGCGCCGCCCTGGGAGGCGCCGCCGCAGTCGCGGTCCGGCACGGCGTACGGCACGAGGACGGGGACCCGGCCGGCGCCCGCCGCGCCGGCGGTGACCGCGCGGACCCGGGAGGCGATCGTCGCGGGCGAGAAGTCGGCGAACCAGACCGCCGCCGGACGGTCGGCGATCTCCGCCTCGATGACAGGGCGGCGCGGATCGTCACGGTTGGCGCGGACCCAGTCGAGGACCTGGGAGTCGGGGTTGCGGTAGAGGCGGGGGGACACGGGGACGGGCGCCCGCTTCGGCTCCGGCGCGGGCTCCGTCCTCGTGGGCGGGGGCGCCGGCGTACGGCTCGGCCTTCTCGCCTCCGTCGAACGGGCGGACGGGGACGGCGACTTGGTGGCGCTCGGCGCCGGGGATGCCGACGACACGGCCGGCAGCGGGGCGAGCAGGGGTGAGCTGGTCACCTCGAGTTCGGCCGCGTCGAGTCCGGCGCCGCCGTTGTCGTCGAGTGCGGAGAGCAGCCCGGTGGCGGTGCCGAGGGCGACCACCATCGAGGCGGCGGCGACCATGAGCGAACGCCGGGCTGCGCGCCTGCGTTCGGCCCGGCGCGCGGCCAGGCGCTGGGCGCGCGAGCCTGACACGTACTGTTCCCCCTTCTCTGCCGCGGCGGGCGCGTTCCCCCGTTCTGGGTAAGCGTCCGGCCCGGCGGCACGTGCGCCAGCCTAGGACTGGGACCCTGCCTTCATGGTGCAATTGGAACAGTTCACCACTCCCGTCGACCGTGTCGTCTCCCGGATGAGCGCGCTGGATGCCCAACTGCCGCCGCGCGACGGGCTGGCGGTCTTCAACCGTGTCTACCTCGCGGTGACGGAGGCCTTCGACCGGCGCCTGGAGGCCGGCGCGTTCCCCGACCCGGAGGCCGCGATCACCCTGGACGTGCGGTTCGCCGAGCTGTATCTGCGGGTCGCCGAGGACGGCCACGCGCCCGCGTGCTGGCGCCCGCTGCTGCAGTTCCGCCGTCATCCGGGCGTACGGCCGGTGCAGTTCGCACTCGCGGGCATCAATGCGCACATCGGGCACGATCTGGCGCTCGCCGTCGTGGACTCCTGTCGTACGCTCGACTGCGAACCGGCCGATCTGGAGGACGAGTTCGAGCAGGTGGGTGATCTACTCGTCTCGCTGGAGGAGCGCCTCCGCGAAGAGCTGATGCCGGGTCCCGACCTGCTCCAGATCGCCGATCCGCTCACCCACCTGCTCGGCGCGTGGAGCATGGAACGGGCCCGAGCCGCCACCTGGACCGCCGCCCGCGCACTCTGGGCGCTGCGCCGACTGCCCGATGTGGCCGAGGAGTTCACCGACCGACTCGACGCGGCGGTCGGCTTCGCGAGCCGCATGCTCCTCACTCCGTTGCCGGACTGATCCGGCCACTCCCGCGCAGGGTCTCCGCCACAACTGGATGAACGTTGTTCGTTCGACGGCGACAGCACCTCTTGCGATCTCCAGGAGATCTCTCGCGAAGGAGCGCGAGCACGGCCGTCCGCCTGGTCAGCCCGCGACCCAGGGCCTGTACGGCATGGCGGGCGTCCCCTGGCCCGACACGTACCGCAATGTCGCCGAGCCGCTGGTGACGCTGACGCCGGCCGCCGGCCACCGAGCGCGCCCGCCTCGGCACCAGCGTGCTGGTCGCCCCGTTGCACGGCCCCTTCCGACTGGCGCGCATGCTCGGCACGTTGGATGCGGCGAGCGGCGGCCGGGTGGTGGCGGGCTTCGGCACGGGCTGGTCCCTCGACGAGTACGCCGCCGCCGGGGTGGCCCCGTTCGCCGAGCGCGGCCAGGTCCTTGACGAGGTCCTCGACGTGTGCCGGGCGGTCTGGGGCCCGGACCCGGTCAGCTTCGACGGCCGCCTGACGAAGACAGCCTCGGCCGTGGTCGGCCCGAAGCCCGCCCGGCCGATCCCGATATTCCTGCCCGCCTTCAGCAAGACGTCCCTGACGCGCCTCGTCGAACGTGGCGGCAGGTGCGGGACTTCGCCGCCGAGAAGGGCCGCACCAGGCCGATGGAGACGGTGGTGCGGGTGAACCTCGCCCACACGGCGAAGGCGTACGACGGCGCCGACCGCCGGCCCTTCCAGGGCAGCGTCGACCAGATCGTGACGGACCTCGCCGCCCACGCCGAGGTCGGCCTGGCCGCGTTCTTCTTCGAGTTCGGCGACGCCCCGCGGAACGCGGCCGAACTCAAGGACCTGGGCGCCGAGTTGTACGAGACCGCACGGGCGGCCGGAATCTGATCCTCTCAGCCCGAACCGCACTCAGTCCTCGGGGAGTTCGACGGGGGCGATCTCGTCGTAGACGTCGCCGGGGCCGGGGTTGGTCGGATCGGTGGTCCCGCCGAACTGGTGCATGACGCCCCAGACCGCGTTCAGCGCGGTCTGGACCGCGCCCTCGGCCCAGCCCGCCGTCCACGAGATGTCGTCACCGGCAAGGAACAGTCCACGCTTGTCGGCGGGCAGCCGGTCCTGCATGAAGTGCGTGAACAGGCGCCGCTGGTAACGGTAGTGACCGGGCAGGTTGGCCTTGAACGCGCCCATGAAGTAGGGCTCGTTCTCCCAGGACACGGTGACCGGGCTACCTATGACGTGCTTCCGGATGTCGACCTTCGGATAGATCTCGCCGAGCGACTTCAGCATGACCTCCATCCGCTCGTTCGCGGACAGCGGCAGCCACTTGAGGCTGTCGTCGCACCAGGTGTACGAGAGACAGATGACGGCGGGCCGGTCCGGACCGTCGTCAAGGAGGTAAGTCCCGCGCGTCATACGGTCGGTGAGGGTCATGGACATCACGTCCCGCCCCGTGACCTCGTCCTTGTCGAGCCAGAAGGGCCGGTCGACGGGGACGAAGAGCTTGCTGGACTCCATGTAGTGGGTGCGCTCGATGGCGGTCCAGTGGTCGATCGGGAAGAGCGAGTCGTCGCAGGCGATCTTCGAGAGCAGCATCCAGGACTGGGCGGTGAAGATCGCCGCCGGGTACGTACGGATGTCGCCGCCCGCGTCCGTCACGGTGATCCGGTTGCCGGCGGTGCGGTGGAGACGGGTCACGGCCGGGCGCGGTACGCCGTTCACGTGCAGGGCGGCGAGGGAGGTCCCGTACGGCCAGTGGACGATCTTCCCGGGCTCGCGTTCCCAGAGCCGCAGCGGCAGTTGCTGGCTGCCGCCCACGATGCCCCGGTGATGGTCGTCCGCCTCGGTGTAGACGACCCGCAGGATCTCCAGGATCGAGTTGGGGAAGTCGGTGTCCCAGCCACCCGTGCCGAAGCCGACCTGGCCGAAGATCTCACGGTGCCGGAAGGACTTGAAGGCCTCGGAGTCGCAGAGGAAGCCGTAGAAGGTCTGGTTGTCGAGCTTCTCGACGAGCCGCGCCCAGATCTCGCGGATGCGCGGGACGTCACGCTCACGCAGGGCCCGGTTCATGTCGGAGAAGTCGGCACCTTCTTCGAGGCACTTGCTCCAGGCCTCGGCGACATCACGGTAGACCTGCGGCAGGTCGTCGACCGTCTCCGCGTAGTGCGACTCGCCCTTGAGGTCGACGACGGTCGAAGGGGTGCACTGGGCAAGGGGGTTGGGGAACGGCCGGGTCTCCAGGTCCACCAGGTCGATGTAGTGCTGGAGGGCGGTGGAGGAGGGCGGGAAGCGCATCGCGCCCATCTCCGCGGTGAGGGAGGGGTCGCAGCCGTCGAACCCGACGGTCCGCAGCCGCCCACCGATCCGGTCGGCCTCGTACACGACGGGCTTGAGGCCCATCTTCATCAGCTCGTACGCGGCGACGATCCCCGACAGCCCGCCACCGATGACGGCGACCTCCGTGCCGTGCTCGGTCGCGGGAATCTGCCCGAGGCCGGCCGGGTGGGCGAGGAAGTCGTCGTAGGCGTAGGGGAAGTCCGGCCCGAACATGGTGATCGGCGGCTGCTGCGCGTCGGCGTGCTGGACGGCGGTGGGCACCGTGGACGTCATGGGGTACGGACTCCTTGCGGGCGAAACAGGTGAGGTGAGCGAGGGGAGAAGAAGGGTGACTCAGGTGACTCGGCCGAGGGAGCCGTAGAGGCCGGGACGGCGGTCCTGGAGATACGGGTTCGCCTCTCGGGAGGCGGCGAGGAGAACGGGGTCGACGTCGGCGAGAAGGAGTTCCTCACCGCGGCCGGCCCGGGTACGGGCGACTCCGTCGGGGCCGGCGAGCGTGGAGAGCCCGACGAACTCGAACTCCCCTTCCTGGCCGACCCGGTTGACGTAGGCGACATACAGCTGGTTCTCGAACGCCCGCACCGGTACGACGGATTCGGCCACGAACTGGAACGGATGCATCTGAGCCGTCGGGACGAGGAGGAGGTCGGTGCCGGCGAGGGCGTGGGCGCGGACGTTCTCCGGGAACTCGACGTCGTAACAGATCATCAGGCCGACCCGCAGACCGCCCAGTTCTGCCTGTACGACGGGCTGCTCGCCCGGCGTGAAGTGATCGCGCTCGAAGCAGCCGAAGAGGTGGGTCTTGCGGTAGTTGGCGAGACGGTCGCCGTCGGCGGAGATGAGCTGCGCGGAGTTGTAGACCTGCTCGCCGGACCGCTCGGGGTAGCCGTAGGCGATGGCCAGGCCGTGCCGCGTGGCGATCTCGGCGACCGCGTCGGCGGACTCGCCGTCGGCGGGCTCGGCGAGGCGGCGGACGCCGTCGCCGATCGCGTACCCCGTGAGGAACATCTCCGGTGCGGCCAGCAGTTCGGCGCCCGCGGCGGCGGCGCGTTCCGCGGCCTCGTCGAGCACCTTGAGGTTCCCTACGAGCGATCCGGGGCGGCCGGAGCTCTGGAGGAGGGCGGTGCGCATGCGGGGTCCTTGCAGGGGCTTAAGGGGGGTTGGGGGCCAGATAGACGGTACGGCGGGGTGGGGCGGGACGACAAGGAGCAGCCGTTGCGCACCGGCGAACGAATCGTTGCGCGAAATGCCACCGGGGTGGCGATTCATTGTTCTCGCCCCCGCCGCCCCTACCCGTCCCATCCCTGGGGGCTGCGCCCCCAGACCCCCCTTTCGCGCTGAACGCGCTCGTCCTCAAACGCCGGACGGGCTGATAACCAGCCCCTCCGGCGTTTGAGGAGCGGGGGTTCGGGGGCAGCGCCCCCGAGGACGGATGGGACGGGTAGGGGCGGCGGGGGCGAAAACCCTCTAGCGCACCCCGAACGTCGTCAGTACCGCCGCGTGGTCCGAGGGCCAGGCGTTGCCGGCCACCTCGGGCCACACACGCGCCACCCCACTCACCACCACCCGAGAATCCAGCACCCTCAGCCCCCTCCCCCCAGACAGCACGAAGTCGATGCGATCCTGCGGCTCCACCCTCCCACTCCCGTCCTCGTGCTCGACATGAACCGGCGACCACGTATGACCGGGCTCAAGGACCGCATCCGGATGCACCTCCCGGTAGGAGTCCCGCAATCCCGCCTCCTCCGCCACCTTCGTCACCGGCCACTCCACCCCCGGCCAGTCCAGATGCGACGGCGTGTTGAAGTCCCCGACGAGCACGACGGGTACACCGGGTACACCGGAGTCGTCGCCTGCGGCGGAATCCCCGATCCGCCGCAGGATCTCCCGCATCCGCTCCAGCCGCCCCGCCTCCTTCGCGATCACCTCCCCCGCCGCAAGCCCGTTGAAGTGGACCTCGTAGGGCCCGTACGGCGCGCAGTCGAGGTGGGCGCTCCAGACGTCGACCTCCTGCCCCGCGTCCAGCCGGACGCGTACCCCGGTCGCCCCGTAGAAGCCGACGTCCGGGTCACCGTGGCGCGCGGTGATCGGATACCGGCTGATGACGCCCAGGTTCGGGCCCGCCTGGTGGTGGTGCCAGCCGAGCGCGTCGGCCAGTTCGCGGGCGGAGGTGCCGTCGGTCTCCTGAAGGCCGACGACGTCCGCGCCCGTCTCGGCGATCACCTTGAGCTGCTTCGCACGGTGATCGTCGATCTTCGTGCCGCCCAGCCACAGGTTCCAGGTCATCACCCGGAGCTGCTGCTCGGGGGCGACCATGGCGGCGAGAGCCGCCACGGTGACGCCGGACAGGGTGGGCAGGACCGTGCGGCCGGGCGCCGGCTCGATCGGGGCGAGCGACGGGACGGCGAGGACCGCGCAGCCCGCTGCCTCCGCCGAGGTGACGCCGGTCTCGGTGTCCTCGACGGCCACACAGGCTGCGGGGTCGACGCCCAGGGCGTGGCAGGCGGCGAGGTAGGGGTCGGGGGCGGGCTTGGTGTGTTCGGTGTCGTCGGCGGTGACGGAGACCGCGAAGCGGGAGACGCCGAGCACCTCGATGACCGTGTCGGCGACGGCCCGGGGAGAGGCGGTCACCAGGGCGGTGGGGACGGCGGCCTCGGCGAGCGCGTCGAGCAGGGCGAGGGCACCGGGGCGGGGCACGATGCCGGTGCGGACGCGGTCCGCGAACTCCCGGTGCAGTTCGGCGGCGAGGCTCCCGGTCTCCGCGCCCGTGGCGGCGGCCAGCCAGTCGGCGGTGTGCTCGACGGGCCGGCCGAGCACCTCCGGCTGGTCCGCCTCGGTCAGCGGCCTCCCGGCGACCTGCTCCACCGCCTCCCACCACAGCCGCTCGGTGTCGACGAGGGTGCCGTCCATGTCGAACAAGACTGCCTGGAGCGGGAGTTGCGGTTCATGGCGGGTGTCGGAGGTGTGGGGGATGTGGGGGGACACGTTTCTCTCTCTCACGGATTCACGGACGGTTCGCGCGCTCGGCCACCAGCACCGGCCGCTCCGGCAGCGACACGTGCACGGCGGCTCCCGCGCCCAGCGTGGCGGCCTCGTGCGCGGGCAGGTCGGCCTTCACCTCGGTGCCGTCGCCGAGTCGTACGGTGATCCGGGTGACCGCGCCGAGGAACGCCGTGGCGACGACGCGTGCGTCACCGGCCGCCTCGGCGACGACCCGGACCGCCTCGGGCCGCACCAGCACGTCGACCTCGACGGCGTCCGGCGCCCCGCCGTCGACCGGGAGCCGCTGCCCGAGCACCTCGACCGAGCCGCCGGACAGGCGCCCCGGGATCCGGCTCATCGTGCCGACGAACTCGGCGACGAACGCGGTGGCGGGCCTGCCGTACAACTCGGCGGGCGCAGCGCACTGTTCGAGTCGCCCGGAGCGCATCACGGCGACCCGGTCGGCCATCGACAGGGCCTCCTCCTGATCGTGCGTCACGAACAGGGTGGTGATGCCGAGTTCCTGTTGCAGGCGGCGTATCTCCTCGCGGAGCGTGAGCCGTACCTTGGCGTCGAGCGCCGACAGCGGTTCGTCGAGGAGCAGTACGCGTGGACGCAGCGCGAGTGCGCGGGCGAGTGCGACGCGCTGCTGCTGGCCGCCGGAGAGCTGGTGCGGAAACTGCTCCCCCTTGTCGGCGAGGCCCACGAGGTCGAGCAACTCGGCTGCCCGGGCTCGCCGTTCGGACGTACGCACCTTGCGCATGCGCAGTCCGAAGGCCACGTTGTCGAGGGCGCTGAGGTGCGGGAAGAGGCTGTACGACTGGAAGACCATGCCGGCGTCCCGGCGGTGGGCCGGCACCTGGGTGACGTCCGCGCCGTCGACCAACACCTCGCCGGAGTCGGGGTGTTCGAAACCGGCGAGCATGCGCAGGGCGGTGGTCTTGCCGCAGCCGGACGGGCCGAGCAGCGCGAGCAGCTCCCCCGGCCGCACATCGAGGTCGAGTCCGTCGAGGGCGACGGTCGGGCCGAACTCCCGGCGCAGTCCCCGGAATTCGACGGTTGCTGCCTTGTCGAGCGTCATGTGGTTCATCCCTTGGCGGCGGCGGTTCGGGAACGCCCGCCGAGCCCGGCGAGCGCGAGGAGGAGGGCCCAGGTGACGAGCAGGCTGAGCACGGACACGGCGACGGACAACTGGGCCTGCGAACCGCCGACGCTGTAGATCCACACGGCGAACGGCTGGAACCCGAGCAGCTGGGCCACCGTGAACTCGCCGAGCACCAGGGCCAGGGTGAGGAAGGAGGCGTTGAGCAGCGCCCCGCGCAGGTTGGGCAGCACGGCCGTCACCAGCGCCTGGACCGGGCTCGCACCGCAACTGCGGGCGGCCTCCACCAGCGTGCGGACGTCGATCGCGCGCAGCCCGGCGTCCAGCGACCGATGGACGAAGGGCAACGCCATCACGACGTACGCGAGCACGAGGACGACGGGGAAGTCCGGGTTCTGGATGGCGACGAAGGTCTGGAACAGGGGCGTACGGGAGAGGTGTTCGGGGCCCCACTTGAGGACGGTCGAGATCCCGGCGACGAACGCGATCGGCGGGACGACCAGCGGCAGCGAGCAGATCACCTCGACGACCGGCCGCAGCCGGGGTGCGCCGAGCCGCAGGGCGACCATCGCGGGAACCATGAGCAGGAGGACCACGGCGATGGTGGCGGCGGCCAGTTCGAGGGAGAGCGTCAGGCCGGGCAGGAAGCCGTCGGCACCGACGATCTGGCTGTACGCGTCGAAGGTGACGCCCTCGCCGGGTACGTCGACCGTGAAGATCACGGAGGCGGCGAGCGGGACGAGGAAGTAGACCGCTGCGCCGGTCAGGACCACCCAGCGCCACAGGTTCAGGCGAGCCATCGCGCGCTCCTCCGTTGCAGGGGCAGGTAGACGGCCATGACCAGGCCCGCGATCAGGACCATGTCGAGACTGAGGGCGAGCGCCACGTTCTCCTGGCCGACGAGCACGTTGCCGGAGATGGCGTCGGCGATCTGGAGGGTGACCAGCGGGATCGAACTGCCCACCATGGCCGCGGCGGTGGCGTACGCGGCGAAGGCGCTGCCGAAGAGCAGCACGAACCCGCCGAGCAGCGAGGGCAGCAGCACGGGCAGGGCGACGTGCTGCCAGTACTGGACGTTGGTGGCGCCGTTGTTCCGGGCGGCCTCACGCCACTGGGACCTGAGTCCGTCGAGCGCGGGGGTGATCGTGAGGACCATCAGCGGGATCAGGAAGTAGAGGTAGACGATCACCAGTCCCCAGAAGCTGTAGAGGCTCCAGCCCTTGTCCGTGAGTCCCAGGTGCCTGGTCAGCACACCGGAGTTGCCGAGGGTGGCGACGAAGGCGAAGGCCAGCGGCACCCCGCCGAAGTTGGCGAGGACTCCGGAGGCGGTGAGTACGGCCTCGCGCAGCGCGCGGAAGCGGGAGGTCACCACGGCCTGGGCGAGCGGCAGTCCGAGGACGGTCGCGATGAGCGCCGACACGGCGGACAGCTTGACGCTGCCGAGCAGGGCGGTGAGATACGCGCCCTGGAGGGAGTCGGTCAGATTGGCAGTGGTGTACGAAGTGGCGCCGGTGGTCTGGTTCTTGACGGTGAAGGCACCGTTCAGCATGGCCAGGGCGGGCACTCCGAAGGCGACCGCCACGAAGGCGAGCAGCGGGAGTACGGCGAGCCAGCCGGGGGCGCGACGCCGCCGCTTCACGGAAGCGGCGGGCATCGCGTCGACCCGGGTGAGGGTGGCGGTCATCCGGAGACGGCCTTGCCCCAGCCCTGGGCCAGCACGGTCTTGGCCTTGGCCTGCTGGGCCTCGGTCGGGAAGGACGGCGTGCCGGAGACCTTGGGCAGCTTGGCGGCGGCGGCCGTGTCGAGCGTGCCGGCCTTCTCCATGGCGGGCATCAGGGCCGGGCGGGCGTACCCCTTGAGCCACAGGTTCTGGCCCTCGGCGCTGTAGAGGTACTCCTGCCACAGCCGGGCGGCGGCCGGGTGCGGGGCGTCCTTGTTGACGGCCTGGGAGTAGTACTGGGAGAACTCGCCGTCGCTGGGGACGGTCACCGTCCAGTCGACGCCCTTGGACTTGAACTCGTCGGCGTAACCGGCGTTGAGGTAGTCCCAGTCGATGCTGATCGGCGTCTCGCCCTTCTCGACGGTGGCCGGGGTCGACTCGACGGGCGTGTAGTTGCCGTTCTTCTTCAGCTTGGCGAAGAAGTCGAGGCCGGGCTGGATGTCGTCGAAGGAGCCGCCGCTGGCGAGCGAGGCCGCCCAGACGCCGGCGAACGCCGAACCGGACTTGGTGGGATTGCCGTTGAGGGCGACCTGGCCCTTGTACTGGGGCTTCAGCAGGTCGGCGAAGGTGGTGGGGCAGGCCTTCACGCGCTTGGCGTCGCACCCGATGGAGATGTAGCCGCCGTAGTCGTTGAACCACCGGCCCTCCGGGTCCTTCTGCCCCTCGGGTATGTCGGCGAAGGAGGCGACCTTGTACGGCGCGAGCAGCCCCTGCTGGGCGGCGCTCAGCGCGAACGAGCTGCCGAGGTCGAGAACGTCGGGCGCCCGGTCCTGGCCCTTGCGGGAGGTAACTGCGTTGATCTCGTCCTGACTTGCCCCGTCCGGGTTCTCGACCTCGATCTTGATGCCGTACTTCTTCTGGAAACCGTCGATCAGGGCGCCGTAGTTGGCCCAGTCGCGGGGCAGCGCGATGGCGTGCAGCGTGCCCTCCTTCTTGGCCGCGGCGACCAGTTTGTCCATGCCGCCGAAGTCGGCGGCCGAGGTCGCGGTGGCCGCGCTCTTGCCGTTCGCGGTGGTCGACGTGTCGTCGGGGGCCGCGCCGCAGGCGCTCAGGGCGAGCGCGGCGACGACGGCGAGGGCGCCGCCGCGGACGGCTGTTCTCGGCAGGGTCACGATCACGGTCTCTCCAGGGGTGCGCACGAGGGTTGAGGTGGTGCGGAGAACTTGTCTGAACAAGTTGGCTTCAGTAGGACTTCCGCTGGTATCACGCCCGTAAACACTGGCGAAACACTGACCCCTGATTCCCTGCACTTTTCCGCTGCGCGGGGACAGTTCACGGACGTCGATTAGGCTGGTCACGCTGTGCACAGCGACGAACCCAGAGGGGAAGCATGACGGCGCGACACGAGGAGATCGCCGACGAGCTGCGCCGGGCGATCGACCGCGAGCAGTACACCGTCGGCAGCCGTCTGCCTCCGGAGACGGAGCTCGCGAGCCACTACGGCGTGGCGCGCGGCACGATCCGCCAGGCGGTGGCGGCCCTGACGGCCGAGGGGCTGATCGGCTCCCGCCAGGGCGCCCGCCGGGTGGTCCTGGCCAGCCGCCGCAGCCAGACCTTCGAGGAACTGCGCAGCTTCGCCCAGTGGGCGCGCGCGATGGGCCGCGAAGCGACGGGCCAGGTGGTGCACCAGGAGTACCGCCGGGCGACGACGGAGGACGCGCTCCGCCTCCAACTCCGCGAGAAGACAAGGGTGTTGCACGTCCTGCGGGTACGCGGCCTGGATGGCGAACCGGTCCTGCTGGAACGCACGGTCTACGCCGACTGGATCGCCCCGTCCGTGGAACCCATCGAGCCGGACTGCCCCTCGGTCACCCAACGCCTCTTCGAGGACACCGGGTTGGTCTTCGCATACGGCGAACACGTCATCGACGCGGTGGCGGCCGGCGCCCAGGACGCCGAACTCCTCGACATCCGCCGCACCAGCCCCCTGCTACGCGTCCGCCGGGTGACAACCACCAGAGAGGGCCGCCCGGTCGAATGGTCCGACGACCGCTACAGAGGCGACGCGGTGAGCTTCAGCGTCCACAACTCGATCGCCAACAACGCCCTGTCAAGAAAACCAGCGGGACGATAAAGGGGCGCGGGGAACTGCGCGAACAGCCACAGCGGACCCGCACCCGCCCACGTATCCGCATCGCCATCTACGTGGGCGACCCAGAAGAAAACCTCCGCAACAACGGCGACAACACCAACACGGACTTCGTCCGCTCAACGAACGGCTCCCCCGCGATCCGCTCAAGCACCCGCTCGAAGTGCCGCATATCAGAGGCGAAAACCTGCACCATCGCATCCGCCTCCCCGGTGACGGTCGACGCGGCCACCACCTCCTGATATCGCTCGAGCCCCCGCCGGATCGTCTCCGGCGAGGTGTTCCGCCGGCAGTAGATCTCGACGAACCCCTCCGTCTCCCACCCCAGCGCCGCCGGATCCACCCGCACGGTGAACCCGGTGATCGCCCCGCTCTCCCGCAGCCGGTCCACGCGTCGCTTCACGGCGGGCGCGGACAGTCCGACCAACTGCCCGATGTCCGCGTAGGAACGACGCGCGTCCTCGGCGAGGGCGTGCACAATCCGTTCGTCGAGATCGTTCAGCACGCCGCGTCAGCTCCAGCTGGCGTGGAGCGGCTTGCCCTCTGCGTACCCGGCCGCGCTCTGGACGCCCACGACGGCCTTCTGGGCGAACTCCTCGAGGGAGTTGGCCCCGGCGTAGGTGCAGGAGGAGCGGACGCCCGCGATGATCGAGTCGATCAGGTCCTCGACGCCCGGCCGGGCCGGGTCGAGGAACATCCGGGAGGTCGAGATGCCCTCCTCGAACAGCGCCTTGCGGGCCCGGTCGTACGCCGACTCCTCCGACGTACGGTTGCGCACCGCACGCGCCGACGCCATGCCGAAGGACTCCTTGTAGAGGTGCCCGGAGGCGTCCTGCTGAAGGTCGCCCGGGGACTCGTACGTCCCGGCGAACCACGAGCCGACCATGACGTTGGACGCACCGGCGGCCAGCGCCATCGCGACGTCGCGGGGGTGGCGTACCCCGCCGTCCGCCCACACGTGCTTGCCGTACTTCTTCGCCTCGGCCGCGCACTCCAGGACCGCCGAGAACTGCGGCCGGCCCACGCCCGTCATCATGCGGGTGGTGCACATGGCGCCCGGTCCGACGCCGACCTTGATGATGTCGGCGCCTGCCTCGATCAGGTCCCTGACGCCCTCGGCGGCGACGATGTTGCCCGCGGCGATCGGAACGTGCGGGTCGAGGTCGCGGACCAGCTTGATGGCGCTGAGCATCGACTCCTGGTGGCCGTGCGCGGTGTCGATGACGAGCGTGTCGACGCCCGCGTCGAGCAGTTGCTGCGCCTTGCCGGCCACATCGCCGTTGATGCCGACGGCGGCGGCGATCCGCAACCGGCCGTTCGCATCCGTGGCCGGTGTGTAGAGGGTTGCACGCAACGCGCCCTTGCGGGTGAGGATGCCGGCGAGCCTGCCGTCGGCGTCGACGGCGGGCGCGTACCGGCGGTTGGCGCCGTCGAGGCGGTTGAAGGCCTCGCGCGGGTCGATGTCGGCGTCGAGGAGCAGGAGGTCCTTCGACATGACCTCGGAGAGCTGTGTGAAGCGGTCCACCCCGGACAGGTCGGCGTCGGTGACCACACCGACCGGCCGCTGCTCGGCGTCGACGACGACACCCGCGTTGTGCGCCCGCTTGGGCAGCAGGGCCAGGGCGTCGGCGACGGTCTGGTGGGGCGCGAGGACGATCGGTGTGTCGAGGACGAGATGACGGCTCTTCACCCAGGAGATGACGTCGGTGACGACCTCGATCGGGATGTCCTGCGGGATCACGACGAGCCCGCCGCGCCGCGCGACCGTCTCGGCCATCCGGCGGCCCGCGATGGCGGTCATGTTGGCGACGACCAGCGGGATCGTCGTACCGGTGCCGTCGGGGGAGCTGAGGTCCACGCCCTGCCGGGAGCCGACGGAGGAACGGCTGGGGACCATGAAGACGTCGTCGTACGTCAGGTCGTACGGGGGCTGGATGTCGTTGAGGAAACGCACGTGCTGCACATCCCGGTGGATCAGAGGTTGCCCCCGGACAGGACAGCCAGGGGGAAGAGCACGTACCTCATTGTCCCATGCCGGTGACCTGAAACCGCCTGGTCGGATCGTCCAGACGGCCCACCGGCCCGCTCGTGCCATCCTCCGACCGGCAACGCCCGGCGCACCACCGCTACGGAGTCGCGGCGAGCACCATCACCACCGCGAGCCCCGTGTCCGTCTCCCGCCAGCTCGCGGCGGCGTCGGCGAAGATCTCCTGGAGCGTGTTCCACTCCTCGGGCCGGGCCGCCGCGTACTCCTGCCAGTTGCGGACGAGAAGGAGCCTGCCGCGGCTCGCGGGCCACCCGCCCAGGTCGCCGAGACAGTCCGCCAGGGCGTCCCAGTTCGCGCCGAAGTAGTCCGGGAACCGCATCACGGTGGCACAGGCCGTCATCAGCCCCGCCCTGTCCGAGACGTCCGTGAGGTCGAGGTCGGCGGCCTCCCAGCCGGCCTCGCGGGCGGCTTCGAGCGCGCGCTCTGCCGGCAGGTCGGCGGGCCAGGACAGGACACCGGCGGGCGTGCGGCCCGCGAACACCGGTGCGAGCGGGTGGTCGGTCATCTCAGTACCGCCGTGAGGAGTCGCGAGAAGTCGAAGTGATCATCGTCGTAGTAGATCCCACCGCCCGCCCCATGACAACGAGGACCCGGGCGGAAAACGGGGCGAGCACCTGTGCGAGGACCTGTGTGACCGCCTCTCAACAGGACATGTTGATCGGCGAGTCGTTCAATGAGGATGATCGGCCAGTCTCCGGCGGGAGCCGCGCATGTCATCGCAGACAGCAATGCCAGCACCAGCAGCGGGGGGACGCAAGGACCGGCGTGGGAGACTGCGCCGACTGGGCGAGTGGTGTGCCCGGCACTTCGTGATCGTCATCGTGGCCTGGCTGATCGCGCTCGCCGCGCTCCAGGTCCTCAACCGTTCCTTCGGCGGCGAGTACTCCGACAACTTCTCCCTGCCCGGAGTCCAGTCGGAGCAGGGCCTGGATGTCCTGAAGAAGCACGATCCGGCGGCCGGCGGCTACGGCAGCCAGATCGTGCTGCGGGACTCGGCCAAACCACTGACCGACATGTCCACCCAGATGTCCCAGACAGTCTCCGACCTGCAGAAACTCCCGCATGTCCTGTCCGTGCAGAATCCGCTGCCACCGCCGGGCTCACAGCCCACGGGCACACAGTCGGTCGGACCGCTGTCCAGCGACGCGAAGACCGGCTGCATCACCGTCCGCTTCGACATCCAGCCCTCCACCCTCGGCGACGACTACCTCCACGGCGTCGACGACTCGGTGAAGCCGCTGCGGTCGGCCGGCGTACAGGTCGAGTACGGCGGTCCGCTGGGCGAGCTGGCGCGGCCGGACGCCGACGACCGGATCAGCGAGCTGATCGGGTTCGCCGTGGCGATCGTCGTCCTGCTGGTCGGCTTCGGCAGCGTGCTCGCCGCGGGCATCCCCCTGCTGACCGCGCTGATCAGCGTGATCGGCGGGCTGGCCTGCCTCGGGCTGCTCGCGACAGCGTTCACCTTCGCCACGGTCTCCCCCACGCTGGCCACCATGATCGGCCTCGGCGTGGGCATCGACTACGCGCTGTTCCTGATCACCCGGCACCGGCAGAACCTGATGAACGGCGACGATCCGGTACGAGCCGCCGGGCGCGCCACCGCCACCAGCGGGCGCGCGGTCCTGGTCTCCGGGTGCACGGTGATCGTCGCGCTGGCCGGGCTGTTCGTCTCCGGGGTCGGCTTCATCGGCAAGCTGGGCGTGGCCGCCGCCGTGACGGTGGTCTCCGCGGTCGTGGGCGCCCTCACCCTGGTCCCGGCGCTGCTGGGGCTCATCGGCCGCCGTATCGACCGTTACCGGGTGCGCCGTCCGATCGCCGAGACCGCGTCCGGCGCCGACGCCGACGAGGCCGCGGAACACGGCACCTGGCACCGCTACGCACAGCGTGTCGAGCGGCGCCCCTGGTGGTTCCTGGCCGGCGGGGTGGTGACCGTACTGGTGCTGGCGATCCCGGTGCTGTCCATCCAGCTCGGCCACATCGGGGACGGCGCCGATCCGAAGTCGTTCACGGACAGGCGGGCGTACGACATCATGGCGCAGTCGTTCGGGCCCGGTTCCAACGGCCCGCTGACCGTGGTCATCGACCAGTCGAAGGTGCCCTCCGACCAGCGTTCGGCCCTCGCCTCGCAGGCGTCGAAGGCGCTGACGGACGTACCGGGCGCAGCCACCGTCACCCCGCTCACCGCGACGAAGGACGGGGACGTCCTGGTCGGGACGGTCTACTCCAAGGAGGCGCCGCAGAGCGAGACGACCACCGACCTGACGAACCGCCTGGTGGACGACACCCTGCCCGACGCCGTCTCCAAGACGGCGGCACACGGCTATGTGACCGGCACGACCGCCGCCCAGGTCGACTTCCGCGACATCGTCGCGAGCCGCCTCCCGCTGATCATCGGCGTGGTCGTCGCCCTGGCCTTCCTGATCATCCTGGCGGTCTTCCGTGGCCTGCTGGTGGCGCTGAAGGCTGCCGTGCTCAACGTCCTGTCGATCGCGGCCTCGTACGGCGTCGTCGTGGCCGTCTTCCAGTGGGGCTGGGGCGGGCCCGCGCTCGGGGTGGAGGGCAAGGTGCCCATCGAGAGCTATGTGCCGATGATGATGTTCGCGATCATCTTCGGGCTCAGCATGGACTACGAGATCTTCCTGCTCTCCCGCGTCCACGAGGCCTGGCTGCGTACGGGCGACGCGCGCGCGTCCGTGGCCCACGCGCTGGAGATCACCGCCCGGGTGATCACCTGCGCGGCCCTGATCATGGTGAGCGTCTTCGCCGCGTTCGTCGTGAGCGACAACGTGGTGGTGAAGATGCTCGGCCTGGGGCTCGCCGTGAGCGTCCTCATCGACGCGACGGTCGTACGGCTGCTGCTGGTGCCGGCGGTCATGACGCTGCTGGGCGCGCATGCCTGGTGGACGCCCGCATGGCTGGACCGGCTGCTGCCGCACGTGGACCCGGAGGGCGGCGAGGACGACTGAGGAGGGCTGCCCCCGCCGAACAGAGCGATGCCCGGGCCCTGGAGCGGACCCGGGCATCGCCCGCACCTTTACATCCCGTTGGATCCCGTCAGATCCCGTCGGGATCCGCCCTGTTGAGCGCCGGCTTGGGCGTCGGACCCGCCGTCAGCAGATAGTCCGCGGCCGAGGTGTCCGTCACCAGGCTGGTGACCAGCCCGGAACGCAGTACCGCGTCGATCGCCGGCGCCTTGCGCTGTCCGCCCGCGATCGCGACGACCTCGGGGACCCGGCGGAGCTGGTCCGCCTTGACGGTGATGCACCGCTCCCCGAGGTCCCGGCCGACCCGACGCCCGTCCGCGTCGAAGAGGTGCGCGGACATCTCGGCGGCGACTCCGAGGGACGCGTAGTGACCGCGTTCCTCGTCGCTGAGCATGTCGTGCACCGTCGAGATGCCGGCCTCCCAGGAGCCGATGGAGACACAGGCGACCGTGACCTTGTCGAAGTACTCGAAGGCCCGCGCGATCCCGGTCTGGCTGCGCAGCGCGGCGGCGGTGGCCGCGTCGGGCAGCAGCATCGGGGCGTAGATGGGGTGGGCGTCGCCGCCGGACACCTGCGCCGCGCGGCGAACCGCCTCGACGGAGCCGCGTTCGGCGGTTCCGGCGTCGTACACGCCCGTCAGCTGGACCACCGTGCAGGGCGGCAGCCGGTCGAGGGCCGCCGCCATGTGGATGGTGGAGCGGCCCCAGGCGAGGCCCAGCACATCCCCTTCGTTCACCAGTTCGCCGAGCAGATCGGCGGCCACCTCACCGAGGTTCTCGGGATCGGGCGACTCCTCCGCCTCCGCCGGGGACTCGACCACGACCGCGTGCCTGAGGCCGTACCGGGCCCGCAGCGCGTCCGAGCGCTCGGCGTCCAGTTCGGCCGGAACACGGATCTCGATCCGCACCAGATCCCGTTCGAGAGCGGTTTCCAGCACCCGGGCCACCTTGAAGCGGCTGACGCCGAACTCCTCGGCGATCTGGATCTTGGACTTGCCCTCGAGGTAGAAGCGGCGGGCCATGGCCGCCGCCTGCACCAGCTCAGCGGGTCCCATCCGCATGGCTGACCGGCCCGCCGACATACCCGACACGGCGATCTCCTCACTGCTCTTCACTCGCTGCTGTTCACATTCTGGATTCGCCGTTCATCCTGTCAGATCCCGAGTACTTGATCTGCCCAGAAGTACGTCGTTCACGTTCCCTTGGCTCAGTGGTCGCACGCCCAGCTCGCACCGGCGGTCGCCGCGTCGGCCTGGGCGCGCAGTGCGCGTACCGCCTCGGCCGGGTCCGCGGCGCCGTACACCGCCGAGCCGGCGACGAAGACGTCCGCGCCGGCCTCGGCGCAGCGCTCGATGGTGGAGGCGGCCACTCCCCCGTCGACCTGAAGCCACAGCTCAAGGCCGTGCTTGCTGATCAACTCGCGGGTGCGGCGAATCTTGGGGAGCATGATGTCGAGAAACGCCTGGCCGCCGAAACCCGGCTCGACCGTCATGATCAGCAACATGTCGAGTTCGGGCAGCAGGTCCTCGTACGGCTCGATCGGGGTCGCGGGCTTGAGGGCCATGGAGGCCCGGGCGCCCTGCGCCCGGATCTCGCGGGCGAGCCGCACAGGCGCGGCGGCAGCCTCCACATGGAAGGTGACGGAACCGGCACCCGCTTCCACGTACTGCGGCGCCCATCGATCGGGGTCCTCGATCATCAGATGACAGTCCAGCGGGGTCTCCGTCGCCCGTGCGAGGGACTCTACGACCGGCACACCGAGGGTGAGGTTCGGTACGAAATGGTTGTCCATCACGTCGACGTGAAGCCAGTCGGCCCCTTCGACCGCCTTCGCCTCCTCGGCGAGTCGGGCGAAGTCGGCGGACAGGATACTGGGGTTGATCTGCGCGGCCATGCCCCAAGCCTGCCATGCCCTCCGGGGGTTGTGCGGGCGGGGCCGATCTGGCAAGGGTTGTGTGCAAGGCGCGGGTCCGTTGTGGTTGTTCGCGCAGTTCCCCGCGCCCCTTGCCAGGACCACTCGAGGTTGGTATGAGCGGGAACCGTGGGATTGCCTATCTCGTTTGTGGGCGGCGTGCCAAGTGGCTGGTGTTGGTGTTGTGGCTGGTGGTGCTTTTCTTGACTGCGCCCTTTGCGCAGAAGCTCACCGATGCCCAGGACAATGACGCGGCCTCGTGGCTGCCTGGGTCTGCGGAGTCCACTCAGGTTCTCCATCTGTCCGAGGACTTCAGGCCCGAGCAGATTCCCGCGATCGTGGTCTACGCGCGTGAGGGCGGGCTCACCGCGGCGGACCGGGGGCGGATCAGTGAGGACGCGGCGCAGCTCAGGAAGTTGCGGGACCATGGCATCCGGGGTGCGGAGACCCGGGGGCCGGTGTACGACCGTGCCGCCGATCCGCGGGCCGCGCAGATCTTCGTACCCATCACGATGGACGAGAAGGGCTGGGAGCGGATCGCGCCCGCCGTCGACTCCATCCGGGCCGCCGCCGCTACCGGTGCGGCGGGGCTGACCGTGCACATCACGGGTCCCGGGGGTACGTCGGCGGACTTCTCGGAGGCCTTCAACGGCATCGACTCGACACTTCTGCTCGCCGCGATGGGCGTGGTCGTCGTCATGCTGCTGCTCACCTATCGCAGCCCCACCCTGCTGGTGGTGCCCCTGCTGGGTGTCGTCGTGGCCCTCTTCACCGCTCAGGCGCTGATCTACTTCCTCGCCGAACACGCGGGCCTGACGGTGAACGGACAGAGTGCCGGCATTCTCACCGTACTGGTGTTCGGAGCGGGGACGGACTACGCCCTGCTGCTGGTCGCCCGCTATCGGGAGGAGCTGCGCCGGCACGAGGACCGCCACGAGGCGATGGCCTTGGCGCTGCACCGCGCCGGCCCCGCCGTCATCGCGTCCGGCGCGACGGTCGTCCTCAGCATGCTGGTCCTGCTGGCCGCCGAGATGAACTCGACGAGCGGCCTCGGCCCGGTTGCGGCGATCGGGGTGGCGGTGGCCCTGCTGGCCATGATGACGCTCTTCCCCGCCCTGCTGGTGATCTGCGGCCGCTGGATCTTCTGGCCGGTGATCCCGCACAACGGCTCGCCCGACCCGACCGAGCGCGGCCTGTGGGCCCGGATGGGCCGGCGTATCTCCGTCCGCCCGCGCATGATCTGGGGCGTCACGGCGGCAGCCCTGATCGCGTGCTCCTTCGGCCTGATGCAGCTGCGCGCCGAGGGGCTGAGCAACGCCGACGCCTTCACCGACAGACCGGACTCGATCGTCGGCCAGGAGGTGTCCGCGCGGTACTTCCCGGCGGGCAGCGGCGATCCGCTCGTCGTCATCAGCGACCAGGCACAGGCCCAGGAGGTCCGACGGGCGGTGGCCGGAACGCGCGGTGTGGTGCCGACCTCCCTCAGCCTGCCGCCGGGCACGAAACCCTCCTTCGAGGACAAGGTGCTGTTCGAGGCCACGATGACGGCCCCCGCGGACAGCGAGGCCGCGAAACAGACCGTGGAGCGGGTCAGGGACGCCGTGCACGCGGTGCCGGACGCGGACGCCCAGGTGGGCGGCGGTACGGCGGCGCTGCTGGACATGGACAGAGCGACGACGCACGACAACCTGCTGATCATCCCGCTGGTCCTGGCAGTGGTCCTGCTGATCCTGTGCGCCCTGCTCCGGGCACTGATCGCCCCGCTGCTGCTGATCGGCACGGTGGTGCTGTCCTTCGCGGCGGCCCTGGGCATCAGCGCCCTCGCGTTCCGCCACCTGTTCGACTACGCGGGTGAGTCGACGGACTTCCCGCTGTTCGTCTTCGTCTTCCTGGTGGCGCTGGGCATCGACTACAACATCTTCCTGACCACGCGTATCCGCGAGGAGGCGGCCCGCCAGGGCACCCGCAAGGGTGTGGTGACGGGCTTGTCGACGACCGGCTCGGTCATCACCTCGGCGGGCCTGGTCCTGGCCGGCACGTTCGCGGCCCTGGGCACGCTGCCCATGGTGGCGTTCGCGGAGATCGGCTTCGCGGTGGCCCTGGGCGTGATCCTGGACACCCTGGTGGTCCGGTCCGTGCTGGTCCCGGCCCTGTTCCTGGACGTGGGTCCGAAGGTCTGGTGGCCGCATCGCCTCGCCCGGGAGGACGGCGGGAGAACGGCCCCGGAGCCGGACGCCGCCTCGAAGATCAACCGGTCCGTCGGATGAGGGCCAGATACATGGCGTCGGTCCCGTGCAGATGCGGCCACAGCTGCACGTCGGGCCCGTCGCCGAGATCGGTGACGCCCTCCAGCAGCGGCCGCGCGTCGACGAGTTCGGTGTCCGGGTGCTGCTTGAGCAGATCGCCGACGACGGCCCTGGTCTCCGCGAGGTGCGGCGAGCAGGTGGCGTAGCCGACGATCCCGCCGACGCGGACCGACTCCAGCGCGGTGGCCAGCAGCGCGCGCTGGAGCGGCGCGAAGCCGTCCAGGTCCTCGGGGCGTCGCCGCCAGCGCGCCTCGGGCCGCCTGCGCAGGGCGCCGAGTCCGGTGCACGGCACGTCCATCAGCACCCGGTCGAAACTGCCGGCCCGCCACGGCGGCCGGGTCCCGTCCCCGACGACGACCTGGTACGGCCCCGGGTTGCCGTCCAGCGCCTTGGCGACCAGCCCGGCCCGGTGCGGCTGCTTCTCGGAAGCGAGCAGCACGGCCCCGCGTTCGGCGGCCAGGGCGGCGAGCAGCGCGGCCTTGCCGCCGGGCCCGGCGCACCCGTCGAGCCAGGCCTTGTCGGGCCCGTCGATCGGAGCATTGGCCAGGGCGAGGGCGACGAGCTGGCTGCCCTCGTCCTGCACACCCGCACGCCCGTCCCGTACGGCGTCGATGGCCCCGGGTTCCCCGCCCTCGGCGAGCCGGACGGCGTACGGCGACCAGCGCCCCGGTACGGCCGCCTCCTCACGGAGCAGCTCGTCGGTGGTGGACCGTCCGGGCCGGGCGACCAGGGTGACCTCGGGCCGCTCGTTGTCGGCGGCGAGCAGTTCCTCGATACCCGCGCGGCCACCACCCAAGGAATCCCACAGCGCGGAGACGACCCACCGGGGGTGCGAGTGCACGACGGCGAGGTGGTCCTCGGGGTCCTCGTCGTAGGGCGGCGCGACCCGCTCGATCCAGCCGTCGAGATCGTGCTGGGCGACCTTGCGCAGCACGGCGTTCACGAACTTGGCCCGCCCGTCGCCGAGCACGACCCGGGCCAGCTCGACCGAGGCGGACACGGCGGCGTGCGTGGGAATCCGCGTCCCGAGCAGCTGGTGCACCCCGAGGCTCAGGACATCCAGCACCGGCGGATCGACCTCGCGCAACGGCCGGTCGACACACTCACCGATGACCGCGTCGTACGTCCCCTGCCTGCGCAGCGTCCCGTACACCAGCTCGGTCGCGAGAGCCGCGTCCCGCCCGTCGAAGTCGCCCTTGGCGCGGGCCGCCCGGAGCAGCGGCGGCAGCACCAGGTTGGCGTACGCGTCCCGCTCGTCCACGGCTCGCAGCGCCTCGAAGGCGAGGATGCGGACGGGGTCCTTCTGGGGCCGACGGTAGGGCTTGCCGGGCTTCTGGGGCCGACGGGGCTGCTCGCTCACGAAAAAGGTGCTCCGGATATGGGAAAAGGGGTGCGGTTTCCAGCGTACGTCGTGACAGTCCGGCCCGGACCTCGCGGTGCCGCTGCGATGCGGACCGCGAGAACGGCGGCTCAGGCGCCGAGAACCTCGCCGTCGGCGATCCGCACGCCCCGTGCCCAGTCGGCGGCACGCATCGGCTTCTTCCCCTGTGCCTGCACCCACAGCAGCTCGACGGCGTACGAACCGGTGCCGACGTACACGTTGTTCTTGCCGACGGAGAGCACGCCGGGGGCGAGATCCGTGCGGTCGGGCACGGGTGCGACGTGGATGAGCTTGAGCCGCTCGCCCCGGAACACCGTCCAGGCGCCGGGCGCGGGAGTGCACCCGCGCACGATCCGGTCGGCCCTCAGGGCGGGCACGGACCAGTCGACGTGGGCGTCCTCGACGGTGATCTTCGGCGCGAGGGTGACACCTTCGGCGGGCTGCGGTACGGCCTTCAGGGTGCCGTCCTCGATGCCGTCCATGGTCGCGGCCAGCAGCCCGGAGCCGGCGAAGGCGAGGCGGGTCAGCAGGTCGCCGCTGGTGTCGGTGGGCCGGACCGTCTCGGTCACCGTGCCGTAGACGGGGCCCGAGTCGAGGCCCTCCTCGATGAGGAAGGTCGAGGCCCCGGTGATCTCGTCGCCGGCCATGACGGAGTGCTGCACGGGTGCGGCGCCACGCCAGGCGGGCAGCAGCGAGAAGTGCAGGTTGACCCAGCCGTGGACGGGGATGTCGAGGGCGACGCGGGGCAGCAGGGCCCCGTACGCGACCACGGGACAGCAGTCGGGCCCGATCTCCCGGAGCCGCGCGAGGAACTCCTCGTCCCTGGGCCTCGCGGGCTTCAGCACCTCGATCCCGGCCTCCTCGGCCCGTTGGGCCACGGGACTGGCGACCAGCCTGCGTCCCCGGCCGGCAGGCGCGTCGGGCCGTGTGACGACGGCGACCACTTCATGCCGTGCCGACCCGATCAGGGCATCCAGAGCGGGAACGGCGACCTCAGGGGTACCAGCGAAGACAAGCCTCATGGGTGGGCGTGGGCCTCTCGGACGGGATTCTGCGGGCAGCGCACCAGTCTATGACCGCACTCCAGGGGGCGTACGCACATGCCCCTACGCCCCCGCACCGTGACCACACACGCAAAAACGCGTTGGTCAAGAAAGAGTTGACCACAAGGGTTGACCAGATGGGCCGCACATCGCGCGGCCCGATCCTTTTCAACGCCGGTTCGAGAGGCTTGTTCATGGCCGACCACGCAACCCACGACGCCCAGGCTCGGGCCAGCCTGCACTTGCTGGTGCGGGACATCGAGCGGGTCCGCCGGCAGGTGGACGCACTGCGCACGCTCACCGCCCAGTTGGGCAACGTCTACCGCCCGCGCCGCTCCGGCCCCTCCACGGGCTTCGTCGTCTACGGCCGGGCGCCCGCACCGACCGTCCGCCTCGCACAGGAACTGCGGGACAGCGTCGAAACGCTGGTCACGGCCGCCGTGGACTTCGACCGCTCGCTCGGTTTCTCGTGGGACGCGGTGGGCTCCGCCCTCGGGGTCACCAAGCAGGCCGTGCACCGCCGTTACGGGGCCCGTCGCGCCGCCGCCCAGGCCGCGGCCGACGCCGAGCGCGCCACGGAGACGGCGACCACCCGCACGATCGGCGTGGGCACGGTCAGCGGCGTCGGCACCGCCATGCCCACGGTCCCCGCGGCCCGCTCCATGCCGACTCAGCCGACGGCAGGCAGCCCGACCCTCCGCGAAGAAGTGAGACCCACGGCTTTCCCCGGCCCCCGCAACGGCTGACCCACCCCCAAGCCAACACCCACCCCACCCCTCTGCCCTCCCGGCCCCCACCGGGAGGGCAGAGCCATGCGGGGCCCCGGCTGCCGCCGAGGGAGGACGTCCACCTCTGTCCCGTCACCCCCGAGGCCCAGTACGCCGCCCGCACCTCTGTTCAGTCCCGGCCCAGTACGCCGCCCGCACCTCTGCTCAGTCCCGGCCCAGCAGCCGTGCCCTCGCCCGTCCTGGCACCCCTGCCCTCGCCCGTCCTGGCACCCGTGCCCTCGCCCGTCCTGGCCCGGGCCAGTCCCCGTCGGGTGCGACGGGAAACCCCGCCGGGCTCGCCCAACCCCCGACCCACCACAGGCCCCGGGCCAGCCCCACCCGCCCACCAGCCGCCCGAAGCCCGCCCCCCTCCTCATGCAAGAACCCAGCCGCCCGCCCGTCCCCCACCCCCGCCCAGCACCGAACCCCACTCGGCACACCCACTCTCACCCGATGTCAGGCGGATCGATCCGCACCCACACGGGCTCCTCACCACCACGCCCCGCCCGGGCCATCCGTGCGGCCTGCGCCGACTTCAGCGCGGTGGCGAGTGCGGCGCCGCCTCCCGGGGGCACCCTGATCAGCGCCCGTTCCCACTGCTCACCGGGCGGCGGCGCCCCCGTCCGCCGGGGGCGGCCCGGCGTCGTGACCGGCAGCGGCACCGGCCCCAGCACCTCGGCGTCGCCCGGTAGTTCGGCCGCAGCGAGGAACCCGGCGACAGCCGTCGCGGGTCCGGCCACGGACGCCATCCTGGACACTGGCGGAAACCCCAGCTCGGCACGCTCCGCCAGCTCCCGAACGGCGTGCCCGACGGGGTCCCACCGCACCAGCGCCTGCACCGGCCGCAAGGTGGGCTCGGCGACCACGACGACCGTCCCCCGTGACGCACCCTGTCCGCGGACGAGCGCCGCGGCCGCCATCCACCGGCGCAGCGCGTCCTCCCCGGCCCGCAGGTCGGGACGCCCGAGCATGGCCCAGCCGTCGAGCAGCAGGGCGGCCGCGTAGCCGCCCTCGGCGACGGGCTCGGCACCGGGCGTGCTCACGACGAGCGCGGGCGTCCCCGGCACCGTGTCCAGCACATGCTCGCGGCCGGACGTCCGCACCGGCACGGCCGGAAACGCCCGCCCCAGCTCCTCGGCGGTCCGCCGCGCACCCACGACCTGCGCCCGCAGCCGGAACCCGCCGCACTCCGGACAGTGCCAGCCGGTCTCCTCCCGCCCGCACCACGCGCACCACGGCGCCCCGGCGTCCCGCGCCTCCATCGGCCCGGCGCAGTGCCGGCACCGAGCGGGTTCCCGGCATCGGGCGCAGGCCAGCCTCGGTACGTATCCCCGCCGGGGCACCTGCACCAGTACCGGCCCCTGCTTCAGCCCGTCGCGCACCGCCTGCCAGGCGAGGCTCGGCAGTCGTGCGGCCCGGGCGGCCTCGTCCCGGGCGAGATCCCCATCCCCTACGGTCCGTACGAGCGGCGCGGCGGCCCGCACCTGTTCCCGGCCGGCGACCAGCGGCCGGGCCCACCCGCTCTCGACGAGCTGCGCGGCCTCCACCGTGCAGCTCCAACTCCCCAGCAGAAACGCGCACTTGTCCTGCGCGGCACGCAGCAACAGCACCTCACGGGCATGCGGCTGCGGGGCGTGCTGCTCGCTGTGGCTGTCGTCCCCGTCGTCCCAGAGGGCGACGAGCCCCAGGTCCCGGACGGGCGCGAACATGGCGGCCCGGGTCCCGATCACGGCCCGTACGGCCCCCCGTCGTACGGCGAGCCACTCCCGGTACCTTTTCTCCGGACCGGCGTCGGCGGTGAGCACGGCGTGCCGCCCCGCCCCGAGAAGGGCGGTCAGGGCGGCGTCGACCCGCGCCACGGCACGTCCGTCCGGCAGGACGACGAGCGCTCCGCGCCCCGAGGCGAGCGTCGCGCCGACGGCCCGTGCCAGTTCGTCGCTCCACTCCGGCCCGGGCAGGGCGTTCCACACCGCGCGCGGCGCACTCCCGGAAGCGAGCGCCTCAAGAAACGCGCCCCCCTGCTCGTACCGCGTCCAGGACCCCGCATCCGGCGCCCCGGCCACGGGCAGGGCTGCCGGGGAGGCCGCTTTCTCGGCGCGGGCGTTGCGCGGCGGTACGGCCAGTTGCAGCACATCGGCGAGGCTTCCCGCGTACCGGTCGGCAACCGCCCGGGCCAGCGAGAGCAGTTCCTCACTCAGTACGACCTCGGGTGACACGACCTGGGCCAGCGCGGCCAGCGGCCCGGAGTAGTCGGATTCGGCGAGCCGCGCGACAAGGAACCCGTCGATGAGCCCGCCGCCCTCACGGCGCCCGTCCCGCACCCGGTGCCGCCCGGCCCCGAACCTGACCCGCACCCGCACCCCGGGCTGTGCGTCGGCGTCCAGTTCCTCGGGCACGGCATAGTCGAAGTACCGGTCGAGGTGCAGTACACCCTTGTCGACCAGTACACGTGCGACGGGCAGTCGCCCGGCGAGTGCGGCCCCCCGCCAGGTCCGGGGCTTGGCCCTCGGCGCCTTGGCCTGCCGCACACTCTCCCGGATCAGCGCAAGCTGCTCGGGCGGCGCCGTCCCGTCGGCCCCTCGGGCCCCGCCGCTCCCCTGCCCGTTCTCGCTGCTCACGCCTGCATTCTTACCAAACGCCACTGACAACGGGCGGCGCCCTCACTCCCGAGATCAAGTCGGCAGCGGCACGAGTTTCCAGATTCACCGCACGCCCGAAGGACGCACTCCACCGAAGTAACCGCGGCCAGCGCACCGGGAGAAGACCACCACAGTAGGAACCCGCGGCGCCGCACCGCCAGCCATTTCCGACATGCCGAAGCCCGGCACCCCCGTCAGGGCACCGGGCTTCGAAGGAACCGAGCGGTCGGTCCGCGGCGGGCCTTACAGACCCACCGCCGCGCGCAGCGCGTCCACGCGGTCCGTGCGCTCCCATGTGAAGTCGGGCAGCTCGCGGCCGAAGTGGCCGTACGCCGCCGTCTGGGCGTAGATCGGGCGGAGCAGGTCGAGGTCGCGGATGATCGCGGCCGGGCGGAGGTCGAAGACCGTGGTGATCGCGGCCTCGATCTTCTCGGCGTCGACCTTGGCCGTACCGAAGGTCTCCACGAACAGGCCCACCGGCTCGGCCTTACCGATCGCGTACGCGACCTGGACCTCGCAGCGCGCGGCAAGACCTGCGGCCACGACGTTCTTGGCGACCCAGCGCATCGCGTACGCCGCGGAACGGTCGACCTTGGACGGGTCCTTGCCCGAGAAGGCGCCGCCACCGTGGCGGGCCATGCCGCCGTACGTGTCGATGATGATCTTGCGGCCGGTCAGGCCCGCGTCACCCATCGGGCCGCCGATCTCGAAGCGGCCGGTGGGGTTGACCAGCAGGCGGTAGCCCTCGGTCTCCAGCTTGATGCCGTCGTCCAGGAGCGCCTTCAGCTCGGCCTCCACCACGAACTCGCGGATGTCGGGAGCGAGGAGGGAGTCCAGGTCGATGTCGCTCGCGTGCTGCGAGGAGACGACGACCGTGTCCAGCCGGACCGGCTTGTCACCGTCGTACTCGATGGTGACCTGGGTCTTGCCGTCGGGACGCAGGTACGGGATCGTCCCGTTCTTGCGGACCTCGGACAGACGGCGCGAGAGACGGTGCGCGAGGTGGATCGGGAGCGGCATCAGCTCCGGGGTCTCGTCCGTCGCGTAGCCGAACATCAGGCCCTGGTCGCCGGCGCCCTGCTTGTCGAGCTCGTCCTCGTCGCCCTCGACCCGCTGCTCGTACGCCGTGTCCACGCCCTGCGCGATGTCCGGCGACTGCGAACCGATCGACACCGACACGCCGCACGAGGCGCCGTCGAAGCCCTTCTTCGAGGAGTCGTAGCCGATCTCCAGGATCTTGTCGCGCACCAGCTGCGGGATGGGCGCGTAGGCCTTGGTGGTGACCTCGCCGGCCACATGGACCAGGCCGGTGGTGATCAGCGTCTCGACGGCGACTCGGGACGTGGGGTCTTCGCGCAGAAGCGCGTCGAGAATGGTGTCGCTGATCTGGTCAGCGATCTTGTCGGGGTGACCTTCGGTCACGGACTCCGAGGTGAAAAGGCGACGGGACACAACGCTCCCTGTGGTTGCAGCGGCTGCTGGCTGATCATTGGCGGACGGCTCGGGAGCTGCGCCCGGTGTCGTCCGTGGACAGTTTATCGGTCGCGCTCGTTCATCGGCCCCTCCGTCTCGCCTCTCGGATCCACCGTGACCTGCGGCACGGGCATTCTGCCCAATCACGAGGCGTGTGCGCCAGGGGCCGGTCACCCCGAAGGCACGAGGTGGGAGGGGTGTCAGAAATCTCTCGGGGCGAATGAACCATTCAGTCGAACCGGTCGGCAACCAGGTCCCACACGATCTCGGCCAGCGCCTCCTTGGGCCCGTACGGCACCGGGGTCTCGCTGCCGTCGGCGCCCAGCACGACGGCCTCGTTCTCCTCGGAACCGAAGGTCCTGCGCTCCCCCACCTCGTTGACGACCAGCAGGTCGCACCCCTTGCGCCGCAACTTCGTACGGCCGTTGGCGAGGACGTCGTCCGTCTCGGCGGCGAAGCCGACGACCACCTGGCCCGCTCGGGCGCGGTCGGCCGAAATCTCCGCGAGAATGTCCGGATTCCGGACCAGGACGACGGGTTCGGGGTCCGCTCCGTCCTTCTTCTTGATCTTTCCGGCCGCGTAGGCCGCCGGGCGGAAGTCCGCGACCGCCGCGGCCATCACCACGGCGTCGGCGTCCGGAGCCGCCTTCAGTACGGCCTCCCGCAGCTGGACGGCCGTCCCCACCGGCACGACGTCCACTCCCGCGGGGTCCGGCAGACCGGTGTTCGCGGCGATCAGGGTGACCCGGGCGCCTCGCGCGGCGGCCGTCCGGGCGAGCGCGTATCCCTGCTTGCCGGAGGAGCGGTTGCCGAGGAAGCGGACCGGGTCGAGGGGTTCACGGGTGCCGCCGGCGCTGACGACGACGTGCCGGCCGGCCAGGTCGGGCGCCGTCACACCCCGGGCGAGCACCCGGCGGCAGACCTCGAAGATCTCGGCCGGGTCGGGCAGGCGCCCCTTGCCGGTGTCGACGCCGGTGAGGCGTCCGACGGCCGGTTCGATGACGAGAGCGCCACGGCGGCGCAGTGTCGCCACGTTCTCCTGGGTGGCCGGGTGCTCCCACATCTCCGTATGCATGGCGGGGGCGAAGACGACGGGACACCGGGCGGTGAGGAGGGTGTTGGTGAGCAGGTCGTCGGCCAGGCCGTGGGCGGCTTTCGCGAGCATGTCGGCCGTCGCGGGGGCCACGACGACCAGGTCCGCCTGCTGGCCGATGCGGACGTGCGGGACCTCCTGGACGTCGTCCCAGACCTCCGTGGAGACGGGGTGGCCGGAGAGCGCCGACCAGGTCGCGGCGCCGACGAAGTGCAGCGCCGAGGCAGTGGGGACCACGCGGACGTCATGGCCCGACTCCGTCAGTCTCCGCAGCAGCTCGCAGGCCTTGTACGCGGCGATGCCGCCACTGACCCCCAGTACGACCTTCGGCTTGCCCACCGGGCCTCCCCTGACTCGATACGCGACTCGACATCTGACTCGGCACCTGACTCGGTACTCGTCCATGACACACCACAGGCCCGACAGTCGGGCTGTCGGGCCTGTGGATAAGTGCACCAAAAGTTGAAAATACTACTGCGCGGGGCCCTCGACGGCCTCGGACGTCAGCAGACCCGCGTTGATCTCGCGCAGCGCGATCGAGAGCGGCTTCTCGTGGACGTGGGTGTCGACGAGCGGACCGACGTACTCGAGGAGGCCCTCGCCGAGCTGCGAGTAGTACGCGTTGATCTGGCGGGCACGCTTGGCCGCGTAGATCACCAGGCTGTACTTCGAGTCGGTGGCCTCGAGAAGCTCGTCGATCGGAGGGTTGATGATGCCCTCGGGCGCGGTGATGGAAGAGGACACGCTCTGCCTTCCGAAAGGTGGGATGGGATCGAAACGATCACACAACTTCCATCAAGGCTAGCAGCTCGCGCGCCACGTCCTCGACGGAGGTGTTGACCAGGGTCTCGTCGAACTCGGGCTCGGCGGCCAGTTCGACCTTGGCCGCCTCCAGGCGGCGTTCGATCACCTCGGGCGGTTCGGTGCCCCGCCCGGTCAGTCTGCGCACCAGCTCCTCCCAGGAGGGAGGAGCCAGGAACACCAGCAGCGCGTCCGACATGGACTCACGGACCTGCCGGGCACCCTGGAGGTCGATCTCCAGGAGGACCGGCTCGCCGGACTCCAGTCGCTCCAGCACTGCCGCACGCGGCGTGCCGTAGCGGTTGCCGGCGAACTCGGCCCATTCGAGGAGCTCGCCGTTGGCGATCAGCTTGTCCATCTCCTCGTCTGTGACGAAGAAGTAGTGGACGCCGTGCTGTTCACCGGGGCGCGGCTTACGGGTCGTCGCCGACACCGAGAGCCAGACCTCGGGATGTTCCTTGCGCATATGGACGACGACCGTGCTCTTGCCGACGCCCGAAGGGCCGGAGAGCACGGTCAGCCGCGGACGTACGTCCGGGGGCTCGGGGGTCGTCCCCCGGAATGTTGCAGCCATACGGCGATTATTCCAGGAATCCCGGGGTGCCAGGACTCAGGAGCCGGTGCTGCCGAACTCGCGCTCCAGGGAGGCGATCTGGTTGGAGCCGAGGCCACGCACCCGGCGGCTCTCGGAGATACCGAGTCGCTCCATGATCTGCTTGGCGCGGACCTTGCCCACGCCCGGAAGCGATTCGAGCAGGGCGGAGACCTTCATCTTGCCGATGACGTCGTTCTCCTGGCCCTGCTTGATGACCTCGTGAAGGGAGGCGCCGGAGTGCTTGAGTCGATTCTTGACCTCGGCCCGCTCCCGGCGAGCCGCGGCGGCCTTTTCGAGCGCGGCTGCGCGCTGTTCAGGGGTAAGGGGCGGAAGAGCCACGCCTACGTCACCTCGGATGTCGAACTGTCGGATACGGACCGGTGAGGAAGCCAGTAACCCCTCACCTGGTGAGCTACGAACAACGTGCTCGCTCGTTGACTCTCGTCGGAGACTAGCGGCCAAGTCCGCCAGAGTCAGCGAGAACAGCGGAAAAGTCCTGGTCAGCCTTTGCCAGGTCGGATATTTCGGTCATATTGCCCTGGATTTGAGAATGTATTCAGTCTCAAGGCGTCCTGAAGTCACTCATCGGAGGACTGCACCGCTCCGCGCGAATCCTCAGGTGGCGGCCATGGCGGCTCGGATCTCGTCCGCGAAGCGGTCCGATGCGTCCCGAAGAGCGACGAGATCGGGACCGTGACGCAGAACACCTCGGCTGACGTTCGGAACCACGTTGCGCAGCGCGGCGCCGAACACCCCGGGAAGGTCGGCCGGGGTTGCTCCCTGGGCGCCGACTCCGGGTGCCAGGAGAGGTCCGTTGATGTCGAGGTCGTAGGACGAGAGGTCGCCGAGTGTGGCTCCGACGACCGCTCCGAAGGAACCCATGGGCCGCTCCCCCGCGTTCTCCGCGGCGAGGTACGCCAGCATGGTCGCGCCGACGTTCAGCCCGTCCTCGCGAACCGCGTGCTGCACCTGACCGCCCTCGGGGTTCGAGGTCAGCGCCAGGACGAACAGGCCCGCGCCGCTCTCCCGCGCGAGGTCGACCGCCGGCTGCAGCGAGCCGTAGCCGAGGTAGGGCGAGACGGTGAGCGCGTCCGAGAACAGCGGGGCGCCCTTCTCGAGGAACGCGGCGGCGTACGCGGCCATGGTGGATCCGATGTCGCCGCGCTTGGCGTCCATCACCACCAGCGTGCCGGCGTCCCGCGCCTCCTGGACCGTCGTCTCCAGTACCGCGACCCCGCGCGAGCCGAACCGCTCGAAGAACGCGCTCTGCGGCTTCAGCACCGCGACCCGCCCGGCCAGCGCCTCGACGACGGTGCGGCTGAACCGCTCCAGGCCGGCGATGTCGTCGTTCAGCCCCCAGTCGAGCAGCAGCGAGGCGTGCGGGTCGATGCCGACACAGAGGGGGCCGCGCTCGTCCATGGCGCGGCGCAGCCGGGCGCCGAAGGGTTCCAGGACTGTCATGCGGTCTTCCTCACGTCGGCGCCGACCGCGTCGGCGAGGGTGGCGTACGGGCTCGTACGGAGGCGGGCGGCGAGGCCCTTGTGGATGCCGCGTCCCCAGAAGGGACCCTCGTAGACGAAGGCGCTGTAGCCCTGTACGAGGGTGGCGCCGGCCAGGATGCGCTGCCAGGCGTCCTCGGCGTTCTCGATGCCGCCGACGCCCACCAGGGTGATCCGGTCGCCCACGCGCGCGTAGAGGCGGCGCAGCACCTCCAGGGAGCGCGCCTTGAGGGGTGCGCCGGAGAGGCCGCCGGTCTCCTTCACCAGGGTGGGCTCGGAGGTCAGGCCGAGTCCCTCACGCGCGATGGTGGTGTTCGTGGCGATGATCCCGTCCAGGCCGAGTTCGACGGCGAGGTCGGCGACGGCGTCCACGTCCTCGTCGGCGAGGTCCGGCGCGATCTTCACCAGCAGTGGGACACGGCGCGAGGTCACCGTACGGTCGGCGGCCTCGCGGACGGCGGTCAGCAGCGGGCGCAGCGCCTCGGTGGCCTGGAGGTTGCGCAGGCCGGGCGTGTTGGGCGAGCTGACGTTGACGACGAGGTAGTCGGCGTACTCGGCGAGCCGCTCGGTCGATTTCACGTAGTCGGCGACGGCCTCGTCCTCGGGGACGACCTTGGTCTTGCCGATGTTGACGCCGATGACGGTCCTGAAGACCGCCTCCCGGCTCGCCAGCCGGGCCGCCACGGCCAGCGAACCCTCGTTGTTGAATCCCATGCGGTTGATGAGCGCCCGGTCCGGCACGAGGCGGAACAGCCGCTTCCTGGGGTTGCCGGACTGCGGCTCGCCCGTGACCGTGCCGATCTCGACGTGGTCGAAGCCGAGCATCGACATCCCGTCGATCGCGACGGCGTTCTTGTCGAAGCCGGCCGCGAGCCCGAAGGGCCCGTGCATCCGCAGTCCGAACGCCTCAGTGCGCAGTTCCTCGTAGCGGGGCGCCAGCGCGGCGGCGACGAACGTCCGCAGTACAGGGACGCGCGCGGCGAGGCGGATCCAGCGGAAGGCGAGATAGTGGGCCTCTTCGGGGTCCATCCGTGTAAAGACGAGACGGAAGAACAGCTTGTACATGGTGGTGTCCTCGAAACGGCCTCACGACGAGGCCTCATAAGGAGGGGGACACCGTTTCCGGTGTCCCCCTGAAGGCTTGCTAGTCGCGGGCCGCGGTCAGATGTTCGGCGTGTTCCTGGAGGGAACGCACGCCCACGTCACCGCGGTTGAGGGCGTCGATGCCCTGGACCGCCGCGGCGAGCGCCTGGACGGTCGTCAGGCAGGGCACGGAGCGCGCCACGGCCGCCGTACGGATCTCGTAGCCGTCGAGGCGGCCACCGGTGCCGTACGGGGTGTTGACGATGAGGTCGACCTCGCCGTCGTGGATGAGCTGGACGATGGTCTTCTCACCGTTGGGACCCGTGCCCTCGTTCTGCTTGCGGACGACCTTCGCGTTGAGGCCATTGCGCCTGAGGACCTCGGCCGTGCCGGAGGTGGCGAACAGTTCGAAGCCGTGCGCGACCAGTTCCCGGGCCGGGAAGATCATCGAACGCTTGTCGCGGTTGGCGACCGAGATGAACGCGCGCCCCTTCGTCGGCAGCGGCCCGTACGCCCCCGCCTGCGACTTGGCGTACGCCGTGCCGAAGACGGAGTCGATGCCCATGACCTCGCCGGTGGAGCGCATCTCCGGGCCGAGCACGGTGTCGACGCCGCGGCCCGAGGTGTCGCGGAAGCGGTTCCAGGGCATGACGGCCTCCTTGACGGAGATCGGCGCGTCCAGCGGCAGTTCACCGCCGTCGCCGTGCGCCGGGAGCAGTCCCTCGGCCCGCAGTTCGGCGACGGTCGCGCCGAGCGAGATCCGGGCCGCGGCCTTCGCCAGGGGCACCGCGGTCGCCTTCGAGGTGAAGGGGACCGTACGGGACGCGCGAGGGTTGGCCTCCAGGACGTAGAGGATGTCGCCGGCCAGCGCGAACTGGATGTTGATCAGGCCCCGGACGCCGACCCCGCGCGCGATGGCCTCCGTGGAGGTCCGCAGCCGCTTGATGTCGAAGCCGCCCAGTGTGATCGGGGGCAGCGCGCACGCCGAGTCGCCGGAGTGGATACCGGCCTCCTCGATGTGCTCCATGACGCCGCCGAGGTACAGCTCCTCGCCGTCGTACAGGGCGTCGACGTCGATCTCGATCGCGTCGTCGAGGAAGCGGTCGACCAGGACCGGGCGGGAGGGGCTGATCTCGGTCGACTCGGCGATGTAGGACGACAGCCGGGTCTCGTCGTACACGATCTCCATGCCGCGCCCGCCGAGGACGTACGACGGCCGGACGAGGACCGGGTAGCCGATCTCGTCGGCGATGGCCTTGGCCTCGGCGAAGGTGGTCGCCGTGCCGTGCTTGGGGGCCGGGAGGCCGGCCTCCGCGAGGACGCGGCCGAAGGCGCCCCGGTCCTCGGCGGCGTGGATGGCCTCGGGCGAGGTGCCCACGACCGGCACGCCGTTGTCCTTGAGGGCCTGCGCGAGGCCCAGCGGCGTCTGGCCGCCGAGCTGCACGATCACGCCCGCGATCGGACCTGCGAGGGACTCGGCGTGGACGATCTCCAGGACGTCCTCGAGGGTCAGCGGCTCGAAGTACAGGCGGTCGGAGGTGTCGTAGTCCGTGGAGACGGTCTCGGGGTTGCAGTTGACCATCACGGTCTCGTAGCCGGCGTCGCTCAGGGCGAAGGAGGCGTGGACACAGGAGTAGTCGAACTCGATGCCCTGGCCGATGCGGTTGGGGCCGGAGCCGAGGATGATGACGGCCGGCTTCTCGCGCGGCGCGACCTCGCTCTCCTCGTCGTACGAGGAGTAGAAGTACGGCGTCTTCGCCGCGAACTCGGCGGCGCACGTGTCGACCGTCTTGTACACCGGGCGCACGCCCAGCGCGTGCCGCACCTCGCGCACGACGTCCTCGCGCAGGCCCCTGATCTCGGCGATCTGCTGGTCGGAGAACCCGTGCCGCTTGGCCTCGGCCAGGAGGTCGGGGTCGAGGCGCTCCGCCTCGGCCAGCTCGTCCGCGATCTCCTTGATCAGGAACAGCTGGTCGACGAACCACGGGTCGATCTTCGTGGCCTCGAAGACCTCCTCGGGGGTGGCACCCGCACGGATGGCCTGCATGACGGAGTTGATACGTCCGTCGGTCGGCCGTACCGCCTCGGCCAGCAGTTCGGCCTTGTCGCCGGGCTCGCCGACGAAGGTGAACTGGCTGCCCTTCTTCTCCAGCGAGCGCAGCGCCTTCTGCAGGGCCTCGGTGAAGTTGCGGCCGATGGCCATGGCCTCGCCGACGGACTTCATGGTCGTGGTGAGGGTGGAGTCGGCCGACGGGAACTTCTCGAAGGCGAACCGGGGCGCCTTCACGACGACGTAGTCGAGCGTCGGTTCGAAGGAGGCCGGGGTCTTCTCGGTGATGTCGTTCGGGATCTCGTCGAGGGTGTAGCCGACGGCCAGCTTGGCGGCGATCTTGGCGATCGGGAAGCCGGTCGCCTTCGACGCGAGGGCCGAGGAGCGCGACACGCGCGGGTTCATCTCGATGACGATGATCCGGCCGTCGTCCGGGTTGATCGCGAACTGGATGTTGCAGCCGCCGGTGTCGACCCCGACCTCGCGGATGATCGCGATGCCGATGTCACGCAGGCGCTGGTACTCGCGGTCGGTCAGCGTCATCGAGGGCGCGACGGTGATGGAGTCGCCGGTGTGCACGCCCATGGGGTCGAAGTTCTCGATGGAACAGACGACCACCACGTTGTCGTGCTTGTCGCGCATCAGCTCCAGCTCGTACTCCTTCCAGCCGAGGATGGACTCCTCCAGGAGCACCTCGGTGGTCGGCGACAGGGTCAGGCCCTGGCCGGCGATGCGGCGCAGCTCCTCCTCGTCGTGCGCGAAGCCGGACCCGGCGCCGCCCATGGTGAAGGAGGGGCGGACGACGACGGGGTAGCCGCCGAGCGTCTCAACGCCCGCGATGACGTCGTCCATGGAGTGGCAGATGACCGAACGGGCGGACTCGCCGTGCCCGATCTTCGCGCGGACGGCCTCGACGACGCCCTTGAAGAGGTCGCGGTCCTCGCCCTTGTTGATCGCTTCGACGTTGGCGCCGATCAGCTCGACACCGTATTTCTCCAGCACACCCTGCTCGTGCATGGAGATCGCGGTGTTCAGGGCCGTCTGGCCGCCCAGGGTGGGCAGGAGGGCGTCCGGGCGCTCCTTGGCGATGATCTTCTCGACGAACTCGGGGGTGATCGGCTCGACGTAGGTCGCGTCGGCGATCTCCGGGTCGGTCATGATCGTCGCCGGGTTGGAGTTGACGAGGATGACCCTGAGGCCCTCGGCGCGCAGGATGCGGCACGCCTGGGTGCCGGAGTAGTCGAACTCGGCGGCCTGGCCGATGACGATCGGGCCGGAGCCGATGACCAGGACGGACTGGATATCGGTGCGCTTAGGCACGCTGGCCCTCCATCAGTGCGGTGAAGCGGTCGAACAGGTAGGCGGCGTCGTGCGGGCCCGCCGCTGCCTCGGGGTGGTACTGGACGCTGAACGCGGGCCGGTCGAGCAGCTGGAGCCCTTCCACGACCTGGTCGTTCAGACAGACGTGCGAGACCTCGGCGCGCCCGTAGGGGGTGTCGGAGACCTTGTCGAGCGGCGCGTCCACGGCGAAGCCGTGGTTGTGGGCGGTGACCTCGACCTTGCCGGTCGTACGGTCCTGGACGGGCTGGTTGATGCCTCGGTGGCCGTACTTCAGCTTGTACGTGCCGAAGCCGAGGGCCCGGCCCAGGATCTGGTTGCCGAAGCAGATCCCGAAGAGCGGCGTGCCGCGCTCCAGGACCGCCCGCATGACGGAGACGGGGTGGTCGGCGGTGGCCGGGTCGCCGGGGCCGTTGGAGAAGAACACCCCGTCGGGGTCGACGGCGTACACGTCCTCCACGGTCGCCGTGGCGGGCAGCACGTGCACCTCGATGCCGCGTTCGGCCATCCGGTGCGGGGTCATGCCCTTGATGCCGAGGTCGACGGCGGCGACGGTGAACTTCTTCTCACCGATCGCGGGGACGACGTACGTCTCCTTGGTGGCGACCTCGGCCGAGAGATCGGCGCCCGTCATCTCCGGGGCCTGGCGCACCTCGGCGAGCATGGTGCCGTCGTCGGGCAGCGCGTTGCCGGAGAAGATGCCGACGCGCATGGCACCGCGCTCGCGCAGATGACGCGTCAACGCGCGCGTGTCGACGCCGGAGATACCGACCACGCCCTGCCCCCGCAGTTCCTCGTCGAGGGAGCGCCGGGAGCGCCAGTTGGAGGGCACGCGCGCGGGGTCGCGTACGACATAGCCCGCGACCCAGATGCGCTGCGACTCGGGGTCCTCGTCGTTGACGCCGGTGTTGCCGACGTGCGGGGCGGTCATGACGACCACCTGGCGGTGGTACGACGGGTCGGTGAGGGTCTCCTGGTAGCCGGTCATGCCGGTGGAGAAGACGGCCTCTCCGAAGGTCACCCCCACGGCCCCGTAGGCACGGCCGCGGAAGATCCGGCCGTCCTCCAGGACGAGTACGGCGGGAGTTTTGCTGGCTCCCCGGGTGGAGGTCGTCATCGTGCGCCTTCCGTTTCCGTCGTCTTGTTGATCATCTGGTTCAGGGTCCGGACCCACTCGCCGTGCTCGGCCGCGCGGTCGGAGCGGAACCCGGAGTCGAGCAGCTTGCCGCCGTGCTCCCAGGTCACGACCAGCAGGCCGCCCTCGGTGAGGACCTTGCCGGCGATGCCCTTGTCGAGCCGGGCCTCGCGCAGCGCCTCCAGGGGGACGTAGAAGTCGGTCGCGCCGGGGCGTACGACGTCCAGTCCCGCGTCCGTGAGTGTCAGCTCGACCCGGCTGCGGGTGCCGAGGCCGTGCGCCACGATGCGGTCCAGCCACTGCCCCGCGGTGGTGGAGCCGTGGTAGCGGCCGCTCATCGACAACACAGTCAGTGTCGCCGCACCGGGCTCGTCCGGCGCGACAGGCAGCTCGGGCAGGTCGCCCTGGAGCGTGCCGCGCCACTTCCAGCCCTCGCGCATCAGCCAGTAGATGAGCGCGACGAAGAGCGCGAGCCCGACCAGCCAGCCCACCCGGGCGGCCCAGTCGGTCACCTCCGCCGATTTCTGTTCGGCGGCGACGTAGGTCAAATGCGGCAGTGATGTCACGCGAGCTTCCCGTCGACGAGCGTGGCCTTGCCCCGGAGCCACGTGTGCGTGACACGGCCCGGCAGCTCACGCCCCTCGTACGGGGTGTTGCGGCTGCGGGAGGCGAAGCCCGCGGGGTCCACCGACCCACGGTATGCCGTGTCGACGAGGGTGAGGTTGGCGGGCTCACCTGCCGAGACGGGGCGGCCGTGACCGGTCGCCCGCCCGATGCGCGCGGGGGCGAAGGACATGCGGTCGGCGACGGTCGCCCAGTCGAGGAGTCCGGTGTCCACCATCGTCTCCTGGACCACTGACAACGCGGTCTCCAGGCCGACCATGCCCATGGCGGCGGCGGCCCACTCGCAGTCCTTGTCCTCGTGCGGGTGCGGGGCGTGGTCGGTGGCGACGATGTCGATCGTGCCGTCGGCGAGCGCCTCGCGCAGGGCCAGCACGTCGCGCTCGGTGCGCAGCGGCGGGTTCACCTTGTAGACCGGGTTGTACGTCCGGACCAGCTCGTCGGTGAGGAGGAGGTGGTGCGGGGTGACCTCGGCGGTGACGTCGATGCCCCGGGACTTGGCCCAGCGGACGATCTCGACGGACCCGGCGGTCGACAGATGGCAGATGTGGACGCGGGAGCCGACGTGCTCGGCGAGCAGCACATCGCGCGCGATGACCGACTCCTCGGCGACGGCGGGCCACCCTCCGAGCCCCAGCTCGGCGGAGACGACGCCCTCGTTCATCTGGGCGCCCTCGGTCAGCCGCGGCTCCTGCGCGTGCTGGGCGACAACACCGCCGAAGGCCTTCACGTACTCCAGGGCCCGGCGCATGATCACGGCGTCGTCCACGCACTTGCCGTCGTCGGAGAAGACGGTGACACCGGCGGCCGACTCGTGCATGGCGCCCAGCTCGGCGAGCTTCTTGCCCTCCAGGCCGACGGTGACGGCGCCGATGGGCTGGACGTCGCAGTAGCCGTGCTCCTGCCCGAGCCGGTAGACCTGCTCGACCACACCGGCGGTGTCGGCGACCGGGAAGGTGTTGGCCATGGCGAACACGGCCGTGTAGCCGCCGCTCGCGGCGGCCCGGGTCCCGGTCAGTACCGTCTCGGAGTCCTCGCGCCCCGGCTCCCGCAGATGGGTGTGCAGGTCGACGAGCCCCGGCAGCAGCACCTTCCCGTCGGCCTCGACGACCTCGGCACCCTCGGCGGACAGCCCGGCACCGACAGCGGCGATGGTCTCACCGTCGACGAGCACATCCTGCGGCTCGCCACCGAGCACCCGCGCACCACGAATAAGGATCTTGCCCATGTGTCTTACTTCTCCTCGGTACGGAATTCAGAGGCGGGCGCGAGGCGCCTCGTTGAAAGGGTGGCGGTGGGCGACGGGTGGGTGACGGCGGGTTCGTTGCCGCCGAGCAGCAGATAGAGCACGGCCATGCGGATGGAGACACCGTTGGTGACCTGCTCGATCGCCGTGCAGCGCTCCGAGTCGGCGACCTCGGCGGTGATCTCCATGCCCCGGACCATCGGCCCGGGGTGCATCACGATGGCGTGCTCCGGCATCCGCGCCATACGGTCGCCGTCGAGGCCGTAGCGCCGCGAGTACTCGCGCTCGGTCGGGAAGAACGCGGCGTTCATGCGCTCCCGCTGCACGCGCAGCAGCATCACCGCGTCGGACTTGGGCAGCGTGCTGTCGAGGTCGTACGAGACCTCGCAGGGCCAGCTCTCGACGCCGACCGGCACCAGGGTCGGCGGGGCGACCAGGGTGACCTCGGCGCCGAGGGTGTGCAGCAGGTCGACGTTGGAGCGGGCGACGCGGCTGTGCAGGATGTCGCCGACCAGGGTGATGCGCTTGCCGGCGAGGTCCTGGCCGATGCCCGCGTCCCGGCCGACCAGTCGGCGGCGCATGGTGAAGGCGTCGAGCAGGGCCTGCGTGGGGTGCTGGTGGGTGCCGTCGCCGGCGTTGATGACGGCCGCGTCGATCCAGCCGGAGGTGGCGAGCCGGTAGGGGGCGCCCGAGGCGCCGTGCCGAATGACGACGGCGTCGACACCCATGGCCTCGAGGGTCTGGGCGGTGTCCTTCAGGGACTCGCCCTTGGAGACGCTCGATCCCTTGGCGGTGAAGTTGATGACGTCCGCGGACAGACGCTTCTCCGCGGCCTCGAAGGAGATCCGGGTCCGTGTCGAGTCCTCGAAGAAGAGGTTGACCACAGTACGGCCGCGCAGGGTCGGCAGTTTCTTGATCGGCCGGTCGGCGACCCGGGCCATCTCCTCGGCGGTGTCGAGGATCAGGACGGCGTCGTCGCGGGTGAGGTCGGCGGCCGAGATGAGATGACGCTGCATCTTTCAGGCTCCGTAAGGAAGTTCAGGAGATTCCGGGCAGGCAGGGGCATCGCGGGGTGGCGTACGGCGCGGGACCGCACGCGCGCGTGCTACTGCTGGGCGGTCTGCTTCGCACCGAGCAGCACGGTGTCCCGACCGTCCTCCTCGGCGAGCTGGACCTTGACCGTCTCCCGCAGCGACGTGGGGAGGTTCTTGCCGACGTAGTCGGCACGGATGGGCAGTTCGCGGTGTCCACGGTCGACGAGGACCGCCAGCTGCACCGCGCGCGGGCGCCCGAGGTCGTTCAGGGCGTCGAGGGCGGCACGGATGGTGCGGCCGGAGAAGAGCACGTCGTCGACGAGGACGACCAGTCTGCCGTCGAGGCCGTCACCGGGGATGTCGGTGCGGGCCAGCGCGCGCGGCGGGTGCATGCGCAGGTCGTCGCGGTACATGGTGATGTCGAGCGAACCGACCGGGATCTTGCGGTCGGTGATCTCCGCCAGCTTGGCGGCGAGCCGCTGGGCGAGGAAGACGCCCCGGGTCGGAATGCCGAGGAGCACCACGTCGTCGGCGCCCTTGGCGCGTTCGACGATCTCGTGGGCGATGCGGGTCAGCACCCGCGCGATGTCGGGGGCTTCCAGCACGGGCCGCGCGTCGGCCTCGTACTGCTGCTTGTCCTGCTCTGAGTCCATACGAAACGGACCTCCTTCTCCGCCTCACGGGACGGATCATTAAAGGACGTCGGAATTGCGCCATCCACGGTACCAGTCCGCGCAACGCACCTGATCACCGCATGGGCGTCAGAGGTCACCCGACTGCCGTAACCGCACGTCGTCCCGTACGGAAGGGTCGGGCGGGACCATTCGGCTTGACGGGGAAGAGTAACGCTGCGTAACCTCACAGTGAGTCACCAGCCGCGCGGCTCGTCCGCACGTCGACACTGTGTCCGGGAGCTATATGTCCAGCGAATACGCCAAACAGCTCGGGGCCAAGCTCCGGGCGATCCGCACCCAGCAGGGCCTTTCCCTCCACGGTGTCGAGGAGAAGTCCCAGGGACGCTGGAAGGCGGTCGTGGTCGGTTCGTACGAGCGCGGCGACCGTGCCGTGACCGTGCAGCGCCTCGCCGAGCTGGCGGATTTCTACGGGGTTCCCGTGCAGGAGCTGCTGCCGGGCACCACGCCGGGCGGGGCCGCCGAGCCGCCGCCGAAGCTCGTGCTCGACCTTGAGCGGCTGGCCCATGTGCCGGCCGAGAAGGCGGGCCCCCTGCAGCGCTATGCCGCGACGATCCAGTCCCAGCGCGGCGACTACAACGGCAAGGTGCTGTCGATCCGCCAGGACGACCTGCGCACCCTCGCCGTCATCTACGACCAGTCGCCCTCGGTCCTGACCGAGCAGCTGATCAGCTGGGGCGTTCTGGACGCGGACGCGCGCCGCGCCGTCTCCCACGAGGAGAACTGAGCCCGACGGCTTTCAGCCGTTGAGCAGAAACGTGCCGCCGGGGTGGCCGGAACCTAAGGGTTCGGGCCACCCCGGCGGCGTTCCGCGGGCCTGGAGGGCCTCAGAGGCACAGGTGAACGCGGAGGGCCCACAGCGTGTCGCTGTGGGCCCTCCGGCGAGTCCGCGCCCGAAGGGGCGCGGGGAACTGCGCGATCAGCCACAGGCGGCCCGCACATCACATACGACCGCAGTTCCCCGGCGTATCCAGCGGAGCTATTCGCGGCGAAGCGAGGACTTCAGGTCCTTGAACCGGCCGAGGAGGCCGTTCACGAACGAGGGCGACTCGTCCGTGGAGAACTCCTTGGCCAGCTGCACCATCTCGTCGAGGACGACCGCGTCCGGGGTCTCGTCGACCCAGATCAGCTCGTAGGCGCCGAGGCGCAGGATGTTGCGGTCGACGACCGGCATCCTGTCGAGCGTCCAGCCGACCGAGTACTGCGCGATCAGCTCGTCGATGCGCTTGGCGTGCTGCGCGTACCCCTCGACGAGCTGCATCGTGTACTCGCTGACCGGGGGCTGGCGGGTATCGGCATGGGACAGCCGGATCCAGTCCCCGAGGACCGTCTGGACATCGACCCCGCGCTGGTCGCCCTCGAAGAGGATCTGGAAGGCACGCTTGCGGGCCGTGTTGCGGGCAGCCACGGTTAGCTGTTCACCCGGCCGAGGTAGTCACTCGTACGCGTGTCGACCTTGATCTTCTCACCAGTGGTGATGAAGAGCGGGACCTGGATCTGGTGGCCCGTCTCCAGCGTGGCCGGCTTGGTGCCGCCCGTGGAGCGGTCGCCCTGGACACCCGGCTCGGTCTCCTGGACCACGAGCTCGACGGCGGCCGGCAGCTCGACGAAGAGCACCTCGCCCTCGTGCTGCGCGACCGTGGCCGTGAAGCCCTCGATCAGGAAGTTGGCGGCGTCGGCGACGGCCTTGCGGTCCACCATGAGCTGGTCGTACGTCTCCATGTCCATGAAGACGAAGTACTCGCCGTCCATGTAGGAGAACTGCATGTCACGCTTGTCGACAGTGGCCGTCTCGACCTTGACGCCGGCGTTGAACGTCTTGTCGACGACCTTGCCGGAGAGCACGTTCTTGAGCTTGGTGCGCACGAAGGCCGGGCCCTTGCCGGGCTTGACGTGCTGGAACTCGACGACGGACCAGAGCTGGCCCCCGTCGAGCTTGAGCACCAGGCCGTTCTTGAGGTCGTTCGTGGAAGCCACGGTTGCGGAATCTCCTGGACTGACGTGGACGACCCCGGGGCAGACGCGACAGCTCGAAGCTAGAGCGCGAGCAGTTCCTTGGTCGTGATGGTAAGTAGCTCGGGTCCGCCGTCCGCCTCAGGGCGTACGACGAGCGTGTCATCGATCCGGACACCGCCCCGGCCCGGGAGGTGGACCCCCGGTTCGACGGTGACCGGCACGCAAGCGTCCAGTTTACCCATGGCTGCGGGGGCGAGCTGCGGCTCCTCCTCGATTTCGAGGCCCACACCGTGTCCGGAGAGCTCCGAAAGGCGGTCGACGTACCCCGCGGAGTCCAGAACCTGGCGTGCCGCGCGGTCCACGTCGCGGTAGGCGGCGCCGGGTGCCAGTGCCTCGCGTCCGGCGCGCTGGGCTGCGAAGACGAGGTCGTAGAGCTCGATCTGCCAGTCGGCCGGCGAGGTCCCGATGACGAATGTGCGGCCGATTTCACAGCGGTATCCGCGATACACGGCGCCGAGACAGACAGAGAGGAAGTCTCCTTCTTCCACCCGCCGATCCGTGGGCCGGTGCCCCCGGCGGCCGGAGTGGGGCCCGGTCGCGACGGCGGTCGCGAAGGCGGGGCCGTCGGCGCCGTGATCGACGAGCCGCCGCTCGAGTTCCAGGGCGAGGTGTCTTTCCGTACGCCCGACGAGAATCGACTCCAGCAGCTCGCCGAGTGCCTGGTCGGCGATCTCGGCGGCGATCCGCAGACAGGCGATCTCCTCCTCGTCCTTGACCACGCGGAGCTGCTCCACCGCGCCACCGAGGTCGGCGAGACGCAGCCGGGGGGCGACCGAGCCGATGGCCCGGTGCCGCGTCACGGTCAGATGGTGCTCCTCGACGGCCAGGGACTCGGTGCCCTGCGCGGCGGCGAGATCGGCGGCGGCGACGGCCGGATCGCCGCCGGGCGCGGACAGCGCGTGCACGCGCAGCGCCCCGTCGGGACGGCTGCCCTCGGGCCCCGCGCACACGAGCAGGTCCTCGCGTTTTCCCAGCAGCAGTACGGCTCCCTGCGGGGCGGCGCCCGCGAGATACCGCACATTGGCGGCTCGGGAGACCAAGGCTCCCGCACTGCCGCCCGCGTGACACCGCTCCCGAAGCCGCGCTCTGCGCGCCGCGTACACCTCTGACATGCCCCGAGCGTAAGAGCGCAGCAGGGCTGGCGCCGGTCGGGGAGGGCCGAACGGGGGCTCCGCCCCGCACCGCTCCTCAAACGCCGGAGGGGCTGACCAACCAGCCCGTCCGGCGTTCGAGGACGAGCGCGTTCAGCGCGAAAAGGGGGGTCTGGGGGCGCAGCCCCCAGGGATGGGACGGGTAAGGGCGGCGGGGGCGACCACTCCTTCGGCCCACCCCGCCCCGTGAAGGATCCCGCAGGCGCAGGCCTGGCAGCACGCGTACCCTGCGCTACCACTTCGGCGGGCTGGCCAGCAGCCGCGCGAGGACGTCGTCCAGCACCCGAGCCGTCGCGGGAACATCGAGCTGCGAGTTGTCGATGATCGGAAGCCCGGAGCCGTACCAGCCCGCCATCCGCCCATGGATGCGGGCAACCTCCTCGTCCGTGAGCCGCCGGTTGCCGGAACGCTCGGCGTTGCGCTCGAGGACGACCTCCAGACCGGGCAGCAGCACCACCGGGAGCAGACCGGGCCCCACGTGCCGCTTCCACCCGCCGAGGCCGACAACCGGACGATCGGGGAACACCGCGTCGTCGAGGATGCACGAGATGCCGTTGGCCAGGAAGTTCCGCGCGGCGAAGCCGCAGGTGCGTCGGGCGAGGCGGTACTGCGCCTCCGAGTGGTCGTTCCATCCCGACTGCGGGTCGGCGAACCCCGAGCGGACCCATTCGCGTACGTCGTCGAGGCTGATGTGCGCGGTGGGCACCCGGCGATGGTCCGCCCAGTACTTCGCGACGCTCGTCTTCCCGGCACCGGCGGGGCCGATCAGCAGCACGGCGAGGGGCGCGGCGGCGGGGTCGACGGGCCCGGTGGCGGGCGGCGGTCCCGGCGTGGGGACGAAGTCGCCCTGGGGCAGCTGCACATGGCCGGTCGTGTCGTGCGCGGGCGGCACCGGCACGTGCTGCGGGACGGGGGCGTGCTGCGGCACGGGAGCGTGCTGTGGGACAGGCGGATGCTGCGGCGCCTGCGGACCCGGCCCGGATGGTGCTCCCCCGGTGTAGACCGGTGCCGGCGGGTGCGCGCCCGGGTGTTGCTGCCCCGCGTGCGGGGCGGCCGACGACCAGTCGGCGCCCGGTCCTTGCCCCGGCTGGTGGGGCGGCGGCAGCGGAGACCCCACTGCGTGCTGCATCCGGTGCCACTCCATCTCGTACAGGCGATTCGCGCTGGCCGACGGGGCACGGACCCCGCTCGCCAGTGAACGGTACCGTCCCGGGCCGTCGTTTGGTGAACGGCCCGGGACGGCCCGAAGTGCCCGTCGCCACAGGCGAATCGGGCCAAGCGCCCGAGCGGGGAGCTACTCCCCCACTTCGCCGTAGGCCGCGAGGAGAACGGCCGGATCGGGTCCCTCCAGGACGGTCGGTTTGGCCAGTCCGTCCAGGACGATGAAGCGCAGCAGATTGCCCCGCGACTTCTTGTCGACCTTCATCGTCTCCAGCAGCTTGGGCCACTGGTCGTAGCGGTAGTGCAGCGGCAGGCCGACGGACTCCAGGACCGTACGGTGGCGGTCGGCCGTCGCGTCGTCCAACCGCCCGGCCAGGCGCCCCAGTTCGGCCGCGAAGTGCATACCGACGGAGACGGCCGCGCCGTGCCGCCACTGGTAGCGCTCGTTCTTCTCGATCGCGTGGGCCAGCGTGTGCCCGTAGTTGAGGATCTCGCGCAGACCCGACTCCTTCAGGTCCGAGGAGACGACCTCCGCCTTCACCTTGATCGACCGCTCGATCAGCTCGGCGGTGTGCGGACCGGCCGGGGTGCGGGCGGCCTGCGGGTCGGACTCGATCAGCTCCAGGATCACCGGGTCGGCGATGAAACCGGCCTTGATGATCTCCGCGAGCCCCGACACGTAGTCGTTGACCGGGAGCGAGTCCAGCGCGGCCAGGTCGCACAGCACCCCGGCCGGCGGGTGGAAGGCACCGACCAGGTTCTTGCCCTCGGCCGTGTTGATGCCGGTCTTGCCACCGACCGCCGCGTCCACCATCGCCAGCACCGTCGTCGGGATCGCGATCCAGCGCACCCCGCGCAGCCAGGTCGCCGCGACGAAGCCGGCCAGGTCGGTGGTCGCCCCGCCCCCGACACCCACGATGACGTCGGTACGCGTGAAGCCGGACTGCCCGAGCGCCTTCCAGCAGTACGCGGCCACCTCCGCCGTCTTGGCCTCCTCCGCGTTCGGCACCTGAATGGCCACCGTCTCGAAGCCCTGACCCGCCAGGTCCGCGCGCAACGCCTCGCCCGTCTCGGCCAGCGCCTCGGGGTGGATCACCGCCACCCGCTGTGCGTTGGACCCGATCAACCCGCCCAGCTCCTCTAGGAGCTGGCGGCCGATCAGGACCTCGTACGGCTCGCTGCCCGCCGTGCCGCCGACCTGGATCCGCGTCACTGACTCGCTGCTCATGCTGACTTCAACTCCAGTGCGTCCAGGACGGCTTGGGTGACCTCTTCGGGCGTGCGGCCATCGGTGGAGACGACCGCGTCTGCGACCTCCGTGTACAGATGGCGGCGGGCCTCCATCAGCTCACGCCACTGCCGGCGCGGATTGACCGCCAGCAGTGGTCGGGCCGCGTTCAGGCCGGTGCGCTGAACCGCTTCCTCCACGTCCATCGAGAGGTACACGACCCGGTGTCCCGCCAGCAGCTCGCGGGTGTCCTCGTCGAGGATCGAGCCGCCGCCGAGGGCGAGTACGCCGTCGTGCTCGGCCAGCGCCCGCTGGACTGCCTGCTTCTCGATCGCCCGGAAGGCCGGCTCGCCCTCGTCGACGAAGATGTCCGCGATCGTGCGGCCCTGCTCGGCGACGATGTCGTCGTCCGTGTCCCGGTACGCGCTGTCGAGGCGTTCGGCCAGCAGCCGTCCGACGGTGGACTTGCCGACACCCATCGGCCCGACCAGCACAATCTGCACCGCGCTCACCGGACGATCAGGTGTTCGAGGTAGGACTCCACGTTGCGGCGCGTCTCGGGCACGCTGTCGCCGCCGAACTTCTCCACCACCGCGTCGGCCAGGACGAGGGCCACCATCGCTTCGGCGACGATGCCGGCGGCCGGGACCGCGCACACGTCGGAGCGCTGGTGATGGGCCTGCGTCGCCTCTCCGGTGACGACGTCGACGGTCTTCAGGGCACGCGGAACGGTCGCGATCGGCTTCATCGCCGCTCGCACCCGCAGCAGCTCACCCGTGGACAGACCGCCCTCGGTGCCACCGGAACGCCCGGTGGCACGGCGGATGCCGTCGTCGGTGGCGAGGATCTCGTCGTGCGCCTTCGAGCCGGGCACGCGCGCGAGGTCGAAGCCGTCACCGACCTCGACGCCCTTGATGGCCTGGATACCCATCAGCGCGGCGGCCAGCCGGGCGTCGAGGCGCCGGTCCCAGTGCACGTGCGAGCCGAGGCCCACGGGCACGCCGTACGCCAGCACCTCGACCACACCGCCCAGGGTGTCGCCGTCCTTGTGGGCCTGGTCGATCTCCGCAACCATCGCCTTCGAGGCGTCCGCGTCGAGGCAGCGCACGGGGTCGGCGTCCAGCTTCTCGACGTCGGAGGGCTTGGGGTAGACACCGTAGGGCGCCTTCGCCGCCGCCAGTTCGACGACGTGCGAGACGATCTCGATGCCGACGGCCGCCTTCAGGAACGAGCGGGCCACCGCGCCCAGCGCGACCCGGGCGGCCGTCTCACGCGCGGAGGCGCGCTCCAGGATCGGGCGGGCCTCCTCGAAGCCGTACTTCTGCATCCCGGCGAGGTCGGCGTGGCCGGGACGGGGGCGGGTCAGCGGGGCGTTGCGGGCGAGTCCGGCCAGGATCTCCGGATCCACCGGGTCGGCCGCCATCACCTGCTCCCACTTGGGCCACTCGGTGTTGCCGACCATCACCGCGACCGGCGAACCCATCGACAGACCGTGCCGCACACCGCCGAGGAACGTGATCTCGTCCTGCTCGAACTTCATCCGGGCACCGCGCCCATAGCCGAGCCGCCGCCGCGCCAGATGGTCCGCCACCAGCTCCGTGGTGATCGGCACGCCGGCGGGAAGGCCCTCCAACGTCGCGACAAGAGCGGGACCGTGGGACTCCCCCGCGGTCAACCAGCGCAACCTGCTCAACGGTGCTCCTCATACTCGCGCCCTGGTGCTGCCTGCGTACGCGCGTCCTCGCGTACGGCGTCGGCGTGACCGGGTGCGCGGCCCAGGCCCGCCACCTTCCGATCCTCCCACGTCCGGGCCGAATACCCGATCGGCGGTCCAGCAACCGGACGCGGCGTGGTGTCGGGTCAGCGGTCGGCGAGTGCCTTCTCGCCGGCCCTGCGCATGGCGCCCAGCGGGGCCTGGACGCAGCCGGTCATCTGTTCCACCTGGAGCACCGCCTGGTGCACGAGCAGGTCGAGTCCGCTGACGACCGCGCCGCCGTACGCCGACCAGCGGGCCGCCAGATCGGTCGGCCAGGGGTGGTAGAGCACGTCGAAGAGGGTCGCGGGCCGTTCCGGGACCGCGTGGGACAGCTCGTCCGTCGCACCGGCCGGGGTGGTCGCGATCACCAGCGGGGCGTGCAGCGCTCGGGCCGCGTCCGCCCAGTCCGCCGTACGGACCTCGATGTCGAGCCGCTCGCCCCACTGCCGCATCTCGGCGCCCCGCGCCTCGCTGCGGACGTACACGACGACCTCGCCGGTGCAGATCCGGGTAAGGGCGGCGAGAGCGGAGGAGGCGGTGGCGCCGGCACCGAGGATCGCGGCGGAGTCGACCTGTTCGATGCCGTGCTCGCGCAGGGCGCCCACGATCCCGGGGATGTCAGTGTTGTCGCCGACGCGCCGACCGTCCACGTCGAACACGACCGTGTTGACGGCCTCCACCGACGCGGCCGTCTCGCTGACCTCGTCGAGCAGCGGGATGACCGCCCGCTTCAGGGGCATCGTGAGCGAGAGTCCCGCCCACTCGGGCCCGAGGCCGCCCAGGAACTCCGCCAGCCCCGACTCGTCGACCTCGAAGCGGTCGTAGGTCCAGCCGGTGAGCCCCAGTGCGTCGTAGGCGGCTCGGTGCAGTACCGGGGAAAGGGAGTGGGCGATGGGGGAACCGAGCACGGCTGCCCGGCGGGAGTCAGCGGCCCGTTCTTGCATCGAACTTGTCCTTGAGCTTGAGGAATGCGTCGTGCGTCTTGGCGAACTCGGTCTTGCTCACGCCGTCGGTCGCCACGAAGTAGTACCAGCCGTCGTGGGTCGGATTCAGCGCCGCCTTCATCGCCACATCGCCCGGGTTTCCGATCGGGCCGGGCGGCAGACCCTTGTTGGTGTACGTGTTGTACGGGTCCTTGTTGCCCTTGATCTCCGACTCACTGATGTCGATATTGCTCTGGTTCTTCGCATAGTTGTAGGTGGAGTCGAATTGCACGGCCCCATAGGTTTCGGGGTTCGAATAATCGATACGGTTGTAGACAACTTCCGCCATCTTGCGGTAGTCGTCACTGGTCTTGCCCTCCGCCTCCACGAGGCTCGCAACCGTGATGACCTGGAGTGGGCCGTCGAGCTTGAGCTCCTTGGCCTTCGCTTCGAGGTCGAGCGAGGCGTACTTGGCGGTGGCCGCCGCGACCATTTCCTTCAGGACTTCGGCGGGTTTCATCCCCTTGGCTGCCGGATAGGTCGTCGGGTAGAGGAAACCTTCAAGCGGGTCCTTGATTTCCTTGTTGTCGTTCGCCCAGTCCGGCAGGCCGAAACTCTTGTAGTCCTTCTTGGCGACCTTCGCGGTGGTACCCGCGGGAAGTCCGAGTTTTTCGTCGATGGCCTTGTAGACCTGAACATTGCGCCGCCCGGGAGCGACGATCATATTGTCCTGGCTCTTGGGATTGAGCATCAGCGCGACGGCACTCTTGGCGGACATCTCCTTGTTCAGGACATAGACGCCGGCCTGAATCTTTTTCCCGTCCGGATTGTTCGCCTGCGCGGTGACGAAGGCGTCGACACTCGCGATGACACCTTTCTCCTTCAGCGCCTGCGCGATCTCGTAGCCGCCCGCGCCCTTGGCGATCTCGACGGTCACCGTCGCACTCGTGCCGTCGCCGGTGAAGTCCGGAGGAGCGCCGAAACGATTTTGGTAGAACTGGTACCCGAAATATCCGATTCCGGCGATGCCACCGCCGAACACCAGGACGACGATCAGGCAGGCGGTTCCGCTGCGGCCCTTCTTGCTCTTGCCGCCCTTACCGCCTTTCTCGCTCTTGTCGCCCTTGCCGCCGTCCCGACCCTTCCGCGAGCCACGATCCCGGCGCCCCTCCGCCTCGTCGTCGGGCTCGTCGCCATCGTCGCCGCCCGCGAAGAAGGCGTGCTCGCCCTGGTCGGGACCCGGGTCCCAGCCTGTCTGCGGCTCCGGGTCCGGCTCCGGCTGGGGTTCCGGCTCCGCACGGCGCCTGGCCGGCGGCTCCGGCGGGGGATACGCGTCGGGGGTGCCGTAGTAGTCGGGCTGCTGCTGCCCGCCGTACGCGGCGGCAGCCTGCTGGGCGTACGGGTCCGTGGGATCGGCCGGGTACGGGACCTGCGCCTGCTGGCCGTTGCCCCAGCCTCCGTTCGCGTACTGCTGCCGGCCCTGATCGACGTACTGCTGCTGGGCCTGCTCGCCGTACTGCTGCGGGTACTGCTGCTGATGCTGGGGGTGCTGCTGGTACTGCTGCGGATACTGCTGGGGCGCGTACTGCTGCTGCGCCTGGTCATAGGCGGCCTGCTGGCCGTCGGCGCTCCACTCGCCGTACTGCTGCTGCGGCTGCTGCGGGTAGTGCTGCGGCTGGCCGTCGTAGGAGGACTGGCCGGCCTGGGCCTGCTGTCCTTCCCATCCGCCGTCCCCGTACAACGGGTCCTCCGGATGCCACGGTTCGGAGCCTTGGCCCCGGCCATACTCAGTCATCAATCCCCTAGAGCCGCGAGGCGGCCGATCACGCGGCCCCCACATCGCCGCTACCGTTCCGCCTCTTACTGTGCGGCTACTGTTCGAACAGAGCCACAATCGCGCGGAACGTTACCGTATCGCGATCAGATGACCACTTCGATGCCCTCGCCAGGTGCTTTACCTGACACTCGTTCTGATTCCAGGGCCTGTTGGAGGATGATCACGGCTGCGACCTGGTCAATGACCGATCTGCCCTTTTTCGATTTCACGCCCGATGCGCGCAGTCCCTGACTGGCCGTCACCGTCGTCATGCGCTCGTCCACCAGGCGCACCGGGACGGGTGCGATCAGGCGGGCCAGCTCCTGGGCGAAGCCGCGGACCTTCACGGCGGCGGGGCCCTCGCCCCCCTTGAGGGAGCGAGGGAGGCCGACGACGACCTCGATGGGTTCGTACTCGTCGACGAGTTGCTTCAACCGGCGCTGAGCTGCGGGAACGTCCCTGCCCGGGACCGTCTCCACCGGGGTGGCGAGGATCCCGTCGGGGTCGCACGAGGCGACCCCGATCCGGGCGTCCCCGACGTCGATCGCGAGTCGACGGCCGCGGCGCAGGGTGTTTCCGTCGCCGCTCACTTGGCCGTTTCCGCCACAAGGCGCTCGACGGCGTCGACGGCCTCGCCGACGGCGGCCGGGTTCTGGCCACCGCCCTGGGCGACGTCCGGCTTGCCGCCACCGCCACCACCGAGGGTCTTGGCAGCCGTACGAACCAGGTCGCCCGCCTTGAGACCGCGCTCGCGGGCGGCCTCGTTGGTGGCGATGACCGTCAGCGGCTTGCCGTTCGCCACGGTGAACAGGGCGACGACGGCGGCCCGGTCACCGGAGATACGGCCCCGCACGTCAAGGACCAGCCTGCGCAGGTCGTCCGGGGTCGTGCCGTCCGGCACCTGGCCGGTGACGACAGCGACACCGCGTACGTCCTTGGCGCCCTGGGCGAGACCGGCGGCGGCCTGGAGAACCTTCTCGGCGCGGAACTTCTCGATCTCCTTCTCGGCGTCCTTCAGCTTGCCGAGCATGGCGGAGACCTTCTCCGGAAGCTCCTCGGGACGGCCCTTGACCAGCTCCTGGAGCTGGGCGACGACCGTGTGCTCCCGGGCCAGGAAGTTGTAGGCGTCCACACCGACCAGGGCCTCGATACGCCGGACACCCGAACCGATGGACGATTCGCCGAGCAGCTTGACCAGGCCGAGCTGGGCGGTGTTGTGGACGTGGGTACCGCCGCACAGCTCCTTGGAGAAGTCGCCGATCGTCACGACGCGCACGCGCTCGCCGTACTTCTCGCCGAACTCGGCGATGGCGCCCTGCTTCTTGGCCTCGTCGAGGCTGAGGATCTCGGCGTGCACGTCCAGGTCGCGGGCGAGCACCTCGTTGATCTGCTGCTCGACGTCGGTCATCACGGCCGTCGGTACGGCGGACGGGGAACCGAAGTCGAAGCGGAAGCGGCCGGGCTGGTTCTCGGAACCGGCCTGGGCGGCCGTCGGGCCGAGGGCGTCACGCAGGGCCTGGTGGGTGAGGTGGGTGGCCGAGTGGGCGCGGGCGATGGCCTTGCGTCGGCGCACGTCGATGGCGGCCTGGGCCTTGGCGCCGACGGTCACCTCGCCGACCTGGACGACGCCCTTGTGGACGTACACACCGGGAACCGGCTTCTGGCAGTCGCGGATCTCGATGACGGCACCGGTGTCGATCCTGATGCGGCCGGTGTCGCCGATCTGGCCGCCGCCCTCGGCGTAGAACGGGGTGCGGTCGAGGACGATCTCGACCTCGTCGCCCTCGGTGGCGGCCGGGGAGGAGACGCCGTCGACAAGGATGCCGACGACCGTGGACTCGCCCTCGGTACGGTCGTACCCGACGAACTCGGTCTCACCGGCGGCGTCGGCGATCTCACGGTAGGCGCCCATGTCGGCGTGACCGGTCTTCTTGGCCTTGGCGTCGGCCTTGGCGCGCTCCCGCTGCTCTTTCATCAGGCGCCGGAAGCCGTCCTCGTCCACGGAAAGGCCCTGTTCGGCGGCCATTTCGAGGGTGAGGTCGATCGGGAAGCCCCAGGTGTCGTGGAGCAGGAAGGCCTTGTCACCGGCGAGAACGCTGCCGCCGGACTGCTTGGTCTCGGTGACGGCGGTGTCGAGGATGTTGGTGCCGGCCTTCAGCGTCTTGAGGAAGGCGGCCTCCTCGGCGAGGGCGACCTTCTCGATGCGCTCGCGGTCGGTGACCAGCTCCGGGTACTGCTGGCCCATCATCGCGATCACGACATCGATGAGGTCCTGGACCACCAGGCCGGTGGCGCCCAGCAGACGCATGTTGCGGATGGCGCGGCGCATGATGCGGCGCAACACGTAGCCGCGGCCCTCGTTGCCGGGCGAGACGCCGTCACCGATGAGCATCACGGACGTACGCATGTGGTCGGTGACCACGCGCAGGGACACGTCCGAGGCGTGGGCGTCGCCGTAGCGGACGCCCGTCAGCTCGGTGGCCTTGTTGATGACGGCCATGGAGGTGTCGATCTCGTACATGTTCTGCACGCCCTGCAGAATCATGGCGAGGCGCTCGAGGCCCAGGCCCGTGTCGATGTTCTTGCTCGGCAGGTCGCCGAGGATCTCGAAGTCCTCCTTCGAGGTGCCCTCGCCCCGCTCGTACTGCATGAAGACGAGGTTCCAGATCTCCACGTACCGCTCGTCGTTGACGGCCGGGCCGCCCTCGACGCCGAACTCGGGGCCACGGTCGTAGTTGATCTCGGAGCAGGGTCCGCAGGGTCCGGGGACGCCCATGGACCAGTAGTTGTCCTTCTTGCCGAGGCGCTGGATGCGCTCGGCGGGGACACCGATCTTGTCGCGCCAGATCGTCTCGGCCTCGTCGTCGTCCAGGTAGACCGTGATCCACAGGCGCTCCGGGTCGAGCCCGTAACCGCCCTTGTCCTGGGGCGAGGTGAGCAGCTCCCAGGCGTAGGTGATGGCGCCTTCCTTGAAGTAGTCGCCGAAGGAGAAGTTGCCGCACATCTGGAAGAACGTGCCGTGCCGGGTGGTCTTGCCGACCTCTTCGATGTCGGGCGTGCGGACGCACTTCTGCACGCTGGTGGCGCGCGACCACGGTGGCTTGACCTCGCCGAGGAAGTACGGCTTGAAGGGGACCATGCCGGCGGGGACCAGGAGGAGAGTCGGGTCGTCCGCGATGAGCGACGCCGAAGGGACAACGGTGTGACCGCGCTCCTCGTAGAAGCTCAGCCAGCGGCGACGAATTTCAGCCGACTCCATCAGTGGTCCTCATTCCGGTTGTACGGGTGGGTGTTGTCCAGCATCCCGTAGTGCTTCTCATCGTGCTTCAGGTTTTCCGACCCGCGGTCGAGGGCGGCGAACCGCCGTTGCGGGGGCAGAGCGCGGCTGGGGGGCCCGGCGATCCCGAGGGCCTCACCCAGCTCGGCCTCGCGCTGGGCCATCCCGGCCCGTACGTCGAGGGCGAAGTCCTTGACGCGGTGGCCGGCCTCGATCGCCTTGTTGGCGGCCTGCGCGGCCAGGTGCTCGGGGGTCAGCTGCTTGATCTTGCGGTTGACCTTGGTGGTGGCCCACACACCGGCCGCGGCACCCGCGGTGAACCAGAACGTACGGCGGAACATGGCGGGGTTCAGCCCTTCTGCCTGCGGCGCTTTTGCCCCTTCGGGGCCGGTACGGTGCGGCCGACGACCACCGTGCGCCGGGCCCGTTCGGGGGCGGGCGCGTCGTCGGTCCTGGTGCGGCTCATCGCCCGGCGTACGCCGTATCCGAACGCGGCGACCTTGACGAGCGGGCCGCCGAAGGTCGAGGCGACGGTGGTGGAGAGCGCCGACGCGTTGGAGGTGACTTCCTGGACATCGGTGGCGATGGCGTCCACCCGGTTGATCTGGGTCTGTGCGGAACGCACGGCCTGGGAGGCGTCGGCCAGCAGCGGCACGGCCTGTTCCGTCACCTCCGCGACCAGCTTGGTGGTCGCCCTGAGCGTCTGGGCCAGCCTCACCAGCGCCACGGCGAGGAAGGAGACCAGGATCGCCCAGAAGACGGCCACCAGGAGCCCGGCAACCTCTCCACCGGTCACACCGCACCGCTCTCTGCGCTCGTGGATCACTTGAGTTCTGGGGGTACTTCAGTCGCTGCCGACCCTATCGCGCCGGGGACGGCTCTCCGTACCCGGACGGAGCCTGCCGGGGCCGTGGTCGCACGCGGGGTGCCGTACGCGAAAACCCGCCGCTCCCCCGCCGTTGCGGGCGGGGAAGACGACGGGCCGAGGCGCGAAGCCGGTGGTACCAGGTACGACGACCGCTGGATCAGCGGGCGTAGTACTCGACGACGAGCTGCTCGTCGCAGATCACCGGGATCTCCTTGCGGTTCGGCTCGCGGTCCAGGCGGAAGGCCAGGGCGCCGAGGTTCACCTGCAGGTAGCGCGGGGTCTCACCGTCGGGGGCGAAGCCACCGGCGCGGGCGACCTCGAACAGCGTCTTGTTGCGGCTGCGCTCGCGGACCATCACGACGTCGTCGGGACGGACACGGAACGACGGCTTGTCGACCTTGCCGCCGTTGACCTCGATGTGGCCGTGAACGACCATCTGGCGGGCCTGGTAGATCGTGCGGGCGATGCCCGAACGCAGAACCAGGGCGTCGAGACGGCGCTCCAGCTCGATGACCAGGGCCTCACCGGTCTTGCCCTGCGTCTTGGCGGCACGCTCGTAGGCGCGGACGAGCTGGCGCTCGGACACGTCGTACTGCGCGCGCAGACGCTGCTTCTCCAGCAGACGGACCTTGTAGTCCGAGTTCTGCTTGCGGCCACGACCGTGCTCACCCGGCGGGTAGGGACGGGCCTCGAAGTACTTGACGGCCTTCGGGGTCAGCGCGATGCCGAGGGCACGCGACTTCTTGACCTTGGGGCGGGACTGGTTCGCCACTTCTTTTCCTTTTCCTTTTCGGCTGCCTCAGGGTTACGGGAGGTCGCATCCGCAGCCGGGGATTCCCGGCAGGTCCACGAGGGACTCGCCAGGCAGCCGTTCCCCTGTGCTGGGCACATACGTGCAGCACACGAACGGCCCACCGACCGGTCCCGGAACCCGGGGTGGTGGTGGGCTGCCCGCGACACCTACGAAGGTGCGCGACGCTCCTGGATCAGAAGATCCGGCTGGATGTCCCGCCTGAGGCGCCGACCGGAGTCGGACACGGGACGCAGCACTGGGCAGGATTCTACAGGCTGCTCAGGACCGCTTTCGACCGAGGTGTTTCCTGGTCCACTCGACCGCGTCCGCGTACCGGGCCTCGGCTCCGTGCCGGGTCGGTTCGTAGTACGTACGGTCCTTGAGCTCCTCCGGCGCGTACTGCTGCTCGGCGATTCCCTCGGGCAGGTCGTGCGGGTAGACGTACCCCTGCGCGTGGCCGAGTTTGGCGGCGCCCTTGTAGTGCCCGTCGCGCAGATGCATCGGCACGGGGCCCGCGTGGCCCTTGCGTACGTCCTCCATGGCGGCGCCGATGGCCATGGTCGCGGCATTGGACTTGGGGGCCAGGGCGAGCGCGATGGTGGCGTGGCTGAGGGTGAGGGCGGCCTCCGGGAAGCCGATCATGGCGACGGCCTGCGCGGCGGCGACGGCTATCGGCAGGGCGTTCGGATCGGCGAGGCCGATGTCCTCGCTGGCGGAGATCATCAGACGGCGGGCGATGAAACGGGGGTCCTCGCCGGCCTCGATCATGCGGGCGAGGTAGTGCAGGGCGGCGTCGACGTCGGACCCGCGGATGGACTTGATGAGGGCGCTGGCAACGTCGTAGTGCTGGTCGCCGTCGCGGTCGTACTTCACGGCCGCCCGGTCGACGGTCTCCTCCAGGGTCTGGAGGGTGATGTCCGCGTCGCCCTTGTCGAGCGCGGCTCCGGCGGCGGCCTCCAGGGCGGTCAGGGCCCGGCGGGCGTCTCCGCCGGCGATCCGCAGCAGGTGTTCCTCGGTGTCCTCGGGCAGGGCGACGGCGTTCTTGAGGCCGCGCTCGTCGGTGAGCGCCCGGCGCAGCAGACCGCGCAGGTCGTCGTCCGTGAGGGGTTCGAGGGTGAGGAGGAGGGAGCGGGAGAGGAGGGGGGAGATCACCGAGAAGTACGGGTTCTCGGTGGTCGCCGCGATGAGGGTCACCCAGCGGTTCTCGACGGCGGGGAGCAGGGAGTCCTGCTGGGCCTTGCTGAAGCGGTGGATCTCGTCGAGGAAGAGGACGGTCTCCTTGCCGAAGCCGCCGGTCGCGCGACGGGCCCCGTCGATGACCGCGCGGACCTCCTTGACGCCCGCGGTGATCGCCGACAGTTCGACGAAGCGCTTGTTGGTGGCCTTGGAGACGACGTACGCCAGTGTGGTCTTGCCGGTGCCCGGCGGCCCCCAGAGGATCACGGAGGACGGTCCGGCCGGTCCGCCCGCGCTCTCGCCGACGAGTCTGCGCAGCGGTGAGCCCGGCTTCAGCAGATGCTGCTGGCCCACGACCTCGTCGAGGACACGGGGGCGCATCCGCACGGCCAGGGGGCTGCTGGACGGGTCCTTCTCCTGGCGTGCTTCTGCTGCGGCGGTGAACAGGTCGGGCTCCACGCTGAAAACCCTATGTCACCGCACTGACAATGCCCTCGGGCCCTGTCAGCTGGTCCAGAAGTCCCACCAGCGGGTCAGGACCAGCATCCCGATGATGCCGATGTGCAGGACCGGCACGACCCAGGTGAACTCGCCGAAGAAGCTCCGGAGCCACTTCGGCGCGGCAATGAAGCCGTTCCTGACGTTGAACGAGGTCACGTACCAGAACATGATGATCGTCGCGACCCAGGCCAGGGAGCACCACAGGCACAGCGCGTTGATCCGGTACAGGGACTGGAACTGCAGCCAGGTGCAGAATCCGACCCCGAAGAGGGTTCCCGCATTGAAGGTGAGCCAGTACCACCGCGGGAAGCGGGCCCGGCCGAGCAGGCTCATGCCGACACAGATGACGATGCCGTAGGCGACGAGGCCGAGCATCGGGTTCGGGAACCCGAAGGCGGCCGCCTGCTTGCTCTCCATCACGCTGCCGCAGGAAACGACGGGGTTGAGGCTGCAGCCGGGTGTGAACGTCGTGCCCGCGACCTTGGCTTCCAGCAGCTTGAACTTGTCGATCGTGATGACCCACGCCGCGAGCAGCCCTGCCGCGCCGGTGAGCAACAACATCACGGCGAACGCACGGCTGCCGCCCACGGAACGCGAGGCCTCGGCGGGGGGATCGGGCTGGTCGATGGAGACGCCGTCCTTCATCACTGTCGTCTTGGTCATCACGCCGTTCCGTTGCTTCGAGAGGGGGGTTGGCGGGCACGGACATTGTGCCGCACGCGGGCGCGTGTCCACCGTTCGGTGGACATAAGTGGGCGTTCAAGAATGAGAAACGCCCGTCGGAACGAACCGACCCCCGCCAGGTTGACGGACGGGCTGATCTTCAGCCCGTCCGGCGTTTGAGGACGAGGCCCCTTCAGGGCGGAAAGCGGGGCTCTGGGGGCACAGCCCCCAGTGGGGGTCCCCGGGGAGGGACGGGTAGGGGCGGCGGGGGCGAAGAACCCCTCAGCCCAGCCGCGACTCCAGCTCCGCCACGATCTCGTTCACACCGACCGCAGCCTGCTCCCCGGACTCCATGTCCTTCAGCTGAACCACACCCTCCGCGAGATCCCGCTCACCGGCGACGATCGTGAACCGCGCCCCGCTCCGGTTCGCGTTCTTCATCGCCCCCTTCAACCCCTTCGCCCCGTACGAGAAGTCCGCCGCGATCCCCACCTTGCGCAGCTCCGTGACCTTCGCGAACAGCACCCGGCGGGCCTCCTCCCCCAGCGGCACCGCGAACACGCTCGTCGCGGCCGGGAGTTCGAGCTCGACGCCCTCCGCCTCGAGCGCCAGCACCGTACGGTCGACGCCGAGCGCCCACCCGACGGACGGCAGCGCGGGACCGCCGAGCATCTCGGACAGGCCGTCGTAGCGCCCTCCGCCGCCCACCGCGGACTGGGAGCCCAGACCGTCGTGGACGAACTCGAACGTCGTACGCGTGTAGTAGTCCAGGCCGCGGACCAGCTTCGGGTCGTCCTCGAAGGCGACGTCCGCCGCGCTGATCAGGTCGCGGACCTCCTCGTGGTACGCCTTGCACGCGTCACACAGGTAGTCGCGCAGCAGCGGCGCGCCCACCAGTTGCTTCTGGACGTCGTCCCGCTTGTCGTCCAGTACCCGCAGCGGGTTGATGTCGGCCCTGCGCAGCGTCTCCTCGTCCAGGTCGAGACCCCGGAGGAAGTCCTGGAGGGCCGCTCGGTAGACCGGACGGCATTCCTTGTCGCCCAGCGAGTTCAGCAGGATGCGGAAGCTCCTGAGGCCCAGCGTGCGGTACGCCTGGTCCGCCAGGATGATCAGCTCGGCGTCGAGCGCGGGATCCTCCGCGCCGATCGCCTCGGCGCCGACCTGCGAGAAGTGGCGGTAGCGGCCCTTCTGGGGGCGCTCGTATCGGTAGTATGAGCCCGAGTACCAGAGCTTGACCGGGAGGTTGCCGAGCTTGTGGAGGTTGGCCTCCAGTGCCGCGCGCAGGACGGACGCGGTGCCCTCGGGGCGCAGGGCCAGCCTGTCGCCGCCCTTGGTCTCGAAGGCGTACATCTCCTTGGTGACGATGTCGGTCGACTCACCGACCCCGCGCGCGAAGAGCTCCACGTTCTCGAAGCCGGGCGTCTCGATGTAGCCGTAGCCGGAGTTGCGCAACGGGGCCGCGATGGCTTCCCGTACCGCCAGGAACTTCGCGCTCTCCGGCGGGATCAGGTCGTACGTGCCCTTGGGGGCCTTGAAGGTGCTCACGGAGGTCTCTCGTCACATTCCTCGTCGGTGAGGGGGGTTCGATCCCTCGCCGCGATCTTGAAGGCCTGCCGCCACCTGCCGCAGATACGGGTTGGTGGCGCGCTCCTGGCCGATGGTCGTCTGGGCGCCGTGGCCGGACAGCACCACGGTCGAGTCGTCGAGCGGCAGGCACACGCGGGCCAGCGAGTCGAGCATCTCGGCCATGTCACCGCCGGGCAGGTCGGTGCGTCCGATGGAGCCGGCGAAGAGCAGGTCGCCCGAGAAGAACACGGACGGGATGTCCGCGCTCTCGGGCATCCTGAACGTCACCGACCCCTTGGTATGGCCCGGCGCGTGCGCCACGCCCAGTTCCAGGCCCGCCAGTTCCAGCCGCGCGCCGTCGGTCAGCTCCTTGACGTCGTCCGGTTCGCCGATGGTCAGCTCGCCCATGAGCGGCATGCCGATGGACCGGCCGAGCGCCTTCTCCGGGTCGCTCATCATGTAGCGGTCGTCGGGGTGGATCCATGCCGGGACGCCGTGCGCGCCGCAGACCGGGACGACCGAGGCGACATGGTCGAGGTGGCCGTGGGTGAGGACGACGGCGACGGGCTTGAGCCGATGCTTCCTGAGCGTCTCCTCGACTCCCTCGGCGGCCTGGTGGCCCGGGTCGATGATCACGCACTCCTCGCCGGCGGCGGGGGCGACGAGATAACAGTTCGTCCCCCAGGCGCCGGCCGGGAACCCGGCAATGAGCACGATCGTCCTTCGATTTGTGGCGTACGTGGTCGTACGGGGTGGGTGGCAGTGCCGCAGAGCCTACCGGCGCTGCCGTTTCCTCAGCGAACCCATATACGGTACGGGGCACACGCAGGCGATCGGCACACAAGACGCACGCGTCCCAGTTGGCGTACGAGACGCATGAGGAGAGAACCCGGTGGTCACCCAGGAACAGCGGCGACGTCAGCTCGCCCGGGAGAAGTTCTTGCGGCAGCAGCAGCGGCGTACGGCCGCGCGGCGCAAGGCGAACGTGCGCAACTCGGTGATCGCGTCGATCCTCGGCGTGATCGTCGTGGGCAGCGTGGTGTCGTATGCGACCGGGGTCTTCAAGAACGACGACAGCAAGTCGAAGACGAACGCGAGCGCCGAGGTCACTCCGAGCGCCTCGCCCAGCAAGGCCCCGGACCCCTGTGCGAAGCCGGCCGAGGGGGCGGTGAAGACGCTGAGCTGGAAGAAGGAGCCGGCGATGACCATCGACACGTCGGCGAAGTACGACATGAAGCTCGCGACGACGTGCGGCGACATCGACATCGCCCTGAAGACGTCCGCGGCCCCGCACACGGTGAACTCGTTCGATTTCCTGGCGAGCAAGGGCTATTTCGATCACACCAAGTGCCACCGGCTCACCACGAACGGCATCTACGTGCTGCAGTGCGGTGACCCGAAGGGCACCGGTATGGGCGGCCCCGGCTACACCATCCCGGACGAGAACCTGAAGGACAAATCCCTCAAGAACAACACCTACCCGGCGGGCACGATCGCCATGGCCAACACCGGCCAGGCGCACACCGGCGGCAGCCAGTTCTTCCTGGTCTACCAGGACAGTCAGCTTCCGCCCAGCTACACACCGTTCGGCACGATCTCCGCGTCGGGCATGAAGGTCCTGAAGAAGATCGCCGCGGCCGGTGAGGCCACGGGCCAGGGCGACGGCGCACCGAATGCGACCGTCGTGATCAACAAGGCGACCGTAACGAAATCCTGACCGTCAACTGCGAAACTTCGGTCGCGCTGGATGCGGACAGCATCCCTGCCGGTCGCCTATGTTGGCCGTGACGAAACTGTGGACGATGCCCGGGGGTGCAGAGCCCTCCGCAGGCATCATGTGGAGGAGGCGCTGTGAGCAGCGACCCGTGGGGCCGCGTCGACGAGACGGGGACCGTGTACGTGCGTACTGCCGACGGTGAGCAGGTCGTCGGTTCCTGGCAGGCCGGCTCCCCCGAGGAGGCGTTGGCCTACTTCGAGCGCAAGTACGAGGGCCTGGTTGTCGAGATCGGCCTCCTCGAGAAGCGAGTCAAGACCACCGACCTGTCCGCGAAGGACGCGCAGGTGGCGATCGACCACATCCGCGAGCAGGTGGACTCCCACCACGCGGTCGGCGATCTGGCCGCGCTGAAGGTCAGGCTCGACAAGCTCGTCGAGACCGTCGAGGCCCGCCGCGAGGAGCGGAAGCAGCAACGGGCCAAGCAGTCCGACGAGGCGCGGCACGCCAAGGAGGCGCTGGTCGTCGAGGCGGAGGAGCTGGCGCAGTCCGACCAGTGGCGGTCCGCAGGTGAGCGGCTGCGCGCGCTGGTGGACACCTGGAAGGGGCTGCCGCGGCTCGACCGGAAGTCCGACGACGAACTGTGGCACCGCTTCTCGCACGCCCGTTCGGCGTTCTCCAAGCGTCGCAAGGCGCACTTCGCGTCCCTGGACGCGCAGCGCGAGGACGCCCGCAAGGTCAAGGAGAAGCTGGTCGCGGAGGCGGAGGCGCTGTCGTCCTCGACCGACTGGGGTCCGACGGCGGCTCGCTACCGCGAGCTGATGACGGACTGGAAGGCCGCCGGCCGTGCCCAGCGCGAGCACGAGGACGACCTGTGGAACCGTTTCCGCGGCGCCCAGGACGTCTTCTTCGCGGCGCGCAGCTCGGTCTTCGCCGAGCGGGACGCGGAGCAGACCGAGAACCTCAAGCTCAAGGAGGAGCTGGCTGGTGAGGCCGAGAAGCTCCTGCCGATCACGGATCTGAAGGCCGCGCGGGCCGCTTTCCGTTCGATCAACGAGCGCTGGGAGGCCATCGGTCACGTCCCGCGCGACGCGCGGCCGAAGGTCGAGGGCCGGATGCACACGGTCGAGCGGGCCCTTCAGGAGTCCGAGGAGACCGAGTGGCGCCGGACCAACCCGGAGGCACGCGCGCGTGCCGAGGGTCTGACCGGTCAGCTTCAGGCGGCCGTGGACAAGCTCGCCGGCCAGATCGAGACCGCCCGGGCGCAGGGCAACAACGCCAGGGCCGACAAGCTCCAGAAGGAGCTGGACGGCCGTCAGGCACTGCTGGACCAGGCCCTCAAGGGCCTGCAGGAGTTCGGCGGCTGATTCAATCCCAGGCCGTCACGCAGGAGGGGCTCCCGTACATCTCGTACGGGAGCCCCTCCTGCGTCACGCTCGTGGTTACGGTCTGCGGGCCGAGGTCACCCGGTACACGTCGTACACGCCTTCGACGCCCCTCACGGCCTTCAGGACGTGTCCCAGGTGTTTGGGGTCGCCCATCTCGAAGGTGAAGCGGGAGGTGGCCACCCGGTCCCGCGACGTCTGGACGGCCGCCGACAGGATGTTGACGTGCTGGTCGGACAGGACCCGGGTCACGTCCGAGAGGAGACGGGAGCGGTCCAGCGCCTCGACCTGGATGGCGACCAGGAAGACCGAGGACTGGGTGGGCGCCCACTCGACGTCGAGGATGCGCTCGGGCTCCCGGGACAGTGACTCGATGTTCACGCAGTCGCTGCGGTGAACCGATACGCCGCTACCGCGCGTGACGAAACCGATGATCGGGTCGCCGGGTACGGGCGTACAGCAGCGGGCCAGCTTCACCCAGACGTCGTCGACGCCCTTGACCACCACACCCGGGTCGTTGTTGCTGCGCCGCTTGCGGCCCCGGCCGCTGGCGGGCGGGACAGCCTCGTCGATCTCCTCGGTGGCCGCCTCCTCGCCGCCGAGCGCCTGCACCAGCTTCTGTACGACGTTCTGCGCGGCCACATGGCCCTCGCCGATCGCCGCGTACAGGGACGAGATGTCGGGGTAGCGCATCTCGTGGGCGAGGGTGACGAGGGAGTCGCCGGTGAGGATGCGCTGGATCGGCAGGTTCTGCTTGCGCATCGCGCGCGCGATGGCGTCCTTGCCCTGTTCGATCGCCTCGTCGCGGCGCTCCTTGGAGAACCAGGCCCGGATCTTGTTGCGGGCGCGCGGCGACTTGACGAAGCCGAGCCAGTCGCGGGAGGGCCCGGCGCCGGCCGCCTTGGAGGTGAAGACCTCCACGAGGTCGCCGTTGTCGAGCGTCGATTCGAGCGGTACGAGGCGGCCGTTGACCCGTGCCCCTATCGTCCGGTGGCCGACCTCGGTGTGCACCGCGTACGAGAAGTCGACCGGGGTCGCGCCTGCCGGAAGCGCTATCACGTCGCCCTTGGGCGTGAAGACGAAGACCTCGTTGCGGGACAGGTCGAAGCGCAGGGACTCCAGGAACTCGCTGGGGTCCTCCGTCTCCTTCTGCCAGTCGAGCAGCTGCCGCAGCCAGGCCATGTCGTTGAGGTGGTCGTCCTTGCCGGTGGTCCTCGGCTGGTCGGATCGCACCTTGGAGGTGCCGGCGACGGCCTCCTGCTTGTACTTCCAGTGCGCGGCGATGCCGTACTCGGCGCGACGGTGCATGTCGAACGTACGGATCTGGAGTTCGACGGGCTTGCCGTTGGGCCCGATGACCGTCGTGTGCAGCGACTGGTACATGTTGAACTTGGGCATCGCGATGTAGTCCTTGAACCGGCCGGGGACCGGGTTCCAGCGCGCGTGCACGGTGCCGAGGGCGGCGTAGCAGTCCCGGACGGTGTCGACGAGGACGCGGATGCCCACCAGGTCGTAGATCTCCGCGAAGTCGCGGCCTCGTACGATCATCTTCTGGTAGACGCTGTAGTAGTGCTTCGGACGCCCGGTGACGGTGGCCTTGATACGGGCCGCGCGCAGGTCGCTCTGCACCTCGTCGGTCACTATGGCCAGGTACTCGTCACGCTTCGGTGCCCTCTCGGCCACCAGCCGGACGATCTCGTCGTACATCTTGGGGTAGAGGATCGCGAAGGCGAGGTCCTCCAGTTCCCACTTGATGGTGTTCATGCCCAGGCGATGGGCGAGCGGCGCGTAGATCTCCAGCGTCTCGCGCGCCTTCTTCTCCTGCTTCTCGCGCTTGAGATAGCGCATGGTGCGCATGTTGTGCAGCCGGTCGGCGAGCTTGATGACCAGGACGCGCGGGTCCTTGGCCATGGCCACGACCATCTTGCGTACGGTCTCGGCCTGCGCGGCCTCGCCGAACTTGACCTTGTCGAGCTTGGTGACGCCGTCCACGAGCAGCGCGACGGAGTCGCCGAAGTCGCGGCGGAGCTGGTCGAGTCCGTACTCGGTGTCCTCGACCGTGTCGTGCAGGAGGCCCGCCATCAGGGTCGCCGGGTCCATGCCGAGTTCGGCGAGGATGGTGGTGACGGCCAGCGGGTGCGTGATGTACGGGTCGCCGCTCTTGCGCTTCTGGCCGCGGTGCCAGCGCTCGGCGACCTGGTAGGCGTTCTCGATCTGGCGGAGCGTCGCCGTCTCGATCTTCGGGTCGTTGCTGCGTACGGCCCGCAGCAGCGGCTCGAGGACCGGGTTGTACGGGTTGGAGCGCTGGACGCCGAGCCTGGCCAGCCGGGCGCGTACGCGGTTCGGCGAGGCGGAGCGGGCGGGCTGGCCGGAGGCCGGGCGTACCGCCGGCGCGGGCGCGGGTGCCGGAGTGGGGGCGGGCTCGGGCGTGACCGGCTTGGGGCGCGAGGGCTCGGCCGCCCGGTCGGCGGGGGCGGACTGGGCGTGCTCGACCCGCCCGTGCGCGTCGTTGTTCGCGGTCCGCGCGGGCGTCGCCGCAGGCTCCGAGCCGGGCTCGGGCTTGGCGGCGGTCAAGTGCTGGGCCTCGTCTGCCAAGAGGACTCCTCGTGCGCGATCCGGGTCCCCCGGTCAGGCTCCGGAGTGCCCATGGTAGCGATCCCGGGCTCCGGCATCGCCTCCAGGCCGTTGAGACGGCCCTCTACTGGAGAAACGCGAGAGGCGGGCGCCGGATTCCTCCAGTACCCGCCTCTGTCGCGCTGTCTGCCCGAGGCCGCCTTCGTGGGGTGCCTCAGACGGTGATCAGTGCCTCCAGCACCGCTCCCGAAAGAGCGGGCTCGAGCCGCTGCCGGCCCCCGAGGAACCCGAGCTCCATGAGTATCGCCAGGCCGGCGACCTCAGCGCCGGCCCGCCGGATCAGCTGGAGGGACGCCTCGGCAGTGCCACCGGTGGCCAGTACGTCGTCGATCACCAGGACGCGGTCGCCCGCGCTCAGGTCCTCGGCGTGCACCTCGATCTCGGCGGAGCCGTACTCCAGGTCGTACGCCTGGCTGAGGGTGGCTCCGGGGAGCTTGCCCGCCTTGCGTACGGGGATGAAGCCGAGGCCCGCCCGGACCGCGACCGGGGCGCCCAGGATGAAGCCGCGCGCCTCCAGACCGACGATCTTCGTGGCACCACTGCGGACGGCGATGTCCGCCAGCGCGTCGGTGAGCGCGGTGAACGCCTCCGGGTCCGCCAGGAGCGGGGTGATGTCCTTGAACATCACCCCCGGCTCCGGGTAGTCCGCCACATCACGGATACGGCTGAGCAGCAGCTCCTGGACGGCGGTCATCGGCGCTTGCCCGAGGGCCGGCCGCGACCCCGGTTGCGGGAGGCCGGCTGGTTGCGCGGACCGACAACCGCTGGAGCGGCGTCGTCGTTCTCGTCGTCGTACGGCTGCTCGTCGCCCGCCAGGGGCGCCGGGGCGTCGCCCTGCGTCGCGGCTTGGGCGCGCTTGGCCAGGACCCGCTTCTTGAGGGCCTTCATCTGCGGCTCGCGCTCCTTGAGGTCGGCGACGAGCGGCGTGGCGATGAAGATCGAGGAGTACGCACCGGCCGCGAGGCCGACGAACAGCGACAGCGAGATGTCGTTGAGCATGCCCGCGCCGAGCACACCGCCACCGATGAACAGCAGGCCGGCGACCGGGAGGAGTGCGACCACCGTGGTGTTGATGGAGCGGACCAGGGTGCCGTTGATCGACCGGTCGGCGATCTCGCTGTAGGTGTAGCGGGTCTGCTTGGTGATGTCCTTCGTCTGCTCCTTGAGGCTGTCGAACACGACGACGGTGTCGTAGAGCGAGTAACCGAGGATGGTCAGCAGACCGATCACCGTGCCCGGCGTCACCTCGAAGCCGACGAGGGCGTAGATGCCGACCGTGATGGTGATGTCGTGGATGAGCGCCACCAGCGCGGCCACGGCCATGCGCCATTCGAAGGCGATCGCCAGATAGATCACGACAAGGATCATGAAGATCACCAGGCCCTGCCAGGCCTTGTTCGCGACCTGGTCACCCCAACTGGGGCCGACCAGGTCGGCGTTGATCTTCTCGGCGTCGACGTTCAGGTTCTGGGCGAGGTCTTTCTTGATCTCGTCCGATTTACCGGTGTCGATGCCGGAGATCTGGATCCGCAGACCGCCGTTGCCGAGCTTCTGCACGATCGCGTCGTGGCCGGAGGCGTCTTCCGCGTACTTCTCCGCCTGGCTCACCGAGACACTGGTCTTCTCGGTGGTGAAGACGGCGCCGCCCTCGAACTCGATGCCCATGTTCAGGCCGCGCACCGTCAGGCCGAGGATGGCCGTGATGGTGATCAGGATCGAGATGCCGTACCAGATGAAACGCTTGCCGACGAAGTCGTAGCCGATCTCGCCGCGGTGGAGCCGGGCGCCGAGGGTGCCGAGTTTCGACATCTCACGCCTCCTTCATGTCGACGGGCGCGGACGCGCGACGGGTGCGACGGAGCGGCGGTTGGGCGCCCAGGCGCTGCGGGTCGAGGCCGGACCAGCGGTGGCCCTCCGCGAAGAACTTCTTGCGGGCGAGGATCGTCATCAGGGGCTTCGTGAAGAAGAAGACGACGACCACGTCGAGCAGGGTGGTCAGACCGAGCGTGAACGCGAAGCCCTGGACCTTGCCGACGGTGACGATGAAGAGCACTGCGGCGGCGAGGAACGACACGAAGTCGGAGACCAGGATGGTGCGCCGGGCACGCGGCCAGGCCCGCTCGACGGCGGGTCGCAGCGAGCGGCCCTCGCGGATCTCGTCCCGGATGCGTTCGAAGAACACGATGAACGAGTCCGCGGTGATACCGATCGCGACGATCGCACCGCAGACGGCCGGCAGGTTCAGCGCGAAGCCGATCGCCGGACCGAGCAGCGCCATGATCACGTAGGTGAGGGCGGCGGAGACGAGGAGGGAGGCGATGGCGATGACCGACAGACCCCGGTAGTAGACCACCAGGTAGATGACGACCAGGGCCAGTCCGATGCCGCCGGCGACCAGACCGGCGTGCAGCTGCTCGCCGCCGAGCGCGGCGGTGACCGTGGTGACGCTCGACTCCTGGAAGGTGAGCGGGAGCGCGCCGTACGACAGCATGTTCGCCAGGTCCTGCGCCTCGGTCTGGTCGAAGCTGCCGGAGATCTGCGCGGAGCCACCGGTGATCGCGGTGTTCACGAACGGGTTGGAGACGACCTCGCCGTCCAGGACGATGCCGAACTCGTTCTGCGGCGGCTGGTTCTGGGCGAGGCGACCGGTGACCTCACCGAACTGCTTGCTGCCCTTGGACGTGAAGTCCATGGTGACCTGCCAGCCGGCGGCACCCTGTGTGTCGAAGACGGCCTGGGCCTTCTTGACCTCGGTGCCGTCCACCTCGGCCGGGCCGAGGATGAACTTCTGCCACTGGCCCTGGGAGTCCTTGCCACAGGCCACGGTGGGCTCGGTGGGCTTGGTGTCGTCACCGGTGACGGCGCGGACCGCCTTCTTGGTGCAGTCGAGCGCCGCGTACTTCGCCTGGAGGGCCGCGGTCGCCGGGTCCGGGGCAGCGCTCGCCGGGGGCGACGCAGGGGCGGACGCGGAAGGCTTGCCGCTCGGCGTCGGGGTCGCGTCGGCCTTCAGGGCGTCGGTGACCGGGCGGCCCTGTGAGGTGGCGCTGACCGACGGGGTGGGCGAGGCGGAGGACGAGGAGGTCGCCTTGTCGCCCGTCTTGGAGGCCGACGGCGAAGGGCTGCCGGACGTGCTCACGCTGGGCGAGGGGGTGGGCGTCGCGGCGACGCCCTGGGCCTCGAGGGCCAGGACCGGTCGGAAGTAGAGCTTGGCGGTGGTGCCGACCTGCTTCCGGGCCTGCTCGGAGTTCGTGCCCTTGGGGATGTTGACAATGATGTTGTCGGATCCCTGGGTCTGCACCTCTGCCTCGGAGACACCAAGACCGTTGACACGGCGGTTCATGATCTCGACCGCGGTGTCCATGTTGGTCTTGTTGATCGCGTTCGGCTGGCCCGGCTCGTTCTTCGCCGTGAGCGTGATGCTCGTGCCACCGGCCAGGTCGATGCCGAGACGCGGAGTCGTGTGCCCGGAGAGGAACATGCCTCCGGTGAGCGCCACGATGGCGATCAGAATGAGGGCCAGCGAGCGTCCTGGCTTGCTCTGGGAGCTTGCGCTCCGGCCCTTCTTAGGTGCTGCCACCTTCTCGTACTCCCTCTCGGGCCGCCTCGCGCCGGGTCAGCGCGGCCGGCGGCCATGACATGGTGTCGGGACTCCCCGCGAGAACCGAACGTGCCGGGGGTACGTAACGCGAGCGGATCGCGCCGCGCTCCTCCCCCGGAACGCGGCTACTTCGCGTCGGACTCGCCGTCGGTCTTCTTCGGCTCTTCTTCCGTCTTCGCCTCGGTGGCGTCGGTCTCGCCGGCCGGCTCGTCGGCCGCGTCCTTCTTGCCGAGGTCGATGGGCTTGTCGTCGGAAGCGGCGGAAGCGTCGTCGGAGGGCTCGTCGGTCTCGGTGAGAGAGGAGGCGTCGTCCGGGACGACGGATTCGTCGGTCTTCAGGTCGTGCTCGATGCCGTGCACGATGCGGTTGTACTCGTCGTCGCCGAGGACGGCGCCGATGGCGTTCTTCGCGAAGAGAAGCTCCACACCCGGGCCCGCGTCGAGGAGAACCGTCTCCTCGTTGACTTCCTTGACCGTCGCGTAGATGCCGCCGATCGTGCGGACACCGGTGCCGGGCTGCATGTCGTCGCGCATCTGCGCGGCGGCCTGCTGCTTGCGCTTGGCGGAGCGGGTCATCAGGAACATGGCCCCGATGAGCACGATGAACGGGAGGAGGGTCACGATATTCACGGGACGGGATTTCCTTCGCACTACCGCGTCGGTGAGCGGCCTGGTGGATGGGGGTGTGGGCGGCGCCACCTACAAAGCTACAAGGGCGGCATCGGCGGAGTCTAAGCGAGTCCGCACTCCAGGAACAACGCTCAGCATGGCACCACGGTTCCTGAGCCCGCGAGCAGCCGCGCCCTCACGCCCCGAACAGGTCCTGTTGTCCGCTTCCCCCCGTTGTGGAACGCGGTGGGGTGAGGCCGAGATGCGCCCATGCCGCGGGCGTCGCGACTCGTCCACGCGGGGTACGGGCCAGCAGTCCCTCCCGTACGAGGAAGGGCTCGGCGACCTCCTCGACGGTCTCCCGCTCCTCGCCCACCGCAACGGCCAGCGTGGAGAGCCCGACCGGGCCGCCGCCGAACAGCTTCAGCAGCGCTTCGAGGACGCCCCTGTCGAGGCGGTCGAGACCGCGGGCGTCGACCTCGTAGACCTTCAGGGCCGCTGCAGCGATGTCGCGTGTGATGATGCCGTCGGCCTTCACCTGCGCGTAGTCCCGGACGCGGCGCAGCAGACGGTTGGCGATGCGGGGGGTGCCGCGTGAGCGGCCGGCGATCTCGGCGGCGCCCTCGGCACCGATCTCGACGTCGAGAAGGTTCGCGGAGCGGTGGATGACGCGTTGCAGCTCGGCGGGCTCGTAGAACTCCATGTGCGCGGTGAAGCCGAAGCGGTCGCGCAGCGGGGGCGGCAGCAGTCCCGCGCGCGTGGTGGCGCCGACCAGCGTGAACGGGGGGAGTTCGAGGGGGATGGCGGTGGCGCCGGGGCCCTTGCCGACGATCACGTCGACGCGGAAGTCCTCCATCGCCATGTAGAGCATCTCCTCGGCGGGCCGGGACATGCGGTGGATCTCGTCGAGGAAGAGGACCTCGCCCTCCTGGAGGGAGGAGAGGATCGCCGCGAGGTCACCGGCGTGCTGGATGGCGGGGCCGCTGGTGATGCGGATGGGGGCGCCCATCTCGGCCGCGATGATCATCGAGAGCGTGGTCTTGCCGAGGCCGGGGGCGCCGGAGAGCAGTACGTGGTCGGCGGTGGCGCCACGCGCGCGTGCGGCGCGCAGGACGAGGTCGAGCTGCTCGCGGACCTTCTCCTGACCGATGAACTCGTCCAGGTCCTTGGGGCGCAGGGCGGCCTCGACGGCCTGGTCCTCACCGTCGGCGGACGCACCGACGAGCCGCTCGGGGGCGGTGCTCTCGTCGGTCGTGTCGTCCCAGTTCACTGCGTTCTCCTAGCTGGGTGCGCCGGGCGCGGGTGTCGGCCGGGGCCCGGGGGTCGTCCCCGGGCCGGCACAGCGTGCGTGTGCCTCGCGGTCGCGGTCGGTCGGGTGGTGCTGGTCAGCGGGCTCTGTTGAGGGTCTGCAGGGCCGCCTTCAGCAACTGGCCCACCTGGGGCGTGCCCTCGGCGGCCTCGGCCTGGGGTGTCACGGCGGCCACGGCCTCGTCGGCCTCGCGGGTCGCGTAGCCGAGGCCGATCAGGGCCGCGTGCAGCTGGTCGCGCCAGCCGGTGGTGACCGGGGTGCCGATGGCGGGGCCGGTGCCGAGGGGTGCGCCGAGTCGGTCCTTCAGCTCCAGCAGGAGTTTCTGCGCGCCCCTCTTGCCGATGCCGGGTACGGCGATCAGTGCCTTCTCGTCCGCCGTGGACACCGCGCGACGCAGGGCGTCCGGTGAGTGGACGGCCAGCATGGCCTGGGCGAGGCGGGGGCCGACGCCGCTCGCGGTCTGGAGCAGTTCGAAGGTCTGTCGCTCGTCGTCGTCCGCGAAGCCGTACAGGGTGAGGGAGTCCTCGCGGACGACCAGGGACGTGGCCAGTCTGGCCTGCTGTCCCATCCGCAGACCGGACAGGGTGTTGGGTGCGCATTGGACGGCGATGCCGATGCCGCCCACCTCGACCACCGCGGAGTCGGGGGCGAGGGCGGCGATCGGGCCGCTGACGAAGGCGATCATGCGGGGCGGCCTTTCGGGGCGGGTGCTGTGGTGGATGCGGGTGCTGCGGTCGATACAGGTGCTGCGGTCCGTGCTGCGTGGAGAGCGACCGCCTGCTGGAGCCGGTTCTGCGCGACGGCCTGCTGAAGGCGCGACTGGGCGGGTGCGCGCCAGATGTGGCAGATGGCGAGCGCGAGGGCGTCGGCGGCGTCGGCCGGTTTGGGGGGCGCGGCCAGCCGTAGCAGCCGGGTCACCATCGCGCCGACCTGGGCCTTGTCCGCGCGTCCGCTGCCGGTGACGGCGGCCTTGACCTCGCTGGGGGTGTGCAGGGCGACGGGGATGCCGCGTCGCGCCGCGCAGAGCATCGCGACGGCGCTTGCCTGGGCCGTGCCCATCACCGTACGGACGTTGTGCTGGCTGAACACCCGCTCCACGGCGACGAATTCGGGCCGGTGCTCGTCGAGCCACTGCTCGATGCCCTGCTCGATCGCGACGAGGCGGAGGCCCAGTTCGGCATCCGCGTGCGTGCGTACGACGCCGACGTCGATCATCGTCAACGGCCGCCCGGGGACGCCCTCGACGACACCGACCCCGCATCGGGTCAGTCCCGGGTCAACTCCGAGTACGCGCACCCGCCCCACCCCTTTGTCCGGTCGCGGTCCGTCGACGGTGATCTTTGACTGTCGTCAGGCTATCCGCTGCCACTGACAACAGCGGCGGGCCGGTAGGACGTGTCCCACCGGCCCGCCGAAACCGCTCGCCTCGCGGCGGTGGTCGCTACGCGTCGACCTTCTCCATGACCTCGTCGCTGACGTCGAAGTTGGCGAAGACGTTCTGCACGTCGTCGCTGTCCTCCAGCGCGTCGATCAGCTTGAAGATCTTCCTGGCACCGTCCTCGTCCAGCTCGACCTGCATGGTCGGGACGAAGTTGGCGTCGGCGGAGTCGTAGTCGATGCCGCCTTCCTGGAGCGCGGTGCGCACCGCGACCAGGTCGGTCGCCTCGGAGATCACCTCGAAGGACTCACCGAGGTCGTTGACCTCCTCGGCGCCGGCTTCCAGCACGGCACCCAGGACGTCGTCCTCGGTCAGCTCACCCTTGGGGACGACGATGACGCCCTTGCGGTTGAAGAGGTACGAGACGGAGCCGGGGTCGGCCATGCTGCCGCCGTTGCGGGTCATGGCGACGCGGACGTCCGAGGCGGCGCGGTTGCGGTTGTCGGTGAGGCACTCGATGAGCACCGCGACACCGTTGGGGCCGTAACCCTCGTACATGATCGTCTCGTAGTCGGCGCCACCGGCTTCGAGGCCGGCGCCGCGCTTGACCGCCGAGTCGATGTTCTTGTTCGGAACCGAGCTCTTCTTGGCCTTCTGGATGGCGTCGAACAGCGTCGGGTTGCCGGCCGGGTCGGCGCCGCCCGTGCGCGCCGCAACCTCGATATTCTTGATCATCTTCGCGAAGAGCTTGCCGCGCTTGGCGTCGATCACGGCCTTCTTGTGCTTCGTCGTAGCCCATTTAGAGTGGCCGGACATCTGCCTGTCTCCTTCGCGTAACCCATCTCTGTACGAACCCCAGAGATCCTACAAGGACTCGGCTGTACGATCCGCGCGCGTGGTGCGTGCGATGTTCGCCCGCACGATGTCGACGAACAGCGAGTGCACGCGGTGGTCGCCGGTCAGTTCCGGGTGGAACGACGTGGCGAGCGCGTTGCCCTGGCGTACGGCGACGATGTGGCCGGCGTGCTCGGCGAGCACCTCGGCCTCGGCGCCCACGGACTCGACCCAGGGGGCACGGATGAAGACGCCCTCCACAGGATCGCCCTCGATGCCCCTCACGTCGACGGTCGCCTCGAAGGACTCGTTCTGGCGTCCGAAGGCGTTGCGGCGCACGATCATGTCGATGCCGCCGACGGTCTCCTGGCCCGAGCGCGGGTCGAGGATCTTGTCGGCGAGCATGATCATGCCGGCGCAGGTGCCGTATACGGGCATTCCGGCGCGCACGCGCGCGCGTAGGGGCTCCATCACGCCGAAGAGGACGGCCAGTTTGGAGATGGTGGTGGACTCGCCGCCGGGAATGATCAGGCCGTCCACCTCGGCGAGCTCCTCGGGGCGCCGCACCGGCCTGGCCAGGGCGTCCGCCTCGGCCAGGGCGATGAGGTGCTCCTGAACGTCTCCCTGGAGGGCCAGGACACCGATGACAGGGGTGTCGTACATGGGTGACATGCGTGCTACCAGCCCCGGTTCGCGTAGCGCTCGGCCTCGGGGAGGGTGTCGCAGTTGATGCCGACCATGGCCTCGCCGAGGTTGCGGGACGCGTCCGCGATGATCTTCGGGTCGTCGTAGAAGGTGGTCGCCTTCACGATGGCGGCGGCGCGCTTGGCGGGGTCGCCGGACTTGAAGATGCCGGAGCCGACGAAGACGCCCTCGGCGCCCAGCTGACGCATGAGCGCGGCGTCGGCGGGGGTGGCGACGCCACCGGCGGAGAACAGGACGACCGGGAGCTTGCCCAGCTCGGCGACCTCCTTGACGAGCTCGTACGGGGCGCGCAGGTCCTTGGCGGCGGCGTACAGCTCGTTGTTGTCGTAGCCGCGGAGCCTGGCAATCTCGTTCTTGATCTGGCGCAGGTGACGGACGGCCTCGACGACGTTGCCGGTGCCGGCCTCGCCCTTCGAGCGGATCATCGCGGCGCCCTCGGCTATGCGGCGCAGGGCCTCGCCGAGGTTGGTGGCGCCACAGACGAAGGGGGTGGTGAAGGCCCACTTGTCGGAGTGGTTGACCTCGTCGGCGGGGGTCAGGACCTCGGACTCGTCGATGTAGTCGACGCCGAGGGACTGGAGGACCTGGGCCTCGACGAAGTGACCGATGCGGGACTTCGCCATGACCGGGATGGACACGGCCTCGATGATGCCCTCAATCATGTCCGGGTCGGACATACGGGCCACGCCGCCGTCCTTGCGGATGTCCGCGGGGACACGCTCCAGGGCCATGACGGCGACGGCGCCGGCGTCCTCGGCGATCTTGGCCTGCTCGGCGTTGACCACGTCCATGATCACACCGCCCTTGAGCTGCTCGGCCATACCGCGCTTCACGCGCGCGGTGCCGGTTTCGGGCGTCTGGGCGGAGTTGGAGAGCGTGCTGGACACGGGTTGACCTCACTCGGTGAAAGAGGGTTGTTGCGACTTTTGAGGAAACGTGAGGGGAGCAGGCCACAGCAAGGGCCAATGGGTAGCCGGTGGATCGTTTTCGCCCCCGCCGCCCCTACCCGTCCCATCCCTTCCTGGGGGCTGCGCCCCCAGACCCCCGCTGGGTATTTCAGCCCCTCCGGCGTTTGAGGAGCGGGGGTTCGGGGGCAGCGCCCCCGAGAAGGATGGGACGGGTAGGGGCGGCGGGGGCGAAGAAACCGGGATCTACGCCGGTGTGCGCTCCGCCAGGGCCGTCGGGGGTTCGTCGTCCATTTCGAAGGCCAGGGGGAACGGCGCGTGACCCGCCAGCCGGAACCACCGCACCTTGCGGTGCCGCCGCAACGCCCGAGCCGCCCGCACCGCATCGTTGTGGAACCGCCGAGCCATCGGCACCCGCCGCACCGCCTCGGTCAGCTCCCCCGCCGCAGCCTCCCCACCGGGAGCCTCCCGCACCGCCTCGACCTGCCCCGCCTCCGCGAATACGGCCCGAAGCGCCTGGCTCAGCTCGCTCTCGGCGACCTCACGCTGCTCCTCCTCGGCCTGCCGCGCCGCGTGTGCCGCCTCGTACAGCACGATCGAGGCGGCCGGATCGAGGACGCCCGATGTCGCCAGCTCCTGCGCGATGGACGCCCTGCGCAGCAGCTGCGCGTCGAGGCCGGCGCGCGTGGCGTCGATACGGGCGTGCAGACGGTCGAGCCGCCCGGCGGTCCAGCTCAGGTAGAGGCCGATCGCGACGAGCCCGACAAGGATCCAGATGAGGGTTGCGGTCACGGGCGGCAAGGTTACCGTTCACGGCCGCAGCGCCCTCGTACGGCCGGCCGGCACCGCGCTCAGTCCCGCGCCAGCCCCAGTCGCGCCCGCAGCCCCGTCGTCGTCCGCTCGTCCGCCGCGACGGCTGTCGTACCGTCCGTCACCGTCTCGTACACGGACAGGATGTCCGCGCCCACCGTCGACCAGTCGAAGCGCCGCACATGGGCGCTGCCCCGTTCCCGCAGCTCGGCGCGGCGGTCCGGGTCGCCCAGGAGCCGTACGGCCGCGTCGGCCAACGCGTCCGCGTCCTCGTTCGGGAACAGCTCGCCCGCCGCCCCGTGGTCCAGGACCTGGGCGAAGGCGTCGAGATCCGAGGCCAGCACCGGGGCGCCCGCGGACAGTGCCTCGACCAGGATGATCCCGAAGCTCTCCCCGCCGGTGTTGGGGGCGATGTACACGTCCACGCTGCGCAGCAGGCGTGCCTTGTCCTCGTCGCTGACCATGCCCAGGAACTCGACCCGTGCGCGCAGCTCCGGCGGCAGGCCCTCCAGCGCCTCCTCCTCGTCGCCCTTGCCCGCGACCAGCAACCTTGTCGCGGGACGGGCGGCGAGGATCTTCGGGAGCGCCTTCATGAGGACCGGCAGGCCCTTGCGGGGTTCGTTGATGCGGCCGATGAAGCCGATCGTCTCGCCCTGCCACTCGGGCTTCGGCTTGGCCCCGGCGAAGGAGTCGACGTCGACCCCGTTCGGGATGACGACCGCGTCGCCGCCCAGATGTTCCACCAGCGTGCGCCGGGCGTACTCGCTCACCGCGATCCGGGCGCTGATCTTCTCCAGGGCGGCCTGGAGGATCGAGTACGCGGCGAGCATGGCCCGGGAGCGCGGGTTCGAGGTGTGGAAGGTGGCCACGATCGGGCCCTGGGCCGCCCAGCAGGCCAGCAGACCCAGCGAGGGCGAGGCCGGCTCATGAATGTGGATCACGTCGAACTCGCCCTCGTGCAGCCAGCGCCGCACCCGGGCCGCCGACAGGAAGCCGAAGTTCAGCCGGGCCACCGAGCCGTTGTACGGCACCGGGACCGCACGTCCGGCGGAGACGACGTACGGCGGCAGGGGGGTGTCGTCGTCGGCGGGGGCGAGGACGGAGACCTCGTGGCCCAGGCGGATGAAATAGTCGGCCAGATCGCGGATGTGGAACTGGACGCCACCCGGCACGTCCCAGGAGTACGGACAGACGATGCCGATCTTCACGGGGTCCCCTTCCCGGGGTCCGCCGCAGCGGCCTGTCCGCTCCCGGTGTTCTTCTCCGGGTCCTTCGCGGGGTCGAGATCCGCGAGCCACAGCCGCTGAAGCATGTGCCAGTCCTCCGGGTGGTCGGCGATTCCCGTGGCGAAGGCATCGGCCAGCGCCTGCGTCATGACAGACGTCTTCTCGGCCTTCGTACCTGTCTCGGGTACCTTGATCGGGGGATGAACACGTCCGCGCATGGTCGGAGAGTCGTCGTACCACAGGGTGACGGGGAGCAGGAGCGCGCCCGTCTGCTGGGCCAGCAGGGCCGGGCCGGCGGGCATCCGGGCCGCGTCGCCGAAGAACTTGACCTCGACACCCGAGGCGGACAGGTCCCGGTCGGCGACCAGGCAGACCAGGCCGCCGTCCCGCAGCCGCCGCGCCAGGGTGCCGAACGCGGTGCCGCCGCTGTGCGGCAGGACCTCCATGCCCAGGCCCTCGCGATAGGCGACGAAACGGTCGTACAGGGTCTCCGGCTTCAGACGCTCGGCGACCGTCGTGAACCGCGTCTCCAGTTTGGTGGTGACCCAGGCACCGGCCAGGTCCCAGTTGCCCAGGTGCGGAAGTGCGAGGACCACCCCACGGCCCGACGCCAGACCGTCGGTCAGGTGGTGCAGGCCCTCCGGGTCGAAACCCGTCCGCACACGCTCCGGGCTCCACGCCGGGAGACGGAACGACTCCATCCAGTACCGCAGATACGAACGCATGCCCGCACGGGACAGCTCGGCGAGCCGCTCGGGTGTCGCGTCGGGCACCACGCGCGCGTAGTTCGACTCGAGCCGTCGTACGCGCTCTCCGCGCCGCTTCCAGGCGAGGTCGGCGATGGTCTGCCCGAGCCGGACGGCGGCGGGCTCGGGGAGCCTCTTGACGGCGCTCCAGCCGGCCGCGTAGGCACCGTCCGTCAGCCGCCCCCGCAGGTCGGTCACGAGGCCGCCTCGCTGCTCTGGGCGGTGCCCTCGTGGGAGGCCGCCGCGTCCGCCTCCGCGGACTCCCGTCGGACCGTGACGACGCGCTGGATCAGCGTGACGAGGCTGCCCACGGCGACGATCCACAGGGCGATCGGCAGCAGGTACTGGATGCCGGGCACCCCGAACTTGTGCAGGCCCGCGAGACCGGCCGCGACCAGCGAGATCACCAGGCGCTCGGCGCGTTCCACCAGGCCGTTGACAGCGACGGGCAGGCCGATCGACTCGCCGCGCGCCTTGGTGTACGAGACCACCTGGCCGCTGGTCAGACAGAAGATCGAGACCGCGCACAGGACGATGTCGTCGCCCCCGCCCGCGTACCAGAGCGCGAACCCGCCGAAGATGGCGCCGTCGGCCACCCGGTCGAGGGTGGAGTCCAGGAAGGCGCCCCAGCGGCTGGAACGGCCCAGCTGCCGCGCCATGTTGCCGTCGACGAGGTCCGAGAACACGAACAGCGTGATGACGATCGTGCCCCAGAAGAGCTCTCCCCTGGGGTAGAAGACCAGCGCGCCCGCGATCACTCCGGCGGTGCCGAGGAGCGTGACCGTGTCGGGGCTGACGCCCCGGCGGATGAGAAACGCGGCGAACGGTGTGAGGACACGCGTGAAGAATGCACGCGCGTACTTGTTCAGCATGGCCTTCCCGAGGGTCGGTTTCGCCGTGCGGCCCCTACTGGCCACCGGCTGGCCCATCGTAGCCACGCGCGCGCATGTGCGACGTTCGGGCACCCGCGCCCCGTGTCACGTCCTGACGGCATCCGGGTCACAACGGGATGTCGGCGGCAACCAGCACCGCGCGCGTGACATCCCGCGCCTTCCCCTCCCGTCCGCGCCATCGCGTCCGTCGTATGGACGCACCGTGTCACCAGTGCCAAGCTCGAAAGCACCGCGGGCGTCATCGGTGCCGCCGCCACACGCGGATCCGGAGATGTCCGCGCCCACAGTGACCTCACCGTGCACGGGAGGCAGGACCATGGGCGACAAGGCGAACACACACCCCGGAGCCGCCGGCAGAGCTACAGCGGCCGACCACCCCGCGTCCGTACGGAATGTGGTGCTGGTCGGCCACTCCGGATCGGGCAAGACGACCCTGGTGGAGGCTCTCGCACTGACCGCGGGAGCCGTCAACCGGGCGGGCCGGGTGGAGGACGGCGGCACCGTCTCCGACTACGACGAGATCGAGCACCGGCAGCACCGCTCGGTACAGCTCTCACTGGTACCCGTCGAATGGGGCGGATACAAGATCAATATTCTGGACACTCCCGGATACGCCGACTTTGTCGGGGAACTCAGGGCCGGTCTGCGCGCGGCGGACGCGGCCCTTTTCGTCGTCTCGGCCTCGGACGGGGTGGACGGCTCGACCCGGATGGTGTGGGAGGAGTGCGCCGCGGTCGGCATGCCGCGGGCCATCGTGGTCACGCATCTGGAGTCCGCGCGCGCGGACTTCGACGACATGACGCGCACCTGCGCGGAGGTCTTCGGCGCGGACGACCCCGACGCCGTACTGCCGCTCTATCTGCCGTTGCACGGCACGCCGGGGCCCGACGGGCACGCGCCCGTGACCGGGCTGACGGGGCTGCTGTCGCAGAAGCTGTTCGACTACTCCTCCGGGGAGCGCAAGGAGACCGATCCGGCTCCCGAGCAGCTCCCGGGCATCCAGGAGGCCCGCAACCGGCTCATCGAGGGGATCATCGCGGAGAGCGAGGACGAGACCCTCATGGACCGCTATCTGAGCGGCGAGGAGATCGACGTCAAGACCCTGGTCGACGACCTGGAACGGGCTGTCGCGCGCGGGACCTTCTTCCCTGTGCTCGCCGCCGCCCCGGCCGCCGAGGGCGCCCGGCAGGGCCTCGGTACGGTCGAGCTGCTTGAGCTGGTCACCGGGGGCTTCCCGACCCCGCTGGAGCGCGAGGCGCCCGGGGTCACCACGGTGGACGGCCGCCCGCGTGAGCTGAACCTGTGCGATCCGGACGGCCCGCTGGTCGCGGAGGTCGTGAAGACGGCCAGCGACCCCTATGTGGGCCGGGTCTCGCTCGTCCGCGTCTTCTCCGGCACCCTGCGGCCCGACGAGACGGTCCATGTCTCCGGGCACGGCCTCGCCGACCGCGGCCATGAGGATCACGACGCCGACGAACGAATCGGCGCCCTGTCCACGCCCTTCGGCAAGCAGCAGCGCACGCTCACGCACTGCATCGCGGGTGACCTGGCCTGTGTGGCGAAGCTGAACCGGGCGGAGACCGGCGACACGCTCTCCGCGAAGGACGACCCGCTCCTGATGGAACCGTGGGAGATGCCCGAACCGCTGCTGCCGCTCGCCATCCGGGCGCACAGCAAGGCGGACGAGGACAAGCTCTCGCAGGGCCTCGGCCGGCTCGTCGCCGAGGACCCCACCATGCGGCTCGAACAGAACCCCGACACCCACCAGGTGGTCCTGTGGTGCCTCGGCGAGGCCCACGCGGACGTCGCCCTGGACCGGCTGCGCAACCGGTACGGCGTCCAGGTCGACGTCGTCCCGCACAAGGTCTCCCTACGGGAGACGTTCGGCGGCCCGTCGGCGGGACGGGGACGCCATGTGAAACAGTCCGGCGGGCACGGGCAGTTCGCGATCTGCGCGATCGAGGTCGAGCCGCTGCCGGGCGGCTCGGGTATCGAGTTCGTGGACAAGGTCGTCGGCGGAGCCGTGCCCAGACAGTTCATCCCGTCCGTGGAGAAGGGCGTCCGGGCCCAGGCCGGCAAGGGAGTCGCCGCCGGCTATCCGCTCATCGACGTACGGGTCACCCTGCTCGACGGCAAGGCGCACTCGGTGGACTCCTCCGACGCCGCGTTCCAGACCGCCGGGGCGCTCGCCCTGCGCGAGGCCGCCGCCGACGCGAAGATCCATCTCCTGGAACCCGTGGCCGAGGTCACGGTGCTCGTCGGCGACGACTACGTGGGGCCCGTGATGAGCGACCTGTCCGGACGGCGCGGCCGGGTCGTCGGCACCGAGCAGGCGGGCGGCGGGCGGACCCTCGTACGCGCCGAGGTGCCCGAGATCGAGATCGACCGGTACGTCGTCGATCTGCGGTCCCTCTCGCACGGCACCGCCCGCTTCGACCGCAAGTACGCGCGGCACGAGCCGATGCCGCCGCAGGTCGCGGAGAAGGTCCGTGAACAGGCCAAAAACGCCTCGTAGTTGACGACCGGGACCCGACAGGCGGCCTCTACGGAACGATCTCCTCCACATCGGCGGACGGCTTGTGCCGTCCGCCACCCAATTGTCGGTGGCTGCGGATACGCTGATCACCTGATCAAGTTGAGACTCGATCAACGTGATGACCTGTTCAACAGGTGTGCGGAGCAAGGAAGTCGGGAAGGCCGCAGAAGCGGGTTCGGCGGCGAGGGGGCGGCACAGTGGCGGACGACGGTTTCGATTTCAGTCCCGGGGCGCAGGTGCCCCTGTCGGGTTCCGCGGGCCAGACGGCGGCGACCTTCGCGCTGGCCTCGGCGGCCTACCGTGAGGACGACGAGGTCACCAAGATCCTGGAAGCCGACAACGAGTGGCACAAGTCGACGGTGAAGGGACCCCGAGGCCCATGGGCCAAGATCTTCCGTCCCAAACTCGGTGAGGCCTTCTCCCGGGCCGTGATCGACCGCATGCTCGGTGCCGGCCGCAAGCCCCTCATCCAGTCATTCGGCACCGAACCCCAGGTCGTCGTGGAGCACGCCCTCGCGGCCCATCGCATCCGGCGGGACCGCGACAACTGGCTCGCCGCGGTGATGGTGCTGTGCGGAGTGCTCTTCCTCCCCGGCCTCCTGCTGTGGCTGCTGGTCTTCATCGGCCGCGCGAACATCGCCAAACGCGAGGACAAGCGGGCCTCCGCGATCGCCACCACCCTGCTCGTCGCGGTCGGCGCCTTCGCCGTGATCTTCCTGATCAAGATGCCGTTCACCGGCTTCTGGGCCCTGTACGCACGCGCGTGCCTCGTCCTGCCCGTCGTCGGCTGGCTGTGGGCCAAGCAGATCTGCGAACGCACCGCGAAGGACCTGCGCGAACGCTGGGACGCCCTGCTCTCCGGCGGTGGCGTCGGCGCCAAGATCCCCGAGGCGGTCCCCGGCAGCCCCGGCGAGACCGCCGCCGAACACCTGCGCAAGGAACTGGCCCGGCTCAGCGCCGAGCAGCAGTCCAACTCCGTCTTCTACGCCGGCCACAAGGGCATACTCGGCATGGGCACCCGGTGGGGCAGCTGGCAGCTCGCCGAGAACCTGGTCCCCCGCGACCCGGCCAAGGAGATCCACCCCTTCCGCAGCTGGGACGTCATACGTTCCATCCACGACCAGCTGCGCATGCTGGAACGCGGCCCGCTCAACACCGGCGGGTTCCCGAAGCCGACCCTGAAGCACTGGATCGTCACGCCCGTCGGCGCGGGCGCCACGGAGGTCTCCCGGCCGAGCGGCACGGACGTCGACGCCTACCAGATCAAGAACCACGCCATACAGGACATCTGCAACAAGCAGCAGTTCGGCGACGGCCAGCGGCACTACCTCGGCGTCCAGTGGACGCTGTGGAGCGGGCAGTTGATCATCACCATGCTCATCACGGTGACCGTGCTGCACGAGACGCTGCGCATCGAGCTGACCGGCCACGCGCTCGGTCCTGTGCACTCCCTCTTCACCAGCAAGCCCGCGGCCAAGGAGAAGGAGGTGCAGAAGTCGGTGAGGTTCTGGGAGACCCGGAAGGTGAAGCTGCCGCTGGTCGACGCCGACGAGGTCGTACGCCTCGCCGCGCGCGCGCCTCTCACCTGGTACCCGCCGCTGCTGAACTGGCTGGGCGGCTCACTGACCCTGCCGGAGCCGTTCGGCCTGCGGCACTCCTGGGCGGATCAGCCCTGGCCGCACCGGTTCATGGCCGACGACGTACTGCGGGCGGCGACGCCGGTGCTGCGGGTCGTGCACGCGGCGGCGATCAAGGTCCTGGACGACAACGGCGTCGACACGGAGAAGTTCGGCAGCCGGTCGTCGTTCCTCAGCACGGCGGTACAGGACCCGATGCCGCGAAAAGCCGACGCCTACGACGCGTGATGTCCGGGGGCGCAGCCCCCGGACCCCCGTTGCCTCTCAGGCACCGGGGGAAGCAGCAGGCCACGTCTCCGCCAGCATCTTCCTGGTGTCCCCCAGCAGCTGTGGCAGCACCTTCGTGTGGCCCACCACCGGCATGAAGTTCGTGTCGCCGCCCCAGCGCGGGACGATGTGCTGGTGCAGGTGGGCCGCGATGCCCGCGCCCGCGACCGTGCCCTGGTTCATCCCGATGTTGAACCCGTGCGCGCCGGACGCCCGGCGCAGCGCCGTCATCGCCTGCTTGGTCAACTCGGCCAGTTCGGCGGTCTCGGACTCCGTCAGATCCGTGTAGTCGGCGACGTGCCGGTACGGCACGACCATCAGATGGCCACCCGTGTACGGGTACAGGTTGAGCACCGCGTAGACCTGCTCGCCGCGCTGGAGAACGAGGCCGTCCTCGTCGGACTTGGCCGGGATCGAGCAGAAGGGACAGCCGTCGTCGGCGCCTGGACCGGTGGGCTTGTTCTCGCCCTGGATGTACGCCATCCGGTGCGGCGTCCACAGGCGCTGAAACGCGTCCTGTGTCCCGACTCCGATCTGCTGCTCCGGCTCACTCGTCATGCCATGCAGCATATTGCTTCGCCTGTCGGGGGCGTGTCGCCGGGGCGAGCAGAGGGAAGGGCCCCCGGAAGCCGTGCTTCCCGGAGGCCCTCACCTCACTCACCGGACTCAGACCTGCGCCCGCTCCTCCACGACCTTCGCGATCTTCGCAAGAGCGTCCGCGAAGGGAATGCCGTTCTCCTGCGAGCCGTCCCGGTAGCGGAAGGACACCGTGTCACCGTTCATGTCGTCGTCGCCGACGATGACCATGAACGGCACCTTCTGCTTCTGGGCATTGCGGATCTTCTTCTGCATACGGTCGGACGACGCGTCCACCTCGACCCGCAGCCCCTGCTTCTTCGCCTCGGCGGCGAACTTCTGCAGGTACTCCACGTGTCCGTCGCCGATCGGGATACCGACCGCCTGAACAGGCGCCAGCCACGCCGGGAACGCCCCCGCGTAGTGCTCGAGGAGCACGGCGAAGAACCGCTCGATGGAGCCGAACAGGGCGCGGTGGATCATTACTGGCCGCTGCTTGGAACCGTCCGGACCCGTGTACTCCAGGTCGAACCGCTCCGGCAGGTTGAAGTCGAGCTGCACGGTCGACATCTGCCAGGTACGGCCGATCGCGTCCTTCGCCTGGACGGAGATCTTCGGTCCGTAGAAGGCCGCGCCACCCGGGTCCGGCACCAGGGGCAGCCCCTGCTTCTCGGCCACCTGGCGAAGCGTCTCGGTGGCTTCCTCCCAGACCTCGTCCGACCCGACGAACTTCTCCGGGTCCTTGGTCGACAGCTCCAGGTAGAAGTCGTTCAGGCCGTAGTCACGCAGCAGCCCGAGCACGAAGGTGAGCGTGCGGTCGAGTTCCTCGGCCATCTGCTCACGCGTGCAGTAGATGTGCGCGTCGTCCTGGGTGAAGCCCCGGGCGCGGGTGAGGCCGTGCACGACGCCCGACTTCTCGTACCGGTACACGGTTCCGAACTCGAAGAGGCGCAGCGGGAGTTCACGGTAGGAACGGCCGCGCGCGTCGAAGATCAGGTTGTGCATCGGGCAGTTCATGGGCTTGAGGTAGTAGTCCACGCCCTCGTCGAGCTGCATGGGCGGGTACATGCCGTCGGCGTACCAGTCCAGGTGGCCCGAGGTCTCGAAGAGCTTCCCCTTCGTCGCGTGCGGGGTGTAGACGAACTCGTAGCCCTCCTCCTCGTGCCGGCGGCGCGAGTAGTCCTCCATGACCCGGCGGATGATTCCGCCCTTGGGGTGGAAGACGGCGAGGCCGGAACCGATCTGGTCCGGGATGGAGAACAGGTCGAGCTCGTTGCCCAGCTTGCGGTGGTCGCGCTTCTCGGCCTCGACAAGGAAGTCGAGGTGCGCCTTCAGCTCCTCCTTGGTGGGCCAGGCGGTGCCGTAGATGCGCTGGAGCATCGGGTTCTTCTCGCTGCCCCGCCAGTAGGCGGCGGCGTTGCGCATCAGCTTGAACGCCGGGATGTTCCGGGTGGTCGGCAGGTGCGGACCCCGGCAGAGGTCCTTCCAGCACAGGTCGCCGGTCTTCGCGTCGAGGTTGTCGTAGATCGTCAGCTCGCCGGAGCCGACCTCGACGTTCGCGCCGTCGTCGGTGGAGGCGGAGCCCTTGATGCCGATCAGCTCCAGCTTGTACGGCTCCGACGCCAGCTCCTCGCGAGCCGCCTCGTCGGTCACCACACGGCGGGAGAACCGCTGACCGCGCTTCTGGATCTCCTGCATCTTCTTCTCGATGACCTTGAGGTCCTCGGGCGTGAACGGCTTCTCGACGTCGAAGTCGTAGTAGAAACCGTCCTTGACCGGCGGGCCGATGCCGAGCTTGGCCTCGGGGAAGAGCTCCTGCACGGCCTGGGCCATGACGTGGGCGGTGGAGTGGCGCAGGATGTTGAGGCCGTCCTCCGAGGAGATCTCGACGGGCTCGACCTCCTCGCCGTCCGCCACCAGGTACGCGAGGTCCTTGAGCTCCCCGCCCACGCGCGCGGCGACGATGGAACGTTCGCCGGCGAAGAGGTCGGCGGCCGTAGTCCCCGTCGTCACCACGCGCTCTTCCCGCTCGGAATCGCGTTGGATGATCACACGGACGTCTGACACCGGTCTCTCCTGACTGCAGGGGGGTGCGGGCGCCATACCGGGAGCGCGCGCAGGTAGGGATCGTACCGACCCGTGCCCGCCCACCGCGAAACAGATAACGGAAGGCCCCCGCCTCCACTGCCCTCAGTCGTCCCCGCTGCACGCCTCCTCGAAGAAATCGAGGTTCTCCTGCAGCGACTTCAGCAGCCGGTCCCGTTCCGCCTCGTCGACCTGGACGGGTACGAGCCCGGAGGCCTGGGTCAGCCGGCGGAAGCCGCCCCGGCTCTCGAGTCGGCCGTGCACACGTACCGGCAGCCCGATCAGATGGGCGTGCCCCGCGATCCGGTACGCCTCCTCGTCCAGCGTCATCCGGACGTGCGGGATCTCGGCGCCGGCCAGCACCCGCAGCCGTACGGCACCCTCACCGCGCGGCCCCGACCTGCGCATCCGTACCACCGCGCCGGTGATCCTGACCGCCACCGACGGTTCCTCGCGCAGATAGCGGGAGCCTGCCGCGCGCAGGGCGGGCAGGTCGCCGGGCGAGAACTCGACGGGTTCGGCACCGACCGAGCAGCCTTCGGGGACATCGGCGCCGGGTGCCCACTCGACGGCGATCCGGGCGCCCTCCGTACCGCGGACCAGGGCGACGAGGGCCTCCGTCAGTTCATGGCTGACGCCTGCCTCCACGGCGCCGTCGAAGGCGTCCATGCCGCCGGTGGCCCGGTGGTAGTCGATGGCCTCCCGGGCCGCGTACAGGGCCTGGTGGAGCCGTACGGCGAGGGGGCGGCCCGTGCCGACGGGGACGAACGCGGTGAGGCTGCGTCCGGCGGGGGCGGCGCCGACGAGTACGTGGTCGAGGAGGGCGTCCGCGGTCCTGCGGTGGCGGGCGCCGTAGTAGCCGGCACGCGCGCGTGTGGCGAGCGCTCCGGCGAGCATCATCCGGCGGGCGGCCGAACGCAGTTGCTCCTCCACGGGCCAGGAGGCGACCCCCGCGGGGCCGGTCGGGACGTCACGCCACCAGCGGATCTCGTCGCTGGGTACGGCGAGGCCGACGAGCACCTCGCGGGCGGCGGGCGATCCGCTGCGGGTGAGTGCGACGAGGGCCTCGGCGAGCAGGTCGTCGCTGTCGGGGAAGGCCCGGCTCTCGGGCACGAGCAGGCTCGTCCCGGTGCCGCCGGGCCCGGGTGGGGTCCAGCGGCCGTACCGTCCGACGGCTCCGCCGCGCCGCTGCCAGCCGTGGCGGCGCAGCAGGGCGCCGAGTACGGCGGGGTCGACCTGCTCGGGCGCGGGCGGTTCGTCGTGCCAGGTGGTGTCCACAGGGTGCGGGCGGACGGGCCGCAGGGGCTCCTCGCCCGGCCGGTGCGTCACGGTCTGCCTCCCGTCCCGACGCGCGTCATGATCTCGCAGAGCGCGCGGTCGTCGAAGATGCGTGAGGTCGGTATCCGCACGGTGGTCCGGTACCGGCCGGTGATCCGCTGGCCGGCCAGGTTGATCCAGTAGCAGCAGTGCCGCAGGTCGAGGCGGTCGTGGCCGGCGCGCAGCCAGTCGTCCTGCGAGCGCGGTACGAGCATCACGACCAGGATCTTGTGCACCGAGACCGGGGTGCGGGCGAGCTTCGCCAGATGGGCGTTGTCGAGCGTGAAGGAGAAGTACGGGCCCGGCGGGTTCGGTGCGATCTGGTAGGTGCACTTCAGCTGGACCTTGATGGTGACCTCATCGTCGACCGTGTGCCCGGGAGAGCCGTGGCTGACGTGCCAGTCGATGCCGTTGTCGGGGAAGGGCTGGGACAGCGAGCAGCCGGCCGCGGCGGCGACGGCGTGCAGATAGCCCACCTGCAGTGTCTCCATGCAGGCGGTGGTGGCGAGGGTGCCTCGATGGGGTGCCGCCGTCCGCTCGGGCAGCAGCCCGCCCCGTTCGGGCTGCGCTATCGCCATGACCAAATGCCTTCCAAACCGGCTGAATTACCATGACAGGCCATTGAAGTGCGTAAACCTGTACCTCTGTTGTCTCCTTCCGGCGTACGGCGCAAACAGCCCGGGTATCACCAAACGGGCAGAAGACGGTGCGTCAGCTGCCGTGGGTGAACGAGGAGTTGCATAGGTATGACGTGCTGGTACGAGGGCCCTTTGGCCGCGTTCGACACGGAGACCACGGGTGTGGACGTCGAGACCGACCGGATCGTGTCGGCTTCCGTCGTGGTCCAGGAAGGTCCGGCCGTCCGGCCGAGGATCAGCCGCTGGCTGATCAACCCGGGTGTGCCGGTACCCGCTTCGGCGACGGCGGTGCACGGGCTGACGGACGAACATCTGCAGCGCAACGGCCGTTGGCCGTCCCCTGTGGTGGAGGAGATAGCCCGGGCGCTGGCCGAGCAGTCCGCGGCGGGCCGCCCGCTGGTCATCATGAACGCGCCCTTCGATCTGACCATGCTGGACCGGGAGTTGCGCCGCCATCGCGCTTCGTCCCTCGATCGCTGGTTCGAGTCGGCACCGCTGCTGGTGCTGGACCCCCGGGTCCTGGACAAGCATCTGGACCGCTACCGCAAGGGCCGCCGCACCCTCACGGACCTGTGCGCGCACTACGGGGTCACGCTGGAGGGCGCCCATGACGCGGCGGCGGACGCGATGGCCTCCCTGGAGGTCGTACGGGCGGTCGGGCGCCGGTTCGCGACCCGGCTGGAGCGCCTCTCCCCCGCCGAGCTGCACACGCTCCAGGCCGTGTGGCACGCGGCGCAGGCCCGCGGACTGCAGGCGTGGTTCGCGAAGAGCGGTACGCCGGAGGCGGTCGATCCGGCGTGGCCGCTGCGCCCGGAGATGCCGGCGGCGGCATGAGCGGGGGCACGAAAAAGCCGGTCCGTCGATGACGGACCGGCTTTATCCCGGTGGGCGATACTGGGTTCGAACCAGTGACCTCTTCGGTGTGAACGAAGCGCTCTCCCACTGAGCTAATCGCCCGGGAACGCACCGAACAATACAGGTCCGGACGGGCTTCGTTCAAACCGCTTCGTGCGGGCCCCCGCGTTCAGCCCGTCTGGAGGTGTGCGGTCAGTCCGCGCCGTCCCGCGCGCATCATCAGGGCGTGGTTGGCGCGGAAGAAAGGCCGGCCGAGCACGGCCAGGCGGCGCAGGAGAGGTTTGGTGACGTCGACTTCCTGGTCGTAGTCGGCGAGGGTGCCGGAGCCGGATTGGGTGAGGGTCCAGCGGGCCCAGCCGTCGAGGTCGCCGCTCATGGCGATCTCCAGGATTCCGGCGGCCTGGTCACGGCGCACCTCGCGGGCGGTGAAGGTCAGGTCGTACGGCAGCAGGGAGCGGATGCGGACGATCCCGCTGGTGTCGTCGACGCGGTTGACCTCGCGTACCTGCGGCCACCAGCGGGGGTAGTCCTCGGCCTGCTCGAGGGCCGCGTACACGAGGTCGGGCGGTGCGGTGAGCGTCCACGAGGTGCGGAAGCGGTAGTGGCTCCAGTCCATGGGGGGAGTGTGCCCGCGTTCCCGCTCCCGCCGCGCGCTGTGCGACGGGAGCGGGAACGCGGTGTCGCGCTACGAGGGCATCTTGTGGCCCAGCAGGGCGAGGTTCTCGATGGCGGCGAGGCCGTAGAGGGCGGTGTCGTTGGTGGCCACCCAGGTGGCCTCGCTGCCCGGGACGAGGGCGACCGGGCCACTGATCTGCTCGGTCTTCCAGGGGGCGGACTCCCGGTAGCCGTCGGAGTTGTAGAACTTGTCCCACGCGCGGGCGGCGAGTTTCGCGTCGCCGGTCTTCACGGCCGCGTACGCGTCGAGCCGTGAGTGGCCCTGGAAGAGCAACAGGGTGCCGAAGTTGGAGCCGTAGCGGGCCGCCTGTTCGGCCTTGGTGGCGTTGAAGTAGCGGCAGTAGTCGAAGTACGCCTCGTTGAACTTGGGCATGTCGACCAGGTCGATGAGTTCGGCGCAGAGTTCGTTGAGTCCGAAGACGGCGGAGAGGTGCGAGACGCCGACGACGGGCGTCGCCGCGACGGCGAACTTCCCGGTGTCGAGGTCGTACAGCCCGCTGCCCTGGACGAAGCCGTTGGGCTGGGCGGCGATGGTCTCCATGGTGGACAGGACGCGCGCCTTGGCCTTCTCCCACTTGGGGCCCTTGCGCTCCCACTCGGTCAGCCAGGCCGAGACCAGGCCGCTCCAGTCGGTGCCGAAGCCGATCGACAGGGCGTGCCGGTCGGGGGTGTAGGGCTCGGTGCGGATCTTGCGCAGCGGGTCCAGGGCGAGGAAGGTCTCGTCGCTGTCGACGTTGGCGTGCATGAGGTCGCCGACCCGTTCGTCACCGGTGAGGAAGTAGTAGTAGCGGCGGTAGGTGGTGTTGGCGATGCGCTGCTGCTTGGCGCTGTCGGCGTAGTGCTGCACGCCGTGGCGGGTGCCGAGGCCGGCCCACTGTCCGAGGTGGTAGACGTCGACCTCGCCGGTGTGGCGGGTCATCGCCTCGGCGAACCGGAAGATGTCGGCGCGGCCCGAGCGCAGGTAGGCGAACCAGAGCCAGAGGTCGGGCGACAGTTCGGAGTTGTCCCACGCGTAGCCGCCGACGTCGTAGCGCCACTGGTGCCGGGCGGTGTCGTACGTGTGCATGATGTCGCCGTAGTCCCAGAAGCCGTACCAGCGGCGCTGCTCCACCTGGTCCTTGTAGTAGGTGAAGAGGAAGTCGAGGTGGTCCTCGATCTTGGCCTTGGCGGGGGTGGAGCGGTCGGGCTCGGAGTAGAGGCCGGGGCCGAAGACCTGGGCTTTGATGAGCTGCTTGGGCGGGGCGGCGAGCTGGGGCAGCACCCGTACGGCTTCGACCTGTTCGGCGAGTTTTTCGGGGCTGGGGGTCGACTCGTTGGCCCAGAAGAGGAGTTCGGAGGTACGGGCGATGCCGTAGGGGGTGCCGAATTCGGGCTCGTAGTCCTCGTACGTGATGTTGAGGCCTTCGAGCTGTTCGGCGAACGTGTCCTGGCCCATGCCGTCGTGGTAGAAGCGCAGGTCCATCGGCTGGGCCTCGGGCGACCAGAGCCAGAGGGTGACCTCGGCCTCGTCGGTCTGGGCGTCGCGGATGTCGAGCTGGGCGGGGTGCTTCTCCCAGAAGTCCCGCAGGCCGAAGGAGAATCCGCCGCTGGCTCCGCCGACGTAACCGAACCCGGAGGCCCGCTTGCCGCCGCCGGCGGCGATCCAGCCGTGGCCCTTCTTGGTGCGCTTGCGGAGGGTGTAGCCGTCGGCGGAGAGCTGGGAGAGGGTGTAGTCGCCCCACTCGGGGATGTACTGGAGACGGGTGGTGACCCGCTGGTCCCAGGTCGAGGGGTCGGGCAGCTTCTGCCCCGCGAACTGGGCCGCCTGGACGGCCGCCCCGGGGTCGCGCCGCAGGCCGGTGATGCCCTTGACGGCCTCGCGCAGCAGTCCGGTGCCGTCGCCGCCGATCCGGATGTGCCGGTCGTACGAGGCGTCCCGCATCGGCACGCTGAAGCGGACCCCGATGCCGCGGATGAAGTCGCCGCTGGCCTTGCCGGGCTCCTGGGTGCCGTCGTACGTGATGGTGTGGACCATGCGGAACGAGTCGGCGCCGGCGTAGAAGTAGAGGCGGATGGAGAAGGGGAGCCAACTGCGGCTGCCCTTGCGGTGCTTGCCGTCGATGCGGACAACTGCCCTGACGGGTCCTTCCTGTTCGACCTCCACCTTGCCGATGGCGCTGTCGAAGCGTTCGAACTTGGTGGCGCCCTGGTCCTCGTCCTCGATCTCGGGCTGGCGGATGAGGACGAGCCGCCCGTTCTTCGCGATCTCGGTGGAGCCGCGGGTCACCGACTTGACCAGCGTGGAGCCGGACTTGCCGATGCGTGCGGTGATGACACCGGTCGAGATGTCGATGGTTCCGCCGCTCTTGTCGACGGTGACCTTCGCGGCGGGGGCGTCGGGGGTCCCGGCGGCGAGCGTGAGCTTGCCGTTGCCCGAACTCACGGCGTGCGCGGTCCACTTGAGGGATCCGTCGGGCCAGTAGGCGAGCGGCCACGACTGTACGGGTACGGATTTGCCGGAGGCGTCCGTGAGCGCGAACGTCTGGTCCGCGTCGTAGGTGCCCTTGGGCCAGGGCACGCCGACCGTGGAGCCGGGGGCGGCGCCGAGGCCGCCGTCCTCCAGCCAGTCCAGGGTCACCGGGTCGGTGGCGGCCTCGGCGGCTCTGGGCGCGGCCTGCGCGTCCTTCGCTCCTAGGGCCCAGCTGAACTGGGCGGCGGCTCCGGCGACTGCGGCGGCCTTGAGGAGTGACCTGCGGGGGATGGGAGACATGGGAGACCGGCCTTTCCTGTGCGTGCGGATGCGGAGGTGGTCAGGGGCATGGCGGAGAGGGGCATGGCGGAGAGAGGTACGGCGCTCGAGGCGCCGACCTTGTGCGAGGGCACCGCCCGTCAGCGGTGCTGGTAGCGCTCCTCCACGGCGAGGGCCGCCGCCGCGACGGCCCCGAGGACGGGAACCGCCAGCGGCGGCAGGAACCCTGCGGACAGAGCCACGACGGCCAGCCCGCAGACGACCAGGAAGGACCCGGCGGGATCGCGGACGGTGCGGCGCCCGGCGTCCGTGAGCAGCGCCCGCCAGGAGGCGCCCGGTGTCCAGACTGCCGCCGCCCGCAGCAGGGCCACAGCGGCGCCGATCAGCGCGAAGATGCCGACGGCCCCGACGAACTGCCCGCCGGGGATCCCGGCGCGCGCGGCAAGGACGTCCACCCAGACCGCGGCGGCCAGCGTCCAGCCGACGAGCCCGACGAGCCAGCCGCCGCGCAGGGCGGCCCGGAAGTCCGCGACGAACTCCCGTCGGCCGCCGCCCACATGGGTCGTACGACGCCGCAGATGCCGTGCCCCGGCGGCGAATGCCGCAGGGTAGGTGACGACGCCGAGACAGGCCACGGCGATCCACACGCCGGTGAGCAGACACTCGGCGAAGACCGCGAAGCGCTCGCCGAACAGGGACTCCTTGCGCTCCTTGCGCGGGGCGTGTCCCTTCACGCGTGCTTGGGCCATGGTGGCCGCCTCAGCCCTTCAGTCCGGAGGTCGCCATACCGTCGATGAGGTAGCGCTGGAAGGCCATGAAGAAGGCGACGACCGGCACCAGCGCCACCAGCGACATGGCGATCATGCTGCCGTAGTTGGAGATGCCCTCCTGGTCGCGGAACATCATCAGGCCGAGCGAAACGGTGTACTTGGAGGGGGTGTTGAGGTAGATCAACGGCCCCATGAAGTCGTTCCACGCGTTGATGAAGGTGAAGATGGCGCTGGTGATGATGGCCGGCCGGCTCAGCGGCAGCACGATCGACCAGTAGGTCCTCAGATGCCCGCACCCGTCGAGCTTGGCGGCCTCGTCCAGTTCGCGCGGCAGCCCGCGCATGAACTGCACCATCAGGAAGACGAAGAACGCCTCCGTGGCGAGGAACTTGCCCGCGACGAGCGGCACGAGGGTGTCGATGTAGCCGAGGTTGCGGAACAGCACGTACTGCGGGATGAGCAGCACGTGGTACGGCAGCAGCAGCGTGCCGATCATCAGCGTGAACAGCAGGTTCCGCCCGGCGAACCGGATCTTGGCGAAGGCGTACGCGGTCAGCGAGCTGGAGATCACCACGCCGACCACGGCCAGGCCCGCGTACATCAGCGAGTTGGTGAAGAAGCTGGTGATGGAGATGCCGGAGATGCCGTCGGCGAGCCCGGAGAAGTTCGCCCAGACCGGCTTGGTGGGCAGCAGGTCGATGCTGGCGATGATGTCCTTGCTCGGCTTGAACGAGGCGCCGAGCACCCAGATCACCGGGTAGAGGACGACGGCGAGCACGAGGAGCGCGCCCACGTGCCAGGCGAGGGATCCGACGCGCCGCCGCTCGTTCGCGGTGTTCGCAACAGGACTGGTGGCGGTGGTCACTTGCCGGCCTCCTCGTAGTGCACCCACTTCTTCTGCGACCAGAACAGGACCGCCGTGACAAGCGCCACCGCGACCACCAGCGTCCAGGCCATCGCGGAGGCGAAGCCCATCTGGGACTCCTTGAAGCCCTTCTGGTAGAGGTAGCAGGTGTAGACGAGGGTCGCGTCGGCGGGCCCGCACCTGGTGTCGGAGACGACATAGGCGGAGCCGAACACCTGGAACGCGTGGATGGACTCCAGCAGCACGTTGAAGAACAGCACCGGGGAGATCATCGGCAGGGTGATGTTCCAGAACCGCCGGAAGGGGCCGGCGCCGTCCATCTCGGCGGCCTCGTACAGCTCCTGCGGCACCTGCTTGAGCCCGGCCAGGAAGATGACCATCGGTGCGCCGAACTGCCAGATGCTCAGCGCCACCAGGGCGTAGAGAACGTAGTCCGGATTGCCGATCCAGCCGCCGACATCGAGCCCGAAGACCTTCTGCGTACGGTCCACCACGGCGTCGTCGGAGAACAGTGCCCGCCAGACGAAGCCCACGGAGACGCTGGCCCCGATGAGCGACGGCATGTAGAACGCGGCCCGGTACAGGGCCTGACCGCGCCGGTTCTGCGCGAGCAGCAGCGCCACTCCGAGGGCCAGCAGCAGCTTCAGCGGTGTGGCCACGACGACGTACTTCAGGGTGACCTCGACCGACTTCTGCCAGCGCGGATCCTGGAACATCGTCGTGAAGTTGTCCAGCCCCACCCACTTGGGCGGTGTGAACAGGTTGTAGCTGGTGAACGCGTAGTACAGCGACGCGATCATCGGCCCCGCCGTGAGCAGCAGGAACCCCGCGATCCACGGCGACATGAAGAGATAGCCGGCGAGGTTCTCGCGGCGCCGCCCGCGCCGCCCGGCGGCAGGAGCGGCGGACCGCTTCTGCGCCGGGGGCGCGGGCGCTTCTTTGACGAGCGTCATGGTGGTACGTCCCCTCAGCCCGCGAACGCGGCCTTGGCCTCGCCGAACAGAGCCTTGGCGGCGTCGGCCGGCTTGGTCTTGCCCTGGGCGACCTCGCCGCCGATACGCAGGAAGGCCGCCTCGATGACGTCCGCGCCGGACGGGTGCGGGGTGATCTTCCCGAGGACGCCGGCCTTGGCGACCTCGTCCTCGTAGGCGGCGACACCCTTGTTGTTGGGGTCGGTCGGCTTGAAGGCGTCGAACTGCTCGGTGGTGGCGAGGATGCCTCGGTCGTAGCCCATGATCTTGCCGACCTCGGGGTCGTGGACCATGAAGTTGATGAACTGGGCGACCTCCTTCGGGTGCTTGGTCCCGGAGAATCCGCTGAGCATCAGCGAACCGAGGTACTGGCCGGTGGCCTTGCCGTCCGTGGTGGGGATCGGCGCGAGGCCGTAGTCGGACTCGCCCTCGCCCTCGTACCGGATGGAGAAGTTGTCCCAGGTGAATTCGGACGCGGCGAGGCCCGCCGACAGACCGGACTTGGGCTTCGCCTGCTCGATCTTCTTGGGGTCGGCGACCAGGCCGGACTTCACGCGCTTGTAGCCGTCCGTCCACCACTGCGTCAGGTCGTCCTCGGTGAAGCCGAGGTCGGTGTCGGTGAAGAAGGCCTTGCCGTTCTGGCGCAGGTAGAGGTCGTAGAGGTACATGATCGCGAAGTAGCCGGTGTCACCGGCGATCTTCAGCTTGTCCTGGATCTTCTGCAGAGCGGCGAAGTAGTCGTCCCAGGTCCAGCCGAACTTCGCCTCGACGCCCGCCTTCTCGAAGGCCTTGAGGTCGATGACGAGTGCCATCGTGTTGGCGCCGACCGGTATGCCGATCTGCTTGCCGTCGACCTGACCGTTCGCCAGAACGCCGTTGCGGAAGTTCTCCAGGTTCAGATTCCCGGCGTCCGCCTGCGCCTTGAGATCCAGCAGAACGCCGCGCTTGTCGTACTTGCGCAGGAATCCGACCGCATTCTGGAAAACGTCCGGCGGATTACCACCGGAGGCCTGGGTCTGGAACTTCTCCCAGAACGACTCGTAGTCGGTGAATTCCGGCTTGATCTTTATCTTCGGGTACTTCTTCTCGAAGAGCGCGATCGTCTTCTTGATGGCGATGGTGCGCGGCTCGCCGCCCCACCACGCATAACGGAGCGTCACATTCCCGTCCCCGGCACCGCTGTCACCACCGCACCCGGTCGTGGCCGCAAGCCCCAGCGCGGCGGCCGAGGCTCCGGCCGCCTTGAGGATCGTTCGCCTCTCAACATTCCCGTTCTTAGGCATAGTCGGGCCCTCCCCGCGACGTCGTTGGCGCCTGCGTGAATCGTTTCAAGTAAGCGCTTGCTGGCACAAGCTACGGAGGGGCTCGGAATGCGTCAATGATTCGGACAGGATTTTTCTGTGAGCGGGCCGGTCGGAGAGGGTACGCGAGTCGACTCCCGTACCCACAAAGGGGGTTGACGTTGCAGGTGAGGCGGCTGGGGTCGACCGGTCGAACATCGGCGGGCCGCCCGTGTTTATTTGGTGCCGGGCCGAAATGCGCCTCACGGGTGGGGAGTTGGAGCCGGGAGCGACGGAGGTTCAAGGAGTGGCGCGGCGGAGGGTCGACGGACGCCGAAGGACGCCCTCCCGGAGGCTCGGCATGGTCTCCTCGGGTCAGCGCGGGGCGACGCGAGGGGCCGCGGGAGAGAGGTCGAGAAGGATGCGGCTGAGTCGGCGGGTCACAGAAACGAACCCCGTTCGAGTCCCACGAGAGCCGCCGAAGCCCTGCCCGGAAACGACGAGTGCGGCCCTGCCCACGATTCCGTGGACAGGGCCGCACTTGATCCGGTGGGCGATACTGGGTTCGAACCAGTGACCTCTTCGGTGTGAACGAAGCGCTCTCCCACTGAGCTAATCGCCCGGGCGCAGAGAGAACATTACCCCATGTCAGGGGGTGCCTCGCACACGCCCCGGATCACTGATCCTTGATCTTCCAGGGCATTTCAAGCCCGAACTTCCATACGTAGATCCCCACGAGAACCGCGATGATCACCAGGCCGATCGTCGTCAGAATGATGTTGCGGCGACGCACCTTGGGATCGAGCGCGCGCTGTGCCGCCTCGGTGACCTTGCGTTTCGTCCAGCGCAGCACCAGCTGGGCCCAGACGAACTCGGTCGCCCAGATCGCCATACCACCGAAGATCACCAGCCAGCCCGGCCCGGGCAGCGGCAGCATGATGATCCCGGCGACCACCACGGCGAGGCCCACGACGAACACGCAGACCTGCCAGCTCATGTGCAGCACACGGCGCGCCTTGATGAATTCCGGTGCTCTCGACCCGAGCTCCCGCTCGTCCATGACCTCACCGGCCCCGGTCTCATCTGGTGTCACGACAGCCTCACCCGGCTTGTCACTCCCCGTATTCATACGGCCAAACCCTACCGGACCGAAACCGGTCACCGTAATGGTCGTAGCCGACGAACCGGTTCTCGGCCGGAAGAGTTACGTAAACGCACGCAAAACACTCAGAGGGGTTTACAACGGCACCGTAGGTGGCATGTCGATTTCGCCGACGTGCGAATCCCCGAGCGCACACTGAGCGAAAGGCCTTGGCGCTTATGAACACCACGGTCAGCTGCGAGCTGCACCTGCGCCTCGTTGTGTCGAGCGAGTCCTCACTGCCCGTTCCCGCAGGACTGCGGTATGACACGGCCGATCCCTACGCCGTGCACGCCACCTTCCACACCGGAGCCGAGGAAACCGTCGAGTGGGTGTTCGCCCGCGACCTGCTGGCGGAGGGCCTCCATCGCCCCACCGGCACCGGTGACGTCAGAGTCTGGCCGTCCCGGAGCCACGGTCAGGGCGTTGTCTGCATCGCCCTGAGCTCCCCGGAGGGCGAGGCACTGCTCGAAGCCCCCGCACGAGCCCTGGAGTCCTTCCTGAAGCGAACGGACGCCGCCGTGCCACCCGGCACGGAACACCGCCACTTCGACCTCGACCAGGAGCTGTCCCACATCCTGGCGGAAAGCTAGGACGGCCCCCGCTGAGCCGCCCGGCGCCGTCCACTCGGGGAGACGGCTCGGGCTCAACCGCATATGGCATACCGCCGCCGCCCCGCGGGTCTCCGCGGGGCGGCGGCGGCGCGTCCGCGTGGTTTTCCCGGCGCCGCCGCTCCGGTCCCGCACCTGGTCCCGTCAGGACCGACGGACGCCTCCGCCGCCGTGAGCCACTACCATCGGCCAGCATCGGCGGGCGGGCGCCCGCCCGACCGTCCAGGCAGGCCAGGGAGAGCAACGTGCTGATCACCCACGACACCCGGTGCTCCCTCGACGCCGTGGTCGATCTGGTGAACACCGCGCCGGAGGACGACACGACGGACGCGCTGCCCGATGTCGAGGCGCTCGCGGAGTTCGTACGAAAGCACGACATCAGCGACGTAGGCGTGCTGTCCGAGATCGATCTCGCCGCCGTGCACCGGATCCGGGGACGCTTCGCCGGGGTCTTCGCGGCTCAGGACGCACGGACCGCCGCCGCGCTCATCAACGAGCTGGTCGCGGCCGCGGGTACCACGCCCCGGCTCACGGACCACGACGGGTACGACTGGCATGTGCACTACTTCGCCCCCGGCGCGTCCGTCGCGGACCACCTCGCCGCCGACTGCGGAATGGCCCTGGCGTTCTTCGTCACCGCCGGCGAGCAGGAACGACTCCGGCGCTGCGAGGCCCCGGACTGCCGGCGCGCCTTCGTCGACGTCTCCCGCAACCGGTCACGCCGCTACTGCGACAGCCGCACCTGCGGAAACCGGCTCCATGTCGCGGCCTACCGGGCGCGCCGCAAGGAGTCCGCGAGCTGACGGGCGAAAGGCCCGGGCCCGGTGCTGACGCAGCCCCCGGCGGGTGGCGCCGGGGACTGACGTGTACAGCTCACAGCAACAGCAGATCATGCAACGAAGCCATGAGCAGCAGACACCCGATCACCGCAAGGAAGATCATCAGCGGTGGCTGGGAAAGGGCGAAGAGGCACCCGCGCGGCTCATCCTTGGGCGGCACGGCCTCGCTCTGTGTTGTGTCCAGCATCTCGCCGCGATGATGACGCAGCAGGCACCCTCGACGCGATCAACACATCCGAAATGCGCGGTAGTTCGCTGAATTCCTTATTGTTCGCAGCGAGTCATGATCGCTTCCGAGCGACCGTCGTCGTCTCCCGGTCGTTTGTGTCGTTTCAGCACGTCAGCGGTTCCTCCCCACTCGTCGTGCGCCGCGCGGCTTCATATGCCGTGCTTCTTCAGGATCGCCTCGATGTCGCTGAAGTCGTCCCCGGCGCCACCGCCGCGCGGCTGAGCCGTCGGCTGAGCCGCGGGGCGGGAGGCTTTGCCGCGCCCCTGCGCCAGCGAGGGCGCCGACGCCGCCGGAGCCACCGCGTCACGCTGCGCGGTCCGTATCTCCCCGCGTTCCTTGCGGCTGCCACCCCTGCGTCGCTCCACCGCGCGTGTGGTCACGAAGAGCAGCCAGGCGCCGCCGAGCACGCCGAAGCCCGCCCAGGCGGAGGGACTGAAGGCGGTGTCCGCCGCCCACCCGACCACCCCGGTCATCACCAGGCCGACGGGCACCAGTGAGTAGGCGGCGATCCGGGCAGCCGCGAGAAAACGCTTGCGGTATGCCGTGACCACCGCGATGCCCAGGCCGGCCGCGGAGACGGCGGAACAGAGGGTCTCGGCAATCATCCGGTCCTCCAGGCAGGGTTCGGTCGCGCAGACGCGCTTTTGTCCCTTCCATCCTGCACCGCCCGGTCCTTGTGATGCCATGCTCCGGCCCGAGATCAGGGACATCTCCGGGTCGGCTCCTCCACAGGTCCCGGTCCCCTCGTACGACGCCCCCCGCCGAGGCTGGGAAACTGGTGCCCATGAGCGACTCCTCCCCCGCCCCCGCCGACCCTTCCGCCCCGGCCTCCGTCCCTGTCCTCGACGTCTGGTGCGAGCTCCAGTGCGCGGACTGCCGCACCGCACTGGACGACGTACGCGCCCTGCGCGCCCGCTACGGAGACCGTCTGGAGGTGCGGCTGCGGCACTTCCCGCTGGAGCGGCACAAGCACGCCTTCGCCGCCGCCCAGGCCGCCGAGGAGGCGGCCGAGCAGGGGCAGGCGTGGCCGTACGTCGAGGCGGTGCTCGGCCGGGTCGAGGAACTGGACCGTAGGGGCGAACCCTTCCTGGTCGAGGTGGCCCGCGAACTCGGTCTGGACGCCGAGGAGTTCGACACCGCGCTGATCGACGGCCGGCACATCCTGATCGTCGACGCCGACCAGGCCGAGGGCAAGGCCATCGGCGTGACGGGCACGCCGACGTATGTCATCGCCGGTGAACGCCTCGACGGCGGCAAGAGCCAGGAAGGGCTGCGGGAGCGGGTCGAGGAGATCGTGGAGCGGCTACTGGCCGGCCCGGAGGCCTGACGCCCACGCGCCGAGCCTCTCGCACCCGCCCTCGACCGTTCGTCTACAGCAGATCCTTGTACATGTGGTGGGTCACCGTCTCGTATCCCAGCGACTCGTAGAGCCGTTCCGCCGGGCTGTTGCCCGCGAAGACGTTCAGGGAGATGGCGGCACGGCCGGCCGCGATCGCCTGGGCCTCCGCCAGGAGCATGAGGGCGCGGCCGTGGCCTCTGCCCCGGTGCGCCGGTTCGGTCTCGACCTTGTAGACGAAGGCCAGCCCCTCGCGGGAGCCCAGCCACAGGATGCCGACCCGGTCGCCCTCGTGCTCCAGGACGGTGAGCGTCACGCCCTCGCTGGCCACGCCTCGTGGCAGCAGCAGCTCGTGATCCCGTTTCGCCTTGGCGTGCGCCTCCGCAGTGGGCACGCCCCGCGCGATCCAGCTCTCCGCGTAGCTCTGCCGGCCTGCCGCCTCCCACACCTCGAACTCGGTCTCCGTCATGGGCCGACCGCGGCTTCCGGCGGGCAGTTCGGGCGGGGTGGCGCCGAGCACCTTGTCCATACGGCGGTTGCGCAGCACGTAACAGAGCGCGGTCGCGAGCCGCAGCGCCGCCGGGGCGTCGTCCGGGACCGACGCCTCGACGCGCCGGCAGCCCCAGCCGCGCGCGACCTCCTCCGCCGCGAGTGCGGCCACGGTGCCCCGGCCGCGCCGCCGGTCGCGTTCGTCGATGCGGAGGTCGAGGATCTTCGCGACCTGGTCCCCAAACGTGGGGTCGGTGCCAAGGTGTATCGCGCCGACGGGACGGCTGTTCACGCACACCTGGTAACGGCGTGAAAGCGCCCCGTCAGTCTCGCGCTGCAGCGGCTCGATCGGCCGCAGGGTGGTGGTCATCAGGGGTGTTCTACCCACTGTGGAGACCAACGGCAGCTCATTAACCGCGATCAGGGGTCCAGGTCGTTTCCGGCCCGCTCGTCGAAGACCCGCATCGCCTTGGCCGTCACCGGGCCCGGCGCACCCGCGAGTGGCCGGTCGTCGACCCGCCCGACGGCCTGTACGTCCCTCAGCGTGGACGTCAGGAAGATCTCGTCGGCGCCTTCCAGCACGTCCAGGGGCAGGTCGGTCTCCTTGGCCCCCGTCCACTCCACGACCAGGGCGCGAGTGATGCCGGCGAGGCAGCCGGAGGCGAGCGGCGGGGTGTGGATCTCGCCGTCCAGGACGACGAAGACGTTCGACCCCGTCCCCTCGCACAGTTGACCGACCGTGTTGCCGAACAGCGCCTCGGACGCGCCCTGTTCACGCGCCCTGGCGAGCGCGACGACGTTCTCGGCGTACGAGGTGGTCTTCAGGCCGGTGACCGCGCCGCGTTCGTTGCGCGTCCAGGGGACGGTGATCACGGCGGTCGAGTCGGGGCGCCGGGCGGACTCGCCGACGGCGACGACCAGCGTCGGGCCGTGCTCCCCACGGTCCGAGCCGAGGGGGCCGTGTCCGCCGGTGTACGTGATGCGCAGGCGGCCCAGTGCCATCGGGTTGGCGTCGAGCACGGCCGTACAGGCACGGCGGACCTCGTCGAGGTCGGGGTCGGGCAGGCCGAGGCCGCGGGCCGAGCGGGTCAGCCGGTCCAGGTGACGGGTGAGCGCGAACGGCCGGCCGTCGACCGCCTTTACCGTCTCGAAGATGCCGTCGCCCACGGTCAGTCCGTGGTCGAACACGGAGACGCGGGCGGACTCGGTGTCCTGCAGCCCGCCGTCGAGCCAGAGCTTCACGTCAACGACCCCTCTTCACTCGCCTCGTACGGACCCGACGCTATCGCGAGCAGCCGGGATGCCTTCAGCTCGGTCTCCCGCCACTCCGCCTCCGGGTCCGAACCCCAGGTGATGCCCGCTCCGGTGCCGAAGCGGAGCATGCCGTCGGCCCGGTCGATCCAGAAGGTGCGGATACCGACCGCCAGTTCGCCGGTGCCCCGGTCCGCGTCGACCCAGCCGACGCCGCCGCAGTACGGCCCCCGGGGTACCGGTTCCAGAGCGTCGATGATTCGCAGGGCGCTCGACTTGGGCGCGCCGGTGACCGACCCCGGCGGAAACGCCGCCGCCAGCAGCTCCGGCCAGCCGGTTCCCGGGCCCAGTTCGCCCCGTACGGTCGACACGAGATGGACGAGCCCCGGGTGCTTCTCCACGACGCACAGTTCGGGGACGGTCACCGAACCCGTCGTACAAACGCGCCCGATGTCGTTGCGGACCAGGTCCACGATCATCACGTTCTCGGCGTAGTCCTTCTCCAGGAGGTCCGCCTCGGTGCGTCCGGTGCCCTTGATCGGGCCCGACTCGACGGTCCGGCCCGCGCGGCGGAGGAAGAGTTCGGGGGACGCGGTGGCGATCTCGACACCGAGCGCGGGCAGGCGGATCGTTCCTGCAAAGGGCGCGGGATTGCCGTGCGCCAGCAGCGAGGTCAGTGCGTCCACATCCGCGTCGGGTGCGACGGGAGCGGACAGTACCCGGCAGAGGTTCGCCTGATAGACCTCACCGGCCGCGATGTGCTCGCGGATCCGGCGTACCCCCGCCGTGTACGCGGCGCGGTCGAGCGACGACGTCCAGTCACCCGCGTTCGGCCCCCGCCACATCCCGCGCCCCGACCCCGGCGCGGGCACCGCTTCTTCTCGTACGTCACGGAAGCGGGCGCAGGTCAGACGGCCCCCGTAGTCCGCGCACACGGCCCAGAAGCCGGTGGAGTCGAGGGCCGCGGGATCACTGGTGACGTCGAGGAGACCGGTGGCGACGAGCCCGCCGAAGCGGGCGAGAGGAGCGAGATCGGACACACCGCCGAGTCTATGGCGGGTGTCCTGCGGGTGCCCTGACCATGTCTTCGAGCGGGCACAGCGCAGCACGCTGCACAAACGCGTTTTTGTGCTGGCCCCGGAATCCGCTAGAGTTCAACACGTCGCCGGGACGCGAGAGCGCACCGAAACGGCACGCGGACGTAGCTCAGTTGGTAGAGCGCAACCTTGCCAAGGTTGAGGTCGCCAGTTCGAACCTGGTCGTCCGCTCGCAGGATGAGGGGGATCTTCCCGAACCCCCGCATTCCTGGTGGAGTGGCCGAGAGGCGAGGCAACGGCCTGCAAAGCCGTCTACACGGGTTCAAATCCCGTCTCCACCTCCAAGGACGATTAGCTCAGCGGGAGAGCGCTTCCCTGACACGGAAGAGGTCACTGGTTCAATCCCAGTATCGTCCACTGGTCCGCAAGGACCTTGATCCGCAAGGGTCTCCGCGCGATTAGCTCAGCGGGAGAGCGCTTCCCTGACACGGAAGAGGTCACTGGTTCAATCCCAGTATCGCGCACGCTGTCATCACGACGCGGTCTTCGGATCGTGGTCCCGAGGACGATTAGCTCAGCGGGAGAGCGCTTCCCTGACACGGAAGAGGTCACTGGTTCAATCCCAGTATCGTCCACACGTCGAAGAAGCCCCCAGCCGTCTCGTACGGCTGGGGGCTTCTTCGTGGTCATGGTGACACGTCGTTTCGGTCAGCTGGAGAACAGCATGTGGCCGAAGCTCTTGTGGCGCTTGTGGCCGTAGTGACCACCATGGCCGCCGTGGTGACCGCCCTGCGGGGCGCCCCAGGCCGGTGCCGGAGCGGACGGGTAGGCCTGCGGGGCCGGAGGCGGCGGCGCGGCGGGCCCCGCCCACTGGGACTCCACGCGGGTCAGCGCCTCGAGCTCGCCGTAGTCGAGGAAGATCCCCCGGCAGCCACTGCACTGCTCGATCTGGACACCATTGCGGTTGTACGTGTGCATCGGCGCGTGACACTTCGGACACTGCATGCTCGGTTCAACTCCCTGCCGTCGGTACTGCTTCTTGATCCGGTTTCGCCTCTCGCCAGGACAGACTCTGTCCGGCTCCGGTCGGTTGCACCCTACTTCGCGTGGCCGTGGGTCAACTCGGGTGGTACCGCACCCATTCGGGCACATGCGTCGACGACGGCCTGCTGTACCTCGTCCAGCGGGCGGTCCGCCGCCGCGGCCTTGACGATCGCGAGGGCCGCCGTCTGCACGGTGAGGGCACGGGCGGCGACGTCCAGGGCGGGCCAGGGGTCGCCTTCGGCGGGTACGGCCGGGCCGCCCGCCGCGCGGTACGCGGTGAGGAAGCGGGTCCACTCGTCGGGCGGGAGCAGTCCGCAGGCGTACCAGGCGGCGGGGCGGGCCAGGTCCCAGGTGGGGGTGCCGATGCCGAGGTCGTCGACATCGATGAGCAGCCAGGGGCCGTCCGGGGCCGGGTGGCGTACGAGCTGGCCCAGGTGGAGGTCGCCGTGGCAGAGGGTCGGGTGGGGTGGCGGGCCGTGCCGGTCCGGCCGGTCCGGGAGATCCGGCATGGGGGCTTCCGCTCTGGCCCAGGCGGGCAGTGCCGCCCAGGCGCGCAGTACGGGCTCGGTGGCCGGCTGGGGGGTGACGGCTCGGTGGCGGGTGGCGGCTTGGAGGCGGGCGATGGCGCGGGCTGCTTTGGCCGGGCCGCGCATGGGCGGGAGTCCGGGTGGGGCGGGGGTGCGGTGGAGGCGGGCGAGGAGGATGGCGGCCTCCTCCCAGGGGGCCGCGTCCGGGTCCTCCGGGTCGACCGGGGTGCCGTACGGCCAGAAGGTCACGAGTCTGCCGTGCAGGTCGACGGGGGTCGGGGCGAGTGGGGGCAGGAGGATGTCGGGGAGGTCGGCTGCGGTGGTGAGGCGGGCGGTGAGTTCGGTGGGGGTTGTGTCAGGGGCGTGGGCCTTCGCGACTGTGTCGGCGTGGCGGACGACTGTGCCGTCGGGGCGGTCGGTGAGGGTGGCTGCGCCGCAGGGGCAGGTGGGGGTGCGTGTGTGGGCCTGGTCCTTGGCTCGGGTGGTGAGGGCTGAGAGCAAGGGGGTGGCTGTCACGGGGCTCCCTGGGGCGGGCGGGGGGGTGGGTGGGTCTGGTCGCGAGGGTACGGTGCCGGTTGCCGGGGGTGTTTTTTCGCCCCCGCCGCCCCTACCCGTCCCATCCCCAGGGGCTCCGCCCCTTCGACCCCGCCAAGGGGCTGCGCCCCCTGGACCCCCCTTCGGCCTGAACGGCCTCGTCCTCAAACGCCGGACGGGCTGAAAAGCGCCTGGCGTGGCCTCGTCCTCGAAGGGTGGACGGGCTGCAAGGGGCAAAGCAATGCCCGCGCAGCTCCCCAGCTGCGCGGGCATTTTTGCCGTCCGCCGCACCCCCGTCCCCACGGGGTTTCATGGGTGGATGTCCCCGCCCGGACCGCTCTTCCGGGCCTGGGGTCGCCGCTCAGCGCCCCAGCATCACTCCCACGGACGACGCCTGTGTGACCACTGCTTCCCAGCCGCCGAAGACGACCACGAGCAGGGCTGCCAGGGGAAGGACCATCGCTGTCGCCACCAGTGGGTGACGCTGGCCCTGTCGGCGCGGGCGGAACGCGGCTACGTACGCCTTGCGTCCCTGTGTGCGGAGCGCCGTCCGCGATGCCGTGTGGGCCATTGGTCCCTCTCCTGACCGTTCTCTTTTTGGTTGGCAGCGGCGGGTGTCTGACCTCGGGGGACGAGTGCTGCACCCGCCGCTTGACCTCAAATCTAGGCTGCCGACGGGTAGCGGTCGTCATGCCCTCGTACCGATTGCCGGGCCTCCCGGAGGATGACCTGTGACCTGCGGACTACTCCCCTGGGTGGAGACGGAGTCCTAGGTCTCAGGGTCATCCCGGAAGGGGTGCCCGGTGTGTCCCTACTGTTCCGCGCTGTCCTCCCTCGGCACCGGCTGCTCGACCAGCGCCAGGACACGGTTCGCCATGAAGCGGGCTGTACGGACGACAGACCCGTTCCTGGTGACTTCGCTCACTTCCACGACACCTCGGCGTACCGCCGTCTCCACCCTGCGGCCCGCCCTGCTCGCCACCACCTCGTAGGTACGTGTGGTGTCCCCGGCATCCACGACTATCTCCACGCGGTCACCCTTCACGGGTCCAATCCCCCTTCTGTGACGGGTGGTTGGGATCACACGCGATCTCAAGCCGCCCTGTTCGCGCGCTCCCTGACCACTCCTCAAGTCTCCCACCCGGCACTGACAATCCGTCGGGACGAGAGGGCGCGGCCTCTGCGCGCACCCGGCCGCGGAAACGTAAGCTGTCGCTCGTCAAACGGACCGGGCAGCGGGGATGAACATGGCGATGATGCGCCTGAGGCGCGAGGACCCGCGCGTCGTCGGCTCGTTCAAGCTTCACAGACGGCTCGGCGCGGGCGGGATGGGCGTCGTCTACCTGGGCTCCGACAAGCGGGGACAGCGGGTCGCGCTGAAGGTGATCCGGCCCGATCTGGCGGAGGATCAGGAGTTCCGTTCCCGGTTCGCACGCGAGGTCTCGGCTGCCCGGCGGATCAGGGGCGGGTGCACCGCGCGGCTCGTCGCCGCCGATCTGGACGCGGACCGGCCGTGGTTCGCCACGCAGTACGTGCCCGGACCCTCCCTGCACGACAAGGTGGCCGACGAGGGCTCGCTCAGCGCGGCCGACGTCGCCTCCATCGGCGCCGCCCTCGCCGAGGGGCTGGTCGCAGTGCACGAGGCCGGTGTCGTGCACCGGGATCTGAAGCCGTCCAACATCCTGCTGTCTCCGAAGGGGCCGCGGATCATCGACTTCGGCATCGCGTGGGCGACCGGCGCCTCGACCCTCACCCACGTCGGTACGGCGGTCGGCTCGCCGGGCTTCCTGGCACCCGAACAGGTGCGCGGCGCGGCGGTCACTCCGGCCACGGACGTGTTCTCGCTGGGCGCGACTCTCGCGTACGCCTCGATGGCCGACTCGCCCTTCGGGCACGGCAGTTCCGAGGTGATGCTGTACCGGGTGGTGCACGAGGAGGCCCACCTGCAGGGTGTTCCGGACGCACTGGCACCCCTCGTACGGGCATGTCTGGCGAAGGATCCCGAGGAGCGGCCGAGCACGCTTCAACTGTCGTTGCGGCTCAAGGAGATCGCGGCGCGCGAGGCACAGGGGATGGCGGACGTACGACCGCCCGGGCCGCGTGCCGCCGAGGCGGACCGGCCGACGGGGCGGCTCACCGAGAGCTATCCGGACCAGCGGCCCCCGTATCACGCCCAGACGCAGTCGCACCCGCGTTCCGCGTCCCCGTCCCAGTCGCCGTCACAGTCCCAGCGGCGGCCTCAGGGGCCTGCCTCGGGGGCCGGCACTTCCGGGTCGCGCGGGGGCGTGCCGTCCCGGGGTGGTGGCGGGGTCTCGCGTGGTGGTGGCCCCTCGTCCCGTTCCGGGGCGCGGCCGGTTCCCGGGGCTCGTAACACGACTCGTTCCGGGAACCGTCCCGGGCCCCGCAGTGGTACCGGGCGTCCTGGGCCGCGTGGCACGGGGACCGGGCGGCGGCCCGCCAATCCGCGTCTGCTGCGGCAGCGGTTGTTCGTGTTCGTCGTGGTCACGCTGCTCGTCGCCCTGGGGATCGCGGCCGCTCAGGGGTGCCAGGGGCCCAGTCATGGGCTCGGGGACGACAGCGGCGGAAGTCGGCAGCAGCGGCAGGAGCAGGTGCGGTCGGAGCAGGTGCGGTCGGAGCAGGTGCGGTCGGAGCAGGTGCGGTTGGACGATCGGCCGGGGGGCGACGTACTGCCGGTGCCTGGTAGGCCGCAGGTGGGTTCGGATTCGAACGTCGGCTGAGCCCTCCGGTGCGTGTAGTTACCTGCGCACGCGTGGTGTGTTCGCTGTGCGCCGGTGGGGGCTTGTCGCGCAGTTCCCCGCGCCCCTAGGGGCGGGGGCGCCCCCCTTAGAGGCTCGGGCGGCCTGTTGCCACCGCGTAGAAGGCGACCGCGGCTGCCGCGCCCACGTTGAGGGAGTCGACGCCGTGGGCCATCGGGATGCGGACCCATTCGTCGGCGGCCACCAGAGCCTGGGTGGAGAGGCCGTCACCCTCCGCGCCGAGCATCAGGGCGACGCGGTCCATCTTGTGCGGCGCGGTCTCGTCGAGGGTCTTGGCCTTCTCGTCGGGAGTGAGCGCCAGGAGCGTGAAGCCGGCCTCGCGAACCGAGTCGAGGCTCTTGGGCCAGGTGTCCAGACGGGCGTACGGGACGGAGAAGACCGCGCCCATCGAGACCTTGACGCTGCGTCGGTACAGGGGGTCCGCGCAGTCCGGGGAGAGCAGTACCGCGTCCATCCCGAGAGCGGCGGCGCTGCGGAAGATCGCCCCGATGTTGGTGTGGTCGTTGACCGACTCCATGACCACCACCCGGCGTGCGGTCTGCAGGAGTTCGTGCGCGGTCGGGAGCGGTTTGCGCTGCATGGAGGCGAGGGCGCCACGGTGCACGTGGTAGCCGGTGACGCGTTCGGCGAGCTCCGGGCTGACCGCGTACACCGGGGCCGGGAGTTCGTCGATGACGTCGCGCATGACGTCGACCCACTTCGCGGACAGCAGCATCGAACGCATCTCGTACCCCGCGTCCTTGGCCCGTCTGATGACCTTCTCGCCCTCGGCGATGAACAGGCCTTCCGCGGGCTCGCGTTTGCGGCGCAGTTCGACGTCGGTCAGGCCCGTGTAGTCGCGCAGGCGCGGGTCGTCCGGGTCCTCGACGGTGATGAGATCGGCCACAGAGGTGATACTGCCTTGTCCTGGGTGCGGTGCCAACGGCTGGGGACGGATTGTGTTACCGGGGGTTACAGCTCCGGTTCCGGGCCTACGTTCACGACCGGGCCGATCACGATCACCGCGGGCGGCTTCACCTCCTGCGTACGGACCGTCTCGGCGACCGTGGCGAGCGTCGCGTCGACACGGCGCTGGGCCGCTGTCGTGCCCTCCTGGACCAGGGCGACCGGTGTGTCCGGGGACTTGCCGTGCGCGACCAGGGTCTCCGCGATCCGGCCGATCTTGTCGACGCCCATGAGGACGACGAGCGTTCCGGTCAGCTTCGCCAGGGACGGCCAGTCCACGAGGGAGCGTTCGTCGTCGGGGGCGACATGGCCGCTGACCACGGTGAACTCATGGGCGACCCCGCGGTGCGTGACCGGGATGCCGGCCGCGCTCGGTACCGAGATCGAGCTGGAGATGCCGGGGACCACCGTGCAGGCGATGCCCGCCTCGGCCAGCGCCTGGACCTCCTCCATGCCCCGGCCGTAGACGTACGGGTCGCCGCCCTTGAGCCGCACGACCCGCTTGCCCAGCTTCGCGTGTTCGATCAGCGCGTTGTTGATGGCCTCCTGGGCCATGTAACGGCCGTACGGGATCTTCGCCGCGTCGATCACCTCGACGTGCGGGGGGAGTTCGGCGAGGAGGTCGCGCGGGCCGAGCCGGTCGGCGATGACCACGTCCGCCTCGGCGAGCAGGCGGCGGCCCCTGACCGTGATCAGGTCCGGGTCGCCGGGACCGCCGCCGACCAGGGCCACTCCGGGGGCCCGGGTGCGGTGGTGGGGCGCGACGAGCGTGCCGTCGCGCAGGCCCTCGACGACCGCGTCACGGATGGCGGCGGTGTGGCGGGGGTCGCGGCCCTTGGCGTCCGTGGTGAGGACGGCGACCGTGACACCCTCGCTGTGGCCGGTGGCCGGGGTCCAGGCGGTCGCCGCGTCGGCGTCGTCGGAGCGGACGCACCAGACACGGCTGCGTTCCGCCTCGGCGGAGGCCTGGGCGTTGGCCTGCGTGTCGCTGGTCGCGATCAGGGCGTACCAGGCGTCCGCCAGGTCGCCGTCGGCGTAGGGGCGGCGCTCCCAGGTGAGTTCGCCCGCGTCGGCCATCGCCTCCACGGAGGGGGTTGCCTCCGGCGATACGAGGAGGATGTCCGCGCCCGCCGCGATGAGGGCGGGGAGGCGGCGCTGGGCCACCTGGCCGGCGCCCAGGACCACCACTCGGCGGCCGGTGAGGCGAAGGCCTACGGGGTAGGCGGGGTGTTCGGCCATGGGGGTGCGGCTCCCTCGTGCGGGTGGTTCTGATCAGGGGCCTGGGGTTTTGGCGTGGGCCCTGACGTGCGCATTTTACGGTGCGGGGTGGGTGGGGGCTGGGGTGGGGGTTCTCTCTTCCCCGAGCCCACCCCTTCCCGAGACCGGGGGCTTTGCCCCCAGGCCCCCTGTACATGCGGGTCCGTTTGCGGCTGTGCCCACCCGTTCCGCCCCGCGGAACGACTGCCCACAGCCACGCGGCGCTACTTTTCCGTTACTCCTGCCGAGTCGAACGTCGCCACCTCGTGCATCGCCCTTGCCGTGCTCTGGACCAGGGGCAGGGCCAGCAACGCGCCCGTGCCCTCGCCCAGGCGGAGGTCCAGGTCGACCAGGGGGCGCAGGCCCAGCTTGTTCAGGGCCGCGACGTGGCCCGGTTCCGCGCTGCGGTGGCCCGCGATGCACGCGGCCAGGACCTCGGGGGCGATCGCGCGGGCCACCAGGGCCGCGGCGCCCGCGCTGACTCCGTCCAGGATCACCGGCGTACGCAGTGAGGCGCCGCCGAGGAGGAGGCCGACCATGGCCGCGTGTTCGAAGCCGCCGATCGCCGCCAGGACGCCGATCGGGTCGGCCGGGTCCGGCTGGTGGAAGTCGATGGCGCGGCGGACGACCTCGGTCTTGCGGGCGAGGGTCTCGTCGTTGATGCCGGTGCCACGGCCCGTGACCTCGGCGGGGTCCGTGTCCGTGAAGACCGAGATCAGGGCCGCCGACGCAGTGGTGTTGGCGATGCCCATCTCGCCCGTGAGCAGGGCCTTGTTGCCGGCCGCCACCAGGTCGCGGGCCGTCTCGATGCCCACCTCGATGGCCGCCTTGGCCTCCTCGCGGGTCATCGCGGGACCGGTCGTCATGTCGGACGTGCCCGCGCGGATCTTGCGGGGCAGCAGGCCGGGGGTGGCCGGCAGGTCCGAGGCGACGCCCACGTCGATGACGCAGACCTCGGCGCCCACCTGGTTCGCGAAGGCGTTGCAGACCGCGCCGCCGCCGAGGAAGTTGGCGACCATCTGGCCCGTCACCTCCTGCGGCCAGGGGGTGACGCCCTGGGCGTGCACTCCGTGGTCGCCCGCGAAGATCGCGACGGCCGCGGGTTCCGGGATCGGGGGCGGGCACATACGGGACAGTCCCGACAGCTGGGCGGAGATGATCTCCAGCATGCCGAGCGCGCCCGCCGGCTTGGTCATGCGCTTCTGCCGCTCCCACGCCTCGCCGAGTGCCTTGGCGTCCAGCGGGCGGATGTTGGCGACGGTCTCGGCGAGCAGGTCGTGCGGCTCCTCGCCGGGCAGTGCGCGACGGCCGTACGTCTCCTCGTGGACGACCCACGACAGCGGGCGGCGCTTGGACCAGCCCGCCTGCAGCAGCTCGGGCTCCTCCGGGAACTCGTCGACGTAGCCGACGCAGAGGTAGGCCACGACCTCCAGGTGCTCGGGCAGACCCAGCGTCCGGACCATCTCGCGCTCGTCGAAGAAGCTGACCCAGCCGACACCGAGGCCCTCGGCACGGGCTGCGAGCCACAGGTTCTCGACCGCGAGCGCGGAGGAGTAGGGGGCCATCTGCGGCTGCGTGTGCCGGCCGAGGGTGTGGCGGCCGCCGCGGGTCGGGTCCGCCGTGACGACGATGTTCACGGGCGTGTCGAGGATCGCCTCGATCTTCAGTTCCTTGAACTGCTTCGCCCGGCCCTTGGGCAGCGACTTCGCGTACGCCTCCCGCTGGCGCGCGGCCAGTTCGTGCATCGTGCCTCGGGTCTCCGCCGAGCGGATCACGACGAAGTCCCAGGGCTGCGAGTGGCCGACGGACGGCGCCGTGTGCGCCGCCTCCAGCACGCGCAGCAGTACGTCGTGCGGGATCGGGTCGCTGCGGAAGCCGTTGCGGATGTCCCGGCGCTCGCGCATCACCTTGAGCACGGCCTCGCGCTCGGCGTCGTCGTAGCCGGGGGCGGCGGGGCCGGTGGGCTGCCGTACCTCTTCCGCCTCCGCTGCGGCCGGGTTCTCCTCGCCCTCCGCCAGGTCTCCCCGCGCGTCCTCGTCGGCGGCCGTTGTGTCCAGGTCTTCCACCTGCTGGGCCACCGGCACGGCGTCGGGTGCGACCTCGGCTTCTGCCTCGGGTTCCTCGGGCAGGGCCGGGACCTCGCTCTCCGCCTCCGCCGGTACGGGTTCGGTCTGCGGCGGGAGGACGAGGGCGTGCGGGGGCGTCGGGGCCAGGTGCGGGGCGGTGGGCACGGTGCCGTCCACCGCGATGAACTCACCCACGGGCTCGGCCGGCTGCGGCTCGACGAACTGGGCGGGCTCCTCGGCGGGCTCCGTGAGCTGCTCGGGCATGAGCGCTTCAGCGCTCGCGGCAACGGGTTCCGGGGCGGGGATCGCGGGCGCGGCCGGTGTGGGCTCCTCGTCGCTCGCGGTCGCCGGTGCCGGTACTGCGTCGGGCGCTGCTGCCGGTTCTTCCGGGGCCACGGCGACGGAGGGCTGTGCCTCGACAGGGGCGTGCCCGGCGTTCTCCGGTTCGGGGGCGGGCGGCGCCTCCACCGGTACGGCCTCGGGCTGGGGTTCCGCCGGTGGGGCTGCCTCGGTCACCTGAGCGCCGATGTCCGCCAGTTGGGACGCCGGGTCCGCCAGGTGGGCGACCGGGGGCTCCTCGGCGGCGGGGGCGGCCGGGGCCTCCTCCACGGGGACGGCCGAGGCCTCGACAGGTGCGCCGGGGTCGACTGCCTGCGGGGTGATCTCGGGGGCGGCCTGCGGGGTCATCTCCGGGGTGATCTGCGGGGTCGCCTCCGGGTGCGTCTCGGGGGCGAACTGGGCCTCCGGTACGACGACTTGCGGGTCCGGCGCTACGGGCGCAACCGGCGCTTCCGCCACGAGCGGCTCTTCCGGTGCGACCGGCGCGGCCTGTACGGGTGCCGCCTCCGGTACGACGACCGGGGCCTCCTCGGTCGCCTGCGCAGCCTGCGCCGCCTGCGCCGCCTCGGGGGCCACCAGAGTCACCGGGGTCGCCGGGAGGTCGCCGCCGACCTCGGGGCCCGCTGCCTCGGGGATCACCACGGGGGGCTCCGGAAGAACGGGTGCCTCGAAGGCGTACGCGCTCTCGGACGCGGGCGCGGGCGTGACCTCGGGCGTCTCGTAGGCCGCCTGCGGAGCCTCGTACGCGGCCTCCGGTGTTTCCTGGAGCGGCGGTTCGGGGTCTGTCGGCTCCGGGATCTCGGCCGGCTCGGGGGACGGCTCCGGGGTCGGGGTCTCGGCGAGGAGGGGGGCAACCGTTTCCGCCAGGTGCGCCTCCTCGCTCACGAGCAGCGGGGCCGGTGCGGCCTGTACCGCTGCATGGGCCGGAGCCTGGGCCTGGGCGCCCCAGGGCGCTGCGCCCTGCGGGGCCGGGTCGGCCGGCAGTGGGGGCGCGTCGAGGTACTCGGGGCCGGGGGCCGGTGCCGGTGTGCCGAGCTGGCGTACCGGTGCGGGTGCGCCCGCCGGGCCCCGGTCGGCGAGGGAGCGGACCGGGCTCGCGGAGGCGTCGGGGGTGGGCGGGCCGAGGTGCAGCGGGCGGCGGGGCGCGCTCGGCGCCGCCGTCGCGAGGCGGACGGCGCTGAGGTCGACCGAGCCGCTGTCGCGGCCGCCCATCTCGTGCGGACCGGGCTCGTGGACCGCCTCGACGACGGGCGCGGGGGCGGGTGGAGCGACCTCGTTGCCCCACGCGCTCTGGGCGCCCGGGAGCAGCAGCAGGTCTTCGTCCTCGGCGGTGGTCTCGGAGAGGTAGGTGTACGCACCGTGCGCGGGAACGCCCGGCTGTTCCACCATGCCTGCGCTCTCCGGCAGTCCCTCGGCCGGGACCTGGCCGGTGTCGGTCATGCGTACCCCTCGCCCATCGGTTAGTGCTTCTACGACCGGTTCACCCGTAACGGCTCACCGATCGCCCCGTAGTGAAGAACGAGCATGCGTGCCCAGCGGCACGAACGACCCGTCTCCAGAAAGACGACAAAGCCATTAACTGGCATTGTCGCCATCAACTGGCATTCTTGCGGTCGTTCCGTCGTAACGGGAGCTTGATCCGCCACAGTCCGCTGTGGACTGCGCCACGTTGCGCACCCCACCGGTTCTGCCGTACCACACTCACCCCAAAACGGGCGCGTTTTCCGGACATTGGGCTACGAAGTGCCGGGCCACCGAGTGCGGTACAACGGTCGGCCAGCCTACCTCGCGCAGTACGACAACAGGATCACGGGACGGCAACCGGCGTCAGGGCGCGCGGTCGGGGAGGACTCCGCTGAGCAGGAACGCGACGCTCCGCTCCGTCTCCGTCCAGGCCCGGGTGTCGAGTTCGACGGACTGCAGGAGGGCGCACTCGACCCGGTAGCCGTGTTCGGTCAGGTCGCGGCCGATGAGTTCGGCGTCGTCGCGGGTCGCCGCGTGGGTCACGATGCGCTGGGGGCGCCGGTCGGCGACCGCGGAGACCACCGCCGCTCCCCCGCCGCCGACCCGGACGACGTCGGGCTCGGGGAGGTTCTCCAGGATGTGCGGGGCCTCGCCGCGCACGATCTGGAGCTGGACGCCGAAGCGGCGGGCGGCGAAGTCGGTGCGGGCGCAGGCCTCCACGTTCCGGTCGACGGCGATGACGGCGGCGCCGCCGCGCGCCGCGTCGGTGGCGAAGGCGCCGCTGCCACAGCCGATGTCCCAGACCAGGTCGCCCACGCGCGGTCCCAGGCGGGCGAGTTGGGCGGCCCGCAACAGCTCGGTCTCGCCGTCGCCGGGGGCGGGCGGGCCGCCGGCGGTGGAGCTGTGGCCGTACGCCTCGGTGGGCAGTGTCCAGCCGCGCGGGCCCGCCGCCGGGTCGCGGCCGGCGAGCCAGCCGGTGTCGCCGCCTGCGGTGGGGCCGCCGATGACGATGACGACGTTCGGATCGCGCCAGATGCGGTCGGCGGCCTTGTCGGAGGTGAGGACGGTGATCTGTTCGCGCTCGGTGCCCAGTTCCTCGCAGATGACGAAGGTGCGGTGGACGCCGTCGAGGAGGAGGCCGAGTTCGGCGGGGCCGGCGCCGGGTGAGGTGAGGACGGCGACCTTGGCGTGGGCGCGGCACACGTTGACCGCGCGGCGAAGCGTGCGGCGGTGGGCCACGACCACCTGGGCGTCGTCCCAGGGCATGCCCGCGCGGGCGAACGCGGTGGCCACCGGCGACACGGCGGGGACGACCTCGACCTCCAGGCCGAACTCGGGGTTGCGCAGGGTGCGTACGACACCGAAGAAGCCGGGGTCGCCGTCGGCGAGGACGACGGCGGTGCCGCGATGGCCGGCGATCCGGCGGGCGGCGAGCGCGACGCTGCCGAGTCGGACGCGTTCGGCGGCCGGGGGCACTTCGGGGAGCGCGAGGTGGTGGGCCGCGCCGGCCACCAGGGTGGCGGCGCCGAGTGCGGAGCGCGCCGTGGCGGTCAGGGGCGAGCCGTCCCAGCCGATCACCGTGACCCGGTCGGCCATCGTCGTCAGTCTCCAGAGGGTTCGCGCGGGGCAGCATGGAACAGGACATGCCGTACGGAGTCGGCCGTCACGGGGCTCCGTGAGCGTACCTGGTGTGCCGGCGGCGACCGCCCGCAGTCAGTTCCAGTCGGAGTACGAGGTGAAACCGCCGGAGTCGGCCAGTTCGTCGCCGGCTCCCTCGAGGTCCTCGGGGAGCAGGCTCCACACGATGAAGTCGGTGCGTACGTCGGTCCAGGTGCCGTCCTCAGTGCGGACGTGCGCTATACAGGCGCCCCGCAGGACGCCCTCGCTGATACAGCCGATCTTCTGGGCGACCTGCTGGGAGGCGGTGTTGTCGGCGGCCGTGCGCAGTTCGACGCGCTCGAACTTCTGGTCGCCGAGCACCCATTGGGAGGTGGCGAGCGCGGCCTCGGAGGCGTAGCCCTCGCCGCGCGCCCAGGGGGCGATGATGTACGAGAGCTCGGTGGAGCGGATGTGCCAGTTCGTCTTGGACAGTTGGACGACGCCGACCAGGCGCTGGGTGAGGAACTCGGTGACGGCGAAGTCGAGGCCCCGGCCCCCGGTGCGTTCGGCGGGCGCGTACTCGGTGATCCAGGTGCGGGCCGCGTCCTCGGTGAAAGGCTGGGGGACGTGGGTCCAGGCAGCCACCTGTTCGTCGTTCATCATCTCGGCCAGTGCGGGGACGTCGTCCTCGTCGAGAGGGCGCAGTACCAACCGCTCCGTGCTGATGGAGATGTTGGGGAACGTGCTCGTCATGCGCCACTCCGTAGCCGTCGAATCCTGCAGACCTACAAACCTACGAACGTGCACGGCCTGCTGAACTGCCCAGCATGCAGCATGCGGCGCCGGAACCCCAGCACGGGGTCCACACCCGGTGAGGGCACGGACCCCGTACGTGTCGGTAAGTACCGAGGTGGCGGTTAACGGGTGACAGTTACCGGAGTGCGGCCGATCAGAAGGACGGGATCACGGAGCCGTCGTACTTGTCCTCGATGAACTTCCTGACCTCGGCGGAGGTCAGCAGCTTCGCCAGCTTCGCGACCCGGGGGTCGTCCTCGCTGCCCTCCTTCACGGCGAGGAAGTTGCCGTAGGGGTTGTCCTTGGGGGACTCCGAGACGAGGGCGTCCTTCGCGGGCGAGAGGTCGGCCTCGAGGGCGTAGTTGCCGTTGATCACGGCGGCGTCGACGTCGTCCAGGGAGCGCGGGGTCTGGGCCGCCTCCAGCTCCTTGAACTTGAGGTCCTTGGGGTTCTTGGTGATGTCGGCGGGGGTCGCCTCGTTTCCCACGCCGTCCTTGAGGGTGATGATCCCGTTCGCGGCGAGCAGTTTGAGGGCGCGCGCCTCGTTCACACTGTCGTTCGGGACGGCGATGGTGGCACCGCTCTTGAGGGCGTCCGCGCTCTTGACCTTGTGGGAGTAGAGGCCGAGCGGCTCCAGGTGGACCGTGACGGCCGGCACGATGTGGGTGCCGTTCTTCTTGTTGAAGTCGTCCAGGTAGGGCTGGTTCTGGAAGTAGTTGGCACCCACAGAGCCGTCCTCGGTCGCCGTGTTGGGCGTCACGTAGTCGGTGAACTCCTTGACCTCCAGGTCGAGGCCCGCCTTCTGCGCCAGGTTGTCCTTCACGAAGGTGAGGATCTCCGCGTGCGGGGTGGGGCTCGCGGCGACGACCAGCGGGCCGCTGGTGTCCGAGGAGGCGGAGTCCTTGTCGGAACCGCAGGCCGTCAGACCCAGGGTGAGGGCTCCGGTGGCGAGGACGACGGCGGTGAACTTTGTGGCGTTACGCACGAAAAGTGCCTTTCCGTTTGGGTGTGGCTGTCCCCGTGATGGGTGGTACGGGGAAATCTGGGGGTGGGTGAAGGGGGGAGGTGATGAGGGCGGGCGTCCGACGGGTCGCGGGCAGCCGTCAGGCGGCCTTGCCGACGTCCGCGGTGGCGGGTTCCTCGGCGGCGGTCGCGCTCGGCCCGGCCTTCAGCAGCCGGAGCCTGGGTGCCACCCCGGAACCGCCGCCGCGCCGGTGCAGCCTGCGGGCCGCGAAGTCGCCGGCGAACTGGATGACCGAGATGACAACCGCGAGGACGGCCACGGTGATCCACATCAGGCCGGTCTCGAAGCGCTGGTAGCCGTAACGGATGGCGATGTCGCCGAGGCCGCCCGCGCCGACCGTGCCCGCCATCGCGGAGTAGCCGATGAGGGCGACGACGGTCGTGGTGGCCGACGAGATCAGCGAGGGCAGGGACTCGGGTACGAGGACCCTGCGGACGACGGTCCAGGTGTTGCCGCCCATCGCCTGGACGGCCTCGACGAGCCCGTGGTCCACTTCGCGGACAGCCGTCTCGACAAGGCGGGCGAAGAACGGGATCGCGCCGATGGCGAGCGGCACGATGGCGGCCTCCCGGCCGATCGTCGTACCGGTGATGGTCCGTGTGAAGCTCATCAGCGCGACCATCAGGATGATGAACGGCATCGAGCGAGCGATGTTCACGACCTGCCCGATGACCTTGTTGGCGACGACGTTCTGGAGCAGTCCGCCACGGTCGGTCAGCACCAGCAGGATGCCGAGCGGAAGCCCGCCGACGACGGCGATCAGCGTGGACCAGCCGACCATGTAGAGGGTGTCCCAACACGCCTGCTCCAGCAGGGGTCGCATCTCGGACCAGTTCACTTGGCCCCCTCCTTCAGCAGCGGCGACTCCTGGCCCAGCACGTCCAGGTGCAGACCCTGCTCGCGCAGGAAGCCGATCGGCACGACGTTCTCCTCGTATCCGCCCGGGAGTTCGATGCGCATCCGGCCGACCTGCCTGCCCCCGACCGTGTCCATCGCGGCGCCGAGGATCGAGATGTCGATGTTGTAGGTGCGCGAGAGCTGCGAGATGACGGGCCGGGTGGCCGCGTCCCCCTGGAAGGTGACGTCGATGACCGTGCGGTCGTCCCCGGAGGCGTCGCCGCTCACCGGGAAGAGCGCGGCGGCCAGTTCGGAGCCGGGGGTGGCGAGCAGTTCGCCGACGGTGCCGGACTCGACGATCTGCCCGTTCTCCATGAGAGCGGCCGAGTCGCAGATGGACTTGACGACGTCCATCTCGTGGGTGATGAGCAGCACGGTGAGCCCCAACTGCCGGTTCAGGTCGCGCAGTAGCTGGAGGATCGAGCGGGTGGTCTCCGGGTCGAGGGCGCTGGTGGCCTCGTCGGAGAGCAGCACCTTGGGGTCCCCGGCGAGGGCGCGGGCGATGCCGACGCGCTGCTTCTGGCCGCCCGACAGCTGGGCCGGGTAGGCCTTGGCCTGGCCGGATAGGCCGACGAGCTCGAGCAGCTCCAGCGCCTTGCGGGACCGCTCCTTGCCCGACACACCGAGGATCTCGAGCGGCAGTTCGACGTTGTCCTGGACGGTCCGGGTGGAGAGCAGGTTGAAGTGCTGGAAGACCATGCCGATACGGCTGCGCGCCCGGCGCAGTTCCCGGCCGGCCCTGGGGCCGCGCCCCGCCAGGGCGGTGAGGTCCTGCCCGGCGACGGTGACCGTGCCGGCGGTGGGGCGTTCCAGGAGGTTGACGCAGCGGATGAGCGAGGACTTGCCGGCGCCGGACTGGCCGATGACGCCGTACACCTCGCCTTCGCGGACGTGCAGGTCGACGCCGTCGAGGGCGGTGACTTCACGACCGCGGGAGCGGTAGACCTTCGTGAGGCCGGACGTGGTGATCACAGGGGGTTCCGTCACTGTCGAGTGCGCGGGCGTGGGTGTGCCCGGACACGGAGGAGGAGGTGCGCGGCTCGGGTCTGTCACGGGCGCGCGGGTGCCGGGTACGAATCGGAGGAGTCGTACGGCTGCGGCGCACGGACATGCCAGGGCGGCTCGCTTCGGGGCGCGAGGCTCAGGGGTTGGTGCGGGGGCCCTCTAGAAGGCGCACATTCGACACAGACAACGAGCACCGGGCGTCAGGGTCGCCTCGGTCGCAAGGGTGCGGCTGCTCGAAGTGGTCATGCGATCAGTAAAGCAGACCTATAGGCGCGGCCAAGAAAGCGTGTCTCACGGCTGTCCATATTTCGGACAGCTGTTACGGGCGGCCACCTGGGTGGCGCGAGCCCGCGGGGCCGACCGCACCAGGTCTTTTGGCCCGTAATAGGGTCACGGCATGCTTGATGCCCTGACGGTGGCGACCGCCGTCGCCGCTCTCGCGCTCGCCGCCTGGTGCGGCTGGGCCGCCTCCCGCGATCAGCCCACCAAGGACTGGCACTTCATCGGTATGGGTGTGGTCACCCTGCTCACCGTGGTCCAGTTGGTCGTCGGGATCGTCCAGCTCGCACGGGGCGAGAAGCCGGAGCAGGGTACGACGATCTTCGTGGCGTATCTGCTGGGCGCACTGGCGTGCGTACCGGTGACGGGGTTCATGTCGCTCGCGGAACGCACCCGCTGGGGCTCGGTGACGGTCGCCGCCGGCGGTGTGGTGCTGGCCGTCCTTGAGGTGCGGCTCTATGACATCTGGGGAGGGTGAAGTGGCCACCACGGAGGAGCACATGGCGGAGCCCACGGAGGAGAAGCCCGTGCGTAAGCGGCTCATCAGTGGGCCGGGGATGCTGTTGGTCTGGCTGTACGGGGTGATGGTCGTCGGGGCGGTGTCGCGGTCCGCCGTGCAGATCTCCACCGAGTTCGGGCACGCCCCGCTCGCCTACTCGCTGTCGGCTGTCGCCGGGGTGGTGTACGGGTTCATCACGTACTCGCTGGTGCGGGGTGGCGAGACGGCGCGACGTGCTGCGCTGGTCTGTTGCGCGGGTGAGCTTGCGGGTGTGCTGATCGTGGGGACGTGGACCCTGGTCGAGCCGTCCGCGTTCCCCGACTCGACCGTGTGGTCCGACTATGGGGTGGGATACCTGTTCATCCCGGTGCTGCTGCCGGTCTCCGCGATGTACTGGTTGCGTAAGGCTCGGGCGCCTCAGGGGGAGGTTGGCTGAGGGTGTGCGCGACTGCGGCCCGGTGGGGGCTTGTCGCGCAGTTCCCCGCGCCCCTGTCGGGGCCGCCTCAAGCAGTCGCCGCGTACGTTTCTGCCGGCTTTTCCAGGACGATCATCGGTACGCCGTCGGTGCCCTTGTCCGTGCCCACCGTTTCGTAGCCGACCCGGCGGTACAGGCGCAGGCCCTTGTCGCTGCGGTGGCCCGCGCTGAGCCGGAACCTCTTGGCGCCGCGCTCCTCCGCGAGGGCCGACTCGGCGGCGCGCAGGAGTCTGGCGCCGATGCCGTGGCCCTGGAGGCGGGGGTGGACACAGAGCTTGCCGATGGACGCCGTGCCGTCGGCGTTCGGCGTGCCGCGTACCGAGCCGACCACTTCCTCGCCCAGCCGCGCCACGTAGACGCAGTCCGTGCCGATTTCCTCCCGTACGGAGTCCAGGCTCTGGACAAGCGGGTCGATCCGGTAGTTGCCGTACAGAGCGGCCTCGCTCTGGAAGCACAGGTACTGCAGCCGGAAGATCTGTTCGACGTCCCGTTCCGTCGCCACGGAGATGGTCACGCTCATGCCCATGTGTGCACGCCTCCCGCTCACCTGCTCAGTCGTATGTCCTCACTCCTATCCCCGCGCTTCGCGGGCCGCAACCTCCGGCGTCAGCAATCGACGGAGACATCCCAGGCATCTGGAACGTTCCGGACCAAGACTCCCCTGTGAGATACCCAACTCCCCCGCGATTTCCCTGTAGGTGAGGTCCTTGGGCGACAGCAGAGCCTCCAGCAGACTCGGGCAGCGACCGGGCAGCCGGCGCACCGCGTCACGCAGGGCGCGGTGCCGGGCGGCGGTGAGGGCGAGCTGCTCGGGGCCCGGACCCTCGTCGGCAGCGGGCTCATCGCCGTACGGCCGTTCGACGCGAGCGGTACGACGGTTGCGGCGGGCCTCGGAGCGGACGGCCCGGCGGAGCCAGTTGTGCGGGTCGGCGGGCGGGCCGTCGGACTGGAGGCGTTCGAGGAGACGGAGCCAGACGGCCTGTTCGAGGTCGCTCGGCTCGGCGCCGTAGGCGTACGCCTCCGCCGAGGCCTCGGCGGCGAGCAGGGGGCTGAGGGTGGCAACCATGTCGTGGGTCATATGCGGCACGACGCGGCCGCCCCGGCGGGAGGTTGCCGAAGCGGCCGGTTGTCACCCCAACCGGGGCCGTGCGCTCAGCTGTTGACGCGACCCCTGGGCCGCCTCAGTCGTTCAGGTAGTCCGCGCGGGCCAGCACACCCGTGTCCGCGTTGTCCGTGAAGACGCCGTCGATACCCGTCGCGAAATACGTCCGGTACGCCCCGAAGACGTCTCCGTACGCGTCCTCGTCCGTGCCCTTGCGGAAGTTCGCCGGGAGGAAGGGGTTCTCGTTGCGCATGGTGTACGGGTGCAGGACCAGGCCCGCCTTGTGTGCGTCGGCGACCAGGGTGGTCGGTGTGGTGAGGGCGCCCGTGGAGTCCTTGGGGATGACCAGGTCGAGGGTCGGGCCGATGCCCTGCGCGTACGAGGCGATCTCCTTCAGCCCGGCCGGCTTGATCAGGTCGGCGACCGTGCGCGGGTCGCCGTTCGTCCTGAAGTCCCAGGGCTGGGTGTTCGCGGCGGAGAGGAGGACGACGAGCGGGTTGTCCACCAGCCGGTTCAGCCGCTGGATGCTGGTCGGCTCGAAGGACTGGAGGATGACCGGCGAGTTCTTCCTGTCCTTGCCGTGCTTCTTCAGGAGCTTCGCGACCCGCTCCTCCAGGCCCAGGCCGAGCGCCCGGAAGTAGGTGGGGTGCTTGGTCTCGGGGTAGATCCAGACCTGCTTGCCCCGCTTGCGCGTCTGCTCGTCCTGCCAGCGCAGGACCTCTTCAAAGGTGGGGATCTCCCAGCGGCCGTTGTAGAGGGTGTTGTGCGGGCGGTTGGCCGGAATCCGCTCGACCGCGCGCAGCCTCTTCAGCTCGGCGAGCGTGAAGTCCTCGGTGAACCAGCCGGTGAGAGAGACGCCGTCCAGCACCTTGGTGGTCCTGCGGCCCGCGAACTCGGGGTGGTCGGCGACGTCAGTCGTCCCGCCGATCTCGGGCTCGTGGCGGCAGACGAGGTGACCGTCCCTGGTGGGCACCAGGTCACCGGCCTCGACGACGTCCGCGCCCAGGTCGAGGGCGAGTTGGTACGAGCCGAAGGTGTGCTCCGGGCGGTAGCCACTGGCGCCCCGGTGGCCGATGATCGTCGGTACGGGCAGGCTCTTCAAGCCAACGCCTCCATGCTTCCCGCCCTGCCGCGTGTCCGGCCCGGCGCCTTGCGCGTCGGCTCTGGCCGCGCCGGGCAGCCCGAGGACCGCGCCGCCCGCACCCAGCATCGCGGCTCCGAGCAGCGTCCGCCGCCCCGTCGCCGTCGACTCCTCCTGCGCATGCCCGTTCGACTCCCGCGTGCCCATGAGCGCTCCTCTGCCGCACCGTCATCTGTCCCAAGCGGACCGATCGTAGGTGCGTGTACATGGCGAGAGGGAGGCCTCGGGCGGAACACGCGGGTGACGCCGGATGTCGGCATCGACGCGGGTATGGCGGGCACACGTTCGATGTGTGCCACGCGACTCGCGCGATCTCCGTCACATCGTGGCGGTCCGTCACCTGCCCACAACACCGTGCAACCGCAGGTAAACGCGGGTCAACAGTGTGTAAGCAGTGGGTGAACCCGATGTGCACTACCCCCCGAGGCGCGAGTATCGTCCTCACCTGCACAGACTTATACCGATCCCTTGACACCGGAGGGCCCGTTGTCCCGCTTCGCGCTCATCAAGGCACTGCTCGGACCGATCATGCGCCTGATGTTCCGCCCTCGGGTGGAAGGCATGGAGCACATCCCGGGGGACGGCCCGGTGATCCTGGCCGGAAACCACCTCACATTCATCGACTCGATGATCCTGCCGCTGGTCTGTGACCGGCAGGTCGTGTTCATCGGCAAGGACGAGTACGTCACGGGCAAGGGGTTCAAGGGCCGCCTCATGGCCTGGTTCTTCACCGGCGTCGGCATGATCCCGGTCGACCGCGACGGGGCCAACGGTGGTGTCGCGGCGCTGATGACAGGTCGCCGGGTGCTGGAGGAGGGCCGCATGTTCGGGATCTACCCCGAGGGCACGCGCTCTCCCGACGGGCGCCTCTACCGGGGGCGTACCGGCATCGCCCGTCTGACCCTGATGACGGGGGCGCCGGTTGTGCCGTTCGCGATGATCGGTACGGACAAGTTGCAGCCGGGTGGGGCGGGGATGCCGCGGCCGGGGCGGGTGACGGTGCGGTTCGGTGAGGCGATGGAGTTCTCTCGGTACGAGGGGATGGATCGGGATCGGTATGTGCTGCGGGCGGTGACTGACTCTGTGATGGCTGAGGTCATGCGGTTGTCGGGGCAGGAGTATGTGGACATGTACGCCACCAAGGCCAAGGCTGCGTAGGGGTTTTCAGAGGTTCGCTGTCGGGTGCGGGTTCGTTGTGGCTTGTCGCGCAGTTCCCCGCGCCCCTACAAACGGCCTTCCAGGCGTTGGCCTTTCAGCAGGGTCCAGGATGCGCACGCTGCTGCCAGTAGGACCAGGGCGCCTGTGCCCGAGGCCAGGGCTATTCCTTCGGTGAAGGATTCGCGGGCCGCGTTCAGTAGGGGCTCTGCGGTGTGTGGTGGCAGGGTTGACGCCGTTTCCACTGCGCCGCCCAGGGATTCGTGGGCCTCGGACGGGGTGCCCGGTGGGGCGGCGAAGTTGCGGTAGGCGCCGGTGACGATCGAGCCGAGAAGGGCGATGCCGAGGGCTGCGCCCAGTTCGTACGCCGTCTCCGAGACCGCGGCCGCCGCGCCCGCCTGTTCCTTGGGAACGCCGGCCAGGATGACGTCGGAGGTCACCGTGAACGACAGGCCCGCGCCCACACCCACCAGCAGCAGCGCGGAGCCGAGCATCGGGTAGCCGGTGGACTGGTCCACCAGGGTGAGCGCCCCCAGGGCCAGGCCGATCGCCGCGAGGCCGCCCGAGACCACGGCCCGTACCGAGTAACGCCGGGCCGCCGCACCGGCGAGCAGGCCCGCCACGACCGCGCCGATCGCCGCCGGGAGTTCGGCAAGCCCGGCCTCCAACGGGCCCCGGCCCTGCACCAGTTGCAGATACTGCGAGAGGAAGAACACCAGCCCGGACAGTCCGAGGACGGTCAGCAGGTCGGCGAGCACGGCCCCGCTGAAACCCCGGTCGCGGAACAACCGCATGTCCAGGAGCGGGACGGGGAGGGCGAGTTGGCGGCGTACGAAGCCGTACAGCGCCCCGGCACCCATGGCCGCCACGCCCAGCGCCTGCCACGAGAAGCCGTGTGACGCCGCTTCCTTGACGCCGTACACCAGGCCGACCATGCCGACGAGCGACAGGACGACGCTCGTCAGGTCCCACGGGCCCGGGGCCGGGTTGCGCGACTCGGGGAGCAGCCTGATGCCGACCAGGACGAGGACCGCCATGACGGGCAGGTTGATCAGGAAGACCGAGCCCCACCAGAAGTGTTCGAGCAGGAAGCCGCCGACGACGGGGCCTACTGCCGTACCGGCGGAGGCGGTCGCGCCCCAGATGCCGATGGCGAGGCTGCGTTCGCGCGGGTCGTGGAAGAGGTTGCGGATCAGGGCGAGCGTGGCCGGCATCAGGGTCGCGCCTGCGACACCGAGGAGCGCACGCGCCAGGATCATCAACTCGGGTGTCGTCGCGTAGGCGTTGAGCACGGACACCGCGCCGAACGCGGTCGAGCCGATGAGCAGCAGCCGCTTGCGGCCGATGCGGTCACCAAGGCTGCCCATGGAGACGAGCAGGCCCGCGATGACGAACGAGTAGACATCGCCCATCCACAGCAACTGCGTGCCGGACGGCTTCAGGTCCTCGCTGATGTAGGGGGTCGCGAGACCGAGAACGGTCGCGTCGACGGCCACCAGCAGCACGGCCAGCACGAGGACGGACAGCGCGAGCCAGCGGCCCGGACGCCTCCCTTCCTCCGTCGCGTGGGCCGGCTGCAGGGTGCTGGTCATGATTCCTCTCTCCGTAGTGCGCCGCCGAGCAAGAGCTCGACGATCATGTGGTGAAAGTCCTTGGGTGCGCCCTTGCCGCTCTGCACCATCCAGGCCCCGCTGGCCAACAGGCCGAACAGCGCTTCGGTGAGCCAGGCGGGCGTCAGGTCGATGCGGAACTCGCCGTCCCGCTGTCCGCGCCGGAACAGCGCGGAGATACGGGCGTCGGTCCGGGCCCAGCCCTCGTTCTGCTCCTCGCCCTCGAACAGCTGGTTCTCGGTGTAGAGAAAGCTGAGCAGTCCGGCGGCAGGCTCGATCTCGCGTACGAGACGTCGTACGGCGTCGGCTGCCGACCCCTCCTCGAGGCGGGCCGCGTCGAGCGCGGCCTCGCACTCCGCGATGCCCAGCGACTCCAGCGCCCGCACGAGCGCGTCACGGCCGGCGAAGTGGCGGTGCAGCGTGGCCCGGCTGATTCCCGCCGACTTGGCGACCTCGTCCATGGTCGCGGTGGATTTGCGGGTCAGCAGGGCCGCGGCGGTGCGCAGCACGTGGTCACGATCGACAGCCATGAGACAAGCATAGCCCACTTGAGACACTCATGTCTCAGGATGGGCATGGGCGTCTTACCGTTGCTCGCTCCGTGAGGTTCTCAGTTCCAGGGCAGCTGCCCGCGTCGCTCCCAGTAGGCGCGCGGCTCCTCCGCCAGCGCGGCCAGGCGTGACAGCTGGTCCTCGTCGAGGTCGACGACCGCCGCGTGCAGGTTCGAGGCAAGCTGACCGGCCGTGGCCGCGCCGGACAGCACGACTCCCGCCCACGGCTGCCGCAGCACCAGTGCGAGGGCGACGGCGTCCGCGCCGAGCCCCGTCTCCTCGGCGATCGCCCGTACGGCGTCCGGGGCCTGCCCGGCGGCGAGGCGGCCGTTGGCCATGCCCTCCTTGACGATCACCGTCAGTCCGGCGTCGTGGGCCTCGGCCAGCGCGGGCCCGACGGAGGTCTCCAGGACGTTGTACGTCGACTGGACGGTACGGAAGAGCGGCTCGCCGTCGACCGTGACGGCGAGGGCGGCGCGGACGGTGTCGGCCTGGGCGGGGCCGGTGGTGGAGAAGCCGATGGTCAGGCCCGCCGCCGCGGCCTCCGCGAGGCGGCCGTGGAGTTCCTTGTCCGACAGGGCTGGGCTGTCGGGGGTCAGCGAGTGGATCTGGTACAGGTCCAGACGCGCGCCGAGCAGTTCGTCGGTCTCGGCGCGCTGACGCTCGTACGTCTGGAGGCTGTGGTCCTTGACCTCGTGCCGCTCGGCGTCGGTGGTCCAGCCGGCGGTGTAGGTGTAGCCCCACTTGCTGCCGATCACGATGTCGTCGACTTCGGGGCGTGCCTTCAGCCAGTCGGCGAGGAACTCTTCGGCGCGGCCGTACGAGCGGGCTACGTCGACGTAGCGCACGCCTTGGGCGTAGGCGGCGTCGAGGAGTTCGTGGGTGCGGGTGCGCAGTGTCTCGACGCTGCGGTTGTCTCCGAGGTCTTCTGTCCGGCCGAGGTTGATGTAGCCGGGGCGGGCGACTGCGGCGAGGCCCAGTCCGAGGTGGCAGGTGGGGGTGGTTGCTGTGGCCAGTCGGGTGAAGGGCATCGCGGGTTCCGTTCGGTCGGTCCGGTGCGGCTTTCGACCAACGTACCCGCGATGAGTTCGTGGGGGTTGCTGCGGATGGGGTGCGGGGTGGTTTTCGCCCCCGCCGCCCCTACCCGTCCCATCCTTCAGGGGCTGTGCCCCTTCGACCCCCTTGCGCCTTGGAGCACGGTTCGTGAGGTGCGTGGGCGGGTGCGGGTGCGTTGTGGCTTGTCGCGCCGTTCCCCGCGCCCCTGAAGAGGCCTGCGGCCCTTCACTTTTTCTTGGCCGTGGCCCATTCCTGCTGGGTTGCCACGTTGGCCTTTACCTCGGCCAGTTGGATTGCCACCGCGGTGGGGGCCGTGCCGCCTCGGCCGTTGCGGGAGGCCAGGGCGCCCTTGACGTTCAGGACCGTGCGGACCTCGGGGGTGAGGTGGGCGCTGATCTTCGCGAACTGGTCGTCGGTGAGGCCGTCCAGCTCCACCCCGTCCGCCTCCGCCGCCTTGACGCACTCGCCGGCGACCTCGTGGGCGACCCGGAAGGGGACCCCCTGCTTGACCAGCCACTCGGCGATGTCCGTGGCGAGGGAGAAGCCGGCCGGGGCCAGTTCCTCCATGCGCTCGCGGTGGACGGTCAGCGTGGCCATCATGCCGGTGAAGGCGGGGAGGAGGACCTCGAGCTGGTCGCAGGAGTCGAAGACCGGCTCCTTGTCCTCCTGGAGGTCGCGGTTGTAGGCGAGGGGCAGCGCCTTGAGGGTGGCCAGGAGGCCCGTCAGGTTGCCGATCAGGCGGCCGCTCTTGCCGCGCGCGAGCTCCGCGATGTCCGGGTTCTTCTTCTGCGGCATGATCGACGAGCCCGTGGAGAAGGCGTCGTGCAGCGTCACGAAGGAGAACTCCTTCGTGTTCCAGATGATGACCTCCTCCGCGATCCGGGAGAGGTTCACACCGATCATCGCCGTGATGAACGCGAACTCTGCGACGAAGTCGCGGGACGCCGTGCCGTCGATCGAGTTGCCGACGCTGCCGTGTTCGAACCCGAGGTCCTTGGCGACTGCCTCCGGGTCCAGGCCGAGCGACGAACCGGCCAGCGCGCCCGATCCGTAGGGCGACACCGCCGTGCGCTCGTCCCACTGGCGCAGGCGCTCCGCGTCCCGGGACAGCGGCTGGACGTGGGCCAGGACGTGGTGGGCGAACAGGACCGGCTGGGCGTGCTGGAGGTGGGTGCGGCCGGGCATCGCCACGTCCGAGTGGGCCTCCGCGAGGCCGATCAGCGCCTCCTGGAGGTCGGCGATCAGCCCGCCGATGATCCGGGCGTGGTCGCGCAGGTACATGCGGAAGAGGGTCGCGACCTGGTCGTTGCGGGAGCGGCCGGCGCGGAGCTTGCCGCCGAGGTCGGGGCCGATCCGCTCCAGCAGGCCGCGCTCCAGGGCCGTGTGAACGTCCTCGTCGGCGATCGTGCCGACCAGGGTGCCGTCGGCGACGTCCGCCTCGAGCTGGTCGAGGCCGGCCAGCATGCGTGTCAGCTCGTCCTCGGTGAGCAGGCCCGCCTTGTGCAGCACGCGCGCGTGGGCACGCGATCCGGCGATGTCGTAGGGCGCGAGCCGCCAGTCGAAGTGGACGGACGCGGACAGCTTCGCCAGGGCCTCGGCGGGACCGTCGGCGAAACGGCCGCCCCAGAGCCGTACGTCACCGCTGTTGCTGCTCACTTGCGTTGCTCCTCGAAGACAGAAAGGCAGGGGGTGGATGTGCGACCGCCTCCCCACCCGTACGGAGGGGAGGCGGTCGCAACAACCGTATCGGTTACGCCTGGTCGCGCTTGGCCGCGATCTTCGACGACAGGCTGTAGATGTCGATGAAGCCCTTGGCCGCGGCCTGGTCGAAGGTGTCGCCCGTGTCGTACGTGGCCAGGTTGAAGTCGTAGAGCGAGGTGTCCGAGCGCCGGCCCGTGACGACCGCGCGGCCGCCGTGCAGGGTCATCCGGACATCGCCGTTGACGTGCTGGTTGGCCTCGTTGATGAAGCCGTCCAGGGCGCGCTTGAGCGGGGAGAACCACTGGCCGTCGTAGACCAGTTCGCCCCAGCGCTGCTCGACCTGGCGCTTGTAGCGGGCGAGCTCGCGCTCGACCGTGACGTTCTCCAGCTCCTGGTGGGCCGTGATCAGGGCGATCGCGCCCGGAGCCTCGTACACCTCGCGGGACTTGATGCCGACGAGACGGTCCTCGACCATGTCGATCCGGCCGATGCCCTGGGCGCCGGCGCGCTCGTTGAGCTGCTGGATCGCCTGGAGGACGGTGACCGGCTTGCCGTCGATGGCGACCGGGACGCCCTCCTTGAAGGAGACGATCACCTCGTCGGCCTCGCGGGGGGTGGCCGGGTTCGAGGTGTACTCGTAGATGTCCTCGATCGGGGCGTTCCAGATGTCCTCCAGGAAGCCCGTCTCGACCGCGCGTCCGAAGACGTTCTGGTCGATGGAGTACGGGGACTTCTTGGTGGTGGCGATCGGGAGCTGCTTCTCCTCGCAGAAGGCGATCGCCTTGTCGCGGGTCATCGCGTAGTCACGGACCGGAGCGATGCACTTGAGGTCGGGGGCGAGGGCGACGATGCCGGCCTCGAACCGCACCTGGTCGTTGCCCTTGCCGGTGCAGCCGTGGGCGACCGTGGTGGCGCCGTGCTTCTGGGCGGCGGCGACGAGGTGCTTGACGATCGTCGGCCGGGAGAGGGCGGAGACCAGCGGGTAGCGGTCCATGTAGAGGGCGTTGGCCTTGATCGCCGGGAGGCAGTACTCCTCGGCGAACTCGTCCCTGGCGTCCGCGACCTCGGCCTCGACGGCGCCGCAGGCGAGGGCGCGCTTGCGGATGACGTCCAGGTCCTCGCCGCCCTGGCCGACGTCGACCGCGACCGCGATGACCTCGGCGCCCGTCTCCTCGGCGATCCAGCCGATGGCGACGGAGGTGTCCAGACCGCCTGAGTAGGCGAGTACGACGCGCTCGGTCACGGGTTTTCTCCTCACAGTGCATTCGCTGACATGCATGAGTATGCAGGAGTCTGCATGGTTCGTCAATCTCGGGAAATTTTCTTCCAGATGTTTGACGAGGCTTTGAACACTGGAAACCGCTTGCCCGTACTTCACGCCGACGCAGGCGCCGCGTCTGTAAAGCGAGTTGAAGCACGCACCCACCCCTGACCCGAGTGAGGCATCCGCATGTCCAGGGCTCTTCCGAAGTACAACAAGCGTCGTGTGGGCATCATCGGCGGCGCCGCCGCGGTGGCTCTGTCCGGTGCGATCGTCGCCGGCTCCGCCCTTGCCGGGGAAACGTCCAAGAGCAACACCACCGCGCAGGCCACCACCAAGGCCGCCGTCGCCACGGTGAACTGCCCGGCGGTCGCGAACAGACTGCCCGCGATCCCGGCGTCGGCCAAGGCCGAGGTCGACCGCAACCTCGCCCTGCTGAACACGCAGATCGCCGAGGCCAACAAGCGCATCGTCGACACGCAGGGCCAGGGCGGCCCCAACTTCGTCCAGAACGCGATCGTCGGTCCGCTCAAGGACAAGCGTGTGGCGACCATCAACCGCATCGCCACCGCCATCGGCCGCACCGCCGCCAAGCCGGTCGGCCTCGACGCGCTGGCGCCCTGCACGCTCAACGGGGCCGGGGTGGCCGCGCCTGCCGCGACGCCGCCCCAGCAGGCGGGCGGCAACGCCGGTAACGCCGGCAATGCGGGGAACACCGGCAACGCCGGAAACACGGGCAACGCGGGCAACGCCGGCAACAACGGCGGCGCGGGCACCATCAGCTGCCCGGACGTGGCCTCGAAGCTGCCCGCGATCCCGGCGTCGGCGCAGGCCGAGGTCACCCGCAACCTGGCGCTGCTGAACACGCAGATCGCCGAGGCGAACACGCGGCTCGTGAACACCCAGGGTCAGGGCGGCCCCAACTTCGTCCAGAACGCGATCGTCGGTCCGCTCAACGGCAAGCGCGAGTCGACCATCGACCGCATCGCCATCTCCATCGGGCGCACCGCCGCCAAGCCGACCGGCCTCAACGCGCTGGCCGCCTGCACGTTCACCAAGTGACGTGAAAGGCTCTGTGGCCGCCCCGTGGCAACACGGCCAGGGCGGCCACGGTCCTTTCCGGCCCGCACAACCGTGGACGGATCAGCAAAACCCTTAGACGGGCGAACTACTTTCCCGCACAATGATCAGTCATGGGAAAGACCTACGAGCGCATAGACGGCCGCCTCCGTACGTTCATCGAGGCGCAGCCCCTTTTCTTCACCGCGACCGCCCCGCTGTCCGGCGACGGCACGGTCAACCTCTCCCCCAAGGGCCTCAAGGGCTCCTTCGTGATCCTCGACGAGCTGACCGTGGCCTATCTGGACTTCGCGGGCAGCAACGCCGAGACCGTCGCGCATCTGCGCGAGAACGGCCGGATCACGCTCATGTGGTGCGCCTTCGAGGGTCCGCCGAACATCGTGCGGGTGCACGGCCGCGGGGAGCCCGTCTTCCGCGACGACCCGCGCTTCCCCGACCTCCTCGCCCGCTTCCCGGACATCGACCCCGCCGATCACGGGCTGCGGGCGATCATCGTCGTCCGGGCCGAACTCGTCCGGGACAGCTGCGGCTACTCGGTCCCCCTCATGTCGTACGACGGCGACCGCGATCTGCACGCCAGGCGCTTCGCCCGCGAGGACGACACGTCGCTCAGCGCCTACTTCGAGAAGAAGGACCACATCGCGACCAGCCTGGACGGACTACCGGGGCTGCCGTTGCCGCTCCCGCCCAGTAGCGTCTGAGCCATGCGTCCCGGAGCCGCCGTCGTCCTCGCGTCCGCGTCCCTTCTCGTGCTCGCCCCCGGTGCCCCTCCCACGGCCGCGCCGCCGCTGCCCTTCCGGATGGCCGACACCGGCGGCGGCTCCCAGCTGATCATCGCCCAGGCGCCGCGTGCCAAGTCGGCGTCGGGCACGGTCACCTGGTGGAACCTGCGCGACGGGACCTGGAGGAAGGCCGGCTCCGCGCCCGCCCGCTTCGGCGCGGGCGGGCTCGTCGAGGGCAACTCCCGCAGACAGGGCACGAACACCACTCCCACCGGGCTGTACGACCTCCCCTACGCCTTCGGCGTCAAGCAGGCGCCCAGTGGCACCAAGGTCGTGTACCGGCCCGTGCGGCAGGACTCCTGGTGGTGCCAGGACAACGACTCGCGTTCCTACAACCGCTGGACCGAGCCCCGCCCCGCCGACTGCCGGGCCTCCGAGTCCGAGCACCTGATCTCGTACGCGCAGCAGTACGCGCACGCGTACGTCATCGGTTTCAACTACGCCAGGCCGGTGCGCCAGCGCGGCGCGGGGATCTTCCTTCACGTCAACGGGCGGGGCGCGACGGCGGGTTGTGTGTCGGTGTCGGCGGAGGCGATGCGGGCGATCCTGGCGTGGGCCGATCCGGGGCGTCGGCCGCACATCGCGATCGGCACGGAGAGCGGACCGACGGCCGTCGTCCGCTACTGAGCGACACGGGAGCGGCTTGGCGTCACCGGGCAGACGTTGTCGGGCAGGCGTTGTCGGGCAGGTGTTACCCGTCGTCACCCCCAATTATCTGTGGACTTATCGGGTCTCTGAACACTCGGCGGGCGCGGCACGTATGTGTGGGCCAAGGGTCAAAGCCTCTCGACCCCGTCCCACGGAGGAACCGTGACCACCACGATCGCAGGCGGACGTGCCGCGCGGCGCCAGACGATGCGCCGCATCCGCCCCCGCCGCTCCCCCGCCGTCCCGCTGCTGCTCGCCGTAGGAGCCGGCGCGGCCGGGGTGATCTGGCTGTGGTGGCACAACACCCCCTCCCTCGCCGACACCACCGCCCAGGTCATCGCGGCGGGCCGGATCACCGGTCTGCTCGCCGGCTACCTGATGGCCCTGGTGGTGCTCCAGATGGCCAGGGTGCCCGCGCTGGAGCGCCGGGTCGGGTCGGACCGGGTGGCGCGCTGGCACGCGATGAGCGGCCGGTACACACTCTCCCTCGTCGTGGCTCACGTCGTCCTGATCATGTACGGGTACGCCCTCCAGGCCGGGAAGACGTTCGGCGACATCGTCCAGCAGACGGTCGACTCGGTGAACCAGCTGCCCGACATGGGCAAGGCGGCGATCGGCACGGGCCTGCTGGTGGTCATCGGGCTCATCTCCATCGGCCCGGTCCGCCGGATGATCCCGTACGACCTCTGGTACCACGTGCACCTGCTGACGTACGCGGCCACGTTCCTGACCTTCTGGCACCAGCTGTCCACAGGCAACGAGTTCGTCGTGGAGCCGGCCGCGAAAACCGCCTGGTACGCGCTGTACGGCTCCGTGACCGCGCTGGTCGTCTGGTACCGCATCGTCACACCGGTCCGGCTGAACCTGCGCCACCGGCTGCGGGTCGAGGCGGTCATCGAGGAGACGCCGGGCATCGTGTCCGTGCTGATGAGCGGCCGGAAGCTGCACCGGATGGGCGCCGAGGCGGGCCAGTTCTTCCGCTGGCGCTTCCTGGCCCCCGGTATGCGCTTCAGCTCGCACCCGTACTCGCTCTCGGCGGCCCCCCGCCCCAACATGCTGCGCATCACCGTGAAGGCGATCGGCGACCACAGCTCGGCCCTGCGTGAGCTGGAGCCCGGCACCCGTGTCTGGGCCGAGGGCCCGTACGGCGCCCTGACCGCCGCCAAGCGCAGCCAGGGCAAGGTCCTGCTGGTGGCCGGCGGTGTCGGCATCACCCCGATGCGCGCCCTGTTCGAGACCCTGCCCGGCGCGGCGGGCGACCTGACCCTTCTGTACCGGGCCAACAGCACCCAGGACCTGGCCCTGTGGGACGAGCTGGCGACCATCGCCAACGAGCGCGGCGCCCGTCTCATGTACGCGGTGAACAGCCCCGACGGAGAGCGCCCGGACATCTCGCCGGAGTCGCTGCGCCGGAAGCTGCCGGACATCGACGACCACGACGTCTTCCTGTGCGGGCCGCCCGGCTTCGCCCAGGGTGTGTACGAGGCACTGCGCGGCGCGGGTGTTCCGGCGCGCCGTATCCACCACGAGTCGTTCGAGATGTGAGCGACGGGAGCCAGGAGCGATGAAGAAGAGTCACCCCTTTCGGCGCGTCATGCTGGCGAGCGCCGCCACAGTCTCCGGAATCGTCCTGCTGCTGACGCTGAAGCCGTCCTCGGACCCCGGGGGCGCGCAGGCGGCCGGCGCTCTGCCGCAGCAGACGTCGGCGGCGCAGGAGTCGGCCCAGGGCGGCGCGGCCGCCAAGGACGGCACCTTCACCGGCGACACCGTCCAGACCCAGTACGGTCCGGTCCAGGTCCGGGTCACGGTGGCCGGCGGCAAGATCACCAAGGCGGAGGCGGTCCAGCAGCCCAAGGGCGGCCAGAGCGACCAGATCTCCGGCAACGCGATCCCCAAACTCAACAAGGAAGCGGTCACGGCCGGCCTCGGCGGCACCGTCGACGCGATCTCCGGCGCCAGCTACACCAGCGCGGGTTACGGGAAGTCGCTCCAGTCAGCCCTGGACAAGGCCAGTTCGGGTGCCGGTACGGGCGCCGCGGGTGGCGGGGCCGGCGGCGGTGCGGCGCAGGCCGCCACGGTCACCGGTGACAAGGTCGACACCCAGTACGGTCCGATGCAGGTCCGGATCACGGTGGCCGGCGGCAAGATCACCAAGGCGGAGGCGGTCCAGCAGCCCAAGGGCGGCCAGAGCGACATCATCACCGGCAACGCCGTGCCCAAGCTCAACCAGGAGGCGGTCGCCGCCGGCACCGCGGACATCGACGCGATCTCGGGTGCCACGTACACCAGCGCGGGCTACAAGAAGTCGCTGCAGTCGGCCCTGGACAAGGTTCCGGCAGCCGAATCGGACAAGAGCTCGGGCACAGGCGCGGCCGCACCCGCTCCGGCACCGGCTACGACCCCCGGCTCGGCAGCGGGCTCGGGTGCCGCGGCCGGCGGGGCGACCTCCGACGGCGGCGGCACGTACACCGGGAGCGTGGTCCAGACGGAGTACGGCCCGGTGCAGGTCCGGGTCACGCTCACCAAGGGCAGGATCACCTCGGCGTCGGCGGTGCAGGCGCCCAAGGGCGGTCGCAGCGACCAGGTGTCCGCCGACGCGATCCCCAAGCTCAACCTGGAAGCGGTGACAGCGGGCGACGGCGACATCGACGCGGTGTCCGGCGCCAGCTACACCAGCGCCGGCTACAAGAAGTCCCTCCAGTCGGCCCTGGACCAGGCCGGTGGTTGATCCCGCAGAAGCTCCCGTCGCGGTACGCCATGCGGAGGAGGTCATGGGGACCGTCTTCTCCTTTGACGTCCGCGGCGGGGAACCCCGTGCGGTCGGATCGGCGCTGGCAGCGGCGATCGCCGGACTGCACAAGGTCAACGAGGTGTTCAGCACCTACCGGGCGAACAGCCAGATCTCCCGCCTCGCCCGGGGCGAGCTCACCGTCGCCGACTGCGATCCGGAGGTCGCCGAGGTACTCGACCTGTGCGCCGAGGCGGAGCAGGCCAGCGAGGGCTGGTTCAGCCACACGTACCAGGGGCAGATCGACCCGACCGGCATCGTGAAGGGCTGGGCCGCGGAACGTGCGGCGAGGACACTGGCCGCGGCCGGGGTGAGCGGGGTCAGCGTCAACGGCGGCGGAGACGTCCAGCTGTGCGGTGCTCCGGGCCCCGGGCGCCCGTGGCGGGTGGGTGTGTCCGATCCGCTGCGCCCCGGCGGTCTGGCGGCCGTGGTCTCGGCGGCGGGCGCCGACGAACTGGCGGTGGCCACCTCCGGCACAGCGGAACGAGGCACCCACATCGTCGACCCCCGCACCGGCAAGTCCGCGGTGACGGACCTGGTCGCGGTGACGGTGGTAGCCCCCCAACTGACCTGGGCGGACGCCTGGGCAACAGCAGCCTTCGCGATGGGTTCGAGGCAGGCCCTGCGCTGGCTGGAGTCCCTCCCGGACGTGGAAGCCCTGCTGATCACAGCGGGCGACGAGGTGAGGTGCACAGGAGGACTTGCAAGAAGGCTCGGCTGACGTTTTTAGGGGCGCGGGGAACTGCGCGACAAGCCACGACGGACCCGCACCCGACACACCACCGCTCAATGCCCCTTCTGAGCCAACCCCAACAAATGATCAGCCAACGCCTGTCCCCCCACAGGATCCCGACTGATCAGCATCAACGTGTCATCCCCGGCGATCGTCCCCAAGATGTCGTGCAGCTCGGCCTGATCAATGGCCGACGCCAAGAACTGCGCAGCCCCCGGAGGGGTCCGCAGAACCACAAGATTCGCCGAAGCCTCCGCGGAGATCAACAACTCCGCGGACAACCTCCGCATCCGCTCCTCCTTCGCCGACTCCCCCAGCGGAGCGCGAGGCGTACGGAACCCACCCTCGCTCGGCACCGCGTAGATGAGATCGCCGTCGGTGTTACGGATCTTCACCGCGTTCAGTTCGTCCAGGTCCCTGGAGAGCGTCGCCTGAGTGACGGTCAGCCCGTCATCGGCCAACAGCTTCGCCAACTGACTCTGCGACCGCACCGGTTGCCGGTTGAGGATGTCCACGATCCGGCGGTGGCGTGCGGTGCGCGTCTGCGGTACGGCAGGCCCCGCGTGCTCGTGATCCTGCGCCTGCGTCATCGTCGTCGTCTCATTCCCCGGGCTAGTCCTTTGCGTGAACCGCGTCGAGAACCCCGGGAAGCGCCTGGAGGAACGCGTCCACTTCGGCGTCACCGATGTTCAGCGGCGGCATCAGCCGTACGACATCGGGAGCGGGCGCGTTCACCAGGAACCCGGCGTCCTGAGCCGCCTGCTGCACCTGGGGCGCGAGGGGCTCGTTGAGCACGATACCCAGGAGAAGTCCCGCACCCCGGACATAATCGATCAACGGGTGGCCCGCACCCTCGATTCCGTCCCGCAACCGCTCGCTCTGCCGCTTGACGTTCTCCAGCAACCCCTCGTTCTCGATGGTGTCGAGTACGGCGAGTCCGGCGGCGCAGGCGACCGGGTTGCCGCCGAACGTCGTACCGTGCTGGCCGGGCTGGAGCAGGTCGGCGGCGCGGCCGAAGGCGACGGTCGCGCCGAGGGGCAGTCCGCCGCCGAGGCCCTTCGCGAGGGTGACGACATCGGGCAGGACACCGTCGTGGGCCTGGTACTCGAACCAGTTTCCGGTACGGCCGATGCCGGTCTGGACCTCGTCGAGAACGAGCAGGGCGCCGGTGGCGGCGGTGATCGCGCGGGCGGCCTTCAGATAGCCGGCGGGCGGGACGACGACGCCGTTCTCGCCCTGGACCGGCTCGATGATGACGAGGGCGGTCTCGTCGGTGACGGCGGCGGCCAGTGCCTGCGCGTCGCCGTACGGAACGTAGGTGACGTCACCGGGCAGCGGTACGAAGGGCTCCCGCTTTCCGGGCTGGCCGGTGAGCGCGAGGGCGCCCATGGTCCGGCCGTGGAAGCCGCCCTCGGTGGACACCATGTGCTTACGGCCGGTCAGCCGGCCGATCTTGAAGGCGCCCTCGTTGGCCTCGGCGCCCGAGTTGCAGAAGAACACCTTGCCGTCCCGGCCGAAGCGCCGGAGCAGTTGTTCGGCGAGCGCGACGGGCGGTTCGGCGACGAAGAGGTTGGAGACATGGCCGAGGGAGGCGATCTGGGTGGAGACGGCCTCGACGATCGCCGGGTGGGCGTGGCCGAGCGCGTTCACGGCGATGCCGCCCACGAAGTCGACGTACGCCTTGCCGTCTGCGTCCCACACCGTGCTGCCCGCGCCGCGGACGAGGGGCAGCCGGGGGGTGCCGTAGTTGTTCATGAGCGCGCCCTGCCAGCGCGTGGTCAGTTCCTGATTGGCGCTCAGTTCCTGACTGGCGTGCGACTCCTGGCCGGCGCTCATGCGTCGTCCCCCTCTTCTTCCGCATCGGGCACGACCATCGTGCCGATGCCCTCGTCCGTGAAGATCTCCAGCAGGATCGAGTGCTGGACCCGGCCGTCGATGACACGGGCGGTCTGCACGCCGTTGCGTACGGCGTGCAGGCAGCCCTCCATCTTCGGCACCATGCCGGAGCTCAACTCCGGGAGCAGCTTCTCCAGTTGGGAAGCGGTGAGGCGGCTGATCACCTCGTCGGAGTTGGGCCAGTCCTCGTAGAGGCCCTCGACGTCCGTGAGGACCATGAGGGTTTCGGCGTCAAGAGCAGCAGCGAGTGCCGCAGCCGCCGTATCAGCATTGACGTTGTAGACATGTCCGTCGTCCTGGCTACGGGCGATCGACGAGACGACCGGGATACGGCCGTCGGCGAGCAGTGCCTCGATCGCGCCCGTGTCGATCGCGGTGATCTCGCCCACCCGCCCGATGTCGATCAACTCCCCGTCGATCTCGGGCCGGTGCTTGGTGGCGGTAATGGTGTGCGCGTCCTCGCCGGTCATCCCGACGGCGAGCGGCCCGTGTTGGTTGAGCAGCCCGACCAGCTCCCGCTGGACCTGGCCGGCGAGCACCATGCGTACGACGTCCATGGCGTCCTCGGTGGTGACCCTGAGGCCCGCCTTGAACTCGCTGACGATGCCGTGCCTGTCGAGGGCGGCGCTGATCTGCGGGCCGCCGCCGTGCACGACGACGGGCTTGAGGCCGGCCTGGCGCAGGAAGACGACGTCCTGGGCGAAGGCGCTCTTCAACTCCTCGTTCACCATGGCGTTTCCGCCGAACTTGATGACGACGACCTTGCCGTTGTGGCGGGTCAGCCAGGGCAGCGCCTCGATGAGGATCCTGGCCTTGGGCAGGGCGGTGTGCTTGCGTGTAGTGCTCATGACGAGTACGCGCTGTTCTCGTGGACGTAGTCCGCGGTGAGGTCGTTGGTCCAGATGGTGGCGGTCTCGGTGCCGGCGGCGAGGTCGGCGACGATGTGGACCTCCCGGTAGCGCATGTCGACCTTGTCGCGGTCCTCGCCGACGCCGCCGTTCTTGCAGACCCAGACGCCGTTGATGGCGACGTTCAACTGGTCCGGCTCGAAAGCGGCTTGCGTCGTGCCGATCGCGGAGAGCACGCGGCCCCAGTTGGGGTCCTCGCCGTGGATGGCGCACTTGAGGAGGTTGTTGCGGGCGATGGAGCGGCCCACCTCGACGGCGTCGTCCTCGCTGGCCGCGTTCACGACCTCGACCTTGATGTCCTTGCTGGCGCCCTCGGCGTCCCGGATCAGCTGCTGCCCGAGATCGTCACAGACGGCCCGTACGGCCTCGGCGAACTCGGCCTGGTCCGGGGCGACTTCGGAGGCGCCGGAGGCGAGGAGCAGCACCGTGTCGTTGGTGGACATGCAGCCGTCGGAGTCGACGCGGTCGAAGGTGGTGCGGGTGGCTGCGCGGAGGGCCTGGTCCAGGTGCTCGCTGTCCACGTCGGCGTCCGTCGTGAGGACGACGAGCATGGTGGCGAGGCCCGGGGCGAGCATGCCCGCACCCTTGGCCATGCCGCCCACGGTCCAGCCGCCCTTGCTGACGACGGCCGTCTTGTGGACGGTGTCGGTGGTCTTGATGGCGATGGCGGCCTTCTCACCGCCGTGCTCGGAGAGTTGACCGGCGACGGTCTCGACTCCCGCGAGGAGCTTGTCCATCGGCAGCAGCAGCCCGATCAGTCCGGTGGAGGCGACCGCGACCTCCCCGGCGTTGAGGCCGAGGGTGTCCGCGACCTTCTCGGCGGTCGCGTGGGTGTCCTGGAAGCCCTTCGGGCCCGTACAGGCGTTGGCGCCACCGGAGTTGAGGACGACGGCGGAGACGATGCCGCCCTTCAGGACCTGCTCGGACCACAGCACCGGTGCGGCCTTGACGCGGTTGGAGGTGAAGACGCCGGCGGCGGCCAGGCGGGGCCCGTTGTTGACCACGAGGGCCAGGTCCGGGTTGCCGTTCTCCTTGATCCCGGCGGCGATGCCGGCCGCCGTGAACCCCTGTGCTGCCGTGACACTCACTGAATCTCCTCGTTCGCTTCTCCGCCCGTGCAGCGCAGAGGTGCGGGTTTCGTCGTTGTCTGCAGCCCGGTGGCTGCACGTGCGTCGCTCACGGAGCGACTCCGATCGTGGAAAGTCCGGTGCTCTCGTCGAGCCCGAGGGCGATGTTCATGCTCTGGACGGCACCGCCCGCGGTGCCCTTGGTCAGGTTGTCGATGGCGCTGATCGCGATGATGCGGCGCACGGACTCGTCGTACGCGACCTGTATCTGAACGGCGTTGGAACCGTAGACGGACGCCGTGACGGGCCACTGCCCCTCGGGGAGCAGGTGCACGAACGGTTCGTCGGCGAACGCCTTCTCGTAGGCGGCCCGCACGGACTCGGCGGTGACGCCCGGCTTGGCGGCGGCGGTGCAGGTGGCGAGGATGCCGCGGGACATCGGGGCGAGGGTGGGTGTGAAGGACACGGCGACGGGCTCACCGGCTGCGCCGCTGAGGTTCTGGACGATCTCGGGCGTGTGCCGGTGACCGCCTCCGACCCCGTACGGGGACATGGACCCCATGACCTCGCTGCCCAGCAGATGCGTCTTGGCCGCCTTGCCGGCGCCGGATGTCCCGGAGGCGGCGACGATCACGGCCTCGGCCTCGGCGAGCCCGGCGGCGTACGCCGGGAAGAGGGCGAGGGAGACGGCGGTCGGATAGCAACCGGGCACCGCGACACGCTTGGACCCCTCCAGCGCGGCGCGGGCACCCGGCAGTTCGGGGAGGCCGTAGGGCCAGGTCCCGGCATGGGCGGAGCCGTAGAACCTCTCCCAGTCGGCCGCGTCGTGGAGCCGGAAGTCGGCACCCATGTCGACGACGAGGACGTCAGGCCCGAGCTGCTCGGCGACGGCGGCGGACTGCCCGTGCGGCAACGCGAGAAAGACGACGTCGTGCCCGGCGAGCACGTCGGGTGTGGTCTCCTGGAGTACACGGTCGGCCAGCGGCAGCAGATGCGGCTGGAGCGCACCGAGCCGCTGTCCGGCGTTGGAGTTGCCGGTCAGGGCGCCGATCTCGACCTCAGGGTGGACGATGAGCAGACGCAGCAGTTCCCCACCCGCGTACCCACTCGCTCCGGCCACCGCCACACGTACCGCCATGGAACCCTCCTCCTTGATGGCATGACTATACGTTTCGTTGCACGTTTATGCAATATGGTGGATCAGTATGCGGAGCCGGGTGTGACTGAGCGCTTTGGCCGCGCCCCTGGATGTCCGACCCCGCTTCTATGCTCCTGCGATGACGTCCTACGAAGGCACGCATCCCACCGTCCTCGTCCAGGTGGGTAGCCGCTCCGCCCAGATCGACGATCAGCTCGCACCTACGATCCAGGCGATCTGGGAGTGCGGGTTCGACACCTTCACCTGCTGTCAGGACCTCGCTGAGAGCAACGCGGACTGGCCGGAGAAGCTGCCGCACATGGTCCAGTGGGTGGAGTCCCGACGAGGCTGGATGCTCATCGACTTTCCGGTCGACAGCGGACTCGCCTTCCTCTCTGCGGTTGCGAATGCCGGTCCTCGAGACGCGTTCTATGTGCGGATGACGCACTGGGCGGCGCCCGATGCGTGGGACGTGACGATCAAACCGATGGACGCGGCGATGTTCAGGGAAGACCTTCCGTCAAGGTTCCAGTTGCAACTGCTCCAGGTGAGCTTCCCTGCCCATGACCTGCCGGAACTGACCCAGCGTCTTCGTGATCATGCCGCCGGCCGCTCGGTGCCGCCCGCCCCGGTCGACTGGAGCACCGTTGGCCGTTAGGTTCTGGCGGCGCCGGCCGCGGGGGGTTGCCTAGGATCGTGGGCATGACACTGCGACCCGTCCTGGTGAACATCAAGGCTCTCGACGACGCGAAGATCGGCCGGTTCTGGGCGGACGCGCTCGGGTGGGGTGTTTCCAGCCCGGAGCCCGGCGCCACCGCCGCGAAGCCCTCCGATTTCGACTGGCGGGACCCCGTCGGTGTGTGCGTCGACGTCATCGCCGTGCCGGAGCCCAAGACGGTGACGAAGAACCGGGTGCACATCGATCTCGCGACCTCCTCCGCCGCCCATCAGGCGGAACTGGTCGGGCGGCTGAAGGCGCTCGGCGCCACGCCCGTCGACGTGGGTCAGGGCGACGTGCCGTGGACGGTCCTCGCCGATCCCGAGGGCAACGAGTTCTGTGTGCTGGAGCCCCGGGAGGTCTACCGGGACACCGGGCCGATCGCCGCCGTGGTCGTCGACTGCGAGGATCCGCGGGTCATGGCCCGGTTCTGGGGCGAGGCAGTGAACTGGACCCTGCTCGAGGTGACCGACGATCACGCGGTGCTGCGCGACGCCAAGGGTGTCGGCCCGTATCTCGAGTTCCTCCGCGTACCCGGCGGGAAGACCGTGCCCGACCGCGTCCATCTCGACCTGGTGCCGGACCCCGGTGACGACAAGGCCGCGGAGGTGGCCCGGCTGCGGGCCCTCGGCGCCGCCGACCTCGACGTGGGACAGGGCGACGTGCCGTGGACCCCTCTGACCGACCCCGAGGGCCACGAGTTCTGCGTCCTCGCCCGGTCCTGACACGCCGGAGAAGTGAGCATCGGTATGACTGAGGACTTTCTCCAGTCCGGGTACGGGGTTCGGTTCGAGTGGGGGCCGGCGGGGGCGCTGCACCTCGCCCGTGACGTGTCCTGTCTGGTCGTGGTCGACGTACTGTCGTTCACCACCTCCGTCTCCGTCGCCGTCGAGAGCGGCTCCCGTGTCTTCCCCTACCCATGGCGCGACGACACGGCCCTGGACTTCGCGGCGCGGCAGGACGCCCGGCTCGCCGTCGGCCGCAGGGCGGTCGGGCCCGACTCGCCCTGGTCGCTCTCCCCGGCGGCGCTGCGCCGGGCACCCTTCGCCGGCCGGCTGGTGCTGCCGTCCCCCAACGGCTCGGCCATCTCGGCGGCGGCCGACGACACGACGACGGTGGTCGCCGCGTGTCTGCGCAACGCCACCGCCGTGGGCGCGTGGCTCACCGAGCAGGGGTACGGGACCGCCGAGCGGCCGGTCGGTGTGATCGCCGCCGGTGAGCGCTGGCCCGACGGCGGCCTGCGACCGGCCCTGGAGGATCTCCTGGGGGCGGGTGCCGTGATCGCCGCGCTGGGCGACCGCCACGGCAGCGCTCGTACGTCCCTCTCCCCCGAGGCCGCTACGGCCGCCGCCGCCTTCGCCGCCTCCCCGGACGTCGCCGCCGACGTCCTCGCGAGCGCCTCGGGGCGGGAACTGGTCGACGGCGGTTTCCCCGAGGACGTGGCGATCGCCACGGAGCTGGAGGGGAGCGCCGTGGTGCCGGTCCTCGTCGACGGGGCGTTCGTGGCTGCGGGCGGCTGATCGCTACCGGCCCGCCACGGGCGGCCCAGGCACCCTTCGGCACCTGAGCCGCCCCTCCGGTCAGCCCTTCTTGATCCGCAGGAAGGTGACCGAGTTCGCCGGGAACGTGTACGTGAACTTCCGTGCGACGCCCGTGAACGTCGACTTCACCGGCGCCACCGCGGTCGCCGTCTCGGTGTTCACCGCGTCCGGCGCGGCGGCCAGGGTCGTCACCGCGGCCTTGGACCTGACCTTCACCTTGCCGAGGTCGATCGTCGTACGGGCCTGCGCCGCCTGGGCGTTGACGACCTTGACGATCAGGTCGCCGGTCTTCGCGTCCTTGGTGACGATCTGCCGGAACGGCTCGGCCGGCTTGTCGTCGGTGAAGCCGCCCCACTCCTTGCCGTCGAGGTAGAGGGTGACCTGTCGGCCCCGCACCTTGACGTCGATGTCGTACGCGCGTCCCGTCTCGATCGAGCCGGCCTTCGAGACGAGCGTCGACTTGCCGCCGTCCGAGGCCTGTTCGACTGCGGACTGGGTGTTGTTCCAGCCGCCCAGGTTCCACCAGTAGTAGTTCCCGGTGTCCTTGACGCCGAAGGCGACGAGGAAGCCCTCCTTGCCGGACTTCTTGGTGGCCTTCACATGCAGGTCGTAGTCGTGCCAGGCGGGGTCGCCCGCGGAGACCATGGTGTTCTCGGCGGCCACGTCCGTCTGGACGTACTGTCCGTCCTGGACCGTCCAACTCCCGCCGCCCGTATGGGTCCACCGGGAGGCGTCGCCCGAGAAGTCGTCGCTCAGCAGGGGCGTGCCGTCGGCGCCGGTGACCTTCACGTCGTCGTACGCCGCCGTGGTCGCCCAGGTCGACAGTCCGACGGCACCCGCGATCGGGCCGCTCACCGAGGGTGTGCCGGTGGCGGTGGTGGGCACCACGCGGTCACCGACGTTGTTCATGAACAGCTTCTGCACCTCGTACGAGGGCGAGCCCCAGGACGCGTGGTTGTTGAACCAGATCATGTCGGGGCGCCACTGCACGTAGTCCTCGTTGGAGAGCAGCGGGGCGTACGAGGCCAGCTTGACGACGTCCGCGTTGCGCTCCAGGCCCGTCATGAACGCGGCCTCGGACAGGGCGTTCTTGAAGGTGTTGCCCTGCGAGGCGTACTCGCCGAGGAAGACCTTGGGGCCGCTCCTGTCGTACGAGTCGTAGCGGTCGTTGTTCTGCAGGAACCACTGCGGACTGTTGTAGTAGTGCTCGTCGACCATCGCGACGTTCGCGTCCCGGTTGAGCTTCCAGGCGGTGTCGAAGGTCGAACCGCTGTCGTCCGGGCCGGAGTTGGAGATCACGGCGATGTCCGGGTACTTGGCCTCGATGGCGGTCCGGAACTCCGTGAAACGGGCGAAGAACTCGTTCGGCAGGTTCTCCTCGTTGCCCACCTCTATGTGGGTGAGGTGGAAGGGCTTGGGGTGGCCCAACTGCGCCCGCTTGCGGCCCCACTCGCTGGTCACGGGCCCGTTGGCGAACTCGATGAGGTCGAGGGTGTCCTGGATGTGCCGCTTGAGCAGCGCCTCGTCGACGACGGCCTTGTTCTGCCCGCAGCCGGTGACCAGTGCGGGGACGACGGGCAGCGGCATCGCGCCGATGTCCTCCGAGAACTGGAAGTACTCGTAGTAGCCGAGTCCGTAACTCTGGTTGTAACCCCAGAAGTTGGAGTTGGTGGCGCGCTGCTCGACCGGGCCGATGGTGTCCTTCCACTGGTACGAGCGCTGGCGCTGCCAGTTCGACGCCTCGCTGTAGTCCTGCATGGACCCGGTGTTGACCAGGCAGCCGCCCGGGAAGCGGACGAAGCCGGGGTCGAGCGCGGCGATCTTCCGGGCGAGGTCCTCGCGCAGCCCGTGGCCCTTGTATGTGTCCTTGGGCAGCAGCGAGATCATGTCCAGGGCGACGGGGTTGTCCGTCGCGACCGTCAGCCGGCCGGTGGTGCTGGAGCGGGTCGCGGTGAACCGCGCCCGGTACTTGGCCCAGCCTCCCTTCACCGTGACCTGGCGGGCCTCGGCGAGGGTGCCCCCGGCGTCGGCGAGGGACACGGTCAACCCGGTGGCCCGGTCGGCGCGGGCCCAGACGGAGAAGTCGTACTTCTTGCCGTCCTCCACCCTGATTCCGGTGTTGTAGCCGGAGTTGGTGACGGACGAGCCGGATGCCAGGGAAAGGTAGGTGCGGTTGCGGGCGTTCAGACGCCCGTCGTCGTCCGCGGTTGTCGCCGTACCGCTGACGGCCCAGGAGGTGAGGGGCGTGTACGAGCGGTTGTCGGCGGTGGAGTACTCGAACGAGCGGTTCTGTACGAGTTCGGCGTACAGACCGCCGTCGGCGGCGCGGTTGATGTCCTCGAAGAAGACGCCGTACATCGTGTCGTCGATCTCGGCGCCCTTGGCGGCCGGGTCCACGGTGATGGCGTAGTCGGTGACGTCCTCGGCACTGGCCGGGGCGGGGACCACCGCCGAGACCACCAGGAGTGCGGTGGTGGCCGTCAGGCCCAGTCTCCAGCGGGTGCTTGTGCGTGACATGGATACTCCGCGGCTCTGTCGATGCGGTCGATGCAGGTCATGGCAGGTCAATGCGGTTCGGGATATCGGACAATGATCAGCACTTCGAACGGCAAGATAGGTATGTGATCGGAGCGCGTCAATGGGGCGTGCGGGATCCCGAATGTTTCGGAGGGGCGGCGGCATGGACGAGTTTCGGCCAGTGGGCGATGTGCTGCTGTTTCTGGCGGGGACCTGGCGGCTGGAGAGGTCGGTGCGGGATCTCTCGGGCACGGACGAGGGGACTTTCGTCGGCACCACGACGTTCAGCCCGCTGCACGAGGCGGACCAGCCGCACGAAGGAGTCCCGCGCGGTCTGCTGCACCACGAGTCGGGCACGTTCGTGTGGCGGGGCGTCGCCCGCCCCGCCGAGCGGACGCTCCGCTTCCTCCCGGGCGCCGCGCCGGGCACCGCGGCCGTGTGTTTCGCGGACGGCCGCCCGTTCCACGACCTGGACCTGACCTCGGGCCGATGGATCACCGACCACCCCTGCGCGGCCGATCTCTACCGCGGCGAGTTCACGGTCCTGGACGAAGACCACTGGCGGACGGTGTGGCGGGTGGCAGGCCCGGCCAAGGACCTCGTCCTCACCACCGACTACCTGCGCGGCACGACGGTCTAGCCGCGCACCGACTGGGGGAACACACCCTCGAAGCGCAGGTTCCAGCGACCCTTGCGGCCCGTGACGACGGTCGTGGACAACGGGCGGACGTCGAGGTTCCAGTAGGTCGAGGGCGGCGCCTTCAGGGCGTAGACGAGGGCCGCCCTGACGACCGAGGGCTCGGCGACCGCGACGATCCGGCCACCGTCGTCGACGGGCCGGGTGTCGAGCCAGCCGCCGACGCGCGAGATGAAGTCCAGCAGCGACTCGCCTCCGTGGGGCGTGGCGCGCGGATCGGCGAGCCACGCGTCCACGGAGTCGGGCTCCCGGGCCATCGCCTCGCCGAGGGTGAGCCCGCGCCAGCGGCCCATGTCGCAGTCGCGCAGCGCCAGCTGGACGAGCGGCCCGTAGCCGAGCGCGTCCCCGGTGGCCCGGCTGCGGGGCGTCGGCGAGCAGTAGCGCAGCTCGGCCGCCGCCAGCGGCATCAGGTCCTGGGCGGCGCGCTGCACCTCGTCCCAGCCGGCCTGGTCCAGCGGCCGGTCGTCGTCGAAGCGCTCGGCGAGCAGCGGGGAGCTGCGCGCGGCGGCGACGAAGGTGACCCGAAGTTGCATGCGGCGATGGTGTGCCGGGAAAGTGCGCAGGTCAAGTGGCGTTACTCAGGAGTTATCGAGGGTGCGCGCCGACCTTCGCACGAGTCACCGGCGACCGTCACACAGGCTTTACGCCGGCTCCACAGGGGCTTCACTCGAAGTAGAGCGCCATCCACTGCTCGGGTTTCGCGAGCGGCCGGAAGCCGATCTTCTCGTAGACGCCGTGCGCGTCGCTCGTGGCGAGCAGGATGCGGCGCACCCCGAGCGCCCCGAGGTGATCGCGCGCCTCGCGCACCATCGCCGTACCGACCCCGGTACCCCGCACCGACCGGTCCACGTACACATCGCACAGCCACGCGAACAGCCCCTGGTCGGTCACCACCCGCGCGTACGCCACCTGCTCCCCCGAAGTCGCGTCGTACACCCCGAAGTTGAGCGAGTGCGCGATCACATCCTCGAACTTCTCCCGGGGCCGGCCCAGCGCCCAGTAGGCGTCGGTCGAGAGCCAGCGGTGCACCCGCTCGACATCGATCCGGGCGGGGTCGGTGGAGCATTCGTAGCCCTCGGGGAAGGCGGGTATGTCGTCGTTCATGGCGGGAGGTTCACAGGTCGGGGCGGGCGCTGTCGAACGGTTTTCCCGTGGTCCGCCCACCGCGGAACACCTCGTCACAGGCCGTACGCAGCCGCCGTACCCCCTCCCCGATCTCTCCCGTCCCCGCGACCGCCGCGAAGCTCAACCGCACGTGTGCTGCCGGGGGTTCGGCGCTGAAGTAGGGGCGGCCGGGGGTGATCGCGACACCCGCGCGCAGGGCCGCCGCGACGAAAGCCGTGTCGTCCGTGCCGTCGGGCAGGCGCAGCCACAGGTGGTAACCGCCCGACGGGATGTGCGGCAGGGACAATTGAGGCAGGCCGCTCAGGAGCGCGGACGTCATGGCGTCCCGGCGGATCCTCAACTCGGCGGACACAGCCCGGAGATGGCGGGGCCAGGCCGGTGAGCCGACGAGCTCCAGGGCCGCTTCCTGCAACGGGCGCGGGACGAAGAAGGTGTCGACGATCTGGATGGCGCGCAGCCGTTCCAGGACGGGCCCCCGGGCCGCGAGCGCGCTCACCCGGAAGCTCGGCGAGGTCGCCTTGGTGAGCGAGCCGACATGGACGACCACCCCGTCGGGGTCCTCCGCGGCGAGCGGACGCGGCAGCGGCGCCGCGTCCTCGTGCACCAGCCGCCGTACGAAGTCGTCCTCGATCACGAAGGCGCCGGCCTCGCGGGCGATCCGCAGCACCTCCGCGCGCCGCTCGGGCGCGAGCACGGCCCCGGTCGGGTTCTGGAACAGGGGCTGGCAGACGAACACCCGGGCGCCGGTCGCCCGGAACGCGTCGGCGAGCAGCGGTGGGCGTACCCCGTCCGCGTCCACCGGGACCGGCACCGGGCGCAGGCCGGCCGCGCGGGCGATGGCCAGCATTCCGGGGTAGGTGGGCGACTCGACCAGCACCGGGGCGCCGGGCGGGGCGAGGGCCCGCAGGGCTGTCGTCAGGGCCGCCTGGCCGCCCGCCGTGATCAGCACCTCGGCCGCCGTGACGGCACCGCCGATGCCCCGCGCGAACCACTCGCGCAGCTCCGGCAGCCCGTCCAGGGGCGGCCGTCCCCACGCTCCGGGACGGCGTCCGGCCCGCGACAGGGCCGCCGCCATGGCCCGCTCGGGCTGGAGGGAGGGATGCAGATAGCCGCCGTTGAACTCGATCACACCGGGCGGTGGCGCGGCCAGCGAGACGACGACACCGGCCGCGTCCACCGTGCGCGGTACGAGGTCGGCGGCGCCGTCCGCGCTCAGGGCGACCTCCTGCCAGGAGGTGTCCCCGGCGGGGGCGGACGCGCGGCGGGCCTCCGCGCGGTACGCGCCGGCCCCCGGGCGGGTCACGACCAGGCCCTCGGCGGCCAGTTGGGCGAGCGCCCGGGAGACGGTCACGGGGCTCACCCGGAAGCGTTCCACCAGCACCCGGCTCGACGGCAGCTTTCCACCTGGAGAGTAGCGGTTGAGCTCCTGTCGCAGCCGATTCGCCAGTTCACCGACACTGCTACGCTCTTGCATGAGAGCACACGATAGCGCTATCACACCGACTCCGATAGCGGTCAGCAGGCGCACACCAGCCCCGAGCCCACCGCACGCGCAGTCGGCGAAGTCCGCGAAGTCCCCGGCCCGCCGCGCCGGAACCCTTCAGGCGGCTCTCGGCGTCACCGCCTTCTCGCTCACCTTCCCCGCCACCGCCTGGGGGCTGGAGGGCTTCGGCCCGTGGTCGCTGGTGGCCGTGCGGTCGGTCCTGGCGGCGGTCGTCGCGGGTGGCTGTCTGCTGGCGCTGCGGGTACGGCCGCCCGCCCGCCGCCACTGGGCGGGGCTCGCGGTCGTCGCCGCCGGTGTCGTCGTCGGCTTCCCGCTCCTCACGACGCTCGCCCTGCGGACGTCGACCACCGCGCACGCCGCCGTCGTGGTCGGCCTGCTGCCGCTGACGACGGCCCTCTTCTCGGCGCTGCGCATGGGCACCCGGCCCTCGCGCACCTTCTGGGCGGCGGCCCTGGTGGGCGCGGCGGCGGTCGTCGCGTTCACCGTCCAGCAGAGCGGCGGCGCTCTGACCAGCGCGGACGCCTATCTTTTCGGCGCCCTGCTGGTCTGCGCGGCCGGCTACACCGAGGGCGGCCGGCTGGCCCGGGTCATGCCGGGGTGGCAGGTCATCGGCTGGGCGCTGGTGCTGTGCCTGCCGCTCACCGCGTCCGCCGCCGCGCTGGCCCTGTCGTACGAGCCCGTCCGGTTCACCGCGCACAGTGTGGCCGGGCTGCTGTGGGTGGCGGTGGGGTCGCAGTTCCTCGGCCTGGTCGTCTGGTACCGGGGCATGGCGGCGATCGGCATTCCGAAGGCCAGCCAGTTGCAGTTGGCGCAGCCCCTGCTCACACTGGTGTGGTCGGTCCTGCTGCTGGGCGAGCAGCTGACGCCGGCCGCCCCGCTGACGGCGGCGGCCGTGCTCGTCTGTATCGCCGTCACCCAGCGGGTACGCGGCTGAGAGGAGGCCCGCAGATGCGCGCAACCGTGGGCGACCAGCTTGTCCAGCACGGCAGGGTGGTCGGCCAGCACGACCAGGTCACGGAAGTCGTCGAGGTCATGGGCCAGGAGGGCACTCCCCCGTACCGCGTCCGTTTCCCGGACGGGCACGAGGCAGTGATGTCCCCCGGCCCCGACTGCCAGGTCCGCCACAAGGACTCGGACCGCTAGCAAGCGAGGTTCACGACCTCTGAGGCACAGCTCGATTCCCGCTGGGCATCAGCGCGGTGGCATCGCCGGCTGCTGGTAGTGGTCGGCGACCACCCGTGCCATGGCCCCGATCTTGTCGGTGCCCACCTCCTTCGCGGAGAAGAAGATGTGTCCCCGTGCCTCGGGGTAGTCCTGGGCGAGGGTCAGGTGCCGGGACAGTTCGGCCGGGTCCTGCCAGGCCGCGGGCTGCGCCGGGTCGCCCGCCTTGTACAGCGCCTCACCGACGTACAGCTTGGTGCCCGTGCCCTTGGCGACGTCCGCCCACCAGGGCAGCAGCTTGGCGTAGTCGGCCGCGGCGAAGCCGATGTTCCAGTAGATCTGCGGGCAGATGTAGTCGATCCAGTTCTGCCGCACCCATTTCCTGGTGTCCGCGTACAGGTCGTCGTACGTCTGCACACCCGCCCGCGTGTCCGAGCCGGCCGGGTCGGTCGCCGCGTTGCGCCACACGCCGAAGGGGCTGATCCCGAAGTCCACGCCGGGCCGTACGGCCTTGATGCGGGCGGAGGTCTCCAGTACCAGTTTGTCGATGTTGTCGCGCCGCCACGAGGCACGGTCGGGGAACGCACCGCCGTACTCCGCGAACTCGGCGTCGTCGTCGAAGGTCTGGCCGGCGACCGGGTACGGGTAGAAGTAGTCGTCCCAGTGGACGCCGTCGATCTCGTACTTGCGCACCGCGTCGAGCATCGCGTCCTGGACGAAGCGGCGAACCTCCGGCAGACCGGGGTTGTAGTACAGCTTGCCGCCGTACGGCACCACCCAGTCGGGATGCCTGCGCGCCGGGTGGGAGGCGATCAGCTTGCTCGGGTCTGTGTTGTTGGCGACGCGGTACGGGTTGAACCAGGCGTGCAGTTCGAGACCGCGCGCGTGCGCCTCGGTGACCGCCGTGCCCAGCGGGTCCCAGCCGGGGTCCTTGCCCTGGGTTCCGGTGAGGACCTGCGACCAGGGCTCGTACGGCGAGGGCCACAGGGCGTCGGCGGTCGGGCGGACCTGGAAGAACACCGCGTTGAGGCGGCGGCTCACCGCCGTGTCGAGGTGGGCGATCAGCTCGGCGCGCTGCTGGCTGGCGCTCAGCCCGGGCTTGGACGGCCAGTCCCGGTTGGTGACCGTCGCCAGCCACATGCCCCGCAGCTCACGGGTCGCCCGCCTGCCCTTGCCGTTCGATCCGTTGGACCCGTCGGACCGGCTAGGTTGCGCCCCGGCCAGGGCTGCTCCCGCCACCGCCCCGCCCGCCACGAGCGTCGACAGGGCGGTCACCGCGAACGCCCGCCGTGACATGCGCGCGTGCCGCGCCTTCCCACTCATTCCCGTACCTCCGATAAGCGCTGTGTCGGACAAGTCACAGACCGTCCTCACCCGTCCCGGGCCACACTCCCATGTGAGGCCCGGACAATCGGGCAAGGGCCGCCGAAGGTAACGTGCAGGTTTGGCGCAGGCACCGGACGGACGGAAGACCCCGGACGACCGCGGGCCCGCACAGGCCGGACGGCCCGCGAAGAGTATCTGTGAAAGGGACGATGTGACGGACAGCCCAGTGGGAGAGATCTCACGCGTCGGAGTTGTGGGCTGCGGCCAGATGGGAGCGGGCATCGCTGAGGTGTGCGCCCGCTCCGGGCTGGACGTGAAGGTCGCCGAGACCACCGGCGAAGCCCTGGAGTTCGGCCGTACCCGGCTGTTCAACTCCCTCTCGAAGGCGGCCGAGCGCGGCAAGATCACCGAGGAGGAGCGGGACGAGACGCTGGCGCGGCTCAGCTTCACCACCGACCTCGGTGAGTTCGCGGACCGCGATCTGGTGATCGAGGCCGTCGTGGAGAACGAGCAGGTGAAGACGGAGATCTTCCAGGTGCTCGACCAGGTGGTGACCCGCCCCGACGCGATCCTCGCCTCCAACACCTCCTCGATTCCCCTGGTGAAGCTGGCGGTTGCCACCTCCCGGCCCGACCAGGTCGTCGGCATACATTTCTTCAACCCGGCCCCGGTGCAGAACCTCGTCGAGCTGATCCCGGCGCTCACCACGTCCGAGGGCACCCTCGCCCGCGCCCAGCTGTTCGCCGAGAAGGCCCTCGGCAAGCACGCGATCCGCGCCCAGGACCGCTCGGGGTTCGTGGTGAACGCCCTGCTGATCCCGTACCTGCTCTCCGCGATCCGGATGTTCGAGTCGGGCATGGCCAGCCGCGAGGACATCGACAACGGCATGGAGATGGGCTGCGCACACCCCATGGGCCCGCTGAGACTGTCCGACCTGATCGGCCTGGACACGGTCGCCTCGGTCGCGTTCAGCATGTACGAGGAGTACAAGGAGCCGCTGTACGCCGCTCCCCCGCTGCTCCAGCGCATGGTCGACGCGGGCCGGCTGGGCCGGAAGTCGGGCTCGGGCTTCTACACCTACGCGTGACCTGCGTAAACGCTGACCGCTAACGGCCCTCTCGACCCCCGTCTGACGCAGCAGTGAGGGCCGCTACCCGTATTCCGGGGAGCGGCCCTCGTAGATCGTTCAGACACTCAGGGGGTTCTCGGGGAGTTTCGGCGGAAGATCACGAACTCCCTCGGCAGGCGCGAGCAGGAAGCGCCCTAGCGCCTGGTACGGCCGGAGCGGTTCGGCGACCTGACTGTTCAGGTTCTCCGCCTTCACCAGGGCCAGACCTTCCCCAGCACAGTACTCCTTCAGCCAGGCCAGGCCGGCCGCCACCGCGCGGTCCGGGTCATCACCCAAGACGGTACGGATCTCACCTCGGATGGGGCCGCCAGCCTGGAAGACCACGCCGACCGTCCACGGACCACCCGCGTACCGCGATCCCTGGACGTAGGCCTCGACCGGATCCTTCAGCCGCTCCCAGGGCAGCGACAGCGGCATGGTCTCGGCGAAGGTGTAGGGCTCGACGGTCCGCAGGTCGGCAACAGCCGGCCGTTGCGTGGCTCCGGACTCCAGCCAGTTGTCCACGGCGGTGCGGCCACGCAGCCCACGGTCCGGCATGAAGTGGGCGTAGATCTTCAGCGTGACATCAGGCGACGCGTGCCCCATCCAGTGCGACACGGAGATGACGTCCTCGCCGGCGCCGAGCTGGACACTGGCGTAGGTATGCCGCCAGCGGTGGTGCATCAGTTCCCGTGAGGCCTCCCACCCCCACGAACGCGCCCCCTCGGCGCGCGGCTTGATGAGCCCGGCCTCGGCGAGCGCCGGCTTCATAATCCGGTTGTTGTACGTCGACGGCAGGTGCCGCTTCCCGGTGGCCGACGTTGCTAGCAGCCGCACCGTAGCCGTTGAGCGGTTACTGTTTCCCGGTCCCTTCCACGGCAGGGTCACGGTTACGGGCGGAAACTGCTCGCTGTATTCGTCGATCAGTTTCAGCAGGCCGGGCGAGAGCGGGACATCCCGCTCCTTGTCTCCCTTGGGCAGCTTGAAGTACGGCTTGGTGCTGTTCTCCCAAAGCAGCTGGCGCCGCACGTGAAGCACCATCAAGTCCCGGTCCACGTCGTCCGGGCTGAAGCCGAACGTCTCCGCCTGCCGCTGGCCGGCACGCATGCCCAGGTCGGCGATGATCCGGAACCGCACCGGCAAGGCCTGGCGGATCGAGTGTGCTTCCTCCTTCGCCCAGGCACGCGCCTTCGTCTCACCTGGACCCGCCGGCCGCACCCCCTTCTCAGCCTCGCGGCACGGGTTCTTCGCGATCCGCTTTCCGACGGCCGACTTGAAGACGGAGCTGAGATGGTTCCAGATCACCTCGATCGTCGAGTCGGCCAGGCCGCGGTTCTTCAACTCCCGTTTCCACTCGACGAGGTGGCCGTCATCGATGACGTACATCTGGGTGCGCCCGAGCGATGTGTCCACGATGTGGTTGAAGATCTTCGACTTCATCGCAGTCGCGGTGTTGACCGGGTCCGTCCGCCTCGGCCACCACTCGTCTGTGATGTAGTCGCCGAGGAGCATCTCGCCGTCGCGGTCGTCGACAAACTCCTTCTTCTTGGCACCGGTGATCGCCTTGGCTTTCCAGGTCTTCGCCTCTTCGAGCGTCTCGAACGACCGCTTCCGCACGCCCGGGATGCCCGCGACCCTGTAGCGCAGACACTTCCCGTACAGGGCGGTGCGCTCGCGCTTTCCCGTTTCCGGGTTCGGCCGCTTCTTCAGCCAGCGATCTTCGATCCACCCTGATGCGGCCATGGCCACCCTTCTCCTCGGAGATCTGTGAGCCGGACCTCGAGAAGGCGCTCCGTGACACGGAGTTCGGCCGCCGCCGTGTGGATGTCGTTGGCCCACTGGGCGACTTCGGCGAGGTCCGAGATGGCGACCAGCTTTCGGGCAGCTTCGAGATCAGCTCTTCGTTCCTGGCGGACGGACGCAAGCCGGCCGTCACAGTCGGCGTCGTCGGCGAGGACGTGTTCGAGTTCGTGGGCCAGTACGCAACGTTCCTGCACCTCGCTGAGTCCGGAGGCGACGACGATGACGTCGCGCCGTTCCCGGGACCAGGCACCCCACGTGTCTCGCAGCCAGGTACGCACGACGCGGATGCCGAGCTGTTCGAGTTCGAGAGCGGGTGCGTAGTGCAACCCAGCGTGGTTGGTGAAGAACATCGGCACGACAGACATGCGCCCCCCAAGCGGAGTCGGACGGGTGGGAAGCGCGCCGGATCTCTTGTCTACCCGACCACCCACAGGCAAGGGAAGGAAACGACAGGAAATCTTTCAACTCCCTTCATGGGGGGGCCGAATGCGGGCAGCCGCGACCAACCTCGGCGATTTGTAGATATGGCGACGGGGTGAGGGTGTAGACCCTCGCCGCAGGTGGATGGCTGTACGCCGTCAGCTGTTACGGCGGATCGCGTCCTCGATGCGCGCCTCGTCGTCGGCCGGCACCCCTTCGCCCTCAGCATGCGGACGGTAGGCCGCGAGCGCATAAGGCGCGCGCGGTTGCTGGGTGGCGGCGAGCGAGTCGAGCAGTTCCTGTACGAGGTGGTCGAAGCGGTCACGCAGCGAGGCGGGAGCCCCGAGGCGGACGGCCGTCCTGCTGAACTCGTAGACCACCGGCACGAGTTCGAGCAGGCGAGAGCGCGGGGAGCCCGTCGGAGTCTCCGCCTCCTGCTGATGGAGCACAGTGCTCGGGTCTTCGCCGGCCAGGATGCGGTCGGTCCATCCCGGCAGCCAGCCGAGCGCTGCAACGACGGGCTCCAGCTTCGGAGGCTTCGACCGCTGCTTCGGAACGACACCGCTCTCGAGGCTCGTGATGCTGCGCCCAGTGACCTGCCCGCCGCGGTCACGGACCCGTTCGGCCAGCTGCTCGCGGGTGAGTCCCTGGCGTTCGCGGTCGCTGCGGATGGCGCGCCCTAGCACGGCCCATCGCTCGGGGTCGTGGTTCATCCCAGTCTCCGCCCAGTCTCCGCAAGCAACAGGAAGCAACGACAGGAAACAACCTACCAACCGGTTACCTGCGTAGGACAGATCAGATCTCGCCGCTGACCTGCAACTTCACAATCTTTCCTGTTCTTTCCCGTTTGGGGCTTGTGCTACTGCCGCTTCTTTCCTAATCTTTCCTCCGTGAAGGCGCGAGGAAGAAACATCCGGCGCAATCGCGAGGAGTCGGGCTACGGCCTGACGGAGTTCGCCAACCGCATCGGGATCTCCGCCTCGTATTTGTCCCGGGTCGAAAGAGACCAGGCCAACCCCAGCCCGACCGTGCTTCGGCGCATCGCCGAACAGCTCCGCAAGGAGCGCGCGAGGAGGGCGGCCATCGCTGAGATCACCGAAGACGAGGGAAGTGATGACAAGCCCCCCGAGTGAGAACTCCCCCCACCTCAACGTGGAACAGCTCGCCGAACGCTGGCAGACCACAAAGGCCGCCATTTACATCGCCCGCCACCGTGGCAAGGCGCCGGCCGCCTTCAAGCGTGGCGGAAACGTGCTGTTCCCGATCGCCGAAGTGGAGCGTTACGAGGCCGCGCAGATGGCTGGCGACCGCCTCTCCCACCGCGGCACCACGGCCGAACACCGGCCGCCCGAGGCACAGCGCCCCCGCCATCGCCGAAAGCCCGCCGCCGCCTGACTCGGCATCGGTCTCCGGCCATGAGAAACGGGGCCGCGCGGACCAGGCCCGGTCCGTACGACCCCGCTCAAGAACGTTCGCCTCACCACTCTGAAAGCTGAGGTTCACGTGGAACAGGCTACCGCCACCACGCCCACCGCATCACCCGAGACCAGAGCACCCGGCTCGCCGGGTACGCCCCTCCAGCAGGCCTACGCTGTGGCCGGCCGGATCATCGGCCACCTCACCACGCTGCCCCGCAGCATCGACCTCGCCCGCGAACTCGACGGCGAGTACAGCGTCCACGTCATGTGGAGCCACGACGTGTCCGGGGTCCGCGCCCTCGCCGCCTGGGCCAACGCCTCCTGGGACCTGGTGCCCAGCGACACCGGCATCGGCGTCTACGCCGAGACCCGCCCCCGCGTCGGCGGCATCACCATCTGGGCCTGGACCCTCCTGTCCAAAACCGAGGCCGAGCAGGCCCGGCTCATGCTCCCGCCGCCCGACCCGCAGCCCACCCCCGCCCCGCCCGACGGCGAGGACCAGGCGGCGGACGACACCGCCACGGTGCTGCCGACGCCCACCGCCATGCCGCTCGGATCCAGCATCCTGGCGCACGTCACCGCCGTCTCCCCGCAGGCCGGGCCCGAGGCGGATGCCCTGTGAGCCGCCACCTGCAGCACCGCCTGCACACCCAACTGGTCACCGCCGTCGCCGTCCTCGACCTCCCGCTCACCGACCTCGACCTCGAGCGCCTGGCCGTCGAGATGACCGCCCCCGTCAAAGCGATGCTCGCCGAGGCCCTCGCCACGGCGGACGAACAGGCACCCCTCGCCGTCTCGGTCGCCGTCCCCGTCATCAGCGCCGGCCCCCACCCGGACGTCGACGAGGCGGCCGGGGTGGAGACCAGCGAGTACGCGGGCTGCGTCTCCCGGATCGGCCTGGAAATCGACCTGGACTCCCCGGCCGCCGTCCTCGCCGACAAGCTCCGCTCCTCGCAGCCGGACGTGATCGCCACCGACGTACCCGACGCGGCCACCCTCGGGCTGACCGTACGGCCGCAGTCGATCGACTGCTGGCGCTGGTGGCTGTCCCACCTCAACGTGCCCGTCGGCGCCGTCGAAACGCACGGCGACGCGGCCACCGCGACCGGCCAGTACAAGGGCGTCACGATCCAGCTCCGCGGCGACGGCGTCCCCGAGCTCCTCACCGACCGGGCCGCAGCCCGCCTCGCCGGAGTCATCGCCGGTGGCCCTGCCGGACACCCGTGGTGAGCGCCACCACCAGCGACCAGGGAGTCGTGTTCGCGCTCATCTTCGCCACCGCCGCCGCATGGCTTATCGCGGCCCTGCTCATCAAGCACGCCCTCGACAAGCCCTGCACCTACACCCCCGCCGCCCGCCGTACGCGCACGCCCGCGCTCCCCACCGCGCTCGCCGACAGCCGCCCCCACGCCCGGCCCCGCGCGTGCGACGAGACCACACCCATCACCTCCGTGCAGCTCGAGCGCGCACTCCACCGCAAGGAACAGGCCTGATGGATCTGATCACCACCACCTACTTCGGGTGGAACCCGCTGGCCCACGCCCCCGGATGCACCATCCCGGTCTGGGACGACGCCGACATCCGCCACACCGACGCCATCCGCACCACCCCCGGCGACACCCGCCCCCACGAGTGCGCCCACCCCGACTGCACCCACGACACCGGCTTCGACCGCGTGCAACTGCGCCTGCTGTGCCGCACCTGCCACACCGTCATCACCCTCTCCGCCGAACACCTCAACCAGGCCATGGCCCACACCTCGGTGACCGGGTGGGGCCAGCCCCCGCAGCAGCTCGCCGGCGTGTGGCTGTGGCCCGGACGCGCCCCCGCCCCCGGCCACACCCCGTACGAGTACCTCATCACCCGCGACAACACCCACATCCCCACCCCCGACACCGTGTACGGGATCATCACCGGCTACCGCGACGCCGACCACGTCCAGCGCTGGATCGCCGCCGCCGTACCCGACCCCGACGGCGCCCACCAGGTCTCCACCCTCCGCTGGCGCCACTCCTCCAAGGGTCTCGCCACCCTCGGCGAGGCCGCCGCCTGGATCACCGACGCCGAGACCCGCCCGCAGCGCTCGCTGGTGGTGAGCGTCTGATGATCGAGCGCGACACGAAGGTCACGATCAGCATCGACCTCGACCTCAATGCCCTGTCCCGCGTCTCGGACTCCCGACTCGCCATGGTGTGGCACGTAGCCCAGGCCAACCCCGCCCCCCACGCTGACGAGATGGCCGGCCGTGTGGTGGCGAAGGTCGGCTGGGAAATCATCCGCCGCTGGCTCGCCGCCACCCCGCCGGAGATGTACCACCACCAGCAGGACCACTACCGCGGCAAGCACCTCTCCCGCTTCGCCATCTACCGCGACGGCGACTGGCACCCGGACCCCACGAAGCTCGCCAAGTACGAGACCGAGCAGGCGCAGAAGGCCGCCGACGAGACGGCACCCGCGAGCGAGGAGTACCAGTACTGCGGCGCCGACCTCGCCCGCCGCAGCGAGTACCCGCTCACCTGCCACCGCCGCATCGCCCATAAGGGGCCGTGCTCGCCTCTCCGTGATCAGGACGGTGGCGCCTGATGTCGAAGTCCCGCCGCGTCCAAGCCGCTCAGATCGTCGAGCGCCGGATCCTCTCCCTGGTCCCGCGCGCCGTCGCTCACGCCACCACCGTCACGGTCACCCGCGAGTACGAGCTGCTCGGCCGCCCGGCAACGGACTCGTGGACCGGCGGCGTCGACACCGTCGCGCAGCGCATCGCACTCGCCCTGTACGGAACCGCCGACCAGGACGAGCCGGACGACCTGCACACCCCGCTGCGCGACCAGCTCGAGGACGCACTCAGGACCGCCGGCCAGGTACCCGCGACCATGCCGGTCGAGGTCCTCGCCCAAGCCGGGGTCCTGGCCGACGCCATCCTGCCCGTCGCCCTCCGCGCCGCACGAAACGCCGCCCGCAAGGCGGTACTTCAGGCGGCCGACCTGTTCGAGGAGCGTGGCCGCAGTCTCCTCGACGGCGCCATCATGACCGGCGCCGACGCCGCAGCCCTCCTGCGCGCTCACGCCGACGCTGGGGAGACCGGCACCACCCCGCAGAGGGATGAGGAGGAGGACACCCCGGCCGACAGCACCGCCACGTCGGCCGGGGCGGCGTCCACTGCTCGAGGCGAGATCCTCGCCGCCCTCATCGCGGCCGGCCACAGCGAGGCCTCAGCCCTCGAGGTCCTCACCCGCGCCGACCGCGAGCCCCGCGATCCCGACCCGGACCCGGACTTCCGGGAAACCCTCGGCGGCGGCCACGCCCTGGTCGTCGAGTACGACGACTGCGAAATGCACGCCTCCTGCCAGTGCGGCAGCCGCTTCGGCATCACCACCCCCGACGCCTCGCTGGACACCTTCGTCCCCGCCTGGGAGCACCACACCAACACGGAGGTGGCCTGACATGGCGATCAGCAGAAATGGGCGACAGGCCGATCACCCGGCAACCGCCCGCGAGCTGACCACCCGGCCATACGAGTGGGGCACCGTCCACACCTACCGGGCCGACTACGTGGCCAGGACGGTCGCCCGCGACATCCGCGCCGCGCAAGGGAACTTTGCCGTGTACGGGCCCGCCGGCTCCTTCGAGACCCGCGTCATCACCGTCGACGACGGCACCCTCCTCGAGGCCCGCTACGTCCGCGGTATCGCCCGCGCCCTGCCCGGCCTGATCCACGCAACACCGGACACCAACCACTCTCTGCACACCGACCCGGGGGTGGCCTGACATGCCACGCCCCAAGAAACGGCCTACCGCCGACCACTCGCAGATCGCCCACCACCTGTCCGCCCACCCCTACGAGTGGGGGCCCGTCCGCGTCTACCCCACCGCGTACTCGGCTGAGGACATCGCCCGCAAGATCCAGGCCGCCGAGGACAGGTTCTGCGTGTACGGGCCCGCCGGGTACTTCGAGACCCGCACCACGCCCGTCGAGGACGGCACCCTCCTCGAGGCCCGCTACACCGGCGGCATCTCCAAGCCCCGCCGGCGCCCGGCCACCGGCCCCACCTCCGCCGACCTGATGTGGGCCGACGCCATCACCGGCCTTTCCCCCGCCACCGGACCGAACGGAACGACATGACCGAGCGCGCCCTCCCGCACGACCCCTACATCACCGCCGTCTGCGACGCCCTCACCGCCGCCGGGCTGAAACTGACCGACCAGTGCTGGACCGGTGACGGCGAGACCCGCGGTACGTACTGCTACCTCGACGCTGTCATCACCCTCGACCCGTCCGGGACCCTCGGCCTCGACGCCGAGGACGTGCTGGGCGCCAAGGCCGAGTGGCCGCACGGGCTGCTGCTGATCTGGGAGTGGCACACCGGAATCGAAGCCGACCAAGGCGAGCCGGCGCGCGGCCCGCAATGGCTGTTCGCCGAGCTGAAGGGCGACGGCTCCAACGAGTACCCGACCGACCTCCCCATCGAGGGCTACGCCAGCCCGGCCGCCGTCCTGGAGGCCGCCCGAAAGGTCATCGGCCAGGAGATCGGCGCCGGTCACTTCCACAACAGCGGCCAGCCGACGTGGGACGGCGGCACCATCGGCGACTCCTGGGACCAGGCCGACACGGTGAACGCCGCATGCGAGGCATGGGGCAACGCCGAGGGCGAGGAGTGAAGAAGCCACCCCCATGCACGTGGCTCAGCCCCTCCCCACACGCCCTCACCTACGCCCGGCTGTACCCGTCCGGCTGGTGGTGCGCCCGCCACATCCCGACCTGGCACCGGAAACCGGTCGGCCCCGCCAGCACCCCGCACCGAAAGGACGACACCCCATGAGCACCGCGTCCCGCGCCCGCTGCTTCTCGCCCGCCGACATGGCGGCCCGGCGTCCCACCCCACCCACCTCTGCGGTGCCCCCCGCGCAGGCCGCCGCAGAGGCCGCCGCACCTGCGGTGACGGCGACACCCGCCCCTCGCCCGGGTAGCTCCCTCACCCCCGGCGTCCTGCACCGCAGGGAACGCCTGCGCCCCATGTTCCAGCAGGCCATGCGCATCAGTCGCCTGCTCCCCAACTCCCGCCTCGTCGCACTCACCCTCCTCGGCTACTCCCACTACGAGACCGGCCTCATCCGACGGCACCCCACCACCGCGGAACTCGCCTACGCCACCGGCCTGACCAAGGCCCAGGTCCTCACGCAGGTCCAGATCCTCACCCAGCGCGGATGGCTGCGCACCAACCCCCTCCCCGCACCCGCGGGCATCGGCCAGCTCGCACCGCAGCTGTGCATCCCGGCACCCGTCCTGAACCAGATCCGCTCCCGCACCTACCACACCTTCCAGACCGACTGAACCCACAGCCACCATCCCAGCGGCCTCACCCCCGGGGCGTCCCCCACGCCCGAGGCCGCCACCCCCCAGGGCCCCGCCCGCCCCCATCCCCCAACGGGCGGGGCCCACCCCCACACCCGCATCTATCCACTACCCGAAGGAACACCGTGATCTCTCTCAGCAAGGTCGAAGCGCAGGCTCCCGGCCTGGTCAACCTCGCCAAGACTGCCGCCGTCTCTCTGGAGAAGGCCGGCCTGGCCGGGCAGCGCGCTGCCGTTCAGCTGGTCCTGGACCACTCCGGCAGCATGCGCGGCTTCTACCGTGACGGGAGCGTCCAGCGCCTGGCCGAGCAGACCCTCGGCCTGTCCGTGAACCTCGACGACGACGGCTCCGTGCCCGTCTCCTACTTCGGTGCGAGCGTCGACCACACCGTGGACGTCCGCCTGGACAACTACGTCGGGATCATCGACACCACCCACACCGCGTCCGCGTGGGGTTCCACGAACTACGTCGCCGCCATGCAGGCCGCCGTCGAAGAGCACGACATCAACGGCTTCGACTTCCCCGGCCTGGTCATCTTCCAGACCGACGGCGAACCCAACGACGCGGAGAAGACCAAGCGGGCCCTGCGCTCCATCTCCAACCGGCCGCTGTTCTTCGCGTTCGTCGGCTTCGGCCCCGAGCGCAACATGCGGTTTCTCCAGCAGCTCGACACCCTCGACGGCCGCCAGGTCGACAACGCCTCCTTCTTCCACGCCGCCGACCCCCACACCGTCACCGACGAGGCCCTGTACGACGGCATCACCGGCGAGTTCGCCGGATGGCTGGCCGCCGCCCGGGCCGCCGGGATCGTCCAGTGAGGCTCGCCCCCGCCGCCCGCGCCGCCGCCCTCACCCGGCCGCGCCGGTGCTGACTGCCCCCACCACTCGCTGACCCCACACCGATCAAAGGAACCCCGATGTCCGCCGTCGCGCGCGCAGCCCTCCCGGCTGCACCGCACCCCCAGCCGCACCGCGCGGCCGAGGGTGCGCCCGCGCGCGCCGGCGGCGCCCCCATCAAGGTCCCCCTGCGCCTCGTCGTAGGTGCTCAGTACCCGGATGCGGCCCTGAGCACCTACGTCAAGATCGCAGCCCTCGCCCTCCGCCCGGAGGGCTGCACCGCCAAAGTCGCCGTGATCGCCGGATACCTCGGCACGTCCAAGAGCACGGTCGAACGAGGCCTGCGCCCGCTCATCGGGCCCGACCTGGTCGACGGCATCACCGAGATCCCGACCGTACGGCGCACCATGTCCGGCGGCACCGGCGAGTCCGCACACCGCGTCACCCGCCCCCTCACCGCCGGCGAACTGTGGGTCCGCATCCCCGTCCGCGCGGCCGAGGCCCTGAGCCCCCGCCTGCTGCGCCTGTACGCGCTCATCGCCTACGCGGTGGTCCGCGGTATCCCGGTCACGCTCACCGAGCTGAGCGAGATGCTCTACCACCACAGCGGCAAGAAGAAGGGGCAGCATCTCAGCGAATCGTCGGCCCGCCGCCTGGTCCGCAGCCTCGAAACAACCGGCTGGATCACCGTCCACGACCGCGAGGACCACCAGGGCCGCCACGCGTACGAGGCACACCGTCATCCTCTGCACGCTCTCCCCGTCCCCGCCCCGGTCGTCGTCCGTGAGCCGCAGGCGGACGAGCAACTGGCGCTGTGGGAGGGCGAGTCACCGGTCATTCATGACGGATCGGGTCCGGGCGATCATGACGGATCCCTCGCGACTGAGGAAGACCTGGGTACTGACCGACGTGGTGAGACGAAGCTGGGTGGGGGTATCCGCCGTAGGCGAGGTGACCGTAAGTGGGTCGCGGCCCCTGTGGATAACCCGGTGCCGGACACCTTCGCTTCCGGTGATCGCGTGCTGCGCACGGATACCCACACCTCACCGTCACCCACCGTTGCCGACCGCGCCCCGTACACCGGGCCCGGTCTGCAGCTCTCGCCCCGCGTCTGGCGCGTCCTCGTCCCCGTCCACCACGAACTCGCCGCACTCAGCCCGTTCGTGCTGCGGAAGATCGCCCACGCTCTCGGCGCACTCCTGGACGAGGGCACCGACGAGCAGCGACTCACAGGCCGTCTCGAGCGCCGCTACGCCACCACCACCGAGATCCACGACATCGGCCGCTGGCTCCTCGGCGCAGCCCTCATCCGTCACGGCTGCGGCAACCCGGCCTGCGAGACCGGCACCATCTGGGACACCGGCGCCGACTGCGAACTCTGCGCCACCAACCGCCGGGCCGCCGCCGCCCGGGCGCAGCGCGATGCCGAACTCACCGCCCGCGAACTGGAGATGGCTGCGCAGCGGCAGGCGAGGCTGCACGCCGTCGACGACCAGGCGGTGGGCGAACCGCACGGCGTGGCCGTCGTACGCGAGCAGCTGCTCGAGCCGCCCGGCGCCCAACCTGCCCTCTCCGCCCCGGCCGCCCAGGCCGCGCCCGTGCAGGCGGTCGTGCCGTGGCCTGCTCGGGCCACCGAGGCCGAACGGAAGACGGCCACCAGCTTGGACATCCGTACGGCGATCGCCCGCTACGGGCGCACCGGCGCCATCCACATCTACGGCCACGCCCGGGTCCTCCCGCACCTGGCCGCCCTATCCGAGGACACCGAATCGAGGACCGGCTATGCCCAGTGAGACCGGCGTCGTCTTGTGCGACACCTGCCAGGCCCGCATCCGGTGGGCCATCACCGCCCACGGCCGACGCCAGCCGCTCAACGCCGACCCCGACCCCAAGGGCAACCTCGGCGCGTACGTCGACGGCACTGGCACCCTCCGCGTCCGGGTCCTCACCAAGGAGCGGGACCGGTTGGAGGGCATGGAGTGGCAGGCCATGCCCCACATCGCGACCTGCACCGCCCCGCCCCTGCGCGTCCCGGCCCCCGCCCGCCGGCCCAACCGGCGGCGCGCCGCCGTACGCCCGGGCGCCTGGCGGTGGGGACGGTGACCGAACTGCAGCCGGAGCCGGAGCCGATGGTGCCGGACGAGGACCACTCCAACGGCGCCGCCTGGACCAGCCCCCACCCGGCCGGCCTCCCCGGCCACATCCGCCCCTGGACCCCCGCCGAGCAGGCCGAACACCTGGCCGCACTGGCCCAGGGGATCGCCGGGTTCGCCGTCACCGTCGCGCTCGGCCGCGCCCGGGCCCGATCGGAAGGCCGGTCGTGAGGAACCCGTATCTGCATCCCAAGGACACAGAGATCCGCGCGCTGATCGCCGAGGGCAAGAACAACTACGCCATCGCCGCCGAACTGCACGTCGACCGCGCCGCCGTCCGCCGCATCCGCAAGCTGACCGGCACCCCCAACCCGTCCCCGCAGGTGCCGACCCTCGAAGAGAAGTGGGCCGCCCGTACGAGGCCGCTCGAGGGCGGCCACATGGAGTGGAGGGGAGAGCGCGTCGGCCCCGCCGGGTCACCGGTCATGCGGTACAAGGAGGCCTCCTACAGCCCCACCGCGATCGCCTTCGAGATGCGACACGGCCGCCCGCCGCAGGGCTACGCGATCGCCGACTGCGGACTGCAGCAGTGCGTCGCCCCCGACCACGTCGACGACGAGGCCGGCCGCCTCGCCAAGCGCCAGGAACTCCGCTGCGCAAGCGGCCTGGACGACCGCCCCGGCACCTGCACGGGCGGCCACGACCAGAGCACGAACAGGCGTCTGCAGCGGGACGGACGCCCGTACTGCGAGGCCTGCAAGCGCGCCAAGAAGCACGAACCGCAGGCGCAGCGCGAAGCCCGGGCCGCCGCCCGCGCGGCCGTACGGCGGGACATCGAGACGATGCTCCGCCAGAGCATCCCGCAGACGCACATCGCCAGCCAGCTGCACGTCGGAGTAGCCACCGTCCAGCGCACCCGGCGGCGGCTGGGAGTGACCGTGCCCCGGTCCGGGCCTCGCGCACGGTACAGCTCCCTCGAGGAAGCGTTCCGCGCCAACACCGCGCCGGCCGACGGCGGGCACCTGCGCTGGACCGGATCCCTCGACTCCGGGCGTGGCACCCCGTACGTACGCCTCCACCGGCAGAAGGTCCCCGCCGCCCGCGTGTCCTTCGAACTCCACCACGGCCGCCCACCGGCAGGCCAAGTCAGGGCCGACGGCTGCCCGGTGGACGGCTGCCTCGCCGGCGCCCACCTCACCGACCAACTGACACGACAAGCCAGCCGTCACGCCGCCCAGCTGAAGCGGGCGGCGGACCGGCGCGCGGACAAGGCGTTCGCCGCGATCTTCGGAGCCGCGTCGTGACCTTCAGCTTCGAGCTGCCCCCTGAGCGGTTGACCTGGTACCACCTCGGCTCGCTCCTCGCCGCCGAGGCCGGCCGCCTGACGTACGACCGGGGTCAGTACAGCGTCCACGGCGTCTCGAACAACGCGATCGCCTGCCACTGGGCCGGTCTCCTCGTCGACGGGGACGGCGGCATGGTCCTCACCGGCCTTGGCCGCACCATGCTCGCCGACTGGAAGGCCAGCCCGGACGGGCAGGCCTGGCTCCTCGCCGAGCGGTCCGACGACGAGCACGACCAGGAGCAGCACGCCGCCACGCAGCAGCCCGCGCCCACGGTCGCCGAGCAGCTCGACCTGTTCGGAGTCGCCTCGTGATCGTCGAGCGCGAGCACCGCCGTCCAGTTCCGCCCGCCCACGCACATACACAGGACGTGATCATGACCACCCAACCGCAGCCCCCGACGCACATCACCCTGAGCCGCAGCGACCTCGCCGCGCTCCTCGCCCACCACGCCGACGTCCTCGCCGCTCAACTGCGCGCCGATCCTGCCCGCGACGGATGGATCGCAGCCGAACGGCTGAGCGAGCACGGCCACGCGCTGACCGCCGAGGAGAAGACGCCAGCCGTCGCTGAACTCCTCGACTCGGTGCTGACGTTCCCCCTGGAGCAGCCGCCTGCGGACCGGGTCGCGCTGCGGGCCCGAATCGCCGAGGCCCTGTACGGCCACAGTCACCCCGGCTGGGCACGGTGTTACGCCGACCTGGACCGGGATGAGCACGACACGTACCTGGGGCGGGCCGACGCGGTGCTGTCGGTGCTTCCCCCGACCGCCGGCCAGGCCGCAGGCTTGCCCGCCGGGTTCCGTACCGCCGTGGTGATCGCCGTGAAGTGCGCCGTCTGCGAGTACCAGTTCGACGAAGACCAGTCGTACACCGTCCACTTCGACACCCTCGCCGAGGCCCACCAGGTCCTCCGCGACCACGGCTGGACCGTCCTCGCCGACGGCCGCGCCGTCTGCGACAGCGACGGCCCGGACCACGACGAATGGCGCGGCACCTCCGAGGCCAACGCCCGCGCCGAGTCGGACCGCGAACACCACCAGGCGGAGATCAACGCGGCCATCAACTACGCACTCAACGAGATGCCGTGAGCACGGCTGCGGAGTGCGCCCGGTGTCACCAGCCCATCCGCTCCGCCGCAGCGACAGCCCGGCGGATCGGGTCGCACTGCTGGCGGAAACTCTCGCCCGCCGAACGCGCCACGATCCGCCGCCTCCTCAAGCTCACCCCCGCCCCGAGCACGGCCCGCGTACGCGCTGCCCTCAACCACCTCACCCCGCCGGGTGAGGGCCAACTCCCCCTCGACACCCAGGAGATCAACACCCCATGAGCAGCGAAACCGTCCTCGTCACCAGCGGTGGCCTCAGCTTCCTCGTCACCACCCAGACCACCGTCCCCTTCACCAGCGCTCTCGCAGACAGCACCGCACCGCGTAGCGCCGACGAAGCCGCCCAGCGTCTCCTCGACGACGGGCAGCACGTCCACCTCGTCTCCGAGGGCGAGGCCCACTGCCCCGACGGCCGGTGCACCCCCGCGATCGTGGCTGGCCTCATCGCGGGACCACGCCCACGCGCCCTCCCGCACCTCAGCGCCCCGAGCCCCCTCACGTAAGCCACCCGTACGGGCTGCCAGTTCGTCCCCCTGGCGGCCCGTAGCCGGCCTGCCCTCCTCATCGCACGCGACAACCGAAGGAAGAACACCGTGGCGAACACACGCTGCCCCGGCTGCCCGTCCGGCGTGAAAGGCCCAGGCAAGTACCTGTGCCTCACCTGCTGGCACGCCCTCACCCCAGCCTCCCGCCACGCCCTCCGTCGGCGTGGCCCCGGAGCAATGGCCCGCCTGCAGGACCTCTACCGCCAGGTCGCCAACGGCGTCCCGCTCGCCGACATCGAGGTGACTCCTTGACCACCCACCTGCGGTACGCGATCGGCACCGCCGCCGCCAGCGCGGCCTTCACCGTCTTCGCTCTCGTCCTGGCCGTCGACGGCCGGCCATGGCTCGGCGCGTGCGCCCTGGGCAGCGCCATCCTCCTCGCCTGCGACACACGACGCGAGACCGTCCTCCACCGGCGCCGCCTGGCCGAACACCACCTCGCCCTCCGCCGATCCCGCGGTGAGACCGTGCCCGCCCTGGACCCGTGCTGCCTCCTCGCCCGGGCGTCGAAGGGCCAGGCACACGACCACCGGTGCACCCTCCCCGAACACGCCGCGCTCAGCGGGGAGGACCTGTGACCTCACACCCGATCCCCGAGAACGCCGGCCACTGGTGGCTGTGCTGCGGCAAGTGGCGTGTCCTGCACGCCATCCCCGCCGCCTCGATCGACCGCGCCAACCAAGACGCCATGGACCAACTGTGCGAACCACCCGGCGTCCGGGCCCGTGCCGCGTGCGGCATACCCCGCCGCTGGCGGATGCCCGGCCTCTTCTCCCGCCTCGGCCGCCGCCGCTGCACCCCCTGCTGCCACGCCCTCACCATCCCCACCGGCTACGGCACCCCCGCCAACGAGAACGACATCACGAAGGACCAGACCACGTGAGCACCCCCGACCCGGCCATGGCCGAACTCGCCCGCGCCCGCCAAGCACTGAGCGCCTGCCTCTACAAGGGCATCGGCCTCACCGGTGCGCGCGTCCACGAACGCGTGGCGCAGCTGATCGACGACCACCAGACCGCGGTGAAGGACGCGCACGCCCACCAACTCGCCGAGGAGATTCGGCGAGCGTCTCGTCAGTACGGCGAGCACACAGAGATGGCCATGCGAACCGCAGCCAACCTGATCGACCCGGAGCCCACACGGGGCGCGCCTGCCGCCACGTCCCGCTCTGGCTACCCCACCCTCCCGGAGGCACACCAGTGAGCAGCCCCCTGGGCCCGGACGCGGACGTCCTCGTCCGTATCTGCGAACAGCTGACCACGCAGGTCCGACGCATCGCCGACGCCCTCACGCCACCCGCTCCCGCCGCGCCCGATGCCGGCACTTGTAACGCCCCCGGCCCGTGGGGCGACGCGCACACCTGCCGGCTTACCGCCGGGCACGACGGCGACCACCAGGCGCACGACGACTGCGTCTGGCACAACCGCCACACCACCCAGGCCCCGGCCACCGACGAGGACACGAACCGCACCAACCGGCGGGCCAGCCTCGGCGCCCTCCTCGCCCGCGCCGAACGCTGCGCACTCAGCCCCACCGACGCCGCACGCCTGGGCAAGGACGTCGACGCCGAGATCCGCGAAGCCGACACCGCCCGCGCCACAGCCGCCGGGAACAGGCGACACGTCCAGGTGATGTACGCCGAGCTGGAACAGACTCGCGTCGACTGCCAGGCCCAGGCCGAGCTGCGGGCGGACATGCAGCGCGACCGCGACCAACACGCCGCCGTACTCACCGAGGTGCTGGGCCAGTTCCTCTCCCACGGCGCAGGCGCGACCAGGACACTCACCGTTGCCGTCGCCCCCAGCACCTACAAAAGGTGGCGCAGCGTCGTCGCGCCGACCGTGGAGCGGCCGTGGTGGGTGACTGTTGCCGAGCTGCGCGAAGAGCTGAAACGCGCCGAGGCCGAGCGGGACAAGGACCGCGTGCGGATCGCGGCCGTACGCGACGCGCTCGGCTCTCTCCGTCGCACCATGGCCCACGACCCCCGCGACTGGGGCCAGGACAAGCGAGACGCCTGGCTCTGGGGAATCGTCTGCGGCTGGGAGTGCGAGGAGCAGCACGACCACGATGTCGTCTGCGACCGGGACAACCCGCTGAGGCGGGCTGCCGCGCGCCACCGCTGGCCCAACGAGGACGTGGACCGGCTGAAGACGTACCGGCGCGCGGTCGCCGCCCTGGACGAATCCCGCCAGGCGCCCGCTGAAGTAGCCCACCCCGAGACGAACCCGCAGGCCAGCCAGTCAAGCACGGTGGACGAACAACCCGGCAGTGCCTGCCCGGACGTCCAGCAGCCTGTCGAGGAGGGCCAGTCGTGACGGCCGTCGGCTGGGACCCGGATGGCTGGGAGGGCGAGGACTGCACCGGCACCTGCTGCCGCACCGACCCCAACTCCAGCCCGCCACGCAGGCCTGGGCTCCTCGCCCGTGTCCGCACCGCTTTCCGCAACGCCATCCGTCCGACCAAGGAGCAGTGACCATGCGCATCTTCTACGACACCGAGTTCGTCGAGAACGGCACCACCATCGACCTCGTCTCCATCGGCATGGTCGCCGAGGACGGCCGCGAACTGTACGCCGTGAGCAGCGAGTTCGACTCCTCAAAGCTGCTCATCAACCCGTGGCTGGTCGACAACGTCTGGCCCTCCCTGCCCACGAAGCCCTGCCCGGCTGGGCACCGCTGCCTCTCCCGTGGCAAAGGACACCTTGACTACGACCACCCCGACGTTGACTCCCGCGCGCAGATCGCCCGCCGGGTCCGCGACTTCGTCCTCGGCACCGACCCCGAACAGCTGCCGCACGTCGAACTCTGGGCCTGGTACGGCGCCTACGACCATGTCGCCCTGGCCCAGCTCTTCGGCCGGATGATCGACCTGCCCGAAGGGATGCCGATGTGGACCAACGACCTCCGCCAGGAGTGCGAGCGACTCGGTAACCCGCAGCTCCCCGAGCAGCCGGATGGCCTGCACAACGCGCTTGCGGACGCCCGCCACAACCTCGTGCGGGCCCGCGTCCTCGACGCCCTCGCCGGTTCGGAGGCATGACCGTGGAGCTCCCGCCCCCGCCGCCTGCCCTGGCCGAACGCCTGCATGCACTCGGGCTCATGCAAGAGGGCATCGCCCGGGCCTACCTCAACGTGATGCGGCCCGCCGTTGAGGCAGCGACCCTGGCCTTCACCGAGTTCGAGCGCTGTCTGAGGGAGAACCCGCCGGCCCCGCCACCTCGGGACTTCGTGTTCATCCGGGACGAGGACCACGTCTGGACCGCGGTCGACGGTCTGGTCGGCGTCGACTTCGGATACGAGCCGGCTGAGGCCGTCGTCGTCTGGCCCCGCCAGTCCGAGTCCGGCAAGCGCGTCGTCGCCCTCGCCCTCGAGGCGGCGTTCCAGCAGACCGAAGCCGTGAAAGGTCTGTTCGCCTGGGTCGACGCCCATGTCCGCGCCCGCCAGGACTCCACGGTGTCCCGCCTCGCCGACGAGCTCGGCCGTCCCCCGTCTCTGGTCCGCCGTCAGTTCGACGCGGTACAGGACGTCCTCGAGGCCGCCGGGATCGGCGACGGCTACGGCCGGCTCACCGTCCCCCAGCCCGTACGCCTGCCCGTCCAGGCGCCAGCCCCATGACCGTGGTCGGGCCGTTCCGCCTCCACCTCGCCTACCAGCTGGTGCTGGACGGCTGGGTGGAGACGGACGGCCACACCGCGGTCGCCGTCGACGACCCCGAGTACGGGCTCACCACATCCGCCGCCACCCCCGAGGACCTGATCCGCGGCTACGGCGGCGGCCACATCGAATGGCCGGCCGCCACCGGCGAACAAGAACCACCAGCACAGCAAGGAGCACCACGGTGACCGACATCGCCTGCACGGCCGCCACCTGCGCGCGCACCCTCCTCGCCACCGAACTCGCCGCCGGGCAGACCCTTTGCACCCCGTGTGTCGACGCCCTCCGCGCGTGGCTGGGCCACGAGATCCCCCTGCAGATGACGGTCTTGGAGGGCTCACGCCAGCGGGAGACCACCGGATCCGCCGCGGGCGGCCGTACGGTCCACGCGACCGCCCCCCTGCCCGGGCGCGCGGACGTCCTCAACCTGATCGGCCCCGCCCCCTGGGCCTACGCCACCCGCGACCCGTACGGCGACGCTCACGGCGACCAGCACGGCACCCTCCCCATCGCGGGCATCCTCACCCCCTGGGCCCGACTCATCGCCGAGGAGAGCCGCTGGGACCCGCCCGCCTCGCTGACGCCGCAGGGCCTGGCCGCGTGGCTCGCCCGGCCCCGCCCGCTCGCCTGGGCATCCCGCCGCGTGTGGGCCGGCGACTACCGCGACGAGCTCCACGAGCTGATGCGCACCATCCGCCACACCACCCGCCTCCGGCCACAGCGCAGGCCCATCACCCAGCCCTGCCCCCGCTGCGACTCCCTGACCCTCGTCCAGACCGACCACCAGCTGTACACCGAATGCACCCAGGACAGCTGCGGGGGACTGTTCACCCGGGACGAACTCGCCCTCGCCGCCCGCCTCGCCGTCGCCGCCCTCGACACCGACGCCGCATAAAGTCAGCGCCGACACACCAGAGCCCCGCCACCCCACTTCGACTGGGGCGGCGGGGCTCTGGTGTGTCGGCTACTCCTCGGTCCATTCGGTCAGTTGTACGCGCCTCTGCCGGATCAGCGGAGTGACCTCCCACTCTGCTTCCTCGAGCTGGGCCTGCCGCTTGGCGCGTTCACTGCGGGCGTCGAAGGTGAGCAGCGTGCCGTCCCGGAGGCGCAGCCCGTACTCCGTGGTCTCGGTGGCAGGCAGCCACGCGTCGGTGCGCGTATCGGTGCGGTCGGTCGCGGCGGTCATGGACGCTCCTTGCTCGGGCGGGGATGCGGGGTCCGGTCGTTTCTTCCCCGGCTGCTTCGGGTTGGCCTTGAAGAAGGCGTCCACCTCGTCGGCACGGAACCGGGCGCGGGTGCTGCCCTCGCCCTCTACAGGCTGAGGGAAGCCACCCAAACGCCGGTACGTGTGGATCGTCTGACGGCTGACCCCGTGCTCCGCCGCGATCTGCGTGGTCGTCATCAAGCGCGGACTCCCCTCTGACTCAGGGCTGTTGGGCACGGCTACATCCTCCCCGAACCTCTTGACGTTGTAAAGAGGTTCTGTCAGTCTTGCGATGCAACAACAGAAGGCCCCGACGGCAGGTGCGAACTCCCGTCGGGGCCAGCCAAATCCCCTGAGCACCAGGAGAAATGACTATGCAAGACCTTACCCAGCCCGACCCCGTAGACGTAGGCCTCCGCGTCCTCCTCGACCAGCCGTCCTACGCCGCGCAGGTCCTCATCACCCTGGCCCGCGTCCTCGAGTTCGACCACAGCTACGAGATGACCGGCCTGGTCCGTGAACGCGCCGCCGACATCGCCGCCGACACGATCCTGCGCACCCTGCCCGACGTCGTCGCCCGCGAGAGCCTGGCCCGCGCCTACGCCGCGATGCCGGCCCTCGCCCTCGACGTCACGCGCGGCCAGTACGCCCTCCTCGTCCGCCAGGCCGCCCGGAGCCTGGGATGAGCGGGCAGCAGCAGCCCACCGAGGCTGAACGCGTCGCCGCCCTCCAGCAGCAGGCCGCCGCCGACCGCGCCGCCTACCAGGCCACCCGCCAGCACGGCGCCGCCACCGGCAACCTCACCCGCAGCCAGGGTGGTAACCGCTGATGGACGCCCTGCTCCTCTCCGAGACCCTCGAACGCGTGCGCGACGTCATGGCGGCCGACCCCACCCTGACCGTCACGGACGCCGTCCAGACCGTCGTGCACGCCGGCATCACGCACGACTTCGCCCCGTGCAGCTCACGCCTCTGCGCCGAGGTGACCAAGCAGGTGCACGCCAGCCGTCGCTGACGGCCCTGGCCTGTATCGCCGCCCCGTAGCCACCTGACCGCCGGGCCCCGCCACCGCCCCCGAGCGGGGCCCGGCACCCCGTCACTCTTCTGGAGCCCACGTGATCCGGGACCAGCTCACCAGATGGGCCCTCGACCAGACCACGGCGGCCGCGACCGTCGTCGTCGTCCTGGCCGCCGCCCTCACCGCCCTCGCCGTCACCGTCGTACGCCGCACCAGCGGCGCCGTCCTCACCGCAGGCCTCGGTGCCGCCGTCGCCACCGCCTTCTCCGGCGACACCTCCTGGCGTTTCGCCGGTCACCAGCTCGGCATGGCCGACTCCGAACGCCTGGGCCTGTTCGCCGCCGGGGAGATCGCCCTCCTGGCCTGCGCCGTCATGGCCCGCGCCAACAAGAAGGCCACCGCCACCGACACCACCGCCGGCACCCCGGGCGTACCCGGCGTCCTCGTCTGGTGCATCACCGGCGTCCAGACCATCCCCGCCTACGCCGAGTCCGGTCTCCTCGGCGGCACCGTACGAACAGTCTTCGGCCCCGTCATGGCCGCCCTGCTCTGGCACCTCGCCATGGGCCTGGAAATCCGCGTCACCACACCCGACGCCCTCTCCACCGGCCTGCCCGCACAGATCGGCGCCGAGCTCCGCGAACGCCTCCTGTCCTACCTCGGCCTCGCGACCCGGAACCGCAGCGCGGAACAGATCAGCCGCGACCGGGCAACCGCCCGCGCCGTACGCCTCGCCTCCCGCCGCTGGCTCGGCCCCTGGGGCAGCGCCGCACTCGCCGCGTCCGTCGCCCGCTCCGGCGCGTCCGTCCACGCCGAGCAGCGCCAGCACCTCATGCAACTCCTCGCCGGACGCCGCACCGCCACCGAACTGCGCACCGTACCCATCGCGTCCCCCTGGATCTCCGAGCCCGTACCCGACCCGTACCCGGCCACCCCGCTCGGCGTCACCGGCGCGGAGCTCCGCCGCCTCGAACCCATGGACGCGATCCTCCGGGTACGGGCCGCGCACCCCGACCGGACACCCACCGAACTCGCAGCGATCACCACCGAGTACGGCGTACCCGTCACCGACACCCTCGTACGGATCGCCCTGCGCGCAGGCAACCCGGACCCCGTACCCGCCTCCGTACCTGCCGTACCCGAGCGGCCCCAACCGCCCGCCCCCGCCCGCCCGTTGACCACCACGCCCGAGCCCGCGGACAACCCGGCTCCGGCCGTACCCGCCGCCCCCGTACCCGATGCACCCCTGGCGCACTCGATCGGGCACGTGGCCGGTGGCCTGCACCTCGACCTCACCACCCACGCCCGGGTACACCGGGACGTCGCCTGCGCCGTACCCGCCGCGATGATCCGCAGCCCCCGTACCCGAAGCCAGGTACACGCCCGCGTACCCGACGTACCCACGGGACTCGAAGACACCGGAGCCTTCATCCAGCGCCGCGCCCTCGAGGAACGCGAAGCCGCCGCCGCACAGCCCCGTACCCGCACTCAGGTACATGCCGTACCCCGGCCCGCACCCGTACCCGAGTACACACCCGTACCCCCGGGACGCCCCGTACCCGCCTCCGTACCTGCCGTACCCGCGCCCCGGCCGGACGCGCCGGGTACAGGCGACACGGAGGTACTCGACCGCGCCCGGGCCGTCGACGCCGAGCACCGCCGTACCCGCCAGCGCCCCGCCTCGATCCGTGTCCTCAAGGCCGAGCTCGGCATCGGCCAGACCCGCGCCGAACGGATCCGCGCCGCCCTCGACACCGAAGCCGCCCGGAAGGCCTGACCATGCCCGTCGCCTACGTCCTCTACCTCGCGCTCGCCGCCGGGATGCTCGCCGGGATCACCGGCTGGAACCACCCCGACTCCGAGACCCGCGCCATGTCCCGGGCCGCCGGCATCATCACCGCGCTCATCGCGGCCGTGATCGCCATCCGCAGCCAGTGGTGACCGCCGCCCCGGCCGCCGGCGAACCGCGCGTCCTCCAGCGCCCCGGCACCGGTGACGCAACGGGCTTCCACGCGTGAGCCGCGAGCCGGAACCGGACGAGCGCCGCGTACGGCACTACCTGGTCCGGCTCGGCGCCCGCCCCCTCGGCCACCCCATCGACAGGACCGTCATGACCGACCGCCCCATCACCCCGACCCGCATCATCCCCGCCGGCGCCCCGCTGCCCACCCGGCCGCCGCAGCCCGGCGAGCTCCCGCCGTGGCGGACCCCGCCGCCCTCCCCGCCCGTACCCCCGGCGCCGATCCCAGCGCCCGCGCCGATACCCCCGGACCCCGGCGAGCTGGTCGTCCGCCACGTCCACGAGATCCTCCTCGTCGCACCCGAGGAAGAGCCCGCGCCGCGCTGGTGGGAACGGCTGTGGGACTGGCTCGTCACCTGGCGCATGGTCATCGCGGTCCTCGCCGCGCTGCTGCCCTGGGCGGGAGGCCAGAGCCCCGTCGGGATCTGGTCCCACACCGTCCACCAGGCCCGCACCGATGCAGGGATCGGCGCCGCGTACATCATCGCGGGGGTCGCCCTCACCGCGGCCTGGGTCCTGGACTGGCGCACCGGGAAGGTCGTCCCCCGCTTCCTCCTCGTCACCGCCGGCCTCGGCGCCTTCGGCGTCCTGAGCTGGTACGACCCGATCCTCATGCTCACCGGAGTCGACCGATGACCAACACCCTGACCGTCGGCGGGCTGCTGCTCTCCCTCCTCGTCCTCACCGCGAACCTCTACCCCTGGTGGACCGGCAACCGCGACCCGAAACAACTCGCCGCCTTCGGGAAGGGCTTCGGCGCCGCCGCCTGCGCCGCCGCCTGCCCCGGCGGCATCCTGGGCTGGGCCCACTCCAAAACCGGCGGCATCGCCAACGAGGCGGGAGGTAAGACAGGACAAGCGGCCACGGGCACCAGCCCCACCGGCGGCCTCACCAGCGGCCAGCTCGTCGGCCTGGGCATCACCGGCGCGGTCATCGTGGTCCTGGCCGTCTTCCTCGTCTTCCTCTCGTACAAGGCCGCCGGGAAGAAGGACAAGCGCCGCATCGTCGGAGGGGCATTCGTCGGCTCCAACCTCTGCCTGACCGCCGGCGTGGCCGGCGCGCTCGCCTGGCTGCCCGGCGCACTCAACGCGGCCGGAGACGGCGTGGCCGCCGCAGTCCAGGGAGCAAACTTCCTGTGAGCCGTCTCTCCCACGCCGCTGACCGGCTCGCCACCGGATCCACCCTCATCGCCCGCCGCCTCGCCACCCGCACCGCCGCCTGGGTCGCACGAGGCCGCCGCACCGACCTCACCGGCTGGAAAGCTGCCCTCGGCTGCTGGGCCCGCCTCACCGCACTCCTCCTCGGCCTCTACCTGCTGTGGCGCCTCATCCGCGCCGTACCCAACCTGCTCTGGCTGCTCAGCGCCACCTGGACGATCGCCGCCTGGTGCGCCGGCAAGCCGCCCCCGAAGACCACCACCGATGCCCCCGCCGCGCCCTCGGTCGAGGCCGTACACACCCTGCTCTTGGACGTGATGGGGAGCGCCGACGGAGTGCACCTGCGGACCGTCCTGGCACACCTCCAGGAGCACGGCCAGTGGGAGGGCCGCAAGGTGGCGGACCTGCGCGCCCATCTGGAGCTCCTGGGGATCCCCCTGGACCGGCGCGTGAAGGTGGGCCGGATCCCGACCTGGGGGGTCCGCCGGAGGGACCTGCAGACCCCTTCCCCACCCGAGGAGCCGCAGGCGTCTCCCAGCCCGTCTCCCGGCACCTGACCTGCACGTCTACCGACGCATCTCCCACGATCTCCCTGGCATCTACCAGGCCATCTACCCCGGGGCGGCCGACAGCCGCCAAGCATCCCGACCGCCCCGGTCACCCATCCCGACACACGAGACAGGAACACCAGCATGGCATTCGGCAAGAAGACCCAGCCCGAAACCCAGGCCCTCCAGACCACCGTCAGCCAGCTCCCGAAGAACCCCACCACCTGGACCCCCGAGCAGCGCCAGCAGTTCACCACCCAGTCCGACCGCGCCATGCGCGAACAGAACGGCGTAAACCCCAACCACAGCTGACCCAGCACCGGCACTCTGAACGCCAGCCCCCGCCGCACCAACCGGCTGCGGCGGGGCCCGCGTACGACGAAAAGGACACCGCTTTGATCACGACCGGCTACGCCACCCGCGAGGGCACCGCCGAGGACAACGCCGACGCCGCCCGGGTGTACGTCCTGGCGGACGGCACTGTGGGAGCCGCCGTCATCGACGGCATCGGCCACGGCCCCCACACCTCCGCCACCGCCCCACTCCTCGCCGAAGTCGCCGCCCGCATCGGCGCCCGGCGCGGCGCGCTCTCCGGACTCCTCACCGCCTCCGAACTGATCGCCGACGCAGGAGCCGACGGCCAAGAGGCGGACGCCGTCGCGGTCGCGGCCCGGGCCATCCCCGGCGATCCCGTCACCGTCGTCAACTGGACCGGCGACGCCCGGGCGTACGGATGGGACGGCCAGCGCCTGGAGCTGTACAGCGACGACCACACCGTTGGGAAGCAGCTCCGGGCCAACGGAGTGGCGCTGGAGATCGCGAGGGCGCACGACAACTGGCTCCGGACATCCCTTGCCCGCGCGAGCGTCGGCACGGTCTACACAGCCGGCATCCGCGACCAGCTGGTCATCCTCACCTCAGACGGCGTCCACGACCAGATCGAAGCCAGCGCGCTGGAGGACCTGGTACGCGAGCACGAGACCGACCCTCAAGCTCTCGCCGACGCCCTCGTCACGGCCGCACAGGAAGACAAGGACGGCTACCGGGACGACGCGACTGCCATCGTCCTGCTCACCCACTGAGTCCACAGATCCTCGGCCTCGCCGCGCCCCGGTCGCGGCGAGGCCTGGGCGTTCATGCTGGACAGCCGGTGATCCAGCACTGCATACTCTGGTGCCAGCAGCACAGTTGTGCCCACACACCACACCAGCCTCCGCCTGAGCGGGGGTTTTCGCATTTCACGGGGGTGATCCAATGCCCCGCGACGGAGACCGCGAACCCGCACAGGGCCGCGAGGCAGCCGACGAAACCATCTGGTTCACCGTCCGCCAAGCCGCTGCCTTCATCGACGGCAGCCCCCAGACGATCTACTCCTGGGAGCGCCGCGGCCACCTGCAGAACCCCCGCAGGGACGAGCACGGCCGGCGCATCTACAGCCAAGCGCAGATCGCCGCCGCCGTACGGACCACCCGCGAGAACACCGCCGCCGTGCGACGCCTCGCCAGCTGACGCCTCCACACGCTCGGCCTCAACGACCAGACCCCCCTGACGCCCGCCGTCACCCACACCCTCTTGGAGGCCGCCGTGCCCCGCGTCAACGTGCCCGTCACCCAGATCACCCGCGCCGGCGTAGCCGCACCCACAGAAGTCACCGGCGACGCCACCAACAACCACGTCGTCGCCAACAACGGACGCATGGTGCTCCTCGTCCGCAACAGCGGATCCACCGTGTCCCGCACGGTCACCCTGCGCCTGCCTGGCCTGACCGACGGCCAGGCCGTCACACCGCGCACCGTCAGCATCGCGCAGTCCACCAGCCGCTACATCGGCCCGTTCCCCACCGGCGACTACAGCTCCCTCCTGCAGGTCGACGTCGACAACGCTGAACTCAAGCTCCTCGCCTTCGGCGTCTGATGGCCGAGCAGAACATCGGGCAACTCATCGACGCCCTCGGAGTCCAAGCCGACCTCGAAGAGGGCGACCTCCCCACCGACGCCTTCGTGATCCTCAAAGTCGTCAAGGCCGACGGAACCGTCAGCCTCGCAAGCGCCCGCTCCGAAGGCCTCGACTGGATCACCCGCCTCGGCATGGTCACCGCCGCCCAGGAAATCGAGAACAGCGGCTACACCGACACATCCACTGTCGACACAGACTGAAGGCAGGCAACCCGCATGGCCCGCATCCAGATCCTCGAACTCCCCACCGTCTGCCGCGCGAACGGCGACGACGAGACCCCTTTCGTTGTCGTCATCGACCAGCTCGGCGACGACGAAGCATCCGAACGCTTCCACCAGGACATCGGCGACGGGAACCTAGCCGAGGCCATCGGTGCTCGGCAGGTCCTCGCCTTCCAGGACACCATGGACATTCCCGCGAACGACACCAGCGCCTACGTCACCGGAACCACGGGCGACGTCCGACTCGAGTTCCAAGCCGACTACCCGAAGTTCGGGCCGCCGGCCGTAGGCGAGCTCCTCACGGACCCCGACCGCATCCCCGGCAGGTACGCGTAGAGAACGCGGCCACGGCACGCCGCTGCTCAGTCCTGGAACGAGCCGTCCCGGCGCCGCTGGTGACGCCCCATCATGTGCTTGCACTGCGGACAGCACTTCAGGAACACAGGCTTGATCAGCCACGCCATCGTGATCAGGTACAACATGTGACGCCCCTGACGCGCGATGAAACTCATCGTGCACGTCCGGCAGTCACGACACCCACTGGCCACTGCGCATCCCCCTCACCAGGACCCCCATTGGTCCTGCACCGCATACACCGTAGCCAAGGGCAGGTGGTCACCATGGCCAGACGGGCAATGTCCATCTGCCCCACACCAGGCTGCCCCGAGTACACCAACGGGGGACGCTGCACCGGCTGCCAGGCCGAGGCCGAAGCCCGGCGCGGCACCAGCACCCAGCGCGGCTACGGCAGCCGTCACCGCAACACCTTCCGCGCCGCCGTCCTCGCCCGTGATCCGTGGTGCGTCTGCACCGAGACCAACCACGACCACGGCGAACCCTGCGGCGCACCGAGCCAGCACGCCGACCATCACCCACGCAGCCGGCGCGAGCTGGTCGCCGACGGCGAGGACGCCGACGACCCGCGCCACGGCCGCGGGCTGTGCGGCCCGTGCCACAGCAGCGAGACCGCACGGCACCAGCCCGGAGGCTGGGCAGCCGAGCAGCTCTGACCCTGACCGACAGGCGAGGGCGACGGCACAGGACACGCCAAGGGACACCGAGGCAGCCGACGGCCTCCGACCCTCGCTCCACATGCGCCCGGCAACAGCGTTCGCACCTCCCAGAGCCAAACGCGCAGGTCAGAGCCCTGCAGGCGACCCCGACGGCCAGAGCGCAACGCTCTGACCTGCGGGTTTGCCCGGCCGCGGGGGTGGGGGCGCACCCGCGCGGGCGTGCGCGCAGGAGACCGCGGGGGAGGGCGCTCGGTCTGTGTACGGGTCTGGGGATCCCCGTCTGACGCGTCGAACACCCCCGTGCCACGCACCCGCTCGCCCTGCCGCAACGGCCGGGCGCCGACGCGCCGCAATGGCGCTCACCTGGAGTGATGACCATGGCAGGGAACGGGCCTCCCCCGAAGCCGGCCGGACAGCGACGTCGGCGCAACGCCACCGTCGCGACGACGAAACTCCCCGCCGAAGGGCGGAAAGGCCGGCCGCCGAAGTGGCCGCTGATGGACGACGTCGTACTGACCGCCCGCCGGGACCTGGCGCTACGCAAGGCCGATGACCTGGAACTCGCTCTCCTCGAGCCGAACCTCACGGGCCGGGCGAAGGTCGCGGCGGAGAAGAAGGCGGACTCGGCGCGCGAGGCCGCGCTGATCCTGACCAAGCAGCTGGAGGCCCAGCAGCAGATCGAGGGCGTGCTGTGGCGGGAGCTGTGGAAGACGCCGCAGGCCACCATGTGGCAGCGGCTGTCCTGGACGCGTGAGGTCGCGCAGTACGTGAGGTGGAAGAGCCGCGCAGAGGCCGGCGACCTGGACGCCGCGAAGGAAGCCCGGCAGCTGGCCGACCGGCTGGGGTTGACGCCGCTGTCCATGCTGCGGCTGCGGTGGGAAGTCGGCACCGACGAGGTCGCCGAGACCAGGCAGGCCCGGGCCGCGCGGACGCAGCAGTCGTCCACTCGGCGTCGGCTGCGGGTCGTCGACCCCGACGCGGCGGCAGGGGGCGAATGATGTCCGACCAGATGCCGGTGGCGTGCCAGCCGCACAGCGTCCACCCCCTTGGGCCTGAATGTCGGCAGCAGCGGGGACGCGAGGGGGACAGCGCAGAACCGCAGGTCTACGTGGTCTGTTCCCCAACCGCCGCGCACACTGCGGCATGGCGGCGCGAACGCGGCCTGCCGTGCCGCCGCGTGATCCATGCGGGTTCGCCCGCGCGGATCGTCGGGATGCGGAACTTCGAAGTGGTGTACCTGCCCGGCTTCGAGCTGCGTCGCGACGCGGCGCGGATCCGGACAGTGGTCGACGACGGTCTCAGGCGGATGGCGGCATCACGTGCCGTGGCGGGGTCCTGAGTATCGCGGCGAGTTCCCCTCCCTCGGATGGCTGGTCGGCGAGTGGATCGAGCGGCACTGCGTCATCCCGGACGGCGACCGGGCCGGTGAGCCGTACAAGCTGACGGACGAGATGTGGACCTTCCTGGTCCACCACTACCGGCTGAAGGCCAAGGCCGAGCCGGGGCAGAAGGCGTCCGCGTTCCAGTACCGGCGCTCGCAGCTCGTCAGGCCGCAGAAGTGGGGCAAGGGCCCATTCTCCGCCGCGATGATCTGCGGCGAGGGTGTCGGTCCGGTGCTGTTCGACGACTGGGCCGAGGGCGGCGAGGTCTACGACTGCCGGGACCACGACTGTGGGTGCGGGTGGATCTGGGAGTTCGAGCCCGGGGACCCGATGGGCCGGCCGTGGCCGACCCCGCTGATCCAGATCACGGCGAACTCCGAGGACCAGACGGCCAACGTCTACTCGGCGCTCACCCCGATGATCGAGCTGGGGCCGCTCGCCGACCTGATCCCGGACACCGGCGAGACCCGGATCAACCTGCCGAACGGTGGGCGCATCGACCCGGTCACCAGCCGGGCCCGCACCCGCCTGGGGCAGCGCGTCACGTTCGTGGTCCAGGACGAGACCGGTCTGTGGACCGTCTCGTCCGGCATGGTGTCGGTCGCTGAGACGCAGCGACGAGGCCTGGCCGGCATGGGCGGGCGCTCGGTGGAGACCACGAACTCGTGGGATCCGTCGGAGGATTCGGTCGCGCAGCGCACTGCGGAGTCGCGGACGAAGGACATCTACCGGGATCACCGGCTCGCCGATCCTCGGCTGCAGTACAAGCTGAAGGCGGACCGCCGGAAGATCCACCGGGTGGTGTACGGGGACTCGGCCGGGAAAGGCGGCTGGGTCGACCTCGACGTCATCGAGGGCGAGGCCGCCGAAATCATCGAGAAGGACCTCGCTCAGGCCGAGCGGTTCTTCGGGAACCGGGTAACGGCCGGCACCGGGTCGTGGCTGGCCAAGGAAATCTGGCAGCTGCGCACCCAGCTGCGGGAGATCGAGGCCGGGACTCAGGTGGTCCTCGGGTTCGACGGCTCCGACGTCGACGACTGGACCGCGATCCGTCTGGAGACCCTGGACGGCTACCAGTTCACCCCGACGTACGGACCCGATCAGCTGCAGACGATCTGGGACCCCGCGGACTACGACGGCCAGGTCCCCCGCCTCGAGGTCGCCGCCGCACTCGACGAGGTCATGGAGACCTACGACGTCGTGCGCGGCTACTTCGATCCGCCGTACTGGGAGACCGAGGTCGACGGCTGGGCGGAGAAGCACGGGGAGAAGCGGGTCGTGCGCTGGTACACGCAGCGCACGGTGCAGATGCACGCCGCCTGCGAGCGGCTGCTGACGGACGTCACGAAGAAGGACACGACGTTCGTGCACGACGGCTGCGAGACCACGGCCGCGCACGTCGGCAACGCCCGCAAGGCAGCGCGGCCGGCGAAGCGGTACGTGCTGAAGAAGGCCAGCGTCAACCAGAAGATCGACGTCTGTGTGGTGTCGGTCCTCGCGCACGAGGCTGCCGGTGACGCGGTCGCCGCCGGCCTGGCCAAGCCGAAGAAGAAGCCCGGCAAGATGATCGTTCTGCGGTGAAAGCGAGGTGACCCGTGGCGGGACTTCTCGTGGACGACTATGAAGACGCTGCTGTGGTGCATGGGCGGAGCGAGCGCGACTGGCTCACGCACCTGATCAAGTGCCACGAGTCGGAGCTCAGCGAGCTCGAGAAGCTCAACAGCTACTACGAGGGCACCCAGCCCCTGTCGTACATGCACCCCGAGCTGCAGCGGGAGCTTGAGGACAACGTCCGCCAGGTCGTCATCAACTGGCCCCGCCTGGTCGTCGACTCCATCGAGGAGCGCCTGGACGTCGAGGGCTTCCGCTTCCCGGGGCAGGCGGAGGCGGACGACGAGCTGTGGCGGATCTGGCAGGCCAACGACCTCGACGAGCAGTCCCAGCAAGGGCATCTCGATGCACTGGTGATGAAGCGCGCGTACGTCGTGGTCGGCACGAACGCCGACGACGGGAAGACGCCGATCGTCACCGTCGAGTCCGCGCTCGACATGTACGCCGAGCACGACCCGCGCACCCGCCGCCTGGTCGCCGCGGTCAAGCGGTGGTGTGTGGGCGAGGGCGCGGACCAGGTCGACCACGCCACGCTGTACCTGCCGAACTCAACCATCTGGTGGGTGAAGGCGAAGGGCGGCCCGTGGACGGAGGACCCCGAGTACCCGCGGGATGACCACAACATGGGCGAGCTGCCGGTGGAGGTCCTCGCGAACCGGCCGCGACTGAAGGCCCGTAACGGTGTGTCGGAGCTGGCTGACGTCATCCCGCTGTCGGACGCCGCCTGCAAGATCGCCACCGACATGATGATTTCGGCGGAGTTCCACGCCATGCCGCGCCGGGTGGCGTTCGGGTTCGGCGAGGAAGATTTCGTCGACCAGGACGGCCGGCGGATGTCGGTGTGGTCCCGGGTTGCCGGACGGATCTGGGCAACGGCCAAGAGCCGCAAGGAAGACGGCGCGGACGTCATGCAGTTCCCGGAGGCGTCGCTCTCCAACTTCCATTCGACGATCAACCAGCTGGCCCAGCTCACCGCCTCGCTGTCGGGCATCCCGCCGCACTTCCTCGGCTACAGCACCGCCAACCCGGCCAGCGCGGATGCGATCCGCTCGAGCGAGACCCGCCTGGTCAAGCGGGCCGAGCGCAAACAGCGTGCGTGGGGCGGGACGTGGGAGCGGGTCATGCGGCTGGTGCTGCGGGTGCGGGACGGCAAGTGGTCCGACGACGCCCGGGCGCTGGAGACGATCTGGCGGGACGCGTCCACCCCGACGGTGGCGCAGTCCGCGGACGCGGCGGTCAAGCTGTTCACCGCGAAAATTGTTCCGCTGCGTCCGACGCGGGAGCGTCTCGGGTTCTCGCAGGTGCAGATCCAGCGTATGGAGGAGCTCGACGAGCAGGCCGCGCAGGATGCGGTGCAGCGGATCGCAGGCGGCGACGTCACGCCGCTGTTCGGCACGAAGCCGCCACCGGACCCGGACCCGGAGCCCGCGCCGGAACCTGCGGTGACGGGGGCGGCCGGTGGCAACGCCGCCTGAAACACCGGAGGGGCTGGGCCAGGCCCGGTACGAGCAGGTCGCCGCAACGATCCGGGCGATCATCGAGCAGATCCAGCAGATCTGGCGCACGCTGTCCGCCGCCACGATCGAGGAGGACCTGCTCGGCGAGCCCGGCGCGGCGATCGCCGCGGCGGCCGTCGCCGGACAGGCCAGCGTCGCCGACGCAGCCCAGGCGTACATCGCCTCGCAGATGGCGGTCCAGGGCGCGCTCTCCCTCGCCCAGGCCGCGCTTTCCCCTACGCTCATCCCTCCGCTGATCCCGTCGGCGTTCACCGGCGTAGCACCGGGTGGCGGACCGCTCGAGACGCTGCTGTACCTGCCGTCCATCGGGGTGCGGCGGCGCCTGGCGGCCGGCCTCCCGCCCGAGGAGGCGATGATCGGCGGGCTCGTCGACATGACGATGTACGTGCAAACCGCGATCGCGGACGCCGCGCGCACTGCGGACCAGGTCGCCATGGCAGTGAACCCGTCGTGCGTGGCGTATGTCCGTGTCGTACGGCTGCCCGCCTGCGCGCGGTGCATCATCCTGTCCGGCCAGATGTACACCTACAGCGAGGGGTTCCTGCGGCACCCGAACTGCGACTGTCAGACACTGCCTCTGCGCGAGCATGAGTGGCCCCAAGTGCTAAGCCCGCAGAAGCTGTTCGAGCAGCTCGACAAGGAGCAGCAGCAGCGCGTGTTCACCGTGGCCGGCGCCCGGGCCATCCGCGCAGGCGGTGACATCGGACAGGTCGTCAACGCCCGCCGGGGCATGGACACCGCCCGCATCTACCGCCGCACCCTGCAGGTCACCCACGAGGGCGCGACCCGGCGCAGCGTGTACGGCCGCAGCCGGGATCGGGCCGGAGACCAGATGAGCCGGTTCGCCGGCCAGCGGCATGGGGCCGCGACGTCCATGCGGTACTTCCGCTCGACGCGCACACCGCGGCTGATGCCCGAGGAAATCTTCCGGATCGCGGATGACGACCGCGACGAGGAACTGCGGCTACTGCGCCGCTACGGCTACGTCCTGTAGCCGCTGCACCAACCCATCCCGGCCGTGCGCAACGTACGGTCGCCGATCCCGCAACGGGAGACACCCCACCATGCACGCAACCCGTAGGAGCTGGCTGTCCGCTGCGCACAGCGCGGGCTGGTTCCAGCTGTCCCGGCACGACGACCCCGACCCGGCCGCCCCGCCGGCGGACCCGGCTGCCGATCCGGCACCGGCCCCCGCAGCGGATCCGGCCGCAGACCCGGCGGACCCGGACCCCGCCGACCCGGAAGGCGCCGACCAGCTCGGCGACGCCGGGAAGAAGGCGCTCGACACCATGAAGGCGGAGCGCGCCGCAGCCAAGAGGGCGGCTGCCGCCGAGAAGAAGCGCGCCGATGACCTCGCCGCGAAGGTGGCCGAGTTCGAGGACCGCGACAAGAGCGAGCTCGAGAAGGCGACCGCGAAGGCGGAGCGCTTCGAGGCCACGGCCGCAAAGGCTCAGGCCCGGGCGGTCCAGGCCGAGGTGAAGGTCTTGGCCTCCGGTTTCGCCGACGCTGACGACGCGGTCGTCCATCTGCAGGCGAAGATGGCCGGCTACGCGACAGCCGACGGCGAGGTCGACACCGAGACGATCAAGGCGGACCTCGCCGAGATCCTCGAGCGCAAGCCGCACCTGCGCAAGCAGACGGCGCCCGCCGATCCCGCGCCGGAGCCGGGCAAGCAGACCCCCAAGCCTGACCACGGCCAGGGCCCCCGCCCGAACACCCCGCCGGCCAACTACCGCGAAGCCGACCGCAGCACCGTCAAGGCCGCAGCCGCCCAGTACGGCGTCCGCCTGCGCTGATGATCCGCATCCGCGCCCGGCTGGGCGAGGGCCGGACCTCTATCGAGGTCGACGGTCATGAGGGCGGTGTCGAGGACGGGCGGGTCTGCGCCGCAATCACGGCAATCACCCAAACCGCGCTGCTGGGGCTGGAGCAGTACGCCCAGCAGTTCCCGGACCTTGTGTCCGTCGAGATCACCACGGAGTAACCATGCACATGAAGACGACCAAGAGGCCGTGGTTCCAGGCCGACCGGCACGACGTCCGCTCCCAGCTCCCTGCGGCGATCCGCGCGATCATGCAGAACGGACTGCTGGACGGTCTGTTCCGCGAGTCGCTGATGCCGCAGCTGCTGTTCGCCCAGGTCGCGGACATCGAGGCGTGGCAGGGCGCCAAGGGCGACCGGAAGATCATGACCCGTAACGGGCTCATGACCCCGGACCCCACGCCGACCACCGGCTCCGACGCGGGCACCGGCTCGTACAGCATCGAGCAGTGGGAAGTGGTGATGGACCAGTACGGCAAGTCCATCGACACCGACCTGCTGCAGTCGAAGATGACCCAGGCGTCGAAGTTCCTCAACGACGCCAGCCGCCTGGCCATCCAGGCCGGGCAGACCCTGAACCGGCTGGCCCGCAACAAGCTGTACAAGGGGTACGCGGGCGGGCGCACCTTCTGCCGTACCGCGGGCACGTCCGACACCAGCATCGAGGTCGCCTCGTCGGACGGGTTCACGCATGTCCTGGTCAACGGTGTGCCCACGCCGGTCAGCGCTTCCACTCCGCTGACCGTCAGCATCGAGGGCGTCGCGAACACGGTGACCGGCGTCAACACCACCACGAACGTGCTGACCCTGGGCACGGCACGAGTCGATGTGGTGGGCGACTACGTCATCTCCGCGCAGGCCCCGTACTCGGTGCGTGCGGGTACGTCCAACGACACCTCGTTCGACCTGGGCGCGGGCGACCTGATCAAGTTCTCCCACTTCCGGGCCGCCGTCGCGCGCATGCGCCGGATGAGCGTCCCGGCCGCTGAGGGCAGCAACTACATCGCCCACATCGACAGCGTGACGGAGTCGCAGCTGTTCGAGGACACCGAGTTCCAGAACCTGTACCAGGGGCGCGCGGACTCGGAGACGTACCGGGACCTGGCGCTCGGTGTGTTCGGCGGCCTGGTGTGGGTCCGCAACGAGGAGGTCCCGTACCTGACCACGGCCTCGACCGGGTACGAGGACCTGGCGACGACCGTGCACCGGCCGATCGTGCTCGGTGACGGCGCGCTGATCGCCGCGCCGTTCGAGGGCATCGCCGACATGCTCAGCGAGACCGGCGTGGGCGACGTCCCGGAGATCGCCATGATCAACGTGGCGCCCGGTGTGGACGTGGCCCGCATCGTCCGTCCGCCGCAGGACCGCTACCAGCAGACCGTGTCCACAACCTGGTCGTGGGTCGGTGACTACGGGGTGCCGTCCGACTCCCTGTCCGGCGGCGACCCGGCCCTGTTCAAGCGGGCCGTGATGCTGGAGCACAGCGCCAACTGACAACCCCCGCCTGCCCGCCCGGCACCGGCCGGGCGGGCGGCCCAGACGAAAGGGGAGGTCTCGTGCGCTGTGTCGTCAACGAGAACTTCAAGGTGTTCCACGGGCACTCGCCCGTGAAGCTGGAAGCCGGGCAGATCGTCTCCGGCAGCCTGGCCGACCTGCTGCTGCGCAGTGCCCGCAAGAAGGTGACCGCCCTACCGGACGAGGACCAGGACGCCACGGAGGGCCAGCAGGAGAAGGAGCCGCCGCCCCCGCCCGGCAGCGATGACCAGAAGGTCCCGGACCCGAGCGCCGGCGCCAACCCCACCGTCCCGCCTCCGGGCGGACCACAGGCTGAACTCAATATCGAGGCTTCGGTCAAGGACGTCCTCGTCTGGGTCGGCGAGGACATCGAGCGTGCCCGTACGGCGCTGGCCGCCGAGCAGGCCAAGACCAGCCCGCGCAGCACGCTGGTCAAGCCGCTGGAGCAGCTGCTCGCCGACGGCGGCGCGTAGGAAGGGAGGCCGACCGTGGCGCTTCCCCCACTGGCTACCGAGTACGAACTGCGGGACTATCTGCCGGGCGTCACGATCCCCACCAACTCCGCCCTGCTCGCCCTGCGGATCGCCTCGCGCAGGATCCGCAAGTTCACCGGGCAGGACTTCACGTTCGTCGAGAACGAGACCGTCATCCTGTCCGGCGGGGAGCAGGTGCTGCGTCTGCCGCAACGCCCCCTCTTCGTCGATGCGACCCATCCGCTGACGGTGCTGGAGATCCCGGACGGCACCGGCATCGAGGTGCCCGCCATCGAGGGCCGGGACTTCATCGTCAGCGGCAACGAGCTGAAGCGGGGCAGCCCGCTGTACGCGCCGACCCGCACCATGGGCTGGCCCTTCAACCGGCCGCTCGGGATCTGGGCGGACCGGGTCAAGGTCACCTACTCGCACGGCTATCAGGAGATGCCCGACGACCTCGTTGGGGTGTGCCTGGACCTGGCCGCCGCCACGCTGTCCAACCCCCGCCGGCTGCGCTCGGAATCCGCTGGTGCCACGTCGGTCACCTACACGGTGGAGACGTTCGGCACCGGGTCGCTGACCGGCGACCACAAGGCGACCCTGCGCGACTACATGCGGACGGCCTACTCGGTGAGGCAGTCGTGAGTGTTCTCTACGAACAGTCCGTCGTCATCATCCGCCCGGCCAAGGGGAGCGACCGGTACGGCAACGAGACGAGGGACTGGGGCCCGACTGCAGAGCGCATCCCCGTCGGGCAGGTCAACGTGCAGCCGAACAACGACAGCCGGGAGGACACCGACGACAAGCAGGTCACCGTCACCGGCTGGCTGCTGATCTCAGCGCCGGGCACGTACCCGGACCTGCGCGAGACGGACCGTGTCGAGTTCGACGGCCAGGTCCTGGAGGTCACCGGGAAGATCGGCCGCTGGCCCGTACCCCACGGCGTCCGCCACATCGAGGCGCAGTTGAAGGAGGTGGCCTGACATGCCCGCCGGCCGCTTCCGGTACGTGCCGAACCCAGGCTTCTTCGACGAGATCGCCCGCAGCCAGGAGATGCACACCCTGCTCCTGGACGTCGCGCAGCAGGGCGCGAACTTCGCCCGCGCCTTCGCCCCGTCGTACACCGGCCCGACATACAAGCCGGGCGTGGCCCGGCACGGCGAGTACAAGTCGCAGATCTACTCGGCCGCCCACCTCAACCCCAACGGGTGGCGAGCGGAGTTCGGGGCGGCTGCCCCGTGGTCGCTGCAGGTGGAGTTCGGTACCGGCCGTCACAGCGACAGGGCCCGTGACAGCCGGGGCCGCTACCGGTCCGTCAGCGCCCGTCCGCAGGGCGGCTACTCCCCCAAGTACCGGCCGCTGGGCCGGGCGCTCGATTCCCTAAGGAGCACCTGATGCCCCGAGTCATCCTTGCCCACTGGCATGCCGGCCGCGCGCCGGGTGACGAACTCGACGTCACCGATGAGGAGCTCGCGGACCTGCGGCGTGACGGCCGCATCTCCGAGGTCCTCGACGGCCCCGGCGCCCAGCCGGAACCCAGCAGCGCCCCCGAGCCCGAGGACCAGGCGGCGCCCGAGCCCGAAGCCCCCGAGGACGAGGCGGCAGCCGAGGAGCCGCCGCCGAGTGGACGTAAGCGGCGATGAGCCCGCAGCCCATCGTCACCTTCCCCGACGCCGAAGAGACCGCGTGCACCCTGCTGCGTGCCGCCCTCGACGGCGGCACGCACATCGGCACCGAGTGGCCCGACGGGCTGCTGGCCAAGCTGACATCCGGCGTGGTGTCCGTGTCCCGTGGCGGCGGCGCGAGCGTGCAGCGGTTCGTCACCGAAGACGTCACCCTCGACATCGACGTCCTGGCCGCCACCAAGGCCCAGGCCCACGACGTCGCCCAGCTGGTCCGCGCGCACCTGCACGCGGCCGAGGGCACCACCGTCGGCACCGCGCAGATCTACACGGTCACGGACCTCAGCCTGATCTGGCTGCCGTACGAGCCCGACGCGGAAACCACCCTGATCCCCCGGTACGTGCTGGTCATGCAGATGCGTCTGCGCGCCCTGCCAGCCACCCCGTAACCCGCGCCCTTCCTTCATCCCTCACCCGTCGGCCGTCGGCCGCACGGGTCCTCGCTATGCCTGGAGGCATCCCGTGGCGAACGACGCCGACAACGTCAGGGTCGCACTGACCGGTTCCATCTACATGGCCCCCAAGGGGTCCACCGCACCGACCGACCTGGACACCGCGTGGGACGCGGCCTGGCTGGACCTCGGGTTCATGTCCGACGACGGCGTGGCGATGGAGTACTCGACGGACGTCGAGGACATCAACGCCTGGCAGTCCCTCAGCCCCGTCCGCCGAGTCCTCACCTCGGTGGACATGACGCTCGGGTTCACCGCCATCGAGCTGAAGTCCCGCACCGTCACCGCCTACTTCCCCGGTTCGACGATCACCAACGTGTCCGGGGCGATCCAGCGCCTCGACATCCCCGCCGCGCCCGGGCCGCAGGAGTACGCCTTCGGCCTGGAGTGGCTCGACGGCGACATCAAGAACCGGCTCGTCGTCCCGCGCGGTGAGATCACCGGCCGCGAGTCGATCACCCTGGGCCGCTCCAGCGCGGTCGGCCTGGGCATGACGGTGTCCGCGTACGCGTCGTCGGCCCCGGAGATCGCGACCTGGCTGTCCAACGACCCGGCCTGGGCCGCGTAAGCGCGCCCGCCCCCAACTCCCCGGCAGGCGTGCGATGCGGGTCGCGCCTGCCGGGGGCTCAACCCGCTGCCACCCGCACCCGTAAGGAGAGTTCAATGCCCCCGAAGAAGCAGGCGGCGGTCGGCCGCGAGGTCGTCTCCCTCGACTCGCTCGCCCAGCAGAAGCGCGACGCCCTCCCCGAGCCCAGCATCTTCTCGCTCAAGGGTGTGGAGTTCACGCTGCCCCCGATGCGGTCGCTGCCCTTCGAGCTGCAGGAGCGCGTGGGGAATCTCGAAGACATCCCCGCAGTGCTGAAGGACATCCTCGGCGACGACAAGGTCAAGGAGATGTACGCCGCCGACTACACGTTCCTCGACATCGAACTGATCGCACAGGAATGGCAGAAGCGCGGCGGGACTGAGCCGGGGGAATCGCCGGCCTCCTCCGATTCCTGAGCGAACACGGGGAGGCCGTGGAATGGGACGTGGCCCGCTACTGGCCAGGCCGGTCCCTGCTCGAGCTGTACCGGGGCGAGATGTCCTGGCGGGAACTGCGCATCTTCCTCAAGCACCTGCCGCCGGATTCGGCGACCGCCCGTTCCGTACGGGACGCCACGCCGGAAGAGGACTACTGGACCCCGGACCGGCAGCTGATGGCCGCCATGGTCGACGCCCAGCGGGAGAGCACATACGTGCAGATCAAGCTGCACGGCGACCCGAAGAAGACCAAGCGCATGCGCCCGCCTGAGCCGATCCCCCGGCCGGGTGTGGCCAAGCGCCGCAACCCCACGGTGATCCGTTTCGGCGGACGTCACGGCAGTGGCGCCCGCGAGCTGGCGAAGGTCTTCGGAGGCCGCGCCGCCAACCCCTGATCGGAGGTGGGCGGTGGCTGCCGGAGGCACGCTCGTCGGCCGCGGATACGTCAGCATCCGACCGGAGTTCGAAGGGGACTGGTCCAACTCCGTCAACGCCCGCGCCTCGCGTGCGGGCAAGTCCGGCGCGGGCGCCTTCAGCAAGGCGTTCGGCGTCGGCCTGAAGGGCGTCGGCGCACTGGCCGGTGTCGCAATCGGGGCGAACCTGAACGCGGCAGCGGCCGGGGCCGCGATCCTGGCCCCGGCCCTGACCACGGCCGGAGCTGCGGCGGGCGCCCTCAAGCTGGGCCTGTCCGGGGTGAGCGGCGCCTTCAAGGCGGCGTTCGCCGACTCCTCGAAGCAGGCCTCGTCCGCAGCGTCCGCGACCCGTGCGGTGGAGTCCGCGCAGCGTGGCCTCGCCAACGCGCAACGCTCCTTGGCCGACGCGCGCGTGCAGGCCGCCGACCGGGTGCAGGATGCGCTGCGCGCCGTCGACGACGCCGAACGCACCCTCACCCGCACGGTGCAGGACGCCGCGCAGAAGCAGGCCGACGCCCAGCGCAACGTCCAGGACGCCGTACGCGACCTCGCCGATTCCCAGCGCGAGGCCCGCGAGGTGCAGACCAGTCTCAACGAGGCCCGCCAGGAAGCGGCCCGTGACCTGGAAGACCTCAAGAGCAAGCTGGCCGCCTCGCGCCTGGAGGAACGCGCCGGCGTCCTCAAGATGCAGGAGGCGGAGAAGGCCCTGCGCGATGCGCAGGCCAAGCCGGGCAACCGCCCCGAAGACATCGCCAAGCTGCAGCTCGCCTACGACGAGGCCGCCCAGGCCGTCGCCGACCAGCGCCTGGAGACCAAGCGCCTGGCCGAGGACTCGGCGAAGGCCACCAAGGCCGGCGTCGACGGCAGCAAAAAGGTCAAGGACGCACAGGACCGGATCGCCGCCTCGCAGCGGGAGGTCGCCGACAAGACCCGTGCCCTGGCCCGGGCCCAGGAGGAGCAGCGGCGTGCCGGCGTCGACGCGGCCCAGAGCGTGGCGGATGCGCAGCGTGGTCTGGCCGAGGCGCAGGCCGGGGTCGATGAGGCGCGTGCGGACGGGGCCCGTCAGATCGCGGACGCGCAGCGGGCCGTGGCGGACGCGGCGGCTGCGGTCGCGGATGCGCAGGCTGCGGCGGCCGGGCAGGCGTCCGAGTTCGACAAGGCCATGGCGAAACTCGCCCCCAACGCGCGGTTGTTCGTGAGCGCTGTGCAGGGGCTGGGGCCGGCGTGGACGGACATGAAGCTCGGCGTGCAGCAGCGGCTGTTCGAGGGCCTGGGCTCCACCGTCACCGCGCTCGGGCGTACGACGATCCCGATCCTGCAGCGGCAGCTGACGGCGACGGCCGGGGTGTGGAACCAGATCGCGAAGTCGGCCGCGGCCGGTGTCACCGAGATGGCCAAGTCCGGGATGCTGGACAAGATCCTGGCCGGGGCCACGAAGAACCTCGCCGTTTTCAAGGACACCCCGAAGCAGGTCATCACCGCGTTCGGCCAGCTGTCGGTCGCCGCGCAGCCGGCCTTCAACGCACTGCTCACCCAGTTCGCCGGGGCGATCAAGTCGTTCACGGACGGCATCGCCAAGTCGTTCGCGTCGGGTGGTCTCGAGGACGCCATCAGCACGGCGTTCGGGATCCTCTCCCAGTTCGGCACGCTGCTGGGCAACGTCCTCGGCGTCGTCTCGCAGATCTTCAAGGCGGCCTCCGACGCGGGCGGCCAGATCGTCGGCGTACTGGGCTCCGTCTTCGGGGAGCTCAGGAAGATCCTCGCCAGCGACGAGATGCAGGCCGCCATGCGCACCCTGTTCGCGTCGGTGGCGCAGATCGTCGGCGCGATCGTCCCCGTCATCGGGACGGTCGTACAGGCCGTCGTACCGCTGCTCGCCGCGATCGCCAAGCCGTTCGCCGAACTGGCCGTCGTCCTGGGCCCGGTGCTGCAGCAGCTCGCGGCCACCCTCGGCGCGGTCCTGCTGCCGATCGTCGAGGCGCTCGGCCCGGTCCTCGTCACCGTCGGCACGGCGATCGTGCAGCTGGTCCAGGCGGTGATGCCGCTCCTCGCCCCGATCGCGGCCCTGATCGCCGGTGTGATCAACGCGCTCGCGCCGGCACTGACGCCGATCGTGTCGGTGATCAGCAGCCTGGTCGCGGTCCTCATCGGCCCGCTGACCACCGTGATCACGGTGCTGCAGCCCGTACTCGAGTTCATCGGGCTGGCGGTCACGCAGCTGTTCCAGGCATTGGAGCCGATGCTGGCTCCGCTGGTCACGCTGCTCGGCCAGGTCGCCGAGCTCGTCGCGAACGTGTTCGCGGCGGCGCTGGGCCAGCTCATGACGGCGATCGCGCCCCTCCTCGCCGTCGGCACGCAGCTCATCAGCGTCGTGTTCAAAGCGCTGGAGCCGCTGCTTCCCGTGGTCAGCGATGCGCTCGAGACGGTCGGCGGCGCCCTGGTGACCATGCTGGCCCCGCTGGCCCAGGTGGCGCAGGCCGCCATCACGCTCGTCGAGGGCCTGGCGCCGCTCATCCCGATCGGCGTCCAACTGGTGACCACCGTCTTCAAGGCACTGGTCCCGGTCCTGCCGGTCATCGCGAACGCCTTCGTGGGGATCGCGGGCGCCCTCCTCGAGATCATCAAGCCGCTCGTCGAGGTCGGTGTCTCCCTGGCCCAGACCCTGGCCTCGATCCTCGCCGATCTCGCCCCCCTGCTGGGGGACTTCGTCGGCCTGCTCGCCACCGCCCTGGCGGGTGTCCTGCCGCCACTGACGGACGCCTTGCTGATCCTGGTGAAGGCCCTCGCGCCGATCCTGCCGCTGATCGGTGACCTGGTCGGCATGGTGCTGGAGATGGCGGCCGGGGTCCTCATGGACCTGCTGCCGCCGCTGCTGCAGCTGGTGACGGCCGCCGTGGACCTGACGGTCGCACTGCTGCCGATCCTGCCGCCGCTCGCCCAACTCGTCGGCCTGGTCGTCACCCTGGCGGTCAACATCCTGTCGTGGCTGCTGCCGCCGCTGATCGACCTGGCCGGCTTCTTCGTCGGCGTGTTCGCGGGCGCGCTGTCCACGGCGATCGGCTGGATCGCGGGCATCATCCAGGTCATCGCGGACCTGGTCACCTGGGTCACCAAGTACCTGGGCCCCGCCTTCAAGTGGCTGAACGACAAGGTCGTCCAGCCGGTGTGGCGGTTCATCCAGGCCGCGGTGAAGGCAGCCTGGGAGGGCAACCTGCGCCCGGTCATGGGCTACATCCGGGGCGGTCTGGACCGGCTCGGCGACGCCATGCAGTACCTGCTCGACAAGGTCGTCAAGCCGGTGTGGGCGAGCGTCGCGGGCACCATCAAGGGCGCCTACAACAACCACATCAAGCCCGTCTTCGACACCCTGAACAAGGCAGTCGGCTATGTGGGGACCGCCTTCGGCAGCGCCGTCCAGGCGATCAAAACCCAGTGGGACAAGCTGGCCGGCATCGCGAAGAAGCCCGTCAGCTTCGTGATCGGGACGGTGTACAACGCGGGGATCGTCGGGGTCTGGAACAAGATCGCTACGGCGTTCGGTGCGCCGAAGCTGAAGGAGTTCCACCCCAAGGGCTTCGCCCAGGGCGGCGTGCTGCCCGGCTACACCCCGGGCCGTGACCCGCACAAGTTCTACAGCCCGACCGGCGGGGCGCTCGAGATGTCGGGCGGGGAGTCCATCTTCCGCCCGGAGTTCACCCGCGGCGTGGGCAGTGAGTTCGTCTCCTACTTCAACCATCTGGCGAAGTCCTCCGGCGCGGCCGGGGTGCGCAAGGCACTCGCCCCCGTCCTCGGCGGCAACCCCCGCACCGGCGTCGACCGCTCCCTCAGGTACGCGGGAGGCGGCATCCACCGTCAGGCGTTCGCGGACGGCGGGATCTTCGGCTGGATCTCCAGTGCGGCCAGCGCTGTCACGGGCGCCGGGTCGGCCGTGTGGAACGGTGTGAAGAAGGGAGCGGGCTGGCTGGCGGACACGCTCCTGGCGTCCGCGCGGGCAGGCGTGAAGAACGTCGTCGACCCGATCCTCAAGTCGTTCCCGGGAATGGACACGTCGATCGGGAAGATGATCCGCCACATCCCCGACAGGATCCTGGATGCGCTGTTCGACTACGGCGGGAAGGCCGACAAGAAGGGCGCGGGCGGGATCGGCGGCCCGCGTATCCAGGCCGGCCTGAAGTGGGCCCGCACACAGAACGGGCTGCCCTACCAGTGGGGCGGCAACGGCGACCCCAGCTGGGACTGCTCCGGCCTGGTCTCCGCGATCGAGTCCGTGATCCGCGGGCAGAAGCCCCACCGCAGGTGGGCCACCGGATCTTTCTCCGGGAAGACCGCGCCGCCCGGGTGGGTCCTGCACGGGGAGAGCCCCTACCGGATCGGCGTCACCAACGCCGGCGTCGGTCACACCGCCGGCACGATCGGCGGCGTCAACGTCGAAAGCCGCGGCGGCGACGGCGTCGTCATCGGGAAGGGGGCACGCGGCTACCGGGACAAGCTGTTCACCGACTGGTACGGCTTCCAGCCCGGCAAGTACGACCAGGGCGGATGGCTCCAGCCCGGCTGGAACTACAACGGCATGCGCACCCCCGAGGCCGTGCTCACCCCGCAGCAACTGCGGACCCTCGAGGGAGCCGCCGCCGTCGGTGTCTCCGCCGGCGGCGGGGCGTCGGTCACCTACGAGATCAACGCCCGTACCGCCGACTTCACGGTGGCCGACCTGCAGCGCGTCCAGCGCGTCCAGGAGGCCCGGGCCCGGGTAGGGAGGCCGCGCTAAATGCCCCTGATCGCCGCACCCGTCACCACCCCGCCGGATCCCGGCGGGGGCGGTGGCACACCGGTACCGCTGCCGGAGATCGGCTACGCCACCGCCACCTACACCGACCCCTCCGGCACGGTGTGGCCGCTCACCGACCGAGACGCCGACTGGTTCACCCTCGCCGACGGCGTGTCCGGACTCGGGGCCGTGCCGTACGAGCTGACCAGCGACCAGCACCCGCGCGGCGGCGCCCGCCTGCGCCACGCCCAGGCGCAGCCCCGCACGATCGTGTGGCCGCTGTTCGTCCAGGGCGCCACGCACATGGAGTTCACGCAGCGGTGGCGGGCGCTGGCGACGGCGTTCACGCGCACCCTGCGGGAAGGGGAAGGCCCGGGCGTGCTGGAGATCGCCCGGCCGGACGGCAGCCGCCGGCAGATCGAGGTGTTCTACCAGGAGGGATTCGAGGGGCAGGCCAAGGCCGGCTACTACCGCGACGCGGACAGCGCGGTGCTGAGCCTGTGGTGCGAGGACCCGTACTGGACGGACCCCTTCACGCTCACGGTCCACCGTGAGACCGGCACCGCCTCCACCTTTTTCGACCCGTACCCGACGGTGTCGTCCAGCCAGATCCTCGGCTCGACGACCGTCAACAATCCGGGGGACACGGTGGTGTGGCCGACGTGGGTGGTGACCGGCCCGGCCTCGCTCATCGAGTTCACCCACGCCGGCACCGGCGAGTCCTTCACCCTGGACCCGGACGCCGCGGCGATCGGGCACGGGAACCTGCTCGCCGGGGAGAAGGTGACCATCTCCACCGAGCCGCCGCAGGTCCGCTACCAGAACGGGGACAACTGGATCGGCGGCCTCGACTGGCCGACCGCCACCCTGTGGGGCCTGGCTCCGGGCGACAACGAGGTCACCTTCGCCCTGTCCGGGTCCGGCCCCGGCTCGTCGGTCGACCTCGCGTTCAACCCCCGCTACGAGACAGCCTGATATGGCGATCACCCTGCTCATCACCGACGACAACCTGGCCGTCCAGGGCGACCCGCTCACCGGCTGGACCGACCTCGACGCGACCTTGAAGTTCAACGAACCCGGCGCAGGGTCCGTGACCCTGCCCGCCTACCCGGCCGTGATGGAGCAGCTGCAGCCGGGCAACCGACTGGTCCTGGTCCGCGACGGCGCCATCTGGATGGCCGGCCCGATGGAGCAGCCGACCGACTACAGCTGGTCCGTCGACAGCGACCGAGGCGTGGGCACCGTCACCGTGAATTTCAGCGACGACCTGGCGACGATCGCCGGGCACATCACCTGGCCCGAACCGGCTCTCGCCTGGGCGGGGCAGCACGGCGACACCTGGCGGACGTTCACCGCGACCAACGCCGAGACCATCATCCGCACCCTGGTGAACGAGAACTGCGGCCCCGGCGCGATCGTCGCCCGCCGGATCCCGCAGCTGGTCCTCGACACGGTGGCGTCCGCCGGAACGAACACCGCGCTGTCCACCCGGTTCGAGCCCGTCCTCGAGGCGTGCCGCCGTGCCGCCAGCGCGGGCGGGCTGATCGGGTTCCGTACCCGGCAGGACGGCACGCAGATCAAGTTCGGCTGCTACACCCCCGCAGACAAATCCGCGACGGCCCGTTTCTCCGTGGGGCTGGGGAACCTGCGCGGCCTGCAGTACTCGCAGTCCGCGCCCACCGCCACCCACGCCCTGGTCGCCGGGAACGAAACCGCCGGCTCGTCCATCCGTACGTTCGTCGAGGTCGCCGACACCGGGGCAGCCGCCCTGTGGTGGCGGGTGGAGCACTTCATCGACGGCGGCGCCGACAACGACTCCACCGGTGAGCTCACCGCGGCCGGCACCTCCGACCTCGCCGAGTCCGCCGCCCCGGTCACGCTGGCCACCGTCACCGTCGACACCGAAGGCCTGCAGGCAGGCCGGGACTACACCCTCGGCGACAAGGTCGCGGTCGCGCTGCCCCACGGCCTGCAGGTCACCGACATCGTGCGGGCCATCAACCTGCAGGCGAGCGCTGGAGGCGGCGAACAGGTCGCCTCCGTCGTCGGCTCGCAGGACGCCACCACCGACCCGCAGACGGTGCGGCTGATCCGCACCCTGAGCCGCAAAGTCGGCCGACTGGAAACGAGGTAGCTGATGGCACAGGACTCCTGGCCGTCCCCGGCCCACAACTCCCGCGCCGTCACCGACGTCGAGTACGAAAAGATCGCCGCGCACTTCAGCGAGGACGGCGTCTACGGAACCCCAGCGGACACCCAGGTCGTCGCCGTCGGCACCGGCCTCAACGTGGCCGTACGCGCAGACGTGTTCGCCTCCGTGCGCGGCCACGCCTGGACGTCGGGAACCTCCACGGTCACCCTGTCCATCGGCGCCAACGTGTCCGGCTCGACCCGGATCGACCGCGTCGTGCTGCGCCTGGACCGCTCGACGTGGACCGTACGGGCCGTCGTGAGGGCAGGCACCCCGGGCAGCGGGGCACCCGCCCTCGTACAGGACACCGGCGACACCGGCGTGTACGAGATCCCCCTGGCCCTGGTGTCGCTCCTGAGCGGAGCGTCCACGGTGACCGTCACCCGCAGCGAGCTGTACGTCGGTGCCCGCATCCGCCCGGCGACGTCCTCCACCCGCAACCCCGCGCCCGCCCTGGGCGAGACGTGCCTGGAAACGGACACCGGCCGGGTGCGGATGTGGAACGGGACCTTGTGGGTGCTGGTCTACGACGACGGCGGGGGCGAGACCGTCATCGACTCCCCCCTGTCAGCCTGGGAAATCCTCACCAACTCGGTGCTGGCCACCCGCTCCGGGAACGTGCACCTCAGGCTCGGCGTACTCCGCCGTGCTGCGGGCACCCTGGCAGGCGCCGACGAGAGCCGCCTGCCCATCCTCATCCCGGCCGCCTACCGCCACCCCAACCGGGACCAGTACGGCCTGGCCTACGTCTCCGGGACATCGATCGGCCGGTTCGTCGTCTACGCCGGAGGCAGCGACCGGCCGGGCCAGGTGTGGCTGACGCACAAGCCGTCCATCGCCACCGGCGGCCAGGTCCTGCCCGCCTCGGGCCTGAGCTGGGTGGTGAACTGATGGCGCGCTACGACTTCGGCGCAGGCATGGCGGACTTCGTGGTCCGCCCGTCCGACGGCTTGTGGGGTGTCGCCCCGGGCGCGGTCGTCACGTTCTACGACCAGGCCTCCGAGGGCACCCAGTACACCGACCTCCTCAACGCCAGCTCCACCCCGATCACCTCGGTCACCGCCAACGAGTACGGCTTCCTGCCGCGGTTCTCGGGACCGGACACGGTCACCGGCATGTGGGCCGACGCGGGCGGCGCGAGCCGCGCCTGGATCGAGGCACACAGCGTCTCCAGCGGCGGGGCGTCCGCCGGGTCCGTGCGGGACTGGCTCAACGTCCGCGACTACGGGGCGGTCGGCGACAACGTCACCGACGACACGCTTCCCATCCAGGCCGCGCTGGCCGCCTGCCCGATGGGCGGCATCGTCTACCTCCCCGCCGGCGCCTACCGCACCAGCGCCCCGCTGACGATCCCGCCGGCGGTCACCCTGCAGGGCACCCACACCAACCTCATGGCGGTGGTCGGGCTCGTCGATCCTCCCTGTTACATCAAGCCTCTGGCCTCGTTCGCCGGCGACGCCGTCATCAAGTTCCTCGACGCCGCGACGGGCGGCTACTCGACGATCAGCGCCGAGCACCGGATCCTGAACGTGATGATCGACGGGTCGGACTACACCGACCCGGGCATGGACGGGATCCGCGCCGAGGGCAACATCCAGAACGTCGGACTGAGAGACGTCACCATCCGCCAGGTCACCGGTGCGGGCATCAACACCGCAGAGAACGCCGGGTTCTTCCCGTACTCGTGGCGCCTGCACCGGGTGATGGTCGACAACTGCGGCTGGCACGGCATCAACGTCCAGGTGATGACGGACATCACCATGGTCGACTGCCAGGCCATCGGCAACGGGGCCAACGGATTCGAGATCAGCAATGCCGCCAACAGCCAGATGATCGGCTGCCGTGCGGAGTGGAACGACAACCACGGAATCCACATCACCGGCGACTGGGCGACCGGTGCCGGCTCTGGCGGCATGCTCCTCGGCGACTGCTCGACAGACCGCAACGGGTACAACGGGGTCTTGGTCGACGCGACCGGCAACGGACCGATCCAGTTCGAGAACCTCCACACCAGGAGGGACGGCCGCAACGGCGGCGCGGGCGGCGGCGGATACGCCGGCTTCAAGTGCGATGCCGCCACGGTGCCGGTCCTGGTCGGCATGGTCACCTGCTACCCGGGCGTCGACGACAACGGGACCCAGACCAACTCGCCGCAGTACGGCGTACGCGTCGAGGACTGCACGTACGTGTCTGTCGCCTCCGGGTTCCTGCACGCGGCCACCACCGGATGGAGCGACGGCGGCGGCAACACCATCCTGCGCCGAGGCCCGAACGTCGGCGAGCGCACGGGGACGACGGCCGCCCCGGTGGACCACTTCTCCAACCCCTGGGGAGCCGCAGGCAATGCCACGTTCAGCGGCTACTTCGCCGCCGACGCTGGACAGACCAACGGCCAGTGGCAGATCTTCGACGGCACCGCCAAGGCACTCAACCTCGGCAGCGTGGGCGGCGGCATCGCCATCAAGGAGGGCACCAACGGACGCATGGGCGTGGCCACCCTCGTGGGCGGCACCGTCACCGTCGCCAACACCAGCGTCACCGCCACCACCCGTGTCGCGACGTTTCGGCAGGCCGCCGGCGGAACGCTCGGTCACCTGTCCACGACCAAGGTCGCGGCCACGTCCTTCACGATCACGTCGAGCAGCGCGTCCGACACGTCGACCGTGGCGTGGGTTCTGTACGAACCCTCCTGATGAGGCAGCTGCGCGCATACCTAACCCGCCGCCCCATGCCCTGCGGCCTGGGGCTTTCGCATGTCAGGAGCATCATGTCCCGACCCTCAGCAATGGACCTCGCCCAGTCCGCGTATGCGGCGTACGGCGAAGCGACCGACCACCAGAACTATCAGGGCCAGCCCATGCCCGAGTGGGAAGCGCTGGGCGAGCGGATCCAGAAAGCGTGGATCGCGGCGGCCGGCACCATCGCCATGGACATCCTGACGTCCTTGGCCAACAACCCGTCCCCGCTCACCCCGGACGTCGGCGACGTGGTCCTGGTCCCGATGGACCCCACCCTCAACAACGGCGCCGCCGTCGCACCGGCCATCGTCACCCGCGTGTGGAACCCCATCACGATCAACGTCCGAGTCCTGGCCGACAGCGACGCAGTCGTGTGGCGAACCTCGGTGGTCTACCGCGACAACCTCGACGACGTCGCTGTCCCCGCTGCCGTCTGGACCTGGCCGCCCCGCGACTGACCGTCGCCCCTCAACCCGCCTGCCCCGCGCTTGGCCCGGGGCATCTTCATGTCTGGAGGCCACATGGCCACACCACTCACCGCGGACAGACTCGTCTCCGCCCTCAAAGCCGAGGGCGTGCGCGTCGTCGAGTACAAGTCGTGGCGCACCCACAACCGCAACGCGAAGGGCCCGTGGGGGCCGGTCAACGGGGTGATGCTGCACCACACCGTGACCAAGGGCACCGCAGCCACGGTGGCGCTCTGCTATGACGGCCACTCGGATCTGCCCGGCCCGCTGTGCCACGGGGTCATCGCCAAGGACGGCACCGTGTACCTCGTCGGCAACGGCCGTGCCAACCATGCCGGGTTGGGTGACGACGACGTCCTGAAGGCGGTCGTCGCCGAGACGGCGCTGCCCGTCGACAACGAGGCGAACACCGACGGCAACCGGCACTTCTACGGCTTCGAGTGCGAGAACCTCGGCGACGGCAAGGACCCGTGGCCCGAGGCGCAGGCAGACGCGATGGTGCGGGCCTCGGCGGCGATCTGCCGGGCGTACGGCTGGAAGGACGAGTCCGTCATTGGCCACCTTGAGTGGCAGCCCGGGAAGGTCGACCCGCGTACGTCACCCGGCGGCGCGGACGTGGCGATGCCGAAGACGAGGGCCCGGATCGCGGAACGGCTGGCGCATCCCGCGTCGTGGTCCCCGGCCAAACCTCCTGCGCCGAAGCCGCCCGCGCCACCGAAGCCCGCGCCCGCGCCGGTGCCGACGACTGAACAGCGGATCTCCGCCTTGGAGAAGACCGTCACCGACCAGGGCAAGCGGATCGCCGCCCTCGAAAAGAAGTGAGGCCCCTCATGAGGATCTCCCGCTACGCCAAGTCGATCGTCTCCGGTGTCGCCGCCGGCACCACGGCGGCCGTCACCGCCATACAGGACAACGTCCTCACCACCGGGGAGGGCGTCACCATCGCGCTCGCTGTCCTCGGCGCGTGGGGCATCACCTATGCCGTGCCCAACCGGCAGACCCGCACCACCCCGTACGGCCAGTAAGTAGGGAGTCACCTTGGACGCCACCACCCTGGGCGCACTCCTCGCGCTGGTCGGGGTGTTGTCCGGTTCGGTGGTGGCGTACCTCGGTAAGCGGGGCGAGAACGCGACCACCCGCATGAACAGCGAGATTGATCAGATCCAGGAGGAGCGCGACGGGCTGCGCCAGCGGCTCGCCGAGCGAGACGCGCGCGTCGCCGAGCTGCTCAAGCAGCAGGGCGATGACTACGTGTTGATCGCCCGCCTCCGTGCCCAAGTCATCACCCTAGGAGGCGATCCTCCGTGACCCGTGCTGAACGGGCGCTCGCCGGCAGTTGGCGGTGGATCGCCGTCTTCTGCTGGCTCCTCGCACTCTCCGGGATGGCCGTCATCGGCTGGTCCTGGTACAGCCAGCTCGCAGCCGAGGCCGACCGGCGTGGCACGGCTGTGTCGACGCTGGCGGGTGATGTGCGGGTGTTGCGTGCGCAGGTGCAGGCTGCGGGTGAGACGCCGAAGGCGCCGGACCCGAGTCAGGCGGTCGAGGACCTGGATGAGCGGACGCGGGTCCCTGTTCCGATCCCGGGGCCGCGTGGTCCGACGGGGGATCCGGGGTCGCCGGGGCCGTCCGGTTCGCCGGGGAAGGCCGGCGCGGACGGGGAGGACGGGGCGGCCGGGCCGACAGGTGAACCCGGTGGTGCGGGGGACTCCGGTCCCCCCGGCGCGGTCGGTGCTTCGGGGCCGCCTGGTCCTGAGGGTGCGCAGGGCCCGGCAGGCCCGGCTGGTCCGGTCGGCCCGCAGGGTGAGGCGGGTCCGCAGGGTGAGCGTGGTGAGACCGGTGAGCGGGGGCCGGCGGGGCCGGACTGCCGGGACGGGTACAGCCTGCAGGTGCCGCCGTGGGATCCGGATGCCCTGGTCTGCCGGCGGGACAGTGCGCCGTCCGACAGCGGCGGCGGTACGCCGTCGAGCCCTCTGGCTGCGGGTCTCGACCCGAGCCGTCGCGAGTACCCGTAGGAGTTGGAGGACGCATGCCTTTGCCTGTGGGTGTGGAGACGGTGACCCTGTCGGCGGGTGAGCCCCTGACCGGGTTTGACGGGGCACTCGCGAAGGGTCGCCTGTTGTTCACGGGGCCGGACCTGGTGACGATCGGCGACCGGGACATGGTCCTCGGCGGCACGGTCGAAGCCGTCCTCGATGACGGCGAGTTCACCAAAGTGCTGGTCCCGTCTGACGCGACGGGGATGTCGCAGACCGGGTGGACGTACCGGGTGGAGGCGGTGCTGACGAACGGGCCCGGCTGGGTCCGGTACATCCTGTTGTCGAAGGCGACACCGGACGTGAAGTTGGCGGACGTCCTGGTCCCCGACCCGGTGGCCGGCGAATACTCCGTCCTCGTCGACGGCTCCAGCCTGTTGGCCAAGGCCGAGAACCTCGCGGACCTCGCCGACCCGGCCGCAGCCCGCGACAACCTCGATCTCGGGGAGGCTGCCGTCCTTGATGTCGGGACGGAGGAGGGCACGGTCGCGGCTGGCGACGACTCGCGGCTGGCGAACTCCCGTACGCCGACGGGGCCGGCGGGCGGTGACCTGTCCGGCAACTACCCGAATCCCGACGTCGCCAAGGTCCGCGGCGTTGCGGTGTCGGGTGCGCCCACCGCTGGTGACGCGCTGGTGGCGACCGACTCGGAGAACGCCACGTGGTCACCTGTAGCGAGCGGGGACCCGTGGGTGTTCGACGTGACGGCTGCCGCGTACGGGGCGGCCGGGGACGGGCGGGTCGTCGGGGATGGGGCGATGTCGTCGGGGTCGGCGGTGCTGACGAGCGCGACCGCCGACTGGCCGTCGACCGTGGTCGGCAAGCCCATCTCCGTGAAGGGCGCGGGCCCGACCGGGGTCACGACACTGGTCACCACCGTGGCATCCCGGCAGAGCCCGACACAGATCACCCTCAACGCGGCGAACGCGTCAGGCGGTGCGGTCTCGAGCGCGGTGGTCATCTGGGGCACCGACGACACTGCGGCGATCCAGGCCGCCGTGGACGCGGCGGAGGCGTACCTGGCAGGTGGCCGGACCTACGCGCAGGTGTACTTCCCGCCCCGGGCGTTCGTCGTGGCGGGCGCCCTGAACACGTCCAAGTCGGGCTCCGGGCAGGTCGTGTTCGGGGTGTACCCGACGAGCGGCGTGAAGAGAGTCCTGGAGTTCCGCGGCGAGGGCGACGGGGCCGCTGCGGTCCGGCACTGGGAGCAGGCCGTCCCGCAGTATGCGGGGTCCTGTCTGCTGTCGCTGGGGGTGTTCGCCTCTACGGCGGCGCAGATCGCCAGCCTCAACGCGAACGGGAACCCGGCGGTCATCAGCGGTCCGAACGAGGGCACGTCCAATGGGCTCGCCTACGGGTCGGCTGCCCGCTTCAGCAACGTGATGCCGGTGCTGAAGAACCTGGCGATCCTCACGACGCACAGTGCGTACGGTCTCACCTACGGGGCCGGGAACCTGTGGGGCTGCGCGAACGCGCACGTCGACGACTTCGGGTACGGCACGGCGGGGACGGTCGCGTCGCCGTCCACGGACTACACGTCGCCGGGTCTGTTCGGCACCGGCTTGTCGGTGGGATTGTTGCTGCCGGCGCCTGGCAATAACGACAACGTCATCGCCCGGAACGTGTCGTGCGGGGGTGGTTACACGTACGCGATGTTCCTGACCGAGCACGCGGTCGTCGACCGGTACATGGCCCTGTACTGCTGGGCCGGGTTGTGTGCGGTCGGCTCGTACGCCGGGTCGGTCGGCTCCGTGCACGCGATGAAGATTCTCAGCGCGAGCATCGAGGCGTGCACGAATGAGCTGTACATCGTGGGTGCGGGCTCGTCCGGCGTGGGTCCGACCGTGGACATCGACCAGCTGTCCACGGAGAACAGCACGCCGACCGTGGACGGGAACAGTCTCGGCGCCCTGATGGCCGCGCTCGGACGGGTCCGGCTGACGGGCCTGTTCACCGAGGCCGGGGTGAGCATCGCCCACCCGACCGGGATCGAGCTCGTCAACGGTCAGATTCCCCGGGCGATCAAGCGGAAGACGACGACGTTCACCTGCTCGCCGATCGATCGGACCCTGGTCTGCGATACGAGCGGGGGCGCCTTCACAAGCACGCTCCCGGCGGCCGACGTGAACCCCGTCGAGTACGCCTTCAAGAACATCGGCGCGAACGACCTGACCGTGGGCACGACGGGCGGTCAGCTGATCTACACCAGCAGCGGCACCGGGGCCACCACCGCGACCGTCACCACCGGGCAGACCCTCCGGGTCCAGGCCCTGTACAACGGCAGCGCGTGGGGCTGGTACGCGGTCTGAGCCATCCCGACAACACCCGACCCGACAACAAGGCCTCGAGCCCTCACCGCCTTCGGGCGGTGAGGGCCGCTTCGTCATGTCCGGGGTCAGGCGGCCTCGGCGGTGGTGGTCTGCTCGTCTCGTACGGCGATCGCCCAGGCGGTGACGAGGACCTCGTACTCCCGCCGCTGATCCGATGTCAGCGTCCCGCCGGCGCGGTCCCACAGCGCGCGAATCTCGTCGTTCAGGTCGGCGGCGGACCGTACGGAACCAGGCAGTTGAGGGGTGGCGGGCATGCGGCAAGACTACGTGCGCCTGGGAGCGAGCCTCTCGGCCTCATTGAGGACCAGGCGCCACGGGTACTCCTTCGGTTTCCCCTGGCCGGGCTGGTTGGGCACGAAGCCGCCGTCGCCGTACAAGACTCGGACGCCCATCTCGCGCAGCTCGTTAACGCTCCGCTCGAACTGGCGGTGCTGTACGTACGCGGCGTTCACGCACGGCATCACCGCCATCGGGATCCGCTTGCCGATCCCCTCGGCGACCACGCCGATCACGAAGTCGTGAGTCAGCCCGAGAGCCCACGAGTTGATGCTGTTGAAGGTGGCCGGCGCGAACACGATGGCGTCCGCCTTCGGCCAGACGTCGGGCTCGCCAGGTGTCTTGTACTCCGAGCGCACGGGATGCCCGGTCAGATCCGCAAGGCCGGAGAGGTCGTCGGCGAGCCAGCGGGCTGCTGTCGGCGTCAGCCCGAGGCACACGTCGAAGCCGCGCTGCTGCGCCTTCTCGATCACGGTCGCGAGGTCGAAGACGGGAGGTGCTGCTGAGCCGAACAGGTACAGGGTCCGAGAGGTCATGGCCTCATACCATCCCGGCCGGTGGATCACATGCAACCGCCCCCGCTCCGGGGGGAGTCGGGGGCGGACGCCTGCCCCGCACCGTCAGGCGCGGGTACCGTTCCAAGTGGCTGCAAGGAACGAGGAGACCAGTATGCCCTCACTCGACGACGACCACACCGGCACCCGTATCAGGGAGCAGCGGAGATTGGCCAGGCTCACACAGCGTGGTCTGGCCGCCCGGATCCCCTACTCGTACAGCCTGTTGAACCAGGTGGAATGCGGTGCGCGCCCCGCGACTTCGACGTTCGTCGCCGCGGTTGCGCATGCCCTCGGCATCGACGTCACCGTCCTGACGGGACAGCCGTACGTGACCGAATTGCAGCGGGACAGACTCGCCGAGCTGGTGCGTCCGATCCGCGAGGCCCTCGACCTGTACGACCTCGGCGTGAACCCGGACCTTGTCGCGCGGCCGGCCACCGAGCTGGTCACTGCGGCGGACCATCTGTGTGCCGAGGTCCGCGCGACCCACATCCGCAACGCGGCCCGCTCCCTGCCGGGAACGATCGCTGAGCTGACGCACACCGCCTGGTCGGCGCCGTCTACCGAGCTGTGGCAGGCGCTCGCGTCGACGTACCGCACGGCGCACGACATCACGGTGAAGCTCGGCTACTACGACCTGTCCGCCGTGGCCCTGGACCGGATGGCGTGGGCGGCGGAGCGTGCGTCCGATCCGTGCCTGGGTGCTGTCCGCCAGTACATGCGTGCGCTCGTGTACTTCCGTGAGGGTGAGTACACGATCGGGCAGCGGCTGGTGGCGTCCGGGCACGGCATCGTCGGGCAGGCCGAGCCGACCAGGGAAGTGCTCGCCGTCACCGGGCAGCTGCATCTCGGGGCGTCCGTCATCTGTGCGCGTGCGGAGGACCAGGCCGGGGTCGACCGTCACATCAAGGAGGCACGTGATATTTCCAAGCGGACCGGCGACGCCTCGGACGTGCACTGGCTGTCGTTCGGTCCCGCGAATGTGGCGTTGCACCGGATGTCGGCGGCCGTAGAGATGGGCCAGTACGACGACGCGCTGACGCAGGCCCGCAAGATCAGACTGCCTGCGTCGCTCGCGACGTCGCGCCGCGCGCACTTCTTGATCGACCGGGCGCGGACGGAGATGGAAACAGGGCTGACCGACAAGGCGCTCGAGCATCTCGTGGAGGCGCGGAAGGCTGCGCCCGAGCAGACCCGCTACCACCCCGGGGCCCGGGAAACGATCCGTGGCCTGGTGCATATGGCGCGCCGGACTCCGGACACGCTGAACCACATGGCTTCCTGGGTCGGCCTGTAGGGCGCTCACAACGCTCACAGAATCTGTGAGCGTTCCTACCCCTCCGTATCCGTACGGTCACTGGTGTGAGGCAGATCACCGGACTGCGGAGGCGTGAGCGATGACGCACGAAACGACCGAACACCCCGTGTCCGGAGTCGTCTTACACACCAGAGCGGAAGTGGATCTGGCGATCGGTCACTGGCTGCTGGCCGCGACCGAGTCCCCCACCCGGTCCCGCATGGAGTGGGACAAGTACGGCGTCACCATGCTCAAGACCGGCACGCTCTTCTCCGCAATCGCCATGTCTACGCGCCTCGTCCACGCTGCCGCCGGCGCCTCCGACCCCGGCGCCGTCGACAGCTACCTCGAACGCGCCCTCATCGGCGGGCCCGTCATCCACGACCCTGACCGCTGCCGCTACTACGCGCTCGTTCCCGCCAGCGGCGGCCGGCCGTGGGAAATGAGCCGGGGGCGGGACATCACACCGCTTGGGCGGGGCGCCTACGTAGGCGTACCCCGCCCCGGGCTGACCGCGAAGGATGCCGCCCCGGGCATCCCGTACTGGTCGGTCCACATGCCGTCGATGGCAGAGCTGTGTCTCCCCGCCGCCGTCGCCGCGCTCGTCGAGGTCGGCCAGTACGAGCTGGCCCGGCGAGCCCAGGCACAGGCCGCTGAGGAGCAGGCGCTGCCGCTCCCCAAGGGACGTGGCCGATGAGCAGCACGACGGCCGCCGATGCCGAGGCCCGGGCGCTGGGGAGGAAGCTGCTGAAGGCAGCCGCCTCCCCGCGCGAGAAGGCGGCTGTGTGGGCCTTGGTGGAGGAGGGGGAGATCTTCGCCCGGTCCGAGGTCCGCAGGACCCTGGTCTGGCAGACCGACAAGGGCATCGAGCTGACGTGGCAGCACCTTTCGTGCGGCCTCTACGCTCTGGGGCTGGACGACTCGGAGCGTTCGTTCGTCGACCTCGTCCTGTCGATCGCGTGGCCACACCAGACCAGCCTGATGCGCGTGACCGAGCTGGGTAGCCGGCGCCTCGACATCGTCCTGCAGGCGATACGGCAACTGGCGGGCGACGACATGACCGCCGCCCGCACCTGATCCCCCGCCGCCGGCACCTTCCCGGGCCGACGGCGGGAGGGCGACCGCCCCTATACCCCGTTGGGGGCGGTCGCCTGTCAGCCTGTGAGCTCGCCGAGGGAAACCTCAAGAGCCCGCGCGATGCGGAGCAGGGTGGACAGCGTCGATTCCTGGCCGCTCTCCACTCGCCAGAGGGTGACGCGGTCGATGCGGGCGGCGAGGATCAATTGCTCCTGGGTGAGGTTCTGTCGCTCGCGTTCCGCCCGTATCCGGGCGCCAATGGCACGGCGGCCTTCGGTGATCCATGTGTTGTCGTCGGGCAGGTCTCGCACCCGACCACGCTGAAGTGATCAAGGTCGCATGTCTGCTGACTACATTCAGCATTTTGCGATCATGGTCGGTATGACCGCAGACTTCTCGGGGCATAGGCAACAACGGCGGCTCCCAGCTGCCGCGCATACGCACAGCCCTGCGGCGCTCTGGCATATGCCGCAGGGCTAGATGTAGTGTGAAAGATTCGAACGTGTGTTCACTCGAACGAGTGAGTGACTCGCGTCATGGTCATCCGTTAGACAAGATGTAGACAGAAAGCGGTCTCACTCCAGAGCCGCCCGCCCGGCCAGCCGTTGGGAAGCGCGCCGCCGGACGGGCAGCAGTACCCCCTGCGCCGACGGCTGGTGCAGGGGGTACTGACATTCTCTCACCGAGATGCTGCTCCGACGCCAGCAACGAGGGGGGAACGCCGGGGAGTTCCCAGGGAGTTACACCTCCCCGAGGGAGGTCCCAGGGGGGAAGCTGGTGAAAGAACACGAAAGCCTTTGAAAGACTGCGGAAGGTCTGGATGCCAGCTCAGCGCGCTGCACCCGTCCACAGCCCGGTCGCCTCGGTCGCGTTCAGCATGTACGAGGAGTACAAGGAGCCGCTGTACGCCGCTCCCCCGCTGCTCCAGCGCATGGTCGACGCGGGCCGGCTGGGCCGGAAGTCCGGCTCGGGCTTCTACACCTACGCGTGAACATCACCCAGCGTCATGCTGGGGTCTTCGCGGGCCCGGCACTCTTCGGAGTGCCGGGCCCGCGGCATTCACACACCGTGTGCGCGTCGGACACGCATATGCCGTTCGCACACTCTCCCCCGCTGCCCACCAGGCGAGTTGACTCTTCACCGCGCAGACAAGGGATGTGACGACTACGGAAAGGAGCGGACAAGTGACCGCCGACCCGGAGCATCCCGGAGCCCATGGAGAACTCGCAGAGTTACGCCGCCGCCTCGATGTCGCGTACGCGCGCGTCGAGGGAGGGCTGGCCCTGCTCAGTCATCGGACGAAGGAGACGGACAAGGAACTCGACGACCTGAGCACCCGCGTCGTCCACCTCGAACACGGTCGATGGCCGCTGCCGGCCGTCGCGGCCCTCACGGCCCTCGGAGCACTGGTCGTGACGGTCTGGCAGGCCCTCGGACGCTGAGCGAAGCCCCGGGCGCACCCAGCGCCCTCGGCGTCCTAGGCGTCCTCGCCGAGCCTGAGATGGTGCAACAGCAGTAGCGCGGCCGCCATGTTGGCGGCCGGGACCTCCCCACGGGCGACCATGTCGGGGACGAGCTTGAGGGGGATCCACTCCCGTCGGTCCGACTCGAAGTCGTCCACGGGGTGCCCGATGTACTCGCCCTCCTCGGCCCAGTAGATGTGGTGCCGGGCGTCGGTGAGCCCGTTGGACGGCTCGACGCTCATCAGATGCCGTAGCGGTCCCGGCCGCCAGCCCGTCTCCTCCTCCAGTTCCCTGGCGGCCGCGAGGACGATGTCCTCGCCGTCCTCCACCACCCCGGCCGCGAGTTCCCACCCCCAGCTGTCGGTGATGAACCTGTGCCGCCAGAGCAGGAGAACCTCGTTGGCCTCGTTCACCACGGTCGCCACGGCGACCGGCCTCAGCCGTATCAGGAAGTGGTCGAGGTGCCGTCCGTCCGGCAGCTCGACATCTGCGAGATTGACCCTGAACCAGCGGTTTTCATACACAGTTTGTTCGTTCTGTTTCGTCCACTGCACGGTTCTGCCACCTTCCGCCGAGTAGATGGCAATATGGCAGCAGGAACGTGCTGAAAGCAGGTACACAGAATCCGCCCTGCCGCACGGTTACCCGAGAACCGGCGCGCCAAAGGTGTCACCGCAAGGGCGTCTAGAGCGGTACGCGCAGTGCCCCGTCGATCATCTCGGCCGCCTCGGCCGTGCCCGCGCAGCCGTTGCGCACCAGGTGTTCGCGCACCGCCCGGAGTCTGTCCCGCAGCCGCTGGGACTCCATTCCCCGGGCCTGCTCGGCCATCTGCACGGCGGTGGCCACGGCCTTGTCGGCGTTGCCCCGGCGCAGCTCGATCTGGCTGAGCATGGCGAGCCGGTGCACCCGGCCCCGGTCGTGCGCCGGGGTGTCCACCGCGGCCGTCGCATGCTCCCCCGCCGCCGCCAGATCACCGAGGCTCAGCAGCGCCTCCGCCACCTGGACGTTGACCAGCCCCGGCTGGACATAGCCGGTTTCGTCGGGCTCGTAACCGCGCCGGATGCGATCCGCGGCCTGCTCCGCCCGCCGGATGCAGGACAGCGCGCTGCTGCCGTCACCCAGGTGCGCGTACGCCTTGGCCTGCATCGCGTAGAGGTCGGAGGCGAGCGCCGGCGTGATGTGCTTGCCCGCAGCACGCAGCGCGGCCTCCGCGAAGGCGACGGCCTGCCGGAACTCCCGCATGAACAGCGCCTGGTTGACCAACAGGCCGATGACGTATGCCCCGAGGCCCCGGTCCCCGCTGGCCTTCGCCAGCCGCAGCGCCTGATGGAAGTAGCGCTGGGCGAGACCGTGCGCATCGGAGTCGTACGCGCAGATACCGGCGATCGCCACCAACCCGCCGGTGGCCCGGTGCAGTTGGCGCCCGGTGGCGTCGGTGTAGCTGCCGCGCAGCAGGGGCGCGGTCTCGGCGTTCAGGAAGCCGACGATCCGGGTGCGGGTCGCGACGCCGCCGGCCTTGCGGTACATCTGCTCGTAGTGCGCGCGGGCCGAGCGGAGCATTTCGATGTCGGCCATGCTGACCCGGTGTCTGCCGCCGCGCGACACATCGACGTCCTCGGGCGGGTTCTCCCACTCCCACACCGGCATGACGGCGGGCGTGCCGGTGACGGCGGGGGCGCCCAGGAGATGGGGGCGCTGCTGCTCGTCGGAGCGCCACAGGGCGGTCGCCCGCTCGACGAACCCGGACAGCGAAGTACCGGCCGAGCCGAGCGGGCCGGCGGTGTCACCGGGCACTCCGAGCCCGATGTCGTCCAGCCTGACCGGGCGGTGCAGACGGGCCGCGAGCACCTCGCAGATCAGGTCGGGCACCTGGCCACGGGGGCGCTGCCCCTTCAACCACCGCGCCACGGCGGTGTGTTCGTACCGCAGGGCGAGGCCACGCGCCCGACCCGCCTGGTTCACATGGGCGGCGAGTCCCGCGTGCGAGATGCCCGCCTCGTCGAGGATCGCGTCGAGCAGGGTGTTGGGCTGCATGGATGCCCTCCGGTGGCTCGGTGCCGGCGGTACGCCTACCGCGCCCGTCAGCGTAGTGTGTCCGGCTTCACACGGGGTGTGATCGAAGTACGCGAATTCATAGCGTGCGCGCACTGTCGCGGAGAGTGTCCGTCCGATTGACTGAAATGCCTCGCAAGAGGCCGCCGGGCCGCCGGCTCCCCCTCGTAAGTGCGGCGGCCTGGCTCCGCGAAAGGCGTGTGGCTCACGTGACTTGGTGAGCCACCGGGGGTTCCTGTGGCTGCCTGGGGAAGTGCCCGCGGTCGTTTCTCAGGACGAGTACCGCGACGTCGTCGGCCGGGGAGCCGCCCGTATGGCGCAGCAGGCGGGAGAAGACGGCCCCCAGCACCGCCTGCGGGGAGACGTGTTGGGTGCGGACGGCCTCTGCCAGCACGGCCGGGAGGGGAAAGAACCGGCCATGGGCGTCGCGGGCGTCCTCGACTCCGTCCGTGTGCAGCAACAGGGCCTCCCCGGGAAGCAGTTGGCCGCAGTGTTCGGCGGAGAGCTCGGCCGGCAGCGGGAAAGGCCCCAGCGGGGGCAGGAGTTCGGCGAGCGTGAGTACGTCGGCCCGGCCGGAGCTGAGCAGATACGGCGCCGGATGTCCGCAGTTGAAGGCCCACATCCCACCGTCGCCGCGGATCTCCAGGAGCAGTACGGTGACGAACTCCTCGCCGACCTGACTGTCGGACTCCAGCTCCGCCGAGGGATGTGCGGCGCGCGCCCGCTCGCCCAGATGCCGGGCCAACGCCCGTTCCAACTTCCTTAGTACGCCGCCGAGTTCTGCCTCGTCGTGCACGGCCTCACGGAAGCTGCCGAGAACGGCGGCGACGGTCCCGATGGCGGCGATGCCGTGTCCACGCACGTCGCCCATCACGACCCGTACGCCGTGCTCGGTGGCGATGACCTCGTACAGGTCCCCGCCGACCACGGCACCCCGGTCGGCGGACAGTTGGGCGGCGGCGACCCGCAGCCCGTCGATGCGCTGCGGCAGCGGACGCAGCAGCACGCTCTGCGCCGCGCCGGCGACCTGCCGGGCGATCCTCAACTCGCGCATGAACGTCCGGCGGACGTGCAGCACGAGCCCGGTCCCGACGGCGAAGAAGACGGCACTGGTGACGATCCGAGCCCCCAGCCCGTCCTGCTGGGCGAGCGGGCAGACGAGCTTGTACGTGATCGCCGTGGCCCCCCACACGGTGGGCAGCGCGAGCGAGAGCATCCGCCGCGAGGACCCCCGCTCGATCCGCCGGCCGACCTGCCGCTCGGGCTGCCGACGCCGCCTTCGGCACCCGGCCCCCGTCCCCCCGGCCCGGAACCGGCACCTGCGCCCCACGAGCGCGGCCCGCAGCCGCCCGCTCCGAAGCCGAGCCCCACAGGAAACCCCAGCCTTGATACGGATCATGCCGATGGTCCCCCAGTCAGGCCCTGACAACAGAATCGGACCGGCCCCGAAAGGCCGGTCCGATTCTGTCGACCGCATGCCCCAAAGGACCAGATCGCCCGAACTTCTCACCCGAAGGAGTGAAGGGACCGCTGGGGGATGGGGGGTGTGGGGGCTCCGCCCCCCACTAGGGGCGCGGGGAACTGCGCGACCAGCCACGACGCACCCGCAGCCGAAACAGCAGCCCGCCCCCACCCGCGCTAACTGCGCAACACCGCTCCCGTACGCTCCCCCGCGAGAGCAACCGCAGCGTCCCGCGCAGCCGACGCCTCCTCAACGGTCAACGTCCGATCACCAGCCCGGAACCGCAGCGCATAGGCAAGAGACTTCCGCCCCTCCCCCAACTGCTCACCGCTCTCGTACACGTCGAACAGTCGAAGCGACTCCAGCAGCTCCCCCGCACCTTCCCGCAGCGCCGCCTCGACAGCCGCGTGCGGAACCTCGCGCGCGACGACCAGGGCGACATCCTGCGTGGCGACCGGGAACGTGGAGATCTTCGGCCCCTCGGGCACACCCGAACTCGCCGCCTCCAGCTCGTCCAGGTTCAGCTCCATCGCACAGGTGCGCGCGGGCAGACCCAGCGCCTTCAGCACGCGGGGGTGCAGCTCACCGGCATACCCGATGACCGTCTCCGTACCGTCGAGCACGACGGCCAGTTCGGCGCAGCGCCCGGGGTGCCAGGGCCCGTACTGGCCCGCGCGGACGAGGAGTTCGGTACCCGACTCCTCCGCCAGACTGCGTGCCGCCTCGATCGCGTCGGCCCAGTCCGCCGGGCGGCCCTTGCCCCACCAGCCGGCCTGCTCGCGGGCGCCCGCGAGGACGACGGCGGCGTGCCGGGGCTGGGCGGGGAGCGCGGCCGTGAGGGACACGATCTCCTCGTCGGTGGGACGCCGGTCGACCGGGAGGCGCCCGGCGACCAGCAGCTCGTCCTGCGGGTGGAAGACCAGCCCCGTCTCGAACAGGGCCAGGTCGTGGCTGCCCCGCCCGTCGTTGCGGCGCAGCGCGCCGAGCAGGCCCGGCAGCAGCGTCGTACGGAGGGCGGGCTCCTCGTCGGAGAGCGGGTTGGCCAGCTTGACGACCTTGCGCTTCGGGTCGTCGGCGGCCAGGCCGAGCTGGTCGAAGACGTGCTCCCCGATGAACGGGTAGTTCAGCGCCTCGACATAGCCCGCGCCCGCCAGCGCCCGGCCGACGCGGCGGTGCAGGCGCTGCCGGTCGGTCAGGCCGCGGCCCGCGGGGGGCTTGGGCAGCGTGGAGGGCAGGTTCTCGTAGCCCTCCAGGCGGATGACCTCTTCGGCGAGGTCGTTCGGGTCCGTCAGGTCGGGACGCCAGGACGGGACGGTGACGATCAGCTCGTCCTGCCCGTACACGTCGCAGCCGACCTCCTGGAGACGGCGTACGACGGTCTCACGGCCGTAGTGGACGCCCGCGACCCGGTCGGGGTGGTTCGCCGGGATGGAGATCGTGTGCGGCGCGGACGGCGAGATGACCTCGGTGACGCCCGCGTCGGCGGTGCCGCCGGCGAGGAGGACCAGCAGGTCGACCGTGCGCTGGGCGGCGGCCGCCGCGGCCTGCGGGTCGACACCGCGTTCGAAGCGCTTGGACGCCTCGGAGGCCAGCTTGTGGCGGCGGGCCGTGCGCGCGATGGTGATCGCGTCGAAGTGGGCGGCCTCGATGACGACCTCGGTGGTGGTGCCGTCGGCGTCGTCGATCTCGGTGTTGGCGCCGCCCATGACGCCCGCGAGGCCGATGGCACCGCGGTCGTCGACGATGAGCAGGTCCTCGGGGTCCAGCGTGCGCGTGACACCGTCGAGGGTGGTGAGCTTCTCGCCCGGCTCGGCCCGGCGCACACCGATCGCACCCTGGACGCGGGAGCGGTCGTACGCGTGCAGGGGCTGGCCCAGCTCCAGCATCACGTAGTTGGTGACGTCGACGGCGAGCGAGATCGGGCGCATGCCCGCCTTCTGGAGGCGGCGCCTGAGCCAGATCGGGGACTGCGCGTCCGGGTCGAGCCCGGTCACCGTGCGCGCGGTGAAGCGGGTACAGGCGAACGGGTCGGCGACCTCGACCGGGTAGCCGTACGCGTTCGGGGCCGGTACGTCGAGCAGGGCCGGGTCGCGCAGCGGCAGACCGTAGGCGATGGCGGTCTCGCGGGCGATGCCGCGCAGGGACAGGGCGTACCCGCGATCCGGGGTCACAGCGATGTCGAGGACCTCGTCGACGAGCTGGAGCAGCTCGATGGCGTCGGTGCCGACCTCGTGCTCGGGCGACAGGACGATGATGCCGCCGCTGCCGTCGTCGCCCATGCCCAGCTCGTCGCCGGAGCAGATCATGCCGTGGGAGGTGTGGCCGTACGTCTTGCGCGCGGCGATCGCGAAGTCGCCGGGCAGGACGGCGCCGGGGAGGACCACGACGACCTTGTCGCCGACGGCGAAGTTACGGGCGCCGCAGACGATCTCCTGGGGCTCACCGGTGCCGTTGGCGGTGCCGACGTCGACCGTGCAGAAGCGGATCGGCTTCTTGAAGCCCTCCAGCTCCTCGATGGTCAGCACCTGGCCGACGACCAGGGGGCCCTTGAGGCCGGCGCCGATCTGCTCGACGGTCTCGACCTCGAGGCCGACCGTGATGAGCTTCTCCTGGACGTCGCGGCCGGTCTGAGTCGCCGGCAGGTCGACGTACTCCCGCAGCCAAGAAAGCGGGACCCGCATCAGATCTCCATCCCGAACGGCCGGGTGAACCGGACGTCGCCCTCAACCATGTCTCGCATGTCTTCGACGTTGTGGCGGAACATCAGCATCCGCTCGATGCCGAACCCGAAGGCGAATCCGCTGTACTTCTCGGGGTCGACACCGCACGCGACGAGCACGCGCGGGTTGACCATGCCGCAGCCGCCCAGCTCGATCCAGCCCTCGCTGGAGCAGGTCCGGCAGGGCCGGTCTGGGTTGCCGACGGACGTGCCCTTGCAGACGTAGCAGAGCATGTCCATCTCGGCGGACGGCTCGGTGAAGGGGAAGTAGTTGGGCCGCAGCCGCGTCTTCGTGCCCGGGCCGAAGAGCGACTGGACCATGTGGTCCATGGTGCCCTTGAGGTCGGCCATGGTCAGGCCCTCGTCGATGGCGAGGAGCTCGATCTGGTGGAAGACGGGGGTGTGCGTGGCGTCCAGCTCGTCCGTGCGGTACACGCGGCCGGGGCACACGATGTAGACCGGCGGCTCGCGGTCGAGCATGGAGCGGGCCTGCACGGGCGAGGTGTGCGTCCGCAGCACGACACCGGACTCGTCGCCGGTAGTCCCCTTGGGGCCCTCGACGAAGAAGGTGTCCTGCATCTGCCGGGCCGGGTGGTCCGGGGTGAAGTTGAGGGCGTCGAAGTTGAACCACTCCGCCTCGACCTCGGGGCCCTCGGCGACCTCGTAGCCCATGGAGACGAAGACGTCCGCGACGCGCTCCATGAACGTGGTCAGCGGGTGGCGGGCGCCGGCCTGTACGCGGTCGTACGGCAGGGTGACGTCCACCGCCTCCTCGACCAGCACACGGGCGTCGCGGTCCGCCTCCAGCTCGGTCTGGCGGGCGGCGAGCGCCTTGCTGACGGCGCCCCTGGCCTGGCCGACGAGCTTGCCCGCGGCGGCCTTGGCCTGCGGGGGCAGCGCGCCGATCTCGCGGTTGGCGAGGGCCAGCGGCGAGGTGCCGCCGGTGTGCGCGACCTTGGCCTCCTGAAGCGCGTCGAGGGAGTCCGCGGCGGCGAAGGCGGCGAGCGCCTCGTCCCGCATGCGCTCGATCTCTTCCGGTTTCAAGGCCTCGACCTCTACAGGGTCGTACGACTTATTCGGTGCCGACATCTCTTCCCGTGCTTCCGGTTGGCTGGCGGATGGTCCCCGTCTACGGCTCGGAGACGAATGGTCCACAGAGAGGGACGCAAAGGTGCCAAAGGCCGAGTCTAACGGGGGTGAGGTGTTCGAACGCGCCCGTGTGCCCTCGGCGGCGTTACTGCAGGTACGCCGGGGTGCTCACGGGCAGCATAAATCGGAACTCGGCGCCGCCGCCGGGGGCTCGGCCGACCGTGATGGAGCCGCCGTGGGCCTCGACGATGCCCTTGACGATGTACAGCCCGAGCCCGGTGCCGCCGCGCTTGCTGCCCCGCCAGAAGCGGGTGAAGACGCGGTTCATGGACTCCTCCGGGATGCCGGGCCCCTCGTCGCTCACGGTGACCGACGTGGCCGTGTTCTGGTCGGCGTCCCCCTCACGCGGGGACAGCGCGGCCGTGACGTCGATGGTGACGGTTCCCTCGCCGTGGCGCACGGCATTTTCCAGGAGGTTGCTGAGCACCTGATCGACCTTGTCCGGGTCCGCCCAGAGCGCGGGCAGCGGCTGCGCTATCCGCAGCAGGAACCGGTCGGCGGGCTGGCCTGCGGCGACGTACGCCTGGATGTGCCGTCCGACGGCGGCGCCCATGTCCACGGGCTGGCGGCGCACTTCGAGGCGTCCGGAGTCGATGCGCGAGATGTCGAGCAGTTCGGCGATGAGCCGGGTGACGCGGTTGGCGTCGGCGTCGACGGTCGACAGCATCAGTTTCTTCTGGTCGTCGGTGAAGCGTTCCCACTTCGCGAGCAGGGTCGCGGTGAAACCCTTGACGGAGGTGAGCGGCGAGCGCAGTTCGTGGGCGACGGTGGCGATCAGCTCGGCGTGGCTGCGCTCGGTGCGCCGCCGGGCCTCGGTGTCACGCAGGGAGACGACCACACGGCGGACCGGTCCGGTGGGACGCGTACGGAGATAGCGCGCCGAGACGAGTACCTCGCGCCCGCCGGGGAGCAGCAGGTTCCGCTCGGGCTGGCCGTTCCTGATGGCGAGCCCGCCGTACGGGTCGGTCAGCTGCCACCAGCGGCGCCCTTCCAGGTCTTCTAACGGAAGGGCCCGTTCGAGCCGCAGGCCGAGGGCGTCGGCGGCGGGGACGGTGGTGATGCGCTGGGCGGCGGCGTTGAAGCAGATGACCCGGCCGTGCTCGTCGGCGACGACGAGCCCGTCGGGCAGGTCGTCGGGGTCGATGCCCAGCTCGGCTCCGAACCCGGCCCGGAATCCGGCTCCGGGCCCGGCGGGATCACCGTGCGGGGAGGCGGGGTCGCTCCGCAATGCCCATGCCCCCAGTGTTCCGCTCGTGCCGACAGTCATCCCCGTACCCCACCTCTCGTACTGGCGCAGTGGGCCCCCGAGTTACGTCACCCTACTAGCTCTGGGTGACGGAACGGCACCCTCCGGAGGCGCGCTGTGCACGGGCGGACGCGTAGAGACATACGGCGGCGGCGGTCGCCAGGTTCAGGCTCTCCGCCTTTCCGTGGATCGGAACGCGCACCACGGCGTCGGCGAGTGCGCGGGTCTCCTCCGGGAGCCCCCAGGCCTCGTTCCCGAACACCCAGGCGGTGGGCCCGCCCATGGTCCCGTTGTCCAGCTCGTCGTCGAGGTCGTCGGTGCCCGCGCCGTCGGCGGCGAGAATCCGCACGCCGGCGTCCCGGAGCCCGGCCACAGCCTCCTCGACGGGCACACCGACCGCTACGGGCAGATGGAACAGGGAGCCCACGGAGGCGCGTACGGCCTTCGGGTTGTAGAGGTCCACGGAGGCGTCGGTGAGGACGACGGCCTCGGCGCCCGCGGCGTCCGCGCACCGCAGGACGGTGCCGGCGTTGCCGGGGTCGCGCACATTGGCGAGGACGGCGACGAGCCGGGGCCGCGCCTTGAGGATGTCCTCGAACGGGGTGTCGAGGAACCGGCAGATCCCGACGAGGCCCTGCGGGGTGACGGTGGTGGAGATGTCGGCGATGACGTCCTCGTCGGCGAGGTGCACGCGGGCGCCGGCGGCGCGGGCCTCCCCGACGATGTCGGCGTAGCGCTCCGCGGCGTCGAGGGTGGCGAACAGCTCGACCAGGGTGTCCGCGTGCCCGGCCGCCTCCCGCACGGCCTGCGGCCCCTCGGCGAGGAACAGCCGTTCCTTCCCCCGGAAGTTCCGCCGGGCGAGACGCCGCGCGGCGGACACGCGGGGCGAACGCGGTGAGATCAACTCGGGGGCGGCGGGCATGGGCACCTTCTCCAGGGTTCGGTTCATCGCCGGGTGCGGGCCCGGTGGGGGCTGGTCACGCAGTTCCCCGCGCCCCTAAAGACAAAGACACGGGCCCTGCGGCCCGAAAAGCATGGGGCGCAGCCCCAGCTTTTCAGGGGCGCGGGGAACTGCGCGAGAAACCCCCACCGGACCCGCACCCGACAACGCACCCAAAAAACGCCCGGACCCACAGGCGGCGAACACCTGTGGGCCCGGGATCACTTCACAAGCCGCTCAAGCCAGCGCGAGCGTCACGCCGCCTTGGGCGCGTTGACGTCCGCCGGCAGCGCCTTCTGCGCGACCTCGACGAGCGCGGCGAACGCACCCGCGTCGTTGACGGCCAGCTCGGCCAGGATCTTGCGGTCGACCTCGATGTTCGCCGCGTTCAGGCCCTGGATGAAGCGGTTGTACGTGATGCCGTTGGCGCGGGCGGCGGCGTTGATGCGCTGGATCCACAGCCGACGGAAGTCGCCCTTGCGCTTCTTGCGGTCGTTGTAGTTGTAGACCAGCGAGTGGGTGACCTGCTCCTTGGCCTTGCGGTACAGGCGCGAACGCTGACCGCGGTAGCCGGAGGCGGCTTCGAGGATCGCCCGGCGCTTCTTGTGGGCGTTTACTGCCCGCTTGACGCGTGCCACTTTTAACTCCTTGCAGCGGGGCCGTGGTGGTCCTCACACGGCCCGATTTCGATGGGGTCCCGGTCTTCAGATGTACGTACGGCGCTCGGGCGCCGGTACGTCACTTGCCGAGAAGCTTCTTGATCTTCGCGGCGTCGCCCGGGGCCATCTCGGCGGTGCCGGTGAGGCGGCGCGTCACGCGGGACGACTTGTGCTCGAGCAGGTGGCGCTTGCCGGCGCGCTCGCGGAGCACCTTGCCGGAGCCGGTGATCTTGAAGCGCTTGCTGGCACCGCTGTGCGACTTGTTCTTCGGCATAGCGCCGTTCTCTCCTCGTCAGTGGCGTTCCGGTGCCCGGTCGTGAAACCGGGCACGGTGGAACGTCATGTGTATGGGTTGGCATCCCTGGGCGTGAGCCCGGGGATCAGACCTCGGCTGATGCCTCGGCCGGAGCCTCGGCGCTCTCCTCGGCGATGTCCACGTCGTCGGCGGTGTTCTCGTCGACTCCGTCGGTCTCCGCGGCGTTCTGCGACTTGCCCGGGTTGGCCTTCGCTTCCGCCTTGCGGGCCGCCTGAGCCTCACGGGCCTCGGCCATCGCCTCGGTCTTCTTCTTGTGCGGACCGAGAACCATGATCATGTTTCGGCCGTCCTGCTTCGGGTTCGACTCGATGAACCCGAGGTCCTCGACGTCCGAGGCGAGCCGCTGCAGCAGCCGGTAGCCCAGCTCGGGCCGGGACTGCTCGCGACCACGGAACATGATCGTGATCTTGACCTTGTCGCCCTGCTTGAGGAACCGGACGACGTGACCCTTTTTGGTGTCGTAGTCGTGCGGGTCGATCTTCGGCCGGAGCTTCATTTCCTTGATGACCGTGTGCGCCTGGTTCTTGCGCGCCTCACGGGCCTTCATGGCCGACTCGTACTTGAACTTCCCGTAGTCCATGAGCTTGCAGACCGGCGGGCGCGCGCTCGCCGCCACCTCGACCAGGTCGAGGTCGTACTCCTGCGCAAGCTCCAGGGCCTTGGCAAGCGGAACAATCCCGACCTGCTCGCCGCTGGGACCGACAAGTCGCACTTCGGGAACGCGAATCCGGTCGTTGATGCGGGGCTCGGTGCTGATGGATCCTCCTCGGTAGCACCACACGGCGGTCTGGCGGACCGTCGCGTATGTCTCTGATGACAATGGGACCAACTACCGGGGCGCATGAAAAATGCCCCGACGGGACACAGGCGGGGCTCCAAAGGAATACCGGAGCACCGCCGCGGTCAACCGCGGGGCGCACATCGGGCGACTCCATCGTCCGTACGGAACGATGGTGGCCGCCTGACCGGAGTGACCCGCCATCCGTGAGGACGGTCGGGTGGGAGATCGGAGCCTCCACTTGTGGGCCGGGCACGTGAATGTCCAGCCGGTCGTTACAAAAGGTTAGCACCAAGTAGGAGGTGGTGCTAACCGTCGGGTACCGGGCGCCCGCACAAGGGTGCCGTACCGCCGGGGCCTATCGTGTGGGTCATGAGTGAGACCCCTCCCCAGAGTTCCGAGAACGCTTCCCCGGGTGCCGACTTCGACGCCATGACCCGCGACATCGCCGAGGTTCCGGCGGTCGAGGTGATCGTGACGGTCGCGGTGAACCTGATGAGCGCCGCCGCCGTGAAGCTCGGCCTGACCGACGAGGGCGACAAGTACAAGGACCTGGACGAGGCCCGCAAGCTGGTGCACGCCCTCGCCGGGCTGCTCGACGCGAGCACGACGGAGATCAGCTCCTTCCACGCGGCCCCCCTGCGCGACGGTCTGAAGTCGCTCCAGCTCGCCTTCCGCGAGGCGTCCCTGGTCCCCGACGACCCGGGGCAGGGCCCGGGCGAGAAGTACACGGGCCCGGTCTACGGCTAGGAAGCCGCTCGGGAACGCACGTAGAGGGGCTCGCCGGGGGGCGTCGCCTCGGCCGGCAGGAGTGCCAGGTCGAGGCCGCGCACCAGGCGGGCCCTCAGTGTTTCGTCGGCGGCCAGCCTCTCGGCGACCGCGCGGGCGGCCTCGGCGGGGGCCGCGGCCGGGTCCAGTACGAGCGCGAGGGTGCCGTCGGCCCGGCCCGGGCCCAGATGGGCGCGGACCACGGCGGGCTCGGCGGCCACGACGGCCCGTACGGCGTCGACCACGGCGGGGTCGGCGAGCGGATCGGTGGTCGTACGCCCCTCGGCGAGCGCGCGCAGCGCCGGGCCGGTCAGCTCGTACGGTACGGGTCCGGCCAGGTCGAGGACGATCGTGTCCGCCTTCTCGTGCACGGCCGCCTGGATGGCCTGGCGCAGGGGTACGGCGACGGGGCGGGCGGCCGGGTCCCAGCGGGCGAGCGAGTCGGTGGACGTGAAGGCGGGCAGGGCGGTCCGGTCGCCGGCCTTGAGCGTGGGTACGGCCATGTCGCTGGTCTTCTCGTGGCGCAGACCGTTCGCGTCCTCCTCGACCTCACCGAGCACGGCGACGACGGGGACGAGCAGTCGGGCTCCCTTGAGAGCCGCCAGTACCGGTCCGACGGCGGTACGGTCCTCGGCCCAGGCCGCCAGCGCGGCGCTCAGCCCGGGGTCGGCGCCGCCGTCGTCGTCGGGGAAGCCGGAGTCGGGAATGTTCTTGTTCGCCACGGTGACCGACCCTATCGGGGGATCGCTCCTGGGCCTTCGCCGCCCCGGAAACCCGGCGTTCACCGGTTTCACGGGATTCTCAGCCATCGCTGACACACATCTAACATTCGGCTAATCAACCGCACAGTCACGGCCGCCAGCATCACGGCATGGCCTCTGAGAGAGTTCCCCGGCGCCGGTCCGTCGTCCTGGTCGTCGCCGCCTCCGCGATCGTCATGGGTGGTACGGGCGCGGCCACCGCGTATGTGAAGGCACAGGCTCACACGGCGGTGGGACGCGTGACGTCGGCGGCGGCAGCGCCCGTACGGGCCGAAGCGAGCGAGGAGGCGTCGGTGGAACCCGTCGTACAGCCCACGGTGGAACCGGACACTCTGCTCTCCGAGGCGATGAAACCGGTGATCGCGGCGGCCGAGGACGGGGCCGAGGTGTCCGTGGCGGTGCTCGACGTCGAGTCGGGCGACCACGCCACCTACGGGGACGGGCAGTTCGACACGGCGAGCATCGTCAAGGTGGACATCCTGGCGACGCTGCTGCTCCAGGCGCAGGACGAGGACCGGGGTCTCACGGCGCGGGAGAAGCAGTACGCCACCTCGATGATCGAGGTCAGTGACAACGCCTCGGCGTCGGCGCTGTGGACGGCGATCGGGAGGGCGGCGGGACTCGGCGCCGCCAACAAGCGCTTCGGGCTGACGGACACGGAGGGTGGCTCGGGTGCGCTGTGGGGCCTGACCCAGACCACGGCGGCCGATCAACTCACCCTGCTCCAGCAGGTGTTCGCCACCTCCGGGGCGGATTCGGTGCTGAGTGGGGCGTCGCGGACGTATCTCCAGGGCTTGATGTCCACCATCGCCGAGGACCAGGACTGGGGAGTGTCGGCCGCGGCTGCGGGCGGTGCCTCGGGTGGTCGATTCGCCCTGAAGAACGGGTGGTTGCCGCGTACGGCGACCGGGCTGTGGGACATCAACAGCATCGGACGGGTGACGGCGGCGGACGGGCGGGAGTTCCTCGTCGCGGTGGTGTCGAACGGCAACACGACGAAGGCGAAGGGGGTTTCGCTGGTGGAGTCGGCGGCACGTGCGGCGGTCTCGGCGCTCACCACGAAGTCCGGTACCGCGGGCAGTTCTTGACGTCCGTCAATGACGCTGCCACCGGCCCGGGTTCACCGGGTCTGGAAAGCCGGGTCTAGAAGTCGTCGTCGTACGAGTCGTGGGCGGGGGGCTCGACGGTCCTGCGGCGGCCTCGCCACAGGGGGACGGCGGCGAGCAGGAGCGCGACACCGAGGCCGCCCGCCACCGGGCCGGCCCAGTCGAAGGAGTCGTCCTCCGGGAGCACGGGGGACGGGCCGGCGCCGAAGTACTTCTTGCCGTACGCGGCCGAGTCGAGCTCTTCCGGCTTGAGCCTGCCCGCCGCCTCGAGGGCCGCCGCCGGGTCGATGAAACCGTAGCCCCGGGAGTCGTCCCGGCCGCCCTCCGGTTCATTGCGGGCCGTGTCCTCCAGGAGCTTCTTGATCTGTGCCGGGGACAGTCCGGGATGGGCGGCCTTGATGAGGGCGACGGTGCCGGAGACGAACGCGGCGGCGGCGCTCGTGCCCCAGCCCTCGTAGTAGCGCTCGTCGGGGGCCGCGATGACGACGCCGACGCCGGGGGCACTGACGGTGGCGTACCAGCGGCGGGTGGAGAAGGGGGCGCGGACGCCGTACTTGTCGACGGCGGTCGCGGCGATCACGCCGGGGTAGGCGGCCGGGTAGGAGATGTGGTCGCCCTTCTCGCCGCCGTTGCCGGCCGAGGCGACGACGACGGCGCCCTTCTCCAGGGCGTACTGGACGGCCTCGTCCTCGGCGGGCTCGGGATGCGCGGACTTGGAGTCGTCGCCGAGGGAGAGGTTGATGACGTCGGCGCCCTGGTCCGCGGCCCAGCGGATGCCTTCGGCGAGGGCGTTGCCGCGCGTGTTGCGGGCCTTGCGGCGAGCCGAGTCGCCGTCCTCGAGGATCACCCGGATCGGCAGGATCTTCGCCTCGGGGGCGATGCCCACGACGCCGTCCTCGTCGTCGTAGCCGTGGCCGTGAGCGGCGATGATGCCGGCCATGGCGGTGCCGTGCTTGGCCCAGTACGGGTTGCCCCGGCTCGCTCCGAAGCCGACCAGGTCCTTGCCCTTGAGGACGTTGCCGACGAGGTCGGGGTGGTTGGCTTCTACGCCGGTGTCGAGGACGGCGACGGTGATGCCCTTGCCCTTGGTCGTCCGCCAGGCCTCCTGCATGTGCATGGCGTCCAGGGCCCACTGCTGGCTCCGGATGCCGTCGGCGTACGCGGTTGTGGTGGGCAGGAGGGCGAGGGAGCCGGCGAGGAGGAGGACGAGGAGGCCGCTCCGGGCCGTGCGGGTGCCGGTACGGGTGGGGGTACGGGTCATGACGGCTGCTTCGCGGCCGAGCCGACGTTCTTGCGCAGGGCCCGTTCGACGCGGTCGGCCAGCCCCTTCGCCTCGTTGCCGAGGCCCGCCTGGTCGACGGCCGTGGTGCCGCCGGGCGCGATGGCCTCCTCGGCGGGCTGCGGGGTGTCGACCTTGCGGCCGTCGGCCCAGCCGGAGACGGCGTACGCGACGACGGGGGCGTCGGTGAGGACGGAGATGGTCCAGGATGCGCGCTGGGCGTCCTTGAAGCCGGCGGCGACGGTGTTCTTCGCGGCGTAGGGGCGGGGCATCAGGTCCGTACGACGGTCGAGGTTCTCTTTGCCGAAGCGGGTGCGCAGGGCGTTCATCGCCGCCTCGTCGGCCTTGGTGAAGAGCAGGCCGACGGTGGTGACGTAACTCTGGGTCTCGTCGGTGTAGGTGGCGCGCAGGAGTCGCTGGCAGCCGACGGGGGCGAGGGCCTGGCGCAGCAGCGGGTCGAAGGCGTCGGCGCAGCCGGTGTCGGGCGCGACGGCGATCCGGATCCAGGTCCGGTCGGCGCCGCCGGGGCCGGCTCCGTCGCCCTCGACGGTGGGCGGGAAGAGCTGGTCCACGGGGACGCTGTGCCAGAGGTTCCCGGCCGCGGTGAACGCGGTACGCGCGCCGAGGTCACCCGAGTCGTCTCCGGTGAGCCAACTCCCGGTCAGCGCCCCGCCGATGAGCCCGAGCCCGAGCACGGCACAGGCGACGGCGAGCAGCGCCCGCCCACTGAACGACCGGGACCGCACCTCACGCCCGTACACATCGGGCTGAGCCAGCGAAACGATGGGCCGCCCGGAACCGAGGCCACCGGTGTCGCCGTACGGGGCACTCCAGGAGAGGGCGGGATCGGGTGCTCCGGGCGCGCTCGCGGGGCGAGGCGGATCAGCGGGCGCCGAGGGCATCGCGGCGGCGCCCGGCCGGCTGGTCGGCGCCTGGAACGGGGGAGGGTCGGGGAGATACGGGCGGCCGGTGGGCGCGGAGGGGGCACCGACGGGACGGGGTGGTTCGGCGGGCGTCGCAGGCATCTCGGCGGCACCCGGCCGGCCGCTCGCCGCCTGCGACGGGTCGGGCCGATAGGGGCGGCCCACGGTCTGCGCGCCGGGCGCGCTGGCAGGGCGAGGCGGATCAGCCGGCACCGAGGGCATCGCGGCGGCACCCGGCCGGCCGGTCGGCGCCTGGGACGGGATCGGGCGGTACGAACGGCCCATCGGCGCAGCGGGCGCGCTCCCCGGGCGGGGCGGATCGGTGTGCCTCGCCGGTGTCTCAGCGCCGGCTGGACGGCCGTTCGCTTGCTGGGGTGGGTCCGGAAGGTATGGGCGGCCTGTTGGGGCGAGGGGCTGGTCCGAGGGGCGCGGTCCGGACTTGGGCGGGGTGGGGGGCACGCCTGTGGGGCTCGTTGGCCGGGTCGTGCCGTTCGAGCCGGGGGGCGTCTCGCGCGGCTCGAACGGCGGCGGGAACTTGCGCAGGCGCCTGGTCGTGTCCGACTCGGGGTCCGCGGGGACCGTCGGGCGCCAGGGCGCCACCGGCGGTTGGTGCGTCGGGCGCGGCGGGAGGTCGGGGCGCGGGCGCGGCGGTGTCGGGGCACGGCCTGCGGGCGGTGCGTCGGGGAGCCGGGCGGAGGAGGCCGGCGGCGGGGGCGGGGCTATGGGGTCTGTGCCCTCGTGGGAGCGTGCGCGCAGGTACGGGAAGCGGGGCGGGGCGGCGGATCGGGCCGGGTTCCGTGTCGGCGCCGGGGTGGCCGGCCCATCGGGGGGCGTCGAGCCGGAAGTCACCGGGTCCGAAGCAGTACCGGACGTTCGCGTTCCGTCTCCACGTCCCGTGCGGGGGGCCGACGGGGGCGACGCCACTCGGGGCGTGTTCGACCCGTCGCCGGTCGCCGCGTCCTGGTGGGCGGCGGCCCCTGTCGAGCGGGGCGTACCCGCCGCGTCCGACGCACCGGACACGTCCGGGGCGTCCCTAACCGTCTCACCCGTACCGTGCGTGGCCGATGGCTCCGTCGGTGACGTGGGTGTGGCCGGGCGCGGGGGGATGGAGGCGCGGCGCGCTTCCGTGCTCATGCACCCCCCGTTTCCTCGTACCGGCGCAGGGCCGGCGGAGTCCGTGCGGCGCGGGACGCGGCCGTCCCGGGCACGCATACCCGCGCGGGCGGGCGCCCATCCGGGCGCGTACCTCCGCGCGCGGTGGCTCCTCCCTGCGTGAAGCGTCACTCTACGGGTTGACCCCCACCGAACGGGAACCAGTCCGGGGCACCTGGGGCTTCTGCCCGGATCGTCCCCTGTCCTGCGGGAATCGTCCCCGTGGGCTTCGTTCAGGGCTGCCCGCGCCACTGACCGGGGCCGTTACGGGCACGCCCCCGCCCCCGCCGGGATGCGGCGGGGGCAGCCCCGAACGTACGCACGGCCGGTGGCCGGCCGCCTACACCGGCGTGACGTACGCACCCGCGATGCCGCCGTCCACCAGGAAGTCGGTGGCGTTGACGAAGGACGAGTCGTCGCTGGCCAGGAAGGCGACCGCGGCGGCGATCTCCTCGGCCTCGGCGAACCGCCCGACCGGGATGTGGACGAGCCGGCGGGCGGCGCGCTCGGGGTCCTTGGCGAACAGTTCCTGCAGGAGCGGGGTGTTGACCGGCCCCGGGCAGAGGGCGTTGACGCGGATGCCCTCCCGGGCGAACTGCACGCCCAGTTCACGGGTCATGGCGAGGACACCGCCCTTGGACGCGGTGTACGAGATCTGGGACGTCGCCGCACCCATCCTCGCCACGAACGAGGCCGTGTTGATGATCGAGCCCTTGCCCTGACGGCGCATGTAGGGGATCGCGGCCTTGCAGCACAGGAAGACGGAGGTCAGGTTGACCTCCTGGACGCGCTTCCACGCCTCGAGGCCGGTGTCCAGGATGGAGTCGTCGTCGGGCGGCGAGATACCGGCGTTGTTGAACGCGATGTCGACGCTGCCGTAGGTGTCGTACGCCGTCTTGAAGAGCGCCTCGACCTGCTCGGGGTCGGTGACGTCGACCTTGACGAAGATCCCGCCCACCTCGTCGGCGGCGGCCTTGCCACGCGCCTCGTCGACGTCGCCGCAGACGACGTGCGCGCCCTCGGAGGCGAGCCGGCGCGTGGTGGCGAGGCCGATGCCGCTGCCCGCGCCGGTGATGACGGCGGTACGGCCGACCAGGCGGCGGCAGACGTTCTGTTCGGTCGATTCGGTCACTGTGCGGGGCCTTCCGTGCTGATGAAGACGTTCTTCGTCTCGGTGAAGGCGGTCAGGGCGTCCGGCCCGAGCTCGCGCCCGATCCCGGACTGCTTGAAGCCGCCGAAGGGGGTCCAATAGCGCACGCTGGAGTGCGAGTTGACGGACAGGTTGCCTGCCCTGACGGCCTGCGACACGCGCAGGGCGCGGCCGACGTCCCGGGTCCAGATGGAGCCGGAGAGGCCGTAGTCGGTGCCGTTGGCGAGTGCCACGGCGTCCACCTCGTCGTCGAAGGGGAGCACGACGGCGACGGGGCCGAAGACCTCCTCGACGGCCACGCGCGCGTGCGGGTCGACATCGGTGAGGACCGTTGGCGGGAACCAGAAGCCGGGCCCTGTGGGCGCCTCGCCCCGGATGCCGGCCAGCTCGTCGGTGACGTACGCGCGTACGCGGTCCAGTTGGGCCCTGGAGATCAGCGGGCCCATCTGGGTCTTCTCGTCCGCCGGGTCGCCGACGAGGACGGACTCCACGGCGGGGGCGAGGAGGGTGAGGAAGCGGTCGTACACGGAGCGCTGGACGAGGATGCGGGTGCGGGCGCAGCAGTCCTGGCCGGAGTTGTCGAGGAACGACATGGGCGCTGCCGCCGCGGCGGCCTCGAGGTCCGAGTCGGCGAAGACGATGTTGGGGCTCTTGCCGCCGAGTTCGAGGGTGACGCGCTTGAGGAGTGCGGACCCCTTCGCCAGCACCTGCTTGCCCACGCCGGTCGACCCGGTGAAGACGATCTTCGCGACGCCGGGGTGTTCGACGAGCGCGTTGCCCGCGACGGGACCGTGGCCGGGCAGCACCTGGAAGAGGTGCTCGGGCAGGCCTGCCTCCAGGGCGAGTTCGGCCAGCCGCAGGGCGGTCAGCGGGGTCGTCTCGGCGGGCTTGAGAATCACCGCGTTGCCGGCGGCGAGCGCGGGAGCCGTACCCCAGGCGGCGATCGGCATCGGGAAGTTCCAGGGCGCGATGACGCCGACGACGCCGAGCGGTTCGAGGATGGTGATGTCGAGGCCGCCGGCGACCGGGATCTGCCGTCCGGTCAGCCGCTCCACTCCCCCGGCCGCGTAGTCGAGCAGGTCACGGACGTTGCCCGCTTCCCAGCGCGCGTTGCCGATGACGTGCCCGGCTTCCCGCACCTCCAACTGGGCCAGTTCCTCGAGGTGTTCGTCGACCGTGGCGGCGAAGCGGCGCAGCAGGCGGGCGCGGTCGCCGGGCGCGAGGGCCGCCCAGCGCGTCTGCGCGTGCGCGGCCCGCCGGACGGCCGCGTCGACGTCCTCCCGGGTGGCGGCGGGGACGGTGGCGACGACGTCCTCGGTGGCGGGATTGAGGACGCGAAGCTCACGCTCGGACGCGAGTTCGCGCTCATGCTCGTACGACAAGAAAGGACCTCTCACAAGCGTTCGAAGGAGCGGCGAAGCTCCCAGTCGGTCACCGCGGCGTCGAAGGCGTCGAGTTCGACGCGGGCCATGTTGCGGTAGTGGGCGACCACCTCGTCACCGAAGGCGGCCTGGGCGATGGGGCTGTTCTCCCACAGTTCGGCGGCCTCGCGCAGGGTGGTGGGGACGTGGGCGTAGTCGCCGGCGTAGGCGTTGCCCGCGCACGCCTCCGGCAGCTCCAGCTTCTGCTCGATGCCGTACAGCCCCGCGGCGACGAGCCCCGCGACGGCGAGGTACGGGTTGACGTCACCGCCGGGCAGCCGGTTCTCGAACCGCATGGACCGCCCGTGGCCGACCACCCGCAGCGCGCAGGTGCGGTTGTCGTACCCCCAGGCGGCGGCGGTCGGCGCGAAGGAACCGGGCTGGAACCTCTTGTACGAGTTGATGTTGGGCGCGTACAGCAGCGAGAAGTCCCGCAGGGCGGCGAGCTGCCCGGCGAGGAAGTACCGCATGACCTCGGACATCCCGCCGGGGTCGGCGGCGGTACCGGCCATGACGTTCGTGCCGTCGGCGTCGGCGAGCGAGAGGTGGATGTGGCAGGAGTTGCCCTCGCGCTCGTTGTACTTGGCCATGAAGGTGAGCGAGACGCCCTCCTGGCTGGCGATCTCCTTGGCGCCGGTCTTGTAGACGGCGTGCTGGTCGCAGGTGACGAGGGCGTCGTCGTACTTGAAGGCGATCTCGTGCTGGCCCGGGTTGCACTCGCCCTTGGCGGACTCGACGATCAGCCCGGCGGCCGTCATCTCGTTCCGGATGCGGCGCAGCAGGGGCTCGATACGGCCGGTGCCGAGGACCGAGTAGTCGATGTTGTACTGGTTGGCCGGGGTCAGCCCGCGGTAGTTCGCGTCCCAGGCCTGCTCGTAGGTGTCCTTGAAGACGATGAACTCGAGCTCGGTCCCGACCTTGGCGCTGAACCCGTGCTCGGCGAGGCGCTCGAGCTGGCGGCGAAGAATCTGGCGGGGCGCGGCCACGACCGGGGTCCCGTCGTTCCAGGCGAGGTCGGCGACGAGGAACGCAGTGCCCGCGTTCCAGGGCAGCCGCCGGAGCGTCGACAGGTCGGGATGCATGGCGAAGTCGCCGTACCCCCGCTCCCAGGAGGACATCGCGTAGCCGTCGACGGTGTTCATCTCGGTGTCGACGGCGAGGAGGTAGTTGCAGCCCTCGGTGCCGTGCTCCAGGACGTCGTCGAGGAAGAAGCGAGCGGCGAACCGCTTGCCCTGGAGCCGCCCTTGCATGTCGGGGAAGGCCAGGACAACAGTGTCGATCTCACCGCTCGCGACGAGGGCGTGCAGCTCCTCGACGCCGAGCGGGGGTGTGCGGTCTGCCACGGGAAAGCTCCTTCGGCTTCTGCGCGTTTTTTCGGCCGGGCCCGGAAGCCATAAGGTATTGCCGAGAACCATTGCTTGGGAAGGGGGCACGGCGAGATGTCGCTGGACGCCGATGGCGGCTTGGAGGACCGGTTGACGCCGGTGCTGCGGCCTGTGCGGGCGGGCAACGGGTTCGAGGAGGCACTGGAACAGATCCTGCAGGTCGTTCGGCTGGGTCTGGTACCGGGCGGCGAACGGCTGCCGGCCGAGCGCGAACTCGCGGACCGGCTCGGGATCAGCCGGGTGACATTGCGCGAGGTGCTGAAGGTGCTCCAGGACCAGGGGCTCGTGGAGTCGCGGCGCGGCCGGTACGGCGGCACGTTCGTGCTGCCGCGCGGTGACGCGGGCGGCGAGGACGAGCTGCGCAGACGGATCAGCGCGGTGGACCTCGAGGACGTACTGCGCTTCCGGGAGGTCCTGGAGGTGGGCGCGACGGGACTGTGCGCCCAGCACGGGCTGTCCCCGGAACAGGCGGACCGGCTGCGGGACGCGCTGGTCCGCACCCAGGACGCGCCCCTCGCGGACTACCGCCGCCTGGACACGCTGCTCCACCTCACCCTGGCCGAACTCTGCGGCTCCCCGACGCTGACCTCGCAGTACGCGGCGGTACGGGCGAAGGTGAACGACCTGCTGGACTGCATCCCGCTCCTGGTACGCAACCTGGAGCACTCCCAGCGCCAGCACGCGGCACTGGTCGACGCGGTGCTCGACGGGGACACGGAAGGGGCGCGCGAGATGATGCGGGAGCACTGCTCGGGGACGGCGGCCCTGTTGCGGGGGTTCCTGGCGTGACGGGGTTGCCACCCGGGGCGAGGGTCGGCAAAGGTATGGCCGTACGCCATTGATTCTCTACCGGATGCCAGGGAGCCCCTCGTGACACCGACGACCGGACGACGACCGCTCATCGGCGTCAGCACGTATCTCGAGTCCAGCACGCGCTGGGGGGTCTGGGAGCTGCCCGCGGCGCTACTGCCGGCCGGGTATCCGCAGCTCGTACAGCGGGCCGGGGGCATCGCCGCGATGCTCCCGCCGGACGCCCCGGCCCACGCCGCGGCGACGGTCGCCCGGCTCGACGGGGTCGTGATCGCGGGCGGTCCCGATGTCGATCCGTCCCGCTACGGTGCGGAGCGCGACCCGCGCACGGGCCCGCCGGCCGAGGCGCGGGACGCCTGGGAACTCGCCCTGATCGAGGCGGCGTTGACGTCCGGCACACCGCTGCTGGGCATCTGCCGGGGCATGCAGCTGCTGAACGTGGCCCTGGGCGGCACCCTCGTCCAGCACATCGACGGCCACGCGCGGACCCCGGGCGCCTTCGGCCACCACACCGTGAAGCCGGTACCGGGCACCCGCTACGAGGACGCGGTACCGGAGGAGACATCGGTCCCGACGTACCACCACCAGGCGGTGGACCGCCTGGGCCGGGGCCTACTGGCCTCGGCGTACGCGACGGACGGCACGGTGGAGGCGGTGGAGACGGAGGATGCCGACGCCGGGTGGGTACTTGGGGTGCAGTGGCACCCGGAGATGGGAGAGGACACGCGGGTCATGGAGTCACTGGTGGCGGCTGCTTTCAGCCCGTCCGGCGCTTGAGGACAAGGCCCGTTCAGGGCCGTAGGGGGCTCTGGGGGCGCAGCCCCCAGGGATGGGACGGATAGGGGCGGCGGGGGCGAACTCACCCCCGGGTCAACCCCAACAACTCCCGAGCCGGCCCAACGGGCCGATGCCCCACCGGCCACACCGCCCGCAACTCCCGATCCAACCGCACCCCGTCCAACGGCACACACACCAACCGCCGCGTCGCCAACTCCTCCCCCACCGCCAGTTCACTCAGCACCGCCGGCCCCGCCCCACCCACCGCCGAAGCCTTCACCGCCGTGGTCGACGACAGCTCGATCAGCGGACGCGCCAGCCCGCCCAACGCGGTGTCCAGCACCTGCCGCGTCCCCGACCCCTCCTCCCGCAGGATCAACGGCGTCACCGCCAACTCCTGTGCCCCCACCGGCTTCCGCCGCCGCGCCCACGGATGTCCCGGCGCGGTGACGACGATCAGCCGGTCCTTGGCGACGACCGTCGAGTCAAGACCGCTCGGTACGCCCGTCCCCTCCACGAACCCGAGGTCCGCCTCGTCCGCCAGGACGCGCTCCGCCACCGTCGCCGAGTTCCCGGCCAGCAACGACACCGCCGTCTCGGGACGCAGCGCGCGCAGCGCCAGCAGCCAGCCCGGCAGCAGGTACTCGGCGATCGTCATGCTCGCCGCCACCCGCAGCCGGGAGTCGCGCCGCGCCCGCAGGGCCTGCGCCCCGGCGTCGAACGCCTCCGCCGCCTCGACGACCCGCCGGGCCCAGTCGGTGACGAGCACACCGGCGTCCGTGAGCCGGGAGCCGCGCGGTGAGCGGTCCACGAGAGCCACGCCCAGCTGGCGTTCCATCGACCGGATACGGCTGCTGGCGGCCGGCTGTGTGACGCCGAGTTCCTGCGCGGCCCGCCCGAGACTGCCCAGCCGCGCGACCGCGAGGAGCAGCTCCATCGCGCCGAGGTCCGGGACCCGGTGCGCGACCCCCGCCGACCGCGCGGCCCTGCCCTCCACATCGCCCATAGATCCAGCTTATGCCCTCATTCATCCGAACCCCCTGGTGACCGCCCTCACCCCGCGCGAGCGTGGGGCCATGGCAACCGCAGTCACCGCAACCGCCGCCCACCCCCGCCCACTCGCCGGCCTCGAGACCCAGCCCCAGCGCCCCCACTCCGTGCGCCCCCTCCCCCTCGCCGGCCTCCGCCACCTCGGCCCCAACTGGTACGCCCCCGTCATGGGCACCGCCATCGTGGGCACCGCGGGCGCCGGGCTCCCCGGCGCGGACGGCATCCCGGGACTGCGTACCGTCTGCACGGCCGTCTGGGCCCTCTCCCTCGCCCTCCTGCTCGCGCTGCTCTGCGCCCGTGCCCTGCACTGGGTCCACCACCGCGACCAGGCCCGCGCCCACCTCCTCGACCCCTCCACGGCACCCTTCTACGGCTGTCTCGCCATGGCCCTGACGGCGGTCGGAGGCGGCGCCCTCGTCGTCGGGCGGGACTGGATCGGTGTACCGGCCGCCGTCGCCCTCGACGCCATCCTCTTCACCGCCGGGACGCTCGTCGGGCTCGTCGCGGCCGTCGCGGTCCCCTGTCTCCTGGTCGTGCGCGGTGGCACCCCCAGCCCCGTATGGCTGCTGCCCGTCGTCGCGCCCATGGTGTCCGCGGCGCTCGGTCCGCTTCTCGTCCCGCACCTCCCGCCCGGGCAGGGGCAGCGGACGCTGCTGATCGCCTGCCTGGCGATGTTCGGCACGAGTCTGCTCGCGACGCTGGTGATGCTGCCGGTCGTCGTGGCCCGTCTCCTCACGAGCGGTCCGCTCCCGCTCGCCCTCACCCCGACCCTGTTCCTGGCGCTGGGCCCGCTCGGCCAGTCCACCACCGCCGCCGGCAACTTCGCCGACCTCGCCCCGGGCGTCGTACCCGCCCCGCATGCCACCGCCGCCGGCGCCGCCGTCCTCTACGGCGTCCCCGTCATGGGCTTCGCCCTGCTGTGGCTCGCCCTCGCCGGCGTTCTGGTGCTGCGTGCCCGGCGCCGGGGCATGGGCTTCGCGATGACCTGGTGGGCCTTCACCTTCCCGGTGGGCACCTGTGCGACGGGGGCTGCGGGCCTCGCCCGGCACACCGGGATCGCCGTGTTCGGCGTTCTCGCCGTCGCCCTGTACGTCCTGCTCGTCGCCGCCTGGGCGGGGGCCACCGTCCGTACCGTCCGGGGCGTGGTCAGCGGTGAGCTGCTCGCAGGGCCTCGCCCAGCACCCGCGGCGCCTCGGCCAGTGACGGCCCGTACCAGGTGAGGTGGCGCCCGCTGACGAGCGCGTACGGCACCCCGTCGAACGCCTCGGGACCGTCCTCGGCCGTGAAGCGGTACGGCTCGTCCGGCAGCACGACGATCCCGGGCCGGGCGGCGGCTCGCAGCTCCTCGATCGGCACGCGCGGATAGCGTTCGGCGTGGGACGCGTACACGTTGTCGACGCCCAGCCGCGCCAGCACGTCACCCGCGAAGGTGTCCCGGCCGCACACCATCCAGGGTCGCCGCCAGATCGGCACGACAGCGGTCGTCCGCAGGTCGGTGGCCGTGCTCCACCAGCGCTCCGGCGCCGACCACGCCGTCTCCGCCTCGTCGAGCCACCGGGGGCGCGATGCGGCCCCGCATGCCGTCACCACCCGCTCCAGTTCCCGGAAGGCCTGCGGGACGTCCCGCACCTCGGTGAGCAGCACCTCGATGCCCGCCTCGCGCAGGGCGGCCAGGTCGGGTTCGCGGTTCTCCTCCTCGTTGGCGACGACCAGATCCGGGGCGAGCGCGACGATCTGCTCGACCTTGGGGTTCTTGGTGCCGCCGACGCATACGACGTCGTCACCGAGGTCGGCCGGGTGGCTGCACCAGTCGGTGACCCCGACGAGAGCGCCCGGCACGGTGACCGCCACCGCCTCCGTCAGGGACGGCACCAGCGAAATCACTCTCATGGTGGGTTTCCTCAACTGCTGCGCACCGGATACGAGTTGACGGCGAACGCGGCTGCCGTGTCTCAGCGGCGCCCTTCCTGCACCGCCTCGATGTGCTCGGCCACCGCCACCACGATCACCCGGGTGTCCGGCACGGTCGCCCGCCAGCGGTGCCGTACGCCACCGGTCAGGTACAGCGTGTCACCGCGGCCGAGCCGGTGTGCGCGGCCCTCCGCCTCGATCTCCACGGCGCCGTCGGCGACGTACATCAGCTCGTCGTTGCGGTGCTGGAACTCGCGGCCCGCGTCGTGGTCGCCGGTGAACTCCATCGCGTGCAGCTGCTGGTGTCCTCGGACGAGGGAGCGCACCCGGGGTTCGTCGAGGGCGGGTTCGAGGGCGTCCGCGCGGACGACGTCGACGCTGCAGGCCGGGTCCGCCGCCGCGAGCAGTTCGACCGCGGTGGTGCGCAGGGCGTCGGCGACCTTCTCCAGGGAGCTGCGGCTGGGCCGCGCCCGCTCGTTCTCGATCTGGCTCAGGAAGGGCACCGACAGCCCGCTGCGTTCGGCCACGACGGCGAGGGTGAGCTCCAGCGCCCGGCGCCGCCGCCGGACGGCCGCGCCCACCCGAAGGGGCTGTTCTTTGTGGTCGCCCATAGCTCCGGCTCCCTCCTCGGCTCGTCGTCGCGCCCGGTTCGTGTACGTCCATCACAGCGCATCGCGCCGCGTGTTCGGTGGCTGTTCGCCGGATCGTCTCCGAAACATGCACGACGCGTTCCCTGATGACTTCCTTGCACCCTACGCATGTTCGTCAAACCGTTTCATGCGCCCGTCAGATCGGTGTCGTCCGCCGTCGGGTACGACCCCCACGGTTCACGCCAGGAGAAGGGCCGCCCGGCCCCTTCCGGCGCGGTCCCACGCGCGCGTGCGGGGCGGCTGACCAGCGGGACGGGCCGCCGCGGCGGTCAGGCCGGGGTGAGGGCATAGCACTCCGTGGTTGTCCGGATCCTTTTCGTACGCGGAGACATCCGTGCCCGGGAACGCCGCGAGGGGTGGGCCGCACCGGAAACACCCGCACGCGCGCGTGTCGCCGGTTTCGACCCACCCCTCCTGAGCGGCTCCCTCAGTTGTTCGATACCCCTTTCGCGCCGCTCTTCCCCTCGGGATCGGCGGCCGGTGCCCATTTGCTTGCGAGCCCGGGGTTCGCCTTCAGCCAGGCGCGGACGGCGTCCTGTTCGCCGCCCTTGCCCGCCTGCTGGATGCGCGCCTCAAGGCCGGTGAGCTGTGCCTCGGTCATGGAGAAGTTCTTCAGCCAGGCGCCGACCTCGGGGTTGTCCTCGGCGAAGCCCTTGCGGGCGAGCGTGTGCACGCCGTCGCCCTTGCCCCAGGCGCCCTTGGGATCCTTGAGCTTCTTCAGGTCGTAGTCGCTGTACGCCCAGTGCGGCGACCAGAGGGTGACGACGATCGGTTCCTTCTTGGCGTACGCGCGCTTGAGTTCGGCGAGCATGGCCGGGGTGGAGCCGTCGACGACCTGGTACTCGTCGCCGAGGCCGTACTCCCCCAGGACCTTGCCTTTGAGCAGGCCCATCATCCCGGCGCTGGGTTCGATGCCGACGATCCGCCCCTTGAACCTCGACGACTGTCCCTTGAGGTCGGCGAGCGAGTCGACGCCCTTCACGTACGACGGGACGGCCAGTTCCAGGGAGGTGGGGCCGTACCACTTGCCCAGGTCGTCGAGCTGGTCGCCGTACTTCTTCCAGTACTCGGCGTGGGTCACGGGCAGCCAGGAGTCCGTCTGGAAGTCGATCTGGCCGGTGGCCAGGCCCGTGTACAGCGGGCCGGCGGCGTACTGGGTGGTCGTGACGTCGAAGCCGCGCTCCTCCAGGAGCTCCTTCCACAGGAACGTGGTGGCGATGCCCTCGTCCCAGGGGATGTAGCCGATGGTGACCTTCTTGCCCTGGCCCACGTCCGTCCCGGCGGCCCGCGCGGTCTGCGAGGAGGAGCCGAAGACGCCGAGGCCGCCGGCGACGAGCGCCAGGACGAGCACGCCGGCCAGTGCGACGACCGGGCTGGGGCGGTGGTTCCAGAGCTTCGGGGTGCCCGCGGTGCGAGCCCTGGCGGCGGCGCGGCGGCCCAGCGGGGAGATCTGGGCGCCGAGCGCGCCGGTCATCCGGTCGAGGTAGATGGCGAGGACGACGATGCCGAGCCCCGCCTCGAAGCCGAGCCCGATGTCGAGCTGGCCGATGGCCTCGTTGACGGCACCGCCGAGCCCGCCGGTGCCGACCATGCCGGCGATGACGACCATGGACAGGCCGAGCATGATGACCTGGTTGACGCCCGCCATGATCGTCGGGAGGGCGAGCGGCAGCTGCACGCGCAGCAGTGTGTCGCGGGGCGGCGTACCGAACGCCTCGGCGGCCTCGACGAGTTCGGCGTCGACCTGGCGGATGCCGAGTTCGGTCATGCGTACGCCGGGAGCGAGGGCGAAGATCAGGGTGGCGACGACGCCCGCCGGGACGCCCATGCCGAAGAACAGGATCGCCGGGATCAGCAGCACCATCGACGGCATCGTCTGGAGCAGGTCCAGGACGGGCCGCAGAACGGCGCCGACCGTCCTGGAGCGGGCCGCCCAGATGCCCAGCGGAATCGAGATCACCAGGGCGATGAGGGTGGCGACGAGCACCAGGGCGAGCGTCGACATGGCGCGGTCCCACAGGGCCATGGAGTCGACGAGCGCGAATCCGGCGAAGGCGAGCACGCCCGCGACCAGGCCGCGCAGCCACCAGGCGGCCACCGCGAGGATGCCGGCCAGGAGGAGGGGCTCCGGGGCGGTGAGTACCGCGTTGATGCCGTCGTACAGGCCCTCCACGACCGTCTTGATCGCGTCGAAGAGCCAGGACATGTGGTTGACGAGCCAGGTGACGCCGTCGTCGACCCAGTCGCCGAGCTGGAGCCTAGGCACGGGTGGTCACCTTCCCCTCCGCGTGGGCCGGGGCGCTCGGGCTGTCGCAGGGCTCGGGGTCGCCCTGCTCGTCGCCCAGGAACCCGACGAGGCGCTGTCTCGGTACGACCCCGACGAGTCGGCGGTCCGGGGGCGCGGTGACCACGGCGACCGGGTGGGAGAGACGGGCGCTGAGCGCGCACAGTTCGGTGAACGGCGTGTCGGGCGTCGCCGTCGGGCAGTCGCAGTCGGCCTCGTCGCCGCGCGTCCCCCGGTCCATGACAGCGCCGGCAGTGAGCACGCGCGTGCGGTCGACGTCCTTGGTGAAGGAGGCGACGTAGTCGTCGGCGGGGCGGACGAGGATGTCCTCGGCGGTGCCCGTCTGGACGATGCGGCCGTCGCGCATGACGGCGATGCGGTCGCCCAGGCGCATGGCCTCGTTGAGGTCGTGGGTGATGAACACGATGGTCTTCTTCAGGGTCTTCTGGAGTTCCAGGAGCTGGTCCTGCATGTCCCGGCGGATCAGCGGGTCGAGGGCGCTGAACGACTCGTCCATGAGCAGCAGGTCGGCGTCGGTGGCCAGCGCGCGGGCGAGGCCCACGCGCTGCTGCATGCCGCCGGACAGCTCGTCGGGCCACGAGTCCTCCCAGCCGGCCAGACCGCACAGGGCGAGCGCCTCGTCGGCGCGGCGCTCGCGCTCGGCGCGGGGCACGCCCTGCACGGACAGGCCGTACGCGGCGTTCTCGCGGACGCTGCGGTGCGGGAAGAGCGCGAAGTGCTGGAAGACCATGCTGATCTTGTTCGCGCGCAGTGCGCGCAGTTCACGGTCGCCGAGCGCGGTCAGGTCCTGGCCGTCGAAGCGGACGTGTCCGGCAGTGGGTTCCAGCAGGCCGTTGAGCATGCGCAGCAGCGTCGACTTGCCCGAGCCGGACAGGCCCATGACGACGAAGATCTCGCCCGGTTCGACCGTGATGGAGGCGTCGATGACGGCGGCGGTGGTGCCGTCGTCGCGCAGTTCGTCGCGGTCGGTTCCCTGTTCTAGTCGGGCGACCGCGTCGCCGGGTCGTCTGCCGAACACCTTGTACAGATGCTCGGCCTCAAGCCTGGAAGACAAGGGGTGCTCCTCGTGGTGCTGTGTGGTGGTGCTGGGTAGTGCCGGGTGCTGACGTTTTCGGGTGCGATGTCGAGCGAACAACCGACCCCCTCCGTGGCCGCGCCTGCCCCTGCTCGACGTGGGCAAACAGAGGAGTGGGCCAGTTCACAGCACTTCGCACAGGTAACGCGCGGCCTGCGGAACGGGCCTCGGGGAGCGTCCGGAAGTGGCGCGCCGGGTGACTGTCAGTGGCGTACGGCATGATGCGAGCGTGACCGGACGACTGATGCTTCTCGACACCGCCTCGCTCTATTTCCGCGCCTATTTCGGCGTCCCGGAGTCCGTGAAGGCTCCGGACGGCATGCCGGTGAACGCCGTGCGCGGGCTGCTCGAGTTCATCGACCGGCTGGTCAAGGACCATCGCCCGGATCACCTGGTGGCGTGCATGGACGCGGACTGGCGTCCGCAGTGGCGGGTCGACCTGATCCCCTCGTACAAGGCCCACCGCGTCGCCGAGGAGCGCGAGGTGGGGCCGGACGAGGAGGAGGTGCCGGACACGCTGTCGCCGCAGGTGCCGGTCATCGAGGCGGTACTGGACGCGGTCGGCATCGCGCGCGTGGGCGTCGCGGGCTACGAGGCGGACGACGTGATCGGCACCTTCACCGCGCGCGCGAAGGGCCCTGTCGACATCGTCACCGGCGACCGGGACCTGTACCAACTGGTCGACGACGAGCGTGGGGTGCGTGTCCTGTACCCGCTCAAGGGCGTGGGCTCCCTGCAGCTGACCGATGAGGCCTGGCTGCGCGAGAGGTATGGGGTGGACGGGAAGGGGTACGCGGATCTGGCGCTGCTGCGCGGCGACCCGAGCGACGGGCTGCCGGGCGTGCCGGGCATCGGCGAGAAGACGGCCGCGAAGCTGCTGGCCGAGTTCGGCGACCTGGCCGGGATCATGGCCGCGGTCGACGACCCGAGGGCGAAGCTGACGCCCTCGCAGCGGAAGCGGCTCGACGAGTCACGGCCGTACGTCGAGGTCGCGCCCAAGGTCGTACTGGTCGCGGCCGATGTCCCGCTGCCGGACGTCGACACGGCGGTGCCGCATGCGCCACGCGACCCCGAGGCGCTCGAACTGCTCGCCGCCCGCTGGGGACTCGGGGGTTCGCTGGAGAGATTGCTCACAACACTCGGAAGGTGAGGTACCGCTTCCCCGGCATCAGGACGAAGATTGCCTGGGTAGCAGGGATTTCCAAGGGGGAGATGCTAACTTAGGTAAGCCTAAGCAAGGTAACAGGGAGGCCGTCATGGCAGAGCGCCCGGAACGCAGGGCTCCGAAGACCCACTCCGCGCAGGTTGTCCGCACCGAGCGCCTGACACCGCACATGCAGCGCGTGGTCCTGGGCGGCGACGGCCTCGCCGAGTTCACGGCCGGCACCCGCACCGACCACTACGTGAAACTGCTGTTCCCGGCCGAGGGCGTCACCTACCCGCAGCCCTTCGACATGCAGCGCGTCCGCGAGGAGTTCCCGCGCGAGCAGTGGCCGGTGACCCGCACCTACACGGTGCGCGCCTGGGACCCCGAACTGCGCGAACTGACCCTCGACTTCGTCCTGCACGGCGACGAGGGCCTGGCCGGCCCCTGGGCGATGCGCGCCCAGCCCGGCGAGACGCTGGCCTTCGGCGGCCCCGGCGGCGCGTACGCTCCGAACCCTGACGCGGACTGGCATCTGTTCGTCGGTGACGAGAGCGCGCTGCCCGCGATCGCCTGCTCCCTTGAGTCACTGCCGGACGGCGCGACGGCCTACGCGTTCGTCGAGGTCGCGGGCCCCGAGGAGGAGCAGAAGATCGACTCCGACGTCGAGGTCCGCTGGCTGCACCGCGGCGATCGCCCCCTGGGCCAGGCCCTCGTCGAGGCCGTACGCGCCCTGGAGTTCCCCGCGGGCCGCGTGCACGCGTTCGTACACGGCGAGGCGGCTTTCGTGAAGGAGCTGCGCCGGCTGCTGCGCGTGGAGCGCGGTATCCCGCGCGAGGACCTCTCGATCTCCGGCTACTGGCGCCTCGGTCACGACGAGGACGGCTGGCAGGCGTCCAAGCGGGACTGGAACGCGCAGGTCGAGGCGGAGCAGGAGCCGGCCGCTCCGGCGACCTCCTGATCCTCCCCCGAGCCACCAGACCGCCCCGGCCGAGTGAATTCCCCCGGCCGGGGCGGCGGGACACTCCCTGAGTTCGCCGAACTCCCCTCCCCCACCACCCACTTGACGGCCGGGGTCGGAGCGGACGGAGATCGACCGAGGACGCCCCACGAGTCGGCCTCCCACCGCCGAGCACCGCCGGCCCTCCCGCTTGCTGCGCCGCCGCGGGCACGTGAGGACTTGGGCCCCGCTTGGACACGGCCACGACATCCCTGCGAAACAGCGCGTCCCTAATTTCTGTCACCCGACAGGAATACCGCGCCGAAGGCAGGTCCCACCGTGACCACGACCGCTCCCTCCGACGTACGCCCCGACCCGCCGGAGCCGTCCGCCGACCGCTCCCTCTCCGAGTTCGGCTACCGCCAGGAACTGCACCGCAGCCTCGGCCGGTACGCCTCGTTCGCCGCCGGCTTCTCCTTCATCTCCGTCCTGACCACCGTCTTCCAGTTCTTCGCCTTCGGGTACGCGTTCGGCGGCCCGGTCTTCTTCTGGGCCTGGCCGGCCGTGCTGATCGGCCAGCTGCTGGTCGCCGCGTGCTTCGCGGAACTGGCCGCGCGCTATCCGATCTCCGGCGCGATCTACCAGTGGTCGTCCCGGCTCTCCAACCTCACCTTCGGCTGGTTCGCCGGCTGGATCATGGTGATCGGGCAGATCGTGGTCGTCGCGGCGGCAGCTCTCGCGCTCCAGGTCGTCATGCCGGCCATCTGGTCCGGCTTCCAGCTGGTCGGCGACGACCCGGCGCCCACCTCGGCGAGCGGCGCGGCCAACGCGGCGATCCTCGGCGTGCTTCTCCTGCTCCTGACGACCTTCGTGAACGTCATCGACAACCGTGTGATGTCCCTGGTCAACCGGGTCGGCGTGACCGCCGAGATCATCGGCGCCGTCCTGATCGTCGTGCTCCTGCTCACCCACTCCGAGCGCACTCCCGGGATCACCTTCCACACGGGTACGGCCCTGGAGTCCGGCCTGTTCGGGGCGCTGCTGGTGGGCTCGTTCACGGCGGCGTACGTGATGATCGGGTTCGACAGCGCGGGCGAGATGAGCGAGGAGACGCACCATCCCCGGCGTACCGCGCCCCGCACGATCCTCACCGCGCTCGCCTCGGCGGGCCTGCTGGGCGGCCTGATCATCATCGCCGGCCTGCTCGCCGCGCCGAGCCTCACCGACGGCCGGCTCGGCGTCGAGGGCCTGAGCTACGTCCTGACGAGCAGCCTCGGCGACGGGGTGGGCCGCGCACTGCTGGTCGACGTGGTCGTGGCGATCGCGGTGGCGACCCTCGCGATCCAGACGGCGGCCTGCCGGATGCTGTTCTCCATGGCCCGCGACGGCCAGCTGCCCTTCGCGTCCCGCCTGGCGAAGGTCAACCCGCGCACAGGCATGCCGAGCGGCCCGGCCCTGGTCGTCGGCGTCCTCGCGGCTGCCCTGCTCCTCCTCAACTTCGCGTCCCCGGAAGCGTTCCTGGCCATCGGCACCACCTGCATCGTGATGCTGTACCTGGCGTACGCGATGGTGACGGGCCCACTGCTCGTACGACGCCTGAAGGGTTCCTTCACCGCGGACGGCACCGACGAGACCGGCAGGCCCCTCTTCTCCCTCGGCCGCTGGGGCGTCCCGGTGAACGCGCTGGCACTCCTGTACGGCCTGTTCATGACGGTCAACCTGGCCTGGCCGCGGGCGGCGGTGTACGACCCTGCGGGCGGACACTGGTACTTCCAGTGGTTCACGGTGTTGTTCCTGGTCGTCACGGTAGTTCTCGGAACTCTGTACCGGCTCATGCGCGCACGACGCGTGCGCTCTGGCGCGGATCCTGCTCGATCCCTGCCAGATACGGCTCAATTGCCGTTGCAGTAAGCCTTGTTGTGCAAACCGGGCAGCGCACTGAGCGGAGCGCGAAGCCGCGCATCCGGCCGGTCGAGGACCGCTCCATGCGCCGGGGCAACTCCATGCGCCGGAGGAGGGCGCCCTGTCCGAAGGCCGAAAACCATCGCATGGTCCAAAGTGACGGCCTTCAGGGCGAATTGACGGCATGAAGGGGTGCCGCGCCCGGGCCCGCGGAGGTGGTGTCCGGATGCGCACACCGTTGGCAGGGTCATCCAGTCGATCTCCGAGAACACGGGACCGGTGCCGCCCGGGGCACCCTCCCGCGCTACCGCGCCAAGTCGCCTCGCACAAGCTCCAATCGCCTCGAACAGTTGACTAAACCGCAGGCGCACCGGAATGTAGAGACGATCCGCGACCGTGCCGCTGAAACCTCGCTCGACCGGTTCAGCCGGCGGGCCCTTTTTCCCGCACTGGTCAGCCAGGCCGCGGTCGCAGCGTACGGAGCACAGCGCGTAGTTCATGGACTCGGTCGGCTCCGCCACCCGGAGGGCATTGTGGAAGGCTCCGCTCCCGCCCGGTTCCGTCATCCCCCGAAAGCCTCCGGTTCCGTGTTCCGTCCAAGCCGAAGGATCCGAGAATTACCGCTCGTGCCAGGTCTTGAATACCCGACAGGAGATCAGCACGATGAGCACACCCTCGCTCCGCATGCTCTACTCATGGCAGGGGAACCCGAGCGTCGACCTGCTGAACCGCGACGGCGACGCGTGGACGTACAGCATGGGGCTCCTGCCCCTCGCGGCCGACCCGGACGAGTGGGCGGCCATCGGACTCGCCGATTGCACCGCGTGGTGCTATCCCTACGCGTCAAAGGACGAGTTGTTCCTCGCGTACCACCTGTACGCGTGGATGTTCGCCCTCGACCTGATGTTCGTAAGGACATTCAAAGCCGAACGCGACCTTCCGGGGGCGCGGGCCATGGTGGACGGGCTCTCTCGGTTCATGCCGCAGGAAGGCACCTCGCACGCGATACCGCAGCACCCCATTGAGAGGTCCCTCGCCGACATATGGCTTCGAATGAAGCCGACCCGGTCGACAGCCTGGAAACACAACATGCTGAACGCCGTGATGGAATATGCCGACGGACAATGCTGGGAGCTTGAATGCATGTGCGACGGGCGAATTCCTGATCCTGCCGAGTACCTTGTCCGCCGCCGCGGCTCGTTCGGTGGTCACGTCGGGATCTGCCTCGCCGAGCACGTGGCAGCGGCGGAAGTGCCGCCGCGGGTGCGCCAGTCCCGTCAGTTCCGTGCGCTGATGGACGCCTGGACCGACTTGCAGACTCTCTACAACGACGTCCGCTCCTACCGCCGAGAGGTCGAGAACGAGGACGAGACATGCAACTTCGTCCTCGTGTACGCGAGGTTTCTGGACATCTCCGTCGACGAGGCCGCCGCCGTGGTCACCCGGCTGCGGGCGGCCAGGCAGTCGGAGTACGACCATCTTGAGCGCACCCAACTCCCGGCACTTTGCGAACAGTTGCAGCTGAACGGCAACGATCGTGAGCAGCTGTCGGCCGTGCTGGAAGTGATGCGTTACCACCTCGCCGCCGTCGACGTCTGGACGACGATCGCCGAGCGGTACCAGGCACCTGCCCCAGGAGACGTCTCGTCCGCGGCCCTCGGATCCTGACGACCCGAAGGACGCTCGCGGGGATGACCGGCGTCCGGTTGGAACCGCCACGTACGCTTCCCCGTGATGAGACGCCGCACCCCACCCCCGCCCTCTCCACTGCCACAGCGTGACGGGGTGGATCCGGTGCGGGTGCGGCTGCCGACCGGTGACACGTGGGCGACCGTACGGGACTACCTCGTGGCGCGGCTCGCGGCCGGGGCCGGAGTGATCGACGACATGCTCGACGAGGGACACGTCGTGGACGTCACCGGGCGCCCGGTGACGCGGGACACGGCGTACGTGCCGGGCATGTTCGTGTGGTTCCACCGGGACCTGCCGGACGAGGAGCACGTGCCCTTCGCGATCGAGGTCGTGTATCGGGACGAGCACGTGGTGGTGGCCGACAAGCCGCACTTCCTGGCCACCACCCCGCGCGGCAGCCATGTCGCCGAGACGGCCCTGGCACGGCTGCGTCGGCAGCTTGGAATCCCGGCACTGGGCGCGGCCCACCGCCTCGACCGGCTGACGGCCGGCCTGGTGCTGTTCACGGTCAGACCGGACGAGCGCGGCGCCTACCAGACGCTGTTCCGCGACAGGCGGGTGGCGAAGGAGTACGAGGCGGTGGCCCCCCACGATCCGGCACTGGTCCTGCCGCGTACCGTGCGCAGCCGGATCGTCAAGGAGCGCGGGGTGCCGGCGGCCTACGAGGTCGAGGGCGAGCCCAACGCCGAGAGCCGGGTCGAGTTGCTCGAGCACCGAGACGGGCGGGCCCGGTACCGGCTGACGCCGGCCACCGGGCAGACCCACCAACTGCGGGTGCACATGAGCGCGTTGGGGGTGCCGATCCTCGGCGATCCCCTCTATCCGGTGGTGACCGGCCCCGTGGCGGTCGGTGACTTCCGGCGCCCGCTCCAACTGCTGGCGCGGGTGCTGGAGTTCACCGATCCGGTCACGGGGCTCGAGCATCGGTTCGTCAGCCCGCGTGTGCTCGGGGCCTGGTCCTCGTACGAGGACTGGGCCAGATGACCTCGGTGGCCGGCCGGCTCATTCGCCGCGCCACCAGCGCAGGATGCGGCGCAGCACGCCCGGTCGGCGGACCGGTTCGGCTACGGGCGGCGGAGTGGGTTCGGCGGCCGGGGCCGCGGGTGCCGGAACCGTGGGCTGTGGCTGCTCGGAGCTGATCTGCCAGCTGGCCGGGCGCTGCCGCTGCAACGGGTTGATGGCGGGCCGCTCCATGACGTCCTGCTGGGGCTTCGGCGCGAACTTCACGGGCAGTTCCACCAGATGCCGGTTCCCGACGGTCGACAACCAGCGCAACTCGTGCTCCGGGCAGGCGAGTTGGATGTCGGGAACACGGGTCAGCAGCGCGTCGACGCCGACGTCGGCGATGGCGCGGCCGATGTCCTGGCCCGGGCATTCGTGCGGGCCGCCGCTGAAGGCGAGGTGCGAGCGGTTGCCCTGCATGTTCGCCTTGAGGTCGGGGCGGACCCGCGGATCGACGTTGCCCGGTGCCATGCCGAGGAGGAGTCCGTCGCCCTTGCGGATGCGCTGGCCGCCCAGCTCGGTGTCCTGCTTGGCGAAATAGGCGAACACGGTGCTGAACGGCGGCTCGTCCCACAGGGACTGCTCCACCGCCTCGGGCACGGTCATCTGGCCGCCGTTCAGCTGCGCCCGGAAGCCCGGTTCGGTGAGCACCATGCGCAGCACGTTGGCGAGCAGGTTGGCCGTGGTCTCGTAGGAGGCGAGGAGCACCACGCGCAGGTGCTCCCTGACCTCGTCCTCGGACAGCCCGGCGGGGTGGGTGACGAGATGGCTGGTGAAGTCGTCCTGCGGCTCGGCCCGGCGGCGGACGGCGTGCCGGCTGAGGACCTCCATGAGATAGGCGTGGCTGGCGAGCGCGGTCTCGCTGCCCTTGAGGCAGTCGCGGGCGGCCTGCACCAGCCGGTCACCGTACTCCTCGGGCATGCCAAGGATCTCGCACATGACCGCCATCGGCAGATGCTCGGCGAACTGGCCGACCAGGTCGGCCCTGCCGTCCTCACAGAACTGGTTGACGAGGTGCTGGGTGGCGCGGTTGATGTGGCGGCGGATGCCCCGGTGGTCGATGGTCGACATGGCGCCGGTGACCGCTCCGCGCAGCCGCAGATGCTCGTCGCCCTCGGCATGGGCGCAGATGGGCTGCCAGGCGAAGTGCGGCATCAGCGGGTGGTCGGGCTTGACCATGCCTTCCAGCATGGGGGTCCACAACCGGCTGTCCTTGCAGTACTGCGAGGGGGTGCTCACCATGTGCAGGTTCTCGCCGTGGCCGAGCACGACCCAGATCGGCACGTCGTCGTGGAGCAGCGCGGGGGCCACCGCGCCGTGTTCGGCGCGGAGCTTCTCGTACACGGCTCCCAGGTCCTCCGCCTCGGGACCGTAGAGCCGACGCAGCCCGCCGGGGCCGGTGCCGCTGCCGTGGGCGGGGCAACCGGGGGGTGGTCCGAGCGAGGGGTCGTCCGTGGTGGTCGAGGGGTGGGGTTCAAGCGTCACGGTGATCGCTCCGAAACTGAAGTGGATCCGGTGTCAGATGAGTTGCTTGTGGGTCGTTGATCGGCGCGTTCAGACGGACGCCTTCCTCATCTCCAGCGAGTGCAGAAAGCGCATCAGCGTCATGAGCGTGTCGCGGCTGGAGGCCCGGCGGCGGGCGTCGCACTCCACGATGGGGATCTCCGGGGCCAGATCGAGAGCCGAACGCAGGTCCTCGACCGGGTAACGGGGCGCGTCCGGGAAGGAGTTGACGGCGATGACGAAGGGGACGCCTCGTTCCTCCAGTCGCCCTATCACGTCGAAGCTCACTTCCAGGCGCCGTGTGTCGATCAGGACGACCGCGCCCAGGGCGCCTTCGAACAGCCCGTTCCACAGGAACCAGAAGCGTTCCTGGCCGGGGGTGCCGAACAGGTACAGCACCAGCTGGTCGGTGATGCTGATGCGGCCGAAGTCCATGGCCACGGTGGTGGCCGTCTTGGAGTCGGAGCCGTAGTTGTCGTCGACGCCGATACCGGCCTGCGTCATGGTCTCTTCGGTGGTCAGCGGCCTGATCTCGCTGACCGAACCGACCATGGTCGTCTTGCCGACGCCGAACCCGCCCACGATCACGATCTTCACCGCGGCCTGGGTGGATTGCGGCAGCCGGTCCTCGGTTCGTGGACCCGTGATGGTGTCAGAGCTTTTGAAGTCCATGCATCACCGCTTCGAGGAGGGAACGGTCGGCGAGCGACTGGCTGATGAGCGGGTCGCGCGCCTGGACCAGTTCGGCCGTCAGCAGCTCGGTGAGCAGGACGGTCACCACGCTGAACGGCAGGTTGAGGTAAGCCGATAGCTCGGCCACGGACAGTGGTGCCTTGCAGAGGCGGAGCAGCGCCGACTGCTCCGGCGGAGCGGAGGGCGGGGGTTCGGCGCACGCCACGATTAACGTGACGAGGTCGAGAGAGGCGCGCTCGCCGCCCGGGGCCGCGCCGGTGAGCACATAGAGCCGCTCGGGGTTCTTGCGCTCTCCTTCCTCACCCTCGGCGCCCTCCTTGCCCTCCGGGCCCGTGCCGCCTTCCGTACCGGCGAGGCTCAGAAGGCGTTCCGGCGGGGGCTCCTGTTTCAGTGGGTAGCGCCGTCGACGCTGCGGAGGAGTCATACGCTCTGCCCGTTCCGCCGGGGCGGACTGGTGAGGTGCTCGCCGATCCGGACGACGAGGTCACGCATGTGGTGGCTCATGCTGCCTGGTTCGGCGACCACGTTGGCGAGGACGGCGAGGTAGGCGTTGGGACCGGCGGCCATCAGGTAGAAGTAGCCGCCGGTGACCTCGATGATGACCATGCGCATCGTGCCGTCGCTGTCCGGGATCTCGTGCGCGACGGCGCCCGCGAGGCTCTGCAGCCCCGCGCAGGCGGCGGCGACACGGTCGGCGGCGTCGGGGTCGCCGCCGTAGCGGGCGATGCGCAGTCCGTCGGCGGAGAGCACCACGATCTGCTGGACACCCGGTACGCCGTCGGCGAGCGTCTTGAGCATCCAGTCGAAGTTGGCTCGCTGCGAGATCACTTGAGGTCCCCCTCGTCGTCGGCCTCAGCGTGGGCCGGCTGCTGGTTGGTCGCACTGGCTGCGGTGGGGTCTTCCCGGTGGCCGCCGAAGGCCGCCAGGTCGTCCGGGCGGCCGCCCGGGGTCGTGGAACCGCCCGGGAACCCGGTGAAGTCGGCCGCGTCGTCCGGGTGGCCGGAGAGCGTCGTCGGGTCGTCGGGGTTCCGGATGTAGGCAGTGGGGTCCGGGTCGCCCTTGAGCCCCTCCATGAACGCCTCGACCCACAGGCCCGGCAGGGGCTCGTCCTTCTTGTCCTTCTTCTTCTGCGACTCGGGCTCCCACAGTTTCCGCAGCTCCGGGTTGGCCTCCATCTCGGCCTCGGCGGCCCTGGAGCGGGCGTACCGCTCGCTGAGCGGGGTCTTGACCCGGCTGCGGCGCTGCGGCAGGCCGTTCTCGGTCCACTCGGTGACCTCGGGGATGTCGTCCTCCATGGAGACGGAGGCCGGGATACGCGGGCCGGTCGTGGGACGGCGCTTCTTGGGCGGGCGCTTGGGGCCTTCCAGCGCACCGAGTTCGATCTTGGGTGCGGCGGTGGCACCGATGCCATGGGCCAGGCCGACGGCCGGGTCGGTGGTGAGCATCTCGGACGGTACGACCAGGATGGCGCGGACACCGCCGTACGCGGACTGCCTGAGCGAGATCTGCATGTTGTACGCCTCGCAGAGGCGTCCCACGACCGCCAGGCCGAGGCGCGGCGCCTCACCGAGGTCGTTGAGGTCGAAGCCCGCCTGGGCGCGGGCGATCATGCCCTCTGCGCGCTTGCGGGACTCCTCGCTGAGGCTGACGCCGGCGTCCTCGATCTCGATGGCGATGCCGGTCTGCACCTCGGTCGCCGTGACATGCACCTTGGTGTGGGGCGGCGAGTAGCGCGTGGCGTTGTCGAGGAGTTCGGCCGCAGCGTGGATGACCGGTTCGACGGAGTTGCCGTCGACGTTGACATGCGCGATGGAGGTCAGGTCGATACGTCGGTACTCCAGGATCCTGGACATCGCGCCGCGCAGCACGCTGTACAGCGCGACCGGCTCGGGCCACTGGCGTCCGGGCCGGCCGCCGCCGAGCACGGAGATGGAGTCGGCGAGGCGGCCGATCAGCGCGGTGCCGTGGTCGATGCGCAGGAGGTCGTCGAAGACCTCGGGGTTGCGGCCGTGGTCCTCCTCCATCTCCCGGAGTTCGTTGGCCTGCTGGTGGACGATCGACTGCACTCGCCGGGCGATGCTGACGAACGCGCGCTCCGAGCCGTCCCGCATGGCCTCCTCGCGGTCGACGATCTCCAGGACGTGCTCCAGCAGCCGGAGCTGCGGCACGGGCAGTCCGGGGTACGCGGAGTCCGGCAGGCCCAGTTGGCGAATCACCTCTGAGGGTGAACCGACTCCGCGCATCAGACGGAGCGCGTACGGCAGGATCTCCTCGCCGAGCCGGAAGAAGTCCTCGTCGTGGCCGGCGATGCGCCGTTCCAGATACGCGGTGTTACGGGCGTGCTCGGCACGCAGATCACGGACGGTACGGCCGCGGCGGACCGCTTCGGCGGCGACCGCGACGACCAGCAGCGTGGCCATGGCCCCGCACCAGCCGACGGCGGACCGTGCCGGGCCCGTCACCAGGGCGACGGCGGCTCCGGTCGCCCCTGCCATAGCTATGGCAGGTAGCAACAGCACGCGCGCGTAGGGAAGTTCACGGCCACCGGGGGGCGATTGAACACTCACCATGTATGCCCTCTGAGACAAATCGGCTGGGGTTGGGGGAACTTGCTTGGGGGTACGTCTGGGAACTGTCAGGAGTTTCTGAATCTTCCGTATCTTTGGGAACAAGCGCACGAATACATCCCAACTCGGCGCGCTGCGGGCGAGCTTAGTCCGACCGGATCAACGCCGTGTCATATTCGGCAAGCCTCTGAAATGCCTTTCGCAACTGGAGTACCCTCGGCCCATTTACACGCTGCGGATGCAATCGCACACGCCGAGTCACGACGCATGGGTGTGCGAGGACCACTCACCGTGACGGGTGAACAAAGGCCTCCGGGAAGCCCGGGAGAGCCCTGAGCCTCAGATTCCGGCGATGCGCAGTGCCGCGTCCGCCGTGGCTTCCGCGAAGACCGCGGCCGGGCGCTCGGGATCGGAGCGGTGCACGAGGATGACGCCCTCGATGAGCCCGAAGAGCAGATCCGTCCGCAGATCAAGCTCACTCTTGGCGAGGGCACCCCCGGCGGCCGTCGCCGCGAGCAACTGCCGGTACGCGTCCTTGAGTTCCGCCCGTACGGCATGGAAGCCCGCGAAGCGTTCGGCGCGCACCTCGGGGAGGAGGTAGAGGCCGCCGAGGTTGTGCGGGCCGCCGCAGAGCAGCTCGACGTCCGTGCGGCACAGCTCCCACAGCCGGCTCTCGGCCGGGGTCGTGTCATCGGAGAGCAGCCCTCGGGCGTACGTCAGGGACGGCGTGACGGTGGACTCCAGGAGCTCGGCGAGCAGCTCCTCCTTGCCGGAGACGTAGTGGTACATGGACGCCTGGCGCATCCCCGCCCGCTCGGCGATGGTCCGCGTGGTGGTGGCGGCATACCCCCGGGTGGTGAACAACTCGGCGGCCGCGGTGAGCAGTTCCGCCCGCGGGGCGAGCCCACTGTCCGGCCGCTGCGCGGCCCGCGGTCTGCCGACCCGCCGTCCGCCCGGCCCACCCGTCGTTCCCATGCGTTCGATCCTCGCACACCGCGCCGCCCGACGATCTTCGTGAGCAATCGGTAACGGGGCCGAAACGCACGGGCAACTGCGGTGTCTCGCCGTCCGCCTAATTTCTGTCGGGCGACAGAAATAGCGCGGCGGGACCACCGCCCGACGACCAGCACGCCGCCGACCGCCCCGCACCCGACACCACCCGCAGTACGACTTCGGAGCCGGAGGACCCTCAATGGGGACATCGACCACGTACGGAGCCCGCGACCACGCCCGCGCCCAGGAGGGCGACCGGGCCGAGGCCATGCCCGTCGTCCCGGCCGCCGACTGGCCGTCGCCACCCTGCGCCGCCGGCCATCTGGTGTGGGCCGAGACCGTGGCCGGCGGCAACTACACACACCGGGTACTGGCCCGCGGCACCGAGCTGCGCCTGACCGACCTGCGCGGTGACACCTGCGCCCATCTGCTGCTCTTCGTCGCGGACCGGCCCTGGGAGCGGCTGAACGTCGCCGACACGGTCAAGGTGCAGTGGAACGCCTACCTGGGCGAGGGCCAGTTGCTCCTCTCCGACCAGGGCCGCGTCCTCGCCTCCCTGGTCGCCGACACCGCCGGGCGCCACGACGCGCTCTGCGGCACCTCGACCCTCGTACGCAACACCGCCCGGTACGGCGACGGCACCCCGCAGTCGCCCTCCCCCGCCGGACGTGAGCTGTTCAAGCTGGCCGCGGCCAAGAACGGCCTCCAGCCGCGCGATCTGCCGCCGTCGCTCTCCTTCTTCCAGGGCGTGCAGATACGCGAGGACGGCACCCTCGACTTCACCGGCTCGGCCGGACCGGGCGCCAGTGTGACGCTGCGCGCCGAGCAGGACGTCACCGTGCTGATCGCGAACGTCCCGCACCCCGCCGACCCCCGCGCCGACTACGTCAGCACCCCGCTGGAGGTACTGGCCTGGCGCGCCGAGGCCACCCGCCCCGGCGACCCCCTGTGGGAGGCCACGCCCGAAGGCCGCCGCGCGTTCCTGAACACCGCCGAATTCCTTGCCGCGAGGGGGCTCGCATGAGCACGCCGATCGTCCGGAAGACCGTCGTTCCCGCCCGCGCCGCCTGGTCGTCGGTCGTCCGGACCGGCGGGACCCTCACCATCACCGACCTGCACGGCAACCAGGCCGTCGACTTCCTGGTGTACGACGCCCACGACACGTCCGTGCGCTACAGCGCGCCCGACACGATCCACGCGCAGGGCGGCATCTTCCTCACCACGGGCAGTGTCCTGATGTCGAACGAACACACGCCCCTGATGACCGTGGTCGCCGACGACGTGGGCCGGCACGACACGGTCGGCGGCGCCTGCTCCAAGGAGTCGAACACCCTGCGCTACGGCCACCACACCTGGTCGCAGCACGCGTGCGTGGACAACTTCCTCGCCGAAGGCGCCAAACACGGCCTGGGCAAGCGGGACCTGGTCTCCAACATCAACTGGTACATGAACGTGCCGGTGGAGAAGGACGGCACGCTCGGCATCGTCGACGGCCTCTCGGCGCCAGGCCTCTCCCTCACGCTCCGCGCGGAGTGCGACGTCCTGGTCCTCGTCTCCAACTGCCCCCAGATCAACAACCCCTGCAACGGCTTCGACCCGACCGAGGTGGAGATGACCATCACCGAGGCGGGCACGGCATGACCTTCGACACGCTGCTGGTCGCCAACCGGGGCGAGATCGCGGTGCGCATCATCCGTACGGCACGGGAGTTGGGCCTGCGCACGGTCGCGGTCTACTCCGACCCCGACCGCTCCGCCCCGCACGTCCGGCTCGCCGACGAGGCGGTGCGCCTCGGGCCGGCGCCCGCGAAGGAGTCGTACCTCGACGCCGACCTCGTGCTGGCGGCGGCCAAGGCGACGGGTGCGGGGGCGATCCATCCCGGGTACGGCTTCCTGTCCGAGGACGCCGGCTTCGCGCGGCGCTGCGAGGACGCCGGGATCGTGTTCGTGGGGCCGACGCCGGGCCAGCTGGAGCTGTTCGGCGCGAAGCACACGGCCCGGGCGGCGGCGGAAGCGGCGGGCGTGCCCCTCGCCCCCGGCACAGGACTGCTGGCCTCCCTCGACGAGGCGTACGCGCGGGCCGCCGCCATCGGCTATCCCGTGATGCTCAAGGCGACCGGCGGTGGCGGCGGCATCGGTATGTCGGCCTGCGCCTCGGACGCCGAACTCGCCGACGCCTGGGAGCGGGTGCAGCGCGTCGCCGCCGCGTCCTTCTCCTCGGCCGGTGTCTTCCTGGAACGGCTCGTGGAACACGCCCGCCATGTCGAGGTGCAGGTCTTCGGCGACGGCGAGGGCAGGGTCGTCACCTTCGGCGACCGCGACTGCTCACTCCAGCGCCGCAACCAGAAGGTGGTGGAGGAGGCGCCGGCACCCGGTATCCCCGCCCACGTCCGCGCCCAACTGGCCGCCTCCGCACGCGACTTGTGCGCCTCGGTCGGCTACCGCTCCGCCGGAACCGTCGAGTTCGTGTACGACGCCGCGCGCGAGGAGGTGTACTTCCTGGAGGTCAACACCCGGCTCCAGGTGGAACATCCGGTCACGGAGGAGATCTACGGCGTCGACCTCGTCGCCTGGATGCTGCGGCTGGCCCGCGGTGAGCGCGATGTCGTACGGGACCCGGGCACCCCACGCGGTCACGCCGTCGAGGCCCGCGTCTACGCCGAGGACCCCTCGCGCGAACACCGGCCCAGCGCGGGCCTGTTGACGCGGGTGGAGTTCCCGGCCGGGGTACGGGTCGACGGCTGGGTGGAGACGGGCACCGAGGTGACCACGTCGTACGACCCGATGCTCGCGAAGGTGATCGCCTACGGCGCCGACCGGGAGCACGCCCTGCGCCGGCTCGACGAGGCGCTGGCCCGTACCCGGGTCGACGGCATCGAGACGAACCTCGGCCTGGTGCGGGCGGCGCTGGCGAACCCCGACTTCCGCTCCGCGAGGCACTCGACGGCGACCCTCGCCGGGGTGAGCGATCCGACTCCACGCATCGAGGTCGTCACCGGCGGCACCCTCACCACCGTCCAGGACTGGCCGGGCCGCACCGGCTACTGGCAGGTGGGCGTCCCCCCGTGCGGCCCGATGGACGACCGTTCCTTCCGGCTCGGCAACCGGGCCCTGGGCAACGACGAGGGCGCTCCGGGCCTCGAATGCACCCTCCAGGGCCCGTCGTTGAGATTCACCCACCCCACCACGGTGTGCGTCACCGGCGCCCCGGCGCCGGTCACACTCGACGGCACGCCGGTCGAGCAGTGGGACCCGGTGACGGTACCGGCGGGCGCCGTCCTGACGATCGGCGCCCCGACGGAACAGGGCCTGCGGACCTACGTGCTCTTCGCGGGCGGCGGCCTGGACGTGCCGCCGTTCCTCGGCAGCGCGGCCACCTTCACCCTGGGCAGGTTCGGCGGGCACGGGGGCAGGGCGCTGCGCACCGGCGACGTCCTGCACGGCGGGTCGGCAGCGGAGTCGGGCACCCCGGTTCCCCCCTCCGACCGCCCGGAGTTCACCTCCCCATGGCACCTCGGCTCGGTCGAAGGCCCCCACGCGGCACCGGAGTTCTTCACCGAGGAGGACATCCACGACTTCTACGCCGCCGACTGGAAGGTCCACTTCAACTCGGCCCGCACCGGCGTACGACTGGTCGGCCCCAAGCCCCGCTGGGCACGCACCGACGGCGGTGAGGCGGGCCTGCACCCGTCCAACATCCACGACACGCCGTACTCCGTGGGTGCCGTCGACTACACCGGCGACATGCCGGTCCTGCTGGGCCCGGACGGCCCCTCCCTGGGTGGTTTCGTGTGCCCGGCGACCGTCCTGAGCACGGAACGCTGGAAACTGGGCCAGTTGCGCCCCGGCGACACGGTCCGCTTCACCCCCGTGGACACAACGGGCGCACCACGGGCAGCGATCGTGGACAACGGGGTTTTGGCCCGGGACGGCGACATCACCTACCGCCGCAGCGGCGACGACAACCTGTTGGTCGAATTCGGCCCCATGCAGCTCGACTTGGGCCTCCGGATGCGCGTCCACGCTTTGATGGAGGCGGTGACCGAGCTGGACCTGGACGGGGTGAAGGACCTGACACCGGGCATCCGCTCCCTCCAGATCCAGGCCGACCCGGCCGTCCTCCCCCAGCCCGAACTCCTCGCCGCGATACGGCGGACGGCCACCGCCCTGCCCCCCGCGGACCGCCTCACGGTCCCCTCCCGGACCGTCCACCTCCCCCTCTCCTGGGACGACCCGGCGACCCGCGAGGCGATCGCCCGCTACATGGCGGGCGTCCGCGACGACGCCCCCTGGTGCCCGTGGAACATCGAGTTCATCCGCCGCGTGAACGGACTGGACTCGGTGGACGACGTGTACCGCACGGTCTTCGACGCGGAGTACCTCGTCCTGGGCCTGGGAGACGTCTACCTGGGCGCCCCGGTCGCCACCCCGCTGGACCCCCGCCACCGCCTGGTGACGACGAAGTACAACCCGGCCCGCACCTGGACCGCGGAGAACTCGGTCGGCATCGGGGGCGCCTATCTCTGCGTCTACGGCATGGAGGGCCCCGGCGGCTACCAGTTCGTCGGCCGCACCACCCAGGTGTGGTCGGGCTGGCAGCAGCGCGGCGCGTTCGAGCCGGGGTCACCGTGGCTGCTGCGGTTCTTCGACCGCGTCAAGTGGTACGCCGTCGAGCCCGACGAACTCCTCGAACTGCGCGCCGACATCACCTCGGGCCGCTTCGTCCCCCGCATCGAGGAAGGCGTGTTCTCTCTGGCCGAGTACGAGGAGTTCCTGACCCGGAACGCCGAGTCGATCGCCGGGTTCCGCTCCCGCCAGGGCGCGGCGTTCGCGGCGGAACGGGACGCGTGGGAGGCGGCGGGCGAGTTCACGAGGGCGGAGACGGCCACGGCACCTGCCGCTGCCGCACCCGAGGTGACGGTTCCCCCTGGGAGTCAGCTGATCGAGGCCGAATTCGCCGCGTCGGTATGGCAGTTGAACGTGTCCCCGGGCGACGAGGTGACAGCGGGCCAGCCGCTGCTGGCCCTGGAGGCGATGAAGATGGAGTCCCGGGTACATGCCCCGGCATCGGGAGTGATCCACCAGATCCTGACGAGACCGGGCGCACAGGTGGAAGCAGGCACAGCACTACTCATCCTGACCCCAACCCCCTGACCCCGCCCAGTCTCTCGCCCCCGCCGCCCCTACCCCTCCCATCCTTCTCGGGGGCGCTGCCCCCGAACCCCCGCTCCTCAAACGCCGGAGAGGCTGAAATACCAGCCCGTCCGGCGTTTGAGGACAAGGCCCGTCCAGGGCCGAAAGCGGGGGTCTGGGGGGCGGCAGCCCCCAGGGATGGGACGGGTAGGGGCGGCGGGGGCGAAAGACGCACAGACACCCCAAGGAGCCCCATGCCCACCCCCACCGTCACCCGAGTCCACCTCGCCTACACCCGCATCACCGCGGTGAACCGCCCCGAAATCTGGATCGACCTCCGCCCCCAGGCGGACCTGGAGGCAGAAGCCACCCGCATCGACGCCCGCCTCGCCGCAGGCGACCACCTCCCCCTGGCCGGCACCCTCTTCGCCGCCAAGGGCAACATCGACGTCCAGGGCCTCCCCACCACCGCCGGCTGCCCCGCCTACGCCTACCTCCCCGAGGCCGACGCCCCCGTCATCGCCCGCCTCAGAGCCGCCGGCGCCCTCCTCCTCGGCACCACCAACCTCGACCAGTTCGCCACCGGCCTGGTCGGCACCCGCTCCCCCTACGGCCCCGTCCGCAACGCCCACGACCCCACCCGTATCAGCGGCGGCTCCAGCTCCGGCTCCGCCACAGCCGTGGCCCTGGGCCTCGTCGACTTCGCCCTCGGCACCGACACCGCAGGCTCGGGCCGGGTCCCCGCCGCGTTCAACGGCATCGTCGGCCTCAAGCCCACCCGAGGCCTGGTTCCCACGACCGGCGTCGTCCCGGCCTGCGCGTCCCTCGACTGTGTGACCGTCTTCGCCCGTACGCTCCCCGAGGCCGAGCGGGCACTCGCACACATGGTGTCCCCGTCCGCCCGCGACCTGCCGCCCCTGCCCCAGCGTGCCCCCGGCCCCTGGCGCGTGGCCGTCCCGCCGCTCGCCCAGCTCGGCGAACTCGACCCGGGCTGGGCACAGGCGTACGAGGCCGCGGTGTCCCAGCTCCGCGCCGCTGGTGTCTCCGTCCGCACCCTAGACCTCACCCCTTTCTCCGAAGCCGCCGAGATGCTGTACCAGGGCGCGTTCGTCGCCGAGCGCTACACAGCGGTGGGTGCCTTCGTCGACAAGGTGCTCGCCGAGGGAGGTGAAGCGAGCGCGACCCTCGATCCCACCGTCGCCGGCATCATCACCCGCGCCCGTGACATCCCCGCCCACCAGCTCTACGCCGACCAGGATCGGCTTGCCACCCTGCGCACCCGCGCACTCGCGGAACTGGCCGACGCGGACGCCCTGTTGCTACCCACGGCCCCCGGTCACCCGACCCTCGCCGAGGTCGCCGCCGATCCACTGGGCGCCAACGCCCGGCTGGGCCGTTTCACGAACTCCACCAACCTCTTCGACCTGGCCGCGGTGGCCGTACCCGCGGGCCAGGTGGACGGTCTCCCGTTCGGCGTGATGCTGATCGGCCCGGCGTTCACCGACGACCGGCTCGCCACGATCGCCCGCCTGTTCCAGCCCGAGGCCCGCTTGGCGGTGGTCGGCGCGCATCTCGCCGGCCAGCCGCTCAATCCCCAGCTCCTCGCCCTGGGCGCCCGACTGGAGCGGACGACCACGACGGCCCCCGTCTACCGACTGCACGCCCTCCCGACGACCCCGCCGAAGCCGGGCCTCGTCCATGTGGGCGAAGAGGAAACCGGCGGAGCGGCCATCGAGGCCGAGGTATGGCGCCTGCCCGCCGAAGGCCTCGGCCACTTCCTCGCCGCCCTGCCCCGCCCGATGACCCTGGGCCGCCTCGAACTCGCCGACGGCACGCACGTACCCGGCTTCCTGTGCGAACCGGCGGCCCTGGACGGCGCCGAGGACATCACGGCGTACGGCGGCTGGCGCGCATACCTGAACAACCGCCCCTGACGGCCCACGGCCAACCTGCGACTCCACCGCCTGGGGTGCGAGCGGAGCCACAGCAAACCGCCCGCACCCTCCAAGCCCAACCACAACCCACCGACCTGCCAGGCCCAACCCCACCGAGCCAAACCACAACCCGCCGAACCGCCAAGCCCAACCCCACCGAGCCAAACCACAACCCGCCGAACTGCCGGGGGCTACCCTGCCGAACCGCCGGCGGCTACCCCACCGACGAGTAGGCCACAACCCCGCGCAGCAGCCCCTCCACGGCCTTGCGCGCGTTCTTCGCGACCGTCGACGACTCGCCGCCGGCGACCGGCGCCGCAGCAGAGATCTGCCCGAGGACGTCGATGACCTGCTTGCACCACCGTACGAAGTCGCCGGCCGGCATCTCCGCCTCGCGCAGCACCTCGTCGAGGCCCTTGCCGGAAGCCCACTCGTAGGCCGCCCAGGCGAAGCCGAGGTCGGGCTCGCGCTGGCCGACGCCCTCGCTCTGGGTGATCCGGAACTCCTCCTCCAGCGCGTCGAGCCGGCCCCAGATGCGGACCATCTCGCCGAGCGCGGCCTTGGCCTTGCCGGAGGGCACCTTCGGTGCCATGGCGTCGTCGGCCGCCCTGGACTCGTACACCAACGCCGAGACGCACGCGGCGAGTTCGGCGGGCGACAGCCCGTCCCACACGCCCGCGCGCAGGCATTCACTCGTCAGCAGATCCAGCTCGCCGTAGAGCCGGGCGAGCCGCTTGCCGTGCTCGGTCACCTCGTCGGCGCGCAGATAGTCCAGCTCGGTGAGCAGGGCCACGATGCGGTCGAAGGTACGGGCGATGGTGTTGGTGCGGCCCTCGATGCGCCGTTCCAGCTGCGAGGTGTCGCGCAGCAGCCGGTAGTAGCGCTCGGCCCAACGGGCGTGATCCTCACGGTCGTTGCAGCCATGGCAGGCATGGGCGCGGATCGCGGTGCGCAGCCGGGCGATCTCCCGGTCGTCGGCCGCCTGGGACCGCTGCTTGCGGGCCCGCTCGGGCGGGATGTGCCCGGCCTTGGAGCGCAGCGCGGAGGCGAGGTCGCGACGGGACTGCGGGGAACGCGGGTTGAAGGACTTGGGGACCCGCATCCGCTCCAACGGCTCGACAGGCACCGGGAAGTCCATGGACGCGAGCCGCTTCACCTGCCGTTCGGACGTCAGCACCAGCGGGCGCGGGCCGTCGTGCTGCTCGAACCCGCGGTGGCCGTTGGACCGGCCCGCGGGCAGCCCGGGGTCCAGGACGAGGGCGAGGCCCGCGTACTTGCCGGTGGGGACATGGATGATGTCGCCGGGCTTGAGCTTCTCCAGCGCGACGGCGGCCTCGGCTCGCCGCTGGGCGGCGCCCTGCCGGGCCAGATCGGTCTCTCTGTCCTTGAGTTCGCGGCGCAGCCGCGCGTAGTCCTCGAAGTCGCCGAGGTGGCAGGTCATGGACTGCTTGTAGCCGTCCAGTCCCTCCTCGTTGCGCTGCACCTGCCGGGAGATCCCGACGACCGACTTGTCGGCCTGGAACTGCGCGAACGACGTCTCCAGCAGTTCGCGCGAGCGGTGCCGGCCGAACTGGTCCACGAGGTTGACCGCCATGTTGTACGACGGCTTGAAGCTGGAGCGCAGCGGGTACGTGCGCGTGCCGGCCAGTCCCGCCAGGTGGTCGGGGCTCATTCCGCGCTGCCAGAGCACGACGGCGTGCCCCTCGACGTCGATGCCACGGCGGCCGGCGCGGCCGGTCAACTGGGTGTACTCGCCGGGGGTGATGTCGGCGTGCTGTTCGCCGTTCCACTTGACGAGTTTCTCGAGCACGACCGAGCGGGCGGGCATGTTGATGCCGAGCGCGAGGGTCTCGGTGGCAAAGACGGCCTTCACGAGGCCCTGTACGAAGAGTTCCTCGACGACCTCCTTGAACGTGGGCAGCATGCCCGCGTGGTGGGCCGCGATGCCTCGCTCCAGGCCTTCGAGCCACTCGTAGTACCCGAGGACGTGCAGGTCCTCGGTGGGGATGGAGGCGGTGCGCGCCTCGACGATGGCCCGTACCCGCTCCCGCGCCTCGTCGTCGTTCAGCCGCAGTCCCGCGTAGAGGCACTGCTGTACGGCGGCCTCGCAGGCGGCGCGGCTGAAGATGAACGTGATGGCGGGCAACAGGCCCTCGGCGTCGAGCCGTTCGATGACTTCGGGGCGTCCGGGCGTCCACACGCGTGAGCGCGATCGGCGTTCCCGCTCACGGTCGGCCTCGCGCATGGCGCGCCCGCGTCTGCGGTCCTGGAAGGAGGGCCGCTGGGCCTCCATCCGCGCGAGCCGGGCGAGATCGGGGTTGACGGCCTTCCTGCTGCCCTCGCCCTCCTCGAAGAGGTCGTACATCCGGCGTCCGGCGAGCACGTGCTGGAACAGGGGCACGGGCCGGTGCTCGGAGACGATCACCTGGGTGTCGCCGCGCACGGTGTCGAGCCAGTCGCCGAACTCCTCGGCGTTGGACACGGTCGCCGACAGCGAGACGAGGGTGACCGACTCGGGAAGGTGGATGATCACTTCCTCCCAGACGGCACCGCGGAAGCGGTCGGAGAGGTAGTGCACCTCGTCCATGACCACATAACCCAGGCCGAGGAGGGTCTGTGAGCCCGCGTACAGCATGTTCCGCAGCACCTCGGTGGTCATCACGACCACCGGGGCGTCGGAGTTGACGCTGTTGTCGCCGGTGAGCAGGCCGACCTTGTCCGCGCCGTAACGACGGCACAGGTCCGAGTACTTCTGGTTCGACAGTGCCTTGATCGGCGTCGTGTAGAAGCACTTCTTGCCCTGCTGGAGGGCGAGATGGACGGCGAACTCGCCGACGATCGTCTTGCCCGACCCGGTGGGGGCGGCCACCAGCACGCCCTTCCCGGCTTCGAGCGCCCGGCAGGCCTCGATCTGGAAGGGGTCGAGGCCGAAGTCGTACATCTCGCGGAAGGACGCGAGCGCGGTGGCCTGCTCGACAGCGCGCTTGCGTGCTGCCGCATACCGCTCGGCCGGTGAGAGGTCCTCTGTCATCGTGCTTTCGAGACTACCGGCCCCCACTGACAACAGGACGATCATTATCCGGATCGATGCCTGGTAAACCCGGGATCCGTGCAGCTCAGACAGACGCGGAAGCGGCCGGGGCGCCGGTCGGGCGCCCCGGCCGCTTCCGCGTCAGGGTGTGGGTGAGAAAGCCTCAGGTCACGTCGTCGTAGCCGTTGACCCGGTCCGTGCCCGCCTGTTCGGGCAGGGCGCGGCTGGCGGAGACGGTCTCGACCTCGCCGATGTCCTCGGGGGTGAGGTCCAGGTCGGAGGCCTCGTCGTCGCCGGGGCCGGCCTCGTCACGCCGGCGCTTGCGCCGGTCGTTCGCCAGCGAGAAGGCCACCGCGCCGAAGTACAGGATCCAGATGGGTCCCGCGAGCGCCATCATGGTCAACGGGTCCGTACTGGGCGTAGCGATCGCCGCGAACACCGTGATGCCCATGATCATGGCGCGCCACCAGCCGGCCATGCGCTTACCGGTGAGAATCCCGGTGAGGTTGAGCATGATCAGCAGCAGCGGAAGTTCGAAGGAGAGACCGAAGACGATCACCATGCGCGTGACGAGGTCGAGCAGATCGTCCAGCGGAAGCAGGTTGTCGACGCCGAACGGCGTGAACTCGATCAGGACCTTCGCGGTGGTGGGGAGCACCCGGTAGGCGAAGTAGGCGCCACCGAGGAACAGCGGGACACCGGAGGCGACGAACGCGTACGCGTACTTCTTCTCACTCTTGTGCAGACCCGGGGCGACGAACGCCCAGAGCTGGTAGAGCCAGATCGGCGAGGCAAGCACGACACCGGCCATGAGCGACACCTTCAGCGCGAGCGTGAAGGGCGCGAGCAGGCCGTTGATCGTGATCTGCGCGCAGGGGTTGTCCCCCTGCTTCTGCTGCTTCGCCAGCTCGGAGAAGGATGACGGGCATCCGACCGAGTCGAGCACCGGCTTCGTGAAGAAGTTGATGATGTCGTTGTAGAAGAAGGCGGCCACGACCGTGACGATCACGATGGCCAGCATGGCCTTCGCGACCCGGTTGCGGAGCTCGCGGAGATGCTCCACGAGGGGCATCCGCCCCTCGGGATCTCTCTCCTTCTCCTCCTTGTTGCGGGCAGACTTGAGCAACCCACGTCCTCATCTCGTGCGGCAGGCCGGAGGCGATCCGGCCTTGCGTCAGCGTCAGCGCTTGGTCGTGTCCGTCGGCTCGGTGACCGGGCGCGAGCTCGTCACGTCACCGGGGGCGGCCTGGATGGTGCGCTGTGCCGGGGGCTGCTCGTCGGTGTGCGGCGGAGCGGCGGGGGCGGTTTCCTGGCCCTCGGACTTCATCGCCTTGGCCTCGCTCTTCAGGATGCGCGCGGACTTGCCGAGCGAGCGCGCCATGTCCGGAAGCTTCTTCGCGCCGAACAACAGGATGATGACGACGAGGATGAGAATGATCTCGGGAGCTCCGAGCCTTCCGAACATAAGTCTTTACCTTCTCACCGAGGCGGCTGGGTGGGGGTGCTGTCCGATCGTTCGGACAGGTGTCCGACCGTCGTGTTCACAGCGATCGTAACGCTCGGGGGTAAACCTGAGGCAATCCCTGTGCGTACTCCCGGTTTGCGGTCCGGGCCTCGTTTTCCGACCGCGATCAGCAGCGTACCTGCCGACCCCGACAAGGTGACAGGGCGAAGTCGCCCAAAACACATCAACCCATGGACTCACAGAATTGCCGCCGCACAGTCACAGGGCATCGACGGAACGTGCCGTGTGCACGGCGGCCCGCTCCAGATCCTCGGCAGCCCGATTGATCCGCCGAGCCGAGTCCGCGACCTGCGCCCCCAGACGCTGCGCCTCCAAAAAAACCCGAACGGCAAGCACCCCGAGAACCACGAGCCCCAAAAACCCCAAAGCGATCGCGAACATCGGCCAGAACATGCCCCGAGCCTAGCCTGCCCTTCAGCCCGCCCGGCGACCCTCCAGCCCGCCCGGCGGCCCACCCAGCCCGTCCGGCGTTTGAGGACAAGGCCCGTTCAGGGCCGTAAGGGGGGTCTGGGGGCGCAGCCCCCAGGAAGGGATGGGACGGGTAGGGGCGGCGGGGGCGAAAAAAACCACCCACCCCGGCCCCGCGGAACACCCCTCAGGCCGGCCCCGCCAACCGCAACGTCCTGACCCCACCCCCGGTGAGCAACTCGACAACCCGCTCCCCGGCAGGTTTGCGAACGGTCACATCACACTCGGGACACGTGAAGGAGTAGAACGTGGTCCGACTACTGGCCCCGATCGCCAGCCGCAGCGCGCCGGCGTTGAGCTCGAAGTTGCCACGACAGTCAGGACAGGCGGCCCGGAACACGACAGGCGCCACTCTTCTCATGCCGGCGAAGGCAGCCGCCACGGTCATGTCCCGCACACCGTCCCGCACACCTGACATCGGAGACTCGCTCAAAGCCCCTGCTCCCGTCCGTCGTACAGCCCGTCCTGGACCCCGTGCGCCCCGGAGGGGCCCGCCTGCGCCCCGGGGGCGGCCGACGGGACGTCGTACGCCGCCAGTGCCTCCTGGGCGGCCTGCCGGGCACTGTCCGCGAGGTCCTGCGGCGAGACGATGCGCCCGTCACGGCCGAGCCGCAGCGCCAGGCGGCGCAGCGACGCCGGATCGGGGGTCCGCAGGGTGATACGCAGCCCGCCGTCGGGAAGCTCATCCGCGCTGTCGTGCGGGTAGTACTCGGCGACCCAGCGGCCGCCCGGGCCGACCTCGACGACGACCTCGGGATCCTCGGCGGCCGGTTGCACCAGCCCCTCCGACAGGTCCCGCAGCTCTATCTCGGGCGGGGCGGCCGGCTCGTCCAGGATCCTGATCTCGGCGACCCGGTCGAGGCGGAAGGTGCGACGCGCCTCGGAGCGCCGGCACCAGGCCTCGACGTAGGTGTGGCCGACGCTGACCAGGCGGATCGGGTCGATCTCCCGTTCGGTGACCTCGTCGCGGGCGGGCGAGTAGTAGCGGATCCACAGGCGGCGGCGTTCGGAGATCGCCCGGTCGACGTCCGCGAACACCCCGCCCTCCGACTCGAAGGTCACCGAGAGCCGCGCGCTGGCCCCGGCGGCCTCGCCGGCCGCCGTCTCCACCTTGGCGGTGGCCCGCAGCAGCGCCTGCCGGTCGCCCTCGCGCAGTCCGGGCAGCGTGGACACCGCGCGGGCGGCCACCAGGAGCGCGGTCGCCTCGTCGGCGGCCAGCCGCAGCGGTTCGGCGGCCTCCTCGCCGAGGGCGGCGGGGTTGTGCCACCAGATCCGCTCGCCGTCGGTGTCGATGTCGAGCAGATCGCCGCCCCGGAAGCTCGTGCCGCACATGGGCAGCACGTCCAGGTCCGAGACCAGCTCGTCCTCGGTGATCCCGAACGCGCGGGCGACATCGCCGACGCGGGCGCCGGGCCGCTCGCGCAGATACGTCACCAGGGACAGCATGCGCCGCGTCTGGTCGATGGCGTTCACGGGCCTGGCCGGTTTGCCTGCCACTTGCTTGCGCTCCCCCTCAGCCCTTGGCCACGGCACGCAGCCGGTCCACCACGTCGGCACGCAGCTCGGCCGGCTCCACGACCACCACGTCCGGCCCGAACTCCACCAGCCAGGCGTCCAGCCCGTGCCCGTACGGAATCTCCAACTCGTCCCAGCCGTTGCCGAGTTCCCGCACCGCGGACGCCTTCGCCCGAAGGGGGTAGCCGGCGTCCTTGCGCAGCCGGATCAGCGCGGACCGGTCGGCGGTCTCCCCCGCCCAGCTGGCGACGGTCTCGCGGACCGTGACGACATCGGGCACCTCGGCGGTGTAACTCGCGCTCCGGCTGCGGACCTTGCCGGTGATCCGGGACAGCCTGAACACCCGTTCGGCGCGCCGGTCGCGGTCCCAGCCCGCCAGATACCAGTGGCCCCGCCAGCACTCCAGCGCCCACGGCTCCACCTGACGGGGTTCCGGGCGGGCGGCGTTGGCCTTGCGGTAGTCGAAGACGACCGGGCGGCGGTCCCGGCAGGCCAGCATCAGCGGTTCGAAGGCGGCCTCGTGCACCGGAATGCGCGGCTCCAGGGCGCCATGGGCACCGTAGGGGTCGACGTCCTCGGGGAGTCCGGCCGCGCGCAGCTTCTGCAGTGCGCCGCTGGCCGCACCGGCGAGGCGGGCCTGCTGCCAGACCTTCGCGGCCAGGCCCAGGGCGGCGGCCTCCTCGGCGTCGAGGGTGATGGGCGGCAGCCGGTTGCTGTCCCGGCCGGCCCGGTAGCCGACCTCCCCGTCGAGGTTCTCCACCGTCTCGATGACCAGACCGAGTTCGCGCAGATCGTCCTTGTCGCGCTCGAACATCCGGTTGAAGGAGTCGTCACTGCCCGCTTCGAGATAGGCCTCGATGGAGTCACGCAACTCGCGCTTGCTCAGCGGCCGGCGCGTCCCGAGCAGACACAGCGCCAGATTCATCAGCCGCTCCGCCTTGGCAATGGCCATCGACGCCCTTCGCCTTCCTATGGTGCTTACGACGGATGACCGTACCGCTCCGAAGTGGCGCGGCAAAAGCCGAGGGCCCATGCCCGGACAGGCATGGACCCCGGATGATCGACTCCGGTCGGACCCCGTACCCACCTCGTACGACGATCCGACCTGATCCCGATCCCATTCGACTGTCGTACGACGATCGGACCGGACGGTCAGACCGCGATCAGGTCGACCACGAAGATCAGCGTCTCGCCCGGCTTGATCGCCGGCGTGGGGCTCTGGTTGCCGTAGGCGAGGTGGGCCGGAATGGTCAGCTCACGCCGGCCGCCGACCTTCATGCCCTGCACACCCTGGTCCCAGCCCTTGATGACCCGGCCGCCGCCCAGCGGGAACTTGAACGGGGTGCCCCGGTTCCAGCTGGCGTCGAACTCCTCACCCGTGCTGAAGGAGACACCCACGTAGTGGACGGTGACGTTCTGACCCGCCACCGCTTCGGCGCCGTCGCCCTCCCAGATGTCCTTGATCTGGAGGTCCGCCGGGGGCTCGCCTTCGGGGAAGTCGATCTCGGGCTTCTCGATGCTCACGTCTCAGGCTCCTGCTGGTGATGGAACAAAGGCAACAAGGACAGTCTTTCATCCCCGGCGCCATGCCGCCCGCGCCAGGCCGACCTCCCCGCAGGGTTCACATCTTCGCGAGGATGTCCACCGAGAACACCAGTACGGAGTCCTTCTCGATACCGCTGCCCTGCGGCGGGTTGTCGCCGTAGCCCAGCGCCGGCGGAATCGAGATCATCACACGGCTGCCGACCTTCTTGCCGGTCAGCCCCTGCGCCCACCCCTTGACGACCTGCGACAGCCCGAACGAGACCAGCTGCCCGTTGTTGTACGACGAGTCGAACTCCTTGCCCGTGTCCCACAGCACGCCCTTGTACTGCACGAGGACCGACTCGGTCTCCTTGACCTCCTCGCCGTCGCCCTCGATGACGTAGTTCGCCACCAGCTTCGTCGGCGCCGCGGACTTCGGGACCTCGATCGAGGGAGCCGCGCCGTCCGTGTTCGTCCCGACCTTCGGCAGAGCCGCGTCGTCCTGGGGGACGACCTTGCCCTTCGCCGAGCTCTTCGCGTTGAAGGTGTCCTGGACGTCCACGACGAACACCAGCGTGTCGGTGCCCTTGATCCCCGCCTGCGAGTTGCCGGACGTGCCGTAGCCCCACGTGGGCGGGACGGACATCTCGACTCGGCTGCCGGCCTTCTTGCCGGTCAGCGCGTACCGCCAGCCGTCGATGATCTTGCCCTGCGCGAGCTGGATGACCAGCGCGGTCCCGCGATCGTAGGAGTTGTCGAAGACCTTCGCGGAATCCCAGATCTGGCCCAGGTAGTTCGCCACGACGTAGTCGTTCTCGGCGACCGTCTTGCCGCCGCCCGCGAGGAGCGTCTTCACGGCGAGATCCTTCGAGGGGGCACCGCTGCCCTTGGCAACGGTCGGCTTCTCGCCGAACTTCGCCCCCGCGGTGACCGCCGGCAGCGGACCGTCCACGATCTTCGGCGCCGGCGCGGCGGACGGACCCGACGCCGAAGGGGACGGGCTGCTGTCACTGGCCTTGCTCTTGTCGGACTTGTCGTCGCCGCATCCGGCGAGCGTGACAAGTCCGGCAGGTACGGCAAGGAGAACTGAGCGTCGGCGCACGGTGAAAGCCTCGTATCGGTGTCGATCTTGTGTTGCTGGCGTGCGCGCAACTCTACGGCGTGCGAAGGGCGCCGTACCGAAAACGTACGGCGCCCGTGTTGCGTTCCGGAATCACATCCGGGCCGCAAATCTCACATACCGGCGATCAGCTTCTCCACCCGCTCGTCGACGCTGCGGAACGGGTCCTTGCACAACACCGTGCGCTGCGCCTGGTCGTTGAGCTTCAGATGCACCCAGTCGACCGTGAAATCACGACGCTGCTCCTGAGCCCGCCGGATGAAGTCACCACGCAGCCGCGCCCGAGTGGTCTGCGGCGGAACCGACTTGCCCTCGAAGATCTTCAAGTCGTTGCAGATCCGCGCCGCTTGACCCTTCCTCTCGAGCAGGTAGTAAAGACCCCGCCTGCGGTGAATGTCGTGATAGGCGAGGTCTATCTGAGCGACGCGCGGATGCGACATCGTCATATTGTGCTTGGCCCGGTACCGCTCGATCAGCTGGTACTTCATCACCCAGTCGATCTCGGTACCGATCCGGTCCAGATCCTCGGCCTCGATGGAGTCCAGCACCCGGCCCCACAGCTCCAGCACCTGCGCGACCGTGCCCGTACGGATACCGCGCCGCTCGACGAAGTCCACGGCCTTCTCGTAGTACTCGCGCTGCACATCCAGCGCCGAGGCCTCCCGGCCACTGGCCAGCCGCACCTTGCGGCGACCCGTGATGTCGTGGCTGACCTCGCGGATCGCCCGGATCGGGTTCTCCAGGGTCAGATCCCGCATCACCGTGCCCGCCTCGATCATGCGCAGCACGAGGTCGGTGGCACCGACCTTCAGCAGCATCGTCGTCTCGGACATGTTCGAGTCGCCGACGATGACATGCAGCCGACGGTAACGCTCGGCGTCCGCGTGCGGTTCGTCACGCGTGTTGATGATCGGCCGGGACCGGGTCGTCGCCGAGGAGACGCCCTCCCAGATGTGCTCCGCCCGCTGACTCACGCAGTACACGGCACCGCGCGGCGTCTGCAGCACCTTGCCCGCCCCGCACAGCAACTGGCGGGTGACGAGGAACGGAATCAGGATGTCCGCGAGCCGGGAGAACTCCCCGTGCCGGGCCACCAGATAGTTCTCGTGGCAACCGTAAGAGTTGCCCGCCGAGTCCGTGTTGTTCTTGAAGAGGTAGACGTCGCCCGCGATTCCTTCCTCGTGCAGGCGTCGTTCGGCGTCCACCAGGAGTCCTTCGAGAATGCGCTCGCCGGCCTTGTCGTGGGTGACGAGTTCCGTCACGTTGTCACATTCCGGGGTCGCGTATTCCGGATGTGATCCCACGTCAAGATAGAGGCGTGCGCCGTTTCGCAGAAAGACATTGCTGCTACGGCCCCATGACACGACACGGCGGAAGAGGTACCGAGCCACCTCGTCGGGAGACAGACGCCGCTGTCCCCTGAACGTACACGTGACGCCGTACTCGTTCTCCAGCCCGAAAATGCGGCGGTCCATGACTGAACATTACGCCCGATCCCCCGAGCTGAAACGGGATCCGGCAGCACGGTTTGGATCATTTTCCGATGAGACCGCAACCACCGCACCCCCCGCGGGAGCCGCCAGCACCCGCCCGGTGACCAGCAGAACCAGCAACGACACGGCCCCCGCACCACCCGGCACGACAAACCCCCACAGCGTTCCGCCCCACTCGACGACCGGCCCCGCCAGGCCCGTTCCCAGCGACGCACCCACGGTGAACGTCGTCACAAGCCAGGAGAAAGCCTCGGTGACCGTCCCCCGCGGGGCATGCCGATCCACCAGCACGAACACACACGCGAGAGCCGGCGCCAGGAACACACCCGCCAGCACCATCAGCAACGTCATCGCGACCGCACCCGGCATCAACGTCAACGGCACGTAACACACCGCCAGAAACCCCACCAGCACCGTCAGCCGCCGCTCCGCGGGCCCACTCCACTGCCGCGCCCCGTACACCGTCCCACCCAGCAGCGCACCCAGCCCCACCGCCGCCATCAGCCAGCCGTACACCGCGTCCCCGCCGTGATCGTCCGCGTACGACACCGACGCCACCGTGATCGACCCCAGCGCGATCCCCACGAACAGGAACGCCCCCAGCATCACCAGCAGCCCCGGCGAGCGCAGCGCACCCAGCCAGTGCGCCTCACGCGGCGCCGAACGCCACGCCCGCGAAGGCGGCGACAGCACCACCGACACGGCCCCCAGGACCCCGATCACATTCAGCACGAGCAACGCGGCCTGCGCCGACCACAGCGACGCGCACAGCGTCACCAGCAACGGCCCCACCGTGAACATCACCTCCTGCGCCACCGCGTCCATCGCGTACGCCGTGTGCACCTGCTCCTCCTTGCGGAGGACGGACGGCCACAGCGCCCGCAGACCGCCCTCCAACGGAGGCGTGAAAAGCCCGGCGACCGCCACAGCGGCATAGGAGAGCGGCAGCGGACCGATACCCGCGAATGCGAACGCCCCCATACCGAACGCCGACACGAGCGCGGCCGACAACTGGACCCGCGGCTGTCCGTACAGGTCGACCAGCCGCCCCAGCAGCGGCTGCCCCACGGCGTTCGCCACCCCGTACACCGCCGCGAGCGCGCCGGCCAGGCTGTAGGTCCCGCCCTCCGCCCGCACGAACAGCACGATCGCGATGGCCGCGGTGGCGTTCGGCAGCCGGCCCACCAGGGTGCCCACGAGCAGCCGCACCGCATGCCGTGCCCTGAGGATCTCCAGGTATCCCGCCGCCATGACCAGCCCTTCCCGTCACCCGCGACGCCGGAAGTTGTACGTATAACGTCGCCCGTCATACGTACCATGTGCCCAGTCCGCACGTCCACACGAAAGAGCAGGCCCCCGGTGGTACGAGGCAGCACCCGACCCACCAGCCGCGACGTCGCCCGGGCCGCAGGCGTCTCCCAGGCCGCCGTCTCCCTCGTCCTCGGCGACAAATGGCGCGGCCGCGTCTCCGAAACCACCGCCGAACGCGTACGCACCGCCGCCCGCGACCTCGGCTACCGCCCCAACCTCGCCGCCCGCAACCTACGCCTCGGCCACACCCGCACCGTCCTCCTCGTCGTCCCCGTCCTCACCAACGAGTTCTTCGCCGGCGTCTACACCGGAGCCGCCCGCATCGCCGCCGAACACGGCTTCGGCGTCGTCCTCTACCCCTCCCCCGAAGGCATCGGCCCCGCCCGCGACCCCTTCCACTCCGCCCAGGCCGCCCTCGACGGCGTCATCGCCTCCTCCATGGCCGCCGACGCCCTCACCACCATCCGCGGCGACCAACTCCCCCTCGTCATGCTCGACAGCGACCCCCACGGCAGCCTCGGCGCCGCCACCGTCAACCTCGACATCGCCGACGGCGTACGCCAGGTCGCCGACCACCTCCTCACCCTCGGCCACCGCCACTTCCTCCACCTCGCCGCCGACATCCCCTCCTGGACCTTCGCCGTACGCGCCCAGGAACTCGCCACACGCCTCGCCACCGCCCCCGACACCGCCCTGCGCACCATCCACGCCCCCATCACCATCGAAGGCGCCCAACAGGCCGTCACAGCCGCCCTCACCGGCCCCGGCCCCCACCCCACCGCCCTCGTCTGCGACGACGACAAACTCGCCACCGGCGCCTACAAAGCCATCCGTCGCCTCGGCCTGCGCATCCCCGACGACCTCTCCGTCACCGGCCTCGACGACCTCGCCCTCGCCACCGCCATCGACCCCGAACTCACCACCGTCCGCCTCGACGCCGAACTCTTCGGCGAACGCGGCATGCAAGCCCTCCTCGCCGTCCTCGACGGCCGCACCCCCACCCAGGGCGACATCCCCGTCCAACTCGTCGTACGAGGCTCCACAGCACCGCCCGCCAAGCGCCCCTGAACACCCCCGACCGCCCCCACGAACGACCGAACCCCGGCCGCCACAGGCAACCGGGGTACGAATCAAAAACAGACAACAAGGTGCTACTGCGGCGGACTACTCGTCCTCGGCGGCGCTCTCCGCCTCCGTCGTAGCCCCATCGGCCTCCAGCAACCGCCCCAGCTGACGACCGACGATCCGCTTGAACTTCCGCTGCTGCGGCCTCGTACGATCCAGCACCGCGACCTCCAGCCGCTCCGCCGGAATCTCCCGCTCAGTACCGTTCGTATCCCGCGACAGCGCCTGAACCGCCAGCTTCAGCGCCTCCGCCAACGACATACCGTCCTGATGACGCTGATCCAGATAACCGCTGATCTGCTCGGCATTACCACCGACCGCCACCGAACCGTGCTCGTCGACGATCGAACCGTCGTGCGGCAACCGGTAGATCTGGTCACCGTCCGGCGTCGCACCGACCTCCGCGACGACAAGCTCCACCTCGTACGGCTTCTCCGCCGCCGAGGAGAAGATCGTGCCCAACGTCTGCGCGTACACGTTCGCCAGACCCCGAGCCGTCACATCATCACGGTCGTACGTGTACCCCCGCAGATCGGCATACCGCACACCACCGATCCGCAAATTCTCGTACTCGTTGTACTTACCGGCAGCCGCGAAGCCGATCCGGTCATAGATCTCGCTGAACTTGTGCAGCGCACGGGACGGGTTCTCGCCGACGAACACGATGCCATCGGCATACTGCAGCACAACCAGACTGCGACCACGCGCGATGCCCTTACGGGCATACTCCGCCCGGTCGGCCATCGCCTGCTGGGGTGAGACATAGAACGGCGTCGACACCGGATTAACCGTCCCTTTCTGTCGAAGTCACTGGACCACCTGAACCACGAGAGGCACTACAGCAGCGCGGCACGCGGGCCGTCGGGCTGGTCCAGACGCCGCTCCAGAATCGAACGGGCGATCTCAGCACCCTCGTCGTCCGTCAACCTGCGGAAACCGTCCTCGGTGATCACGGTGACAATCGGGTAGATCCGACGCGCGACATCAGGACCACCGGTCGCCGAATCGTCGTCCGCCGCGTCGTACAACGCCTGAATGACCAGTGTCGTCGCGTCCGCCTCACTCAGATCACGGCGATACAGCTTCTTCATCGCACCACGCGCGAAGAGCGACCCCGACCCGGTCGCCGCATAACCGTGCTCCTCGGAACGCCCACCCGTCACGTCGTACGAGAAGATGCGCCCCTTCCCGCGGTCCACGTCGAACCCGGCGAACAACGGCACCACCGCGAGCCCCTGCATCGCCATACCGAGATTCGAACGGATCATGGTGGACAGCCGGTTCGCCTTGCCCTCCAGCGAGAGCTGCGCACCCTCCACCTTCTCGAAGTGCTCCAGCTCCAACTGGAACAGCTTCACCATCTCGACGGCGAGACCGGCGGTGCCGGCGATCCCGACAGCCGAGTACTCGTCCGCCGGGAACACCTTCTCGATGTCCCGCTGCGCGATGACGTTCCCCATGGTCGCCCGCCGGTCACCGGCGAGAACCACACCACCCGGGAAGGTGACGGCGACGATGGTCGTGCCGTGGGGCGCCTCGATCACACCCTGGGTGGGCGGCAGTTGCCGCTTACCCGGGAGCATCTCCGGCTGATGGTCCGACAGAAAGTCCATGAAGGACGACGACCCGGGCGTCAGGAAGGCAGCCGGTAGACGCCCGGTGCTACGAGTGTTGGCTTCCACGCGTTTCCTTCCACGTATGTCGCAGCCCGCCTTATGACGTCGGGCCGATCCTTGAACTGCCCCAGCGCTGCATTACAGCCGAAGCACAGTACGCCTCGGACCCTACCCGTCTCGTGGCAGTGATCCACATGTGCAGGCGGAGCAGACAAACATATGCAGCAGACGCCACCTTGCGAGCCGATCAACTCGTCGCGCTCGGCTTCGGTGAGGCCGTAATTGCGCATGAGATGGTCTTCCCGCCCCCGGGTCGCCCGGCACGCCTTGCAGCGTGTGGACAACCCGTCGGAGGCGGTCGCATTGCGATGCCACTCACTGTGAGGCTTGATCTCGCCGCACGTCCGGCAGAGCTTGTGCCCAGGCGGAACATCCGCCCTCTCCCGCACAGACTTCCCCAGGGCCTCCCGGCGGCGCCGGTAATGCTCGGCACCGTACTCCGCCACGCAGTCCCGGCACCGCACCTGAAGGCCATCACGTCGGTTCTTGTCCCGCGCGAAAGCTACAACGGGCAAGTCCTTCTTGCAGCCCGTGCACCGCTTGCCCAACGTCTCGTCAACCATCCCCCGCAACCTTCGATCAGAAGGCCAGTCGACCTAATACCCTTTACTGCCCACCTTTTTGCACGAAGGACCTCACGAAATCCTCGGCGTTCTCCTCAAGTACGTCATCGATTTCGTCGAGGACAGAGTCGACGTCGTCGCTCAGCTTCTCCTGGCGTTCCTTGAGGTCCTCGGACACCTGTGCCTCAGGTGCCTCCTCGACCTCCTCCGTGCTGTGCGTCGCCTTCTGCTGTCCGCCGCCGGTGTCCTTGGTCGCCATAACCCTCACCCCGCTCGGTTCGACGTTCTTGATCAGACCCTACAAGCAGGGTCCGACATTGGCCCCGTAGTTGCCACAACGTCCGGGAACCACCTCGATGATTCCCGGACGCGGCACTTTCCACCCTGCCCGGCCGCCCCGGCCCAAAGCCCCGCTCAGTGGCCCGACAGGACCCTGACCAGGTCTTCTGCCGTTCGGCAGCGGTCCAGGAGCTCTTTGACGTGATTACGCGTTCCGCGAAGCGGCTCCAGGGTTGGAACCCGCTGGAGCGAGTCCCGGCCCGGCAGATCGAAGATCACCGAGTCCCAGGAGGCCGCGGCGACGTCGTCCGCGTACTGCTCCAGGCAGCGTCCGCGGAAGTACGCGCGCGTGTCCTCCGGGGGCTTCGTGCGGGCCCGCTCGACCTCGTTCTCGTCCAGCAGCCGCTTGATGCGGCCACGGGCCACGAGGCGGTTGTAGAGGCCCTTCTCGGCCCGTACGTCGGCGTACTGGAGGTCGACCAGGTGCAGCCGGGCGGCGTCCCAGTCGAGGTCGTCGCGGCGCCGGTAGCCCTCCATGAGTTCCCGCTTGGCGACCCAGTCGAGCTCGCCGGCGAGGCTCATGGGGTCGTTCTCCAGGCGGTTCAGGGTGTCTTCCCAGCGGACCAGGACGTCCTTCGTCTGGTCGTCGGCGTCGGCCCCGTACCGTTCCTCGACGTATTTGCGCGAGAGTTCGAAGTACTCCATCTGAAGTTGTACGGCGGTCAGTGTCCGTCCGCTGCGGAGCGTGACCAGGCGCTTGAGTGTCGGGTCGTGGGAAACCTGGTGGAGGGTGCGTACAGGCTGGTCGACGGCCAGGTCGACGGCGATGAAGCCGTCCTCGATCATGGAGAGGACCAGGGCCGTCGTACCCAGTTTCAGGTACGTCGAGATCTCCGACAGGTTCGCGTCGCCGATGATCACGTGGAGGCGGCGGTACTTCTCCGCGTCCGCGTGGGGTTCGTCCCGGGTGTTGATGATCGGGCGCTTGAGGGTGGTCTCGAGGCCCACCTCGACCTCGAAGTAGTCGGCTCGCTGGCTGAGCTGGAAGCCGTGTTCGTGGCCGTCCTGGCCGATGCCGACGCGGCCGGCGCCGGTGACGACCTGGCGCGAGACGAAAAACGGCGTGAGGTGGCGCACGATGTCCGAGAAGGGGGTTTCCCGCTTCATCAGGTAGTTCTCGTGCGTGCCGTAGGAGGCGCCCTTGTTGTCGGTGTTGTTCTTGTAGAGGTGGATCGGCTGGGCGCCGGGGAGCTGGGCGGCGCGTTCGGCCGCCTCGGCCATGATGCGTTCGCCGGCCTTGTCCCAGAGGACGGCGTCGCGGGGGTTGGTGACTTCGGGGGCGCTGTATTCGGGGTGTGCGTGGTCTACGTAGAGCCGTGCGCCGTTGGTGAGGATGACATTGGCGAGGCCGATGTCCTCGTCGGTGAGCTGGCTGGAGTCGGCGACTTCTCGGGCGAGGTCGAAGCCTCGCGCGTCGCGCAGCGGGTTCTCCTCCTCGAAGTCCCAGCGGGCCCTGCGGGCCCGGTGCATCGCCGCCGCGTAGGCGTTGACGATCTGGGACGAGGTGAGCATGGCATTGGCGTTCGGGTGGCCGGGGACGGAGATCCCGTACTCCGTCTCGATGCCCATTACTCGCCGTACGGTCATGCGGCCCTCCTTGCCCGGCGGTGTCCTCGGTCGGGGACGCCGCTCAAGTACCGGTGGTGCTCCGGTGCGTGTGCGGTGCCCGTCCCCGCACTGCGCGACTCGGCGGTACGAAAGAGCCTAGAACGCCTTTGCGCTGGTGGGGAGATCATTTGCGTCATTGCCTCGCTCCGGCTGTGGCCTGAAAAACAGTTGGCTGCGGGTACCCGGTGAGGGCACCCGCAGCCACCCGGTTTTTTACAGGTACTGACCGGTGTTGGCCACCGTGTCGATGGAGCGTCCGGTGTCGGCGCCCTGCTTTCCGGTGATGAGCGTACGGATGTACACGATCCGTTCGCCCTTCTTTCCGGAGATTCGGGCCCAGTCGTCGGGGTTGGTGGTGTTGGGGAGGTCCTCGTTCTCCTTGAACTCGTCCACGCATGCCTGGAGGAGGTGGGAGACGCGGATGCCCTTCTGCTTGTGGTCGAGGAAGTCCTTGATCGCCATCTTCTTGGCCCGGCCCACGATGTTCTCGATCATGGCGCCGGAGTTGAAGTCCTTGAAGTAGAGGACTTCCTTGTCACCGTTGGCGTAGGTGACCTCCAGGAAGCGGTTCTCCTCGGATTCCGTGTACATGTGTTCCACGGCCGTCTGGATCATGCTGTGGACCGTGGCCACCTTGTCGCCGCCGTGCTCCCCCACGTCCTCGGGGTGCAGCGGGAGGCGGTCGGTGAGGTACTTCTGGAAGATGTCCTTGGCGGATTCCGCGTCCGGACGTTCGATCTTGATCTTCACGTCGAGGCGGCCGGGGCGCAGGATGGCGGGGTCGATCATGTCCTCGCGGTTGGAGGCGCCGATGACGACCACGTTCTGCAGGCCTTCCACGCCGTCGATCTCGGCGAGGAGCTGGGGGACGATGGTGTTCTCCACGTCCGAGCTGACGCCGGATCCGCGGGTGCGGAAGAGGGATTCCATCTCGTCGAAGAAGACGATGACGGGGGTGCCCTCGCTGGCCTTCTCCCTTGCGCGCTGGAAGACGAGGCGGATCTGCCGCTCGGTCTCGCCGACGTACTTGTTGAGGAGTTCGGGTCCCTTGATGTTGAGGAAGAAGCTCTTGCCCTGGGCCTGGCCGGTGACCTCGGCGACCTTTTTGGCCAGCGAGTTGGCGACGGCCTTGGCGATGAGTGTCTTACCGCATCCGGGGGGCCCGTAGAGCAGGACGCCCTTGGGCGGCCTGAGTTCGTGCTCCTTGAAGAGGTCGGGGTGAAGGTACGGGAGTTCGACCGCGTCGCGGATCATTTCGATCTGGTTGCCCAGGCCGCCGATCTGCTCGTAGCCGATGTCGGGTACTTCTTCGAGGACGAGTTCCTCGACCTCGCTCTTCGGTACGACTTCGTAGACGTAGCCGGAGCGGGGTTCGAGCAGGAGTGCGTCGCCGGGGCGGATGACGACGTCCAGGAGTGGTTCGGCGAGCCGTACCACCCTTTCCTCGTCGGTGTGTCCCTGTACCAGGGCGCGCTCGCCGTCCTCGAGGATCTCCTTGAGGGTGACGATGTCGCCGACGCTCTCGAACTCCATGGCCTCGACCACGTTGAGTGCTTCGTTGAGCATCACTTCCTGGCCGCGTCGTAGCTCTTCGAGCTCGACGCTGGGGCTGACGTTCACGCGGAGTTTGCGGCCTCCGGTGAAGATGTCGGCTGTGCCGTCCTCATTGGCCTCCAGGAAGACACCGAAGCCGGCCGGGGGCTGTGCCAGCCGGTCGACCTCTTCCTTGAGGGCCACGATCTGGTCGCGGGCCTCTCGGAGTGTGTTGGCGAGCCGCTCGTTCTGTGCGGACACGCCGGCCAGATTGGTCTGCAGCTCGACGATCCGCTCTTCGAGAATCCTCGTGTGTCGCGGAGAGTCGGCGAGCTTGCGCCGCAGGACGGCGATCTCCTGCTCAAGGTAGGCAACCTGCCCGGACGGGTCGTCGGACCCTCGTCCCGGGCGGATGCCGCGGTTCATGTCGTCGTCGTGGGCTGCCACGGTCCTCACCTCCTCCAAGGGGAGCTGGACGCTTCCAGACCCTACCTGGGTGGGTGTCGATTGAAACACCTAGATCACAAAGACTGTCGAGGTGTGTCCGATCTTCACCCTTGCGCTCTCCCTCACGCCAGGGGAATACCCACAGAACATGATTGGGAAGCGGCCGGAGGTAGGGTCGAAGTGTTCAACACCCGTCAGAGCTGGGCCGACTTGCCGTCGGATTGTCCTGCTCGGGACAGAATCGGCAGGGGATATGACTGTGCAGGAGGAGGCCATGGCCGGCGGTGAGGCCTTGGAGGTCTGGATCGATCAGGACCTGTGTACGGGGGACGGAATCTGTGTCCAGTACGCGCCGGAGGTCTTCGAGCTGGACATCGACGGGCTGGCCTATGTGAAGAGCCCCGAGGACGAGTTGTTGCAGGCCCCGGGGGCGACGACGCCGGTTCCGCTGCCTTTGCTGACGGATGTGGTGGACTCCGCGAAGGAGTGTCCGGGGGACTGTATTCACGTACGTCGAGTTTCGGACAGGGTCGAGGTTTTCGGCCCGGACGCGGAGTGATGGTCTGACCACTCCGCGCTACCTCCGGCTGATTCGCGCCCCTGCGGTTGTCTGGTTTCTCACAGGCTGTTGGTCGTACGGATATTTCGCGGTCGCCTGCTGATCACTTGCACCCGGGTCACGCGCTGCGTGCGCCGGCGGGTGTCGAGCGGAGGAACGCGCCGTTCTTCCACTGCCATTTGGCGCGCTCGTCGACGTCGGGGCAGCATCGGGGGACGTCGAGGGACGAGTAGCCGAGGAGGGTGGCCGTGACGGCGCCATCGGTGACGGTGAGGTCGGTGACGGTGAGGCGGTCCTTGGGGTCGACGAGGGTCGCGACGATGCGCGGCTGCTCGGCGTCGGCGGCCCGGGTGAGGACGTACACGCCGTTGGGCGGGGTGCCGGAGCCGGCGTCGCAGCGGACGGAGGCGACCGTTTCGGGTCTGCCGTCGCCGTCGAGGTCTCCGGTGGCCTTGTGCTGTACGAGGATCGGGAGGGGGCCGCACTGGAGGGGGAAGTCGACTCCGGTGGGGTCGGGGGGTGCCACGGCCGCGGCGGGTCCGCCCGTGGGGCCGGCCGCCTGGGCCGCGGTGGCGGAGCCCGGCTGGAAGGCCGAGGAGAGGGCGACGACACCGGCGAGGGCGGTGGCCGTGGCGAGCCAGTGGATGGGGCGGGTGTGCGTGTGTGCGAGTTCCGGGACGGCGGATTGCTGCACTCGGAGTGTCTCCCGTGGAGGGCTGTGCCGGTGGGGTGTCCCGCATAGTGCCACACGTCACAGCGCTGCGGAACGGCGGGGCGGGTGGTGGCCGGTGTCGGAACGGGTGCCGTTGTGGCGTCAACGGGAAAGTGTTGTGGCCGAGTTCCCGGTGATCTGCGGGAACTCGGCCACGGTGTCCTTGCGTTGAGCGGTCAGCGGCTGTTGCCGCCGTCGGCGTTGGGGCCGGTGTAGTCCTCGCCGTAGGAGCCCTTGGAGGGGCGGCGGCGGCGCATGGGGGGCTCGACACCGTCGGCGAGGCGGCGGGCGGTGAGCAGGAAGCCGGTGTGGCCGATCATGCGGTGGTCGGGGCGGACGGCGAGGCCCTCGATGTGCCAGTTGCGGATCATCGACTCCCAGGCGCTCGGCTCGTTGAAGCAGCCGATCTCGCGGATGGACTCGACGGTCCGGGCGAGCTGGGTGGTGGTCGCGACGTAGCAGCAGACGATTCCGCCGGGGACGAGCGCCTTGGAGACGGCTTCCAGGCATTCCCAGGGGGCGAGCATGTCGAGGACGACGCGGTCGACCTCGGTGTCGCTGAGGTTGTCCTGGAGGTCGCCGACGGTGAGCTGCCAGGCGGGGTGGGGGCCGCCGAAGTAGCGCTCGACGTTCTGCTGGGCGATCTCGGCGAAGTCCTCGCGGCGCTCGTAGGAGTGCAGCATTCCCTGGTCGCCGATGGCGCGCAGCAGGAAGCTGCTGAGTGAGCCGGAGCCGACGCCCGCTTCGACGACGCGTGCGCCGGGGAAGATGTCGGCGAAGGCGAGGATCTGCCCCGCGTCCTTGGGGTAGACCACGGCGGCGCCGCGGGGCATGGACAGGACGTAGTCGGGGAGCAGGGGGCGCAGCGCGAGGTAGGCGACGTTTCCGGTGGTGCGGACAACGCTGCCCTCGGGTGCGCCGATCAGCTCGTCGTGCGGGAAGGAACCCTTGTGGGTGTGGAAGTTCTTTCCGGCTTCGAGCGTGAACGTGTAGTGGCGGCCCTTGGGGTCGGTCAGCTGAACCTGGTCCCCGACCTTGAAGGGCCCGCGCCTGCGGGCGGCACCGGTCGGTTCGGACATGTGAAGAGCCTACCGGTGTTGACGGGGGCCGCCGACCATCGAGGGGGCGGGGTCGGGACGGGGTTCGGGGTGGGCTTCGGGGGTGGGGCCCTGTGATGGGAATCATCTTCACAAAATCTGCAATCGACATGCATGGTTCCGCTTAGTACTTCTTCGCACTTCAAGGGTTTTGCCGCCCTTGGGATGAGTCGGTCCTTATACATACAAGTGGGTGATCATGACCACCTCCGCAGACGGCGTTGACGTTTTCCCGTCCCGTCGCACCGCGCGGATGGTGAAGCGTCAGGCGGTGTGGAAGCCGGGTTTCCTGCCGTTCCTGGTCACCGCGGGCCTCGCCTACGCCTTCTCCTCCGCGCTGTACTCCCCCAAGGTGACGCTGATGGGCTGGGTCGTCACCGTCCTGTGGACGCTGCCCGTCGTGAGTTCGCTCGTCGGTGTCACGGGTGCGCTGCTGACGCGGCGTCGTATCGCGCGCCAGCGGGGCTGGGTGGAGGCCGCGCCGGCGCTGGAGGACCGTCTCGTCGTGCTGGTGCCGACCATCGGCCGTGACGACACGTATCCGGCGCTGGAGCGGTCGGTGCTGTCGTACTGCGCGTTCCTGCCGCGCTGGTTCCCCGAGTTGCGTATCGACGTGCTGACGGAGGAGGGGTGCGAGGCCGCCGGCCGTATCGACGCGCTGGCCGCCCGCAGTCCGCTGATCCGGGTGGTGACCGTGCCGAAGGCCTACCGCACGGCCAACGGCACCCGGTTCAAGGCCCGCGCCAACCACTACGCCCACGAGTTGCGTATCGCCGAGGGTGAGGCGCTGGACGACGTGTGGGTGCTGCACATGGACGACGACACGGGGGTGGGCCCCGACACCGCCGAGCAGGTCGCGCGTTTCATCAACGCGCAGCGCCGCGCCGGTTCCGAGGGCAAGCATCTGGCGCAGGGCATGCTGACGTATCCGCGGGAGAACGCGGTCAACCGTCTGACGTGGCTCGCCGACGCGATACGTCCGGCCGACGACATCGCCCGCTTCGCCGTTCTCACCGGCGGCGGTACTCCGCTGGCCGGGCTGCACGGCGAGCTGCTGTTGATCCGGGCGTCCATCGAGGCGACGATCGGCTGGGACTTCGGCCCGGACTCCATCTGTGAGGACGCTCATCTGGCTCTGGTCTTCGCCAGCCGCTACAAGGGGCGCAGCGACTGGTTCTCGGGGCGGAGTTACGGCGCGTCCCCGGCGACGATGCGGGACTTCCTCAAGCAGCGGGAGCGCTGGTCGTGGGGTCTGGTGGGGCTGGCGTTCAACCGCACTCTGCCGCGCCGTTCCAGGGCGCTGCTCATGTACAGCGTGACGACGTGGGTCATGGGGCCCTTCCAGCATGTGGGGGTGGTCCTGGCGGTCGGCGCGCTGCTGGGTGACCTCAACACGTCGCCGGTCACGCCGTGGATCCTGCCGCTGTGGGCGGTGACCATGGGGTACGCGGTGTGGATGTACTGGGAGGGGCTCAAGATCAACGCGTCGGTGTCGGTGAACGGCCGTCGTCTGTGGTGGGAGCCGGTCGCGGTGGTCGCCCTGATGCCGTTCTTCGCGCTGTGGGAGGCGGTGGGTTCCTTCCGGGGGCTGCTGCGGTGTCTGCGCGGGGCGGAGAACCAGTTCGTCGTGATAGCGAAGCCGGCCTGAGGGATGCGTACACGTCTGCGGAGCCTTCGTCTCCCCGTTCCCCTTGTCCTCCTGGCTGTCCTGCTGACGGGATGTGTCGCTCCTGGAGCGAAGGCCCCGGCGAACGCCAGGGTGTCCCCGGCGGCGGCTCCGTCCTCGCCCGCGTCCGCCTCCGCGTCGCCGGGCAGGCTTCCGGCGCCCGAGCGGGTTGCCCGTCCCTGGCGGCCGGGGGATCCCCAGCTCGGTGCGCAGGTGCTCTGGTACTCCTACGCGGCCGAGACGGACGCGTCGGTGCGTGCCAATGCGCTGCGCCTGGTGAACTACATGGTCGGCAAGCACATGAACGCGGTCTCGGTGACTTTTCCGTTCGTGACCGCGGGGCCGTCGGCGAGCGTGGTGAGTGCCTCTGCCAGGACTCCCTCCGTACGGCGTCTGGGGCTGTTCCTGGACACCGCGGCGGCGGCCGGGCTGCGTATCACTCTGCGTCCGCTTCTCGATGAGCGGAGTCTGGTCGCCCGGGATCCGCTGGCCTGGCGTGGATCGCTCAAGCCTGCCGACAGGGCGGCCTGGTTCCGGTCCTACGAGGCGTTCCTCGCGCCGTATCTCGCCCTCGCGGACCGTCATCACGCGAGCACCTTCGTCCTCGGGGCGGAGCTGACGTCGCTGGAGGACGATCCGCGCTGGCGTTCGGTTGTGGATGCCGCGCGCAGGTCGTTCTCCGGTGAGCTGTCCTACGACGCGAACTGGGACGACTACGTGTCCCGGCACGTCCCCGTCCCCGTGGACCATCTGGGCATCGACGCGTACTTCCCGTTCCGCCACCTCGGGGACGATGCCTCCGTCGCGCAGATCGCCGAGGGCTGGCAGCGCTGGCTGGACCAGAAGAGCACCGGGAAGCTGCCCCGGATCGTCCTGAGCGAGGTCGGCATCATCGCCGAGGACGGCGCCTACCGTCACCCGGCGGTGTGGACGGGTGGCGGGAAGCTCAATCCCACGGTGCAAAAGCGCTGGTTCGAGGCGGCCTGCCGGGTCGCCCAGGACCGGGACATGGCCGGCCTGTACTGGTGGAACCTCGACTTCCACACCGACCCCACGGCCGGTACGCCCGCCGGTTCCCGCACCTCCTTCCTCGGCCGTCCCGCCGAGGCTGTCATCGCCTCCTGCTTCCGGACCTGGCCGAGATGAACGAAGAGCGCAACGGACGCCCGGCGTCCGATCCGAACGCCGAACCCGGTCCGAGGGCCGACGGTGGGCTCCGCCTGGCACCCGGGCGGCCCCGGGGCGTCGAGGCGGGGCGGATCACGGACACCATCCCGCTCGTGCGGCCGGCGACGGCCGACCGGCTGCCGACGCTGCTGGTGAAGCGGGATCCGGAGCCCGTACCTGTGCCCGTCCCCGTGGTCGTGGTCGAGTCGTCCCCGTCTCCGGCAGCCCCGGCCGGGCCGCCCGAGACGGGTGGGCGACGGTTCCTGGCCGTGGACGGTCTGCGGGGAGCGGCTGTGCTGGCCGTCCTGTTGTTCGACACCGGGGTGGGCGGGCCGTATGTGTCCTGGGCCGGTGCGGGTGTCGGCGTCGATGTGCTGCTGGTGCTGACGGGTTTCCTCACCGCTCTGCCGTTGCTGCGCAGGGCGACGGCGACCGGCAGGACCGGCGCCGTCGGCTTCCTGGTCCGCAGGGTGAAGCGGCTGGTTCCCGCTCTGCTGGTGGCGGTGGCCATGGCGTTCATGGGTTTTTGGGCGCTGGGTTCCTCGCGCATCGTGCGTGATCTGATCGGGGAGGTCGGGTCGGTCGTCGCGGGCCGGGACGGTTGGGCCGGGTGGGTGCACGGCCGGGCGGTGGGTGTCGTCCCGACGATGGACTCGCCGCTTGCTCCGCTGTGGTTGTGGGACGTGACCGCGCGCTCCGTGCTGGCGTGGTCGCTGCTGCTGGCGGGCCTGTGTCTGGTGGCCCGGCGCCGACTCGCCGAGGTGGCGTCGGTCGTTGCCCTGCTCGCCGGGGCGGTGACCGTGGCCGCGGCGTACGGGGTGCTGCCGGGCGTCGGGGTCGTCACCGGTATACAGACGCTCGCTCTGCCGGCCGGGGTCGCTGCCGCCTGCGTTGTTCACCTGGCCGAGCGTGGGGGCCGTACGGTGTCCCGGCGGGTTGGTGGGCTGCTGCTGGTGGCCGGGCCGGGGGCGGCGGCGGCCCTGGTGGTGTCGGCCGTGCTTCTCGGTGGAGGACACACCGGTGACCGTTACGTGGTGGCGGTCGTGCTGGGCACCGCTGTGCTGACGGCGGTGCTGTGCGGCGGCCGGGGGCCGTTGGTTCGGCTGTTGTCGGGCGATCTGCTCACGGAGATCGGCCGGATGTCCTACAGCCTCTTTCTGCTGCATCTGCCGGTGTACTGGCTGCTGCGGCGCGGGCAGTCGCACGGCCTGGGCGCTGTCACCCTGTTCCTGGTCGGGGGTGCGGTGACGTGGTTCCTGTCGTTGCTCGTCCACTACCTGCTCGTCGAGCGCCTGGCCGCCGGTCCGTGGCGCCGTGGGCGAGTGTCCCGCTGAGTCGTGCCGTGGTGGCCTGCGGCCGTGCCCTAGTTCGGGCGGGCCATCGCCTTGACGAAGGCGCGTTCGACGTCGGCCGCGGAGAGGACTCCGTAGATCTCGCCGGACTCCTCCACGACCAGGTATTCGGTGGCGGGCGTGGCGCGCAGCGCGTCGAGGAGTTCCTCGCCGGAGAGTTCCGCCGAGACGCGCATGCCGTCGGTGAGGTCCTGGGCGAGGCCGCTGACGGAGACCCAGGGGCGGCGGTGTTCGGGTACGCCGACGATGGCGGCCTCGCGGACGAGGGAGAGGGGTTCCCCGTCGGGGTCGACGACGACGAGGGCGCGGGCGCCGGCGTCGTTGGCGCGGCGCAGGGCCTCCGAGAGGGGGGTGTTGGTCTCGACGGGGACGGCGCGGCGGGTGAGGTTGCGGGCGCGCAGCTCGGGGAGGTGTTCGCGCAGGCGTGCCATGCGGAGGCTGTTGCCGGCGCCGGTCCAGATGATCGCGGCGAGGATCGCGGCGAGCAGGGCGTCGGTGACGGTGTCCATGCCGACGCTGTCCTCGGCGGTGGAGCCGAGGGCGCCGGACTGGGTGAGCAGCGGCAGTCCGATGAGGACGGAGACGGCGAGGGCGCGGCCGACCCAGGCGGCGGCGATCGTACCCGTCATGGGTTTGCCGGTGATCTTCCAGACGATCGCGCGGAGCATACGGCCGCCGTCGAGTGGCAGGCCGGGCAGGAGGTTGAAGGCGGCGACGATGAGGTTGGAGATCATCAGGCCGGCCAGCAGGACGCCGGGGACGGTGCCGGGTTCGACGGTCTGGAGGGCGAGGTAGAAGACGCCCGCGAGGATCAGGGAGAGGAGGGGGCCGACGAAGGCGAGGACGAATTCGCGGCCGGGGGTCTCGGATTCCTTCTCGATCTCGGAGACGCCGCCGAAGAACTGGAGCTGGATGCGGCGTACCGGGAGTTTGAAGCGGAGGGCGGCGACGGTGTGGGCGAGTTCGTGGACGAGGACGGAGGCGTAGAAGGCGACCGCGAAGAAGAGGGAGACCAGGTAGCGCAGGGCGCCGAGTTCGGGCAGGACGCGGTCGAGTTGGCCGCCGAAGACCCAGGTGATGAGGGCGGCGACGAGGAACCAGCTGGGGGCGACGTAGACGGGTACGCCGAAGGGGCGTCCCATGAGGAGTCCGCCGCGGAGTTCCTTGGGTTTGCGGGGGGCCCGGGACTTGGCGAGGCGCGGGGCGGTGCCTGTGCCGCCGGGCGCGGGGGCGGGGTCGGGTTCGGTCTGCTTCGTGGGTTCCGCGGCGGCCGGTTCCGCGGGTTCGGTGTGCTCGTCGTCCCGGTCGGTCCGGTCGTCGCGCGTGGTGTCCACGGTTGTGGGTTCGGGGTGTGCGGGGTCGGTGGTCCGGGCCGTGCCGCCGGTGTGGCGGTCGGTCGGCTGGTCGTTGCCGGAGCGCGGCTGTCCGCTCCCGCCGCTCTCGTCCACGGTGTCCCCTTGTCGAATGCGTCTCCCTTTTCCGCTCCGGGGCGGAAAGGTCTCGGGTCGATGGTATGCGGCCGTCGCACCGTGTTCCGCCCCGGCACCCCCTGTGTTCGCCGGGCCGTCGCTGCCGGGGCGTTGCCGCGGGTAGGTCACTGTCAGTGGCGGGCCGTATGGTCGTCGTCATGGAAATGAGCCCCGAGGGTGCCGCCGAGTCCGTTCCGCCGGTCGTGCTGCCCTCCGCGCCGGCGTCGCTGTCGCCCTCGCGGGCCAGTGACTTCATGCAGTGTCCGTTGCTGTACCGGTTCCGGGTGATCGACCGGTTGCCCGAGAAGCCGAGTGAGGCGGCGACGAGAGGCACCCTGGTGCACGCGGTTCTCGAGCGGCTGTTCGATGTGCCGGCGGCCGAGCGGACGGCGCCGCAGGCGAAGTCGTTGATCCCGGGCCAGTGGGACCGGCTGCGTCAGGCGCGGCCGGAGGTCGTGGAACTGTTCGCGGATGATCCGGACGGGGAGCGGCTGGCCCGGTGGCTGGGTGAGGCGGAGCGGCTGGTGGAGCGCTGGTTCGGGCTGGAGGACCCGACACGGCTGGAGCCCGCCGAGCGTGAGCTGTTCGTCGAGGCGGAGCTGGATTCGGGGCTGAAGCTGCGCGGCATCATCGACCGGGTCGATGTGGCGCCCACGGGCGAGGTGCGGATCGTCGACTACAAGACGGGGAAGGCGCCGCGTCCGGAGTACGCGGAGGGCGCGTTGTTCCAGATGAAGTTCTACGCGCTGGTGGTGTGGCGGCTGAAGAACGTGGTGCCGCGGCGGCTTCAGCTGGTGTATCTCGGCAGTGGGGATGTGCTGACGTACGACCCGGTCCTGGCCGATCTGGAGCGGGTGGAGCGGAAGTTGCTGGCGTTGTGGGAGGCGATCCGGGAGGCGACGGAGACGGGGGTGTGGCTGCCCCGGCCGACGAAGTTGTGCGGGTGGTGCGATCACCAGGCGGTGTGTCCGGAGTTCGGGGGGACTCCCCCGCCGTATCCGTTGCCCGTGCGGGTGGCTCCGCCGGGTGCGCCGTAGTTCAACTGCGGGCCGGTGGGGGCTTGTCGCGCCCGCGCGGCGGAGCCGCAGATGAACACGGTCCCGCGGCCCCTGGCGGGGAGGGCTGCGCCCCCCGCAGGGCAGAATGGGGTCGACTAGCGAAGGAGATCTACGTGGCCATCCGCGTCCTACTTGTTGACGACCAGCCGCTGCTGCGTACGGGGTTCCGGATGATTCTGGAGGCCGAGCAGGATATCGCGGTCGTCGGCGAGGCCGGAGACGGTCTTCAGGCGATCGACCAGGTGCGGGCCCTGCAGCCCGATGTGGTTCTGATGGACATCCGGATGCCGCGGATGGACGGGGTGGAGGCGACCCGGCAGATCACGGGGCCGGGGCGGGACGGGCCGGCGAAGGTGCTGGTGCTGACGACCTTCGATCTCGACGAGTACGTGGTGGAGGCGCTGCGGGCCGGTGCCAGCGGCTTCCTTCTGAAGGACGCCCCGGCGAACGAACTGGTGCAGGCGATCCGGGTGGTGGCGGCGGGCGAGGCGATGCTCGCGCCGAGCATCACCCGCCGGCTTCTCGACAAGTACGCGGGGCATCTGCCCTCCGGTGACGAGCCGGTGCCGGACACCCTGCACACGCTGACCGAGCGTGAGGTCGAGGTGCTGAAGCTGGTGGCGCGGGGGTTGAGCAATGCGGAGATCGCCGCTGATCTGTTCGTCAGCGAGACGACGGTCAAGACGCATGTCGGGCATGTGCTGACGAAGCTGGGACTGCGCGACCGGGTCCAGGCCGCGGTGTACGCGTACGAGAGCGGGCTGGTGCGTCCCGGCGCACAGTAACCGGACGCGCGTACGACGGAGTTGTGTGTACGCCACGGCTGTACGACGGCGAGGGCGCCCCTTCCGGATGTGGAAGGGGCGCCCTCGTTCCTGTGCGGCGGGGCTCAGCCCTTGTTGATCTCCCAGAAGCGGAAGACGGTCGAGGCGTCGAGGCAGTTCTCCAGGCCGTAGATGTTCTCGCGGGCGACGGCGTACTGCTTGGCCTGCCAGATGGGGAGGACGGGGATGTCCTTGGCGACGATGTTCTGCAGCTCGGCGAAGTCCGTGTCCGTCGCGGAGCGGTCGCTCTGGGCGGCGGTGCCGGGGATGAGGGTGTCGGTGATGGTGCCGTTGGTGTAGTTGTTGCCGAGGACGTTGCCCTGCCCGAAGAAGGGGGCGGTGAAGTTGTCGGCGTCGGGGTAGTCCGGCACCCAGCCCTTCACGTACACGCCGTACTTGCCTGCCTCGATGTCCTTCTCGTACTGCGCGAAGGGCACGGACTGGACGGTCGCGTCGAACAGGCCGCTGGCGTTGAGCTGCTTGGCGATGGCCTTGAACTCGTCGTCGGTGGCGGGGCCGTAGCGGGACGGGGTCGACCAGAGGGTCAGTTTGACCTTGCCGGTGATGCCGTCGGCCTGGAGGGCCGCCTGGGCCTTGGCCCTGGAGGGGCGGGCGCCGTAGGTGTCGAAGAAGGCGGTGTTGTGACCCGCTATGCCGGCCGGGATGATCGAGTAGAGGGGGGTCGCGGTGTCCTCGTAGACCTCGTTGACGAGGGACTCGCGGTCGAGGAGGTGGGCGATGGCCTTGCGTACGCCGATCTTTCCGGCGACCGGGTCGTTCATGTTGAACACGAGGTGCTGGACCTCGGCGCTGGTGCCCTCGATGATGTCGATGCCCTCGTCGCCGTTGTCGTTCTCGATGTCGGCTATGTCGCCGGCCTTGAGGCCTCGGTAGGCGATGTCGATGTCCTTGTCGACGATGGCCTGCTTCAGCTCGGTCTGGTCGCCGTGGAAGAACTTGAGGGTGACGCCCGAGTTGCGGACCTCGGCGGTGCCCTTGTAGTTCGGGTTGACGGAGAAGACCGCGCTGTCCTCGTCGAACGAGTCGAGCTTGTAGGGGCCGGAGCCGACGGCTTCGCCGTCCTTGCGCAGGCCGTCCTCCTCGTACTGGCTGTGGTCGACGATCGAGCCGGCGCCGGAGGCGAGTTTGCTGGGGAAGGTGGCGTCGGGCACCTTGAGGTTGAAGACGACGGTCTTCTCGTTCGGGGTGTCCACCGAGCCGAGCATCGGGAACATGATCGCGGGACCCGCGGCGTCGTTGATCTTCAGCATGCGGTCGAAGGAGAACTTGACGTCCTCCGAGGTGAGCGCGTCGCCGTTGCTGAACTTCAGGCCGTCGCGCAGGGTGCACTTGTACACCTTGGTCTGCGTGTCGCTGAAGGCGCACTCCTTGGCGGCCTCGGGCTGCGGTTCGGTGCCACCGTTGGGGAAGCTCAGCAACGACTGGAACACGTTGTTGAACAACAGCCAGGAGCCCGGGTCGTAGCCGGAGGCCGGGTCGGTGGCCAGGACGTCGTCGGACATCCCTATCACCACGGTGGAGCCGTCGGCCCCCGTGCCGCCGTTCTCCGATCCGCATGCGGTCAGCAGGCCGGAGGCCAGCCCCGCCACGATGGGCAGGACCGGCCACTGGTTGCGCAGGTTCACGTCGAAGTGCCTTGTCGTCGGGTCTTGGATACCCGGGACCGTCCCAGCCCCGGGTCGGGACGTGTGCTTCGGGCGGGCGTGCTGGTCAGCTGCTCGCGCCGCGGCCGAGCTCCCAGAGCTGGAGCGTCGAGGAGGAGTTGAGGGCCCACTCGGCGCCGGTGATGCCGTCGCGGGCGGCGATGTACTGGTTGCCCTGCCACAGCGGCAGTACGGGTACGTCGTCGGCCACGATGTTCTGGATGTCGGTGAGGCTCGTGATGGCGGTGAGGCGGTCGGCCTCACGGCGGGACTGCGGGATCAGGCTGCCGCGGATCTTGGCGTTGGCGTACGGCAGGCTGAGGAAGTTGTCCTTGTCGAGGAACGGGGCGAGGTAGTTGTCGGCGTCGGGGAAGTCCGGGAACCAGCCCATGCCGTAGACGTCGTACTTGCCCTTCTTCTCGGCCGGGCGGAAGGTGTCCCAGGGGGCGCCCTGGATGGTGACGTCGAACAACCCGCTGCCGTTGAGCTGCTTCTGCAGTTCCTCGAACTCCTGCTTGGTCGCCGACCCGTAGTGGTCGGTGGTGTAGTGCAGGGTCAGTTTCACCGGCGTGGTGATTCCGGCGTTCTCCATCAGGGCTTTGGCCTTGATGTCGCTCGGCTCGCCGTACTTGTTGAAGAAGGAGTTCGAGTGGCCGGTGATCGTGGCCGGGACCAGCGAGAAGAGCGGCTGGGCCTCGTCGCCGTACACCTTGGCCACGAGTTCGGCGCGGTTGATGATCTGGGCCATCGCCTGGCGGACGGCTTTGGTCTTCACCGTCGGGGCGTTGGTGTTGAAGCCGAGGTAGCGGATTTCCAGGCCGGGCATCTCGACGAGGTCGATGTCGCCGGTCGAGTCGCCGTCGAGCTTTCTGATCTGCTCGGGAGACATCGTGCGGGTCATCAGGTCGATGTCGCCCTTGGAAAGCGCGGTGCCCATCTCGTCGGCGTCCGCGAAGGAACGCAGTTCGACCTTGTCGTTCTTCGGCGTCAACTGCCCTTTGTAGCGGCTGTTCTTGGTGAAGACGGCGTTGACGAGTTCGTCGTTCTTCACCTCGGCCTTGAGCGTGTACGGGCCGGAGCCGTCGACGTCGAAGCCGTCGCGCAGCTTGTCCTTGTCGTAGTCGGCCGGGTTGACGATGCCGGCGACCGGGGTGGACAGCTTGAACGGGAAGGTGGCGTCGGCGGTCTTGAGGTGGAAGATGACCTCGCGGTCGCCCTGGGTCTCGACGGTGTCGATGGTGGACAGCAGGGCGAACACACCGCTGTCGGCCTGGATCCGCAGGGCCCGGTCGATGGAGAACTTCACGTCGGACGCCTTCACGGCGTCGCCGTTGGAGAACTCGAGGCCCTTGCGCAGGGTGCAGACGTAGCGCTCGTTGCCGCTGTCCGTGAAGCCGCACTTCTCGGCGGCCTCGGGCACCGGTTCGCCGTCGCCGCGCGGCTGGACCATCAGGGTCTGTACGGTCTGGCGCAGGATGTTCCAGGTGCCGACGTCATAGGCGTAGGCCGGGTCGATGGGCGCCGGGGCTGCCTTCGTGGCGGTGAACCGGTCCGTGGTGCCGACGACGATCGCGTCGCCGCTGCTGCCCCCGCCGTCGACGCCACCGCAGGCGGCGAGCACCGGGGCCAGCAGGCCGACCACCGTCGGCAGCACCAAGGTCTTGCGGTTCATGCTCGGGTTCTCCAGGCTGTCGATCCCAGGGGACCCGGCGTGCGTGGGGTGGTGCGCGCGGGTGAGGGATTGCGTCGATGTTCTCCCGACGAGATTAGTCCGGACCGCGGGAAGGCCCGCATGCAGCCGGAGTTGAGCGCTCATCACGCTGCGAAACCGGGCGTGGACGCAACGAAAAACCGCCACGGGAAGGATTCCGCGCAGGCTCTCCCCAATCGGGACACAAGGTCACGAGGAGACGCTGCCAATAGGGTGCGTGTAGACGCCACCCGCCCACAGCCGAGCCCCTGTCGCGTGGCGAAGCTCACATATTCCGAGTGCGGGCACTCAGCTGAATTCGCTCGCGGGTGGAGGCGGTGGGGATCGACGGAGGGCACGCAATTCTCATTTGTCGGCCCGCCCGTTCATCCGCGCGTTATCCCGCATTCGAATCGGGCACACTCGGTAAACGCTTCAGTGCATTTCCGTCATCGGTCGTACGTCATCAGCCCGCGCAGAAATGGCAGGTCGACCTCTTCCAGCGAGGTCACGACGGTGCGGCGCGCGCCGGGGGCGATGGGCGCGACGGACGGTACGGCCACGACGTGGCAGCCCGCGGCCTCGGCGGCCGCGACACCGGTCGCTGTGTCCTCCACGACGGCACATCTCACCGTGTCGACGCCGAGTCCGGCGGCCGCGATCAGATAGGGGTCGGGGAAGGGCTTCGTACGCTCCACCTCGTCCCCGGCGATGCTCAGGGCGAAGTGCTGCGGGCCCAGGGAGGCCAGGACGCGGTCGATGATCCGGCGGTGCGAGGCGGAGACCAGGGCGGTGGGGATCTCGTGGGCGGAGAGCTCGGCGAGAAGGCGGGCCGCGCCCGGCATCAGGGGCAGGGCCCTGGCGATACGGTCCTCGAAACCCTCGTTGAGCAGCACCGACAGTTCGTCGAACGTGATGTCGGCGCCGGTGGCCTCGATGAGGAACCCGGCGCTGCGGGTCATCGGGCCGCCGACCACGACATGCCGCCAGGAGTCGTCGAGGGTGTGGCCGAGACCGGCGAAGATCTCGACCTCGACGTCCCACCAGAAGCCCTCGGTGTCCACCAGGGTGCCGTCCATGTCGAGGAGAACGGCCTGCAGTGCTGAGCCTTCGGCCGTACGGGTTCCGAGCGCGGGGACCGTGCTGGTCATCCTGGCGCACCTCCTTGAGGGACGATCAGGCCGGTTGCCCCTGAGTGCACAGAGGGCAACCGGCCTGCGATGGACCGTCAAGTGTACGTCTTGTCCGATCAACGTGCGCGGTAGGACTCAGCGCGCGTTGAAGTACTTCGCCTCCGGGTGGTGGATGACGATGGCGTCGGTGGACTGCTCGGGGTGGAGCTGGAACTCCTCGGAGAGGTGGACGCCGATGCGCTCGGGCTGGAGGAGGTCGGCGATCTTGGCACGGTCCTCGAGGTCGGGGCAGGCGCCGTAGCCGAGGGAGAAACGGGCGCCCCGGTACTTGAGGGCGAACATGTCTTCGACGTCGGTGGGGTCCTCGCCGGCGAAGCCGAGTTCGGAGCGGACGCGTGCGTGCCAGTACTCGGCGAGCGCCTCGGCCAACTGGACGGACAGGCCGTGCAGTTCGAGGTAGTCGCGGTAGGAGTTCGCCTCGAAGAGCTTGGCGGTCTCCTCCCCGATCCGGTTGCCGACGGTGACCACCTGAAGGCCCACGACATCCGTCTCCCCGGACTCCTCAGGGCGGAAGAAGTCGGCCAGGCACAGCCGGCGGCCACGACGCTGACGCGGGAACGTGAAACGCGTACGTTCGTTGCCCTGGTCGTCGAGGATGATCAGGTCGTCGTCCTTGGAGACGCACGGGAAGTAGCCGTAGACGACGGCCGCCTCCAGCAGCGACTCCGTCTGGAGTTTGTCCAGGAGGCCGCGCAGGCGGGGGCGGCCCTCCGTCTCGGCCAGCTCCTCGTAGGTGGGGCCGTCGCCGGTGCGGGCCTGCTTGAGACCCCACTGGCCCTTGAAGAGGGCGCCCTCGTCGAGCCAGCTCGCGTACTCCTTGAGCTGGATGCCCTTGATGACGCGGGTGTCCCAGAAGGGCGGGGTGGGGACGGGGTTGTCGATGGCGACGTCGGAGCGGACGTGCCCTTCCTCGGGCCGCTCCTCCACCACCGTGTCGGCGGCGCTCGCCCGCACCCGGCGCTGCTTCAGCTCCGGCAGCTTCGCCCCCGGCACCCCGCGCTTGACGCCGATCAACGCGTCCATCAGCCGCAGGCCCTCGAACGCGTCACGGGCGTAGCGGACCTCGCCCTCGTAGATCTCGTGCAGGTCCTGCTCCACATACGCCCGGGTCAGGGCGGCGCCGCCGAGGATGACGGGGTAGTCGGCGGCCAGCTTGCGCTGGTTGAGCTCCTGGAGGTTCTCCTTCATGATCACCGTGGACTTGACCAGCAGGCCCGACATGCCGATCACATCGGCCTTGTGCTCCTGCGCGGCCTCGAGGATCGCGGAAACCGGCTGCTTGATACCGATGTTGACGACGTTGTAGCCGTTGTTGGTGAGGATGATGTCGACGAGGTTCTTGCCGATGTCATGGACGTCACCGCGCACGGTGGCCAGCACGATCGTGCCCTTGCCGTCGTCGTCCGTCTTCTCCATGTGGGGTTCGAGGTAGGCGACGGCCGTCTTCATGACCTCGGCCGACTGAAGGACGAACGGCAGCTGCATCTGGCCGGAGCCGAAGAGCTCGCCGACGACCTTCATGCCCTCCAGGAGGGTGTCGTTGACGATGTCGAGGGCCGGGCGGGTCTGGAGGGCCTCGTCGAGGTCGGTCTCCAGGCCGTTCTTCTCACCGTCGATGATGCGGCGCTGCAGTCGCTCGTCCAGGGGCAGGGCGAGGAGTTCCTCGGCGCGGCCGTCCTTCATCGACTTGGTGTTGACGCCCTCGAAGAGGGCCATCAGCTTCTGCAGCGGGTCGTAGTCCTCCGCACGGCGGTCGTAGATGAGGTCGAGGGCGGTGGTCACCTGCTCCTCGTCGAAGCGGGCGATCGGCAGGATCTTCGACGCGTGCACGATCGCCGAGTCCAGACCGGCCTTGACGCACTCGTCCAGGAACACCGAATTCAGCAGGACGCGGGCGGCCGGGTTCAGACCGAAGGAGATGTTCGACAGGCCGAGGGTGGTCTGGACGTCCGGGTGGCGGCGCTTGAGCTCGCGGATCGCCTCGATCGTGGCGATGCCGTCCTTGCGGGACTCCTCCTGGCCGGTACAGATCGTGAAGGTGAGGGTGTCGATGAGGATGTCCGACTCGTGGATGCCCCAGTTCGACGTCAGGTCCTCGATCAGGCGTTCGGCGATGGCGACCTTGTGGTCGACGGTACGGGCCTGGCCCTCTTCGTCGATGGTGAGCGCGATGAGCGCGGCACCGTGCTCCTGGGCCAGTCGGGTGACTTTCGCGAACCGGGACTCCGGCCCGTCGCCGTCCTCGTAGTTCACCGAGTTGATGACGGCACGGCCGCCGAGCTTCTCCAGGCCCGCCTGGAGGACGGGAACCTCGGTGGAGTCCAGGACGATCGGCAGGGTGGAGGCGGTGGCGAAACGGCCGGCGAGCTCCTGCATGTCGGCGACGCCGTCGCGGCCCACGTAGTCCACGCAGAGGTCGAGCATGTGCGCGCCCTCGCGGATCTGGTCGCGGGCCATCTCGACGCAGTCGTCCCAGCGGGCGTCCAGCATGGCCTCGCGGAACTTCTTGGAACCGTTGGCGTTGGTGCGCTCACCGATCGCCATGTACGCGGTGTCCTGGCGGAACGGGACCGTTTGGTAGAGGGAGGCGGCGCCGGGCTCGGGCTGGGGGGTTCGCTCGGTTACGGCCGTGCCTCGGACCCGCTCCACGACCTGGCGCAGGTGCTCGGGGGTCGTGCCGCAGCAGCCGCCGACCAGTGAGAGGCCGTATTCGCGGACGAAGTTCTCCTGGGCGTCGGCGAGCTCCGGTGCGCCCAGCGGATAGTGCGCGCCATCCTTGGTCAGCACCGGCAGACCGGCGTTGGGCATGCACGACAGCGGGATGCGGGCGTTGCGCGCGAGGTAGCGGAGGTGCTCGCTCATCTCGGCGGGGCCCGTGGCGCAGTTCAGGCCGATCATGTCGATGCCCAGCGGCTCCAGCGCGGTCAGCGCGGCGCCGATCTCCGAGCCGAGCAGCATCGTGCCGGTGGTCTCGACGGTGACGGAGCAGATCAGCGGAACGCTGAGGCCCAGCGCCTCCATGGCGCGGCGGGCTCCGATGATGGAGGACTTGGTCTGCAGGAGGTCCTGGGTGGTCTCGACGAGCAGCGCGTCGGCGCCGCCGGAGAGCAGGCCCTCGGCGTTGATCTGGTAGGCGTCCCGGATCTTCGCGTAGGTGATGTGGCCGAGCGTGGGCAGCTTGGTGCCGGGCCCCATGGATCCCAGGACCCAGCGCTGCTCGCCGGTGGAAGCGGTGAACTCGTCGGCGACCTCGCGAGCGATGCGGGCGCCGGCCTCCGACAGCTCGAAGTTGCGGTCGGCGATGTCGTACTCGGCGAGCGCGGCGAAGTTCGCGCCGAAGGTGTTGGTCTCGACGCAGTCGACGCCCACGGAGAAGTACGCCTCGTGGACGGAGCGGACGATGTCGGGGCGGGTGATGTTGAGGACCTCGTTGCAGCCTTCCAGCTGCTGGAAGTCCTCCAGCGTCGGGTCCTGCGCCTGGAGCATGGTGCCCATCGCACCGTCGGCCACCACCACCCGGGTGGCGAGTGCGTCCCGGAGGGCGGACGCACGGGTCCTGCTGTCGGAGGAAGGGGCGGACGACGAGGCGGCCATGTATGGGCTCCCTGGAGTGCGACGGCTGTCGGCTTTGCGGCTTCTTGAGGGAAGGCGCACCCGGCCAGGGTAGCCCGGTGCGGGGCCGTATGGTCAGGGCGTCCACGGGACGGACGTACGTGTCGCGCGTGTCGTGGCCGAAAGCCACCGGGTGTATGCCCGGCATCCACCCGGATGTACGCGGGATGTAACAGGTGACGACCAGCCATTGGCGGGCGGTCGACATGGACCGGTAGTGTTCGACATTGCCGAACGGCGGCAGCGAACGCCGGATGCGGGCGGTCGAGGGACGGAGGCAGGACGGCGATGGCACGGAACATCCAGTCGCTCGAACGGGCGGCGGCGATGCTGCGGCTCCTCGCGGGCGGCGAGCGTCGGCTCGGCCTCTCGGACATCGCCTCGTCCCTCGGCCTCGCCAAGGGCACCGCCCACGGCATCCTGCGCACCCTCCAGCAGGAGGGCTTCGTCGAGCAGGAGGCCGCCTCCGGGCGCTATCAGCTGGGCGCCGAACTGCTGCGCCTGGGCACCACCTATCTGGACGTCCACGAGCTGCGCGCGCGTGCCCTGGTGTGGACCGACGACCTGGCCCGCTCCAGCGGCGAGAGCGTCCATCTGGGCGTCCTGCACCAGCGGGGCGTGCTGATCGTGCACCACGTCTTCCGCCCCGACGACAGCCGGCAGGTGCTGGAGGTCGGGGCCATGCAGCCCCTGCATTCCACGGCCCTCGGCAAGGTCCTGTCGGCCTACGACCCGGTCGCGCACAGCGAGGTCCTGGAGGCCGAGCGCCAGTCGTTCACCGACCGGACGATCAGCGACCTGGAGGGCTTCGAGGGCGTCCTGGACCTCACCCGCGCGCGCGGGTACGCGGCCGACGTCGAGGAGACCTGGGAGGGCGTCGCGTCGATCGCCGCCCCCATCCACGACCGTCGGCGGATGCCGGTCGGCGCGGTGGCCGTGACCGGCGCCGTGGAACGGCTCTGCCGGGAGGGCGAGCTGCGTCCGGAGCTGATCGCGGCGGTGCGGGACTGCGCCCGCGCGGTGTCGCGGGACCTGGGCGCCGGGCGGTTCTGAACCTTCGTACAAAATCTGGCACTTCCTACGGAAGCGGACCGGGACATCCTGGATGTTCCGGTCTTTTCGTGTGCGCGGCGTGTGCGGGCGGACGCGGTTCGCGACCGGCCGGGGGATCGCACTCAAGATCGATAGCTCACAGCAATCAATAACGATCGCGCTTTCGATTACAGAGCTCTTGACGTGCCCGTAACTCCGGAGCAAGACTCCCGTCCATCGGTCGACATTGTCGAACACCGACCGGCAATAGGCGTTAGAGTGTGACAACGCCAAGGGCCGGCAGCTCTCCCCCTGGACGAAGGACAAAGGAGTCGCGGGTGTCCAGCTCCGACATCTTCATCGGCGAGACCATCGGTACCGCCATACTCATCCTGCTCGGCGGCGGCGTGTGCGCCGCCGTCACGCTGAAGGCCTCCAAGGCCCGCAACGCCGGCTGGCTCGCCATCACCTTCGGGTGGGGTTTCGCCGTTCTGACGGCCGTCTACACCTCGGCGCCGCTCTCCGGCGCCCACCTCAACCCGGCCGTGACTCTCGCGCTCGCGCTCAAGAAGGACGGCATCGACTGGAGCGACGTCCCGATCTACTGGGGCGGGCAGCTGCTCGGCGCCATGATCGGTGCGACCCTGGTCTGGATCGCCTACTACGGCCAGTTCCTCGCCCACCTGACCGACAAGGAGATCGTCGGCACCCCGACGGCGAAGTCCGTCGAGGCACAGGAGAAGGGGGCCGGTCCGGTCCTCGGCATCTTCTCCACCGGCCCCGAGGTCCGCGTCGCCTGGCAGAACGTCGCCACGGAGGTCATCGGCACGATCGTGCTGGTGCTCGCCATCCTCACCCAGGGCCTCAACGACAGCGGCAAGGGTCTCGGTGTCCTGGGCGCCCTGATCACCTCGCTCGTCGTGGTCTCCATCGGTCTGTCCCTCGGTGGCCCGACCGGATACGCGATCAACCCGGCCCGTGACCTCGGTCCGCGCATCGTGCACGCCCTTCTGCCTCTGCCCAACAAGGGCGGCTCCGACTGGTCCTACGCGTGGGTCCCGGTGGTCGGTCCGCTGATCGGCGGCGCGATCGCTGCAGGCATCTACAACGTCGCTTTTGCTTAGAGCAGCCAGCACAGTCAGCGCGGCGGCCGCAGCCTCGAGCAACATCGCCGTAAGCCAGCCCCTCACCCACGGACCTCTCAGGAGCACACAGTGACCGACGACGCGCACACCGCCGGCCCGTTCATCGCGGCCATCGACCAGGGCACCACCTCCAGCCGCTGCATCGTCTTCGACCGGGACGGCCGGATCGTCTCCGTCGACCAGAAGGAGCACGAGCAGATCTTCCCGAAGCCGGGCTGGGTCGAGCACAACGCCAACGAGATCTGGACCAACGTCCAGGAAGTCGTTGCCGGAGCCATCCAGAAGGCCGGCATCACCCGCGACGACATCAAGGCCATCGGCATCACCAACCAGCGTGAGACGACGCTGCTGTGGGACAAGAACACCGGTGAGCCCGTCCACAACGCCATCGTCTGGCAGGACACCCGTACGGACACGCTCTGCAAGGAGCTCGGCCGCAATGTCGGGCAGGATCGTTTCCGCCGTGAGACCGGCCTGCCGCTGGCCTCCTACTTCGCCGGCCCCAAGGCCCGCTGGCTGCTCGACAACGTCGAGGGCCTGCGCGAGCGCGCCGAGGCCGGGGACATCCTCTTCGGCACCATGGACAGCTGGGTCATCTGGAACCTGACGGGCGGTGTCAACGGCGGTCACCACGTCACCGACGTCACCAACGCCTCCCGCACCCTCCTGATGAACCTGCACACCCTGGAGTGGGACCCGAAGATCGCCGAGTCGATCGGCGTCCCGCTGTCGATGCTCCCGGAGATCCGTTCCTCCGCCGAGGTCTACGGCGAGGTCACGGGCGGCTCGCTCGGCGAACTGCTCGGCGGCATCCCGGTCGCCTCCGCGCTCGGCGACCAGCAGGCGGCGCTGTTCGGCCAGACCTGTTTCGCCGAGGGCGAGGCCAAGTCGACGTACGGCACCGGCACGTTCATGCTGATGAACACCGGCGACAAGATCATCAACTCGTACTCCGGTCTGCTGACCACCGTCGGCTACCGCATCGGCGACCAGGCCCCGGTCTACGCCCTGGAGGGCTCGATCGCGGTCACCGGTTCGCTGGTGCAGTGGATGCGCGACCAGATGGGCCTGATCTCCACCGCCGCCGAGATCGAGACGCTCGCGTCCTCGGTCGAGGACAACGGCGGCGCCTACTTCGTGCCGGCCTTCTCCGGTCTGTTCGCCCCGTACTGGCGTTCCGACGCCCGCGGTGTGATCGCCGGTCTGACCCGGTACGTCACCAAGGCGCACCTCGCGCGTGCCGTCCTCGAGGCGACCGCCTGGCAGACCCGTGAGATCACCGACGCCATGACCAAGGACTCGGGCGTCGAGCTCGCTGCCCTCAAGGTCGACGGCGGCATGACCTCCAACAACCTGCTGATGCAGACCCTCTCGGACTTCCTGGACGCACCCGTCGTGCGCCCGATGGTCGCCGAGACGACCTGCCTCGGTGCCGCCTACGCCGCCGGTCTCGCCGTCGGCTTCTGGACCAGCACCGACGACCTGCGCGCCAACTGGCGCCGGGCCGCCGAGTGGACCCCCAACATGGACGCGGCAAAGCGCGACCGTGAGTACAAGAGCTGGCTCAAGGCCGTCGAGCGGTCCATGGGCTGGCTCGAAGACAGCTCTGTCGAGGAGTAAGAAACACATGACCAGCCAGTCCACCCTGCAGTCCGTGCCTGCCCTCGGTACGCACCCGGCCTTCGGCGTCAACCCGAGCCGCGCCGAGACCCGGGAGCAGCTCTCCAAGGCGACGTACGACCTTCTCGTGATCGGCGGTGGCATCCTCGGCATCTCGACTGCCTGGCATGCCGCGCAGTCCGGTCTGCGGGTGGCTCTGGTCGACGCCGGCGACTTCGCCGGCGCCACCTCCTCCGCCTCTTCGAAGCTTCTCCACGGCGGTCTGCGCTATCTGCAGACCGGCGCGGTGAAGCTGGTGGCGGAGAACCACTTCGAGCGCCGTGCGGTGTCCCGTCAGGTGGCTCCCCATCTGGCCAATCCGCTCACGTTCTACCTCCCCGTGTACAAGGGCGGGCCGCACGGCGCGGCGAAGCTCGGGGCGGGCGTCTTCGCCTACTCCATGCTGTCGGCGTTCGGTGACGGTGTCGGGCACCTGCTGTCTCCGGCCAAGGCCGCGCAGGACGTGCCCGAGCTGCGTACCGAGAACCTCAAGGCCGTGGCCGTGTACGGCGACGGTCAGATGAACGACGCGCGCATGGCGCTGATGACGGTCCGTGCGGCCGTCGAGGCGGGCGCGGTCGTGCTCAACCACGCCGAGGTGTCCGGTCTGCGCTTCACCCGGGGCCGGGTCACCGGCGCCGACCTGCGCGACCGGCTCTCCGGTGACGACTTCGGCGTCAACGCCCGGCTCGTGCTCAACGCGACCGGTCCCTGGGTCGACCACCTGCGCAGGATGGAGGACGCCGGCGCGGCGCCCTCGATCCGCCTGTCGAAGGGCGCGCACCTGGTCCTGAAGCGGACGTCTCCGTGGAAGGCCGCGCTGGCCACGCCGATCGACAAGTACCGCATCACGTTCGCCCTGCCGTGGGAGGACATGCTGCTTCTCGGTACGACCGACGAGCAGTTCGAGGGCGACCCGGCGGACGTCTCGGTCACCGAGAAGGACACGGCCCAGATCCTCGACGAGGCCGCGTTCTCCGTGCGCGACCAGCAGCTCTCCCGTGACCTGATCACGTACTCCTTCGCGGGTCTGCGCGTGCTGCCGGGTGGCCCCGGTGACACGGCCAAGGCCAAGCGGGAGACGGTCGTGACCGAGGGCAGGGGCGGGATGCTGTCCGTCTCGGGCGGCAAATGGACGACCTTCCGGCACATCGGCCGTACGGTCATGGAGAAGCTGGAGACGTTGCCGGGGCGTCCCCTGGGTGATGACTTCGAGTCCGTGTCGTCCCTGCCGAAGCACCTGCCGCTTCCTGGTGTCGCCAACCCGCGCGCTGTCGCGCACCGGCTGTTGGTGGACAACCCGGCGCCGGGGCCGCGGATGGCCGCCGATACGGCGAAGCACCTGGCGACGCACTACGGGTCGCTGGCGTTCGACATCGCGCGGCTCGCCAATGAGAACCCCGAGTTGGGTGAGCGGGTGCATGCGGATGCGCCGGAGATCTGGGCGCAGGTGGTTTATGCGCGGGACAACGAGTGGGCTGAGACTGCGGACGATGTGCTGCGGCGTCGGACTACGTTGACCATTCGGGGGCTGGATTCGGACGAGGTTCGGTCCAAGGTGCAGGATTTGTTGGACAAGAAGTAGGGGTAGGGCGTGTTTTGGGGCGGCTCCTGGTTATGGGTGCCGCCCCTTTGCGTTGTGTGTTGTCTGCGGGCGAGTGGGGGCTTGTCGCGCAGTTCCCCGCGCCCCTAAAAGCCTTCCACTACCGTTCGTACATCGTGCGGGTTGGTCAACTTCGCGCGGTGCACGATCAGTTCGCGGCCGATGTGTAGTGATCGGCGAGATGCCTCTGCCGGGTTGGGGAGGGTTGTCAGGTCTGTCAGGTGGGCGAAGCCTATTATTCTGCGGATGATCTCCGCGCCCGCGTAGCCCACGGACTCCGTCCAGATTCTGCGTAGGAAGCGGTCCAGGTACGCGTCGTCGAAGAAGGTGTCGACCCGCGTCGGCCAGAGGCGGCGGAACTCGGACTCGAACGCCGTCCAGGACAGGGCCAGTTGGTCGGCGTGGTCGGTCAGGGAGTTCAGGGCGCGGGCTCGTTCCTCCGAGACCAGGGTGTTGGCCCAGTAGAGGCCGAGGTCGTAGCCGATGGGGCCGACGAAGGAGAACTCGGGGTCGAAGACCCGTACCACCGGGGCGCCTTCGCGTTCGCCGACCATGACGCTGCCGGTGTGCAGGTCGCCGTGGAGGAGGGCCTGGGCGCTGGTCATGAAGGTGTGGCGGAGGTCGGCGACCTCGGTGCGGAGGCGGGCGTCGGCGCGGAACTCCGCCGCCAGGTCGTCCAAGTCCTCGTGCCAGTGGTTGTGTTCGTGCTCGATGTATGGCTCGGACAGGACCACGTCTTCAGTGATCTTGCACAGTTCCGGGCTCACCGAGGCCGCAAGCAGCGCCTTTCGGTCCGCCGACGCCATGCCGAAGTCGCTGGTGGCGAACGTCAGTTGGGCGACGAACTCGCCGATGCGGGCGGAGGTGTTCGGGCCGTACGACGCGCCCTCGTTGAGGAGGGTGCGCAGGACCTCCAGGTCGGACATGTCCTCCATGACGAGGGCGTAGTTCTCGGGGTCGTACCCGAGGATCGCCGGGATCTTGTCCGGGGCCACCTTCGCGACCTGCTCGTACGCCCTCGCCTCGGCGTCGGCGCGCTCGGGGCTCATCGGCCAGGACGGGCCCGCCACCCGGACCCAGGGCAGGGCCTGCTTGACGGCGAGGCTGCGGGTGCCGTCGGTGGACCTGGCGAGGAACACGCGGTTCATGTTGCCGTCGGAGACCTCACGGACCTCGATGTCCGACGGGTCGGGCCAGTGGCCGCGCTCGTTCAGGTACGCGGGGACGTCGGCCGGCTCCAGGATGCGGTAGCCCATCGTGAACTTCCTTATGCGGTGCGGCGCTTGGACAGGGTGAAGCTGAAGACGAGGGCGAGGATCAGGACCGCGCCCTCGACCACGTCCTGCGTGTAGTAGGGCAGGCCCTTGATGGTCAGGCCGGTGGTGATGATGCCGATGAGGACCGCGCCCAGGGCGGTGCCCCACACGTTCGGGCGCCCCCGGCCCAGGACGGACGTGCCGACCAGGGCGACGGCGACGGCCTCGAGGAGTTGCGAGGTGCCCGCGGAGACGTCTCCCTGGCCGATGCGCGCCGCCAGGATCAGCCCGCCGATCGAGGCGAGGACGCCGGAGAGGACGTACGCCAGCGCCCGGTACGCGCCCACGCGGATGCCGGCCAGGCGCGAGGCCTCGGGGTTGGCGCCGATCGCGTACAGCACGCGGCCCCAGCGGGTGCGGGCCAGGAAGACCCAGGCGATGACGGTCAGGGCGCCGAAGATGACCACGGAGACGGGGATGCCGAGGATCGTGCCCCGGTCGATGCGCAGGAAGCCCTCGGTGAACTTGCCGGGGGCCGTCGTACCGTCGGACTGGGTCATGCCCGGGGTGATCGACTGGCCGTCGACGAGGATGAGTTTGGTGCCCTGGATGACGAACATGGTGCCCAGCGTGGCCAGCATGTCGGGGATCTTGAGGACCACGATGAGCAGGGCGTTGAGCAGGCCCGCGAGCGCGCCCGCGACGATCACCGCGACGATCGCGACGACGCCGACCTGGTTGTACGTGACCATCGTCTTCGCGGCGACGGTCACGCCGAGCCCGGCGACCGCGCCGACCGACATGTCCATCCCGCCGACGGCCATGGTGAGCGTGACACCGAGGCCGAGGATCGCTGCGACGGAGACGTACCGCAGGGTGTCGAGGAGGGTCGCGGAGTCGCGGAAGGACGGCTCGCTCAGCGCGAAGTACGCGAAGAGGGTGACGGTGACGAAGATGAAGCCGTACTTGATGACCGCGTTCTGGACGCGCGGACCGGCGGCGAGCGTGGACGGGGTCGCCGTCTTCGCGGGGGCGCTCTGGGTGGTGGTCATGGCGTGCTTCCTGGGGTGGCGTGCGGTTGGGCCGATGCGAGATGGGGGGCAGGCGGGGGGTGGCGGTTCTTTGCCTGCGGGCCGGTGGGGGCTGGTCGCGCAGTTCCCCGCGCCCCTGAAGAGGCGCGACTTCGCAGCCGCCTGACAGAGCCGGACCGCCGGACAACGCCACTCCGCCCATCCCGGGGAGTGCCCCTCATCAGACCGACGCCGAGATGGTCTGGATGACGCGGTCGCGTTCCGCGTCCTCGCCGTACGCGTCGAGGTGGATCTCGCCGCCCGCGAGGACCACGACCCGGTCGGCGACCTCCAGGACCTCGTCGACGTCGGCCGACAGGACCAGGACCGCAGCGCCCTCCGCCGCCAGCGCGCGGGCGCGGCGGCCGATGTCGCGTCGGGCGCCGATGTCCACGCCTCGGAACGGCTCGTCCAGGATGAGGATGCGGGGGCGTTCGGCGAGCCAGCGGCCGACGACGACCTTCTGCTGGTTGCCGCCGGACAGTTCCTCGACGGTGCTGTGCTCGTCGCGGGCGACAACACCGAGCGCCTCGATGGTGTCCCGGCCGAGGGTGTCCTCCCTGGAGCGGTTGACCAGGCCGAGCATCGAGAGGGACTTGAGGAACGGCAGGGAGATGTTCTGGGCGAGCGACCAGCCGGGGACGAGGGCGTCCGCGTGGCGGTCCTCGGGGACGAGGTGGACGCCGGCCCGGATCGCGTCGGCGGGGCGGCGGGGCGTGTACGGCTTGCCGTCCAGCTCCACGGCTCCGGTGGCGAAGGGTTCGGCGCCGAAGAGGCCTCGGGCCAGTTCCGTCTTGCCGGCGCCCAACAGGCCGACGACGCCGGTGACTTCACCGGCCCGCAGGTCCAGGTCCTGGGGTGTACGGCCGTCCAGGAGGCGTACGCCGCGCAGGGACAGGAGGGTCTCGCCGGGCGCGGATTCGGCGCGGGGGCGGGCGGTGGTCGCCTCCTGGGCCTGGGCGAGCATGGCGCGCAGGGCGCTGTCCCAGTCGAAGGGCTTGGCCTGGTCCTCGGTGAGACGGCCGTCTCGCAGGACGACCAGTCGGTCCGCGAGTGCGTCGATCTCGCCGAGGCGGTGGGAGACGTACAGGACCGCGATGCCGTCGTCGCGCATCCGCTGGACGAGGGCGAACAGGCGCTCGGCCTCGGCGGCGGAGAGCGCGGACGTCGGTTCGTCGAGGATCAGGAGCCTGGGGCGGGTGGCCAGTGCGCGGGCCAGGATCAGCAACTGGCGGTCGGAGATGCCGAGTTCGGTGACGTCCCGTCTGAGCAGGGCGTCGCTCCAGCCGAGATCCAGGGCCGACTGGATCTCGCGGGCACGGGCCAGCACGCGGCGTCCGTTCAGGAACGGGTTGCCGCGTGCCTGGGCCAGCTCCTCGAAGACCAGGTTCTCGGCGACCGTGAGGCCGGGCACGATGCCCTCACTGATCCGCTGATGGACCGTCTGGATGCCCAACTGGCGGGCGGCGAGCGGCGATTGGAGGGCGGCGCGGGCCCCGTTCACCGTCACTTCGCCGCCGTGGTCCGTGTGGACGCCGGACAGGATCTTGATGAGCGTGGACTTGCCGGCCCCGTTCGCACCGAGCAGCGCGACCACGCTGCCCGGTGCGATGTCCAGCGACACGGACTCGAGGACCGTCCTGCCCCCGAAGGCCATGCTCACTTCCCGCAGGACGACCGCGGGTGACGCCTCGGTGGGCGACTCAGTGGGCGACATTGGCGATCCAGTCGGCCGTGCTCACCTGGGAGAGGTTCAGCGCGGGCAGCGCGGCGCGCAGCTGGTCCATGTTCTGGATGTTCTTGCTCTTCAGGAACTCCTGGGTGATGGCGACGGCCGGGAACTCGACGGAGGTCTTGTTCAGCTGTCCGGCCAGTTCCAGGGCTGCGGTACGGACGACCGCGGCGCCGACGGCGGAGGGGTCGGTGCCGGCCGTGGCGACCCACGGGCTGCCCGCGGCGGTCATGTTCTGGATGTCGGCGTTGGAGACGTCCGCGCCGAACACCTTCACCTTGTCCTGCAGCTTCTTGTTCTGCACGGCGAGGACGGTGCCCTTGGCCAGCTCGTCGTAGGGGGCGAAGACGCCCGTCACGTCGGAGTGCTGGGTGAGCGCGGCGGAGACCAGCGGCACGTTGTCCGTGGCGGTGGAGTCGGTGACCTTGCCGACCTTGAATGCCTGCTTCCAGCCGTTGGCGTCGACGGTCGACTTCCAGACGCTGTCGCGCTTGTCGAGGGCCGCGTAGCCGGCGACGTTGACGTAGCCGACCTTGGCGTTCTTGCCGAGGTCCTTCGCCATGACGTCGAGGACGGCCTGGGCCATGCTCGCGTCGTCCTGCTCGGTGCTGACGACGCCCTTCGTCGCGGTCTCCACGTCGTAGACGACGACCTTGATGCCCTTCTTCACGGCCTTGTCGATCTCGGGCTGGATCGTCGACGGGAAACCATGGTCCACGATGATCGCCTGCGCGCCGGAGTTGATCGCCGAGGACAGGTCGGTGGCCTGCTTGGCGTTGTCGGCCTGGGCGTCGTACACCGTCAGGTCGATGCCGAGGGCCTTGGCCTGCGCCTTGGCGCCGTTGCCCCACTGCTCGAAGTAGTCGCCGGCGCCGCTCTGGCGGACCAGCGCGACCTTGACCGTGCCCTTGTCGAAGGGCGCGGGCTTGGTGCCGGTGGCCGCCGACGCCGAGGCGCCGGTGTCGCCGGTGTCCTTGGAGGCGTTCGTCGACTGTGAGCAGCCCGCGAGGAAGAGCGCCGAGACGGAGGCCAGCGAGAGCGCGGCGAGGGGCAGACGGGTGCGGGACATGCGGAACTCCTGGTGCAGGGCAGTACGGGAAGAAGGGAGGCGGGGGGAGGGGGAAACGGGTGAGGTGAAGGGGCGCGGTGGCCGAAAGGCACCGGCGCGGGAGTGTCCGGTCCCGAGCGCGAGGTGGCGGTGTGGGGTGGCGGCGTGGGGCGGGAAACACGCCACGGCCGGGGGCGTCTCGGGTACTCCGGGTCAGGTCAGCGACAGCGGGCTGTGGTCGACCGGAGCAAGTCCACGTACAGCCGCCGCACGAGCAGCAGCGTCTTCATGAACAGATCATGAGAACGTTTCCAGCCATTCGTCAAAGACTTGGACACTGGATCTCAGCATATGGAACGCCGGATTCGTCACACTCTGCCGACCCGCCGACGGGAGTTACCATCACGGAACCGGCATCCGACCCGGGACAGTGAGGCTTCCGATGATGACGACACCCTGCGCGACAGCGGCACGACGCTGTACCGACGCGCCGTGTCGCTGCTGTCGCGACTGACGACCGGCCCGTCGCCTTCTCCTGTCCCTGCCCCCTCGCATTCGTTTCGCCCGTATTCCCCCACCCCTCTCGCAGCCAACTGGAGTTGCTCCCATGACCCTGCTGACGACCTGGCCCGAGTCCGGCCCGGAGACCGTCGTGCGCCGTACCTCCGACCCGGCCGAGATCGCCGCCGCGCTGGCCCCGATCGGGGTGCGCTACGAGCAGTGGCCGATCCGTGAGGACGTCCCTGCGGACGCCGACAGCGACACCGTGTTCGCCGCGTACGGCCCGGAGATCGACAGGCTGAACGCCGAGGAGGGTTTCACCACGGTCGACGTCCTCGGTCTGCACCCCAGCGACGACCCGGAGTACCCCGCGAAGGCGAAGGCGGCCCGCGCGAAGTTCCTCCAGGAGCACACGCACGACGACGATGACGAGGTCCGCTTCTTCGTCTCCGGCTCCGGCATCTTCTATCTGCACACGGGCGGCGAGGTACACGCCGTGTACTGCGAGAAGGGCGACCTGCTGGGCGTGCCGCGCGGCACCACGCACTGGTTCGACATGGGCACCAGCCCCGCCTTCACCGCGATCCGCTTCTTCCACGAGGAGGACGGCTGGATCGGCAACTTCACCGGCTCGACCATCGCCTCCCGCTTCCCGGACTACGACACGATCGACGCCGGGTTCCAGCAGGACAGGGCCGCCGCGTGACCCTGCCGGGCGCGGTGTTCGACGTGGACGCCGTGGACGCCGTGGTGCTCGACATCGAGGGCACCACGAGCGCCACGGGGTTCGTCGTCGACGTGCTGTATCCGTACTCGCGCTCTCGTTTCGGAGCACTGCTCTCGGAGCGGAGCGGTGATCCGGAGGTGGCGCGGGCGGTCGCACAGGTGCGCGAGCTGATCGACGAGCCCGGTGCCGACGCCGTACTCGTCGAGAAGACCCTCAACGCCTGGCTCGACGAGGACCGCAAGGCGACGCCCCTCAAGACCCTCCAGGGCATCATCTGGTCCGAGGGCTTCGCGCGCGGCGACCTCGTCTCGCACTTCTACGACGACGTCCTGCCCGCGCTGCGCGCCTGGCACGCGGCGGGGCTCCGGCTGTACGTCTACTCCTCCGGGTCGGTCGCCGCGCAGCGCGCGTGGTTCGCGTCCACCCCGGAGGGCGACCTGCTGCCGCTCGTCTCGGGTCTGTACGACACCGAGAACGCGGGACCCAAGCAGGAGCCGGAGTCGTACCGCCGTATCGCGCGGGCCACCGCCACCGCCGACCCGGCCCGTCTCCTCTTCCTCTCCGACCGGCCGGGCGAGCTGGACGCGGCACGCGCCGCCGGATGGCGGACCGTCGGGATCCGGCGGCCCGGGGAGCCGTACTACGAGCAGGGTGTCGGGGACCACGCGCAGGCGGGGACGTTCGACGAGATCAGCATCACCAGTTCCAACAGTTCCAACAGTTCCACCAGTTCAGGGAGCACCACGTGACCGCCGACATCAGCACGCTCGACCTCGAGGAGGCGGGGGCGGTACTCGCCGCCGAGTCCGCCCGGTTCGCCTCCTTCGGCTGGATGCGGGGCACCTCCGGGAACCTGTCCGTGGTGCTGTCCCGCGATCCGCTGCTGCTCGCGGTCACCGCGAGCGGCCACGACAAGGGTGAACTCACGCCCTCCGACGTGGTGTTGGTGGACGCGCGGGGCGCTGCGGTGAACGGCGGCAAGCCGTCCGCCGAGGCCGAGCTGCACGCCCGGGTCGCCGCGCTGACCGGGGCCGGTGCGGTGGTGCATGTGCACACCGTGGCGTCCGTGGCGATGGGCCGGCGCGAGCCCGGCGGGATCGTGTTCAAGGACATCGAGATGCTCAAGGGCGTCGGCCGGCCCGCCCACGACGTCGAGGTGACCCTGCCGGTCATCGACAACAGCCAGGACATGAAGGTGCTCGGCGACCGTCTGGAGGCGGCACGCGAGCCCCTGATGCCGGCCGTGGTGGTCGCGGGGCACGGGCTGTACGTGTGGGGGGACAACCCCCGTCAGGCCCGGCACCACACCGAAGTCGTGGAGTGGCTGCTGGAGTTGGAGCTCAGCGCTCCGCGGGACGGACGGTAGTCGAACCGCGGGCCGATGGGGGGCCGGTCGCTCCCCCACTTTCGGCTTCGCTCGAGTGGGGGGACCCCCATCGCGGCGGAGCCGCAATGCGACACCGCCCAGCGCCCCCGACAGGGGCGCGGGGAACTCGCTACTTCAAGCGGTCGCCGGGGAGTTCACCGGCGGAGACCTCCAGCACACCCCGCTCCGTCACCAGCCCGGTCACCAGCCTGCCCGGCGTGACGTCGAACGCCGGGTTGTGACCGCGCGACTCGGCGGGCGCCGTGCGTACGCCCGACCACTCCAACACCTCGTTCTCGCCCCGGAGTTCGATGTGGATGTCGTCGCCGGTGGCCGTCGCGAGGTCGACCGTGGTCGTGGGCGCCGCCACCAGGAACGGGATTCCGGCGTCCGCGCAGGCCAGCGCGACCCCGACCGTGCCGACCTTGTTGGCGGTGTCGCCGTTGGCGGCGATGCGGTCGGCGCCGACGATCGCCGCGTCGACCTCGCCGCGCAGGATCGTTCCTGCGGCAGCTCCGTCGGCCTGGACGTAGTGCGGGATGCCTTCCTGGACCAGCTCCCAGGCGGTCAGGCGCGAGCCCTGGAGCAGCGGACGCGTCTCGTCGGCGTACACGACCTCGAGCCGGCCGCGTGCGTGCAGTTCACGGATGACGCCAAGTGCCGTGCCCCATCCGGCCGTTGCGAGGGCGCCGGTGTTGCAGTGGGTCAGGATGCGCAGGGGGCGGTCGCCGGCGCTCGCGGCGAGGCGCTCGAGCAGCCAGTCGGCGCCGTGCGCGCCCATCGCCCTGTTGCCCTCGACGTCCTCGCGCTGGACGGCGGCGGCCTCTTCGAGGACCGCCTCCAGTCCCTCCTCGAAGCGGGTCATGACCCGGTCCACGCACACCATGAGGTTGACAGCGGTCGGCCGGGCCTCGCGGATGCGCGCCACGGCCGCCCGTATCCGCTCCTCGGTCCAGCCTTCGCGCTCGCCCTGGAGCAGCGCGAGCGCGACCCCGTAGGCGCCCGCCGCGCCGATCGCGGGCGCGCCGCGCACGACGAGCCGCTGGATCGCGTCCACCAGGGTGTCCACATCGCGGACGTCCCTGGTCTCGTTGCGGTGCGGCAGCAAGGTCTGGTCGATGAGCGCGAGGCTGTTTCCGGTCCAGCCGACGGCGCGCAGTTCCTGGGGCATAACGGGACGCTCCTGAAGTTCCGGCGGTGCGCGACACCGTACATGACCTCGGAGAACCACAGTTCGAGACAGCTTGTCCGGTGGCTGAATCGCGGTGTTACAGTCCAACATCCGCACCTTGGATCCGCTGTGAAGGAGGACACGTGCCGCTCACCATGCGCCGCTTCCTCGACCACGGCCGGTGTGCGAGCGACGGCTGTCGACGCTGACCCGTCCCCCTCGGCGTCCCCGTCTCCTCTTCTCCCCCTCCCCGCTCCTCCCCGTGCTCAGCGCAGAGCGCGGGCTGTGCCGTACGTGCCTTTGGAAGGTCCCCGATGCCTCGCAGATCCCGTCGTACGATCCCGCTCGCCGCCATGACCGCGCTGCTCGTCGCCGGTGCCACCGCCTGCAACGCCGCCTCGAAGGACGACGCGTCCTCCGACAGCAGTGCGGGCGCCGCGTCGTTCACCCTCGTCACGCCGGACGCCGTCGGGCAGAACGAGTTTCTCAAGCTGGCGGTGACCGGCGTCAAGGCCGCCGCGAAGGCGCACAACGGGTCCGAGAAGGTGTTCGAGTCCACCGACACCGCCTCCCAGCAGCAGAACGTGCAGGCCGCCATCGACGCGAAGCCCGATGTCGTCGTGCTGGTCGGCTTCGAGTTCGCGGATCTGGTCGCGCAGCAGGCCGAGGCACACCCCGAGCAGCAGTTCCTGATGATCGACGCGTGCACGACGAAGGCGTTCGCCAACGTCAGCTGCGGGGTCTTCCGTGAGCACGAGGGCGTCTTCCTCGCGGGCGCCGAGGCCGGGCTGCTGAGCAGGAGCGGCAAGGTCGGCGCGGTCGACGTGCTGGACACGCCCGTGTTCCGCCGCTTCAGCGACCCGTTCGCGGCCGGTGCCCAGCATGTCGCGGCGAAGACGGAGACCGGTACGCGCTTCGTCGGCGGCCAGTCGCCGTTCGACGACTCGGCGCGCGCCAAGGAGCAGGCGAACGACCTGCTGTCCAAGGGCTACGACCAGCTGATGGCCGCTGCGGCGGCGGGCAACTACGGCGTGTTCGAGGCGGCCAAGGCGAAGGGCGCGTTCGCGTACGGCGTCGACGTCAACCAGTGCCCCTCGGCGCCCGGCACGGTCGTCGACAATGTGATCAAGCGCACGGACATCGCTGTGGAGAAGGGCGTCGAGCAGGTCCTCGCCGGTCAGACGGGCACGACCACCTCGTACGGCCTGAAGGAGGGCGGCATCAGCCTCACGGGGCTGGAGAAGGACGTCGACTCGTCCCAGTGCGTGATCGCCAAGCACCCCGACGTCCTGAAGAAGGTCGAGGCGCTGCGCGACGAGATCGTGTCCGGAAAGCTGACGGTCGATGACCCCGCCGCCGCGGGCTGAGACAGCGGCGGCCGCGGTCGAGCTCCGGGGAATCACCAAGCGGTTCCCCGGCACGCTCGCCAACGACGCCGTCGACCTGACCGTCCGGCACGGCGAGATCCACGCCCTGATGGGCGAGAACGGCGCCGGCAAGTCGACGCTCATGTCCGTCCTGTACGGGATGGAACGCCCGGACGCCGGTTCGGTCCGGGTGGACGGGCGTGAGGTCGTCTTCGCCGATCCCGGCGACGCGATGGCCGCAGGTCTCGGCATGGTCCATCAGAGCTTCAAGCTGTTCGACTCGCTGACGGTCGCGGAGAACGTGGTGTACGCCGCCGAGCCGCGCCGTTTTGGCCTGGTGGACCGGGGAGCGGCCCGCCGCCGGGTGCGTGAGCTGGCCGAGGAACACGGGCTCGCGGTCGATCCGGACGCCCGGGTCGGCGACCTGCCCGTGGGGCTGCGCCAGCGCGTCGAGATCCTGAAGCTGCTGCACCGCGGTGCCCGGACGCTCATCCTCGACGAGCCGACCGCCGTCCTGACGCCCGCCGAGGCGGACGCCCTCTTCGCGGTCCTCAAGTCCCTTGCCGCACAGGGTCGTTCGGTCATCCTGGTCACGCACAAACTGCGTGAGGTCCTCGAAGGCAGCGACCACGTCACGGTGTTGCGGGACGGCCGGGTCGTCGCCCGGCTGGTCACCGCCGAGACGTCCGCCGACGAGATCGCCGCCGCGATGACCGGCCGCGCGGTGGAACTCGACCGCGTCCACGCCCCCGGCACCCCCGGCGACGCGGTCCTGGACGTCACCGACCTCGCGACGGACGGCGTACGGGACGTGCGACTCACCGTACGGGCCGGGGAGATCGTCGGGATCGCGGGCGTCGCGGGCAACGGACAGAGCGAGCTGGTGGAGGCGCTGGCCGGACTGCGTCCGGTGACCGCCGGCCGCGTCGCGCTGCTCGGCGACGACATCACGCACGCCTCGGCCACCGAGCGCCGCGCCAAGGGCCTCGCCTACGTCCCCGAGGACCGGCACGCCGTCGGTACGGCACCCGCCGCGTCGGTCGCCGACAACCTCGCGATGGGCCACCACCGTACGTCGCTGTCCGCACGCGGGCTGCTTCCGCCCGCCACCGTACGCGGCCACGCGGGACGCCTGATCGAGCGCTTCGGCATCAAGGCGGCGTCCCCGGAGGTGCCCGCGTCCGCGCTGTCCGGCGGCAACGTGCAGAAGCTGCTCATCGGGCGTGAACTCGCCCACGAGGCCCCGCTGTTGCTCGTGGAGCAGCCCACGCGCGGGGTCGACATCGGCGCCGTCCAGAACATCCACGACCAGCTGATCGCCTACCGCGACGCCGGCCACGCCGTCCTGCTCGTCTCGGCCGAGCTGAGCGAGATCCGGGGGCTCGCGGACCGGGTCCTGGTCATGTACGAGGGCCGCGTGACGGCGTCGTACGCGAAGGCCGAGGCGGACGAGCGGACGCTCGGGCTCGCCATGGCGGGCGGCGGTGCGGGCAGCTCGGCCCCGGTGGCCCCGGTGGAGGTCGGGGACTGACATGAACCACATCACGAGAGCCCTCCGCTCCCACGTCGCCTTCTCGGTGCTCGCCGGAGTGGTCATCGGCGCCCTGTTCCTCGTCGGGACCGGCGCCGATCCCCTCGCCGCGTACGGCGCGGTGCTCAGCGGTTCGCTCGGCGCCGACGGCATCGGGTCGACGCTGACCACCCTGACGAGCGTGCTGGGCCTGGCCCTCGCGCTGGCCGTGCCGTTGCGCGCCGGCCTCATCAACCTGGGTGGGGACGGCCAGTTGGTGCTCGGCGGGATGGCGGCGGCCGTGACGGGGCTGTACTCGCCCCTGCCCGCGCCGCTCACCGTCGTCCTCGCGCTGCTCGCGGGCATGGCGGCCGGCGCCGGGTACGCGGCCCTGGCCGCCCTGTGCGAGAACCGGTTCGGCGTGCCGCTGCTGGTCAGCAGCCTGCTGCTCAGCTATCCGGCGGCGTCCTTCGCCTCCTACCTGGCCCGCTACCCGCTCAAGGAGCCCGGCTCCAGCCTCCCCCAGACCCGGCAGCTGCCGGACGGGGTCGCGCTGCCCACGTTCGGCTCGTCGACCGTGACGGTCGGGCTGCTGCTGGTCGTCGTGGCCGCCGCCGCGTACTGGTTCACCGACCGGCGTACCGCGTTCGGCTACGAGATGCGGATGACCGGCCTCAACCCCCGCTTCTCCGCCTATGCGGGCGTCGAGCGCAAGGGCCTGACGCTGCGGCTGATGGCGGTGTCGGGCGCGCTGGCCGGACTCGTGGGCGCCATAGGCGTGTTGAGCTTTCCGTACCGCTTCCTCGACGGCTCGCTCACCGCTTCCGGATACACCTGGACGGGTTTGACGGCGGCCCTGCTGGCCGCCGCCGTGCCCGTCGGCACGGTCCTCGCGTCCTTCTTCTTCGCCGTGCTCCAGGTCGGCGGGCTGTCGATGGAGCGGACGACCGAGGTGCCGCGCGAGCTGACCCAGGTGCTCCAGGCGATCGTGATCGTGTTCCTGGCGGCGCGACTGCGCTTCCCCCAAGGGTGGTTCAACCGTCGCCAGGAGGCGGTGTGATGTTCTTCGACTCCGATCTCCTCATGTCGGCGCTGCGCGCGCTGACGCCCATCCTGCTGGCGGCGCTCGGCGGGGCGATCTGCGAACGGGCGGGCGTCTTCAACATCGGCCTCGAGGGCATGATGCTGATGGGCTGCTTCACGGCGGTGGCCACCAGCTGGTTCACCGGCAGTCCCTGGCTCGGTGTGCTGGCGGCGGCGCTCGCCTCCGCCGCGTACTCGCTGATCCTGGCCGTGGGTGCGGTGACCCTGCGCGGGGACGCGGTTGTGCTGGGAATCGCCCTGAATCTCCTGGCAGTTGGCCTGACCAGCTTCCTCCTCCGTACCGTCTTCGGCGTGCAGGGCACTTTTGACGATCCGTCACTGGCCGGGCTGCCGTTGGTCGGTGGCTTCTCGCCGCTCGCGTATCTGGCGTGGGCGGCGGTCGGTGTGGCCGCGCTGATGCTGTCCCGGCATGTGTGGGGGCTCAGGCTGCGCGGGGTCGGCGAGGCGCCGGACGCGGCGGCCACGCTCGGCGTGAGCCCGGTCAGGTACCAGTACGGGGCGGTGCTCGTCTCCGGTGTGCTGTGCGGGCTCGCTGGGGCTCAACTCGCCCTCGGGAACGTCACGTTGTTCTCCGAGAACATGACGGCGGGGCGCGGCTGGATCGCCGTGGTCGCGGTGATGCTGGGCCGGGCGCTGCCGCTCGGCGTGCTGCTGGCGGCGCTGTTGTTCGGGCTCGCGGAGGCGGCCGGGTTCCGTCTGCAGGGCCTCGGTCTGCCGCAGCAGGCGACCGACGCCGCGCCGTACGTCGTCACGCTCGGCGCCCTCTTCCTGACGACGGCCCGCCGCCGTCGCCGCACCCCGTCCCCGTCACCCTCCTCTCCCGCCGCCCCTCCCCCGTCTCCTCCCGCTTCTCCTTCCACGTCCACTTCCGCTGGAGCCGCTTCATGACGCAGGACCTGTCGCCCGTCACCCGAATACCCCGCACGGGGCTGCCGCCGCGCGCGCTGGTCGTCGGCGACCCCCAGCGCGCCGCTCTCGTCGGCGCCAGGCTGGAGGACGCGCGGGAGGTGTCGTACCACCGCGAATACCGTGTGTTCAGCGGGAGTTGGAAGGGCGTTCCGGTGCTGGTCGCCTCGCACGGGGTGGGCGCGCCGGGGGCGATCCTGCTGTTCCAGGAGCTGGCGGACGCCGGTGTGCGGACCTTCCTGCGGTTCGGTACTGCGGGTGCGATGAAGCCGGGGATCGGCGACGGCGACCTCGTGATCGCGGAGGCGGCCGTCCGGGACGACGGTGTCACCCACCAGTTGCTGCCCCCGGAGTATCCGGCGGTGTCGTCCCCCGAGGCGGTGCTCGCGCTCCAGCGGGCGGCGCGTGAGGCGGGCGCCCCGCACCACCGGGGCATCGTGTGGACGCGGGCCGCGTTCCAGCCCGGTCTGCTCCCCCTCTTCTCCTACGACGGCGCCGGACTCGCCGCCATCGAGATGGAGTTGAGCGCACTGCTGGTGACGGCCTCGCTGCGCGGACTGGTCGCGGGCGGAGTGGTCGTCATCGACGGCGCGAACGCCGACGAGCTCGTCGACGAGACCGCGACCGGCGGCTACAACCCGCACCGGGAGGTCGTGGCGGAGGGCGTCGAACGCGGCGCGGTGGTGTCGCTGGAGGCGCTGCGTCTGCTGGCGGAGTTCGAGGCCGAGACCGAGTCCGGGGAGTACGGCGTATGAGCGAGCCGATCGATCTGCTGGTGCACGGCGGTGACGTGCTCACCGTGGACGAGGCCGGAACCGTCGTTCACGACGGCGCGGTTGCCGTCCGGGACGGTGAGATCGTCGCCGTGGGTCCGGCCGAGGAGCTGACAACCCGGTTCACAGCCGGGGAGTCCCTTGACGCGGCGAACTGCCTCGTCCTTCCCGGCCTGGTCAACACCCACACCCATCTCGCGATGACGTTCCTGCGCGGCCGGGCCGACGACGTCACCCTCCAGGGCTTCCTGGAGCGCGTGCTGAAGTGGGAGGCCCAGCTGCTGTCGCCGCGCAATGTGGCGGCGGCGGTCCGGGTCGCGGTCGCCGAGAGCGTACGGGCCGGGGTGACCTCCGCGCTCGACATGTACTGGTTCCACGAGGCGGCCGAACAGGCGGCGCGCGAGGCGGGCTGGCGGCTGCACAGCGGCCCCACCTTCATGGACGTGCCGGAACCGCCCGACGGCATCGCCTACGAGGACCGGCTGGCGTGGGCCCGCCAGGACCTGGCCGCCCGGGGCACCCCCCGCCCCGGCCACCGTCCGATCCTCTTCGCCCACTCCACCTACACCCTCTCCCCCGAGCAGCTCGTCGAGATCGCCGCCCTGGCAAGGGAGTTCGGCGCCCTGCTGCACATCCACGCCGCCGAGAACGCGACCGAGGTCGCCACCGTCGAGGTGCGGTACGGCAAGCGCCCGGTCGAACTGCTCGACTCGCTCGGTCTGCTCGGCCCCGACCTGCTGCTGGCCCACGCCGTGGACCTCACCGGCCCGGAGATCGCGGCGCTGGCCCGCACCGGCACGTCCGTCGCCCACTGTCCCGTCTCGAACCTGAAGCTCGGCTGCGGCATCGCGCCCGTGCCTCGGCTGCTCAGCGCCGGTGTGACCGTCGGGCTCGGCACGGACGGCGCCGTCAGCTCCAACACGCTGGACGTGCTGGGGGCGGTACGGCAGGCGGCCCTCGTGCACAAGGCGGGCGGCGACCCCACGGCGGTCGGCGCCGAACAGGCCGTACGCATGGCGACCGTCGAGGGCGCGAAGGCACTGGGCCTGGGCGATCGGCTGGGCTCCCTGGAGCCGGGCAAGCGGGCCGACCTGATCGTGCTCGACCTGGGCGGCCCGCATCTGCGGCCCCTGCACGACCCCTGGTCGACGCTCGCGTACGCGGCGCACTCGGCGGACGTCCGGGACACCGTCGTGGACGGCAGGGTACTGATGCGCGACCGGACCCTGACCACCCTCGACGAGGCCGCGGCGCTCGCCGACCTGGAAGCACTGCTCTGACTCCGCGCACCTGGTTCCCACGAGGAGGCCGGCCCGACATCCGCACGTGCTGTCGGGCCGCCACTCGAACGTGCTGACGAACCAACAGCACGCGGGTACCGTTCCGGCCACCCTTGGGGGACTCTCGTACGGGCTGACATCGTATTTTGTGTCCCGTTCAGCCCACTGAACCCTCATAATGGCCGAGACATCGGATGTCTGAACGACAGGGAGGCCCCGCCATGGCAGTCACCGATGAGGCGATCGAAAAAATCAAGGGGATGATCGTCTCCGGGTCTCTTCGCCCCGGCGACCGGCTGCCCAAGGAGAGCGAGCTGGCCGCCGAACTCGGACTGTCCCGCAACTCCCTGCGCGAGGCGGTGCGCGCCCTGTCGCTCATCCGGATCCTCGACGTACGGCAGGGCGACGGCACCTACGTCACCAGCCTGGATCCCCAGCTCCTGCTCGAGGCGCTGAGTTTCGTCGTCGACTTCCACCGCGACGACACCGTCCTGGAGTTCCTGGCCGTACGCCGCATCCTGGAGCCGGCCGCCACCGCGATGGCGGCCGCACGTGTCAGCGAGCAGCAGCTGGACGCGCTGTCCGCGCAGCTGGAGCGGCTGGGCGGACAGCCGTCGGTGGAGGAACTGGTCGCCGCCGACCTGGAGTTCCACCGGGGCATCGTGCAGAGTTCCGGCAACTCGGTGCTCTGTTCCCTTCTCGACGGTCTGTCCGGCCCGACCACCCGGGCGAGGATCTGGCGCGGCCTGACCCAGGAGGACGCGGTCAGCCGCACCCTGCACGAGCACCGGGCGATCCTGGGCGCCCTGCGCGACCGGGACGCCGAGGCGGCGCGCTCGTGGGCGACGGTGCACATCGCCAGCGTGGAGCAGTGGCTGCGGTCGACCCTCTAGGGGCCGGGGTGGTGCGGGGTGATCACTCACGGGTGGTGTTCCGGGGTGTCTATCGGGGCAGTGATCCGTTCACTCCCCCGTGCAAGGGGGCTGCGGGCGCTCTCGCCGCACGCCGTAAGGTTGGGTGGTCAAGCGAGGGCACGTCGGAAGGAGGCGCTGGGTGATCGAGCTGGAGGGGGTTCCCGAGCTGATCGACCCAGTCATGGTGGCCGCGTTCGAGGGTTGGAACGACGCCGGCGACGCAGCTTCCAGCGCGGTCGCACATCTGGACCGGGAGTGGAAGGGCGAGGTGTTCGCGGCGCTGGACGCCGAGGACTACTACGACTTCCAGGTCAACCGCCCCACCGTGTGGCTGGACAACGGCGTACGCAAGATCACCTGGCCGACGACCAGGCTGTCCGTGGTCAGGGTCGGCGGCGACAAGCCCCGTGACCTCGTGCTGGTCCGGGGCATCGAGCCGTCGATGCGCTGGCGTTCCTTCTGCAACGAGCTGCTGGGCTTCGCGCACGAGCTGGGTGTGGAGCTGGTGGTCATCCTGGGCGCCCTGCTCGGCGACACCCCGCACACGCGTCCGGTTCCGGTCAGCGGGGTCACGTCCGACGCGGATCTGGCCCAGCGGATGGATCTGGAGGAGACCAAGTACGAGGGCCCCACGGGCATCGTCGGCATCCTCCAGGAGGCGTGCACGCACGCGGGCGTCCCGGCGGTGTCGCTGTGGGCGGCGGTCCCGCACTATGTGTCGCAGCCGCCCAACCCGAAGGCGACGCTGGCCCTCCTGAACCGGCTGGAGGACCTGATCGACATCCGCATCCCGCTGGGCGAGCTGCCCGAGGACGCGCGCGCCTGGCAGGTGGGCGTGGACCAGCTGGCCGCCGAGGACAGCGAGGTCGCGGAGTACGTGCAGACGCTGGAGGAGGCCCGGGACACCGCCGAGCTGCCCGAGGCGACGGGTGAGGCCATCGCCCGCGAGTTCGAACGCTATCTGCGTCGCCGTGACGGCACCGGCCCTGCGGGCCCCGGCGCGGCCCCGGGCGGCCACGCCACGGCGGACGGCACGGACAGCGCGTCGTACCTCAGGGACAACCCGGCCGGCCGCCCGAAACCGCAGCCGCCGAAGCCGCCCCAGCTGCCGAGCACGGACGACGAGGACCCTCCGGAGGAGTAGGCGCCAGGTAGGGAAGGGCCGGTGCGAGTGGTGCGCACCGGCCCTTCCCCCTCTGTGCCTCCCGGCGCCTGTCAGCGCTCCACGGAGACCACGGCGTACGTCGTCTGCGGCGTCGGCGTCGTCGTGAACCGGGCGTTGGGCAGATACAGCCGGTTGCGGTACGCGGCGACGGTGGTCGGCACGTCGAAGTCCGGGTCGGTGATACGGCGTTGGAAGACCCCGCGGCTCCCGTCCCCCGACAGTGTGAACACGTCGACCGCGTTCTGCCGGTTCTGCACGACGTACAGCGTGCGCCCGACGAGCAGCAGTCCGTCGCCGTTGGTGAGCGGGGCCGCGTCGCCCAGGGCGACGAGCTTGGTGACGCCGGTGCGCGGGTCCACCCGGTGCAGTCCGCCGACCCCGGACTGGACGACGAGGAGCGCCTTCCCGTCGGGCGTACCCGTGATGCCGTTGGCGTTGACGACCTCGCCGGGCACCTGGCTCCAGTCGCCGCTCAGGGGGATCCGTACGACGTCGCCGGCGCCCGGCAGCGCGCCGCCCCGGCCGAGCGGGAGGGCGTACAGGGTGGGCTGGAAGGAGTCGGTGAAGATCGCCGCGCGCGGCGTCAGGAAGACGTCGTTGGCGAAGGTGGGCGTCGCGGTGGTGAGGGCGTAGGAGGCGAGGACCGCGCCGGTACGGGTGTCCACGACGCGGGCGCCCTCGCTGCGGGCGGCGACGAACAGGCGCCCTCGGCCGTCCAGTTTGAGCCCGACGGACGGGGTGCCGGGGCCGGTGGAGATGATCTCGCCGGCGCCGGTGCGCAGGTCGGCCCGGTAGATCGAGCCGTCGCCGAGCGAACCCAGGTAGGCGTAGGGGCCGGCGCCGGTGGCGATGCCCTCCGGACGGAAGCCGTCGGGCAGGGATATCAGGGTCGGCAGGGTCTTCGGGGAAGCGGCGGCCGGTGAGGCGACCAGGGCCGCGGAGACGGTGGCGGCGCCCGCCGCGAGGAGTCCGCGGCGGCTGACGTGGCGTGCGAAGGAACCGTGTGTGGGTGCCACGGGGCTTCCTTCCGGGAAGGGACCGGCAGTTGGCCGGTCCTACGGGTCAACTGACCCTGCCACCACATCACATGACGACTGCTGCCACACCAGACCCGGGAGAGTCGACAGCACCTCGACAGCAATGACCCCCGGCAACGCAAGGGGCGTTGGGCGGCTGAACCCGCCCAACGCCCCTCCGCACACGTCTGTACGCGCGCTCCTTACAGTGCCACGCCCAGCAGGGCGTCCACGGCGCGGGAGACGACGCCCGGGGCGCCCTCGTCCGTACCGCCGTGCTCCGTCTGGAGGGCCGCCCAGCGGTCCACGGCGGCCAGTGCGGCCGGGGCGTCCAGGTCGTGGGCGAGAGCCTCGCGCAGCTCCTCGACGAGCGCGTCGCCGGACGGACCGTCTGGCCGGGACACCGCCGCCCGCCAGCGCCCGAGCCGCGCCACGGCGTCCTCGAGAACCTGGTCGGTCCACTCCCAGTCGGAGCGGTAGTGGTGGGCCAGCAGAGCGAGCCGGATGGCGGCCGGGTCGACCCCGTCGCGGCGCAGCGCGGACACGAAGACGAGGTTGCCCTTGGACTTGGACATCTTCTCGCCGTCGAGCGCGACCATGCCGGCGTGGACGTACGCCTTGGCCATGGGGAACTCGCCGGTCAGCACCTGGGCGTGCGAGGCGCCCATCTCGTGGTGCGGGAAGACGAGGTCGGAGCCGCCGCCCTGCACGTCGAAGCCCATACCGAGATGGTCGAGGGCGATGGCGACACACTCGATGTGCCAGCCGGGGCGACCGCGGCCCAGCGAACCGCCGTCCCAGCTCGGCTCGCCCTCCCGGGCCGCCATCCAGAGCATCGGGTCGAGGGGGTTCTTCTTGCCGGGCCGGTCGGGGTCTCCCCCGCGTTCGGCGGACAGCAGCCGCATCGCGGCGGAGTCCAGGTTGGACACCTTGCCGAAGTCGGGGTCGGCCTCGACGGAGAAGTAGACGTCCCCCTCGAGCTCGTAGGCGGCGCCCGCGTCCCGCAGCCGCTCGACGAGCGGGACGATGCCGGGTATCGCCTCGACGGCGCCGATGTAGTGCTTCGGGGGCAGCATCCGCAGGGCGGTCATGTCCTCCCGGAAGAGCGCGGTCTCCTGCTCGGCGAGTCCCGCCCAGTCGACTCCGTCGCGCACGGCCCGCTCGAGCAGCGGGTCGTCGACGTCGGTGACGTTCTGGACGTAGTGAACCTGCCGCTTGGTGTCGAGCCACACGCGTTGGACGAGGTCGAACGCGTTGTAGGTCGCCGCGTGACCCATGTGGGTCGCGTCGTACGGAGTGATGCCGCAGACGTAGATACGGGCGACGGGACCGGGGTCGAGGGTGACCAGAGCACCGGTCGCGGTGTCGTGGATCCTCAGGTCGCGGCCCTGACCAGTCAGGGCGGGGACCTCGGAAGCGGGCCAGGCATGCATGTCATGAGCGTAACCGGACGGATGTTCCGTATACGAGCCGGACGGGGTCCAGATGGCCGGGAAGGCGGTCTTGCGAGATTCGTCTCAGTGTCCTAGCCACCGATCCGGCGGGGCTTGTCGCACCGTCCGGCGCCACAGCCCCACGCGCCTCACACAGGCGGCCACGGGATGGACGGCCACTCCCCGCTGGGCTCCGGATGCCTTCCGGACGACAGCAGCTCGTCCACACGCACGCGCGTGGCCTCGATCTCGTCGCCGGTGACCAGCTCCGCCAGCCGCTCGGCCAGCGCCGCGCCCTCCGCCAGCGCGCTCCGCAGGCCGGTCAGCATCTCGACCGCCTCCGGTGTCAGCGGCTCTCCCGCCCACCCCCACAGAAGTGTCCGCAACTTGTTCTCGGCGTTGAAGGTGACGCCGTGGTCGATGCCGTACAGCCGTCCCTCGTCACCGGGCAGCAGATGCCCGCCCTTGCGGTCCGCGTTGTTGATGACGGCGTCGAGCACGGCGAGCCGCCGCAGTCGCTCGTCGTCGGCGTGCACGAGCAGTGCCGTCTTCCCCTCGCCCACCTCGGCGAAGGCAATGGCCTTCCACCCGGGCGCGGGCTCCTCGCTCTCGACCAGGGCGAGCAGCCCGGCGCCGCCGTCCGCCGCCACGTCGATCCACAGCTGGCACATTCCCTCGCCGTACGGCCCCTCGCGCAGCACGGTGGGCGGTACGAGCCCCCAGCCGGTCGCCTCGGAGACCTCGTACGCCGCCACCTCGCGTTCGGCGAGGGTGCCGTCGGGGAAGTCCCACAGGGGCCGCTCACCGGCGACGGGCTTGTAGATGCAGGCGGCCTCCTGCCCCTCGTAGGAGACCGTGCAGTACAGCGCGGCGTTCGACGCCTCCTGAATGCGCCCGCGTACCGTCAGTTCGCCCTTGGCGAGCAGTTCGGCGGGCGTGCGGGGGGTCGTCACGCTCCGCGGCGGTATCCGTTCTGGCGCGGACATACGTGTCCTTCCGGGTCGAGCGGGAGGCTGCACAGCGGGCAGGGCGGCCGGCCGGCGTTGACGACGTCGAGGGCGCGCTTGGCGAAGGCGCGGGCCTGTGCGCCGGTGAGCCGGACGCGCAGCATCGGGGGGCCGTTCTCCTCGTCCTGGAGGAGCCGCTCCTCGGCCTCGGCGAGGTCCTCCTCGGAGTCGGCGTCGAGCTCCACCAGGGCCTGGGCCTCGACGATCATGCGCTGCTCGTCGCCGTCCCAGGCGAGGGCCATGGTGCCGACCCGGAACTCCTCCTCGACGGGGCTGTCGAGGGGGCGGGTGTCGGACACCTCGCTGGGGGCCACGGCCGGGACGGAGGCGTTGCCCCCGCTACGGCGTACGACTTCGTCGAGCAGTTCGTCCATGCGTTCGGCGAGCGCGGCGACCTGGGTCTTCTCCAGGGCCACGCTGGTCACCCGGGGGCCGGCCGTGGCCTGGAGGAAGAACGTACGGCGCCCGGGCAGTCCGACCGTGCCGGCCACGAAGCGGTCCGGGGGATCGTAGAGGAACACCTGACGGGACACGTCCTGTCTCCATTGAATCGAATGGTTTTGGGCATCCGCGGCGCTACCGCGACCGCTTCACCCTACTGCTGACGACGATCACGGTGCGCCCGCACCGCCTCCGACCGCGGCGTCCTCGCTCGGCGGTTCCTCGCGCGGCGCAAGGGAGGCGAAGTCGCCGGTGTCCCCGAGGCGCACGAGAAACGGCCTGAGACGGGTGTAACGGATCGCCGTGATGGAACACGGTTCGACGGACACCCTTTGAAAGAGGTCGAGATGAAGCCCGAGCGCGTCCGCGACAAGGGACTTGATGATGTCGCCGTGCGAGCACATGAGGTAGACGGCGTCGGCGCCGTGATCGGCCTCCACGCGCGCGTTCCACTCGCGTACGGCTTCGGCCGCGCGCGTCTGCATGGTCCGCATGGACTCACCGCCGGGGAAGGCCGCGGCGGACGGGTGGGCCTGGACGACCTGCATGAGGGGCTCGTCCATCAGTTCGGCGAGCTTGCGTCCGGACCAGTCCCCGTAGTCGCACTCCGAGATCCGCTCCTCGGTGTGCGCGCGCAGTTCCGGCCGGGCTTCGAGAAGTGGCCGGATCGTCTCCTGGCAGCGCTGGAGGGGGCTGGTGACGATCTCGGAGATCGGCAGCTCGGCGAGCCGCCCCGGCAGCGCGGCGGCCTGCGCGGCGCCCCGCTCGTCGAGGGCGACGCCGGGCGTACGGCCGGCGAGCACGCCAGAGGTGTTGGCGGTGGAACGTCCGTGCCGGACGAGGATCAGCGTGGGCATGCGGCCCAGGGTAGGCGTACGGCCGCCGGTGACAGGCCCTGCTGCGTTTTCGGCCGGGTGGCGGGAGAATGCGCACCGTGATCGTCGACTGTGCCATCTACCGCGACGGGCGCCGCTCGGACGGCCCCGCGGACTTCTCCGACGCCCTCGACGAATGCCGTGCGGACCGGGTCGGGGACGCGTTCGTGTGGATCGGCCTGCACGAGCCCACGGAGAACGAGTTCGAGCACGTCACGGAGGAGTTCGGGCTGCACCCCCTGGCCGTCGAGGACGCCCTCAACGCGCATCAGCGGCCGAAGCTGGAGGTGTACGACGACTCGCTGTTCATGGTGCTCAAGCCGGTCGGGTACGAGCCGAAGGCCGACATCGTCTCCTCCGGCGAGGTCATGGTCTTCATCGGCGACTCCTTCGTGGTGACCGTGCGGCACGGCCAGGAGGCTCCTCTCGCCGCCGTACGGCACCGGCTGGAGGCGGAGCCCGAGATGCTGCGGCACGGCCCCACGGCGGTGCTCTACGCGATCGCCGACGCCGTCGTCGACCACTACGTGGAGGTGGCGGGCGAGCTGGGCACCGACCTGGAGGAGCTGGAGACGGAGGTGTTCTCGCCGTCCGCCGGCGGCTCGCGACACACGGCGTCCCGCATCTACACCTTCAAGCGGCAGATCCTGGAGTTCCGCCGCGCCACGGGCCCGCTGGCGGCACCGCTCGGCAGGCTCGCGGGCACGGGCCTGTTCGGCACGCGCGTGCCGTTCGTCCACGAGAAGGCGGAGCCCTTCTTCCGGGACGTCAGCGACCACCTCACGCGCGTGAACGAGTCCGTGGAGGGCCTGGACCGTCTGGTCTCCGACGTGTTGTCGGCCCACCTCGCGCAGATGAGCGTCCGGCAGAACGACGACATGCGCAAGATCTCCGCGTTCGCCGCGATGGCCGCGTTCCCCACCATGGTCGCCGGGATCTACGGCATGAACTTCGAGCACATGCCGGAACTGCGCTGGGTGTGGTCGTACCCGGTGCTGCTCGTGGCGATGGTCGCGGTGGAGGTCCTGCTGTACCGGATGTTCAAGCGCCGGGGCTGGCTGTAGCGCGGGGGTGCCCTCAAACGTACTCAGGCGTACTCGGGTGACGTGGTCGCCGGGCCGCCCAGGGCGTCGCGCCGCTCGGGCATCCTCAGGGAGACCATGCGGCGCCAGCCGACGGCCCGCTCGTAGGCGTACCGCGCGCGGATGCCCGCGGCGAGGACGGCCGCCTTGGGGCGCGGCCAGCCGAGGACGCGCCCCATGTGGGACATGACCGCGAGGCTGACGTCCCGGTAGACGCGGATCTCGGCGAGCGCGCACTCGCGCAGCGTCCGCTGGATGGCGCGGCCGTGGCCCGCGGCGGCGAAGCGCAGGAGTTCCTCGTGGCAGTAGGCGAGGTGGTTGTCCTCGTCGTGGGAGATCATCCGTACCGCGCGGCCGAGGTCGGGGTGGTCGCCGAAGTACCTGCGCAGCAGGTCCATCTCCTCCGAGGCGCGCTGTTCGGTGACGCGGCTGTGGGCCAGGTAGGTGACGAGGTCGGGGACGGTCAGGGGTTCGTCGCCCTTGAGTTTCTCGTGCGCGAGACCGATGCCCCGGCGTTCCAGGAGCATCGTGTAGTCGGTCTCGGCCGGGACGTCGACGGGCTGCAGGCCGCGCTTCTTCATGAGGGCCCGGAAGATCCGCCCGTGCTTGTCCTCGTCCGCACCGTGCCGGGTGATCCTGGGGGCGAGTGCGCGTTCGCCCGCCGGCACGAGCGCGGCGATCCGCGCGTTCTCCCAGCCGCCCTGGGACTCCCCGCTCGCCGCGATGGAGCAGAAGAGACGGAAGGAGTCGTCGTTGTCGAGGATCTCCTGGAACAGACTCCTGGCCGAAAGCATCGGGGCACCTCTCGCAGATCTGCCGGGCTCCGCGAAGAACACGTCGGACAACGAGTCAAATGCGGGGCCGGAGGTGCCGCAACACGTGAGCCGGGCGACTCCGCCGAAGGGAGCAGCGACGGGGGCGCCTTGGGACGTGAGTGCGAGGGCTCGGAGGGTGCGTGGGTGCGTAACCGCCCGGGCCCGTGGCGCGTTGTGCTCCGTGACGGCCGTGGCGGGGAAGACCCCCGAGCCCCCACCACGGCCGCGGAACTTTCTCGCTGCCGCCTACGCGAGTCCGGCACTCTCCAGGGCGTCGGTGCCCGCCCGCAGCGCGGCGATCCGCTCGTCGAGCGTGAAGCCGGCCGGGGCGAGGGTGAGCGTGGTGACCCCAACCGCCGCGTAGGCCCGCATCCGGTCGGCGATCCGGTCCACCGAGCCGAGCAGCGTCGTCTGGTCGATCAGGTCGTGTGGAACGGCCGCCGCGGCGCCCTGCTTGTCGCCGGACAGGTACTTGTCCTGGATCTCGGCGGCTTCCTTCTCGTACCCCATGCGCTGGGCGAGCTGGTTGTAGAAGTTCTGCTTACGGCTGCCCATGCCGCCCACATACAGGGCGGTGTACGGCCGGAAGGTGTCGGCGAGCTTGGATACGTCCTTGTCGTCGCCGAGGGCGAGCGGCAGCGTGGGACAGATGTCGAACCCGTCCAGGGTCTTGCCGGCCTTCTCGCGCCCCGCCCGCAGGTACTGGATGGCGGTGTCCTCGATGTGCGCGGCGGACGGGAAGATGAGCAGTGCCCCGTCGGCGATCTCGCCCGTCTGTTCGAGGTTCTTGGGGCCGATGGCGGCGATGTACAGCGGGATGTGCTCGCGCTCGGGGTGCACGGTCAGCTTGATGGGCTTGCCGGGGCCGCCGGGCAGCGGCAGCGTCCAGTGCTCACCGTCGTGGGACAGCCGCTCACGGCTCATCGCCTTGCGGACGATCTCCACGTACTCGCGGGTGCGGGAGAGCGGCTTGTCGAACTTGACGCCGTACCAGCCCTCGGAGACCTGCGGCCCGGAGACGCCGAGACCCAGGCGGAAGCGGCCGCCGGAGAGCGAGTCGAGAGTGGCGGCCGTCATCGCGGTCATCGCGGGCTGCCGGGCCGGAATCTGGAAGATGGCCGAGCCGACGTCGATCCGCTCGGTCTGGGCGGCGACCCAGGTGAGCACGGTGGCCGCGTCCGAGCCGTAGGCCTCGGCGGCCCAGCAGACGGCGTATCCGAGCCGGTCGGCCTCCTGCGCGACGGCCAGATTGTCGCCGTCCATTCCGGCACCCCAGTAGCCGAGGTTGATCCCGAGCTGCATGGCCGATTCCCCTTACCGATCAGTAACGTCCCTTGTACGACCGACCCTAGCGCGTGGGTGGGGCGCCGGCGGTGGGGCGTAGGTCTCGCCGGCCGGGGAAACCGTTGTCCACAGGCAACCCACTTGCTCAGTTCTGGCCAGTAATCTCGGCGTCCATGGAGCAGAGGCATCTCGGCCGTACCGGCCTGCGTGTGTCCCGGATCGGACTCGGCACCCTGACCTGGGGTCGGGACACCGACGAACATGACGCCGCGGCCCAGCTGAAGGCGTTCTGGGAAGCGGGCGGAACCCTCGTCGACACCGCGGACGTGTACGGCGACGGCGAGGCCGAGTATCTCCTCGGGCGGCTCATGGAAGGGCTCGTTCCGCGCCGCGACCTGGTCGTCTCGACCAAGGCGGGCAGCGTGCCCGACCCCGACCGACGCGTCGACGGCTCCCGCGGCCACCTCCTCGCCGCCCTTGACGCCTCCCTCGCCCGCCTCGGCACGGACTACGTCGACGTCTGGCACATCCACGCCTACGACCCCGACACCCCGCTGGAGGAGACGCTCCAGGCCCTCGACCTCGCCGTCAGCAGCGGCCGCGCGCGATACGCCGGGGTCTCCAACTTCTGCGGCTGGCAGCTCGCCAAGGCCGCGACCTGGCAGCTCGCGGCACCGGGCATACGTACGCGCCTGTCCAGCACGCAACTCGAGTACTCACTGCTCCAGCGAGGCGTCGAACGCGAGGTGCTGCCCGCCGCCCTCGACCTGGGCATCGGGCTCCTCCCCTCCTCGCCGCTCGGACGCGGCGTCCTGACGGGCAAGTACCGCAACTCGACCCCGGTGGACTCCCGGGGCGCCTCGGAACACCTCGCGCCCTTCGTCGCGCCCTACCTCGACGACACGGCGAGCCGCATCGTGGACGCGGTGCAGACCGCGGCGGACGGACTGGCGGTGACGCCGCTGCAGGTGGCGCTCGCCTGGATCCGCGACCGGCCCGGTGTGGCCGCCCCCGTCGTCGGCGCGCGCAACGCGCAGCAGCTCACGGCCGCGTTGTCAGTGGAGACCCTTAGTCTTCCTGACGAGATCTGCCGGGCGCTCGACGACGTGTCAGCGCCTGTGCACCGCTATCCCGATCACGACTGGAGCACGCTGTGAGCACGGAGCCCGACACCACGGAGGAAGCCGAGCCGGGCACCCCGGGCGCCGCCGAGGAGGCCGCCCGGGAAGCGGCCGACGATTCACCGGCCGACGAGAACGGGAGCGGGACCGGCGAGAGCGCCGACACCGGCGCCGGTGACCCCGAGCAGTTGTCCGAGGCCGAGGCCGAACTCGCCGCGCAGAGGGAGCTCCGGGAGCGGATCGAGCGGCGCAAGGCCGAGAAGCAGGGTCCGATCGCGAGCGGCACCAAGCTCAGCGGTACTGCCGCCGATCTGATGGCGGCGGTCCGGGCCGTGGAGAGCGGGGAGAAGCCCGCGTCGGCCATCGCCTTCCCCACGCGCGAGCCGAACCCCAGGGCCACGACCGGCGCCCCCGCCGCACGCCCCGCGGCCTCCCCCGCTCCGGTACCGCAGCCCCAGCCCGCCGCGCCCGTCCAGCGCGACACCGCGGCCGTTCCCACCTCACCGGAAGCCGTCGAGGCCGTGCGGGGCGTTCTGACCGAAGGAGGCGCGCCGGACTCGCTCGCGCCGCAGGTCGTCTCGGCGTTGGGCGAAGGGGCGGACGGACAACTGCGCGCCGATCCATGGCAGTTGCTCCGGGTCGCCGGTGTGCGGCCCGAGCAGGCCGACGGGTTCGCGCGGGCGCTGCTCGGCGCCGAGTGCGGTCCGGACGACGAGCGGCGGGGCCGGGCGGTCACGGTGTGGCTGCTGGAACAGGCGGCCCTGGCCGGACACACCGTCCTGGACGCCGCCGCGCTCACCGCCGCGCTCACCCAGCGCGGGGTGCCCGACCCGGACACCGCCGTACAGAGCACGGTCGCGGAGGGAGAGGCCCTGGAGTTCCAGGACGCGATCGAGGAAGCGGCGGGGCAGCCCGCGCCCGACAGCGAAAACAGCGAGGCCGAAGAGGGCGAAGAGGTTGAGGAACGTCCCGTACGTGTGCTGATCGGGCTCGAGCGGTACGCGCTGGCAGAGGAGAGCCTCGCCGACGGGCTGGCCCGGATCGTCAACGCGCTGCCCAAGGAGGCGTCCGAGGACTGGGAGTCGTCACCCGGGTCGTCGGGGTCCGGTTCCGCCGCACAGTTGATCCGTGCCGTCGCGGGCCACGGGCTCGTGCTGCACACCGGCGGTGACGCGGCACGCGCCGAACCGGCCGCCCTGGTGGCCGCGGCCCGTTCGCTGGGCCTGCGGGTCTGCGCGGCGGTCCACACACCCGCCGGCCGCCGCCGCTTCGCGGCCCTTCTGACGTCCGAGGACCAGTCCGCTACGGAATCGGTCTCGGGCTCGGGCTCGGGCTCGGAGTCCGTCGTCACCGTCGCCGGGCTGCTGGCCGGGGTCGAGGGGCCCGGGCGGGACGCCGACGGGGCGTTCGAGCTCGATCTGCTGGTCGTGCTGGACGCGCCGCAGCTCGACGTGGAGAGCGCGGCGATGCTCGTGGAGTCGATGCCCGACGGGTCCAGACTGGTGCTGAGCGGTGATCCGGCGGTGCTGTGGTCGGCCGGCCCGGGGCGGGTCTTCGCGGATCTGGTCGGCACGCGCGCGTGCCCGCACGTCGTGTCGCGCACGCCCGACCTCGGCCCGATCGGCGAACTCGTCTCGGGTGTCTCCGTCGGCGAGCTCACGCAGGTGGAGGCTCCCGGCAAGGAGGTCGTGATCGTCCCCGTGCGGGACGCGGGCGAGGCGGTGCACCGCACGGTGCAGCTCGTCGCGGACTCGGTGCCCAGAGCGCTGGGGGTACCGGCCGAGCAGACCCAGGTGATCACCCCGGGGCACGGGGGCGCGGCCGGCACCCGCGCGCTCAACTCCGCGCTCAAGGAGCGGCTGAACCCCGGCCCGGGCCGCTTCGGCGGCTTCGACCCGGGCGACCGGATCGCGTACTCCCCCGCGCCCGGGCGGACGGTGCCGGGGCAGGTCGTCAAGGCCGACGCGGAGGGACTGCACCTGGAGTGCGACGGCGTCCCCGTCGTCGTACCCAAGGAGCGGGTCGAGCCGACCGTGCGGCACGGGTGGGCGCTCACCGCGCACCAGGCGGTCGGGCTGCACTGGCCGGCCACCGTCGTGGTGCTCCCCGGGGACACGGCTTCGTCGCTGACCCGACCCTGGGTGTACACGGCCTTCGGCCGCGCGGAGCGCCATCTCTCCGTGGTGCACGGCGTGGACCAGGCCCTGGCCCGCGCGGTCGCGGAGGTCCCGGCGAAGGCCCGTACGACGCGGCTGCCCGGCCTGTTCAGAGCCCAGGTGCCGCCGACCGCCTGAGCCGCCGGGCACGAACGACAGCGGCGGTCACGGAAGGTCTCCCTCCCATGACCGCCGCTCACAGGGCGACCGGTGACCGCTCGGCTATCGCCGGTGATCGGCGTCGAGCGGTTCCAGGTCCTCGTCCTCGTCCAGGCCCACGACCACCAGGTCGGGATCGAGCTCGTCCTCCAGCAGGTCGTCGTCCTCGACGCCGTCGTCCGCGTCGTCGTCGAAGACCGCGCTGACGTCGAAGCGACAGACCACCCGCTCCGCGTCGACCTGGTCGAAGGGCGCCTCCAGCCATTCGCCGGGGTCGGCCGCCTCGTCCGCGGCCGTCACCCACAGCGTGGAGTCGCCCTCCTCGAGGCCGAACTCCTTGTGCCGGGAGGCGATCTCGTCCGGCTCGAACTCGCCGAACAGGATGCCCAGCGCCCCGTGCACCGTGGCGGAGACGTCGACGCCCCCGCCGTCGTCGTCCGCGGCCTCCACCCGCTGCGCCTGCGCCAGCAGCCGCTGCGGCTCCACCACGGCGTAGTCGCGGCGGATGAGCACACTCAGCGCGTTCGGCTCCTCGGGGCCCGCGTACGGCGGCAGAGCGTCGTCCGAACCAGGGATCTCGAAGGGGGTGACCTCGTCATAGCGGTCGTAGAGCAGCTCGTCGTACACCTCGGCGGCAGCGGCCAGCTGGTTGAACGCCTCATAGACATCGGGGTCGTCCTCCCCCGACCGGCGTTCGACCGCCGCCAAGTGGCGGTCGAGGGCGGTCTTCACCGCCTCGGCGGCGGCGCGTACCTCGGCAGCGGTGGGCTGCGCAGCATCAGACATAGTGCAGACGCTATCCGTACCGGGCCTCTGCCCGCACAATAGATGCGATGCCGGAATACGAATTTGTCGACGTGTACGTACCGCGCGGGGTCAGCCGCAAGGAGGCCACACGTCTGCTCACGGACCATGCCGAGTACGGACACTGGGAGTTGGACCGACTGAGCCTGCTGCGCGACGGCAGCCGCCGAGTGCGGTTGCGGCGGCGGATCATCCGCCAGGTACGGGCGACGTGGTGAGCTGACACCGCGATACGGAGCGGGCTCCGCGGACGCGGGGCCCGCTCCGTATCGCACGCCGCCGGGTGACCGTACGGCGCATTTCTCCCGTTCGTACGGAATCTCCGTACGGGTCTACGCCGAGGGGCGTGCCTTGCGGTAGAGGACCGTGCCCGCGAGCAGCATGCCCGCGCCCACCGGCAGGGCGAGGCCCAGCGGCAGGTCACCGCCGGTGTGCGCGAGCTGAGCGCCACTCCGGGGCTGCGGAACGGTCCGCGCGCCGCCCTGGTCGACGTACGTGGGGCCGGCCGGAGGCGTCACGCCGTGCGCGATGCTGGGCGGCGCGAGCGGGGAAGCCGGCTTGGCGGGAGTGGCCGGCTGTCCCGGCTTCCCGGGCGCCTGGGGGTTTCCCGGGACTTGCGGAGTGCTCGGCTGCTCGGGGTTGCCGGGCTGCTGCGGGCCTCCCGGCTGTGCGGGGCCGCTCGGTCCGGGCGGGGCCGGGGTCTCGTGATCGCCGCCGGGGGTCGTGCCCGGCTCGTCGGTCTCCGGAGGCGGCGCCGGGTGGCCGCCGCCCGCGTGGTCCCCGGTGTTCGCGCAGTCGTTGCCCGCCACCGTGTTGCCGATGCCGATCACGTCGACGGTGTTGCCGCAGAGGTTCACCGGTGCGTCTACCGGCGCCTCCACATGGTTGCCGGATCCGATGCCCGGGGAGTCGGAGGCGTATCCGCCGGCGTACGAGCCCTCCCAACCGTTCCGGTCCGCCCGGTCCCCGAAGCCACCAGCGGCGCCCGAGTCTCCGTACCCGCCCTGACCGCCATGGCCGCCGTGACCGCCCTCGTCGCCGTACCCATCGGACGAGCCGTAGCTCCCCTGACCGCCGTGGTTGCCCTGGTTTCCATGACCGCCGTGGTTGCCCTGGTTGCCCGAGTTACCGTGTCCTCCCGGTGACCCGTGGCCGCCTCCGCCGTTGGCGCACTTGTTGCCCATCGCCGGGTTGAGCAGACCGACGACGCTCACCGTGTTGCCGCAGACGTTGACCGGCACACTCACCGGCACGCTCACCGAGTTGCCGGACAGCACACCGGCTGAGTTCGAGGCGGCGGCGTTCGCACCCGAGTCGGCATGCGCCTGGGCGCCCCCGGCCGCGGCCATCACGCCTGTCGCGGCCGCCACGGTCATCAGACCCTTGCGGGTGACCTCTCGCATTTCTGCATCCCTGCCTTCAAATGATGTGTCGCGGAACTTCCGAAACGACCTGTCGGCCCCGCAACGCACGAAGCGTTCCGGGGCCGACAGGCTCAGACTCACTGGGAATCAGAGCTCACGCAGTGAGACGCAGCATCAGTTGTTGATGCAGGTGTTGCCGAAGGCGGGGTTCAGCAGACCGATCACGGAGATCGTGTTGCCGCAGACGTTCACCGGAACGTGCACGGGAGCCTGAACAACGTTGCCGGACAGGACACCCGGGGAGTGGACGGCAGCACCCTGAGCACCAGCGTCGGCGACGGCGAGGCCCGCACCCGCGAGAACCAGACCACCAGTGGCAGCCGCAGCGGCGACGACCTTCTTGATCATTATTCCTCCTTGTTGACAATGTGATCCGGAGTAGCGGATCACATCATCAGTAACGAGGACGGAGTAATAGAGCTACGACCCTATGAGCGCGTTCACTCTTCTCAGTCGACTACGCACATGTGGACGATTATTGGAATGTCATTCAGTCGGGTAGTTCCGGGTATCTCCACGGGTCTTGGGACCCGGGTCGAGCCCCTCGGAATACAGGCCTGACCCGGAATTCACGATGCCTCGATGAAGCGGTCGAGCACACGCACCCCGAACTTCAGCGCGTCGACCGGTACCCGTTCGTCGACACCGTGGAACATGCCCGCGAAATCCAGCTCCGGCGGCAGCTTGAGCGGCGCGAAGCCGAAGCAGCGGATGCCGAGGTCCGCGAAGGACTTGGCGTCGGTGCCGGCCGAGAGCATGTAGGGCACGGCCCGGGCGATCGGGTCCTCGGCGACCAGCGCGGTCTGCATGGCCTCCACGAGCGCCCCGTCGAAGGAGGTCTCCAGCGCCTTGTCCGCGTGCACGTCCTCCCGCTTCACGTTCGGGCCGAGGATGCGGTCCAGGTCGGCGAGGAACTCCTCCTCGTAGCCCGGCAGGTACCGGGCGTCGACATGCGCGGTGGCCTGGCCCGGAATGACGTTGACCTTGTAGCCGGCGCCCAGCTGGGTCGGGTTGGCCGTGTTCTGCAGCGAGGCGCCGATCAGCTTGGCGATACCGCCGAGCTTCGCGAGTGTCTCGTCCATGTTCTCGGGGTCCAGCTCGGTGCCCAGCGCGTCACCCAGCTCGTCGAGGAAGTGCCGGAGCGTCTTGGTGACCCGGACCGGGAACTTGTGCCGGCCGAGGCGGCCGACGGCCTCCGACAGTTCGGTGATCGCGTTGTCCTTGTGGATCATCGAACCGTGACCGGCGGTGCCGTCGACGGTCAGCTTCATCCAGTGCATGCCCTTCTGGGCCGTCTCGACGAGATACAGCCGCAGCTTCTCGTTGACGGTGAAGGAGAACCCGCCGACCTCGCCGATCGCCTCCGTCACGCCCTCGAACAGGTCGGGGTGCCGGTCGACGAGATGCCGCGCGCCCCAGGTACCGCCCGCCTCCTCGTCCGCGAGGAAGGCGAGCACGATGTCGCGCGGAGGCTTGCGGCCGGTGCGCAGCCGGTCACGGACGACCGCGAGGGTCATCGCGTCCATGTCCTTCATGTCGACCGCGCCCCGGCCCCACACACACCCGTCGGCGATCTCGCCCGAGAACGGGTTATGGGTCCAGTCCGCCGCGTTGGCCGGTACGACGTCGGTGTGGCCGTGGATGAGCAGCGCCGGCCGGGACCGGTCCTCCCCCTCGATACGCGCCACGGTGGACGCGCGTCCCTTGTGCGACTCGAAGATCTGCGGTTCCAGACCCACCTCGGCGAGCTTCTCGGCAACGTACTCGGCGGCCTTGCGCTCGCCAGGTCCCGAGTGGTCGCCGAAGTTGCTGGTGTCGATCCGGATGAGTTCGCGGCAGAGGTCCACGACCTCGTCCTCGCCGGTGACGTACTTGACCGTATCCGTGCTGCCCGTCCCGCTCACGGTGCTACCTCCCACTGTTCCTGCTGGTGGTCATCCCTCATCCTCCCTCCCCGGCCCACCGCGTCCCAAGGCCGGGACCGGCCCCCGTTACACACCGTTCACGCCGCGACAGGGGGTGACCGGCCACCCCGGAAAGCCTGGTAATGTTTCCTTCGTCGCCACGGGGGGAACCCCACGCGGCAGACACCTTGTCCGGGTGGCGGAATGGCAGACGCGCTAGCTTGAGGTGCTAGTGCCCTTTATCGGGCGTGGGGGTTCAAGTCCCCCCTCGGACACTTACTCTCGTCAGTCGTTCTGGACCCCACCGGTGGTGGGGTCTTTTGCGTTCACGTACGTATCCGACTCCGCCTGCAAGCGGGCCAATTGGGGCTCGCATCACCCCTGGCCTCGCCGGTGGCAGTGCCTCTCGGCCGGGTTATCGTGATCGCCGACGGACCCAGCGCCCCGGTATCCAGCGGGCCCCCCACTGCCGCTCCGCCAGGAGGACGCCATCACCGCCGAACAGGACGCCGCAGCCGCCGAGCCGGACGCCGGTGCCGGCGCGCAGGCGCCGAGCGAGACCTCAACGACGCCCACACCCAAGGTTGTTGCCGCGCCGCCAGCGACCACACCGACAGCCGGACCGGTGTCCTCCCCGAACCCGAAGCCGGACTCCGAGTCCGCCCCCGCCCGCGAGTCCTGTCGGGCGCCGGGGGCGGCGACCGACGCCGATTCGGAGGGCCCGGCCCCGACCGGCGCCGGTGCGACAGGCACCGCCGGTGCGAGCGGCACCGCCAAGGCGGAGGGGACTACCGAGGCGGAGAGGGCTGCCGAAGCGGAGGGACAAACTCCGGTAGGCGCCGTCGTGAGAGGCACAGCCCGGGCTGCAAGCGCCACCCAAGCGGGGAGGGTCGCCGAGGCGGAAAGCGAAACTCCGGTCAGCGCCAGCGCGCGAGGCACCGCCCACGCCGAGGGGATCGCCGAGGTTGAAGGCGAGGTTCCCGTCGGTGTCGGCACGCGAGGCACCGCCCACGCCGAGGGGATCGCCGAGGTTGAGGGCGAGGTTCCCGTCGGTGTCGGCGCGCGAGGCACCGCCCACGCCGAGGGGATCGCCGAGGTTGAAGGCGAGATTCCCGTCGGTGTCGGCGCGCGAGGCACCGCCCACGCCGAGGGGATCGCCGAGGTTGAAGGCGAGATTCCCGTCGGTGTCGGCACGCGAGGCACCGCCCAGGCGCCAAGCGTCACCCAGGCCGAGGGCGCCGCCGAAGCGGAGGGCAAGGCTCCGATCGGCGCCGGTGCGCGAGGCGCCGGCGGTGCGGCCGGTGTTGCCGCCGTGTCGGGTGTCGTCACCGTCGGGGACGGCTCCGACGGGGGTACCGACGCCGCCGCGCGGGGTGCTCATCCCGGTCGGCCGTCCCGGCCGATGCTGGCCGCCGCTGCCATCGCGGGCGCGCTTCTCGTGTCGGTGCCCTTCCTGATCAGCAGCCGTGACAACGACGACACCGCGGTACGCGCCAACTCCGGCAGCAGCACGGCGGACACCGTGCTGAGCGACTCGCTCGACGGGGCTACACCGGACACCTTCGGGACGGCCGAACCCAAGCCGGACACGGTCCGGTCGACGCCCTCGAAAAAGGCGTCGCAGAGCCCGGCGAGCCGGGACGGCAAGGGCGCGGCGGCCGACGCGGCCTCGGGTGCCGGAGCGGCCAGGAGCACGGGCGGCAAGGGGGGCGCCGAGAGCGGGAGCAGCGGGGGCAAGAACCGGTCCACGGGCTCCGGCAGCGGTTCCGGCACGGCCAAGAAGCCCTCCGGTTCGAAGAGCAGCAGCTCGGGATCGGGGCCCAAGACCACGAACAGCGGCGGCGGCACCAAGCCCGCCCCGGCCCCAGCCCCAGCCCCAGCCCCAGCCCCAGCCCCAGCCGTCGTACCCGGCGCGATCATCTTCAGTCACGCGTCCAACAAGTGCATCGACGTCGTCGGCGACAAGGGCAAGGACGGCGCCCCGCTGGAGATCTGGTCGTGCAACGGCAAGGCCCAGCAGAAGTGGATCTTCGAGTCGGACGGCACCGTGCGGGCCATGGGCCTGTGCATGGACGTCGCCTGGGGGTCCGGCGCGGACGGCGCGGTCATCCAACTGGCCACGTGCAGCGGCAACCCTGCTCAGCAGTTCATCCTCGCCGGGCCGGGCGACCTGGTGAATCCGCAGGCCAACAAGTGCGTCGACGTCAAGGACCAGAAGACGGGCAACGGCACCCGGCTCCAGCTGTGGACGTGCAACGGGCAGGACAACCAGAAGTGGACGGCACGCTGACCCTGTTGGCCGTTTTTCGCTGGGTGTGGGCGATATCTCGTCCGCCCGAACGGCGATGAAGATCACCAGGTCAGGGCGTCGGCCCTCCCCCCGGCGCGCCCGGGGGAACCCTCTTGCAGCGCTCTCACCTGGCAGAAGCACACGGGCGACCCTAGTCTCGTACTAAAATTTCCGGCTTGTTACGGAACGGAGCTGGAGCCGGACAACCCCAGGCACACCTGCGGGCCCCGCCAGCGACCCGGAGGTTTCCGGGAACGAGACGCGAGGACTGATGGCAGCCATACACGAGAGCAGCGCTCTCGGTCTGCTCGAAGAAGAGATCCGCGAGCGGTTCGGCGACACGGCACGTTTCTCCGCGGGGCCCTCCGCCTCGCCCCGCACACTCGTCGACGTCTTCGACGCCGCCGTGCGTTCGTACCCGACCGAGCCCGCCCTCGACGACGGCACCACCGCGCTCACCTACCGGGCGCTGGCCACCGAGGTCGAGGTCGTACGGCGTCGGCTGAGCGCCGCCGGTGTGGGGCTCGGGGACCGTGTCGGGGTCCGGGTGCCGTCCGGCACCAACGAGCTGTACGTCACGATCCTGGCCGTGCTCGCCGCCGGTGCCGCCTATGTTCCGGTGGACGCCGAGGACCCGGACGAGCGGGCGGAGCTGGTGTTCGGCGAGGCCGATGTACGGGCCGTCGTCGGGGCCGGTTACGAGATCACCCTTCCCGGTGCCCGCAGTGAGCTGCCCGCGCGGCGGCCCGGGGTCGAGCACGACGCCTGGATCATCTTCACCTCCGGCTCCACCGGCAAGCCCAAGGGCGTCGCCGTCAGCCACCGCAGCGCCGCCGCGTTCGTGGACGCCGAGGCCGCGCTGTTCCTCACCGACGATCCCGTGGGACCCGGCGACCGGGTCATGGCGGGCCTCTCCGTGGCCTTCGACGCGTCCTGCGAGGAGATGTGGCTGGCCTGGCGCTACGGGGCCTGTCTGGTGCCCGTACCGCGCTCCCAGGTGCGCAGCGGCGCCGATCTGGGGCCCTGGCTGGTCGAGCAGGAGATCTCCGTGGTCTCCACCGTGCCCACGCTGGCCGCGCTGTGGGAGCCGGAGACCCTCAACGACGTACGGCTGCTGATCTTCGGCGGGGAGGCCTGTCCGCCCGAGCTGGTGCAGCGGCTGGTGACGGAGGGGCGCGAGGTGTGGAACACCTACGGGCCCACCGAGGCCACCGTCGTCGCCTGTGCCTCCCTGATGACCGGGGAGGAGCCCGTGCGGATCGGGCTGCCGCTGAACGGCTGGGAGCTCGCCGTCGTCGACGAGGCCGGGGAGCCCGTCGCCATGGGGGCCAGTGGCCAGCTGGTGATCGGCGGTGTCGGACTCGCGCGGTATCTCGACGCGGTGAAGGACGCCGAGAAGTACGCGCCGCTCGAGTCCCTCGGGTGGGAGCGGGCCTATCGCAGCGGTGACCTCGTCAAGGCCGAGCCGGAGGGACTGATCTTCCTCGGGCGGGCCGACGAGCAGATCAAGCTCGGCGGACGCCGTATCGAGCTGGGCGAGGTCGACTCGGCGCTCCAGGCGCTGCCCGGGGTCGCCGGTGCGGCGGCGGCCGTACGGACGGCCCGCAGTGGCAACCAGCTGCTCGTCGGCTATGTGGTGACGCAGGACGGCTGGGACCAGGCCGCCGCCGTGGAGCGGCTGCGCGCCGAGCTGCCCGCCGCCCTGGTGCCGCTGCTCGCGCCCGTCGCCGAACTGCCGACGCGGACGTCCGGCAAGGTCGACCGGGGCGCCCTGCCGTGGCCGCTCGATGGCCTGGAGACCGGTCCCGCCGCCGAGCTGTACGGCACCGAGGCGTGGCTCGCCGAGCAGTGGAGCGAGGTCCTCGGTATCCCCGTGGGCAGCGCGAACGACGACTTCTTCGCGATCGGCGGCAGCAGTCTCGGCGCCGCCCAGCTGACCACCCGGCTGCGGACGCGCTACCCGAGCGCGGCCGTCCTCGACATCTACCAGCAGCCCGTGCTGCGCAAGCTCGCCCGGCATCTGGAGAAGTCCGCGCAGGACGACAGCAGTGGGCGGGTCATCGCGCCGGTTCCGTTGCGGGCCAAGGCCGTTCAGCTGCTGCTGCTGGTCCCGCTGTTCACGCTGATGGGCCTGCGGTGGGCGGTCGCGCTGGCCGCCGCCGGGAACGTACTGCACTGGTTCGGGGCCTATCCGTGGGCGCCGGTGACGTCGTGGTGGGCGGTGGCCGCCGGGGCCGCCGTGCTCTTCTCCCCGCCCGGGCGGCTCGCTCTCGCCGCCGGTGGGGCGCGACTGCTGCTGCGGGGTGTGAAGCCGGGGCGGTATCCGCGCGGTGGCAGTGTGCATCTGCGGCTGTGGACGGCCGAGCGGCTCGCCGAGTTCAGCGGGGCGACCTCGCTGACCGGGGCGTGGCTGGAGCGGTACGCCCGGGCGCTGGGCGGCAAGGTCGGCGCGGACGTCGATCTGCACTCGCTGCCCCCGGTCACCGGGATGCTCAAGCTGGGGCGTGGGGCCGCCGTCGAGTCCGAGGTGGATCTGTCGGGTCACTGGCTGGACGGTGACCGGCTGGAGATCGGGCAGGTCAAGGTGGGTGCCGGCGCTGTCGTCGGGACGCGCAGCCTGCTCTTCCCGGGGGCGCGGGTCGGCAAGCGGGCCGAGGTGGCGCCGGGTTCGGCGGTCGTCGGGACGGTGCCGACCGGGCAGCGCTGGGCCGGGGCTCCGGCGGTGAAGCTCGGCAAGGCCAAGCGGAACTGGCCCAAGGAGCGTCCGCAGCGCGGGCGCGCCTGGCGGGCGATGTACGGCGTCACGGGGTTCGCGCTCACCGCTCTGCCGGTGCTGGCGGGCGCGGTCGCGCTGCTGGTCGCGGGTCTGTTCGTCGACCCGGACGCCGGGCTCGGGACCGCTCTGCGGGGCATCGCGCTCGCGCTGGTGCCGGCCACCCTGGCGTTCGGTCTCGCGTACGCGCTGGTGCTGCTGATCGCCGTACGGCTGCTGAGTCTGGGACTGCGCGAGGGTACACATCCCACGCACAGCCGGATCGGCTGGCAGGCCTGGACGGTCACGCAGCTCATGGACCGCTCCCGCGAGACGCTGTTCCCGCTGTACGCCGGGCTGATCACTCCGGTGTGGCTGCGGCTGCTCGGGATGCGGATCGGGCGGGGCGCCGAGGTGTCGACCGTGCTGGCGCTGCCGAGCCTGACGACTGTCGGCGAGGGCGCGTTCCTGGCCGACGACACGCTGACCGCGCCGTACGAGCTCGGTGGTGGCTGGCTGCGGATCGGGCGGGCCGAGATCGGGCGGCGGGCCTTCCTGGGCAACTCAGGGATGACCGCGCCGGGCCGGTCGGTGCCCGACGGGGGCCTGGTCGGGGTCCTCTCGGCCACCCCGAAGAAGGCCAAGAAGGGCAGCTCGTACCTCGGGCTGCCGCCGATGAAGCTGCCCCGGGCCGCGACCGGCGGCGATCAGAGCCGTACGTACGATCCGCCCGCGCATCTGCTGTGGGCGCGGGCGCTGGTCGAGCTGTTCCGGATCGTGCCGGTGTTCTGCTCGGCGGGTCTCGTCGTGCTGACGGTCGCCGCGTTCAGCGTGCTGGGCGGCTGGTTCTGGCTGGCGGGCGGGCTGGTGCTGCTGGGCGTGGGGGCCGTCGCATGCCTTCTGTCCATCGTCGCCAAGTGGGTGCTCGTGGGGCGTCACCGGGCCGGTGAGCATCCACTGTGGAGCGGGTTCGTGTGGCGCAACGAGCTGGCGGACACCTTCGTCGAGGTCGTCGCCGTACCGTGGCTGGCGGGTTCCGTGCCGGGTACGCCCGTGCTGTCGGCGTGGCTGCGGGGGCTCGGCGCGCACATCGGCAAGGGGGTCTGGGTGGAGAGCTACTGGCTGCCCGAGACCGACCTGGTGACCCTGGAGGACGCCGCCACCGTGAACCGGGGATGCGTGCTCCAGACGCACCTCTTCCACGACCGGATCTTGCGGACGGATACTGTGGTCCTCCGAGAGGGCGCGACGCTGGGTCCTGGCGGAATCGTCCTGCCCGGTTCAACGGTCGGGGCCCGGTCCACTCTGGGTCCCGCGTCGCTGGTCATGGCGGCGGAGTCCGTTCCCGACGACACCCGCTGGCTGGGCAACCCGATCGAGTCATGGCGTTCCTGAAAGCGGTGAGCGCGGCTCGTTCGGGTACCGGAGCGGGGATGGGTTCATCTCCGGCACCACGTTCGAGCACAGCGCAGGGAGCAGACTCAGCAGTGAGCGTTCAGCAGACAGTGGGTTCGGACCCGTACTTCCCGGCCAACGGTGACGCCCGTTACCGGGTGCACCGGTACGAACTCGCGCTGGACTACCGTCCCGGTCCGAACCGGCTGGCGGGCACGGCCCGTATCAACGCCATTGCGGGCCGGGCCCCGCTTGCCGAGTTCCAGCTGAACCTGGGCGATTTCAAGATCGGCCGGGTCCGGGTGGACGGCAAGGCCGCCCACTACACGCACCGGGGCGGCCGGCTGCGCATCCGTCCCGCGAAGCCGCTGCGGACCGGGGCCGCGTTCACCGTCGAGGTGCACTGGGCGGGCAATCCCAAGCCGGTCGCCAGCCCCTGGGGCGGGCTCGGCTGGGAGGAGCTGGAGGACGGGGCGCTGGTGGCGAGCCAGCCGATCGGGGCGCCGTCCTGGTATCCGTGCAACGACCGGCCCGCCGACAAGGCGTCCTACCAGATCTCGATCACCACGCCATCGGCGTACGCGGTGGTGGCGGGCGGGCGGCTGCTGACCCGGACGGCCAAGGCCTCCACGACGACGTGGGTGTACGAGCAGTCCGCGCCGACGTCGAGTTACCTCGTGGGGCTGTCGATCGGGAAGTACCAGACCGTGCTGCTCGGTGACCCCGGGCTCGGCGGTGTGCCCCAACACGGGCACATTCCGGCCGAGTTGCTGCCCGAGTTCTCCCGCGACTTCGCGCGCCAGCCCGCCATGATGGAGCTCTTCCAGGAACTGTTCGGACCGTATCCGTTCGGCGAGTACGCGGTCGTGGTGACCGAGGAGGAACTCGATGTGCCCGTCGAGGCACAGGGGTTGTCGCTGTTCGGCGCCAACCACGTGGACGGCGCCCGGAGTTCGGAACGGCTCGTCGCGCACGAGCTGGCCCACCAGTGGTTCGGCAACAGTGTGTCCATCGCGGACTGGCGGCACATCTGGCTGAACGAGGGGTTCGCCAAGTACGCGGAGTGGTTGTGGTCGGAGCGGTCGGGCGGGCGCAGTGCGCAGCAACTCGCCGCGGCTGCGCATCGGTTGCTGGCCTCGCAGCCACAGGATCTGCGACTGGCCGATCCTGGGCGCAAGTTGATGTTCGACGACCGGTTGTATCAGCGGGGTGGGCTTGCTGTGCACGCGGTGCGGTGCGCTTTGGGGGACGAGGTGTTCTTCCGCATGTTGCGGGGGTGGGCCGGGTTGCATCGGGGTGGGTCGGTGAGTACGGGGACGTTCACGGCGTATGTGGGTCGGTTCGCTGTGGAGCCGTTGGACGAGTTGTTCAGTGCGTGGCTTTATGAGGGGGCGTTGCCGGCGTTGCCGACGCCGGCGGGGGGAGGGCCGCGGGTGCCTGCGCGGCCCTCTTATCCACCGTCCACCGCTTAGTTGGTGCCTGCGGGTGCGTCGTGGCTTGTCGCGCAGTTCCCCGCGCCCCTATAGGGCGCGTCAGCTCGCCGTCTGTCAGCGACGCGCCCTTGGCCGGCGGCAAAAAATCAGTTGGCCGGTACTTTTAGTTTGTCCCAGCTTGTTTTGCCTGGGATTCCGTCTGCGGCCTTGCCCTTGTAGTTGAGTTTTTGTTGCCAGGCCGCGTAGGACTTGCGGTCGGCCTCGGTCCATTCGGGGCCGGGGCCTGTTTCGTAACGGCCGCAGCCCTCGGCTACCAGGCGGCGGCCCATGCGGGTGATCAGCGGGGACTTCTGGCCCACGTGGAAGAAGCCGGCTCCGGGGAACGGGACGTAGGACGGTTTGGGCGGTGCCGGGGCGGGTTCGGTGTCCTTGCCGCCGCCTGCGAGGCGTTGGCGGATGCGGGCTCGCATGCTGTCCATGGTGAAGCCGCGCGGGTCCACCTTGCCCGGCTGCCATTCCTTGTGGCCGATGACCGAGCGCTCGCTCCAGCCGTGGTAGCGGCAGATCGCGGCGGACACCTTCTCGATCGCCTCCTTCTGGACCTCGGGCCAGGGGTCCGTGCCGTTGCCGAGGTTGACGCACTCGAAGCCGTAGAAGTGGCGGTTGCCGTCGGTGTCGGCCTCGTTGTCGACGGGCAGTTTCGACTCGTTGATCACTGCGCGCAGGACGTCGTTGTCCCCGAGGCCCGCGTGATTGGCTCTGCCGTTGCCGACGAGGTGGATGTGGCCCTGTTTGTCGATGACACCGTGGCAGAGGGGGCCAGGCAGGTTGGCGTGGCCGTCGTAGCAGAGGGCGACGGAACCGCTGGTGCCGGAGGTGACGGTGTGGTGGATCATCACGCCGTTGACCGGACCCCAGGGCCCTTTCGCGTTGCGGTTGTGGTTGCGCCAGTTGCGGACCTCGTGGACCGTCAGGCCCTCCGCGCGCAGGATCTCCAGCAGCTTGGACGCGCTCAGCGGCTTCGCCATTACTTCTCTCCCTCCACTGCTGCCTCCGCTTCCGCGGTCGTCTGGGACCTCCCGTGGGAGGGGTCGGTGTCCGCCGTCTGTTCCTCCCGGCGGGCCTGGGCCTCCGTCGCGAGGGCCGCGTCGTCGGCCGCCGGGATGCTGCTCGCCGCCCACCCGAAGGCGCGGCGCAGGTCCACGGTGCTGCCCTCGCCCTGGACGAGGGCCAGCGGGGCGAACGAGCGGGCGATACCGGCGGGCGCCTGGAGGAGGGGGCGGCGGGCCTGGTCGAGGGGCCATTCGACGCTGCCGGTGGCGGTGCGGGCGGGGACGAGCCAGTGGTCGCCGGTCGTGTAGGCGGCGCCCTTGGCGAAGTAGACCTCGATGCCGTCCTCCAGGGGCAGCCACTCCCCCTCCGTCACCGGTACGGCGCCGTTGCGGAGTGCTGTCGTACGGCCCTTGCGCCGGGGGCCCTCGTGATGGTCCCAGCGGCGCAGGAACGGGTTGAGGCCGGGCAGGCGGCCCACGCCCGGCTCCGGTTCGGCGGACAGGCGGACCCTGCGGCCGGGCAGGTCCAGTTCCTCGACCCGGAGCAGGGGCAGGGGCTCGAGGCGCGATGAGTACGCGGTGTCCGTGAACTCGACGCGGTCGCCGACGTCCAGGTCGAGCTTGTCGTCGTGGCCGAGGGACGCCAACTGGACCCACGTACCGTCGAGTTCGTCGACCGGAAAGACGACGGAGCCGTTCTCCCGGGACCACTTGAAGGAGGCGTCCTTGGCCTCTCCTCCGTCGTGGATCTCGACGCGGTAGAGCTGGTTCTCGAGGCCCCGGTAGCGGGCGTCCGGCCTGACCAGGCAGGGGTCCTCGTCGGCGTGGTCGGGGCGTTCGCTGCGGGCGGCGAGCCGGGCCGTGGGCGTGGACTGTTTCAGGGCCCACCGGTCGAAGGCGTCGCCGACGACGGCCTTGGACGGCTCGCTCTCCTCGATGTCCAGCGCGGCCAGCGACAGCGGCAGCACCTGCCAGACGACCTTCACGCGGGCCGCGGTGTCGGGCAGGGCCGCGCCGAGGGCGATCTCACGCAGCGCCGGGTCCTCGGCGGCCGTCACCGAGCGCTCCCACACCTTCAGGTAGACGAGAAACGGCGACTGGGCGGGCGAGGGCAGCCGGTCGCCGGGCTTCTCGGGGTCGCGGAAGCCGTCGGGCTGGTCCCAGTAGGTCCAGTACGCGGGCGGCTGGGAGCCGCTGTCCGGGTCCGGCTCCTGGGTCTCCTCGTCGTCCGCCGGTACGGGCGTCCCGGGGGCCGGGCGGTCCGCGTCGAGGAGGATGCCGTCGACGTAGTACCGGCCGCCGTGGATGAAGAGGGTGTCGATGTCGTGCCGGCCGCCCACGTACTCGACCCGGAAGCCGGCCGAGCCGATCGGCCCGCCGTGGGGTCCGATCAGGTCGGCGGCGAGGGTGCGGGCCTGGTGGAGCTGGATGGCTGCCTGTTCGTTGGCGTCGGCGTCGAGCTGGACGCGGCCCTGCTGGGCGATGACCGCGGAGTAGTGGCGGTCCGGGCGGAAGGTGAGTCGGGAGAGATCGGCGTGCATGAAGGGGGTCCCCCAGGGTCGTGAGTGTGCGGGTTCGCGGGGTCTGGCGGGTGCCTCGGTGGCTGGTGGCCCAGGTCGGCGGGTCAGGTCACGAAGAAGATCCCCGCGTCCGTTCCGGCTGGTGTGTACTCGGCGAGCCGGGCGCGCAGGCCGTCCTCGCGCTGTGGGCGGTACAGGTCGTGGAAGGCGCCGAGTTCGGCTCCGTCGTCCGCCCCGCGCCGGATCTCCTCGGCCGTCCGGTCGGCCAACTGCCCGTACCAGGGCGTCCCGTAGCGCTGGGAGGCGAACAACGGCCTTACGCGGGAGGCCTGTTCGGGACCGGCCAGGTCCGGCTGGCAGCGGTACCTGCGCGGGGTACGCGACCCGGTGGCGACGTACGAGTGGCGCAGGCAGCCGATGCCGCGGCGGGCCACGTGCAGCCGGCCGGTGAAGACGGAGTTCTCGGCGATGCGTACCGCGTGGGTGTGGATCTCGCCGATGACGGTGGTGCGGTGGAGGTGCAGTACGGCGTGCGCGTGACGGCAGTCGGGGGCGGAGAGGGCCTCTCGGGTGTCGTCGGTGGCGTCGAGGACGCTGTCGCGGAGGTGGATGTCGAGGGGGTCCTCGCTCACCTCGTCGCCGATGACCTCGATGGTGCCGAGGACGCTGTGCTCGATCTGCAGGCAGGCGGTGGTGCGTTCGAGGACGATGCTCGGTTCGTCGGGCGAGTGCGGGTCGCACTCCGGCTGCAGCGACCAGCCGGGGACGAGCGTGGAGTGCCGCAGGACGACCGCGCCCATCGGGCCGGTGACATTGATGCCCCGGCCGGCGACGAGGAGTCCGTCGAGGGTGATCCGGGGCCGCTCGTGCGGGGCGCAGTCGTCCCCCACGGCACGGATGTTGAGGGCGTCGGGGCGGTTGCTGTACCAGTCGAGGAGGCGGATCACCGGGCGGGTGCCTTCGGCGGCGCGGAGTTCGAGGCGGTCGCCGGGGTCGAGGTCGAAGTCCAGCTGCTCCTGGTAGGCGCCGCTGTGGGTGATCTCGATGATGCCCTCGGGGCCGGTGCGGTCCGCCCTGCGGTCGTGCTGCCAGGCGCGGTAGGCGTCCATGATCTGGCGGTACGGCTGTCCGGGGCCGACCCGGTAGAAGGTGGCGTCGGGGCGGTCCTCGCGGTCGGCCCGCTCGTACTCGCCGCCGCCCATGTCGGCGCCGAACGCGTAGTGGTGGTCGACCCAGACACCCTGCCTGGGTGCGGAGCGGGCGCCGAACGCGATCCGGCCCAGCTCGGGGTCGACGGCGACCTGGCCGCGCTTCGGACGGTAGCGCCAGTCGGACAGGTCGGTGACCACGATGTCCGACGGGGGTACGGGCTTGTCCTCGCCGTCGCGCCGGATCACGAAGCTCTTGCCGGGGCCGTAGTAGTCGGCGAGGCGGTCGTGGAGGAGGCGGCGGGTGATGAACGCCGGCAGGTTGTCGACGGCGGCCAGGTGGGCGGGGGACGATTCCGGGACCGGCTTGGTGACCAGGGGGCTGTCGTTGCCGAGGATCGAGAAGGTGTAGAGGTTGCGGGCGCGGTCCACGCAGTACGCCGGGGAACGGGTCAGCGAGTACGCCTTGAGCCGCCAGACGAAGAGACCGACTCCGGCGGGGGTCCGACCGCCCTGCCTGCGGCGGGAGTTGGCGTTGCGGACGTCGACCGTGCGGGCCGCCGTCTCGAAGGGGCCGCCGGCCAGGGCGAGCCCGGAGCTGTCGCGCAGGTCGAGGAGCCGGCCCCTTCCGGTGTCCCGGTGGAGCTTCACCGACTGGTTGTGGGCGACCAGGCGCGACAGTTCGACGGCGCGCGCGGGCCAGTCGGCGACCTGTTCGGAGATCTCCTCGAGGAGGTGCAGGGTGCCCTTGCGGCGGCGGTTCGCGACGGTGGCGGCCACGTCGGCGCGCGGGGCGATCGCCTCGGCGAGCGCGGCCCGGCCCCCGTCGTGCAGGCCGGTGGTGAGGACGCGCTCGTAGCCGGGGAGCGTGCGGTAGCCGACCAGGTCACCGAGGTACGGGAGCACCCAGGGGGCCGCCGTCTCGACGAACAGGTCCTCGTAGCCCTGCTCGACGCCGTCGCGTACGCGGTCGAGCTGCTCGGCGATCACCGCGAGGAGCGCGCGCAGCGGTTCGCCCTCCTCGGCGTCGCGCAGCAGATGCCAGCGGGGCAGGAGGGCGGCGAGGCCGTCGGGCTGCCGGGCACTGCCCTGGGTGGTGCTCTCGAACCGGACATCCGGCGGGTGCGCGGCCATCACTTGACCTCCGTGAGTATCAGGGTGTCCGCGGCGCGCGGGGACAGCAGGGCGAGCTGGGCGGGGCGGATGCCGCGGAAGACGTACACCGTGCGGCCCTTGGCGAGGCGCCGGGTGTCGGTGATGTCGGGGTTGAGGCGCAGGAGTTCGGCGAGCGGGACACCGTGGCGGGCGCAGACCGAGGACAGCGTCTCGCCGTCCGCGTTCCGTACCGTGTGCGTCCGCTCCTCGTACGTCGCCGGGTGCGCCGGTACCGAGGGCCTCGGCGTGCCCGGGTGGGCGAGCAGCTCGGTGAGCCGGCCGGGGGTGGCGGAGGCGGGGACGCCGGTGAAGACGTCGACGTCGATGTAGTCGACGCCGGGCACGGTGTGGGCCGTGGCGAGGACCTCGGAGAGGCGGGCCGGGCGGCCCAACTCCCGTCCCTCGAAGCCGAGTCGCCGAAGAAGTGCCTGACGCAGGCGAGGTTCGACGAGTTCCCAGGCGTGGTCGGGGGCGACCTTGACCCTGGCGGCGACGAGCAGGAGGACGAGTTCACGGACGTCGACGCGGACGGGGAGGTTCGGGTCGCCGTACTCGGTGAGGGCACCGCGCAGGGCGCGCAGGGTCTCGGAGTCCTCGGCGATCGGTACGTCGTCCGTTCCCGCGATGGTGACGTGCAGCAACCGCCTTCGCCCGTCGAAGAGTTCGCGGGCGACCGCGCGGCCGATGCCGGCTCGGGAGCGGGTGAAGTCCTCGTAGTCGGTGTCGGACACCAGTCGGTCCAGGGCCGATACGGCGAGCGGGACGGTACTGCGGGTCAGTCCGGGTCCGTCCGCGTCCGAACCGCCGGTGGCGGGGCGGGGGTTGGTGACCTGGCTGACGCCGAGCGGCCGGGTGAGGGGCTGGGTGATCCGGCTCGCGGCGGTGTTGGCGGCCCTGCCGGTGCCGAAGCGGTAGCGGGCGCGAACGTTCTCGTGGCCGGTGGGCAGCCGGGCGCCGTTGACGCCGTCGCCGAAGGTCACCGTCGTACGGCCGTCGGAGGTGGTGCCGGTGATGTAGACCCGGTCGCGGGGGCCGCGCCCGGCGAGGCTGTCGACCTCGTGCCAGCGCAGGCCGTCGACGCGGAGCTCCAGCACTGGTGTGGCGCCGAGGGGGTTGTCGTCGGAGAGCCAGGTGAGCGGGGACTGCCAGAGCGCGAAGGTCTGGTTGACGCGGTCGGAGTCGCCGCTGCCGATGGCCTCGTCACGGCTTTCGCCGTGTGTCGCCTCGACGACGTTGCCGAGGACGCGGACCGTGTCCCGGCGGTAGCGGTGGGCGAGGTCGGCGGTCAGGGTGAGCCTGGTGTGGACGTGGTCGCCGGGCAGCCGGGGATCGACGGCCGGGTCGGCGGCGGCGAGGGTGACGACCTCGGTGGCCTGGACGCCTGCCGTGCCGGGGATGTCGGTGCGTTCGCCGGTGACGATCAGGGTGCGGCCTGGCCGCAACCCGTCGTACAGCAGGGCGAGTTGGATCTCGTTGCCGTGCACGTCCTCGCCGAGGGGTTCGTCGGCGAGGCGCAGGGGTTCGCCGGCCGCGTGCACGGTGGTGTCGCGGATGTGCGAAAGCAGGACGTCGAACTCGTCCAACCATGGGTCGGCGAGGGTGAGTTCGGTGCCCCGGCCGGTGATCCCGTAGTTGGTGTAGGCGGCCGTACGGGCGGCGACCACCTGGGTGGTGACGAAGGCGAGTTTCGGGTCGCCGGGGATCTTTCCCTGAACTCCCTTGGCGGGGCGCAGGATCGCGACCCAGCTGCCGACCGTGATGCCGGTGTGGACGGCTTCGAGCTGGAGGAGACGGCGGTTGACTGCCTGCGGTTTGCTCGCGATGACCACTTCGACGTTGGGCTCGGCGGAGCCCAGCGTGTAGCGCAGGCTCACCTCGTAGTCCCCGTGCGTGAACTGCTCGGTGACGCCCGGCCGCAGGGAGATCTCGTGGGTGGTCCCGTTGTGGATGCCGACGTGCACGAGTCCCTCGTCGTCGGGCCGCGACACGAACAGCGTGCGCTCGGGCAGCCCCGAGTGCAGCCGGGCAGTGACCCCGGGTTCCTGGGAGTCGGCGGGGCGCCGGGTGAGCCAGTTCAGGTCGCGGTCCTGGCCCGCCCGTACGGACAGGTCGACCTGCCCGGCGCCCAGCGGGAACGTGACGAACTGCGGGACGGGCACGTTCTCGGCCCGCTGGTCGGAGCTGCTGCCCTCGACGTACTGGAACTCGGCCCTGACCGGGACCTTGCCCGCCGTGTCGTAGACGACGCGCATGCTGGTGAGGGCGGCGCCGGTGAGCGGCCAGTCGGCGGTACGGATGACCCGCCCCCGCTCGTCCTGGACCGGCTTGAGCGGTGCGGCCGCACCGAAGGGCGCCGTGGTGACGCGCATCGCGAGCAGCTCACGCAGCAACTGGGGTGTCGTACCGGGAGCGGCGGTCCGCCAGGCCGGATAGAGGCTCCCGAGCCCGGGATTGAGGGCGGACAGCAGCCGAGCGGCATCACCCCCGGGCCGTCGGGCACCTGTTCGGCCGGGAACGGCCGGCGTCTGGGTCCGCAAAGCGGGCAGAACAGCGGCCAGTGCCTGAAAAGCAGCGGTACGAGAATCGCCCTCCAGGGGCGCGGGGAACTGCGCGACAAGCCCCCGAGGCGCAGCACTCGCAACATCACCTACCGCGGCACCCTCCTCGGCGCTCTGCACCGGCGCCAACTCAAGTGCCCGCGCACCGAGTTCACCAAGCACGGCCTCCAACTGCGCGAACCAGGCCGAAACATCCTCGTACGGCGTAGCCAGAACCTGCGCCTCCCCAAGCCGCGCGACAGGCTCGGCAAGCCGCGCAGCGAACCGCTCCGGCGTCCACACGCCATCCAGATCCGCCCGGAGCGGCGCAAGCACCTGATCGTCGAAGTCCTCGATCAGCCGACTCACCGGACGCGGATTGGGGACCTCCGGAGTCGGCGGCTCGTCACCGGGCTCCCCCGGGGTCTCGGGTTCCGCCGTCCAGAGCCGGACCTCGTCGACGAGTTCCCTGAGGGTGGGCGGCGCCGACCTGGGCAGCGAGATCGCCGTGACGTCGTCGTCCCGGTCGATGCGCGCCCGGGCGACGGGCAGCAACTTGCGGTCACCGCCCCCCTGTTCACCGAAGACGAAGAGCAGCTGGTCGCCGACGCGCAGCGAGTTCGCGGTGCCTTCGACGAAGATCTGGGAGCGGCTCTGTAGATCCTGCGGGGTGAGCAACGAAGGACGCCGACGACGGACCTGCAGCTCGTTCCAGTCCCAGCGGGCCGTCAGATCACGGCTCGTCTCGAAGGTCTGCGACTGTTCGTCGGCGGACGCCGGCACGCTGTTGCTGCGCGCCCCGCGCGGGATCAGCACGGGCAGCGTCTCGGCGCGCGGGTCGCGTTCGAGGGTGTACGCGAGATGGGTGGCTGCGGCGACCCCGGGGCGCGGCCGGTGGCCGACGAGCCGTCCGAGCAGGACGAGTGAGCGGTGCTCGTTGGCCGTACGGACGTAGGCCTCGTCGGCGATCCGCTCGGAGTGGAAGGTGAGCAGGTCGCCGAGGACGGCGGTGGCGTCGAGCAGGCCGATCGCCGGGTCGTCCGGGGTGCGGACGGTGAGGCCCTCGAGGGCCGGGTACGCGGGTGAGGCGAGCCGGTCGAGGAGGGCCGCCCGGAAGTCGCCGTACTCGCCGACGCGGTAGTCGAGGGCGGTGCGGCCGGGCGGGTTGTGGAGCGGGGCCGGGGCGAGGCGCTCGTCATGGCCGGTTCGGCAGGCACCGCCGCAGCCGCAGCCGCAGTCGTCGCCGAAGTCGCCGCCCTGGACGGGTATGCCGGTGGTCATCGGGCACCTCCAACAGGCGTCAGGGAAATCGCCAGGAGGCCGTTCTCCGGCCGGTCCGGGTCGTTGTCGCAGGTCGCGATCTCCAGCGGGCCGAGCCGCAGCACGCCGTCCTCCCTCTCTCCTCGGTCCTGTTCGAACAGCCGTCGCAGTCTGGTGACTTGGACGCTCTCCACCCCGGGTACGGCGGCGGCGACGGCCACCAGGCGGCTGAGCCGTACCGGTTCGCCGAAGGTCAGGGCGTCCGGGTGGAAGAAGCCGAGCCGCCCGTCGGGCAGTCGGCCGGTGCCGAGTACGCGGTACAACTCGGCGAGGATCTGCCCGTGTTGGTGGCCGGGGGCTGCGCACACGGTCAGCGCGAGATCCAGCGGTACGTGCCGGGCGGCGCCTACGACGAGGTCGTGGCCGATGCGCCGGTACACCTCCAGGGCCTGGGCGACCGAGGTGAGCAACTCGGGCGGGGGTGCGCCGGTCCCGTACGCGTCGATCGCGAGGTGGGCCTCCTGGGTGCTGCCGGTCCAGCGGATCTCGGCGGCGGCGCGCTGGACGCCGGGGAGGGCGGTGGCGAGGGCCGCGTAGTCGTCGGCGGTGACCGCGCGCAGGCGGGTGCGGCGCAGGTCGAGGGGGGCCAACTGGCGTACCTGGTCGATGGGTTCGGGTTCGGTGCCGCCGGTGGCGGGCAGCGGGTTGCGGACGACGGCGACGGGCGGTGACTCGCCGTTCCCGTGCGTTTCCTGGTAGTTGACGATCAGGTGGTTGATGGCCTCGGCGCCCACATTGCCGGCGCTGCCGCCGCCGAGGCGGTAGCGGGCGGCCAGGCGGGTCCCCGGGACGGGACGGGCGCCGTGCGTCCCGTCGCCGAAGCGGAGTGCGAGCCGTCCGTCGTCCTCCAGTTCACCGACGAAGTGCCGGTCCCTGGAACCGCTGGAGAGCAGGTCGCGGCGCGGTTGCCAGGTGTGGTCGTCGGTCTGTTCCCGCAGGTGTACGGAGGGCAGGGCGCGGCGTGGGTCCTGGGTGAGGGCGGCGGTCGCGGAGCCGCGCAGTGCGGGCTCGTCCGGGTGCAGTCCGGCCGCGTATGCCGGGCCCCAACTGTGCGCGATCTCCCAGGCGATGTGCCCGTCGAGGACGGTTCCGGCGCGGGCCCGGGCCGTGAGGATCTCGATGCGGCGCAGCTTGCCGTCGAGCAACTCGTCGTTGCGGAACAGGAGTTCGCGCAGTGCGCGTACCGGATGGCGGCGCAGCTCGAACCGCTCCAGCAGCTTCAGGCCGTACACGACGGCGAGTTCGGCGATCTCGTGCTCGTCGAGGCCGTCGCGGTCGCGGGCGCTGCGCCACAGTTCGACGAGCCGCTGCCGTACGCGTTCGGGGATGGCGGCGATCCGCTCGGCCTGGCCGGCGGAGACGGTCACCGGGTCGGGGAACGGTACCGCCTGGACGATGGGGGCCCGCCCCAGGACCGGCCGGAAGCGGGGTGCGATGCCGGGGTGGACGGACTGTGCGAGCAGGGTGCGCAGGGCGGCGGCCTGGGCATACGCGGTGCCGGGCACCACACGTTCGTGACGCTGCCCGGCGCGTTCCAGACCGAGTCCGGCACGGTTGGTGGCGGCTTCGCCGAGTACGTCGAACAGTTCGCGGACGTCGTCGGGCGTCAGCGCCTCTCCGTTCTCCGCCTGGTCCGCGAGGGAGTTGACGAGGCGGGCGGGCGTGTTGCCCTCGGTGCGGTCGGCGCAGCCGAAGGCGGGAGGGCCGCACGCGGCGACGACGGCGGGAACGGGCGGCACGGTGAACGTCTCGGGAAGTCCCTCGCCCGGCAGGGAGCGGCCGTGGTCGACGAGGACGACGTTGCCGCGGGCCAGGGTGACGTCGTGGACGGGCAGGCAGTCACGTCCGCCGCGGGTGCTGAGGCACAGCGGGAAGCGCAGGGCGTCCTCGGCCGCCCAGGTGACCTCCAGGACCGGCTGGTCCTCGATGCGGTCGAGGGCGGGGGTGACGGAGGTGAGGCGGACGGCCTGGCGATGGGCGGGGTCCGCGTCGCCGGGGGTGCCGGTGCGCGGGCCCTTCACCTCCTCCAGGACCAGCAAATCCCCTGCCCTGAGGCCGAGTTGCCGGTCCCCGCAGGTCTCGGGGTCCTGCCACTCGTCCCGCAGGGTCGCGGCGGTGGCGCCCTTCGGCAGGGCGTTCACCTCGCCGCCCCAGGTCCACAGCCGGATCGCGTTGTGGGCGACCCGCAGCTCCAACGCGTCGGTGGCCAGGACCGGTTCGAAGACCTCCACCGAGCCCCGCTCGTCGAGGTCGGCGAGTTCGTGGTCGTCGACGACGGTGCCCGGCTCGGGCCGGTCGTGCGGGTCGAGGGTGCGCACGTCGACCGAGGCGAAGCGGAACGTGCCGGGGGCGAGCGTGTGGTCACCGGCGGTCTCGACGGTGACGTACGCGCGGGCCGTGCAGCCGTCGTGCATCGCGTAGTCGATGAGCCGGACGTGCCGGCGTACGGAGACGCGGCGGCGGGCGGTGTCGAGGTAGGCCTCGGTGGCGACGGCGTCCTGCTGGTAGCTGATCTGGTCGCCGGTGTACGCGAGGAGTTCGACGAGGGCCATGCCCAGGTCGGCGGGGTTGCGTTCCACCCAGTCGGGGGTGGTGAGCGCGAGCCGGTCGAGGAGGAGCTTGCGGATCGTGTCGTAGTCGCGGGCGGTGTAGTCGACGACGGGCGCGTCCGGAAAGGCGGCCTGTGAGCCGCCCTGGCTCTCATCTTCCTTGAAGTCGAAGGGAGTTGGGCGATCGGGCCGGAAGGAGAAGAAGGCGCTGTGGTAGCGCTGGTCGAAGCCCCTGTAGGGCTGGGTGCCCGGGCGGTCGTAGGGGTCGGTCTCGACGAGGGAGAGCCGGTAGCGGGAGGTGTCGCCCGCCTTGTCGAGGGTGACGTACAGCCGGTCGTCGAGCTCCGGGTCGTCCTCGCGCTCGACGCTCACATCGACGGCGGTGATGCCGGTTGTGCGTCGGCCGCCGTCGATCCGGATGTTCTCGGGACAGAGGCCGTGCGGGGCCTTGCCGAGGAAGGTGACGGTGAGCAGCAGCCCGTCGTCACTGACCTCGACGGCGTCAACTCCGTTGAGTTGGGCGGCCCTTACCTTGGCGCGGCGGGGAGCGGCGATGCTGCCGGTGCCGCTGGTGTCGTTGGTGCTCATACGGCGGCCCGCCCTTCGAAGACGTCGTCTCGGCGGGCGCCGGTGGCGCGTACGGCGTACGAGAGATGGACGCGGACGACGTTGTCCTCGCCGATCACATCGAGGGCCAGTACGTCGATGAGGTCGCCGAGCCAGCGCTGCAGCGAGGCCTGCACGGAGAGTTCGAGGGTGCTGATCAGCTCCGGGCTGCTGGGCGCGAAGACCAGGTCGAGGAGTCCGCAGCCGAAGTCGGGGCGTATCACCCGCTCGCCGGGGCTGGTGAACAGGAGCTGCTCGATGAGGTCGTGGACGTGCTCGGCGTGACCCGCGTGCGCGGTGCGGCCACGCCGGTCGGCGTGGAAGGGGAAGGCGATGTCGCTGCGCGGGCGGGTGGCCCGGCTTGTCGCGCCGGTACTGGTGGGGCGGCTCATCGGACGATGACCTTTCGCTGCGCGACCTGGACGACGGGCGGTCCCTGGGGGACCGAGGCCGACGTGAAGCACTGGGCCGCGGAGGTGTCGAGCAGCGCGGGCGCGCCGTCGACCAGGACGCCCGTACTGTCGCCGGCCCAGCGGACCGAGACGCAGGGCGTGGGCACCCCGTCGACGGTGTGCGGGCAGCCGGTGACGACGACCGGGGCGTGCGCGGCCGTGACGACGGCGGCACCCGCGATCCGTACCCCGCCGGTGGATGTGGTGGCGGCGCTGACACGACCGCCGTGCGGGCAGCCGATCACGGCGCTCGCATCGAGCAGACTCCCGGACACTGTTCCTCGTCCCCCGTCTTCTATCGCTTTGAGAGCACGGTCAACTGGCCCTCGTTGATGGTCACTTGGTCACCACTGAGCAGAACCTCGGCACCCGCGCCGTTCGCGATGACGATGACTCCCTGGGTGATGCGGATATAGGCGCCGCCCTGGGCCTGGAGGAGGATCCCCTGCTCGGTGCCGGGCGTGTCGTTCATGACGAGCTTGTGCGCGAGCGGTGTCTGCACGACAACGGGCTTGTTGGCCGCGTCGGCGGCCAGTTCGCGGCGCGCGTCGGGCGGCAGTTCGTCGGCGGTGCCCCACCAACACCCGGTCCAGATGGGGAAACTGGGATCGCCCTGCTCGAACTCGACCCACACCCCGGTGTCCTTCTGCGGCACCACGAACTGGCCGGACTCGGGCCCGGTGAACGGCAGACAGGGCAGCGCCCACGTCGACGGCTCGTCGCCGAGGACGTCCGGGACCTCGACGATGAGACGGCCGATGCGCAGGGGGTCGTTGTTGTCGACGACCCGGCCGCGGAACTTGCCGAGGTAGCGATTGCTGGGTGCCGCCATGCTGAACTGCTCCTGGGGTGTGGACTGTTGCCGTTGAGATGTCTGGGGTCACGGCCGGACGTAGTCGCTCAGCGCCTCCAGTCCCTCCCGGGAGAGGGTGAAGTTCTGCTGGTACGAGCCCGGGCGCAGGTTGTGGGTGACGGACTTGACGTAGTAGTCGCCGTCGTACGCCCGTCCCGAGCCGCGTACGCCGACGAGCTGGCGGGGCTGGAGGATGTAGCCGTGCCGGTTGACGTCGAGCGAGCCCGAGCCGGAGACGACGTCGGCGGAGACGGCGGCGCGGGCCAGCAACTCCGCCTCGGCCTCCGCCCGTTGCTGCTTGGCGGTGCCGGACAGGGCGCGGCGCTTGAGGGCCGGGGTGGGCCGCTTGCCCAGCGGTGGGCGCAGGGGGCTGATCGGCGGCTGGGGCAGCAGCGTGGAGACCCGGGTCTCCGGGTCCTGCCAGCGGGCCTGCGGCTCCTCGCGCGCCGTCCCGTCGTACGCGAACGTCAGCTGGTCCACGGTGGAGTTGGCGTCCATGTTGACGTTGAGGGCGTGCTGGCGGATGCCGAGGCGCACCTCGGGGCCCCAACGGGCGGAGGACTGGCCGGGGTTGGGGCCGGGCTCCAGATAGAAGGTGTAGCCGTTGAGGCGGGCGAGCTCGGTGACGTACTGGAGGTCGGTGCCGGTCTGGTAGTGGACGCGGAGGTCCTGGTGCGGTGGCTGGGCGATCTTCTCCGTGTAGACGTCGGGCCGGATGCCGTAGTCGGAGTAGCGGCGCAGGATGGCGAGGACGCGTTCGGAGGGCGGGAGGTTGGGGTAGCGGGCGGTGCGTTCCTCGAGGTCGAGGAGGAGGGTGAGGTCCTCGCCGGTGAGGGTGAGGGTGGAGTGGCCGGGCTGGTTGCTGGCACCGACCTCGTGCCGGACGATCAGGCCGTCGAACAGTACGTCGGGGGTGCCTTTGACGGCGACGGTCACGATGATGCGGGTCTTGGGGTCGAAGTAGCCCTCGGGCAGGAGCCGTCGGCTGATGATGCCGTTCTTGGTGAGGTCGAAGGCCAGCTGGAATCCGCTGCGTTCGCCCGCGGTGGCGGTGATCTGGGCGGACAGCAGGGCCTGGGTGACCTCGGCGGGGACGGGCTGGACCAGCTTGGGCCCCATGAGGAGCGTGATGTGAACGGGGCCCTGCCCCACAGGCAGATCAAACACGCCGGTCACCTCGCGGCAGCCCGCCGAGGGTCGGTACGTCGATGACCCGGCCGGCCTCGGCGGTCAACTCCCTGGGGTCGATTACAGGGTTGGCGTCCGCGATCTGCCACCACTGGGCGGGGTCGCCGAAGTAGCGCTGGGCGAGGAGGTCGGGGCGCTCGCCGGCGCCGACGGTGTGGGGGTGCGTGTCGTCGTGGAGAGGGGGCAGCAACCGGCGTTTGACGTAACGGACTTCGGTGCCGTCGGCCTGCCGGTGGATTCCGATCTCGGCGTCGTGGTAGCGGCTGGTGCGGGGGTAGGGGTGAGCTCCCGGTATCGCGTCCAGGGCGTTCTCGTACGGTTCGATGTCGGCCATGGTGGTTTCCCTCAGCCCCTTCCGCTGAACGCGCCGACGCCGCTTCCGCCGAAGCCGCTTCCGCCGATGCCGCTGAGCCCGAGCGCCCCGAGGCTTCCGCCCCGGGCGGCGGCCGCGAGCTGTTCCTTCTGCGCGAGGTGGGCCATGTAGAGGTCGGCGCCGCGATGCCCGGCGGGCAGGTCGCTGACGGTGAGGATCTTCATGCCGATGCCGAGGGAGGCCCGGATCGGATTGAGGTTGACGTCGAAGGCGGACTCGTTGACGGAGAGTTCGGTCAGCCGCACGGGCATGACGCGTTTGCTCCCCCAGGTGAACAGGGTCAAGGGCATCTCGATCGGGCTGATCTCGATGGTCCCGCTCTGTGCGAGACGGCTGGCGGCGCGGAGTTGGGCGGTGGTGGGCTGCACGAGCATTTCGAGGGTGGCGAGTTGGGGGTGGATGCCGTCGGGGGCGGCGATCTCGAGTTGGTCGGTGGCATCGATCTCGGCGGTGAACTTCCAGGTCTCCTGGGCGGGCCCCTTGAGGCGAAGGGCTTCGTTCTTGTCCCCGCCACCGGTTCCACCGCCACCTCCGGAGTCGGCGCTGTCGCCGGCGGTCTGGGGGGCGACGCTGCGCTCCAGGGTGTCGGGGTTGAACTGGAGGACGATGATGCGTTGGGGGGTGCCGGTGTCGGGGTTGACTACGACTATTCCGGAGCGGATGGGTTTGGGGATGTCGGGGTAGCGGGTCATGAGCAGCCAATCACGAGGTTTACCATGGGGAAATTTCATAGTGTTCGGAAACCAGGTAGAGAGGCGGAAAGGCCAATTTCACCCGAGCCCTGTCGAGCACCTCAAGAACACGGCCACTGAATACTGGAATCGGCGGGTGCGGAAGAATAGTTCCGCGCACCATCTTCGCGGCCGCCAACGCTATGCCATGAATTCGCAGATATTCCAGACTCTCCCCCATGAGGATGGACCGCCCGTCATCCATGACCATCCAAAGACCATTCCCCCCTTGCACAGCAGAGAATACATGGGGCGTACAGATCGGCTCCGGGAGCGTTCCCACCTCCCCCAAAGTCCACAATTCTTCACTGCCTTCATATCGACTCCACCGCAATCCGGAAGTGACACTCAGCAATTGTTCGAGCAGCCCTCGACCGACCACCAACTGTCCCGTTTCGGTGTCGTTCAACAAGGTCGACTCCGGCGACTCGACCCGGCCGGTCGCCAGATCCTCGATCCCCAAATAGGCGGCCAGATCACCGACCTCATCGGTCGACTCCACCAGGAATTCATAGCGAGGGTGGAATTTAATACCGCGGCGGCGAAGCTCTTCCTTGACCGAGCCTTTTGATTCAACAGGAACAAGCCATTCACCGAAATCACTTCTCGGCTCGGCACCGCAACCGGTCAAGAAGGAGTGCAGATCGACGCCAGCATCCTCTTCAAGGACAGCAATATAGATCGTCCTCACCATCGTCACCTCCCGACGAGTTCCTGGTAGATACCACGATTATTATGATTCCTGGAATCGATCTTGAGTCCGTTTTCCTTGATGCATTTCAGTCCCCACTCCCGGTACAGTTCCTCTGATGCGTTTACCCCCTTCAAGTATGCGCGCACGTTCATTCCATTGAGGTCCCGACGCGGCTTGGTGAACCATCGATTAAAGGTGTCCCGATTCAGCTCCACGGTCGTGAGTGCCAGGTTCTTCACGAAATGCCTGCCGCCCGCATTCTGCTCGTGTATGTGATGCCACTGCATGCCTGCGGGGTTCTTGAACTCGATATGCTTGCGATAGTTCAGCACCTGCCGGGCATCGTTGAAATTTGGCCACTCGTTGAGATGTCGAATCTTTTCGAACGCCTCGCCTGTCTTGTACGACTCCCCCTCGTTGTACCTCTTCCAACGATGTCCGTTCTCGAAGGGAATGTTGGTGAAGCGACTGTCTCCCTTGGCGCCGTGCCCGTAAAAGTCGAACTTTTCCGCCTCCCGGTCCACCTCGGTCACTTCACCGATCAGCCAGGCCATTCCGTGCTGGGCAAGCTTGACCTTGTCACCCTTGTTCAGTGGCGGCGGTTTCTTCTTCCCCTTCAGACGTACCTTGCGTTGGCCGACGTCGGGGTCCGGCTTGTCACGGCTGGCCTGCCCAGCGCTGCCCTGCGGGTTGAGGGTGGCCCGGATATCGATATCGGGATCGCCGAACGATTCCAGACCCGTCAGCCGATACCACCTGCGCATTGCCTGGAGCATTGCCCGGAAAGCGGGATCCCACATCCCGTTTTCGAGTTTTCGCCTGATCGCCGGGCGGATACGGTGAAGAATCTTCTGCAACCGCGATTCCTTCGACTCCTTGGACTTCTCGTCCTTCCTCCGCCGGTCCTGATCGCGCCTCTTCTGCTCCTGCTGCTGCCTCTTGTGATCCCGAAGCCGATCCCTCTTCTTCTTGAAGGCGTCCCTCAGCTTCGACGCGCCGTTCTTCAGCGCCTTGCCGACCTTGGTCTTCTTCAGCTTCTTGCCGAGGGTCTTCGCTGCGTTGCCGACCTTCTTCAAGGCGGACTTGACCGCGCCCTTGGCCTTCGCGAGGGCCTTGCCTGCCGGCGACTTGGGCTTCTTGGGCTTGGTCGGCTTCGGGCCCTCGATCTCTTTCTTCTTCTTGGCGGCAGGCTCGGGAGTCCTTTCCTTCGACGGAGACTGGTCCTTCTCCTTGGCCGGGCCCTGATCCCTGTCAGGCGTCCTGTCCTTCAACGGGCCCTGGTCCGGGGTCTTGTCCTTGCCCGGCCCCGCCGCCCCGTCCTTCGGCTTCACCGGCGTCGCGTCCGGCTTCGCCGGTGACTTCGGAGTCGCGTGGTCCTTCGGCTTGACCGGTGTCTTCGGCCCCGGGGAAGGCGCCCCCTTCGGCCTCGGTGCCGCCGCCGGTTCACGCACCTTCTGGGTCGCGTTCCGCAGTGCGCCACGTGCCTTGTTGACCGCCGTGCCCGCCGCAGACCTAGCGCCCTTGCCTGTTCGTTTCAGGCCGTCCATGATCTTCTGGGACATGGCCTTCAGCCGCTTGCCCACCCCCTTCGTCGCCGAAGCAAGCCTGATCATCAGGAAGTTCGCGATGAAGTCGAGAAGCGCCACCACCCCCGCCGCGACCGCCTCCGCGAACAGGCACGCCGCCGGGCCCGCCTTCACCGCCTTCAGGTACGCCCAGAACTTCGAGAAGGCCGCCAGGATCGAGCTGATGGACTGCCAGGCCGCCATCAGGCCCTGCACGATCGTGAGGATCGCGCCCGCCGCCGGCACGATCATCGAGACGACCTTCTCGATGACGAGTGACGCGATCATCATCGGCAGGGACGCGATGATCGCGTCCCAGGCCATCTTGCCGATCTGCTTGAGCGAGACACAGCCCTTGACCAGGACGTTGATGACCGCCTTGCCGAGGCCGAGGATGCCCTCGACCTTGGTGTCGAACCACCGCTTCACGCCCACCTTGATGGCGCCCCACAGATGGTCCGTGATGCCGGTCTTGGCCGCGCTGCCCGCCTTCGAGATCCAGCCGCCCGGGTCGGGGGCGATGTCCGCCACCAGGGCCGCGAACTTGCCCAGCGCCTCGATCGCCGCCTGAGCGAACTTGATCGCGCCCTCGATGATGGCCTGGAAGGCCTTGATGGCCGCCTTGACCCCGGCTTCCAGGACGTCGAGCAGCGCGTTCAGACCCGCCGCCAACGCGTCCAGCAGCGAGTTGACGGCCTTCTTCAGTCCGTCCGCCAGCTGGTTGACCGTGGCGATGGCCGCGTCCCGCAGGCCTTCGATCGCCTTGCGGAACCTGTCGCGCAGTTCCGGGAAGGCCGCCAGCAGCACATCGCCGATCGCGATCAGCGCGTCGGCGAGCGCGTTGATCGCCGCGACAGCCAGATCGCGGACGAAGTCGATCGCCGCGTTGGCCCACTCCTTGAACTTGTCGATGATGCCGTTGACCAGGGCACGAGCGGCTTCGAAGACCTTGGTCACCGCTTCGAGCAGGCCCTTGAAGAAGTCGCCCACCTTGTCGGCGACCCAGCCGAGGAAGCCGCCGGACGGCTTCTCCTCCTCCTTCTTCTTCTCGGCCTCCTTCTCGGCGTTCTCGCGCTCGGTGTCGATCTGCGCGTTGTCCTTGTCCTTGCGCGCCGCGACTTCCTTGTCCTTGTCGTCGCGCGCCTTGACGATCTCCTTGTTCTTGGCGCCGTGCTCTTCCTCGGACTGCTGGTCCGCGTCCTCGATCTTCTTGTCCTGCTCGGCCCGCCAGTCCTCCCGCTGGGCCTGCGTCTCCCGGGCGACCCTGCCCCGTTCGCCGGTCTGCTTCTCGGTGTTCTGCGCGACCTCGCGGTCGATCTCGGCCTGCTTCTCCTGCTTGGCCTGCTGTTCGCCCTGGTTCCGCTCCTGCTCCTTGGCCGCCAGATCCCCTTCTGCCTGGCCGGCCGCGCCCTGGATCTCGGAGCCCTTCTCCTGCTTGGCGACGGCTCCGACCCCGGCCTTCGGCTTGGACAGCGCCTTGAGGGCGCCGCCCTTGCCGCGACCTCCACTGCCACCGGCGGCCTTGCCGGTGAGCTGCTCCCGCGGTGCGTCGGGGAAGATCTGGTCCTCGCCCAGGGACTTCGCCGCGTCGTCGCGGCCGGTCTGCTGGATGTCGGACTGCTTGTCCTTCAGGGCTTTTTGCTGGTCGTCCGTACGGGTCGGGTCGCTGGCGCCCTCGAGACGGATCTTCGGCGCGGGCCCGACCGTCTTGTTGTCCAGGGCGGGGTCGTGCGTCGGCACGGCGTCGGCCGCCGCCTCCACACTCTGCGCCTCGGCATCGCTGAGCCCCTCTGCGGGCACCGCGGGAGCGGGCGGCGGCGGAGCGGTCGGCTTGGCTCCCGCGGCCTTCTCACTGCCCTTGGCCTTCTGCTTCTCGCCCTGGTCCGCCGGCCCGAGCCGCTCCACCTTGCCGGTGACCTGAGCGGCGGCCGGGGCCGCCTCGGGCGGCGCCGAACGCGTCTCGGGCGCGCCCGAAGGGCGTTCGCGGGTGGGCGCGTTGGCGTCGAGCCGCTGCTGCTCCTCGCCGATCTTCTTGTCCGCCGCCGCGTCGACCCCGGGCATGGTGGCCGCCGCCTGGTCGGGCGCCAGCTTGCCCACGGTCCGTACGGCGGACTTGGGGTCCTGCCCGGAGACGTCCGGCGGCTCCTCCTGCTTCTCCTCGGGCGCGGCCCCGCCGCCGCCCCCGCAACTGCCCGCGCCGCCGTCGTCCTTCTCGGCGGCGGGCTCGGGGGGCGCGCAGCCTCCGCCGTCCTTCTCCAGGGAGGCCTCGGGCCTCGGACCGCCGCTGTCCGCGCTCTGGCCGGGGGCATCGGTCTGCTCGGCGGCCGGGCTGACCGCGGCCTGCGCGGCGGACGGCGCGGCACCCGGCCCCGCGGCGGTCGTCGGCCCGCTCCGCTCCGCGCCGCCGACCGCTCCACGCGGCGCCGCTCCGGGACCGCTCTCCTTGGGGATACGGCTCTTGGCCCGGGGCGCCTCACGTTCGGGCTTGGGCGGTTCGGCCTCGCGCCGGGCGGCCGGGGAGGGGTCGCGGTCCTCGACGGACGTCCTCGGAGTCTGCGCACCGGCGGGCCGGGACACGGCGGACGCCAGCATGCTTGTGGTGGCCGCGGCCGGGCTCGCCGTGGCCGGCGCCGCGCCCGCACCGGACCGGCTCTCCGTCCTCGTACGCTCCTGCCGTTCGGTCTTCTCGTCCTGCGCGTCCTTGGCGTCGGGTTGTTCGTCCGAACCACCGGCCCCGGCCTCCCCGGAGTCATCGGCGTCCTCGGCGTCCTTTGCCTGTTCCTGCTCCTGCTGCTGCTCCGGGTCGGGCTTCTCGGCCTCGGGTTCGGGCCGTTCCCTGTCCTCGGTCGCGGGGTCCGGACCGACCTCCTGTTCGAGCGGCTTCCCCGTCTCCTGCAGGTCCTTGGTTCCCCGGTCCTGAGCCTGTGCGGCGGGTCCGTCCTCGGGCTGCGGCGCCTCCCCCTCGACGGGCCCCTCGTCCTGTCCGGGCGCCTTCGGCTCGGGACCGACGGCCTCCTCGTCCGCCTCCTGTTCGTTCTTCTCCCGCTCCTGCTCGATTTTCTCCGCCCTGGTCGGCGGCGGGGTGGGGAAGGTGGGCGGAGAGGGCTCGGCGGCGCCCGGCTGAAGCTGGTCCGCGGTCGGTACGGCGGAGAGGTCGAGGTCGGCCTCGGGCAGATGGTCCTCGGGTTTGATGACGGGCTCGCGTCCGGCGTCCGGCGCCCGTTCGGCCTCGGCCTCGCCGCCCGCGATCTCGCCGTCGGCGCCCGCTTCGAGGCCGAGCGGCTGTTCCTCCTCGCGCGGATCGCCGTCCGCTCCCCCGTCCTCGTCGTTCTCGTTCAGCCCGTGCTCGGACAGCGCCGAGTCCCGCTGTTCGGCCCGCTCGTCGACCCTCTCCGGCCGTACGGGGCCGGGCTGGGCCTTCTGCCTCGGGTCCAGCTGCTCCCGCCTGGACCCGGCGGCCGGCTGGGTCTGCTGGTCCCTGCGCCCGCGCTTGTCGGCTCCGGGGGCATTGGCCTGCTCGGGGTCGGCCTCCTCGCGTTCGCGCTGTTCCTTGCGCTCCTCCTTGGCCTGCTCGACCCCCTGCTGCTGCCCCTGGACCCGTTCGTCAGCGGCCTCGTCGGTGCGCTCACGGTCGGTGGCGGCCTTCTCGTCCTCCTGCTGCTGCTCCTGCTCGGCCCGCTGCCGGGAGGCGTTGCGCTCGTCCTCCTGCTCGGTGCGCCGGGCCGCCTCCTGGTCCTCGGTGGCCGCGTCCGCGCGTGCCCGGCTGCGGTCGCCGCTCCTGTCGTCACGGGCGCTGGCGTCCCGCTGCTCCTCGCGGGCGTCGGCGGCCCGCTGGTCCCGGGATCCCCGGTCGGAGGTCTGCTTCTTCTGCCAGTGGATGCGTTCGACCCCGAGTTCCTCGAAGAGGTCGATCTCGGGCAGCGGTACGTCGGCGGGCTGCAGCTCGACCGGGCCGGGGCCGGCCCGGTCCGCGAGGTCCAGGAGTCGTTCGTACTCCGGGGTGAGCAGCCGGTCCTCGAGCCGCTCGATGACGGAGTCCTCCAACTCCTGCGACATGCGGGCCAGTTGCAGGCGGACCCGGCCGGAGGCGTCGGTGGGGTCGCCGCGCAGTGAGCGCAGTACACCGCCCGCGAGCCGGTCCACGAGGGTCGCCGGGTCGACGGCCTCGGCCCGCATCCGGTCGGCGTCGACGGTGGCGTAGCGCAGCCACCCCGGCGTCGCCTGCCCTTCCTCGACCGCCCCCGCCGTGTCCGGCGCGGCCCCGACCGTGCTCTCGCCGCCCCGGACGAGCTCCCGCGCCGCCGACTCCGCCTCCCGCTCGATCGCCTGCTGCGGCACACTCACCGCGCCCAGTTCCCGCCCGGCCCGCAGCGCGCCCAGTCCGTGCGGGTTCTGGACGGTGTGCAGCAACTCGTGGGCGAGCAGGCGCTGTCCGTCCGCCGTGCCCGGGCGGTAGGCGCCCTCGCGGAAGAGGATGTCCTGGCCGACGGCGACCGCGTCCGCGCCGAGGAGTTCGGTCAGCCGGTCGGCGTCGCGGCCGGTGTGCAGGCGTACGCGGCTCAGGTCGTGACCGAGGCGTTCCTCCAACTCCCTTCGTACGCCCGGGTCGAGCGGCTGTCCGGCGCCACTGACGATGTCCTTCGCGGACGGGGTACGGGACTTGGCGCCCCGTTCCTTGCGCTTGCGCCGGCGCTGTTCTGCGGCCGACTGCTCCGAACGGGCGTCCTGGGACTGCGCGTTGCCGCTCATCGGGTCACCTCCCCCTGCCCACTCAGCCCCTGGTGCACGGCGCGTGCCAGTTCCTGGCCGAGGCGGCGGGCGGACAGGCCTGCGGGCAGGGGCGGCAGCCCGGTCAGCGTGTCGAGGCCCACCGTGCCGTCCGCCGCGAGGGGTACGCCCGATTCCCGTACCAGGCGGGCGAGTTCGTTCTCGAAGGCGGCCGACACCCGCTCGGGGTCGGCCCGGAAGCCGTCAAGGACCAGTTCCCCGATGTCGACGCGTATCGCCGAAGGCGTCGCCGTCCCCGGCCACTCCCTGTTCACACCCATCCGCGGACCTCCGTCGGCGTCAGGGAGCGTTCCAGCTTGAGGTACTCGGTGCGGGCTGCCGCGAGCATGTGCCGCATCTGGAGCCGGTCTCCCTCCTCCGCGGCGAGGAACGCGCCGGACAGGGCGATGTTGCGGATCGAGCCGCCCGCGACGGTGAGTTGGGCGAGGAGCGCGGAGTCGATGTCCTTGACCGGGGCCTGCGGGGGCAGTACCCGCCGCCAGATCTCGGCGCGTTCGTGTTCCGCCGGGAAGGGGAAGTCGACGACGAAGCGGATGCGCCGCAGGAAGGCGGTGTCCAGGGCCTTCTTCATGTTGGTGGTGAGGACGGCGAGGCCGCGGTAGGCCTCCATGCGCATCAGCAGATAGCTGACCTCCAGGTTGGCGTACCGGTCGTGGCTGTCCTTGACCTCGCTGCGCTTGCCGAAGAGGGCGTCGGCCTCATCGAACAGGAGGAGTGCGCCGCCGCGTTCGGCGGCGTCGAAGACCCGGCGCAGGTTCTTCTCGGTCTCACCGATGTACTTGCTGACCACCTGGGAGAGGTCGACGATGAACAGGTCGAGGCCGAGTTCCTTCGCCATGACCTCGGCGGCCAGTGTCTTGCCGGTGCCGGAGCCGCCCGCGAAGAGCGCGGTGACGCCGAGGCCGCGCCGCAGCGTGCCCGCGAATCCCCACTCCTGGTGGACGGTCGGGCGTTGCCGCACATGGGCGACGATCTCGCGCAGCACGCTCGTCTGCCGCTCATGGAGCACGAGGTCGTCCCAGCCGGCCTCCGGTTCGATGCGCCGCCCCAGCTCGTCCATGCCGATCCGCGCCTCGTCGAGCCCGGCCCGCCAGGCGAGTTGGGCGCCGTCCAGCTCGTCCTCGCCGGGCAGATCACGCCGTACGACTGCCGCCGCCGAACGCACCACGTGCGGGGGCAGCTGGAACTGGGCGACCAGGGACCGCAGTTCACCCTCGCCGAGGTCGGTGACGTCGTCGAACGCTTCGGCCCAGAGGGCGAGTTGCTCCTCGTCGTCCAGCCGGGGGACGGTCACCCGGGTGCCGTGCGGGCGGTCCGTGCGCAACGGGTCCTCGCTGGACACGACGACGGGTACGGCGGCCCCGGCGAGGAACGCCTCCGTCGCCGCCCGCTGGTCGCGGTCCGGTTCGCCCACGTCGACGAGGAGCGCGGCGGGCAGCAGGATCGCCTCGCGCTGCCAGAGCCTGGCGAAGCGGTCCCGTTCGGCGGGTTCGCCGGGGATGTCCTCGGCGCTCACCGAGTAGAGCCCGAGCCCGGCGCGGGCCGCCGCGGCGGCGGCGATGTCGGCCCGGCTGCGCAGATCGCCGCCGGTCACCTCGACGAGCAGCGGTGCGTCCGGGCTCGGCCCGCTCGTCCAGCCGGCGGCGACGCGGCTCGCGGCCAGGTCGTACGAGTGGGGCAGCCGGTCCGGCACGGGCGCGCGGCGCAACTGGCCGTGCAGACGGGCGTCGAGGTAGGGCGAGCCGAGGAGGAAGTGCAGGATGCGTTCATCGAGGCGGAGCCGGGAGGTCGTCAGCCGTGTCTCGTCGTCCAGTTCGACGATCCGCCAGCGGCGCAGCGGCGCGACCGGGGTGAGCGCGCTCCAGTGCGGCTCGGCGAGCGCGGCCAGGGCGAGCGAGAAGGTCGGGTACGTCCGCTCCGGGTCACCGCTGGCCGCCGCGCACCGGGCGGCGGTGGTCGCCTCCAACTCCTGGGCGGCGGTGAGGAGTACGAGGTCCCGTTCGAAGGGGGTGAGTCCGAAGCAGGCGAGCAGGGCGTCGAGGGGCGCGGTGGCGGGACCGGCGGACAGCGGCGTGTCGCCGGGCCCCGGCTGCCCGGCGGGCTCGGTTCCCTGCCCGGCGTGCGCCGCGTGGGCGTCGACACGGGTCAGGACGCGACGGATCTCCGCCATGAGCGTCACCGGGCCCTTGGTGTGCGTGCCGGCGGCATGCGGGCCTGTCGTGGGCGTGCCCGTCGTACTGGTCCCCTCGCGCTTTCCCATGTGCTAGCTGCCCCCGCTCGTGGTGTCACCGTTCCCGGGTCCGTCGGGCGTGGCCGGCGTGCGCTTGGTCGCGCCCCGCGCGGCCCTGCCACCCGCGCTCGCGCCCGCGCCGGTACCCGCACCCGTATCCGCCTCCGTCGCCTTGGCCGGCTGCGCGGCCTTGCGGGCACGGGCCGGCGCCTTCGACACGGTCTTCTTGGCGGCGGCCTTCGACACGAGCGCCTTCCCGGCGGGCCGGGACGACGGCTCGGAAGAGGGCTCAGGGGTCGGCTGCGAGATCCGGTCCGGGCCCGGGGCTGCTCCCTGCCCCGAACTCCCGCTCCGCGCGGCCTGGTTGACGGGCAGCGCCCGTCCACCCGGTACCGGCGCCCCCGGCGCCCCGAACGGCAGCACGCGTACATCGGACCGCTGGACCGGCTTCGCCGGGACGGGTGTCTCGCGGCCCTCGATGAAGACGAGGGCGGCCTGGTAGACGACCGACAGCGAGTAGGGCGTCTGGTAGAGCATTCCCCAGAGCTTCGACGTCTCGTCGACGTCCATCACCGTCGGGGTGAACCGGACGCGCTGGGCCGATTCCAGGAGGTCACTGCCCGTCAGGTACGGCTTCTCACCGGCCTGTTCGATGACGTCCTTGGGCAGGACGGGGATCTCGTGCAGGGTGCGGACGACGGACCCGATCAGCCGCTGTCCGACCAGTTCGTTCTCCTCGCCGTACGCGCTGATCAGGTAGTGCAGGTCCAGCGCGGCGGCGGGCCGCTTGACCAGGGTGCCGTCGGCGGCGCGGGTCGGCAGGTCGTTGTTGCGCTGCGAGGTGTTGGGCGTGACCTGGTAGAGGAACACGTTGATGGTCGGTTCGCCGGAGGGCTCGGTCGGCGGCTTGCGCGTCTCGACCGTGACGGCCGCGTCGAACTCCGGCCCGAGGTTGTTCTCGATCAGGGCGGCGAGGGCCTGGGTGACGTGGGCGATGGCAAGTGCGTTGCTCATGACGTCGGTTCCTCGGTCCCTACTCGTCGTCCAGCGGCTTTCCCCATCGGCCCTGTCGCCCCTGTCGGCCCTGTCGTCTCGGTCGGCCCTGTCACGTGGTTCACTCGCGCCCCCGGGCCAGGTAGTCGGCGAGGCTCACGGTCGCCGCTGGGCGCTCGGCGGATGCCGGGCGGCGCCGTGTGGCTCCGGCGGGCGCCGCCGCGGTGACCTCGAGCCGTCCGATCCGCACCTCGACCACCTGCTCGGGCGCCCGTCCGGGTCGCCGGGCGGCGGCCTGTCGTACGGCCTCTCGAGCCGCCGCCGTGTCCGCGGCGCTGGGACGCGGGGCTGCGGACCCGGCGCGGGAGGCGGTGTCGGGGCCCGGCAGGCTGGTCACGGCCGCCGTGGTCCGGGGCGAGTCGCTCGCGGGGCGCTGCCCGCCCGCCGTGCGGAGCGCGGGGCGCCCGGCCGGTCGCGGGCCGGGCAGCAGGGGCGTGACCGGCCGGAGCAGGGGCCCCTCGGGGTCGGCAATGGGCGGTGCGGGCAGGGTGGGCTGCTCGGCGTACACCTGTTCTGTGCGTACGACGGTCCGCTCCCGTTCCGGGCCGGGGCGGGCCCCGGACACCGCCGGGCGCGGCCGGTCCGGGGGCGCTGCGACGGCAGCCGGTGACGCGGGGCCGGGCCAGAGCGGGGACTGTCCGTCCGGGTCGGGCACCGGGGCCCGTACCGCCTCGACCCGTTCGAACGGCCCGGGCAGCCGGGGCCGCACGCGGGCCGCGCCCGTGACGGCTCCGGCGGTGTGCCGGGCGATCAGCCGGTCGAGGAAGTCGGGCTCGGGCGGGCCCGACGGCCCGCTTCCCGTAAAGGGGTCAGCCGGGTGGTCAGACATCCGCACACAGCTCCAGGTAGTAGCGGCGCCGCAGCGGGCTGAGCGCCAGAATCTCCGGCTCGCTCCAGCCGTACGCGGTGGCGAGCAGATGGACGTCAAGGAGGAGGTCCCGGGCCCAGGCGTCCAGTTCGGTCCACAGGTACGAGGCGATGTCGAGCTCCGCGCGCGTGGCCCGGCCGCACTCGGGGCAGGCCACGTTGAGCGCCAGATCGGCGCCGGGGTCGGCGGCCTCGGCCGCCTCGGCGATCCGGCGCTGCACAGCGGCGGGCAGGTCCTTCGCGGTGACGGGGGCCCCGTCGTGGGCCGCCGACACGAGGCACCGCGCGAGCAACGCCCCGCGCGGATCCGCGTCCCGGGCTGCCGCCGCCAGGTCGGCGACCCCGGGCAGCCTGAACTCGACGTCCCAGCCGCCCTGTTGAACCCGGACAAGCGAATCCCCGTGCCCTGCCCCGGACACGTCGTCCTGCCTGACCGGCGCGCCAACGCCCCCGCCCGGCGCGTCGACCATCCCCGCAACCTGCCCGGCCCCAACCAGCGCATCGCGCCCGCCAGGCAAGCCACCAGCCTCGTCCGCAGCCAACCCGCCAAGCCCGACGGACCCACCCACCGAGCCCGCAACCTGCCCGGCCACCGGCACCTCATCGCGCCCGACCGGCGAACCACCCAACACATCCGACCCCGCAACCGGCCCGATCCCAACCAACTCATCGCGCCGGACCGACGAAACACCGCCCCCACCCGCAGCCAACTCGTCCGGCGAGACCGACAACCCGGCCGATCCACCCACCGAGCCCGCAACCGGCCCGGGCACCGGCACCTCATCGCGCCCGACCGGCGAACCAGCACCCCTGCCCGCACCCGACCCACCACGCCCGACCGGCGTGCCCGCGCCCCCGCCCGCCTCCGGCCCATCCCCCTCGGCCGGTGATCCGTCCGCCCCGAGCGACGACCGACGCGACCCCGCCTCCGAACCTCCGCCCTCACCCCCACCCAGCGACCGCGCCAACTCCTCGGCGTTCAGTTCGAACTCCATGTCCTCGCCGCACGCCGTGCACTCGAGCCGTACCTGCATGCGCTCGCCGAACAGTGCCCGGCGCAGGGCGAACAGGTCCGCCTCCCGCTCGCCCACCGGAAGCCGCGGCAGCAGGCCCGTGTCGACGTCCGGGCGGGCCGTGCGGTGCAGCAGCAGCGCACGGCCGGCCGGTGCCTCGGCAAGTCCCGCCTCCCACGCGGCCAGCAGTCCGGCCGCCGAGGTGATCGCCATACCCTCCCCCGCTTCGGATTCGCTCGACTACCGCCGCCTCAGGCCGGGTTGAGGAACGACGGTTCCTCGGGCTCGGGCACCTCGTAGTCCCGCTCCCAGCCCTCGCACTCCAACTTGAGCGACTGGATGGCCACCGCGTTGGCGTTGGCGTCGAGTTCACCGAGGACCTGGTACTCACTCGGCCAGGTCCGGTACAGCTTGTGCGAGACGGCGACCTGGCCGGCCTCGTTGAGAACCTGGATCACGATGTCCTTGCGGAAGTCCGCGAGGGACACCTCGGAGCCGAGGCCCGCCCCGACCTGCCAGACCTTGTTGGCCCAGCGGTCGAACTCGGGGTCGTGGGTGACCCCGCGCTCGAGGGTGATGCCCTCGAACTCGGAGCGTCCCGGCGACTTGCGCGGGGAGGAGGGGTCGCCGCCGTGGCGGTGCTTGACGACCTCCGTGGTCCGCTTGAGCGGACTGATCTTGCTGATGCCGGCGACCGTACGACCGTCCCACAGGACCAGGAACTTGAAGTTCTTGTACGGGTCGAAGCGCTGGGCGTTGACCGTGAACTCAGCCATCGGATTCCTTCAACTCTCCACGTTGCTCGGGGACTTCGAGGCGCTAGAGGTAGGCCTCAGAGGTAGGCCCTAGAGGGCGGACTGTCCCGACGTCTGTTGGATCCTCACGATCACGAACTCCGCCGGCCGCACCGGCGCGATGCCCACCAGGACGTTCACCACCCCGTTCGCCACGTCCTCGTCGGTCGTGGTCTCGTGGTCGCACTTGACGAAGTAGGCCTCGCGCGGCGTGCTGCCCTTGAAGGCGCCCTGACGGAAGAGGGTGTGCAGATACGAGGAGGCACCCAGCCGGATCTGCTGCCAGAGACTCTCGTCGTTGGGCTCGAACACGACCCACTGCAGGCCCCGTTGGAGGCTTTCCTCGACATGCAGCGCGAGCCGTCGCACGGGTACGTACTTCCACTCGCTGTCGAGCGCGTCGGCGCCCTCCAGGGTGCGCGCCCCCCACACCAGCGGACCCGCCATCGGGAACGTCCGCAGACAGTTGACGCCGAGCGGGTTGAGCAGCCCGGTCTCGCGGTCGGTCAGCTCGACGGTGAGGGAGTGGACGCCCGCGAGACGGGCCTCCGTCCCGGCCGGCGCCTTCCACACACCGCGCTCCGAATCGGTCCGCGCGACGACGCCGGCGACGGCGCCGGACGGCGGGAAGGCGCGCAGCCGTCCGGTGAGCGGGTCGGTGAGCTGGAGGTGCGGGAAGTACAGGGCCGCGTGGTTGCCCCGGACCGCGTCGAAGGCGGCGAGCCCGGCACGCGCCGTGTCGACGCTCACCCAGGTGCTGGGCGCGTCGACGAGCAGGAAGATCCGCCGCTCCTCGCACAGCCGCTGGGCCGCCGAGACGACGGTGAGCATGTCCTCGGTCTTCTCGTACGCCGCCAGCTCGGGCAGGGCCAGCAGGTTGACGTCGGCGACACCGCGCAGCGCCTGGATGCCGGTCTTGTCGGCCTCGGAGCCGATGAGGTCGCGCGGGCCGGGGGCCTCGCCGTCCTCGCCGCCCTCCAGGGGGAAGACGGGCGGGTTCACGGAGGCTTCGAGGCCGAGGTCGTTGGCGCACTGGCCGAGGAAACGGACGACGTCCTCGGGGTCGGTGGAGCCGGCCACGACCTGCAACCGCCGCCCGAACGCGGTGACTTCGACGCCCGCGTAGGCGTGCTTGCCCGGCGCGTCGGGCAGCGCCCGCAGCTTGCGTTCGAGCAGCAGCGCCAACTCGGCGACGGAGCAGGGTGCTTCTCCGTCGCACTCGGGGTCGTAGAGCGTGAACTCCCGTTCCACGTCACCGATTTTGACGGTCACGTCGACGGCCGGATCGGGCAGTTCGTTGCCGAAGGGCTTGGACACGGTCCCGGACGGATCGGGCCGCCCCTCGCCCACCGCCTCGACCCGGATGAGCCGCGAGCCGGCGTTGATCACGGTCGGCGCGTACCGCCCGTGTCCCTGGTCCATCGACAGCCCGGTGTAGGACTCGCGGGCCTCGCCCTTCGCGTCGTACACGCGCAGGTTGAACGTCTCGTCGCAGTTCGGGGTGTCGTAGTCGACGGCGACCCGCAGACCGTTGCCCCACCCGCCGGGTTCCTTGGCGTGCACTTCGAGGACGCGGGCCTCGCTGTGGCCCTCGGTGGACTCCAGGGCGACGCACGCGGCCTTGCCGCTGCCCGCCTTCGCGACCCGGACGATCACGGCGACGGAGCCGCCGTTGCCGAAGAACTGGTGCACGGCGTAGGCGACGGCGCTCTGCGAGGCGAGCCCGCCGAACCGCCGCTCGAACTCGGTGAAGCCGGTGACACGAACGGGCTCGTTCAGCGGACCGCGCCGGGTGTGCCCCACGAACGCGGTCACCGACGTGGTCACGGCGGAGATGGTACGAGTGCTGCTGGGAAGCTCTTCGACGTAGACGCCGGGATATGTCGGCCTGGCCGCACCCACTGCTGTCGTCGGCATTCCCCCTCCAATCCCTATCCGGGCACCGGGTCAAGGCACCAAGGAGGTGGCGGAGGGAGAGTCGTCCGGTCCGGTGCGCACGGAACTGTCCGGCGCGCGGGACGCGCCGGCCCATGACACCTCATCAGCTTTCCCCCGTCAGTACCCCGGCCGGACGGCCGTCCGGGGCAAGCGACACGCTTGCGACTCCTGATGCTCAAGTGCGTAATCCACCTTTGGGGGTGGGCAGTTGGGCCAGCAAGACGCGTTCACGCCACCCCTGGGGAAGGTTCGATGAAGATCGCCGCGCACGACCCGCACGCGATGTGCGCGTGTCGGGTCAGCGACTTCACAGAATGCGCACAGCACACGATGCACGTGGTACAGCAGAATGGCGGGCATGTCCCGACGTACTGCGCATCTCAGGCGGCAACGGCCCTCCACCCCTGTTCAGAGCTCCACATGTCCGTGCGGTCTTGCGGAGACGTACGACACGTGCTGTGGCCGATTCCACCGGGGTGCGGCCGCCGCGCCGACAGCCGAGGCGCTGATGCGTTCCCGCTACAGCGCTTTCGTGAAGCGTGACGAGCCGTACCTGTTGCGGACCTGGCATACGCGTACCCGCCCCGCGCGAATCGAATTCGATCCCGGCATGCGGTGGACCGGCCTGGAGATCCTCGGGACGAGCGAGGGTACGGCGTTCCACACCACCGGGACCGTGACCTTCCGGGCCTCCTACCGGGGAGGCTCACTGCGGGAGCGGAGCCGGTTCGAGCGGGTCGACGGGGCGTGGGTGTACGTCGACGGGGACATCGGCGAGGGCGACGAGGAGGCCTAGGAAATCCGGGACACCCGGGACTTCTATGGAGCGAGTATGTCCAGTTCCTGAAGGGCGCCGACCGCGATCTCCCGGGTGAGTCGTTCCGCCCGTTCCGCGTCGCCCTCGCGGACCGCCTCCGCGACCTGTACGTGCAGGGTGACGGCGGCCGGGTCGGGGTCCTCGAACATGACCTCGTGATGGGTCCGGCCCGCCAGGACCTCCGCGACGACGTCGCCGAGGCGGGCGAACATCTCGTTGCCCGAGGCCTCCAGGATCACCCGGTGGAAGGCGATGTCGTGGACGAGATAGCCCTCGAGCTGGTGCCCTCGCGAGTTGGCCACCAGGCCCAGCGCGCACTCCGTGAGCCGCGCGCACTGCTCGGCGGTGGCGAACCTGGCGGCCAGGCCGGCGGCGACCGGTTCGATCGCGGAGCGCAGGACGGTGAGGGAACGCAGCTGCTGCGGGCGGTCGGCGCCTGCCAGCCGCCAGCGGATGACCTGGGGGTCGTACACGTTCCACTCGGCCTTGGGCCGGACCGTGACGCCGACCCGGCGCCGGGACTCGACCAGGTGCATCGACTCCAGGACACGGACCGCCTCCCGCATCACCGAGCGTGACACGTCGAACCGCTGCGCGAGTTCGTCCGTGCGCAGAACGCTGCCCGGCGGGTACTCGCCCGCGGCGATCGCAGGTCCGAGGGTTTCCAGTACATGGCCGTGCAGCCCTCGGCCCGATGTGCTCATGCACTCAGAGTACGGGGCACGTCACGCTTCCATAAAGTCAGACTTATTCAGTCTCGGGTCTTGAATTTGTCGTACGTAATGCGTTTCATTGCGTCCATGCAGCAGACGCGTACCCCACACGTCGTCGTGATCATGGGGGTCGCGGGCACCGGGAAGACCACGATCGGTCCCCTGCTCGCGGCTCGGCTCGGCGTCCCGTACGCCGAGGGCGACGACTTCCACCCGCCGGCCAACATCCACAAGATGACGGCCGGGACCCCGCTGACCGACGAGGACCGCTGGCCCTGGCTGGACGCCATCGGCGAGTGGGCGCACGGCCGCGCAGGACTCGGCGGGGTGGTGAGCAGTTCGGCGCTGAAGCGGTCGTACCGGGACCGGCTGCGGGCCGCCGCGCCCGGCGTGGTCTTCGTGCACCTCACCGGTGACCGGGCGCTGATCGAGGACCGGATGGCGCACCGGCAGGGTCACTTCATGCCGACCGCGCTGCTCGACTCCCAGTTCGCCACGCTCCAGCCGCTCGAGGCGGACGAGGCGGGCGTCGCGGTGGACGTGTCCGGCAGCCCCGAGGAGATCACCGCCCGCGCGACGGCGGCGCTCGACGACCTCGACGGCCCCGAGGACCCCCGAGGACCTCGGTAACCCCGTTTCCCCGTAGCCCAGTAGTCCCCGAAGAACCTTCGGACCTGCTCCGAAAGTCCCTCCCCAGAAGTACTCCGGAAGACAAGAAGACAAGGGAACCACCGTGACCAGACTCAGCGTCGAGATGCTGGCAGCGGACACCGTCGAGCCGATCACCTCGGCCGGCCACGCCCAGTTGGGCGTCGCCGTACTGGCGGGCATCGCGCTCATCGTCCTGCTGATCACCAAGTTCAAGCTGCACGCCTTCCTGGCCCTGACCATCGGCTCGCTGGCGCTGGGCGCCTTCGCGGGCGCGCCGCTCGACAAGGCCATAGCCAGCTTCACCACCGGCCTCGGCTCGACGGTGGCGGGCGTGGGTGTGCTGATCGCCCTGGGCGCGATCCTCGGCAAGCTGCTCGCCGACTCCGGCGGCGCCGATCAGATCGTCGACACGATCCTGGCGAAGGCGTCGGGCCGGACGATGCCGTGGGCGATGGTCCTGATCGCCTCGGTGATCGGCCTGCCCCTGTTCTTCGAGGTCGGCGTCGTCCTGCTGATCCCGGTCGTCCTGATGGTCGCCAAGCGCGGCAACTACTCCCTGATGCGCATCGGCATCCCGGCGCTCGCCGGTCTGTCCGTGATGCACGGCCTGGTGCCGCCGCACCCCGGTCCGCTGATCGCGATCGACGCGGTCGGCGCCAACCTCGGCGTGACCCTGGCGCTGGGTGTCCTGGTCGCCATCCCGACGGTGATCATCGCCGGCCCGCTGTTCTCGAAGGTCGCGGCCCGCTGGGTGGATGTGCCCGCCCCCGACCGGATGATCCCCCAGCGCCCCTCCGAGGATCTGGAGAAGCGGCCGGGCTTCGGCGCCACCCTCGCCACGATCCTTCTCCCCGTCGTCCTGATGCTGTCCAAGGCACTGGTCGACATCATCATCGACGACCCCACGCACATGGTGCAGCGCGTCTTCGACGTCGCCGGCTCCCCGCTGATCGCCCTGCTCGCCGCCGTCCTCGTGGGCATCTTCACGCTGGGCCGCCCGGCCGAGTTCTCCCGGGAGCGCATCTCCCGGATCGTCGAGACGGGTCTCGCGCCCATCGCGGGCATCCTGCTGATCGTCGGCGCGGGCGGCGGCTTCAAGCAGACGCTGATCGACTCCGGCGTCGGCAAGATGGTCCTGGACATCTCCGAGGACTGGTCCATCCCGGCCCTGCTGCTGGCCTGGCTGATCGCGGTGGCGATCCGGCTGGCGACGGGTTCGGCGACGGTGGCCACCGTCTCGGCGGCCGGCCTCGTGGCCCCGCTCGCGGCCGACATGTCGACGACCCACGCCGCCCTCCTCGTCCTGGCCATAGGCGCCGGCTCGCTCTTCTTCAGCCATGTCAACGACGCCGGATTCTGGCTGGTCAAGGAGTACTTCGACCTGAACGTCGGCCAGACCCTCAAGACCTGGTCGGTCATGGAGACGATCATCTCCGTGGTCGCGGGCGGCCTGGTCCTGCTGCTGTCACTCGTGATCTAGGGGTACGGGAATGAGTCACCCTCTCTTCGACATCGGCGGCCGTACGGCCCTGGTCACCGGGTCCAGCCGGGGCATCGGCCTCGCCCTGGCCCGGGGACTGGCCGAGGCGGGCTGCACGGTCGTCCTCAACGGACGCGACACCGACCGGCTCGCCGAGGCCGCCGCCGAACTGGCCTCGACCTCCGGGAAGATCCACACCGCCGCCTTCGACGTCACCGACGGTCCCTCCGTCGCCGCCGGGATCGCGGACATCGAGGAGCGGGTCGGCCCGCTCGACATCCTGGTCAACAACGCGGGCATGCAACTGCGGGCCCCGCTCCTGGAGTTCACCGACTCCGACTGGCGCCGCATCCTCGACACCAACCTCACCAGCGCGTTCCTGGTGGGGCGGGAGGCGGCCCGGCGGATGACGGAACGCGGCCACGGCAAGATCATCAACATCTGCTCGGTACAGAGCGAGGTGGCCCGGCCGGGCATCGCGCCCTACACGGCCACCAAGGGCGCGCTGAAAATGCTCACCAAGGGCATGTGCGCGGACTGGGGCCCGCACGGGGTCCAGGTCAACGGCCTCGGCCCCGGCTACATCGAGACGGAACTGACCCAACCCCTGGTCGACGACCCGGAGTTCAGCGCCTGGGTGCGGCGGCGCACCCCGGCGGGCCGGTGGGGGCGTACGGAGGATCTGGTGGGCGGGGTGCTGTTCCTCGCGTCCCCGGCGGCGGACTTCGTCGGCGGACAGGTGCTGTACGTCGACGGCGGCATGACCAGCGTCCTGTGACGCGGGCTGGGTCAGTCACACGGAAGGGGTTTTCCCGATGCTCGGTTGCGTGATCCACGGTGCGGGTGACCTGCGGGTCGACGAACTGCCTGTGCCGTCCCCCGGCCCCGGTCAGGCGCTGGTGGCCGTCCGGTACGGCGGGGTGTGCGGCTCGGACCTGCACTACTGGCGGCACGGCGGGGTGGGTGACTTCCGCCTCACGGAGCCGATGGTGCTGGGCCATGAGGTGGTGGGGACGGTCGTCTCGTACGGTGACGGGTATGGTGACGTCTCGTCAGGTCCGGTGGTGGGTACGCCGGTTGCCGTGCACCCGGCAACGCCGTGCGGGGTGTGTCCGGAGTGTGCGTCCGGGCGGCGCAATGTCTGCCGGGATACGCGTTACCTCGGCAGCGCCGCCCGTACGCCCCACGTCCAGGGCGGCTTCGCGGCGCGACTGGTCGTCCCTGCCGATCAGTTGAGGGCCGTACCGGCGGAACTGCCCTTGCGGCGGGCGGCTTTGGCGGAGCCCATGTCGGTCGCGCTGCACGCCGTGCGCCGGGCCGGGGATGTGTCCGGCAGGCATGTCCTCGTGACCGGCGCGGGGCCCATCGGGTGCCTGGTCGTCGCGGCGGCGAAGGCGGCAGGTGCGGCTCGGGTGACGGTCACGGACCTGCTTCCGCAGGCGCTGGAGTACGCGACTGTCGCGGGCGCCGACTCGGTCGTACGGGCGGATGATCCTGGCGATGCGGGGTGGCCGGCCGAGGTGGATGTGGCTGTCGAGGCGTCGGGGGTGGCGGCGGGGTTGGACACGTGCCTGCGGTTGGTGCGGCGGGGTGGGGTCGTAGTACAGCTCGGCCTGCTGCCGCCGGGGCCGAGTCCGTTCGCGGGGAACCTGGTCGTCACTCGGGAGATCGAACTGCGGGGGGCTTTTCGGTTCGACGGGGAGTTCGACGAGGCGTTGGGATTGCTGGGGGCTGAGCCGGCGCTTGAGGGGTTGGTCAGTGCGGTGGTTCCGGTGGGGGAGGCGGAGGCGGCGTTTGGGTTGGCGGGGGATCGGGAGAGGGCGTGCAAGGTGTTGTTGGACTTCGGGGAGTAGCTCCGCGGGGGGTATGGGGGCGGTGCGTTGTTGAGTGCGGGTGCGTTGTGGCTGGTCGCGCAGTTCCCCGCGCCCCTAGAAGCAGGGGGTTTCCGGGGGGGGCCGGCGGAGATGGCGAGCTGGCCGGTTGCCGGTGCGTTGTTGAGTGCCGGTGCATTGTGGCTGGTCGCGCAGTTCCCCGCGCCCCTGAAGCAGGGGGTTTCCGCGGCCGGCGGAGAGGGCGAGCTGGTCGGCTGCCGGTGCGTTGTTGAGTGCCGGTGCATTGTGGCTGGTCGCGCAGTTCCCCGCGCCCCTAGAAGCAGGGGGTTTCCGCGGCCGGCGGAGAGGGCGAGCTGGCCGGTTGCCGGTGCGTTGTTGAGTGCGGGTGCGTTGTGGCTGGTCGCGCAGTTCCCCGCGCCCCTAGAAGCAGGGGGTTTCCGGGGGGCCGGCGGAGAGGGCGAGCTGGTCGGTTGCCGGTGCGTTGTTGAGTGCGGGTGCGTTGTGGCTGGTCGCGCAGTTCCCCGCGCCCCTGAAAGCAGGGGGTTCCCGCGGTCGGTGGAGATGGCGAGAGCGGCGGGTTTTCGGGACTGGCAGGGACAGGGGTTTAGTGGTCTTTGTTGTGGGGGTGCCAGAGGGGGTGTTCGTGGGATGCCCAGGCTTTGCTCACCCAGCCTGTTCGTAGGCCGCGGCGGGCCTCTGGGTCGCCCAGGGCCATGCCTATGTGGCCGGCCAGGACTATGCCGATGGTGAGCGCCAGCCAGTCGTGGACGAAGGTCGCGCTGGTGCGCCACATCAGCGGGGTGAGGTGGGTGAACCACATCAGCAGACCCGTGCCCAGCATGACCAGGGTGGCGCCCGCGATCCAGGCCGCGTAGATCTTCTGGCCCGCGTTGAACTTGCCGGCCGGACGTGACGCACGGCGCTTGTCGCGTCGTAGGGCAGCGCGCAGCCAGACCCGGTCGTGGGGGCCGAAGCGGTTGAGGAAGCCCAGGTCCGCGCGGAAGGCGCGGGAGGCGAGGCCGGCCAGTACGGGTACCGGCAGGGCGAGGCCCGCCCACTCATGGACCCGGACCACCAGTGCACGGCGGCCGACCAGTTCGGCGAACTGGGGGATGTACAGACAGGCCGCCGTCGCCACGCACACGCCCATCAGCGCGGCCGTCGCACGGTGCACCCACTTCTGGGGGCGGCCGAAGCGGCGCACGTCGGACGTGGGGTACGCCTGGGTGTCAGCTCGTAGGCTCATCGTCGCGTCCGTTCGATTTGCCGACCCATGCGTCGATGTCGTAGCCGCGGTTCTCCCAGTAACCGGGTTGTACGTCCTCGGTGACCGTGATGCCGGAGAGCCATTTGGCGGACTTGTAGAAGTACATGGGGGCGACGTAGAGGCGGACCGGGCCGCCGTGGCTGTGGCCCAGGTTCTTGTCCTGCATGCGCAGGGCTACGAGTACGTCGGCGCGGCGGGCCTGCTCGAGAGTCAGGCTCTCGGAGTACGCGCCGTCGAAGCAGGTGAAGCGGACCGCCCCGGCCGAGGAGCGCACGCCGGCCGCGTCCAGGAGCCGGGACAGCCGTACCCCTTCGAAGGGGGTGCCGGGCACCCGCCAGCCGGTGACGCACTGGACGTCCTTGACCATCCTGGTCTGGGGCATCGCGCGGAGGTCGGCCAGGGTGTAGGTGGCGGGTCTGTCGACCAAGCCGTCGATCGTCAGCCGGTAGTTATCGGCGTTCTTGCGGGGTACGGAGGACGTCACCGAGTAGTAGCGGAAGCCGCCGCCGTTCGGGAGGAGGCCGGTCAGGCCGGTGGGGTCCTTCTCCGCCGCACCGGCGAGAAAGGACTCCATGCCACGCTGGAGACCGGGCGCCGCGACCACACCGAGGGCACCGAGCCCAAGCGTGCCGAGGAATATCCGGCGCCCCATGGGAGCCCCCCGCTCCTGCGGACGCCCGACCCGCAACTCCGGGCCATCGGACCGCTCACCCACATCCCGCCGCCCGGGTTCATCGGACCGCCCCGCCGCATCGCGCCGCCCGGGGGTAGCAGACCGCTCGAGCGAACCCGTCAGCCCGGGGCCATCGGACCCCTCAGCCGAAACCGGCCGCCCAGGTTCATCAGACACCCCGTTGGCATCCGGCAGCCCAGGATCATCGAACCCCCCGAGCGAATCAGGCTCGGGGTCATCGGACCCCCGGGCCGAAAGCCGCCGTCCCGGGCCATCGGACGCCCCGTCGACGCCTCGCCGCCCCGGCTCATCGAACCCCCCGTTGCCAACCCGCCGCCCGGGGTCGTCGGGCCCCTCCAGCGAATCCGTCCGCCGGGGCTCATCAGACCCCACGGCCGAAACCCGCCGCCCCGGGCCATCGAACCGCCCGTTGGCATCCGGCCGCCCGGGGTCATCGACCCGCTCGCGCGAATCCCGCTCGGTGTCATCGAACCGCCCGGCCGAAACCCGCCGGCCCAGGCCATCGGACCCCCCGTCCACGTCCCGCCGCCCGGGTTCATCGGACCGCCCGCCCACATCCCGCCGCCCGGGTTCATCGGACCGCCCGGCCACATCCCGCCGCCCGGGGCCGTCGGACCCACCGGCCGAAACCGTCCGCCCCAGGTCATCGGGCCCGCCGTTGGGATCCCGTCGGCCGGGTTCATCGGACCCGCCGACCGCACCCCGCCGCCCGGGGCCACCGGGCCCCTCAGGCAAACCCGGCCCCCCGGGGTCATCGGACCGCCGGGGTTCAGCGGACCGCTCAAGTCGGCCGGACCGTTCGGGTCGTTCGGGTCGTTCGGGTCGTTCGGGTCGTTCGGAGTTCACCTGTCCATTCGAACACCCGCGACCCCTCTCGAGCCAGGGATCGCGGGTGCGCGTCAGACTTCCGTCACCCTTTCTCCCGTTCCGGTCGGGGCGCGGTGGCGGTGAGGCGGCGTTCAGGAGGCCGAGTCCGCTGCCTTCTCCAGTTGGAACGCCTCGTTGCCGAGGCCGATCCGGCCGTGTACCTCGGGCTTGCGGGTTCGCAGGACCAGGCCCTGGACCAGGCCGAGGACCACGGCGGCGACGATGATGCCGGGCAGCAGCCAGTTGAGGGAGGAGTCCGGGCCCGTACCGACCAGGATGTCGAAGTCCTTGATCGTGTAGAAGGCGATGACGAGCAGCGCGATACCGGAGAGCGCGGCCGTGGCCAGTCGCCAGGCCTGGGCGGTCGCGGCACCGCGGCGGACGAAGAAGACGATGACGGAGAGGGAGGCCGCCGCCATCAGCAGGATCACGCCGAGGGCGCCGATGTTGCCGAACCAGGTGAACAGCTTCAGCACGGGAGTGGTCGGGTCGCCCACCGGTCCGTCGTCGGAGACCGCGAAGGCGGCGACGATCACGACCGCCACCACGGTCTGGAGAAGTGAACCGGTGCCGGGGGCGCCGCTCGCGCCGGTGGTGCGGCCGAAGGTCGCGGGCAGCAGGCCTTCGCGGCCCATGGCGAACGCGTACCGCGCGACGACGTTGTGGAAGCTGAGCAGCGCCGCGAACATGCCCGTCACGAACAGAACGTGCAGGACGTCCGTGAAGGTTCCACCGAGGCGGGACTCCGTGAGGGTGAACAGCAGCCCGGCGCTCTCCTTCTGCGCGGTGCCGATGATCGCCGAGGGACCGGCGGCGACGGTGAACGCCCACGAGCTGATCGCGAAGAAGACGGCGACGAAGCTGACGGCGAGGAACATCACGCGCGGGACCAGGACGTGCGGCCTGCTGGTCTCCTCGGCGTACACGGGGGCCTGCTCAAAGCCGGTGAAGGCGGCGATGCAGAAGCACAGGGCGGTGCCGACGCCCGCGCCGGTGAGGGTGTCCGGGTTGAAGGCGTGCAGCGACAGCCCCTCCTTCGCCGGGTCGGCGACGGCGGCGATGTCGAAGATGACGACGAGGGCGACCTCGATGACGATCAGCACGCCGAGCACGCGCGCGTTGACGTCGATCTTCAGCCAGCCGAGTGCGCCGACGGCCAGCGCGGCGAGCAACGCCGGTATCCACCAGGCGATCTCGGTGTCCAGGTAGGTGGAGAACAGCCCGGACACCTCGAACCCGAAGATGCCGTAGATGCCGACCTGGAGCGCGTTGTAGGCGACGAGCGCGAGCATGGCGGAGCTCGCCCCCGCGGTGCCGCCGAGGCCGCGCGAGATGTACGCGTAGAAGGCGCCCGCGTTGTGAACGTGGCGGCTCATCTCGGCGTACCCGACGCTGAAGAGGACGAGGACGACGCCGAGGAGGACGAAGAGGAGGGGCTGGCCGACGATACCCATCACCGCGAATGTGGTGGGCATGACACCCGCGACCACCATGAGGGGGGCGGTCGCGGCCAGCACGGAGAGCAGCAGCCCTCCGGTGCCGAGGCGGTCGGCGCGCAGCGCCCGCTCCTGCCCCTTGAACGTGCTGATGCCACTGCTGCTGCCACTACTGCTGTCGGCGCCTGGTCTGCTTGTGCTCGAACTGCCCGTCGTCATCGCGGGGTTGTCCTTTCGGGGGCGTACGGAGATGTCGGTGGTGCGAAGGTGTTTCCTGTACTGCGTGGGGACTTACACCGTGCCGAGCGCGCTGGCGCGGGCGGCACGGAAGGCGGTGTGCGGATCACGGTCCGGGTAGGACCACGGATCCGGCGTCTGGTGCGGGCCGATGCGGTGGAACAGGGCGGCGGCCTCCGCGCCCCGGCCCTCGCAGAACTTGGCGTGGGCAAGGAAGTTGAGGTCGATCAGGCGGCGCGGATGGTCGTCGCGCTCCCACTCCAGCCACCAGTCGAACGCGGCCTTCATCACCTGGCGGGCCCGGCGGCCGACCCAGTGCCCGGAGGACGCCGGATCGGTCGACTCCAGACCGGCGGCGGCCAGGACGCGGTAGCGCTCGGCGTGCGCGACGACCGGCAGAATCGCCAACGGCGAGTCGGCGGGGGCTTGTTCGACGGCCCAGTGGGCGAAGTCGTACACCTCGTGCAGTGGGTCCTGTCCGGCGTCGGTACGGCGTTCGGCGAGGCGCGCGACCATCAGATGGTGGGCCTGGTGGTGGTCCGGGTAGCGGTGCCGGACCTCGTCGAAGAGCTGGACGACGGTCTCCTCGGGCCCCATGGTCCGCTCCAGCTGGAGCAGCCCGAGCCAGGGCGTGGGGTCGGCGGGCGCGAGCTCGGCGGCGGCATGGCAGGCGTCGCGGGCCCGGACCGGCTTGTCCTTGCCGGCGAGGGCCCGCTGGACGGTGGCCGCGGCGAGCAGGACGGCGGCGTCGGCGGACTCGGGTTCGGCCAGCAGCCAGTCGCGGGCCCAGGCCGCGGTACCGGACTCCAGTGCGAGGACGGTGACCCGGTGCCCCCGGCGGTCCCAGTCGTCGCCGGTGGTGGCGAGCAGCGCGCGGACGGCCTGCCAGCGCCCCTGGGCCAGCGCGGTGCGCGCGGCGACGAGTTCCGTGTCGTCGAGCGCCGCATCGAAGGCCTGGGCGGCGCGCCTGCGGCCCCGGCCCAGGGGTGGTGGAGGTGGAGACACCGCGGGGAACTTCCTCACACGACGCGGTTAGCTGACGGCGGTCGACGACGGCCATCGGTTGATCACCGACAGCAAACCCTCCACGAGAGCTTCACGTCAAGGCCGGTCCGGGATACGACACGTGTCAATTACCCATCTGTCTAGGACAGTTGACCTGCCGAACGACAGACCCTGGCACGCCCCACCAACACGACAGAGATCACGTTAAGTCGCGACACCGACACCACCGCCGAGCGCGGGGACCGGGCTCCCTCAGGGATTCGTACGCGCCCCGGAGGGAACCCGGACCGGATCCGACCGTGACCCGGACGACCGCACGATTCCGTCACATCCCCAGGGCGGGACCGACCGGGGACGACTACAGTCGGCCTTTACCACACCCCACAATCCGCCCTGCCATCGAGGTATCCGCGTGTCCGTTCTGGTTCTGACTCTCGCCGTGAGCGCAGCGTGCTGCCTGGGCCTGGGTTTCGTCCTCCAGCAGAACGCGGCCCGGCAGGCACCCCTGAGCGACTTCCTCTCCCCGCGGCTGCTCCTCGACCTGATGCGGGTGCCCCGCTGGCTCGGCGGCATCGGTCTGATGGTGGCGGGCATGGTGCTGGGCGCGGTCGCGCTGAGCCAGGGCGAGGTGTCCCTGGTGGAGCCGCTCCTCGCGACGAACCTGCTCTTCGCTCTCGCGCTCTCCCGCAGGCAGACCAAGCAGCCCCTGGGCCGCCAGGGCTGGGCCGGCCTTCTGCTCCTCGCGGGCGGGGTCACGGCGTTCATCGTGGCGGGCGAACCGCGCGGCGGCACGGCCGTCACCGACCCGGTGCGCCACTGGCTGATCATCGGCACCATGGTGGGACTCGCCCTGCTCCTCACGACGTACGCGAAACGCTCCCGCCTCAGCGCCGGCCCCGTGCTGCTGGCCCTGGCCGCAGGCCTCCTCTACGGCGTCCAGGACGCCCTCACGCGGGTCAGCGGCCAGCGCTTCTCGGAGGGCGGCCTGTCCCACCTCCTCACCGGCTGGCAGCCGTACGCCGTACTCTTCCTCGGTCTCACCGGCCTGATCCTGGTCCAGAGCGCCTTCGAGACCGCGCCGCTGCGCATGTCCCTCCCGGCGCTCACGGCCGCCCAGCCCCTGGCCGGCATCGTCTGCGGGGTCGGCTTCCTCGGCGACCGGCTACGCACCGACACCGGGGCCCTGGCCTGGGAGGCGGCGGGGCTCGCGGCGGTGGTCGTGGGCATCGTCCTGCTGGGCCTCCACCCGGCGATGCCGAGCGGCAGCACACCGAGCAGACCGAGTCGCGACCTCCAGCCCCGCTGAACCCAGGACCCGGCCGAAGCGCGGGATGGGCTTGGATGGGAGGCATGAACACTCCCGCTGACGAGATCCTCGACATCGTCGACGAGAACGACGAGATCATCGGCCAGTCCCCGCGGGGCGAGGCGTACGCGCGTGGGCTGCGCCACCGCTGCGTCTTCATCCAGGCCAGGGACACCGAGGGCCGCATCTTCGTCCACCGCCGCACCCCCACCAAGCTGGTCTTTCCCTCCCTGTACGACATGTTCGTCGGGGGCGTCGTGGGCGCGGGCGAGTCGTACGACCTCGCGGCCCTGAGGGAGGCCGAGGAGGAACTCGGCGTCACGGGCCTGCCCCGCCCCGAGCCCCTCTTCAAGTTCCTGTACGACGACGGAGCGGGCCGGACCTGGTGGTCGGCGGTGTACGAGGTCCGCTGCGACCTGCCCGTCCACCCGCAGGTGGAGGAGGTCGCCTGGCACGAGTTCCTGCCGGAGGACGAGGTGGAACGGCGGCTGGGCGAGTGGGAGTGGGTGCCGGACGGCCTGGACGCGTACGAGCGCCTCAAGGCGTACCGCTCGGCCGGCAACCCGTAAGGTTCCTACACGTGATCGATTTCGCACGGAACGTCCGCCTGTGGTTCGCCCCCCAGGGAATCGCCGAGGAGGGCAGCACCCCCGACTACCGCTTCTCCCTGGCCAACGAACGCACCTTCCTGGCCTGGCTGCGTACCGCGCTGGCGCTGATCGGCGGCGGTTTCGCCGTGGACCAGTTCCTGCCCGACCTGCGCTGGGCCTGGCGGGTGGGGCTGGCGCTCGCGCTGCTGGCTGCCGGTGTGCTGTGCTCGCTGCGGGCCGTCAACCACTGGGTGCGGTGCGAACGGGCGATGCGGCGGGGCGCGGACCTGCCGGTGTCCCGCTTCCCGGCACTGCTGAGCCTCGCGGTGGCCGTGGTCGCGGTCGCCATGGTGGTGGTCGTACTGGTCCGGGGGGACGGATGAGCGAGGCGGGGGCACGGGATCCCGGGCTGCAGCCGGAGCGGACGAGGCTGGCGTGGCGGCGTACGACACTGTCGGGCACCGTCGCCGCCGTGCTCGCCGGAAAGACCGCGCTGCACGGCGGCCCGTCGGCGGCCGGCATCACGGTCTGCGCGATGTGCTGCGCACTGTGGCTGTGCTTCCTGGCGGTGGCCCACCGCCGCATCCGCACACTCGCGACCCCACCCGACGAGCCCCCACCACCCCTCGCCCCCCACCTGGCCACAGCAGCGGCCCTGTGCACGCTGGCCCTGGCGGCATGCGGAGCAGCACTGCTCCTCTAAGGGTCCCGCAGCGGCCCGAAAGGGGCGCGGGGAACTGCGCGACCAGCCCCCGCCCCACCGCACCCTCACGCCCAGTCGACCGTCACGACAATCTTGCCCCTCGTGCCGCCCTCCGCGTTCAGTCGATGCGCCTCCGCCGCACGCTCCAGAGGGAACGTCTCCGACACGTGCAACGAGAACACCTGCTGCTCGACCAGATCGGCGATGTGCGCGAGATCCACCGCGTCGGGCCGTACGAAGTAGTAGCGACCCCCGAGACCGACGACGTCCGGATCCGCGATCGACACGAGCCGGCCCCCGGGAGCCAGCAGCTCCACGGAATCCCTCAGCGTGTCACCGCCAACGGTGTCGAACACCGCGTCGACCCCGCCAGGGGCCAGTTTCCGTACCCGCTCGATCATGCCCTCGCCGTACGTCACCGGTTCGCCGCCCAGTTCGCGCACGAAGTCGTGGTTGTGCGTGCTCGCCGTGCCGATGACGTGCGCCGCGCCCAGGTGGCGGCGGGCCAGCTGGACGGCGACGGAGCCGACCCCGCCCGCCGCCGCGTGCACGAGGACGGTCTCGCCCGTACGGACGGCGAGCGACCTGGCGAGCACCTGATAGGCGGTGAGCCCGACCAGCGGCAGTCCGGCCGCCTCCTCGAAGGAGACGTTGCGGGGCTTGCGGGCGAGGGTTCGCACCGGGGCGGCGACGTACTCGGCGAAGGTGCCGCGCGAGAGGAAGTCCTCGCGTACGTAGCCCATCACCTCGTCCCCCACGGCGAACTCGGAGACGGCGACACCCGGACGGACCACGACCCCGGAGACGTCCCAGCCCGGCGTCACGGGAAAGACGGTGTCCAGGAGACCGTCGAGGTAGCCCTCGCGGCACTTCCAGTCCACCGGGTTGACGGACGCCGCCCGCACCTTGATCAGCACGGAGTCGGGCCCGACCTTGGGGTCCGGGGCGTCCTCGGTGTACTCCAGGACGTCGGGGCCGCCGAACCGGCTGTAGGTGATGGCCTTCATATGTCTGGTCCTCCGATTCCTCACGCCCGACCTTCCGGGGTGCGCGCACGCCACGCAAGTCGAATAGCCCGATATGGGCGGACAGCGTGGCAACCTGTCCGACGGCGTCGCCCCTCACGGTTCACCGACGACGCCCCGCACTCCCCCTCCCGTACCCCCGAATGCCCGGAGGCGAGCATCATGAGCACCCCCACCCTCCACCAGGAACACCCGACCCACGAGCACACCCACGGCCCGGACTGCGGCCACACCGAGGTGCCGCACGGTGACCACGTGGACTACGCGCACGACGGACATCTGCACCGCGCGCACAGCGACCACTGGGACGAGTGCGAACCCGGCGGGCACGTGCCGCACGACACCCACGACCATGCGCACGGAGACGACTGCGGACACCCGAGCGTCCCGCACGGCAACCACGTCGACTATCTGCACGACGGCCACCGGCACGCCGAGCACGAGGGCCACTGGGACGACCACTGACCACCGCTGCCGGCCACTGACGCCGCCCCCTCGCCCGCGCTCCCCCGCACTGCCCGACCGGCGTCTCCTTCCGCAGACCGGAAGCGAGACGCCGGTCACTTTTCGCTCACCCACTGGACGACATACCGACCGGTCGGCATCATGAGGCAGGTCCTGTTTCCGTACGCGTAGGAGCGATGATGCCCCCGGAAGACCTGCCAGGTCTCGATCTCGACGGGCTGCGCGGCCTGTTCGACGGCGAACGCCCCGGACTCGCGCAAGGCCCGCTGACCGGTCGGCTGATCGAGGGCGGCCGGTCGAACCTCACCTACGCGGTCACCGACGGCACCACCCGGTGGGTCGTACGACGGCCCCCGCTGGGCCATGTCCTGGCCACCGCGCACGACATGCGGCGCGAGCACCGGGTGATCAGCGCCCTGCATCCGACCGCCGTGCCGGTCCCGCGCCCCGTCCTGCTGTGCGAGAACCCGAAGAACGAGGCGGCGCCCGGAGCGCCCTTCTACGTCATGGAGTTCGTGCCGGGCACGCCGTACCGTACGTCCGACCAGCTCGCCCCCATCGGCCCGGCCCGCACCCGGGACGTGGTGCTCTCGCTGGTGGACACGCTCGTCGAACTCCACGCGGTGGACGCCGCAGCGGTGGGCCTCGGGGACTTCGGCCGCCCCGAGGGTTTCCTCGACCGGCAACTGCGGCGCTGGGGCAAGCAGTTGGACGCCTCCCGCAACCGTGAGCTGGCCGGCATCGACGAACTGCGGGCAGCACTCGGCCGAGCCCTCCCCCAGTCCTCGGCCCCCGCGATCGTGCACGGCGACTACCGGCTCGACAACGTTCTGATCGGCGCGGACGACAAGATCAACGCGATCCTCGACTGGGAGATGTCGACGCTCGGCGATCCGCTCACCGACCTGGGCCTGCTGGTGATGTACAGCATGCCGCTGGGCGCGGCCGGCTCCGTCGTCTCGACCACCGCCGAGGCCCCCGGGCACCCCTCCCCCGCCGAGCTGATCGAGCGGTACGCGACGCGCTCGGGGCGGGACGTCTCGGCGATCTCCTGGTACACGGCGTTCGCCTGGTTCAAGCTGGCCGTGATCCTGGAGGGCATCCACTACCGCTACACGCTGGGCCAGACGGTCGGCGCGGGCTTCGACCGCATCGGGGACCTGGTTCCCGTCTTCATCGAGCACGGCCTGACCACCATTCACTCAGGTCTCCAGGAAGGCTGACCCGTCATGGACTTCGCGTTCGACGCGCGCACCGAGGAACTGCGCGCCAAACTCCTCGCCTTCATGGACGAGTACGTCTATCCGGCCGAACAGGTCGAGCACGAGCAGCGTGCGCGGCTGGCCTCGCCGTGGGACACCCCGGCCGTGGTCGAGGAGTTGAAGGCCGAGGCCCGCAGCCAGGGCCTGTGGAACCTCTTCCTGCCCGACGCCCGGCACGGCGCGGGCCTCACCAACCTCCAGTACGCCCCCCTCGCCGAAATCACCGGCCGCTCCCCGCACTTGGCGCCGACCGCGCTGAACTGCGCGGCACCGGACACCGGCAACATGGAGGTGCTGGCGCAGTTCGGCGACGAGCAGCAGAAGAAGCAGTGGCTGGAGCCGCTGCTGGCGGGGGAGATCCGCTCGGCGTTCGCGATGACCGAGCCGGAGGTGGCCTCGTCCGACGCGACGAACATCGAGACGCACATCCGGCGGGACGATGGGGGCACCTCCCGCTCGAGCGGAGCCGAGAGTGGGGGAGACTACGTCATCTCCGGCCGCAAGTGGTACATCTCCGGGGCGATGAACCCTCACTGCCGGATCTTCATCGTCATGGGCAAGACCGACCCGGGCGGCCCCGACATCCGCCGCCAGCAGTCGATGATCCTGGTCCCCCGGGACACCCCCGGGGTCACGGTCAAGCGGGCCATGCAGGTGTTCGGCTACGAGGACCACTCGCACGGCGGCCACGCCGAGGTCGTCTTCGACGAGGCGCGGGTGCCGGCGTCGAACCTGATCGGCGAGGAGGGCGGCGGCTTCGCCATCGCGCAGGCGCGGCTCGGTCCCGGCCGTATCCACCACTGCATGCGGCTGATCGGCATGGCGGAGCGGGCGATCGAGCTGATGTGCCGCCGGGCGGTGTCCCGCACGGCGTTCGGCAAGGCGCTGGCCCAGCAGGGGGTCGTCCACAACTGGATCGCGGACGCGCGGGTCACGGTGGAGCAGTTGCGGCTGCTGGTGCTGAAGACGGCGTGGATGATGGACACGGTGGGCAACAGGGGGGCGCACGCGGAGATCCAGGCGATCAAGATCGCCACGCCGCGGGCGGTGGTGGACATCATCGACAAGGCGATTCAGCTGCACGGGGCGGGTGGGGTGAGTCAGGACTTCCCGTTGGCGGAGCTTTGGGCGAGTGCGAGGACGCTGAAGCTGGCGGACGGTCCGGACGAGGTGCACCAGCGGTCGCTGGCGCGACGCGAGCTGAAGCGGTACGTGTAGTTTTTCTCGCCCCCGCCGCCCCTACCCGTCCCATCCTCGGGGGCGCTGCCCCCGAACCCCCGCTCCTCAAACGCCGCAGGGGCTAATCATTAGCCCGTCCGGCGTTTGAGGACGAGCGCGTTCAGCGCGAAAGGGGGGTCTGGGGGCGCAGCCCCCAGGGATGGGACGGGTAGGGGCGGCGGGGGCGAGGAAATCACCCCCTACGGGCGCAGCGCTCGCAGCAAGAGGTCCGCCAGTTGGTCGGCTACCTCCGTCGAGCTCAGTGGGCCCTCCGGGCTGTACCACGTCGACAGGTGGTGGATCGAGCCGAAGTGGTAGTCGACCACCAGATCCGCCGAGGTCGCCCGCGAGAACACCCCCGCCTCCTGCCCCTCCTCGATCAACGCCCGGAACCGCTCGTGGTACCGCCGTCTCTCCGCCCGCACCTGCTTGTTCTTCTCCGGACTCAGATGATGCATGGAGCGGAAGAAGATCATCGCGTCGTCGAGGTTCTCGATGGTCGTGACCACGACATCCGCCGCGGCCCGCCGCAACCGCTCCTCCACCGGCGCGTCGGCGTTCGCGAACGCGTCCAGCCGCTCCTGCTGGACGCGCAGCACGCGCGCGTACACCTCGTGCAGCAGATCGTCCTTGGACCCGAAGTAGTGGTACAGCGCCCCCTTGGTGACCCCGGCCGCCTCGACGATCTCCTGGACGGACGTACGGTCGTACCCCTGTTCAGCGAAGAGCCGGGTGGCGGCGGCCAGCAGCCGCTGCGGGACGGGCGTACCGTCGCCGTCCGTCGTCCTGGGCACTACCGCCACCAGCCTTCCCCACGTTCCACTGAGCTGCTCACCGAGGTCGCTTACCGAGAGTCCGTCGACCGGGAACGCAGTTCCCGACGGAGGATCTTTCCAGTCGCCGTCTTCGGCAGGTCGGGCAGGATCTCCACCTGCCTCGGGTATTTGTACGCGGCCAGTCTCTCCTTGCAGTACGCGGCGAGCGCGTCCGGGTCCCCCTCGGCACCCGGGCGCAGGCTGATGTACGCCTTCACGGTCTCCCCGCGGTACCCGTCGGGCACACCCACGACGGCTGCCTCGCGTACCGCCGGATGGGTGTACAGGACGTCCTCGACCTCACGCGGCCACACCTTGAAGCCGGACGCGTTGATCATGTCCTTCTTCCGGTCGACGACGTACAGCCACCCCTCGGCGTCCATGAACCCGATGTCACCGGTGCGCAGCTCCCCGTCCGGGAAGGTCTCCGCGGTGGCCTCCGGGAGCCGCCAGTAGCCGGGCACGACCTGCGGCCCCCGGACGAGGATCTCGCCCTGTTCCCCGAACGGGACCTCGGCTCCCTGTTCGTCGACGATCCGCACGACGGTGTCGGGGCCCGGCACGCCCACCGCGAGGGTGCCGGAGACCGGGTCCACGGGGGCCTCCAGGGCCGGCGGTACGGAGGCACAGGGGGCGGTGCACTCGGTGAGTCCGTAGCCGTTGCGGATGTACGGGCCGAAGCCGGCCCGGAACTTCTCCACGAGGGCGGGCGGCAGCGGGGCGCCGCCGGAGGAGATGTGCCGGAAGGACGAGAAGTGGTCGGGCGTGACGGCCGGATGGGCGCCCAGGGCCATGAAGGCCGTCGACGGCCCGACCGTGTAGTGGGGGCGGTGCTCGGCGAACGCGTCCAGGACGACACCCGGCTCGAAGCGGTAGGCCAGCACCAGCGTGCCCGCGCTGTTCAGGCTCGCACCGAGCTGACACACCATGCCGGTGATGTGGAACAGGGGCGCCATCGCGAAGTACACGGGCGCCTCGGGCAGCGGGAGGCCGGTCCGCTGCCGTTCCGCGTTGTACATGATGTTGGCGTGGGTGTTGGTGGCCCCCTTGGGGGCGCCGCTGGTGCCGGAGGTGTAGCTGATCAGCGCGAGGTCGTCGGGGCGCGGAGCGCGCCCGTCGGGGGCCTGGTGCCCGTACCGGGCGACCGCGGTCAGGTCCTCGGCGTCCGGGGCCTGCGGCAGCCGCTCGAACGCGAGCACGCGCGTGTCGCCACGACTCTGGAAGTCCAGCTCGCAGCCTGTGAGCACGATCCGCACCGGAGAGTCCGCGGCCGTCTCCCTCAGGTACGACTCCCAGGCCCGGTCGGAGCAGATCAGCGCGGCCACTTCACCGTCCCGCAGGACGTGCGTGACCTCCCCCGACTTGTACATCGGGTTGACCGGGACGACGGTCGCGCCCGCCTTCCCAGCTCCCAGCACGGCGAGGACGAACAGCGGCGAGTTCTGGAGCAGGACGGCGACCCGGTCGCCACGCTCCAGCCCCCGGGTGACGAGGTATCCGGCGACGGAGTCGCTCAGCTCGTCGACCTCGCGGTGACTGAGCCGCCCGTCGAAGTAGGCGAGAAAGGTACGGTCCGGGACCTCGGCGGCGGTCCGGCGCAGCGCGTGGACGAGCGAGGCGTCCGGGCTGACCGGCCCGCGCTGGACCTCGTCGAGAAGACCCAGCCAGGGCTTATCCGCGTACCGGGAGCCGGCGTCGGCCTTGAGCTCGGTATCGGAGTCGGTCATCGGGTGGCCTCCCACTTCTGCTGGATGTGGTTCATGTTGGTCAGCCAGCGGTCGGGGTCGGCGGCCCGCGCCTGGTAGTACTCGGCGACCTCGGGGTGCGGCAGGATCAGGAACCGGTCCCCCTCGATCCCCTCGAACAGCGCCTCCGCGACCGCCTCGGGCTCGATCGCGGTCGGCGTGAGCACCAGATCACCCGCGCTGCCGGTGCCGGCCAGCATGTCCGTACGTACGCCCTGCGGGCAGATGGCGTGCACCTTGACCCCTCGGTGGCGGTACGTCAGCGACAGCCACTCCGCGAAGGCGTAGGCACCGTGCTTGGTCACGCTGTAGGGCGCCGCGCCGATCATGGTGAGCAGCCCGGCGGCGGACACGGTGGACACGAAACGCCCGCTGCCCCGCTCCAGCCACTCCGGCAGCAGCTCGTGGGCCGCTCGGACGTGCGCCATCACGTTCACGTCCCAGGCGAGCTCCCAGACCTTCTCCTCGGCCGCCTCGGACCCACCCGAGGCGAGCCCGGCGTTCGCACAGTAGACATCGACGGTCCCACCAAGGGCGGCCCGCGCTTCGGCAACGATCCCGGAGGCATCCCCGGGCACCGCGATCCCACCTATCTCCCCGGCGACGGCCTCCGCCTTGGCGGCGTCCAGGTCGTTCACGACAACCCGCGCCCCTTCGGCGGCGAACCGCCGGGCCAGGGCGGCCCCGATCCCACCCCCGGCTCCGGTGACGACGACTCCGGCCCCTTGCACGACACCCACGATCGGTCCCCTTCGACACGACACGGCTCCAACGCCCGCCCAGACTAACCGGTCGGTATGTAGCAAGAAAGGGGTACGGCCACCCCCTGAGGGGCGCGGGGAACTGCGCGACAAGCCACAACCAGTCCGCACCCTACGAACCACCGGCGGAAGCACATACGGTGCCACTACCACCCGAACCGCCTCACCAAGGGAACCCCCATGCCCCTGTCAAGACGCGGCCTCCTGACAACCACCGCAGCAGCCGCATCCCTCGCGTCCTGCGGAGCAACCCCCACCCAACACCGCCCCAGACAACTCCGCACCGGCTTCGAGAACCTCACCGCCAAGAACTACACACCTCTCACCGGCAAAAAGGTCGGCCTCGTCACCAACCCCACCGGCGTCACCCGGGACGTCCGCCACATCGTGGACGTCATGCACGGGGACGACCGGGTGAACCTGACCGCCGTCTTCGGCCCCGAGCACGGCTTCCGGGGTACCGCGCAGGCCGGTGGTTCCGAGGGCCGCTACGACGACCCGGCGACCGGTCTCCCCGTCTACGACACGTATCTCAAGAGCGGCCGTCCGCTCGCCGACGTGTTCACCGCCTCCGGCGTGGACATCGTCATCTTCGATATCCAGGACGTGGGCGCCCGTTTCTACACCTACATCTGGACGCTGTACGACTGCATGGAGGCGGCCCAGCTCGCCGGCAAACCCTTCCTGGTGCTGGACCGGCCGAACCCGGTGACCGGACGGGCGGCCCAAGGGCCCGTGCTCCACCGGGAGTTCGCGACGTTCGTCGGGCGGCAGCCGATCGCCCAGGCGCACGGGATGACGGTGGCGGAGCTGGCGCGGCTGTTCAACGGGGAGTTCCTGGCCGCGCCGGTGGAGCTGAACGCCGTACTGATGTCGGGGTGGAGGCGGTCGGAGTTCTACGACGCGTCGGGGCTGCCCTGGGTGCCGCCGAGCCCGAACATGCCGACGCCCGACACCGCGCTGGTGTATTCGGGGACGTGTCTCTTCGAGGGGACGAACCTGTCGGAGGGGCGCGGTACGACCCGGCCGTTCGAGCTGCTCGGCGCCGAGGGCATCGACCGGCGGTGGGCCGTCGCGGCGGAGCGGCTCGGGCTGCCCGGTGTGCACTTCAGGGAGGCGTACTTCGCGCCGACCTTCTCCAAGTTCCAGGGGAAGACCATCGGCGGCGTACAGCTCCATGTGCACGACCGGGCGGCCTACGACCCGGTGCGTACCGGAGTCGGGTTGCTGGTGACCGCCAAGCGGGTCTGGAGCGGCTTCGCCTGGCGCTCCGACAACTGGATCGACAAGCTGACCGGCTCCACTCTCGTGCGCACGATGATCGACGCGGGCGCGGACACCGACGAGGTCGTGGCGGCCTGGCACGAGGAGTTGGCGGAGTTCAGGCGCACACGGAAGAAATACCTCATCTACAAGTGAGCGTGACGTATGGCCAACTCCGCCCGGCAGCGGGACGATACGCCCCACATCAGACAACACCACGGGGGACGGGGTATGTCATGGCGGAACAGGAAATGAGTGTTTCTCCCTACTGGGAGCTGACGTTCGACGCGGACGGCGACACCGACGCGCGCAGACGCGACCGGCTGTTCACGGAGGTGGGGCCTCGTCAGGTCCGTGATCTCATCGTCTTCGCGCACGGCTGGAACAACGACCGGTCGACGGCGACCGGGCTCTACAGCAGGTTCTTCTCGGAGGTCCCGGCGTTCGCGCCCGCGACCGCGCGGATCGGCTATGTCGGTGTGGTGTGGCCGTCGATGCGCTTCACGGACGAGCCGATCCCCGACTTCCCACGGTCGACGACCGCGATCACCACCGCCACCGCCGCCCTGCCAGGGGCGACCGAGGGGTCCGGGCTCGACAAGGACACCCGGCAGGCACTGCTCGAGACCTTCCCCGGGCGGGCCACGGTCGTCGAGCAGATCGCCCGGCTGCTGGAGCAACAGCCGGAGGGTGACAGGGCCTTGGAGGAGTTCGGGGGGCTGGTGCGGCTACTGGTCGAGGTGGAGCCGGAGACGCCGCAGACAGGCTTCGCGGCGGACCTCCTGCGCACGGACGGCGAGCCGGACGGCGACCCCGAGATGTTCGCGAGGAGCACGGCGGAGGTCTGCGAGGAGTTCGCCCTGGCCCTGACCGGGAACGAACCCCCGAACCCTGTCGCGGAGTTCGCGCTGCCCAAGCTGCCCAAGCTGCCCAATCCCTGGGAGGGCGGGAAGGAACTGTTGCGGCAGGCCACGTACTACGCGATGAAGCGGCGGGCAGGAACCGTCGGGGAGCGGGGGCTCGGTCCACTGATCGGGCAGCTCGCCGAGGCGGCGCCCGGGGTGCGGGTGCATCTCGTGGGGCACAGTTTCGGCGCGCGGCTCGTGTCCTTCGCGCTGCGCGGGCTGCCTGCGGGGGTGAGCACGGTGAAGTCGCTGACGCTGCTCCAAGGGGCCTTCTCGCACTACGCGTTCGCGGAGCGGCTGCCGCACGAACCGCGTACGGGCGGGGCGCTGCACGGCCGGCAGAAGCGTGTCGACGGGCCCGTGGTGTGCTGCTACTCCAGGTTCGACGGGGCGCTCGGCACGTTCTATCCGCTGGCCTCGCGCATGGCGCACGACAGTCAGGGGGTGCTCGCCGCCGACCGGTCCTTCGCGGGCGTCGATGTGGCGGAGGCGCTGGGACCGGAGTGGGGCGCAATGGGCCACGACGGCGTCCAGGCGGTACCGGGTACCGTCAGGTTGACGCTCGCGGACGCTCTCGAGCCGACGAGGCTGCCGGCGGACGGATGCGTGAACGTGGACGCGGCGGCCGTGGTGAAGCGCGGTGGGCCCCCGTCGGGAGCCCACAGCGACATATGTCACCCGGAACTCGCCCGGTTGGTGCTGGCGGCGGGCCGTATCCACTGACCCGCCGCCGCAACACCCCAGCCGTTACCGGCTGTCAGTCATCAGCTGTCACCGGTGTGAGGTGAACTCGACGACCTGCTGGTAGGTCGGCCGGTTCTGCCAGCTGATGTTGTAGTGCTTGATGCCTCCCAGGGTGCGCTGGACGATCGAGTCGGCGCACCACTGGTTGCCCGCCGCGCACAGCGTGTCGCCGGGGTAGACCTGGGCGGCCGTCTTGCCCGCCGCGGTCTTCAGGGTGCTGATCAGGACGTCCCGGCAGCCGCTGAGCGTGCCGCCGCCGCAGTACTTCTGCGTCAGCCCGCCCTGCACCGGGTCACCGAGGATCGCCCGGATGTCCTTGTCGACGTAGCTCCACCAGCCGTACTGGAAGGAACTTCCCGCGTGCGCCCCGGTCGGTCCGTGTGCGGCCGAGGGTGCCTCGTCGACGGGGAGGTTGGCGGTGATGGCGGTGTAGAGGTCGTTGCCGAGGCCCGGTTGGAACTCGCCCTGCACCAGCAGCGGCCACCAGGCGTCGAGGATGCGGATCGCGTCGGCGTTGGCGTACGTCTTCGAACCCGCCGACGTCTCCGTGCGCTTGCCGCCCGCCGTCACCCACGCGGACAGCTTGCTGACGGCCGCCGCGGCCGTGGTGTCGGTGACCGTCGAGCTGTTGATGACCCGCAGCAGCTTCGGCAGCACGTCCTCGGCCCGCAGATCGGCGAGCGCGGCGTCGGCCATCGCCTTCACCAGCTGCGCCCGTGTCACTCCGCCCGCCGCGACGAGCTTCTTGACCCGGTCCTCGAGGAGGTTGCCGCGGTGGACGGAACCGTTGCCCCAGGAGGCGGTGGTGTAGTCCTTGGCCTGCTTGTTGTTCCAGGAGATGTAGTAGTCCTGGTCGACCGAGTTGGGGTGGGCGGAGGCCGGCGTGTAGTCGGCGGTGTTCGTCGTCGGGTTCCAGTTCCGCCATTCGTACGCGGACTGCGCCCAGACCGGGAACTCGGCGTCGACTCCGCTCGCGCGCACCGGGTTGTCACCGCTGTTGTAGTACGCGGTGTGGGTGGAGTCGGCGTAGAACCAGTTGAAGGTGAAGTTGATGTGCTGCACGGCGGACTGGAAGGTCGCCGGGCTCTTCACGTAGTCCGGGTCGTTGAGCATCTGGAAGCCGATGATCGAGTCGGCCTCGTGCATGTAGGAGGAACGCAGGGTGGTATAGGCGACCTTCTTGCCGCCGACCGTGGCCCGATGGCTCACCGGGCCGTACTTGGTGCGGTAGACCTGCATCCGGTAGGAGCCGGCTGCCGTGCCGTCGGCCGTGGTCGGCTTCCAGGCGTTGGTCTGCTCGATCTTCTCCATCGCGGTGCAGGTGCCGTGGTAGAGGTAGTGGACGTCGTCCTGGCACAGCTCGACCGCGTACGAGTCGATGATGTCCTGCCCGGAGGTCGTCGCGCTCCAGGCGTAGTCCTGGCCACGGCCGAGTTCGACGTACATGCTCAGCCCCGCGAAGGAGGCGCCGCGTGCGCTGATGCCCGGGCCCTGGATCTCCTGAAGCATGAGCAGCTGGGGGGCGAAGTAGCCCGTCTGCGGGCCGAAGACGGCGATCGGGTGGCCGCTGGCCGTCTTGGCGCCGCTCACCACCAGGGCGTTGGACATACCGCGCTTGGCGGAGGTGAGGGCGGTGGCCGTCGCCGTGCTGGTGGTGCTGGTCGCGGTCGCGGTGGCGGCGCTGCCCGTACGGTCGTACACCATCGGTTCCTCGGCGACCGTGCCCGCGTCGGGCAGGGCCTCGCCCTGCGGGTCGGCGGGCGGGGTCGCGTACGGGAAGCTCTCGCCGTTGTGGACGGTGAGAACGGCCTCGGGGTCGTTGCGTTCGCGGAAGGCTTCCCAGACCTTGGTGCCCTCGGTGACGCCGTACTTGGACTGGGCGGCCATCAGTGAGATCGCGTTGTTGACCTCGCCGCCGCCTCCGGACCCGAAGAGCGCGCCGATCACCGAGGCCAGCGCGACCAGGTCGGTGGCCTTGAACTTCTGGATGGTGCCCGCGTTGGTGACGGAGTCCTTCCAGCCGGTGAGGACGTACTCGCCGGGGAAGTAACGGCCGCTGTCGGAGGCGTCGATGTAGGCGTTGATGCCGGCGACGTAGGCGTTGACGTCGGCGAGGGCCTGCTGGCCGCGGGCGCCGTTGGTGGCGACCGCGTTGTCTATCTGGGCCTGGAGGTCGGCCTCGGTGTAGGGGGCGTGGCGCCAGAACTCCTGCTCGAGGCCCTGGTTGGAGGGGTCGCCGCCGGCGAAGGGGGTGAGCTGGCCGCGTCCGACGTGCCGGAAGACGTCCATCAGCCAGAGGCGGTCCTGCGCCGCCGCGTACCCGGCGCCGAACTCGGTGCCGTAGCGGGTGGTGCCTGTGATGTGCGGCACACCCGTCTTCTTGTCACGGACGATGGTCACGTCGGTGCGGCCGGCCGGCGCGAGGGTGGAGGCGACCTGGTCGGCGGGGACCCCGAACGAGGCGTCGTTGAAGAAGTTGTTGATGGTCGCGTTGGTGAGTCCGGAGTAGCCCGTGGCCAGGTTGGCATAGGGCGCGAGCTGGTCCTCGGCGTGGTCCGGCTGGGACCCGAAGGCCTGGTTGAGCAGGATCTGCGCGAGGGTCGCGTTGCCGTTCTGGCCGGGCGGCAGGATGTCGGAACACTGGGCTCCGCAGTAGTCGTTGGACGCTGCGGCGTGGGCCTCGGTCGCCGGGGACATGGGGGAAAGAGGCGACAAAAGACCTGCGATGAGCGTGCATACGGCTGCGGTCTTCAGGAACCCGAAGAGTCCGCCGGGAGTTCTCAGTCTGTCGAAGGTTCTATCGACGGTGTTGCCTGGGGTGCGCCGTGACATGGCAGCTCCTCCGGACCGGGGGGTGGGCCACTCCGAACGGAGTGGGCCAGAGGTTACCGCCGGTATCCCCGCGATTGAAGATGAACATGCGTCACTTTTGAACAACGTGGTACAGGAATTGCGTTGGGGAGTGCGGGGGCACTTCGAGGCGCTGGAAGCAAACGTGGTCCGGCGCCGTGCTCAACAGGTGTTGCACAGAGGTCCGACAGGTGCGGGAGGTAACCGTGAAGGGTGGTCCGGCGGACGGCTTAAGGCCGTTGACGTCGGTCCCGAGGGGGCCCGGCGAGCGGCGTTTGGCCGTCATCGGAAAACAGATGGAGCCGAATCGCTTGTCGATACGTCTATTCGGCGACGTCCGTTCGACGACGCCGAAGTGACCGAAGTACAGGTGCAGATGTGACGGAGGTGCAAGGCGATGGCCGGTTTCCGGAGTCTGGCGAGACAGGTGCGGGACCCGCGGTGCGATCTGGCACTGCGGCGGTATTCGCTCCGTAAGTGCCTTGAGCGGTTCGCCCCTTACGGGCACCGGGCGACCTGGGACCACCTGTGCTCCCGGGCGGGGTTCGGACCGGAGGACCGGTCCCCCGATCCAGCGCGGCTCGTGGCCGCACTGGAGGAGCTCGAGGAAGCGCGCTCGGTCTGGCTTGCCTACGAGGTGGAGTTCGCGAAGCGCCGCAAGAAGGAGAAGTTCGACGGGCTGCGCCGGCCCGGAAGCGTGGACGACTGGCATCGGCTGACCTGGGGTGGGTTCGGGGTGGCCTGGTGCGACGACCCGGGGGTCCACCCCCACGAACCGCTGGCCGAGGTGCTGCGACGGCTGATCGCCGCCCTGGAGCGCGACCCGGGCTCGGTGTGCCCGGTGTGCGACGGGGAGCGCCTCACCTGGAAGTACGACCTGGCCCATGAGCCGTCGTCGGGTCCGGTCTGCACGGAGTGCGGCATCGTGGTGCCACGCCCTGTACTGACCCCCGAGGCCCTGGCGGAGTCCAGGCGCGGACGACTGCTACTGGCGTCGGCCTGAACACGGCGGGGGTGCGCCGGGGATGCCGCACCCCCAATCGAACACCGCGCGATCTTCCAGGGGCGCGAGGAACCACGCGGTCCTCTAGGGGCGCGAGAAACCACGCGGTCCTCTCGGGGCGCGAGGAACCGCGCGGTCCTCTCGGGGCGCGAGGAACCGCGCGGCCTTTCAGGGGCGCGGGGAACTGCGCGTCTTTTAGGGGCGCGGGGAACTGCGCGACCAGCCCCCACCGAACCCGCAGACGAAACCCCGCACCCGGCGGAGCCCATAGCACAGACAAAACCCATGGCTCCACCCCTTTCCCCCAAGGAGAGTTGGCGACGATGAAACCCCACTGAGGAGCCACCCATGTCGACGCTGCGCGTCACCGCCGAAACCCTCACCATCCACCCGCACCCCAACGCCGACGCACTCGAACTGGCCCAGGTGGGCCTGTACCGCGCCGTCGTCGCCAAGGGCGTGTACCGGACCGGCGACACGGCCGTGTACATCCCCGAGCAGTCCGTGCTGCCGGCCGAACTGGTCGAAGAGCTGGGCCTGACCGGACGGCTGGCGGGGAGCAAGTCGGACCGGGTCAAGGCGGTACGGCTGCGCGGCGAGCTCTCGCAGGGCATCGTCTGCCGCCCCCGCGCGCTCGACGGCGTCGACCTGACGCGGGCCGCCGCCGAACGCACCGACTTCGCGGAGCGGCTGGGCGTCGTCAAGTGGGTGCCGCCGATCCCGCCCACCATGAACGGCGAAGTCGAGTCCGCGCCCGACCTGCTGAGCTGGGTCGACATCGAGAACATCCAGCGCTACCCCGACATCTTCACGCCGGGCGAGCCGGTCGTCCTCACCGAGAAGCTGCACGGCTCGGCCTGCCTGCTCACCTATCTCGCCGACGGGAAACGCACCCAGGTCTCCTCGAAGGGGTTCGGCGCCAAGTCCCTCGCCCTGAAGGAGGACCCGCGCAATCTGTACTGGCGTGCGGTGACCGCCCACGGCGTCGCCGAGACCGCCGCCCGCCTCGCCGAGCGGCTCGGCGCGCGCCGGGTCGGCATCTTCGGCGAGGTGTACGGAGCGGGCGTACAGGACCTGACGTACGGCGCGGACGGGCGGCGCGAGACGCTGGGGTACGCCGTGTTCGACGTGTCCGTGGAGGTCGACGGGGAGGTGCGCTGGCTGGACGCGGCCGAGCTGCTGGAGGGCCGGCTGCCGCTCGTACCGAGGCTCTACGAGGGTCCGTACGACGTCGAGCGGGTCCTGGAGATCGCGAGCGGGCGCGAGACGGTGTCCGGGCGGGAGCTGCATCTGCGGGAGGGTGTGGTGATCCGGCCGGCCGTCGAGCGGTACAGCCCGGTGACCGGCGGCAGGGCGATCGCCAAGGCTGTCAGTCCGGCGTATCTGACGCGCAAGGGCGGGACGGAGTACGAGTAGCCGGACCGGCGCCGTTCCTCTCCACCATGAGGCGGGAGCCCGCCCGGCTCTCGCCGAAGGCGTCGTCCGGGTTGGAGAGGACGCAGCCCTCCAGGGACAGACAGCCGCAGCCGATGCAGTCGGTGAGATGGTCCCGGAGCCGGTTCAACTGCTTGATGCGCTCGTCGAGTTCGAAACGCCAGTGCTCGGAGAGACGGGCCCAGTCCTCCCGGGTGGGGGTGCGTTCCTCGGGGAGCTCGGCGAGCGCCTCGCGGATCGTGGCGAGCGGGATGCCGACGCGCTGCGCGGCCCGGACGAAGGCGACCCGGCGCAGCGCGTCACGGCTGTAGCGGCGCTGGTTGCCCGAGGTGCGGCGGCTGGTGATGAGGCCCTTGGACTCGTAGAAGTGCAGGGCGGAGACGGCGGCGCCGCTGCGGGCGGCGAGCTGGCCGACCGTGAGTTCATGGATCTTCTCGGGAATCTGGGGCACCCCTCGAACCCTACCCACCCCACTCGGACCGCAGTCCGTTGACAGGGGGTCCACGGCCCACCATGCTAAGCAGTTGCTTAGAGATAGTGCGACACAATGCGATGGCACAGTGGCGAGGAGGCCGGGACATGGCAGAGCCGAGGATCTTCAGGGGCGCGGACGAGCTGAAGGCGGCGGTCGGTGAGCAGTTGGGGTACACCGACTGGCTGGAGATCGACCAGAAGCGCGTGGACCTGTTCGCGGACGCCACCGGCGACCACCAGTGGATCCACGTCGACCCGGAGAAGGCGGCGGCCGGCCCCTTCGGGACCACCATCGCGCACGGCTATCTGACCCTCTCGCTGCTGCCTCTGTTCGGGCCGCAGCTGATCACGGTCGAGGGCGTCAGGATGGGCGTCAACTACGGGACGAACAAGGTGCGTTTCCCCGCGCCCGTGCCGGTGGGCTCCCGCCTGCGCGCCACCGCCACGATCAACGGCGTGGACGACGTCCCCGGCGGCGTCCAGGTCACCGTCGGCTTCACCGTGGAGCGCGACGGCGGCGACAAGCCGGTGTGTGTCGCCGAGTCGGTGTCGCGGTACTACCTGTGAGCCGGTGAGACCGGCCCGCCCTTCCCCACCATGCGCAGCACGAGGTCGGCGTAGAGCGCGCCGACCTCGTCCGGCGTACGCGAACCGTTGACGTTGAACCAACGGGCCACGTCGACGCACAGCGACAGCACGGCGAGCGTCGTACCCGGCACGTCGGGCACGTCGAACTCGCCCGCCTCCACCCCGTCCTCGATGATTCCGCGCACCTCGGCGTCGCACTGGCGGCGCAGCGCGAGGATCTCGGCGCGGGCGTCGGGGCCGAGGGAGTCGAGTTCGTACTGCACGACCCGGGCGGTGGTGCGGCCCCCGGCGTGCCAGCGGACGAAGGAGCTGACGGCCTCGGCCAGCCGCTCGGTAGCGGTGCCCTCGGTCTGTGCCGCCGTCCGCAGGATGTCGACGGCCTTCTCGTGGCCGATCCTGCTGATCCGGTGGAGCAGCTCTTCCTTGGTCTTGTAGTGGATGTAGAGCGCGGCCGGGCTCATGCCCGCGCGGCCCGCGATGTCACGGGTCGTCGTCGCGTGGTAGCCGCGCTCCGCGAAGGCCTCCACCGCGGCGATGAGCAGCCGCCGGGCCGCGTCAGGGGTCACCTCACCCCAGGGCGCCGCCTCGCCGCCGGCCGTCTGCTCCGCCGTACTCATCGCCCGTTCGCCCCTTTCGCCGACAGTGAGCCCTTACTCTACCGCCGCGGGTGAGCGGGCGCTTAGCGCACCCGGTCAGGGGCCCGGGAGATCCGCGCCTTCGTGATCAGCGGTGCTCGAAGGGGTCGTGCTCGGCGAGCAGCTTGTCCAGGCGGGCCTGGTCGACCCGGCTGACGATCTGGCCCGCCTCCTGGCGGTCCCGGATGACCTTGGCCAGGGTGAAGGCGGAGGTCACCAGATACAGGACGGCGATACCGAGGAAGCCGCGCACCCAGGCGTCGGCCTGCAACCGGAAGATACCGACGGCCGTCGCCCCCAGGGCGATTCCGAAGGACGCGACGGCCTGACCGTAGAAGGCCGCCGTGCTCTGCTGCTGGACGGGTCTCTCACTCATGGGGACAAGAATCGGCGGACGTGGCCCGCGCCACATCCGTCGACATACTCAGGAACGTACTCAGAAGGCCGATACGCCCGTCAGCGCGCGGCCGATCAGCAGTTTCTGGATCTGGCTCGTGCCCTCGTAGAGGGTCATCACGCGGGCGTCGCGCAGGAGCTTGCCCGCCGGGTACTCGTCGATGTAGCCGTAGCCGCCGAACACCTGGAGGGCGTTGTTCGCGGCGCGGACGGCTGCCTCGGAGGCGAAGAGCTTGGCCTTGGAGGACTCGGTCGCGAAGGGCAGACCCCGGTCGATCAGGTCGGCGACCCGCCAGGTCAGCAGCCGGGCCGCGTCGACGTCCACGGCGATGTCACTGATCAGCTCCTGCACGAGTTGATGCCGGGCGATCGGCCCGCCGAACTGCTCACGCTCCCCCGCGTACCGGACGGCCGCGTCGAGGGCGGCCTGGGCTATCCCGACGCACCCGGCGGCGACCGACATCCGTCCCTTCGCGAGCGCCGACATGGCCACGGAGAAGCCCTTGCCCTCAGGGCCCAGCATCGCGGAGGCCGGCACACGGACGTCCTCGAAGACCAGTTCGGCGGTGGCCTGACCGCGCAGCCCGAGCTTGCCGTGGAGAGTGCGGCGGGTCAGTCCGGGGGTGTCGGTCGGCACGAGGAAGGCGGAGACGCCCTTGTGGCCCGGGGCGTCGGTGGAGCGGGCGAAGAGCAGGACGACGTCGGCCCAGGTGCCGTTCGTGATGAACATCTTGGTGCCGTTGACGACGTACTCCTCGCCCTCACGCACCGCCCGTGTGGTGAGGTTGCCCGCGTCGGACCCGGTGCCCGGCTCGGTCAGCCCGAAGCAGCCGACGTACGTACCGGAGGTGAGCCCGGGCAGCCACTGGCGCTTCTGCCCCTCACTCCCCCAGTGGGCGATGGTCTTGGCCACCAGCCCCAGGGACACGGAGACGATTCCACGCACCGAGGAGTCCCCGCGGCCGAGTTCCTCGGTCACCAGGCAGTAGGAAAGATGGTCGCCGCCCGAGCCGCCGTACTCCTCGTCGACAGTCAGCCCCAGGAAGCCGACCTCGCCGAGTTTCTTCACGATCGACCGGTCGACGTTCTCGGCGCGGTCCCAGGCGACGACGTTCGGGGTGATCTCCTGGTCGACGAAGTCCCGGGCGAGCCGCTGGACGGCGGTCTGTTCCTCGCTCAGTTCCAGGTTCATGACGGGCCCCACCTCATAGGATCGCATTTAAATTAGCACTGCTAGTTTAAAGCCGCAGCCCTACTATGTGCGCCATGGCCCGACCGCGCAAGCCCCTCCTCAGCACCGACCTGATCGTCGAGACGGCACGGGCGCTGGTGGACACGGAAGGACTGGCCGCCCTGTCGACCCGACGGCTCGCCGCCGAACTTGGCGTCAGTGGGCCGTCCCTCTACAACCACTTCCGCACGAAGGACCAGATCCTGGAGGCGGTGGCCGACTCGGTGAGCGGGCTGGTCGACCTGTCGATGTTCGAGCGTGGCGACGGGGGCGAGGGCGCCCTCGACTGGCGTACCGCGCTGCACGACTGGGCCGTCTCCTACCGGGCCGCGCTGCGCGACCATCCGAACATCGTTCCGGTGATGGCCCTCGGTCCCGGCCGTCGACCAGCGGGCCTACGGGTCGCCGACGCCGTCTACGGCGGGATGGTCGAGGCCGGCTGGCCGCCCGCCCAGGCCACCTCGATCGGCGCGCTGATGCGGTACTTCATCATGGGCTCCGCGCTCGGCTCCTTCGCCGGGGGCTTCGTGGACGACGAGAGCGCGTACGACCCGGCCGACTACCCCCATCTCGGCCAGGCCCACCTCCTCTCCGATCAGCAGGAGAAGATCGACGAGCGCGCCTTCGAGACCGGCCTGACGGCACTGCTCGACGGGCTGGCACAGCAGTACGAGCAGCTCGGGCGACCGCAGTAGAGAGCCGGGCCGCCCTTCCGCCGCGCGCACACTTCGGTGGGCGCCGAAATGTGCGTACCGCATGCTGGGCCCATGAGCACGAGGGATGCGAGGAGCGCGCGGGCACCGGGCCTGGCGTCCGGTCTCGCGGCGCTGGCCGGGCTGCTGGCGGACGAGACCCGGGCCGGGTTCCTGCTGGCGCTGCTGGACGGGCGGGCGTGGACCGCCGGGGAGCTGGCACGGTACGCCGGGGTCGCCGCGTCGACGACGAGCGAGCACCTGGGCAAGCTCGTGGCCGGCGGGCTGCTCACCGAGGAGCGTCAGGGCCGGCATCGTTACGTGCGGCTGGCCGACGCCGGTGTGGCCCAGCTCGTCGAGGACCTGGCCGCCCAGGTCGGGCCGGCCGCGGCTCAACGCCCGCGCACGCTGCGCGAGTCGGGTGCCGGGTCCGCGATGGCACGCGGCCGGACCTGCTACGACCATCTCGCCGGACGGCTCGGCATCGCCCTCACCGACGCGCTGACCGGGCGGGGGCTGCTGCGCCAGGACACGGGCTTCGCGCTCACGGACGCCGGGCTGCGCTGGTTCGCCACGGCGGGCATCGACCTCGACCGCGCCGGTCGCCGACCCCTGACCCGAGCCTGCCTCGACTGGACCGAACGCCGCCCCCACCTCGCGGGCACCGCGGGCGCGGCCCTGTGCCGGCGCGCCCTGGACGCGCGCTGGTGCGAACGCATCGGCTCGGAACGGGCGGTCAGGGTGACCCCAGAAGGGGAACGCGCGTTCAACGAGCTTCTCGGAATCGAGGCAACGGCGTTGCGCTGAGCGGCGGTGAGCACCGTACAGCCGCAGGCCCGAACAGGCATACAACCGCACGCCCGGAAAATCGCGCGCCCTCTTCGTCCTTCCTCCCTAGCCTCTGGAGCATGATGACCTCCCTTTCGCCCTCCCGTCCGGTCTTCCGAGCGGAGGTGCTCGCCGCCGTCGCGGCCTGTGTGACCGTGGTGCTGTGGGCGTCGGCGTTCGTGTCGATCCGCAGTGCGGGAGCCGCGTACTCGCCGGGCGCGCTGGCGCTCGGGCGGATGCTCGCCGGGTTCGTGACCCTGGGGGCCATCTGCCTGGTCCGGCGGGAGGGGCTGCCGCCCCGGTCGGCCTGGCGCGGGATCGCGATCTCGGGAGTGCTGTGGTTCGGCGTCTACATGGTCGTCCTGAACTGGGGCGAACAGCAGGTGGACGCGGGGACGGCCGCCCTCGTGGTGAACGTGGGACCCCTGCTCATAGCCCTGCTCGGCACCCGGCTGCTCGGCGACCCGATGCCGCCCCGGCTGCTCGCGGGCATGGCGGTGTCGTTCGCGGGCGCGGTGACCGTGGGCCTTTCGATGTCGGGCGGGGCCGGCACCTCGGTGCTCGGGGTGGCGCTGTGTCTGCTCGCGGCGGCGGCGTGGGCCACCGGCGTTGTCGCGCAGAAGCCGGCGCTGGCCCGGGCGAGCGCCCTCCAGGCCACGACGTTCGGCTGTCTGGTCGGGGCCCTGACCTGTCTGCCGTTCGCCGGGCAACTGGTCGGCGAGGTGGCCGACGCGCCGCTCTCCGCCACCCTCAACATGATCTACCTGGGCGTCTTCCCGACCGCGCTGGCGTTCACGACCTGGGCCTACGCCCTGGCCCGTACGACGGCCAGCCGCATGGGGGCGACCACGTACGCCGTACCGGCTCTGGTGGTGCTGATGTCCTGGCTGGCGCTGGGCGAGGTGCCGGGGCTGCTCACCCTGGCGGGCGGTGGGCTGTGTCTCGCGGGCGTGGCGGTGTCGCGGTCCCGGGCGAAGGTGGCGGTGGGGGCGGTGCCCCCGGACCCGGGTGCGCGCTGAACTCGCCTGTCCTCGAACGCCGGACGGCTTATCGCGTGGCGGTGAGGTGCGCGTACACCACGATGTTGCCGGTGTAGCCGGTCCGTCGGTCGTAGCCGCCGCCGCAGGTGATGAGCCGCAGCTCTCGGGGCGGGCGCGGGCGCCGTACACCTCACGGCTGGGGAAGTTCGCCTTGTCGTACGTCTTCACGGCGTCGACGGTGTAGACGGCCGTACGCCCGTCCACGCGCCGGAGTTCGACCCGCCGCCCGGGCGTGACCGCGTCGAGCCCGATGAACACGGCGGGACCGGCACGGGTGTCCCGATGCCCCACGACGATCACCGTGCCGTTCTCCCCGGGCGACGGACCGTCCGCGTACCAGCCGACCAGGTTGGAGTTGTCGTCCGGGGGCGCGGTGAGCTGCCTGTGGCGGTCGAGGCGCAGATCCACGACCGGCGCCTCGATGCCGAGGTACGGGAGGGTGAACGTCGTGGGGCGGGAGCGCGGGCGGGCGTGGCGGGGCCGGCGCCTTCGGGCGGGCTGTCGGTGGGGTCGGCCTGGCCGGCCCTGGCCGGCTCTTCGCGGGTCCGGCCAGGCCGGTTCGGCACGGCGGGCGGGGTTGGCGGGGTTGGCTCCGGCCGCCCCTGAGCGGGTCCGGGCGCCCGGGCCGGCCCGGTGGACGATGGTGGCCCGGCGGCCCCTGACAGCTCCTTCGCGGGCCCGCCCGCCGGTGCCGTCGCGGCCGGATCCGGTCGCCGCTCCTCTGCCGCCGTCCCCGCCCCGGCCCTCTCGCCGTTCCCGGCGGACGGCGCGACCAGGGTGCCGTCCGTGGCGGTGACGGGTGCGGGGGCGGGCTCGTCGGCCCGGGACCAGCAGACGCCGCCCACCGCCAGGGTGACGGTCAGGACGACCGTGCGGGTGAGGCGGTAGGCGCGCGTCCGGCGCCATGGCCGGCGCCGACGGGCGGGGTCAGGCCGCGCCATCGGCACGTCGGCGCCTGCGGAGACAGACGACTCCGCCGACCACGATCAGGCCCACGGCAGCCGCACCGGCGACCGGCGAGAACGCCTCCGCCGGGGCCACACCGCCGCCGCCCGCGGGCACCCCGCCGTGCGGGCCGCCATGGCCTCCACCAGGCCCGCCGGGGCCACCGCCGGGGCCGCCCGGGCCGCCGGGCGGGGTCGGTGTCGCGGTCGGGTTGCCGAGCGGGCAGTCGACCTGGAACACCTTCTGCTTGCCCGCGCCGTTGCCGCCGACGATCTTCCACGTCAGCTTGTACTGACCGTCCGGCAGCGAGAGGGGCATGGTGTGGCCGGTGCCGTCGGGCTCCAGGTCGATGGTGTCGTTGAGGGTGGCGCCGTTCGCCTCCAGGGGCTGGGTCTCGATGGACCACTCGATGTCCTGGCCGTCCGGGAGGTCGTCGAAGTTGAACGCGGCGAGGTAGAAGTCGCCGACCTTCGGCTCGTTGCGCTGGTCGGTGAAGGGCGTACCCATCTTGTGGATCTTGACGTCTCCGTTGTCGCCGGGGGCGGCGACGGCGGGGGTCGCGACAGGGCGGTGCCCGCGAGGGTCAGGGCCGCGAGTGCGGCGCCGCGAGCGCCGGATCGGCGTGGACGGAGCGAGGTGGTCATGCGCGGCTCCTCCGAGTCAGAAGATTTTCATACCAATCCAGCTTCTTCAGACTCTCTTTCACATAAGCGCCCACAACGGCGGAAGCACGCCCTACGCCCCGTCGGACACCACCCTCTTGGCCCTCTCCCGCTTCTCCGTCGGCGCCGGTGGAGCCGACGAGCGCGCGGCGATGCCCGACGACAGCAACAGCAGCGCGCCGAGCATCACGAAAGGTGCCGCCCCGCCCGTGACCCCGGCGACCAGACCCGCCGTCGCGGGCGCGGCGACCTGGCCGAGCCGGTTGCCGGTCAGGCGCAGCGCGAGGGCGGTGGAGCGGGCGCCGGCCGGAGCGGCCTGGACGACCGTCGTCATCGACAGCGGCTGTCCGACGCCCAGGCAGAAGCCCAGGGCCGCGAGCATGAGAGCCAGCCCCCACACCGGCACCGGCAGCGCGATCCCCGCGCAGAGCAGCGCCGCCAGCAGACAGGTCACGGTGAGCAGCAGCCGGCGGCCGAGCAGCCGCAGCAAGGGCGTCAGCACGAGACGGCACGCGATGGTGGCCGCCGCGCGCAGTCCGAGGAGTACGCCGATCACCGCCGGTGCGATGCCCCGGTGTTCGCCGACCACCGGAAGGTAGGCGGTGAGGATGTCCGTCGCGGACAGCACGGCGAGGCTGACGAAGATGCCCGCGGGGACTCCCCGGGTGCGCAGAATGCGGCGCACGGGGACGCGGTCGCCTTGTTCCGTACGGGACTTGACGGCCGTACGGTCCTCGACGCGCCAGAGCGACGTGAACGACAACGCGGCGACCGCGCCCGCGACCAGCAGGGCGCGGGCGCTGGTGCCGGCCATGTCGTGGCCGCCGATCAGCGCGCCGGCCGCCATCGGGCCGATGAACTGGCCGAGGGAGACGCCGATGGTGAAGTGGCCGAAGTTGCGGTCCTGTTCGTGCGGGGCGGACCGGCGGGCGACGAGTGACTGGCCGCCGATGACGAAGCAGAGGTGACCGAGGCCCATCACTCCGCTCCACGCGGCCATGGCGGGCAGGGAGCCGGCGGTGGCGCCCAGCGCGCAGCCGCCCGAGATGAGGATCGCGCCGACGGTCAGCAGGGGCGCACAGCGGCCGTGGTCGGTACGGCGGCCCAGCGGTACGGCGGCGAAGAGCGGGAGCAGTGCGTACGCGGCGGCGATGACGCCGATCGCCCTCTCGTCCGCGCCCAGCGCGAGGGCCCGGTAGGAGACGGCGGGCCGGGCCATCGACACCGCCCCCTGCGTGAAGCTGAAGGCGATGACGAGGCGGAGCAGCCAGCCGCGGTTCCCACCGGGCCTCATAGTCGTGTCCTTTCGGACGGATGCGCGGTTCGGACGTGAATCCGATGACGTGGATCAGACGTGGATCAGATGAGCCCGAACAGGATTCCCGACCCGAGGATCGCCAGCGATGTCAGCACGGCCCACTTGACGACGAACTTCGTATGGTCGCCGAACTCGACCTTCGCCATGCCGACGAGAACGTATACGGCGGGGACGAGCGGGCTGGACATGTGCAGGGGCTGGGCGATGAGGGAGGCGCGGGCGATCTCCAGCGGGGAGACGCCGTGGGCGGCGCCGGCCTCGGCGAGGACCGGCAGGACGCCGAAGTAGAAGCCGTCGTTCGACATGAAGTAGGTGAGCGGGATGCTCAGCAGGCCGGTGACGAAGGCCATGTGCGGGCCCATGCCGTCGGGGATGTTGTCGACGAGCCAGCGGGCCATGTGGTCGACCATGCCGGTGCCGGTGAGGACGCCGGTGAAGACGGCGGCGGCGAAGACCATGCCGGAGACGTTGAGGACGTTCTCGGCGTGGGCGCCGAGCCGGGCCTTCTGGTCGGGCATGTGCGGGAAGTTGACCGTCAGGGCGAGCGCGGCGCCGAGCAGGAACAGCACCGGGATCGGCAGCCACTCCATGATCATGGAGGTGAGGAGCGTGACCGTGAGGAGCGCGTTGAACCAGTAGAGCTTGGGGCGCAGGGTGGCGCGGTTCGGGTCGAGGACCTTCAGCATCCGGTCGTCGTCATCGTCCGTGTCGCTGTCGACGGGGCCCTCGCCGCCCGAACCGCCGGTGGACGCGGCAGGGTTGCCCGCACCGGATCCGACGGCCGACTTGGCGCCCGAGCCGGCGCCGACGAGCACGGTCTCCGTCTCCTGCTCCGGCTCCTCCACCAGGACCGCGTCCAGCGTGAGCACGCCGAGCCGCTTGCGCTCGCGGCGGCCGAGGACGTAGGAGAGCGCGATGACGAAGGCCAGGCCGACGGCGAGCGCCGGGATCATCGGGACGAAGATGTCGCTCGCGTCCAGCTTCAGGGCCGTCGCCGCACGGGCTGTCGGGCCGCCCCAGGGAAGGGTGTTCATCACACCGTTGGCCATCGCGGCGACGCCGGTCATCACGACGAGGCTCATCTTGAGGCGCTTGTACAGGGGGTACATCGCCGAGACCGTGATCATGAAGGTGGTCGAGCCGTCGCCGTCGAGGGACACGATCGCCGCGAGGATCGCCGTGCCGACGACTATGCGCAGCGGGTCGGCCTTGGCGAATTTCAGGATGCCTCGGACGATCGGGTCGAAGAGGCCGACATCGATCATCACACCGAAGTAGACGATCGCGAACATGAGCATCGCCGCGGTGGGGGCGAGGCTGGTGACGCCGTCGATGACGTAGTCACCGAGCTTGGCGCCCTTCCCGACGAAGACACAGAACAGTGCCGGGATCAGTACGAGCGCCGCGATCGGCGACATCTTCTTCATCATGATCAGGACCAGGAAGGTCGCGATCATCGTGAAGCCCAGGATGGTCAACATGAGTGGGTTACCTAACGTTCGCCCTTGAACTCCCACCGGAGTCGGCAGTGCGTTGACGTTAGGGCGCTTACACAAGCCTTAACAAGACGTTGACGTGCGAGCAATAAGCGCAAAACTCCAGGTCACAGCGTTGTGCCTGCTGGCGCGAGGTCGATGGGTACACCATTCAGTACGGCGTTGCCCGACAGCGGGTCCAGCAGACTGCCGTCGAGGACCTGGTTGATGTTGACGCCGGGGTCGACCGCGGCGTGCGTGAGCCGGGTGCCCGGCCGGTCGTGTCCCCACCCGTGGGGCAGGCTCACGACCCCGCGCCGGACGACGTCGGTGATCTCGGCCGGGGCCACCACTTCTCCCCCGGCGCCCTTGACCCGTACGGGGTCTCCGTCCGCGACACCGAGCTGGGCGGCGTCCTCGGGGTGGATGTGCAGGGTGCAGCGGTTGGAACCGCCGGTGAGCGCGGGCACGTTGTGCATCCAGCTGTTGTTGGAGCGAAGATGCCGGCGCCCGATGAGCACGAGGCCGGTGGGGCGCTCCCCCAGGGCGTGACGCAGGCGCGGCAGGTCGTCGGCGATGGGCTGCGGCAGGAGTTCGATCCTGCCGCTGCGCGTCTTGAGGGGCTGCGGCAGACGGGGCTTGAGCGGTCCGAGGTCGATGCCGTGCGGGTGGGCGAGCAGTTTCGTCAGGGTCAGCCCGTCCGGCCGTACGCCGAAACCGTCGCCGTACGGGCCGAGGCGGAGCATCAGGTCGAGGCGGCGCTCGGGGCCGGTGTCGCCGTCCAGTTCCTTGGCGAGGGCTTGCGGATCGCGGCCGTGGACCGGGGAATGGGCTTCCTTGACCGCCTTGCCGAGGGTCTGGTCGATGACCAGGGCGTCCACGGCGGCGGGGTCGGCGCCGTGCATGCCGGTCGCGGCCAGGACGATCCGCGCGAGGATCTCGGTCTCGGCCATCCTGCCCGGTTCCAGGGGTACCGCGGGGCGGTTGTAGCGGACCTGGTTGCGGACGGCGAGGGTGTTGAAGGCGAAGTCGTGGTGCGGGCTCTGCGAGGGCGGGGGCGGCGGCAGCACGACGTGGGCGTGGCGTGAGGTCTCGTTCAGATAGGGGTCGACGCTCACCATGAAGTCGAGCGAGTCCAGCGCCTTGTCGAGCCGGTTGCCGTCCGGTGCGGACAGGACGGGGTTGGCGGCGACGACGATCAGGGCCCGGATCGGCTCTCCCTCGGTGGTGGGGGTGTCGATCTCCTCGGCGAGCGCGGAGAGCGGCAACTCGCCCTTGACTTCCGGGTGTTGACTGACCCGCGAGTACCAGCGGCCCAGCGTGAACCCGTGGCTGGGACCGGCCGGCCGGGGTGTCCTGTCGGTCGCCGCCTGGGGGAAGAGGGCACCGCCGGGCCGGTCGAGGTTGCCGGTGAGGATGTCGAGGACGTCGACCAGCCAGCTGGCGAGGGTGCCGTGCGGGACGGTGCAGCTGCCGATCCGGCCGTAGACGGCGGCAGTTGGGGCTGCGGCGAGTTCACGGGCGAGGGTGCGGATGGTACCGGCGTCCACGTCACAGGCCTCGGCGACGGCCTCGGGCGTGAAGTCCTCGACGGATGCGGCCAGTTCGTCGAGGCCCTGGACGTGGGGCGCCAACTCGCCCAGGTCGACGAGGTGTTCGTCGAACAGCACGTATGTCATCGCGGCGAGCAGCAGGGCGTCCGTGCCGGGGCGGATCGCGATGTGCCGGTCGGCGAGCCTGGCGGTGCGGGTGCGGCGCGGGTCGATGACGGTGAGCGTGCCGCCGCGCGCCCTGAGCGCCTTGAGCTTGCCGGGGAAGTCCGGTGCCGTACACAGACTCCCGTTGGACTCGAGGGGGTTGGCGCCGATGATCAGCAGATGGTCGGTGTGGTCGAGGTCGGGTACGGGGATCGCGTTGGCGTCTCCGTAGAGGAGCCCGCTGGAGACGTGCTTGGGCATCTGGTCGACCGTGGAGGCGCTGAAGACACTGCGCGTGCCGAGACCGGCGAGCAGGACCGGCGGGTAGAGGGCCCCGGCCATGGTGTGCACGTTGGGGTTGCCGAAGACCGCTCCGACGGAGTTCGCCCCGTACCGCTCGACCACGCCCCGGACGCCGGCGGCGACGGCGTCGAAGGCCTCCGCCCAGCTCGCCTCGCGCAGCTCGCCGTCCCGTCGCACGAGGGGGGTGCGCAGCCGGTCGGGGTCACTGTCGAGGGCCCCGAAGGAGGCGCCCTTGGGGCAGATGAAGCCCTTGCTGAACACGTCGTCGCGGTCACCCCGGGCCCGGGTGACCCGTCCGCTCTCGATGGTGAGCGTCAGTCCGCAGGTGGCCTCGCACAGGGGGCAGACACGCAGGGCGGTGCGGGATTCGGTGCGGGTGTCGATGGGGCTGGACACGGGTCCTCCCGGGTGGGTGGCGGCAGCGGTGACGCGCGATCGCAGCCGAGCATACCGACCGGTAGGGATGGTGGGGAGGGGTTGCGCGGGCCCACCTCGGCCGCACCCACCTCGTCCACACCCGGGAATCCGCCAGGGAATCCGCCCGCGAATCCCCCCGTGAACCTCAGTCGAGCACCCTCGACAGATACGCCCGCAGCAGCTCCCGCATCTCCCCGATGATCCGCTCGTCCCCCTCGGGGGCGACCCGGAAGGCCAGGTGGATCAGGGTGTCGGCGGTCTCGGTGGCGACCAGGAACGTACGGCGCAGGTCGTCGTCAGGGGCGCGGTCGAGAACGCCGGCGAGGAGGGTGGTGAGGGTGTCAGCGACGCGGTGGTTGGGTTCGGCGTCGCGTTTGCCGACCGGGATCTGGTTGCCGAAGTCGACGAGCGAGAAACCCGGCGCGGTCCGTTTCATGGCCAGGTACTCGTCGAGCACGGCGTCCATGGCCACCCGCCACCCGCCGCCGCTCTGCTGCCCGAGGCGTTCGGTGACGCGCGTGGTGAAGATCTCCAGGTTCCGCTGGGCCAGCGCGTCCGCCATGGCGCGCTTGTTGCCGAAGAAGCGGTACACGGAGCCTATGGGGACGCCGGCGCGGATCGCCACCGCCCGGGTGCTCAGGGCGTCGTAGCCGACCTCGTCCAGGAGGTCCGCACAGGCGTCGAGGATTCTGGTCAGCCGTTCGGCACTGCGCCGCTGTACGGGCGCACGACGTAGCGAGGTCGCTTGGGGCACAGGCCTCATCATGCCGCTCCGCGGCGGTCCGGTGAACCGTGCCCCTCACTTTCCCCTCTTGCGCCCACGAGGGCGGAATCCTACGGTGAAGCATAGGAATGAGGGCGAGGGAGCGAGAGGGAGCACGGGATGGGCGAGAACGCGCGGAAGGCCGCCGAGGTGGCGGGCAGCCTCACGGGGCTCTTGTCGCTTTCCGGTTTCGGCAATGAGCACAGCTCGGAGGCCGTCCCGGGCGCTCTCCCGGAGGGCCGCAACTCGCCGCAACGCGCTCCGCTGGGCCTCTACGCCGAGCAGCTCAGCGGTACGGCGTTCACCGAGCCCCGCGCCCACAACCGCCGTTCCTGGCTGTACCGCATCCGCCCCTCGGCCGCGCACCCCCCGTTCACGCCCACCGGCAATGGCTCGATCCGTACGGCCCCCTTCACGGAATCCGTGCCCGATCCCAATCGGCTCCGCTGGGACCCGCTGCCCGAGCCCCCGGCCGGGACGGACTTCCTGGCGGGCCTGTGGACCCTCGGCGGCAACGGCGACGCCGCTCAGCGCAGCGGCATGGCCGTGCACCTCTACCACGCCAACTCCTCGATGGAGCGGGTGTTCAGCGACGCCGACGGGGAGCTGCTTATCGTCCCGGAGGACGGCGGACTGCTGCTGCGCACCGAGTTCGGGCTGCTGTACGTCGAACCGGGCCAGATCGCGCTCCTCCCGCGCGGGGTGCGCTTCCGGGTGGAGCTGACCGACGCCTGGGCCCGGGGGTACGTGTGCGAGAACTACGGCACCCCCTTCCGGCTCCCCGACCTCGGGCCGATCGGCGCCAACGGGCTCGCCAACCCACGGGACTTCCGGGCGCCGGTCGCCGCGTACGAGGACGTCGAGGGTCCGGTGGAGGTCGTCAACAAGTTCTGCGGCAACCTCTGGACCGCCGTCTACGACCACTCCCCGCTCGACGTCGTCGCCTGGCACGGCAACCATGTCCCGTACGCCTACGACCTGCGCCGCTTCAACGTCCTGGGCACGATCTCGTACGACCACCCGGACCCGTCGATCTTCACGGTGCTGACGTCCCCGTCGGACACCCCCGGGCTCGCCGGCATCGACTTCGTCGTCTTCGCGCCGCGCTGGCTGGTGGGCGAGGACACCTTCCGGCCGCCGTACTTCCACCGGAACGTGATGAGCGAGTACATGGGGCTCATCGAGGGCGCGTACGACGCGAAGACGGCCGGGAAGGGGGGCTTCGTGCCCGGGGGCGGCTCGCTGCACAACATGATGTCCGCGCACGGGCCCGACCGGGAGACCTTCGACCGGGCCGGTGCCGCCGAGCTGCGGCCGCAGAAGGTCGACGACGGGCTGGCGTTCATGTTCGAGACGCGCTGGCCGGTGACCCTGACGGCACAGGCGGCACGGGCGGAGCATCTGCAACCCGGGTACGACGACGTGTGGTCGGGCCTCCAGCGGCACTTCCACCCGTTGCACTGAGCGTTCACGACCGGTACGGATACCTCCGTGACCTCCTTCGCCCCTGACTCGATCGTCCTGAACCGCAAACTGCCGCTCTGGTACCAGGTTTCGCAGTCCCTGCGCGCCTCGATCCTCGGCCGCTCGGCCCGGGACCCGCTGCGGCTGCCCACCGAGGAGCAGTTGGCGGGTCACTACGGCGTGAGCGTGCTGACCATGCGGCAGGCGCTCAAGGAGCTGGAGGACGAGGGACTCATCAGCCGCCACCGCAGGCGCGGCACGTTCATCGAGCCGGACGCCCGGCGAGGCGTTCCCGTACGGCTGCTCGGTTCGGTCGACGCGATCGTGGCGCAGCAGTCCGGTATGACGACCCGGCTCCTCGACCACGGCAGCGCGCCCGTGCCCGCCGAACTCGCCGAGTACTTCCCGGATCTCGCGGAGGTGGCCACGTACCACCGGCTGCGCGGCGACGAGGAGACCGGTGAGCCGACCAACCACGCCCGCAACTACGTCCGTCCGGAACTCGCGGAGCGCATCGACCGGCACGACCTGGTCCGCTGGCCGATGACCAAGGTGCTGCGGGACGTCGTCGGCATCGACATCAGCCGCATCACGGACACGGTCGAGGCCCGCCTCGCCGACCCGGAGACGGCCCGGCTGCTCCGGGTCCCCCTGCTCAGCCCGATCCTGCACTACACGGGTGTCGCGTACGACGACACGGGCCGGGTGCTGGACGTGGCCGTCATCCACTACCGGGGCGACCGCTTCTCCTTCACGGTGACTCTCGACGCGACCTGAGACAGGGAGAGGAGGGGGCGTCGTACGATGCCCAGCGTGCCGCACGACGACGACGCTCCGCTGCTCGCGGACCTCATGCCGTGGTCCGTCGCACCGCCACGGCTGGGCCGGGGGTGGCCGACGGCCCCGGACGCCGCCTCCCTGAAGGCACGCTGGGACGCCCTGCTGAAGGCCGAAGGACCGGACCGCGACACCCTGTTCGAGCCGACGCGCGCCCGCACCACGCACTCGGCGGTCGGCCAACTCCCCGGCGGGGCCGGCGGCACGGAGAAACTGGCCCGCGCCCACGGCCCCTGCGCGGAGCCGGTACGGGTCCTGCGGGCGCCCTTCGACGAGCAGTGGCTGATCCCCGACCACCGGCTGATCGACTCGGCCCGCCCGGAGTTGTGGCGGGTGGCGGACGACCGGCAGGTGTTCGTCGTCGAGACACCGACCGCGCCTCCCGGCTCCATGGGCCCACTCCTGCTCGCCTCGTCCCTCCTCCCGCTGGCCCGCCCGGGCCGGGTCCGCCCCCTCTACCGGCGGCCGGAAGGCACCGAACCCAACCTGGCCCCGGGCCTGTTGGACCACCTGACCGACCGCCTGGGCCACCGCCCCGACCCGGTCGACGTCCTGGCCTGGGTCCTGGTGGCGGTACGGCCGGGGTTGGCCGTACCGCTCACCGCCGACCCCGAGCTCTGGTCCGAGGGCGTCGAGTTGGGCCGCCGGATGCTGTGGCTGATGCGCCGGGACGGCCAACGCCCCAAGTTGCCCGGCGGCCGGCGCCCGTACGTACGGTCCCCGTTGCCCTCGCGCCCGGTCGCCGTCCACTACGACCGCGACGAGGAGACCCTCCAGGTCGACGACGGCCGGATCTCCCCGGTGCCGCCCGAGGCCTGGGACTTCGAGGTGGGCGGGGTGAAGGTGCTGGAGCAGTGGCTGGCGGTGCGCGTCGAGGACGCGGCCGAGCCGGGAGTGCTGGAGGCGATCAGGCCCGCGACGTGGCCGCAGCCCTGGACGTCGGAGCTGCTGGAGCTGATCACGGTACTGGCGCTGCTGGCGGAACTGCGTCCGCGACAGGCCGAGTTGAGGGTGAGGGAGCCGATCACCGCGGCGGGCCTGCGGACGGCGGGCGTACTCCCGGTACCTGACGGGTCACGCCGCCCGGCGTCGGTCCTGGACCACCACGAAGAGGGCCCGGAGGGCCAGTTCACGTTGCTCTGACCTCGCCCCCGCCGCCCCTACCCGTCCCATCCCTGGGGGCTGCGCCCCCAGACCCCCACTGTCGCGCTGAACGCGCTCGTCCTCAAACGCCGGACGGGCTGAAAATCCAGCCCCTCCGGCGTTTGAGGAGCGGGGGTTCGGGGGCAGCGCCCCCGAGGAAAACCGGCATGATCGGCCGCATGGAACCCCTTCCCCTCACGGGCCTCACAGTCGTCGCCCTCGAACAAGCCGTCGCCGCCCCCTTCGCCACCCGCCACCTCGCCGACCTCGGCGCCCGCGTCATCAAGATCGAGCGTGTCGACGGCGGCGACTTCGCCCGCCACTACGACACCGCCGCCCACGGCCTCGCCTCGCACTTCGTGTGGTGCAACCGAGGCAAGGAATCCCTCGCCCTCGACGTCAAGGACCCGCGCGGACTCGCCGTCGTACGGCGGCTCGTCGCCGACGCCGACGTGTTCGTGCAGAACCTCGCCCAGGGCGCCGCCGCCCGACTCGGCCTCGACGCGGCCACCCTGTGCGCCGCGCACCCCCGGCTGGTGGCCGTGGACATCTCGGGGTACGGGGCCTCGGGCCCGTACGCGGGAAAGCGGGCGTACGACATGCTCGTGCAGTGCGAGGCGGGCCTGGTGTCGGTGACCGGGACGCCGGAACAGACGGTGAAGGCCGGGATCCCGGCGGCGGACATCGCGGCCGGCATGTACGCGTTCTCGGGGGTGCTCGCGGCGCTCGTACGGCGGGGTGTGACCGGGCGGGGCGGGCCGGTGGAGGTGTCGATGCTGGACGCGCTCGCCGAGTGGATGGGGCACCCCCTCCACCACGCGATGCACGACGGCACGCCCCCGGCGCGCACCGGCCTCGCACACGCCGTCATCGCCCCGTACGACGCCTACGCGACGGCGGACGGCGGACGGGTGCTGCTGTCGGTGCAGAACGACCGGGAGTGGCGGCGGCTGGCCGGACAGGTGCTGGGGCGGCCCCAGTTGGGGTCCGACCCGGCGTTTGCGACGAACGCTGCACGGGTCGCGAACCGGGAGCTGACGGATTCGCACGTGGCCGCGGCCCTCGGTGCGCTGGACGCCGACGAGGCCGTGGCGCGGCTGGACGGCGCCGGGATCGCGTGCGCGCGGCTGAGGGACGTACCGGAGGTGGCGGAGCATCCGCAGTTCGCGGCCCGGGACCGGTGGCGGGAAGTGGGTTCACCGGTGGGGCCGTTGCGTGCGCTGCTGCCCCCCATCACGCTGCCGGGCGGGGACGAGGCGCGGATGGGTGATGTGCCCGCGCTCGGGGAGCACACCGATGCGGTGCTGCGTGCCGTGGGGATGACGGGCGAGGAGATCGCAGCACTGCGCCGGGACGGTGTGGCCGCCTGAGCGCGGGCCCTGACAAGACCGAACGGCGTCAGCCGGTCGGTGGACGGCGCGGGGACGCCGGCACGGTCGCTCAGCGCCCTCCGAACAGGGTGCGGCTCAGACGACGCAGCGGTGCGAAGAGCGAGAGCCGGCTCACACGCTTGCCGACTTCACTGCGCTGCTTCACGGTGTCCCGCGACGTGAGTTCGAGCATCAGCGAGGTCGCCTCCGCCGTCTCGCGCTGAGGGACGGCGGGTCCCGACAGCACCGAGAGATGGCGGTCGAGGCGCGCCTTGGTCGCACTGCTCCCGCACGTGATCGCAGGGACGCGCGCCCTGCTGTGCATCGTTATCTGTTCCATGTCACTCCCCACCCGTACGAGTCCACCCGGCCCGGGCAGGTTAACCCTATCGCCCCCTCGGGGCACTCGTGTATCTCGGTCACAGGATTCACCTTCCCCACAAGGGTGTTGACGACTCCTCGATGATTACCCTCCGAATCCAACCGATTCCAGGGCGAGTTGGACAACTGGTGCACTGGTGGGCTGTTCTGAGCCCCCGTCGGGTTCGACGGTCACAGCGAGTGATGTGGCCGTTTTGTCGAGACCGGTCGCGACCAAGGGCGTGTCGCCCTTGAAGAGTCCCAGGGAGCGTGGTTGCACATCAGGGCGCATGAGCCACAACTGGTGCACGCGGTCGCTCGGCAGTTCCCCGTATCCACTGAGGGTCACCACCGCGCGCCCCTCGGAGGCGGAGGCGATCGCGGTGATTCCCTGGCCCCGCGCGTCCCGGTCGGTGGTCGATCGCGCGTCGGGAGCGGACAGAACGTCGGCAATCTCACGTGCCTGGGCCTGCGCGGTGTCCAGCTTGTCCTGGGTCTGCGCGTTCTGGACGGCGAACAGCGCGGCGACGACGAGGGCGGCCGCCGCCGTGAGTGTGGCGAGCGGGGCGAACAGAGGGCGCATGCGGGGCGCACGGCGGGCCGGCGGCAGCGGTTCGGTGCCCCAGACGTGTGCCGGGAGTTGGTGGCTGCGCCTGCGGGGCGGTTCGGCCGAGCGTCCGGGGGCGCGTGCCGGGGAATGGGCCGCGGACTGGCCCGGGGACTCCTGCGGGGTCGCGCGGATCGCGGACAGGACCCGGTCGCGCATGGCGAACGGCGGCTGCGCCGCCGTGGACCAGGCCAGCCGGACCGCGTCCTCGGACAGCAGGCGCACCTCGGCGGTGCAGGCGTCGCAGCGGGACAGGTGCTTCTCGAAACGGCGCCGCTCGTCGGGGTCGAGGGCGTCGAGGGCGTAGGGGGCGGCGAGGGAGTGGAGATCCTCGCGGCGGAACAGTCTGCCGAGCGCGCTCATGCGACACCTCCCAGGCATTCGCGCAGTCGGGTCAGTCCGTCGCGCATCCGTGTCTTCACCGTGCCCAGTGGGAGCGAGAGTTGCTCCGCCACTTCACGGTACGTGTAGCCCTCGTAGTAGGCGAGGGTGACCGACTGGCGTTGCAGGGTGGTCAGCCGGTCCAGGCACCGGCGCACCCATTCGCGTTCCATTCCGGCCTCGACCTCTTCCGCCACGTGGTCGAAGGCGGGCCGGTGGGAGCGCTGGGCCTCGCGCTGCTCGCGCTCGCCGGCCGCGCGGGCACTGCGTACCCGGTCGACGGCCCGGCGGTGCGCGAGCGTGAGTATCCAGGACAGGGCGCTGCCCTTCCTGGGGTCGAAGCGCGGTGACGAGCGCCAGAGTTCGAGCAGGACCTCCTGGGACACCTCCTCCGACTGCGCCGGGTCCCGCACCACGCGCCGCACCAGTCCGAACACCGGCCCGGACACGATCCCGTACAGCTCTTCGAAGGCCTTCTGGTCTCCCCCGGCCACGAGAACCAGAAGCTCGTCCGCTCCCACCCGCGTCCCCTCTCTATGGCCGCACACGGCCCCTCCCCGCTCCATCACGCTTGTCACCGTCACCTTAGTTATCCGTAGCGGACGTGCCTCCGGATGGGTACGGATCAACTGCCTTCGAAACGCGGTTCGGTACGAGGTCCGGTACGCGGTTCGGTGGCCTCCCAAACATCTTTGAAAAAGTTTTCAGGTTCGACCAATCCGCCTCCGCGAGGGCTCCGAATCCCCGTCGTCAGGCAAGTTGACACGGTGAGGACGGACGGAATGACGACAACCATCTCCAAGGGCGGCGCGCGGCGCAGGAGCATCGCGACCCTCATCTGTGGCGCGCTGGCCGCCGGGGGGCTCGCGTCCGCCGGCGTCACCGCGCTCGTACCGGGTAAGGCTTCCGCCTCCAGCCACCGCGAGGCTCCGCTGATCTCGGGCACGCCCCAGTTCGACAACACGGACCTGTACGCGTTCGTGAGCCCGGACAAGAAGGACACGACGACGATCGTCGCGAACTGGATCCCGTTCGAGGAGCCGGGCGGCGGCCCGAACTTCTACCAGTTCGCCGAGGACGCCCAGTACGACCTGCACATCGACAACAACGGTGACGCGCAGGGCGACCTCCTGTTCCGCTACACCTTCAAGACGCATGTCAAGAACAAGAAGTCGTTCCTGTACAACACGGGCGCGGTGGACAGCCTGTACGACAAGGACCTCAACGTCACGCAGACGTACGACATCGAGCTGATCAAGCTCAAGAACCAGCGCGTCGTGTCGAAGACGAAGGTCGCCGACGATGTGCCGGTCGCTCCGTCGAACGTCGGCAAGGCGTCGATGCCGAACTACAAGAAGCTGCGGGACCAGGCCATCCACAAGCTGACGAACGGTTCGACGACGTTCGCCGGCCAGGCCGACGACCCGTTCTTCGCGGACCTGCGTGTCTTCGACCTGCTGTACGGCGGGAACCTCTCCGAGGTCGGCAACGACACGCTCAAGGGCTACAACGTCAACACGATCGCGCTCCAGGTGCCGACGCACATGATCGCGGAGTCGTCGAAGCAGCCGGTCGTCGGTATCTGGTCGACGACCCAGCGCCTGAACGCCGGCGGCTACTACTCGCAGGTCTCGCGGCTGGGCATGCCGCTGGTCAACGAGGTCGTCAACCCCATCAAGGACAAGGACAAGTTCAACGCGTCCTCGCCGTGGCAGGACGCCCAGTTCCTGAAGAACGTGACCAACCCCGAGCTGCCGAAGCTCATCGAGGCGATCTACAAGATCCCCGCGCCCAAGGAGCCGCGCAACGACCTGGTGGACGTCTTCCTCAAGGGTGTGAAGGGTCTCAACCAGCCTCCGTACGTCACCCCGGCCGAGGAACTGCGCCTCAACACCTCGATCGCCCCGAACATGCACCCCAAGCGTCTCGGTGTCCTCGACGGTGACACCGCGGGCTTCCCGAACGGCCGTCGCCTCACGGACGACGTGATCGACGCCTCGCTGCAGGTCGTCGAGGGTGAGCTGCTCGGTGCGAAGAACGACCTCGGTGACGCGGTCGACAAGAACGACAAGAACTTCGAGAAGTACTTCCCGTACGTGGCTCTGCCGACCGAGGGTTCGCGTGGCCCGCTCGCCAAGGGCACCAGCGGCACCAACGACGTCCGCAGCCAGCTCGGCGACGCCCTGCAGCCCGCCGGCACCGCCGGTGGCACCGACACCATGCTGATCGCCGGTTCGGCGGCGGCCGGTGCGGCCGGGTTCCTGCTGATCTTCGCCGGCGTCGTGTGGTGGCGGCGCAACATGCGGAACCGGGCGTACTGACCCGCTGTTCGTCCCCACCCCCACCAGCTGGCGCGGCCCGCTCGTATCCATCCCCCACGGCGCGGGCCGCGCCGCACACCCGTCGGCTCCCGGCCCCACCCGGGTGTCGACACCCTGATCCCGCACGACTGACCCGCCCAGGCAACACAAGGAGAGGGCATGCCCCCGCGTACGAACGACAACGCACCGGCCAGTGAGCTCGGCACCCGGCCGACGGACGCACCGGGGGCAACGGCCACACCCGAGACGGAGGCGTTCACGGACGCCGCGCACACGGAACACAAGAACACCCCGCACGGCACCACCCCGACCGCCCCGGCACCGGCCTCAGCCACAACCGAGCCCGAGGCGGCCCCAGAGCACGCGGACGCCGAACCCGAGGCCGCCCCGCACAGCGCCGCCCCGACCGCCACGGCGACGGCCCCGGCCGGATCGGGCGAAGCCCAGGACGAGCGGGTTGTTGCCGTTCGGCGGGTCGGGGAGTCGTCGCGGCGGTGGCGGGCTGTGCAGCTCGGGGCCTGTGCCGTCGCGTTGGCGGTGGCGTTCACCGCGGGGGCCGTGGTGCTGGGGGCCGTTCGGGACGGGGGCGGGACCGCCAACGTCTCGTCCGCGCCCGCCGCGATGTCACCCGCGCTGCTCGCGAGCGGCAACCTCGACGCCAGCATCGCCTCTCTCCAGGCCCATCTCCGGGCGCAGCCCAAGGACTTCGGCAGCTGGGCCACCCTCGGGCTCGCCTATGTGGAGCAGGCTCGCACCAAGGGCGACCCCTCCCGGTACCCGCAGGCCCAGCAGGCCCTGAACCGGTCCCTCGAGCTGGAGCCCGACAACGACCCCGCCCTCGCCGGGCGCGCCGCCCTCGCCGCCGCCCGCCATGACTTCCCCGGTGCCCTCAAGTACTCGGACCAGGCCCTCGCGCAGAACCCGTACAGCGAGCGCGCCCTGTCCACCCGTATCGACGCCCTCGTCGAACTCGGGCGCTACGACGAGGCGTTGAAGGCCACCGACGAGGCCGACGCCAAGCGGCCCGGGGTGCCTGTCTTCACCCGGTACGCGTACGTGCGTGAGCTGCGCGGCGATGTCGCCACCGCACGGCGTGTGCTGGAGCAGGCGCTCAACTCGGCCACCTCGCGCGGGGACATCGCGTACGTGGCCACCGCGCTCGGGCAACTCGCCTGGAACCAGGGCGAGTACAAGTCCGCTCTGGAGTTCTACGCCCGTGCGCTGGCCGCCGACGACGCCTACCTTCCGGCGTTGGAGGGCCGCTCCCGCGCCCAGTTCGCCGACGGTGACCAGGCCGGTGCGATCAGGGGCATGGAGGACGTCGTCTCCCGCTATCCGCTGCCAGGCCCGCTCGTCGAACTCGGCGAGCTGTACGAAGTCCGGGGCGGGGACGGCGACTTGGCGAAGGCACGCGACCAGTACGCGCTCGTCAACGCCTGGACGGCCATCGCCCGCGCCAACGGCGTCAACGCCGACCTGGACACGGCGCTCGCCGCCGCCGACCACGGCGACCGGAAGTCGGCGCTGCGCGCGGCCCGCGCCGAGTGGGACCGCCGCGAGACCGTGCACACGGCCGACGCCCTCGCGTGGGCCCTGCACGTCAACGGCAAGGACGAGGAGGCGCTCCCTTACGCCCGCCGCGCCACCGCGACCGGCTACCGCAACGCCTCCTTCCTCTACCACCGCGGCATGATCGAGCAGGCCACGGGCCACGCCAAGGAAGCCCGCGCCTCGCTCGCCGCCGCCCTCGAACTCAACCCCGGTTTCTCCCCGTTGGGCGCCCGCAAGGCCCGTACGGCTCTCAAGTCCCTGGAGGCGGCGAAGTGAAGCCCCGTCGTGCGGCCGTCTCCGGCGCCGCCCTGTTCACGGCCGTCTGCGCGCTCGTGCTGGCGCCCGCCCAGGCCGCGAGCGCGCATCCGCTCGGCAACTTCACCGTCAACCGGTACGACGGTCTCGTCGTCGCCCCGGGACAGCTGCGGGTCGCGCATGTCGAGGACCTCGCCGAGATCCCGGCGACCCAGGCCAAGCCCGACATCGAGAAGCTGGGGCTGACCGAGTGGGCCGGGCAGCGGTGTGCGACTGCCGCGCAGGGCAGCAAGGTCACCGTCGCCGGACGTACGGTCGCACTCTCCGTCGGCAGCGCCAAGGCGAGCACGCGGCCCGGTCAGGCGGGCCTGGACACCCTGCGCGTGGAGTGCGCGCTCACGGCCGCTCTCCCCGAGGTCGCCGAAGGGGACACCGTCGCCCTCGGCTTCCACAGCGCGGGCACCGAGTCGGGGCCCGGTTGGCGGGAGATCACCGCGCGCGGCGACCGGATGACGCTCGCCGGGTCCGACGTACCGAAGAAATCGGTCTCCGGTGAACTCACCAGCTATCCGCAGGAGTTGCTCTCCTCCCCGGCGGACACCCCGACGGCCGCCCTGCAGGTGCGCGCGGGCGGCCCGGCCCTCGTCGAGAGCGGCGGGAAGGACGCGCCGGCCTCCTCCGTGCTGCCGCGCGGCGCCGACCGCTGGACGCGCGCGCTGGACTCCCTGGTGGCCCGGCACGACCTCACGATCGGCTTCGCCGCGCTGGCCCTGGTCATCGCGGTCTTCCTCGGCGCGATGCACGCGCTCGGCCCGGGCCACGGCAAGACCCTGATGGCGGCCTCGGCCGCCGCCCGGGGCGGCAGGGCCCGCCTGCGCGACGTCATGCCGCTGGCCGCGTCGGTGACGGTCACCCACACGCTGGGCGTGGTCGCCCTGGGCCTGCTGGTGACGGCCGGTTCGGCGGCGGCACCCTCGGTGATCGCGTGGCTGGGCGTGGCGAGCGGCGTACTGGTGACGGGGGCGGGCCTGACCCTCGTACGCCGGGCCTGGCGCCAGCGCGCACACCACGCCGCGCAGTCCCACCCCCATCCGCACGACCATGACCACTCGCACGACCACGACCACGGTCATTCCCACGACCACGGTCACTCCCATGACCACGACCATGGCCATGACCACGAGCACCCCCACAGCCACACCCACGTGGCCGACAAGGCGCCGGAACGCGAACTGGTCCTCGCCCACGCGGCGCACGCACACTCGCACACGGAGACGGCCCCCACCGCTTCCGCCCTCGCCGTCGCGCCCGCAGCCGCACCCACGCACGTGCACGACCACCAGCACGATCACGGTCACAGTCACGATCACTCGCCCAACCACCACGACCACCACGACTCTCACGACCACGGTCACACCCACGAGCACCACGACCACAAGCACTCCGACACCACCCTCGAACACACTCACGGCGGCTTCACCCACACGCACGCCATCGCCCCCACCGTTCGGGGCACGATCCTGCTCGGGTTCGCCGGTGGGCTCGTGCCCAGCCCGTCGGCCGTGGTCGTGCTGGTCGGGGCCGCCGCGCTGGGCAAGGCCTGGTTCGGGTTCATGCTCGTACTGGCGTACGGGGTCGGGCTGGCGCTCACCCTCACCGGCGCCGGGTTCCTCGTGGTGAAGCTGGGCAGCGGGGCCAACCGGCTGCTGGACCGGCGTCCGGGGCTGGCCGGCGGTCCGCTGGTCACACTCGTCCGGCGTACCGCGCCGCTGGCGTCCGCGTTCCTCGTTGTCGCACTGGGTGCCGGATTGGTGCTCAAGGGGGCGGCAGCCGCATTCAGCTGAGCTACTTTTGGGAAGAAATCAGGCGGAGTGCAGAAAATCGGTGTGCGATGAGATCGAAGACGAGATCGAGTCCGTGAACGTGCGGCTGCGACAGGGGGACGCTCATGTCCGACCAACCGGGCAGTGAACGTGTGATCGCGGGACGCTACCGGCTGCTCTCACCGCTCGGCGAGGGCGGTATGGGCACGGTGTGGCTGGCCCGTGACGAGGTCCTGCACCGCGAGGTGGCGGTCAAGGAGGTGCGCGCGCCCGCCGGACTGCCGACCTCCGAGATCGAACGCCTGTATGCGCGACTGGAGCGCGAGGCCTGGGCCGCCGCCCGCGTCTCGAACCGGAACGTCGTGACGGTCTACGACGTGGCGAATGACGGGGGCCGGCCCTGGATCGTCATGGAGGTGGTCCGCGGGCTCTCGCTCGCCGACCAGCTGGACGCCGAGGGACCGCTGCCGCCGCAGCGGGCCGCGCACATCGGTGCCGAGGTGCTCTCCGCGCTGCGGGCCGCCCACGAGGCCGGGGTGCTGCACCGGGACGTGAAACCGGCCAACGTTCTGCTGTCCAACGACGGCCGCGTCGTGCTCACCGACTTCGGTATCGCGACCGTGGAGGGAAGCTCGGCGCTCACCATGACCGGCGAGGTCATCGGTTCCCCCGAGTTCCTCGCTCCCGAACGGGCGCTGGGGCGCACCCCCGGCCCCGAGTCGGACCTGTGGTCGCTGGGCGTGCTGCTGTACGCGGCGGTCGAGGGCAACTCCCCCTTCCGGCAGAACACCCCGCTCAGCACCCTGCGCGCGATCGTGGACGAGGAGTTGCCGCCGCCCCGGCGGGCAGGTCCGCTGACGCCCGTCATCGAGGGGCTGCTGCGCAAGGATCCGGCCGAGCGGATCGCCGCCGCGCAGGCCGAACACGATCTGCGGATCATCGGGGCGGGGGGCACCCTGCGCGCCGAGACCGGCCCGACGGCCCCGTACGCGGCACCGACCATCGCGGCGGCTTTTCCGCAGCATCCGACGACGCCGCCTCTGCCGACCCCCGTTCCCACGGCGGCGACCCGGCCCGTCCCGCCTCCGCCTCCCCCTCCGTCGGACACCTTTGGGACCCGCTCGGCCGAACCCGACCGCAACCGCCGGGCGGCCGTCGTCCTGGTCGCGGGCCTCGCCGCCGTCGCGCTGGCGGTGGCCGGACTGACCTACGCGCTGCTGAACGGGGACAACGGCACGGGCGACAACAACGCCGATGTGGGCAGCAGCACCAGCGCCGGGCAGAACAACGACGGTACGGGTGGCGCGAGTTCGCCGAAGAACAGCCCCAGCAAGTCAGCCGACGAGGAGAGCGGGTCTCCGAGCAGCGGTGACGGCGGCAGGACCTCGCAGCCGGCGCAGAGCGTGGAGGTCCAGGTCACCGGCTCGGACACCGACTACTCGGGGTCCTGCCCGCCGCCCAACTCCGAGGCGCCCGGGTTCACGGCGACCTTCACGGTGGGCAACGTGCCCACGAAGGTCTCCTACCGGTGGGTGACGGAGAAGGGGGCCGCTCCGGAGCAGGGCTGGCGGACTCTGTCGTTCCCGGCGGGCGGCGACAGGACCAAGCAGAACAAGGTCTATGTGACGACGTACGACAAGAGCGGGACGATCAGGAACGCGATCGGCGTCGAAGTCCGCGAGCCGGTGAGCGTGAAGTCCAACACCGTGCCGTTCTCGGTCACTTGCGAGCCGGAGACGGAGACGGAGACCCCGACGGACGGGGCCTCCTCTCCCGCGAGCACGCCCTGAGTCCGGGCGTCGGACGTCCGGTCAGGCGTTGTCGGTGAGTGCCGGGAGGTAGCCGCCCGACTGGCCGGCGGCCGTCGGGTGGTACGACTCGCCGATGTTGAGCAGGTTGAGGCTGTGCAGCCACGAGCTGCCCGAGCAGATCTCGTGACCGGTGAAGGCCGACTTGACGTCACCGAAGGCGAAGCCGTGGTCGGCGGCCCGCTTGGCGAGTGCGCTGTTCAGGTAGTCGGACGCCCCGTTGATGGCGGAGCGCTTGGCCTCGGAGAGGCCCAGGCAGGCCTGGCCGAGCTTGTAGAAGCGGGGGTAGCCCAGGACGACCACATGGGCGGCGGGCGCCCGGGAGCTGATGGCGTCGTACACGTTGTCGAGCTGACCGGGGAGGGTCGAGTCGACGTACGCCTTCGCGGTGTTGATGCGGGCGAGGCAGGAGCTGTCGGACTGGAGCACGCAGGTCGTCATGACGTCGGCGAAGCCCGCGTCGTTGCCGCCGACGCTGATCGAGACGAGGCCCGTGGCGGAGCTGAGCGGGGTCAGCTGATTCGCCAGAACATCACCCGTTCGAGCGCCCGAGCAAGCGGTGAAGTTGAAGCTGGAGGGTGAGTGGGCGGCGGCCCAGAGGTACGGGTACGCCTTGGTGCTGCGCTTGCAGTCGCCGCTGGAGCTCATGTAGCTGCCGGCGCCGACCCCCGAGGAGTAGGAGTCGCCGAGGGCCACATAGCCGGTGGCGGCGGCGAGTTGGGACGCCTGCGCCGACGTGGCCCCGGTGAGGGCGATGCCGGCGGCGAGGAGGAGCGAGGTCACGTATGCCGTAATTCGGGAACGTCTCATGGAACCTCCCTTTAGCAGGATCTCTGCCTCAACGTTCGTACCAACTACGCGTGTTGAACGGAAGTGTCCATGCCAAGACTTTCCGGCCCAACCGGAACGGATCAACCACCTTCACGTTGCGCCGTATTACGTGCTCATGACATGCGCGTGACAAACCGTCAGGCCTCTTGAGCAACTCCCGCCCATGACCGAGCCTTTACCTCAGCCCGGGCGGAACGCGACGCTCCGGGTCGTGTCCGCACCAGCGGGCATCCCCCCACAGACGCACCCCCACCCAGGCGTGTGCTGCCTCAGAGGAGGACTCCCTCGTCATGGCACAACCGCACAGCAGGAAGATCAGGACCGTCGCGACCACCGTCGTGGCAGCCGCCGCTCTCGTCGGCGGACTCACCGCGCTACCCGCCCAGGCCGCCCCGGCACCCGCCGAGGGCAAGGTGCTGGCCGCCGGCTCCCCCACAGCCGTCAAGGACAGCTACATCGTCACGCTCAAGAAGACGGCGGGCCTCAAGGCCGCGTCGAGCGCCGGCAAGAACCTGATCGGCGAGTACGGCGGCACGGTGAGGAAGACGTTCAGCAAGGCGCTGAACGGCTACACGGCAACCCTCTCCGCGGCCGAGGCCCGCAGACTCGCCGCCGACCCCGCGGTGGCCACCGTCGAGCAGAACCAGACGGTGCACGTCGACGCCACGCAGGCCGGCGCCCCCTGGGGCCTCGACCGCATCGACCAGGCCGCCCTGCCGCTGTCCGGCACCTACACCTACCCGGACACGGCCGGAGCCGGGGTGACGGCGTACGTCATCGACACCGGCGTACGCATCACGCACTCCCAGATCAGCGGCCGGGCCACCAACGGCTACGACGCCGTCGACGGCGACAACGTCGCCCAGGACGGCAACGGCCACGGCACCCACGTCGCCACCACCATCGCGGGCTCGACCTACGGTGTCGCCAAGGCGGCGAAGATCGTGGCGGTCCGGGTGCTCGACAACGCCGGCTCCGGCACCACGGCCGGCGTCATCGCGGGCATCGACTGGGTGACCGCGAACCACAGCGGCCCCTCGGTCGCCAACATGTCCCTCGGCGGCGGCGCCTCGACCACACTGGACGCCGCGGTCTCCAACTCCATAGCCAGCGGCGTGTCTTACGCGATCGCGGCCGGCAACAGCAACGCCAACGCCTCGTCCTCCTCCCCCGCGCGGGTCGCGGCGGCCATCACGGTCGGCGCCACCACCAGCACGGACGCCCGGGCCAGCTACTCCAACTACGGCTCGGTCCTGGACATCTTCGCCCCGGGTTCCTCGATCACGGCGGGCTGGAACACCAGCGACACCGCGACGAACACGATCTCCGGTACGTCGATGGCCACCCCGCACGTCGCGGGCGCGGCCGCCGTCTACCTCGCGGGCCACACCTCGGCCACCCCGGCCCAGGTAGCCACGGCACTCACGAGCGGCGCCACCACCGGCGTGGTCACCAGCCCGGGCAGCGGCTCCCCGAACCGCCTGCTGCGGCTCGTCCCGTAACACCGGTTCCGTAGTACCCCTCCCGTAGTACCCGTCCCGTCGCGGTAACTCGCGCGAACCGAACGGCAGTTCCCCGGAGGCAGCCGGCGCCTCCGGGGAACGTCGTGTACGCATACGGGAAGGTGTCGCGGGGAACGACCGGCACCAGGGCGCCGCGCGCGCCCTGGAAACCGGGTGCGCACGGCGCCCTGGTGCCGGATCATGGCGGCATGTCTGCGAACCCACACGACGCGTTGCCGATCCGGCTCAACGTCGACGACAGCGACTCCCCGTCCGACGTCGTCGACGCGCTGTTCCTCGGCCGCTTCGCGACGGGCGAGCAGCCGTACTCCCACGCCGTGAACATCGACCGCGTACGGTCCGGGGCAACGCTTCTCCCGTCGGACGCCCGCGTTCTGCGCGCCGCGCGCGACGACGACCGCAGCACCACCCTCGCGGAGGGCGACGGCTGGACCCTGCTGGTGTCCCGCTGGAACCGGGGTGCCGACGTCACGGTGACGGCGACTTCCCCCGAGCTGGCCGCGAAGGTCGTCGACCGGGCGACGGACGGTGCGGCGGACGAGCCCGAACCCCAGCCGGAGGACGTGACGATGGGCTTCTGGTACGTGTCCCCGCGCCGGGGCCCGCACCGCACGACCCGTCAGATCTCGGCGGGCACGTGGGACGAGGTCCGCGCCAACTACACGGCACCGGTGGCGGACGCGATGGACGGCCTGATGAAGACGACGCCGGAGGACATCGCGGGCCGGCTGCTGCTGCTCCACGGCCCGCCGGGCACCGGCAAGACGTCCGCGCTGCGCACGCTGGCCCGTGCCTGGCGGGACTGGTGTCAGGTGGACTGCGTCCTGGACCCCGAACGACTGTTCTCGGACGTCGGCTATCTGATGGACATCGCGATCGGCGAGGAGGACGGCACGGGCAAGGGCCGTTGGCGTCTGCTCCTGCTGGAGGACTGCGACGAACTGATCAGGGGCGAGGCGAAGCACACGGCGGGCCAGGCCCTCTCCCGCCTGCTGAACCTGACCGACGGCCTCCTCGGCCAGGGCCGCAACGTCCTGGTGGGCGTGACGACCAACGAGGACCTGGAGCGTCTCCACCCGGCCGTCGTCCGCCCCGGCCGCTGTCTGGCTCGTATCGAGGTGGGTCCGCTCACGCGCCGGGAGGCGACGACCTGGCTGGGCACCGAGGAGGGAATCGCCCGCGAGGGCGCGACCTTGGCCGAGCTGTACGCCCTGCGCAGGGGAACCAGCCCGACCTCGGTGCCGGATCCCAGGGAGAGCGCGGACGCAGGGCTGTACCTGTAGTGGTTTCATGAAGGTATGACCCTGTTCGTCGGTACGTCGGGGTGGCAGTACAAGGACTGGCGGGGCGTCCTCTACCCGACCGGGTGCCCCTCCAGGCTGTGGCTGGAGGAGTACGCGGCGCGCTTCGCGACGGTCGAGATCAACAACGCCTTCTACCGGCTGCCGACCCGGGAGACCTTCGAGACCTGGCGGGAGCGGACCCCGCCGGACTTCGTGGTCACGGTCAAGGCCAGCCGTTTTCTGACGCACATCAAGCGGCTGCGGGACCCCGAGGAGCCGGTGCACCGCCTGATGAGCCACGCGGCGGGCCTGGGCGACCGGCTCGGTCCGGTCCTGCTCCAACTGCCACCGACCCTGCGCGGCGACCCCGGTCTGCTGGACTACTGCCTGTCCCGCTTCCCGGCCGGGACCCGGATCGCCGTGGAGCCGCGCCACGACTCCTGGTGGACCGGGGACGTGCGCGAGGTGCTGGAAGCCCGCGGGGCCGCGCTGTGCTGGGCGGACGTGCGGTCCCGCCCGGTGACCCCGCTGTGGCGCACCACCGACTGGGGTTACGTCCGCTTCCACGTGGGCCGCGCCCGCGCGTGGCCGCACTACGGCCGGCGGTCACTGAGGACATGGGCCGACCGCATCGCCGAGGCGTGGTCAGAGAGCCAGGACGTGTACGCGTACTTCAACAACGACCCGACGGGCGCGGCGGTGGAGGACGCGGCGGAGTTCGCGAGAGCGGCACGGGCAAAGGGCCTGCACGTCACCCGGACACCGGAACACCTGAGCACGTGAGGACCCGATGACCGAAGAGCCGAGGACCGAAGACCCGAGCACCGCAACACCCGGCACCCGGCACCCGGCACCCGGCACCCGGCACCCGGCACCCGGGGCACGCTGAAGTGCTCCCCGTTCACCCCTCCCCGTAAGCCGCCCGCAGAGCGTCCCGTACGGCGTCGAGTGCCGCCTCGGACCCCAGCCCCAGTCGCCGGACCCGCTCCGCATACCCCTGCGCGGCGACCGCCGCCTCCCGCTCCGCCGCCGAGCCCGCTGCGGCGACGAGCGTCCCGTTGCGGCCCCGCGTCTCGATCACCCCGTCCGCCTCCAGCGCCCGGTACGCCTTGGCGACCGTGTTCGCGGCGAGCCCGAGCGACTCGGCGAGCCCCCGTACGGTGGGCAGCCGGTACCCCACCGGCAGCGTCCCGGCGCGGGCCTGCTCGGAGATCTGGGCGCGCACCTGCTCGTAGGGGGGCGCGCTGTCGTCGATGCGGATCTTCAGGGTCACGCGGCGATTGTCCCGCACCGGCCGGAAAATAGGAGGCATCCGCCGTACCTCCCCGCGTACCGTCCGAGCTCATGACACCGACCGTGCGCGCCCTGCGTCCCGAAGACCGAGCCGGCGTCGAGGCCTTCGCCCGCGTCCGGCGCATCATCCTGCCCTTCATCCTGTCCAACGCGGAGAGCGTCGCGTACGACATCGCGCACACCCACCCCGAGGCCCGCTTCCAGGCACTGGTCGCCGAGGAGGACGGCGAGGTCATCGGCACGGCCCAGACCGGAGTCGTGTACGACAGCGCGGAGCCCGGTCAGGGGTTCGTCAACGTGTACGTGCACCCGGAGCACCTGCGTCGCGGCGCGGGCACGCTCCTCGTCCGCACCGCCGAACAGCACCTCGCCGCCGCCGGGGTGACGAAGTCCTTCGCCTGGGTGCTGGACGCACCCGACAACCGCGCCTTCGCCGAGCGCCACGGCTACCGTTCCAGCCGCAGCGCGCACTTCCTTCTCCTGGACCTGGCGAACCGCGAGCTGCCTCCGCTCCAGGATCCTCCGCCCGGTGTCGAGATCGTGCCGGCCTCCGACTTCGCCGCCGACCCGCGCCCGCTGTTCGACCTGGATGCGGAGGTGTCTTCGGACGAACCGAGTGACGTGGACTACGAGTTCACGGACTACGAGGCCTGGCTCAGCGAGACCTGGCAGCACCCTCTGTTCAGCTCCGAGCTGACCTCGGTCGCGGTCGTCGACGGCCGCCCCGCCGCGTTCAGCGCGGCCCGTACCGACGGGTCCACCCGCTACGGCACCGTGATGACCGGCACCGCCCGCGAGTTCCGTGGCCGCGGCCTTGCGAAGCTCGCCAAGAACGACTCCCTGCACCGCGCCCGCGCCGCCGGGTACACGCAGGCGCTGACGGGCAACGACGCCGGGAACGGCCCGATGATCGCCATCAACAAGTGGTTCGGTTACGAGATCTGCGCGACGGAGGTGCGGTATGTCCGCGAACTCGTCTGAGGCCGCGCCGCGCTCCCCGTCCGTACCCACGGTGAACGTCGTCCTGGTCAAGGGCGGCCGTACGAAGATCAGTTACCTGGCCGAGCTGCTCCACGACGACGGCACACGCCTCGCCGTACGGGCCGCCTGGGCCGGCGACGGGGTCCGTGACTTCGGCTTCGTCCGCTTCGAACCCGGCGACCTGTTCACCGAGTACTACTGGCGGGACCGCTGGTACTCGGTGAAGGAGGTGCGTGACGCGGCGGGCACGCTGAAGGGCTGGTACTGCGACATCGCCCGCCCCGCCACACTCACCGGCACCGATCTGGTCGTCGAGGATCTCGACCTCGACCTGTGGCGCTCCGCCGACGGCACGGACGTACGGCGGCTGGACGAGGACGAGTTCGAGGAGAGCGGGCTGGCGCGGTCGGACCCGCCGGCCGCGTCGGCCGCCGTGGCGGCTCTCGACGAGCTGGAGGCGCTGGCGCGCGAAGGCGGCTTCGAGAAGCTGCTCGCCTGAACGGGCGCGAGCGCGGTCAGGTGCCGGCCAGTACCGCGTACCGCTCGTCCTCGACCTCGCGCCCCCACAGCCTGGCGTCGCCGGACAGCCGCTCCACCTGTACGTCCGCGGCGAGGGGCGTGAGCAGCGCGGTGAGCGTGTCGGCGGGTATGCCGGCCGGGCTGACCGTCCCCCACACCCCCTCGACCAGCACCATGCGTCCGCCGGCCCGGAGCAGCCCCCGCCAGTGGCGCAGCACGCGCGCGGGGTCGGGCAGGGTCCACAGGACGTGTCGTACGAGCACGACGTCGAAGCGCTCCTCCCCCACCGGCGGCGCCCCAGCGTCGCCGACCAGGAACACCGCGTCACGGCCGGCGAGCTTGCTCCTGGCCCGCTCGACCATGGACCGGGACAGGTCCACGCCGGTGACGCGGTGTCCCTGCTCGGCCGCGAGGAGCGACAGGCTGCCGGTTCCGCAGCCCAGGTCGAGGACGTCGGAGGGGCGGTCGGGCAGCCAGGAGCGAAGGCGGGCGGCCCAGGCCTCGCGCACGCCCGGGTCACGCAGGCCGTGGTCGGGTTCGTCGTCGAAGGTGGCCGCTTCCGCGTCCCAGTCGGTGTCGGTCATGGGGCCAAGAGTGACACCCGCCACTGACAATCGAATCGTGACGGCCGCCACTGACAGACCTGGCGCCGATGAGTCACCCTCCCGGAAATGGTCTATCTCCGTGAAAACGCGGAACCCGCTAGACCGAAGGAGGCAGCCATGCGCCGCATAACCGTGCAGAAGCCCCTGAGGAAGTCGGACGCCCGCAGGGTGCGGGAAGAGGCCGACGAACGCACCACCGAGCGTTCCGAGGTCCGCAAGGACATCGCACGCACCTGGTGGCCCGACGGGTGAGGTCCCGCCCGCGGGGCAACACCGTCGTTGCGGCTGCGCGCCACTGCCTCGCCGACCGTTGCCTGAGCGCAGTCCGAACCCTTCCTTAAGCCGACCATAAGGATCTCTCTCACCTGCCTCCAGCAGGCGATTTCGCGGAAATCCGGGGCTAGTTTGGTGATCGCCCCCGATCTGCCGTACTGCCACTGAGTTTGCCGGGGTCTGACCGGCGGCTCAGGCCGGCCAGACCCCGGCGGAGACTCTCCGGCCGGGGTCAGCCGATCGCCGACAGGCAGGTGGTCGTGGTGGCGTGGGCCGGGTCCAGGGCGTTGGTCACCTCGTGGAACACGATCCGGTCGAGCAGCCCGACAGCGGCGTGCTCGGAGATATCCAGCGGACAGAGGTCCTGGATCAGGACGTTGTGCACGTCGGAGCCGGTCAGGAACTGGCTGCGGTACGGCGTGACCACCTCGTCGTACTGGGTGGCGAGGACCGTGTAGCGGACTCCCGGGACGGTGTCGCCGCCCGCGTTGAGCCTGGCGAGGAAGGCGGACCCCGCCACCTGGTCGGCCAGGGCCGGGGTGGCCATGGAGAGCAGGTCCTCGGCCCCGGGGAAGTACTTCAGCAGGTTGGTGAGCCCGTTCAGGGTGGTGCCGTGATTGCTGGGCGCGATACCGACGAAGGTGTGCACCTCGGCGGCGCCTCCGAGGAACTTGAGGTAGTAGCGGGGCATCATGCCGCCCTGCGAGTGACCGACGAGGTCGGTCTCGCTCGCGCCGGTCGCGGCGAGCACCTTGTCGACGAAGGAGGCGAGCTGCCCGGCCGACCTGTCGATGGGCCCGAGGCCGTAGAAGAGGGGGACGCCGGGCAGTTGGCCGTAGTCGAGGGAGAAGACGCAGTAGCCGCGGTTCATCAGATACGGCGCGAGGGTGAGCCAGTTGTCGACCCCGTTGGCGAAGGTGCCGTGCACGAGGACGACCGGGCGGGGGTGGGCGGCGGAAGGCCTGCAGGAGTAGTCGTTCCAGCCGCCGCTCGTGGTCGGCGCGGCGGATTCGGCCTGGTCGGTGCGGGTTTCGGCGTGCGCGGCGGTGGCGACGGGCGCGACGGTGGCCGCGGCGGCCAGCAGGAGTGCGGCGAGAGGTCTGAGTGCGCGTTTCCAGGGCAGCATCGAGTGATCTCCTTGCGGCTCAAGGGAGTTGCGACGGCTCTACGCCCTGTGATCCGGATCACGAGGATGCTGTTCACTCGTCAAGTTACGAGCGAGTAGCACAAACTGGGAAGTTACGCGTCAGTAAAAACTTTCGCCATGACCGGGGACTGTGATAGAGGGCCACTGCGCCCGCACCCGGTTTCGACCGATGTCGGCTCCTTCCAACTCCTTGGCGTGCAGGGCGAGTCCGCTCACTCGGGCAGGCTGCGGGGCGAGCGTCTCGTCCATCGCACGAGCGGCGCGGATGAGTGCGGCGGAGTCGGCGGTCGGCCTCCCGAGCGGACGGCTGCGGGTCTCTGCCGGGTGGTCGGCATAGCGCAGGGTGAGGGTGAGGGTGCGGCACGCCTTCTCCAAGGCGCTGAGCCTTGCGCCGAGTTCACGGGCCGCCGAGCGCAGGACGGCGCGATGGCATTCCGGTACGGACACCACGCGCTCGGCGGTCAGACAGCGAGCCGGGTGGGTGTTCGGCACCACCCGCCCGCAGTCGACGCCGGAGGCCTTTTCGCGCAGGTCGCGACCGACCTCCGTACCGACGAGGCGGCACAGGACGGCCAGCGGTGCCGCGGCGACCCGGCCGAGGGTGTCGAGCCCGTGGACTTCGAGGGCGCGGGCGGTGGCACCGGTGACTCCGGGGAGGGTGTCCACGACTCGCGATGCGATCAACTCCGCTACGGCGTCGGGCCGTTGGGGCAGACGTCGAGGAACTCCAGGAGTGGCTTCACACAGGGCGAACCGGGCCAGGGTCGGCCCGGGGCCGATCCCCACCGCACAGTCGATCCCGCACCGGGACAGGGACCGTGCACGGATCTCCGCCGCCAACTCCACGGCGTCCCGCTTCGACTCCCGCATGCCGTCGTACGGTCCCAGCAGCGCCGCGTCGGGCGGCAGCGCCTCGACGACGGGCGTGAACTCGCCCAGCAACGCGAGGAGTTGCGGCAAGCGGGTCTCACGCATGGGCGGTGGCAGTTCGAAGCGCACGCAGAGGACGGTCACACCTTCATTTCGCGCCCCACGGGCATCTGGATGTGGCCGAAGCGGACTTACGCCCCACCTCGCGCATCGTTACCCGTTCGAAACATGACTTGACTCACGTCACACTTGGGGATCCCGTTACATTTGAGCCTCAGGAGACGAACTGCGGGACATCAAGCGCCGCCTGCACGCCCTGGAGACCGCGCAACGCGCCACACCGACAGCCTCCCTACGGGCGACGACCGCAGCGACAGGGACAGCGCCGGCCGAGGAGGCTCCCGACACGGACTCCCCGACTCCCGAGGACGAGCCGCGTTAGGTTTGGTCCCGTTGCCTGCTCTCGCGGTGCGCAAGCAGGCCGGCGGTGGCCGGGTGGACGATTCTTGGGCGGCCACGGGTTCGGGCGGGGTGAACTTGTGGACGGGCGCTCATCGCCCACGCCTACGACGGGTATGCCCGCGCACGCGCCCCGCTCGGGAACCCCGTCACCCCGTCACCCCGTCATCCGGGCCAGCACCTTGTCCAAATCCCCGTCCGTGTTGAGGACGACGTGCTCGCCGGCGATCGACGGCGTACGGGCGACCCCGACCGCCGCTTCTCCCACCTGGTCGGCGGTGAGCCAGCCAGGGGCACCGCTCGGGCGGCGGCGGTTGATGATCGGGCCGAGGACGAGGTCGTTGACCCGGCCGCGGCCGTCCAGTTCGGCCGTGAGCACCTCTCGCATCATCAGCTGTGCGGCGCCCTGCATGCTGACGATGCCCGCGGACGGGACGGGCTTCTTCGCGGAGAAACCGGCGACGGTGGTGTAGCTGCCGTCCTCGGACAGGCGGGGGACGAAGGCACGGACCAGTGCCATGTGGGACGTGGCCACGTCGACGAAGACCTTCTGCCAGTCGTCCGCGTCGATCTGCCACAGCTCCTTGCCGGCCCACCAGCCGCCGACCGAGGCCACGACGTGGTCGACGTGCTCGAACCGGGCCACGGTCTCCGTGGCGAACTGGTCGGCCTCGTCGAACGTGGCGTAACCGGCCGCGACTGTCGTCAGCCTGCCGGCGAGTTCGGGGCCGATCAGCTTGACGAGTTGGTCGAGGCGGCTCCGGCTGCGGCTGGGGACGACGACGGTGGCGCCCGCCCTGAGGAAGGCGCGGACGATGCCCTCGCCCACGTTGCCGGTGCCGCCCGGTACGACGACGACCTTGCCGTCGAGAGAGGAAGCGTTGGCGATGCTCATGCTGAAGTCCCTTGCTCAGTACATCAGTTGGCGGGCGGCAGTTGGTCGTCGGGCACCGAGGCCGGCACAGCCTGGACGTTGACGGTGAACTCGACGTCGTCGGATATGAAGCCGTGGAAGGCGGAGACACCGAAGTCACTCCGCTAGAGGCGTCCGGTGGCGGTGGCGCCGACACGCGGCACGCCGAACGCGTCGGCGACCGGCCCGGCCGTGTCGGCGACCAGGTCGACGGTGCGGGTGATGCCGTGGAGGGTGAGCTCGACCGTCATCAGGTACTTCGGCGGCACGTCCTTGGCCAGGGACACCAGACGCACCTTCGCCTCGGGGTGCGCGGCGATGTCGAGGAACTCCTCACCCTTTGGTGTGCTGGTCGCGTGCCTGCACACCGCTGGGTAGCAGGGTGGAGCGGTCAGGCTCCGAGCATCGTTCTGGCCTGGTCGGGGCTCAGGTTGGAGACCTGCACTGTGGTGTGGGACGTCCCCTGGAGGTACTGGACGAAGACGGCGATGAAAGCCTCCGGCATGCCCGTCTCACGGGCGGACTCGGTCATCAGCTCCAGCCAGCGCGCCCGCTGGCCCTCCGTGATGTGGAGCCCGACATGCCGCCTGAGCAGGAAGCGCAGGTCGCCTCGCTCGCGCAGGTAGTCGTCCGGGCCGCCGAAGTTCATGATGAAGTAGCCGGCGATGTGTTCGGCGTGGTCGTCCTTGCCGCCGAACATCTCTGACAGCAGGGGATCCGCCTGCGCCTTGGCCAGGAACGTCTCGGTCATCCGTCGCAGGGCGACGCTGCCGCCCGCCAATTGGTACAGGTTCATGTGTTCTGGTCCTCTCGGCCCATGCCGACCGGCGTCTGCCGCGAGCGGACCTGTTGGTACATGGGTAGCTGGAAAGCTGCGGCCTGGACGGGGCGGCGCGCCGGTCCCGGAACGCGCCGTAGCCTGTCCGCGCCTCACCTCCGTGGGTTCGGAGACAGCCCATTCGCCGCCCACACAGGTCCTTGGGCCCGCCGTGCCGCCGAGACAGCGGGAAGACCACGCCGGCAGTACGAAGGACTGCGTCCCCGTTCCTGGGGAGCGCCGGACCCGCCCGGAAAGTGACCGTGGCGGGCCAAGCACGGCGACGGTGAGCCCGCTGCGCCGGTCAGGCGGCGGCGAGGGCCGACGGCACCGTCAGCGTGTGCTGGAAGTACTGGCTCGTGAGGCTGAACGTGGCCAGGTGCTCACCAGCGATCTCGCCGAGGGCGACTGCCTTGTCGACGTCGGCCCAGCTGCGCGCGAGCTCCGCCCCGAGGGAGAACCAGGTGGTGGGCACGGCGCCGGCCTGGACAAGGCGCCGTAGCGCCGCGTCCTGGCTCTGGACGCTCTCGCCGGCCGACGCATCGACCACGACGGAGACCTCGTAGCCGGCTTCGAGGGCCGAGAGCGCCGGGAACATCACGCACACCTCGGTCCAGAGACCGGCCAGGACGAGCCTGCGGCGCTGGGTGCGCTCGATCGCGGCCACGAAGCCGGCGTCGTCCCAGGCGTTGAAGGTGCCGTTGCGGGCGATGACCGGGGTCTCGCCGAGGACGCCGAGCAGCTCGGGAAAGAGCGTCGACGACGGGTCGGTGTCCTGCCCGTTGGTCACGACGAGCGGCACGTCCATCCGCTTGGCCAGCTTGGCCAGGGCGACGGTGTTGTTGACCAGCGCATGGCGGTCCATCGACTGCACCGACAGCGATGTGCCGAGGTTGTGGTCGATGAGCACGATCGCGCTGTTCTCAGGCGTGTGCAGATCAGTGTGCGACATGGGGGTCCTCCGAAGCTGGGTGGGATACGCCATGAACGCTACGAGCGTAGGTTACTAATGTCAACCTAGTTCCATTAAGTAACTTAGAGGCCTGGGGTAACCTAGTTTCATGGAGTCGATCGCACCGCACGCGTTCTGCCCTCGCTACCTGCACGCTGTCGAGTTGATCGGCAGCCGTTGGATGGGAGCGGTGATCCGCGCCCTGCTCCACGACGTGGAGCGGTTCAACGACCTCAAGCACGCCATCCCCGGCGTGAGTTCGCGGATGCTCACCGAACGACTGCGCGAGCTCGAGCACGAGGGAATCGTCGAACGGCGTGTCGAAGAAGGCCCTCCGACGCGAGTCAGCTACCGGCTCACACCCAAGGGTCGTGCGCTCGGCGCCATCGTCGATGGCATCACCCTCTGGGCGCACGCCTGGGAGCCGGAGCAGCAATCAGAGCAACCAGAGCAACACGTCCTCACCGACGGCGGCGCCACGGCCTAGTACGCCGGCGGTGTTGCGAGTGGGTTCGTCGGTACGGACTACCGCGAGGAAGGCGTGGGCGAGCACCGAGAGGGTGCCCCCGCAGGTCCAAGAGGGGTAGCGGCGGACCCGGTGGCGCCGCCCTCAGCACGCCGCCATGCCCGGCAAAACGGGGTGTCGGGCCAACACGAAAGTGCTCCGACCGAGCGGTCCCCGATCCGCTTTCACAACAGGGGCAGCCGGTCCGACCCCGGCGATCAGGCGATCAGGCGATCCCGTACGTCTCGATGTTCGCGAACTGGTCGTGCCCGATCGGCCGAGCTCACGGCCGATGCCCGAACGCTTGGTGCCCCGAACGGCATCTGGATGGGCGCGGCGGTCGGCCTGTTCACCGACGGCCGAGTCGGCCCGGTCTGAACCGGTAGGCGGACCCCCGCAACCTAGGACCTCAGTTGTCCTGAGTGGGCGGCCCGGTGGTGTCGTTTCATCGGCCTGGCGCTGTGGATCACCGGTCGGCGCGGTGTGCTCGGGCGTCGCACCACGTAGCACTTGTCACGCGGCAGTGCTCGTTTGACAGCCCTGCCGCAGAGCACCCGCACCACAACCAAGGAGGAGCACCGTGAAGTTCACCAAGAGTGGCGGCCGGACCGCCCAGGGACCCCAGGAGTGGTTCACCGGCGACGTCTACATCGAAGGCGTGCGCAACCCCGACGCGCAGTCGGCCATCGGTTGCGCGCACGTCCGGTTCGCCCCCGGCGCGCGGACGGCGTGGCACAGCCATCCCAGGGGCCAGACGCTCTATGTCACCGACGGCATCGGTTACGTCGCCGGACGCGGTGGTGAGATCCGCGAGATCCGTCCTGGCGACGTCGTCCACATCGAGCCGGGCGAGGAGCACTGGCACGGTGCCACAGCCGACCGCTTCATGGCCCATGTCGCCATGCAGGAAGCCGACGACCAAGGTCAGGTCGTGTTCTGGGGCGACCACGTCACCGACGCCGAGTACGGCCAGGCACCACGGCCTTCGGCCTGACCGCCGCCGCCACCCCGCCACCCCGCCACCCCGCCACCTACCGAAGCCGCGAAGCCGGCCACACCCCGGGCAGGATCGTCCCGCGCGCCGGCCGGTGAGTCACCACCCGATCTCACGCTCGATCACGCCTGATTGGGCGCGGAGCCCACAGCCTGAAGGAACCCTGATGCGCGCAACCCTCATGTACAGCGCCGGCGACGTCCGCGTCGAGAACGTCCCCGCCCCCGGCATCCAGAAGCCCACCGACGCACTCGTACGTGTCGTACGTACCTGCGTGTGCGGCAGCGACCTGCACCCCTATCACGACCTCCCGGCCTCGGACCGCGGCACGACCATGGGACACGAGTTCCTCGGTGTCGTCGAGGAGGTCGGCGCCGACGTCCGGGCCGTGTCCGACGGGGACCTCGTCGTCGCCTCCTTCTCCTACCAGGACAACACCTGCTCCGCCTGCCGCGACGGTGTCCAGACCGCCTGCCCCCACGGCGGGTTCTTCTCCACCGCCCAGGCCGAAGCAGTCCTCGTCCCCCACGCCGACGGGACCCTCGTCAAGCTCCCCGTCGAGGAGGACTCCGACCTCCTGCCCTCCCTGCTCACCCTCGCTGACGTCTACGGCACCGGCTATCACGCCGCGAAGCAGGCCCGCGTCACCGCGGGCGACACGGTCACCGTCATCGGTGACGGAGCGGTCGGCCTGCTCGCTGTCCTGTCGGCCAAGCAGCTCGGAGCCGAGCAGATCATCATCATGGGCCGTCACGCCAGCCGCACCGACCTGGCCCGCGAGTTCGGCGCCACGGACGTCGTCGCCGAACGAGGCGAGGAAGGCATCGCCAAGGTGCGCGAACTCACCGGCGGACACGGCACGCACAAGGTCCTTGAAGCCGTCGGCTACCGCAACGCCTATGACCAGGCCGTCGGCGTGGTTCGTCCCGGCGGCGTCATCAGCCGCGTCGGTGTACCCCAGTACGACGAGGCGCCCACCGGTTTCACCAGCCTCTTCGGCCGTAACATCACCCTCAACGGCGGCCCCGCCCCCGTGCGGGCCTATATCGAGGAACTGCTGCCCGCCGTATTGGACGGCACCGTCAACCCCGGCCGGGTCTTCGACCGCACCGTCAACCTCGACCAGATCGCCGACGGCTACCACGCGATGAACGACCGCACCGCCCTCAAGGTGCTGGTGACCCCGTGAGGACCGACTCGATGTGCGTCGCCCCGCCGTCGTCCCTGGAGCCCGCGGCTCCATGAAGACCGCGGCCCCAAGGAGCACGCACCGGTCATCACCCCTGAAAGGCGCATCATGAAGATCACGGTCCTCGGCACCGGAAAGGTAGGGCGGTCCTTCGCGAGTCGACTGGCCGGTCTCGGCCACGATGTCGTCGTCGGAACTCGCGACGTGGACGAAACGCTCAGCAGGACGCAGGAAGACAGGGCCGGGATGCAGCCCTACAGCGCGTGGCAGCGCGAACACCCCGCCATCGCACTGACTCCCCTCGCCGCGGCCGGTGCGCACGGTGAGCTCATCATCAACGCGACCTCCGGAGTGGCGACACTGAGCGCGCTCGAAGCGGTGGGCGCGGAAAACCTCAGCGGCAAGCCTCTGATCGACATCGCCCTGCCCCTCGACGGAGCACCAGGACAGCAGCGGGTCGCTGGTCGTGGCCAACACCGACAGCCTCGGCGAGCGGATTCAACGAGCCTTTCCGGACGCCCGGGTGGTGAAGACGCTCAACACCGTCCACGTCGACGTCATGGTCGACCCCGCCCGCGTACCCGGGCAGCACAACATCTTCGTCTCCGGAAACGACCCGGAGGCCAAGCGCACCGTCAGCACGCTGCTGACGGAGTTCGGCTGGCAGTCGAACGCGATTCTTGACCTCGGAGACATCGGCACGGCACGCGGGGTGGAGATGTACGCGTCCCTGTACTTCACCCTCGCGGGAGTTCTGGACACCTTCAACATCGCCATCGTGCGACGCGAGCGCGGTCTTCGTTCTTCGTAGGTGAAGCAGTCCTGCCGGCCGGGGGTCACGTCGACAACCGTCCGCGGAAGTGCGGGTGTCCCATGTGTCGGGACACCCGCTTCCGGTCACTTGAGAGGTACTGCTAGGACGCGGCCTCGCCGATCGTCGGACCGCCGACGGACGCGCCGTGGACGGTGACGGCGAGCTCGTAGGAGTTGTCGAGGAGTGCCGCGTTGTAGGGGCCCCGGGTCACGATCTCCCACACGCCGGGCGTCGGGTGGGCGTACTCGACCACGTCCGGCGCCGGGTTGACGTCGTCCTCGAAGGAACGGGGGACGCCGAACGGGTCCACGCCGGAGAACAAGGAGTTGTTGTCGCCGGTCTGGGTGCGCGTGATCGCCAGGGAGGTGGCGCCCTCGGGCACGGTCACGAAGTAGGCGCGCGTGGCGTTGCGTTGTACCGAGCCCGAGACGGAGTAGGTGGGCTCGGCCGGGGTGGAGACGATGACGGTCGTCAGGATCTGCCTGTCGACGCCCACGGTAGCCGGGTCGTCGGCCTGCAGAATGGCGCTCTTGACACCCGCGGACGTCGGCGCGGCCTGGACCTTGACCGTCACCGGCTGGTTCAGCGGCAGTGCGACCACGCGCGGGCCGACGACCGAGAAGGTGTTCTCAGCGTCGTTCTTGAAGCGCAGACTGTGCGGAAGCGGCCCGTCCGGTCCCGACGTACGGGTGAGGGCGATGTCGTACGACTTCTTCTGGCCGGACTTCAGTCCGCCTTCGCGGTCGTAGAGGCCGGTGCCGAAGCCCGGTGTCTCGAGCGCCTGGGCGAGCAGGGTGTCGACGGGTGCCTTCACGAGGTAGTCATGGGCGGTCGCGCCGGCCTTGACCGCGCTCCAGGCGGCCATGACGTCGATGCGGCCCGCGCCCTCCTCGTAGGCCTGTACGCCCTCGAGGTGGGCGGCGGTCGAGGTCAGCGCCGTGCGCAGCTTCCTGGGTGTCAGGTCGATGCCCTGCTTCTTCGCTGCGGACAGCAGCAGTGCCGAGGCACCCGCGGCCTGCGGGGAGGCCATCGACGTGCCCTGGATCATGGCGTAGCCCGCCGGCAGCTTCCAGCTGATGCCGGGTACGGGCTGGAGGCCCGGCAGCCAGGTCGGGTAGACGCTGACGGCGGAGGCGGGCGCGAGGAGGGTCGGGGCGAAACCGCCGTCCTCACGCGGGCCACGCGCGGTGAAGGGGTACAGCACGAACTTCCGCCCCACGACCGAGCCGTAGTTGGCGGCCGCGGTCTCCTTGGAGTACCACCCGCCGACCGCGATGACCTTGTCGGCGACGGCGGGAGTGCCGATGCTGTTGACTCCGGGGCCGTCGTTGCCCGCGGCGAGGACCAGTTGGACGCCGTAGGTGTCGATGAGGCGTGTGTACAGCTTGGCGAGCGCGTAGTTGCCGTCGTTGAGGGCGATCGGCGGGTCACCGAGCGACATGTTGACGATGTCGACACCGCGGTTGACCACGAGGTCGATCATTCCCTCGGCGATCGCGACGTTGGTGCAGATCCCGCCCGGGACGCAGGCGCGTGACGAGACGATCCGCGCGCCGGGGGCCGCGCCGTTCATACGGCCGCCGAACAGGCCGTTCGCGGCGGCGATGCCTGCCACGTGGGTGCCGTGCGCTTCCACGGTGACACCGATGTTGACGAAGTCGGCCTTCTTGCCGACCCAGTCGCCGCCCAGCGGGTCCGTCGGGACGTCCCTGCGTATCTCCACGACGAACGGCATGCGTTCGGCGACGTCGGTCGACGGGTCGTCGGTGCCCAGGTAGCCGATCTGGTAGCCGTCCTTGTAGGACTTCATCGGTGCGTCGTCGGTGAAGTCGGCGTTGTCGTTCACGTCGACGGTGACCGTGCCGGCCGCCGCGTCGTACAGGACGCCCCAGGCGTCGGTGGTGTCGCCGTCGCGGTTGACATCGCCGTCGGCGGTGCTGCCCGTGGTGGCCGACTCGTGGAACTCGTTGATCTGGTGGGAGCCCTGCGGGGCCTTCCATGACCTGCCGTCATAGGCGAAGGCCGGCCCGGTCACCGGGGTCGTCATCGGACGCCAGGTGGCGTCGCCGTCGACGACCGGGTCGGTCGACGTCACCCAGTCGACAATCTTGCGCTCACCGGTCGTCGTCTTCTGCAACGCCGGGTGGGCGACGTCCACGCCGGTGTCGAGGACACCGATGGTGACGCCTCGCCCGTCCGCCGCCGGGTTCCTCCTCACGAAGTCGACGGCACCCGTCTCGACGGTCGGGGTGTACGGGTTGGCGGCCGGTGTGTCCTTGTCCGGGCCGGGGTAGCTGCTCGAACCCGCCTCGGCGGACACGCCCTTCGTACGGTTCGCGCCGGACAGCGGAGGTTCCGGTTCGATCTTCTGCCGCAGGTCGATGGCCTGCACGGAGGAGAGCTTGGCGGCTGCCGTGAGGGCCGAATCCGCCCTGGAGACGGGCACGGTGGCCCGGACGTATCCGAGCTCGTCGTAAGTGCGGCCCACGGAACCGCCCTTGACCGCGTCGAGTGCCTCGGCGACCTGTTCGGTCCGGCCGGGCGCGGTCGCGATCATCATCGTGACGTACTTGTCGCCACGCGCCTTCGCGTCGGCGAGAAGGCCGACGTCACCTGAACCCAGCTTGGCGTCCGGGGAGTTGAGGGCGGGATCGGCGACTGGCGGGGCGACGACCGGGGTGGCCGGGTCCGCCGAGAAGGCGAGAGGTGTCGGCGCGGCTGCGGAGAGCGCAGCCACCAGGCCTGCGGCAACCGCTATGCGGGCCAGGCGTCTTGAGCCCGCCGTGGGGGCGGGGTGGGGGGTGTGGGGCATGGGGGCATCCCTGTGCTGAAGGAACGGTGAGGGGCGGGCGAGTAAATCGATCCAATAAGATCGCCGCGTCAATTCGAGAGATGGTCTCGAATGATCGTCCAGTCTCACGCAACAGACGGCCACGCACCAGGATTTCTTGCGAAGAACTGGTGAATTCCCTGTCTGCCAGGGCGAGTTGGCGAGTCGGCCGCGCGCACGCACGCATCGGCACATCACCCTCCGACGCCGCAGGGGGTGAGGGTTCAGTCGCCGTTGCCGTCGGTGTGGACGTCGTGCGCCTGCCCTGATTCACTCAGCATCCGGCCGACCCTCCATCGGGTGGCGCGACGGAAGGCGTCGGCGCGCGAGGCGTCGATGCCGCAGATCGCGTCGAGCACTGCCTGGTACGCCTGTTGATCGTCGACGATCCCGGCGAGGCCGCTCCTGAGGGTCAGCACGCCCCGGGAGCGCGTGGGCCGCGAATGTCCCTCGGTAAGGTAAATCGATTTAATCGCAACCCGGGTGTACCTGCCGTGCGGAACCTCCGGTGTCAGGTTCCGGTGGTGGAGTCACGGACCACGAGTTCGGGCGCGAACTCGATCTGCGGCGCCACGCCCCGGTCCTCCGTGCCCCCGGAGGCGCGCAGCGCGGCGATCTCCTCGAACAGCAGCTGCGCGGCGGCCGTTCCCAGCTGAGCGTGGGGCGTGCGCACGGTGCTCAGGGGAACGATGGTCGACTGGGCGAACTCGATGTCGTCGTAGCCCACCACCGCGACGTCCTCGGGCACGCGGATGCGGCGACCGGCCACGAACGACTGGACGATGCCGATGGCGAGCAGGTCGTTGGCGCAGAAGAGGGCATCGGGCCGGTCGGCGTCGGCGCGGCGGGCGAGGCGGTCGGCGCAGGCGATCCCGGCCTCGACCGACCGTTCGGGCACGGAGATGAGTTCCAGCGTGGCATCCGGCACCTGCTCGATCACCGACAACGCCCCTCGCTGCCGGTCGGCGATCTGCTGGAGATCCAGGGAGGAGGCGACGAACCCGATTTTCCGGTGGCCGAGTTCGACGAGATGCCGGACCGCGAGGCGGGCGCCGGCGACATGATCGATGGACACCGACGCCTGGGACGGGGAGACCGCGTGTCGAGCACTCAGAACGCTGGCGATACCGCGCCGACGCAGGCGCGCCAGCTCGTCCTCGACGTCACCGACGGGCGAGATGATGATCCCCGCCACCCGCTGCTGCTCGAAGAGCTGCAGATACTCACGCTCACGCTGCCGGGATCCGACGTCATTGGCCATCAGCAGATACATGCCTTCGGCGGACACGCGCTGCTCGATGGCGGTGGCGATCTGCGGGGTGGTGGCGCTCGCGAGTTCGAAAGCCACATAGCCGATGACCGGACTCGCCCCCGTACGCAGCATGCGAGCCGCGTCGTTGGGCACGAACCCGAGCGTTTCGACCGCCTGCCGGATCCGCTCCCTGGTGGTGTCCGAGAGCTTGCGGGGCTTGTGGAAGTAGTTCGACACCGTCGACTGGGACACCTGCGCGAACTCGGCGACGTCCCGAATCGTGACCTTGTTCAGCGGTTCTCCCGGCTGTGCTCATGCCCTGTGACGACCTGTGAGGTCATCGTAGTCAGGGTCGTGTCGGCGGCTCGACAGCCGTTCGACAGTGGGAAGGGCAGCCTCGATGCGGCGCAGCGGGCGCCGGGTGGCGGACATGGCCGGTCGGCGTCCGTGACACGGCGCCGCACCACCTCGATCTCCCGGGTGCCTCGCACTCCGGCCGCACACCCGCCTCCTGGCGGATGCGCTCCATGAGAGCGGCCAGGATCTCGGGCTCCGGCCGGGTGGCCACGTACCAGGCGGTTCGACCGCCGTACGTGTAAGGGATGACGGCGGGCGCGCCGACGAGCGGGCCGTCCGCCTGTGCGGCGACGGCCTCGGAACCAGCGAGTCGGCTGCGTTCCGTTCACTTCGCCACCAGCGTCTGAGCGGCGTTGGTGCATTTCGGCTCCCGGCAGACCGGCGTATCCAAACATGGCACGTCAGCAGTAGGGGTACAGCGGAAACTGGGCCGTCGAGCGACCACAAACAAACATGACCGAACAATCTCGACCGGCGGACGCCAGGAAGCGTGGACGCTCCACGTGCTCACTGTCAAGACGTGCGTTCAGCTGGACGCGACGTCCGGAACCGGCGAAACATCGCACCGCCGGCAGCCCGGACCAGGCTGACGGGGCCGCGCGCCACACCGCTTCACGCCGGGCAATCGCGGTCTGACCGGCACCGATACCTCGCCGCCATGGATTCTCGAGCCCGCTGGACGACCTCCTCCGCGCAGCCCACGCCCTCGGTGACCAGCCACAGCGGAAGACAGGGAACGTTACCCAAAACTCTTGACGAGCGGCCGGTCGGTGCGTAGACATTGACCGCGCGATCAGACCGCGTGGTCATATCGCTGACCTAGCTCGATGCAGGCACACGGTCGTTGGGAGGCTCCATGACAACAGGGGTGGAGCGCGGTGTGGGCTCCGCCGCGCCGCGCAGTGCGGACGTGGCCACGCTGGCCGGCGTCTCGCGCAAGACGGTCTCTCGGGTCCTCAACAACGAGCCGTACGTCTCCGACGAGGCCCGCCGACGGGTCCTCGCGGCCGCCGGGGAACTCGGCTACCGGCTGAACCAGGCTGCCAAGGCGCTGGCCTCCGGTCGCACCCGTTCCATCGGCGTGGTCGCGCTGGGAACCTCCGGGTACGGAACCGCCTCCCTGCTCGTGGGCATCGAGCAGGCCGTACGGGACGCCGGTTACGCGCTTCGCGTGGTCAACACACCCGACGGCACCCCGGAAAGCATCGCCGGCGCCGTGGAATCACTCCTCGAACAGGGGGTGGACGGAGTGGTCGTCTCCGAACCCATCGTCGAAGGGGAAGTACCGCTCGGGGTCGACGTGCCGGTCCTCTTCCTGGGAGCACCACCCGCCTTCGCTGCGGCCCGGACACTCACTGTCGGTGTGGGCGCCCATCAGCTGGCGCGAGCGGCCACCGAACACCTGCTGGACCTGGGGCATTCGACCGTCCATCACCTCGCCGGGCCGAGGCGGTGGTACGCCACCAAGGACCGTATCGAGGGGTGGCAGGCGGCGCTGGCGGCACAAGGCGCGCACGAACCCCCCGTGCTGAACGGTGACTGGTCGGCGGCCTCCGGATACGCGGCAGGCCGTGCGCTGGCCCCGGAGAGCTCGGTGACCGCAGTGTTCGCGGCGGGCGACGAGATGGCCATCGGCCTGATCCACGCCCTGCGCGAAGCCGGGCGCCGGGTACCGGAGGACGTCAGTGTCGTCGGTTTCGACGGCAACCCCGTCTTCGCCTATATCTCCCCTCCTCTCACCACCGTGCGTCAGCCCTTCGAGGCCGCGTCACGGGAAGGAATCCAGCTTCTCGTGCACGCCATCGAGGAGCCCGACACCGAACCGCCACCGGCGAGTCACCCCCCTGTCCAACTCATCGTCCGCGGCTCGACCGCGCCCCCGCCCTCGCTCTGACCGACCCCCACCACGCCACTGCTCCCGCACAGGCCCACCGGCCGGGGCCCCCGCCTCCGCGCCGTCCCCCGCTTGTCGCGTCGTGATCCCTGGGCTCGCGAGCCGCGCCCGGCAGTGGCGCCCGATCGTTCCGCGGGCCACGTGCCCAACGAATTCCGCCGCGTCACTCCGGATCCTTCCGGAGCGGCGGACACCGAAACACCCCTTCCCTTTTCCCGCTTGGGAGCCGCACATGTCCCCCGCACAGTCCGGCGCCAGACCCGGCGCCTCTCCACGTCCCCGTCCCACCTCTCTCCTGTTCCTCCTGCTCGCCCTCGCCCTGGCCGCGGCGACCCTGGTCCTGCCCGCCGCGGGCAGGGCGGACGCCCTCTCCCGCGCCGCCCAGACCCTGTACACGCCGCCGTCCGACGCGCCCGCCCCCGGCTCGCTCTACCCGCGAGCACTGCGTCTGCAGCACAACGGCTCGGCCAACGGCACCATCCTCGCCACCTTCGAGCAGTGGACCAACGGCACGCCCGTCTTCCCGATCTACCGCAGCACCGACAACGGCAACTCCTGGACGAAGATCTCCGACGTCGCCGACACCCAGAACGGCTGGGGGATGCGCTGGGAGCCCGAGCTGTTCGAACTGCCCACAGCGATGGGCGGTTTCCCGGCGGGGACCATCCTGGTCGCCGGCGACTCCGTCCCCGGCGACCGCTCCGCGACCAAGATCGACCTGTACGCCAGCACCGACCGCGGACTGACCTGGAGTTTCGTCAGCAACATCGCCACCGGTGGACGGGCGATATCCAGCAACGGCAACACCCCCGTGTGGGAGCCCTACTTCCTGGTCTCCGGCAACAAGCTGATCGCCTACTACTCCGACCAGCGCGACACCAGCCACGGCCAGGAGATCGTCCACCAGGTCACCACGGACCTGCGCAACTGGGGCCCGATCGTGGACGACGTGTCGAAGCCGAACTACGCGGACCGGCCCGGCATGCCCGTGGTCACCCGGCTGCCCAACGGCAACTACGTGATGACCCACGAGTACTGCGGTGCGCCCGAGGGCCGCTGCTCCGTCTACTACAAGATCGCCGCCGACCCGGAGGCGTTCGGCCCGGCCACCGACCAGCTGCTGCGGTCGACCGACGGCACCATCCCCAGCGGGGCGCCCTACGTCACCTGGCTGCCCACCGGCGGCCCCAACGGCACCCTCGCCGTCAGCGGCGACACTGAGGACGACCTGTTCCTCAACACCCAGAACGGTGACCCGAGCGCCTGGACCCGCATCCGCGCCAACGTCCCGCGCGGTTACAGCCGCGGCCTGCTGCCCCTGTCCGACGGACACAGCCTGATGGTGTTCACCGGGGGACGCAACCAAGGGAGCGTCCTCAACCCCATCCAGTACAGCACGATCGATCTGGGTGGTGGTATCTCGGACGGCGCCACCTACACCGCCTCCAACGCGGGCAGCAACCTGAACCTCACCATCACCGGCGGCACCACCACCAACGGCACCGCCGCCACCCAGCAGACCCCCACCACCTCCACCAACCAGCAGTGGCGCTTCGCAGCACAGCCCTCCGGGTTCTTCAAGATCTTCAACGCAGCCAGCGGCAAGGTCCTCGGCGTCCAGAACCAGTCCACCGCCGACGGCGCCGCCATCCTGCAGTGGGACGACAACGGCACCCTCGACCACGAATGGGCCGTCGCCCCCCACCCCGCCGGCGGCTACACCATCACCAACCGCATCACCGGCAAACTCCTCGAAATCCCCGGCGCCTCCACCACCGCAGGAACCCCCGCCGACCAGTGGACCACCAGCAACTGCGCCTGCCAGCGCTGGAACCTCACCCAGACCGCCCTGCCCCCACTCGGCACCGGACAATACGTCCTCGTCAACAAGAACAGCGGCAAATACATCGACATCCCCGCCGCCTCCACCACCACCAACACCGCAGCCCAGCAGTGGCACAACTCCGCCTGCCCCTGCCAGCTGTTCACCTTCCAGTCCACCGGCAACGGAGCCTGGACCATCAAGAACGCCAACAGCAACCTCAACCTGGACATCCGCAACTCCTCCACCACGCCAGGCGCCACCATCGTCCAGAACACCGCCTCCACCGCCGACTCCCAGAAATGGACCCTCACCGACGCGGGCGACGGCTACTACAAACTCCGCAACGTGAACAGCACCCTCTACGCCGGCGTCGCCCAGTCCTCCACCGCCGACGGCGCAGCCGTCGTCCAGTGGAACAACCTCACCGTCGACGACCAACTCTGGAAGATCGTCCGCATCAACTGACCCGACGAAAGAACGAGTGACTCGCACCCCCGGCCGGGCTCGCCGACCAGACCGACGAGCCCGGCCATCCCCGTTCCACACCGCTACCACCCTCCACAGCCGGCCGGCTGGACGCGAGGGGCCGCCGATGCACGTCTCCCGGTTGCCTCGCGCAGCCGGTCCCCCGGCCCGGATGCCGTCGGCCCACCGCGGTCGTCGGCCCACCGCGGTCGCCGGCATGCCGCGCCCCAGGAAGACCTTTCGATTCACCTTTTGAGGAAGTGAGTTCTGACATGACTGGTTCCCCTACTCGCCGGCACGTGCTGAGCGGGGCAGCCGCAGGAGTGCTGGCATCGCTGGCGGGGATTCCGCTTGCCGGTGCCGCGTCCGCCGCCACGACGTACACGGCGCCGAATCCGCGCGTCTGGATCCACATCAACGATGGGTGGCGATTCATCAGACAAGACGTCACAGGTGCGCAGGCGCCCGGATTCGATGACTCCGGATGGACACCGGTCAACACACCCCACACCTGGAACGCCGTCGACGGTGCCGACGGCGGCAACAACTACTACCGCGGCGTGGGCTGGTACCGCCGCCACTACACCGTGCCGCCCACCATGGCCGGCAAGAGGCTGTACCTGCAGTTCGCCGGGGTCAACCAGGTCGCCGACGTCTGGGTCAACGGCACCTATGTCGGGCAGCACAAAGGCGGATACGCCCGGTTCAGGTTCGACGTCACCGGTGTGCTCGTCGTGGGCGGGGACAACGTGATCGCGGTGAAGGTGACCAACGCCCGCGACACCGGCATCGCGCCGGTGAGCGCCGACTACACCTTCGAGGGCGGCATCTACCGCAATGTGAGCCTGTGGGCCATCGACAGCCTTCACGTGCGGATGACGGACTACGCGGGTCCCGGCGTCTATCTGCGGCAGAGCGACGTGAGCACGGCGTCGGCCACGGTGACCGTGACCACGAAGCTGTGGAACGACAGCAGCACCACCAGGTCGGTGGTGGTCCGCACCGTCATCGCCGACAGCGGCGGGAACGTCGTCGCGGACACCAGCAGCACCGCGCGCTCCCTTGCCGCGGCCACCGGCGCGGACATCAGTCAAACGGTCACTGTCAACAGCCCGCGTCTGTGGAACGGCGTGGCGGATCCGTACCTCTACAACGCCAGTGTGGAGATACACGACGTCACCGGGGGTGGGGACAGGATCGCGGACGTGGTGACCGAACGCCTGGGCCTTCGCTCCATCGCCGTCGACGCCGACACAGGCTTCCAGCTCAACGGCAGCCGCCTCCATCTGCACGGCGTCAACCTGCACCACGAGCGGGCCGTCAAGGGCTGGGCGATATCCGACGCCGACCACACGCAGGACTTCGACCTCATCCAGGAGGTCGGTGCCAACACCATCCGGATGGCGCACTACCAGCACGACCAGAAGGACTACAGCCTCGCTGACGAACGCGGGGTGATCGTGTGGGCGGAGATCCCGCTCGTCAACTCCGTCACCGACTCGGCCGCCTTCACTGCCAGCACCCAGAACCAGATGCGTGAGCTGATCCGGCAGAACTACAACCACCCGTCGATCGTCTTCTGGGGCATCGGCAACGAGCAGACCGACTACAACGGCGCCGCCACGAACACGCTGCTCCAGTCACTGGCCGACATCGTCGCGGCCGAGGACCCCGACCGGCTCTCCACCTACGCCGTGCGCAGCGAGGACCCCGACAACGCGCAGGCAGGGCTGCACACGCAGACGACCAGTTTCAACAAGTACCTCGGCTGGTACTACGGCTCCAAGGACGGTGAGCTCGGCGCCTGGGCCGACAACCTGCACACCACCTCCCCGACCCGCAAGATCGCCATCTCGGAGTACGGCGCCGGCGCCAACACCACCCAGCACGCCCTCAACCCGCCGAAGCCCTCGCCGGGTGGCTCCTGGCACCCCGAGGAGTACCAGTCGCTGTTCCACGAAGCGGCCTGGAAGCAGCTCGCCGCCCGCCCGTACATCTGGGGCACGTTCGTCTGGGCCATGTTCGACTTCGCCTCCGACGGCCGGAACGAAGGAAGCCAGCCCGGCATCAACGACAAGGGCCTGGTCACCCACGACCGGCAGATCCGCAAGGACGCCTTCTACTGGTACAAGGCCAACTGGGCGACCACTCCCACGCTTTACATCACCAGCCGCCGCTGGACCCAGCGCACCGACGCCGCCACCGAACTGAAGGTCTATTCCAACGCGAGTCAGGTCGGCGCCACCCTCAACGGCACGTCCCTGGGAACCCTGAGCAGCAACGACCACATCTTCAGGTGGGCCAACGTCACACTGAGGCCCGGGCAGAACACCGTGACCGTCACCGCGACCATCAACGGCTCCACCTACACCGACAGCGTCGCCTGGACTCTCGGCTGACCACCCCGACAACCTCGGTGACACCTGTTGTTCGCTCACCGCTCCGCGCCCTGATCATCCAGACCTGGGCGCGGCCGTGGCGTTACCGCGCGGGTCGGCCGCAGGTGGTGGGTCTTAGTTCAATCTTCCGAGGTGTATTGGGACAAGAGACCGATTCCCGCCGGTCCGGGCGACCCTAGTGTGAGTCGCATGAGCGATGCAGCGCCCAAGACTTCTCACGAGCGCGCGATGGACGTTGTCCGGGGCTACACGGACCGCGACGCCGTCGCGGTCGAAGAGGCGCTGTCCGGGCTGGACGCGAGCAGCTGGACAGAGGTGTACGCCTTTCTGAGTGGGCTGTTGCACTCCACCGTCAGCATCATGGAGTTGAGCGGCAAGCGGTGGCAGGTGGGCGAACTGGTTCGGCACACCGAGGAGGTCGCGGCCGTAGCCCCGCCCCATCACGAGTTCGCCGTTGTCGAGGCAACGCGGGCATGGGCCCGGGGGGACGAGTCGGCCATGCACGCGTTGTCGTGCCAGGACCTCCCAGGGGCCGTGCACATGACGGCCGTGGGTGTCGTCGTTCTGGGCCTGGCTCTGTGGGGCAGGCCCGGGTTCCTCGCTGTTCTCGAGGAGTTCCAGGTGACGGCCGACGCCCTCGCGAATGATCGATTTTCCGGCGGCTGACCGGTCGAACCGGTCTAGTTGTCCAGGGTCGCCGCGGTGGCCCCCGACCAATTGGAATCAGCTCTCGTCCGCCTCGGTCTGCTCGGCCTCATACCCCCAGGCGCAAAGAAGAAGCCGTACGTCTCATGGTCACCCTGCATCCGTTCCCGTCACCCCCCGCACCAGGTCCACCCAGGTGGCCTGCAGCCGAGCGGCGGCGACCTGGCACTCGTCGCGCAGGTAATCCATGGTCTCGAAGTTCGTCCAGGCGAGCAGGGCGTGGGCGAGCATGTCGTGATCGCCCGCTGCTCCCGCTTCCCGCAAGAGGGAGACGACGTGGTCGTGGAAGGCCCCGCCGACGTTCGAACCATGGCGCCGTTCAAGGGGAACCTGGCGTGCCAGAGCGGCACCCAGGTCCGCCTCGTCGGTGATGCGCGCGATCAAGGCGCAACCGAACGCCGCCAGCCGCTCACTCGCCGGTGCTCCCGGCCCCAACGGCGGCGGCCCCGAGGTGTACACCTCGTGGAATTCGGCCTCCGCGTCATCCAGCAGAGCCAGCAGGAGCCCGGTGCGATCGCCGAACCGGCGAAAGAGCGTGCCCTTGCCCACCCCGGCCGCCTGCGCGACCTCGTGCATCGTCACATGCTCCGCTCCCCGTTCGGCAACCAGCTCCGCGGCTGCCTCCAGCAGCCGGGCACGGTTGCGGGCGGCATCGGCCCGCTCCCCGGCGGCATCGTCCGACGCCTGCCTCACCGTTCACCCCGCGGTGCCACAAGCGCGTACACGCATCCGTCTTCGACTCGCACCGGGTACACAGGCACGGGACGTGTCGCCGGCGGGTCGAGGGGCTGTCCGGTGCGCAGGTCGAACCGGGAAGCATGCAGCCAGCACTCGACCGTGCACCCGTCCACCTCCCCCTCGGACAGCGAGACGGCACTGTGGGAGCACACATCGTGGATCGCGAACACCTGCTTCTCGGCCAGGACGAGGGAGACGGGAACGCTCTCCACCTCGAACCGTCGGGGCACGCCCTCCTCCAACACGTCGAACTTGCAAATGTACGTGTAGCCGCTGCTGGACATCGCTCTCCTCGGGTGCGCCCACGACACCTGGACCGGATATCAGCTCCCCGGGGCGCGTCGGGCCCGCCGCGCCGACCAGGAGCGTCACGGGTGTGTCGTGGCTGATCGCCAACGCTATCGACGGAGCTCGCGACCGGGACCCGACCCGAGCCCGAACCGAACTCAGCACATGGACCTAGGTTTTCGAGGGATGCTCTCTCCCCAAAGGTCCGCAGACGGCCAGGTCCGCAGAGCCAGGCCATGTCCGACTCCGCGACCCACCGGACGCGGCCCGAGCCCGGGTCGTGCGAACCGCCCGACGGCGATATCGCCGCCTACGTCTCACCAGATACGGGCGGTTCGCGGGGCTAGCGGTCAGCCAGAGTGGCTGGACGTACGGCCTCCGCCCCGAAGCGTCGACGGGCACGGTCGGCGGCGGCTTCGGCTGCGCGGGCACGAGCGTCACCGGGATCCAGAGAGAGCTGGCGGTAGGCGTTGCCGGCCGGCAGCAGGTCGTCGGCGCGGATCGCGAAGGCGCGGACCCTCGCTCGCTGCAGCCCGAGGCCGGCCAGCAGGCCCAGGGCAGCTGCCGCGAGGTGGGGTGAGTGACTGGTCGGCTCCGGCAGGGTGCGCGTACGTGTGGTGGAGCTCCGGTCGGCGTATCGCACGGTGAGGGTGAGTCGGCCGGCGATCCGGCTTTCGCCGCGGAGGCGTTGGCCGATCCGGTCCGCGAGTCCCAGGACGGCTCGGTGATGCTGCACCGGGTCGAGGCAGTCCCGTTCCAGCACGAGGTCGGCCACCAGATGCCCTGCCGGTTCCGACGGGACGACCGGGCGGGGATCGTGACCGCGGGCACGCTCGGCCAGCAGCCGGGCAGGGCCTGCGCCGAAAAGTCGCTGCAGGGTCCCCGCGGGCAGGTCGATGAGCTGCCCGATGGTGTGCAGCCCATACCTGTTGAGCGTCTCCGTCGTGGCACGGCCGATCCCGGGCAGCGCGGTGACCGGCCGCGGATACAGCCAGTCGGCCACTTGCCCGGCGGGGACCCAGGTGGTGTCACCCGGCGCGGACGCGTCGGCCGCCATCGCCGCCAGCATGCGGTTGCCCGCAAGGCCTGCACTGCTGTCGATGCCGTACAGGCCCTTCAAGCGGAGCTTCGCCAGCTGGACGACGTCATAGGGGGACAGGTCGAAGTATCTCAGCGCCGACGTCAGATCGAGCTGGACGGCGTTGGGCGGGACGGCCTGGACGTGAGGCGTTATGCCACACATCAGTTCGATTATGTCTCCGTACTGATCCCCGGTCAGCGAGGCGTGCAGGTGGAGGTGGGCGATGTGCCGCTGCCGAATGCTCATCCCGCACTCCCCGGACTGGTGTGGCCGAACTTCTTCAGGTCGGCCGAGCGGGTCCCGGCGGGCTGGAGGTCGGCGTACGGATGCAGCCGGGCACCGGTGGTGCCGTTGGCCAGGGTCCGCCGCGGCTGGGCGGGGGTCGGGGCCGGACGGTCGGTGCCGAGGAGGGCGAGCGCGGCCTCGGGCCCGTTGTCGCGGCGGGCGGCGGCGATCTCGTCCAGGTCCCAGGCCATGGAACCGACGACGGTACGCCGGGTGCCGCGCACCTGGACCGTGCCGCGCACCAGCAGCAGCCCGCTGTGGAAGACGGTGTACGCGCACGCCGGATGCGAATCCTCGAAGAAGGCCAGGTCGACCAGGCCGGAGCCGTCCTCCAGCGTCACGAAGATGACCCGCCTGCCGCTGGCGATCGGCGGGGTCTGCGTGGAGGCCCGTACACCGGCGACCAGGACCTGCTGACCGGCCCGCAGCCCGGCCAGATGCGCCGCGTCGGTCGCGCCGATCTCGCGCAGCAGCCGGTGGTGGTGCTCCATCAGATGCCTGGAGACGTCGATGCCGAGGGTGTTCAGTTCGGCGCTGAGGGCCTCGCGGCCGGTCATCTCCGGCAGACCGCTCGGCTCCGCACCGCCGACGGCGCCCGCGTCGATGGGCAGTTGACCGTTGCCTGCCGACCGGGTGCGGGAGGCCCGATGGAGTTCGGCGATCTGGAGCAACAGGTCGCGCCGGGTGAGACGCCCGTCGTGCAGACAGCCCAGGGCGCCGATCTCCGCGAGGCGTTCGGCGACCGGACGGCTGGGGCGGCCCCGCTGCCAGAAGTCCGACAGCGATCCGTACGGCTGCCCCTCCTCGATCCGGGCGCATTCCTCCGCGCCGATGCCGTGCACCGCCGACAGGGCGAGCCGCACACCCCACTGCTCTCCGCCGGCTCTCTCCACGGTGTGCTTCACCTTGGAGTGGTTGATGTCGACGGGCAGGATCGGCACACCGCGCCGACGGGCGTCGGAGACCAGGACCCGCTTGGGCCACATCCCGGGGTCGTGTTCGAGCAGGCCGGCCAGCAGATACGCCGGATGGTGCGCCTTGAGCCAGGCGCTCTGCAGGGCCGGTACGGCGAAGGCGACCGCGTGGGCCCGGCAGAAGCCGTACGCGCCGAAGGCCTCGACGGTCCTCCAGACCTCGTCCCGGACGGCCGCGCTGTAGCCACGCGCGCGTGCCAGGCCGTGGAACCAGTCCCTGATCGCGGGCAGCCGGTTCTTGTCGCCGAGCGCCCGCCGCGCGATCTCCGCGAGGGCCAGGTCACAGCCGGTCATCACATGCAGCGTCTCGATGATCTGCTCGTGCCAGATGGTCACGCCGTAGGTGTCGGCGAGCACCGGTTCCAGGTCCGGGTGGGCGTACGCCGGTGTGCCGCCGTGCCGGGCGGCGATGTACCGCTCGGGCATGCCGCCGGCGACCGGCCCCGGGCGGAAGAGGCTGATGTCGGCGATGACGTCCTGCTGGTCGCGGGGCTGGAGCCGGGAGAGCAGGTCCTGCTGGCCGGGCGACTCGAGCTGGAACAGGCCCAGGGTCTGGCTCTCCTGGATGAGCTTGAAGGCGAAGACGTCGTCGAGCGGCACCTGCTTCGGGTCGTCGAGGTCGATGTGGTTGCCGGTGGTGCGTTCGATCTCGGCGACGGCGTGGGCCATCGCGGACTGCATCCGCACGCCCAGGACGTCGAGTTTGATGTTGCCGAGCGCCTCGATCTCCTCCTTCGCCGCCATGGCCATGGGGTAGTCGCCCTGCGGGGTGGGCTGCACCGGCAGCCGGTCCAGGAGGGTCGCGTCGCTGATGACCACACCGCAGGGGTGCATGGCCATGCCGTGGACCAGCGAGTCGAGCCCTTCGGCCAGCTCCCACAGCGGTCCGTACCGGTCCATCTCACCCGCCAGTTTCCGCAGTTCGGGCAGCTCGGCGAGGGCGCCGGTGATGTCGGAGGCCCGCAGGTGCGGGAAGCTCTTGGCGATCCGGTCGACCTCGGCCGGGGCGATCCCCAGCGCGAGACCGGTGTCCCGCAGCGCCCGGCGCGCCCGGTAGGTCTCGGGCATCGCGGTGACCGCGACCCGTTCCTTGCCGAACCGGTCGAAGATCGTGTCGTAGCACTCCAGGCGGCGGGCGGACTCCACGTCGATGTCGATGTCGGGCAGGCTCCTGCGCCGCTCGCTGAGGAAACGTTCGAACAGCAGCCGGTGTTCGAGCGGGTTGGCCGTGGCGATGCCCAGCGCGTGGCAGACCAGCGAGCCGGCGCCCGACCCCCGGGCCGCGACCCGGATGCCCTTGGCCCGGATGTCGGTCACGACCTGGCCGACGGCGAGGAAGTACGAGGCGTAGTCCAGCGTGGAGATCACCTCGAGCTCCGCCTCCAGCCGGTCGAGCGCCGCCCGGTCGCGGTCGAGGCCACGCCGGACCAGTCCCTCCTCGCACTGCCGGCGCAACAACTGCGCGGCTCCGTCCCCTCGAGCTGCTCGGGGCTCGGCGCCGAAGAGCGACGGTTCCGGGAAGTGCCGGGCACCGAGCCCGAGGTCCGCCACCGGGTCGACGAGACACGCGGCCGCCGTGTCGACGGTGTCCGCCATCAGACGGCGGGCCCTTGGTACGTCCGCTCCGGCGCATTGGGCGACCATCCGCGCGACGGTCTCCATCCCCCTCCCGTCCTTGAGCCACCGCTGTCCGCCGTCCAGCCGGCGCCGGTCGATGGGCCGCAGCAGACGTGCGGCGTCCAGGACATCCGCGAGCCGGTGCTGTTCGGGGTCGGCGTAGCGGACCGCGTTGGAGAGGACGGCGGTGGTACGGGTGCGGTCGGCCAGGGCGAGGGTACGGGCGGCCAGGCGCAGGGATCCCGGACCTGTGCCGAAACGTTTCTGCGCAACGACTTCCAACCTGACCCCGTTCCTGAAGATCTCCGTCCAGGGCGCCAGCAACCTCATCGCGACGTCCTCCCGGCCCACCGCCAGCGCCCGCACCGGTTCCGAGAGCGGCCCGAGCAGCACGGTCAGGCCGGGGCCGCCGTACTCACGCAGCGCCTCCCACGGCACCACCACCGGGGCCGCGCCGGACGCCGTACCGACATACGCGGCCGAGGTGATCCGGCACAGCCGTGCCCAGCCGGCCCGGTCCCGCGCGAGCAGCGTGAACCGCAGCGGCGGCTCGACCACATGGGCGCCGCCACGCGCCGGGGTACGACGCCGCGCCTCCGGAGGCGGGGGCGCGAGGGCGGCCACCGCCAGGTCGACGCCGAAGACCGGCCGCACCCCTTCCTTCGCACAGGCGTGGGCGAACCGTACGGCACCGGTGACCGTGTCCCGGTCGGTGAGGGCCAGCGTCCCCATACCGCGCTCGGCGGCCCGCCGGGCCAACTGCTCGGGGTGGGCGGCGCCATACCGGGCGGAGTAACCGGACGCGACGTGCAGATGGGCGAAGCCCGTCATGCCGCACCTCCATCACTCCACCCCTTTTCGGCCACGCAATCGATCATCAGTTCGATGATCGACCGACAGCTGATTCGCACTTCCGTTCGATTGATTCATTCACTCTAGCCCCATCGGCCCCGGTCAGCGACCTGATCAAGGACGCCCGACGGCGTTCGAAGACCACGGCCACCGCCTGGACACCCTCACCGGACGGCGAAATCCCGCCCCCGGCGTGTCGCCGCCGCCGTAACGCACGGCCGCGTCCAAACCGGTGACCGATAACCCACCGACGCCTGGGGCCGAGCCCGCCGCATTTCCAGCCCGGCCCGCCCCTTCAGCCCGTCCGGCGTTTGAGGACGAGGCCCCTTAGGGCCGAAAGCGGGGGTCTGGGGGCGGCAGCCCCCAGGGATGGGACGGGTAGGGGCGGCGGGGGCGAGAACCAGACGGTCAGACGGCCTCAGCCGCCACCACAGCCCCCAGCAAGAACACCGACACCGACCGTGTCGGAGTACAACTGGGTCGTGGATCCGCTAGGGCGCACGCCTGACCGCCGACGGCCCGGCAACACCGACGATCCCCGAGAGCTACCGCAGCCGAGACCGACCCGGCTCAGGTAGACGACGTCGGTTGCGTACTCTCCGGCTGCGACGGCCCCGCCGAGGGCACGACAGACGGCGCGACCGGAGACGCAACGGCCTGCCCGACCGGAGACGCAACCGGCGGCGCAACCGACTGCCCGGCCACCTGCCCGGCCACCTGCGGAGCAACCTGCTGGGCCCGTTCCAGGAAGCGGAGGAGTTCCACCGGGAAGGGCAGAACGAGCGTCGAGTTCTTCTCGGCCGCGACCGCCACCACCGTCTGGAGCAGCCGGAGCTGGAGTGCGGCGGGCTGCTCGGACATCACACCGGCGGCCTCCGCCAGCTTCTTCGAGGCCTGCAGCTCGGCGTCCGCGTTGATGACCCGCGCCCGCCGCTCCCGGTCGGCCTCGGCCTGCCGGGCCATCGAACGCTTCATCGTCTCCGGCAAGGACACGTCCTTGATCTCGACCCGGTCGATCTGCACGCCCCACCCCATGGCAGGACTGTCGATCATCAGCTCCAGGCCCTGGTTGAGCTTCTCCCGGTTGGACAACAGGTCGTCCAGGTCGCTCTTGCCGATGATCGACCGCAGCGAGGTCTGCGCCATCTGCGAGACCGCGAACCGGTAGTCCTCCACCTGGACGACCGCCTCGGCCGCGTCGACGACCTTGAAGTAGACGACCGCGTCCACGCGCACGGTCACGTTGTCCCGCGTGATGCCCTCCTGCGCGGGCACCGGCATCGTCACGATCTGCATATTGACTTTGCGGATCTTGTCCACGAACGGCACGATCACGGTGAACCCGGGCCCGCGCACACTCGACGTGAGCCGTCCGAGCCGGAACACCACACCCCGCTCGTACTGTTTGACGACCCGCGCCGCAGCCGCGACGTACAGCACTCCGGCGGACGCGACAGCGACAGACGCCGTCACCAGTTCCTCGACCATGCCGGCCCCCAGGGTCCGAAGTGGGCGTACGCAGGGGAGACTTCCTGTACTTCGAAGGTAACTCCGGCAGGCGGACAAGGGCGAGCCCCCGCACACGAGTCGCGTGCGGGGGCTCGCCTGTCGCTCTCCTGCTGCTGCCGGCTGCAGGTCAGGCCGTACGGAAACCGGTGGTGCCATGTGCCGTGGTGCCGTGTGCCGTGGAGCGGATGCCCTAGGAACTAGAAGACGTTGACGCCGTAGGCGCTCAGGGCCTCCGTGACGGGCTGGAAGAAGGTCGTACCACCGGAGGAGCAGTTGCCACTGCCACCCGAGGTCAGACCGTAGGCGATGCCGCTGTTGGAGTAGAGCGGGCCGCCGGAGTCGCCGGGCTCGGCGCAGACCGTGGTCTGGATCATGCCGTAGACGACATCGCCGCCGCCGTAGTTGACGGTCGTGTTCAGCGCGGTGACCCGGCCGCTGTGGATGCCGGTGGTGGAACCGCGACGGTAGACCGTCGTGTTCACGGACGGAGTGGCGGCGCTGGTGATGTCGACGCTGCCGACGGTGCCCGAGATCGAGCTCGTGGGGTAGCTGCTCGCGTACTTGACGATGCCGTAGTCGTTCGTCGGGAAGCTGGAGCCCGAGGTCGCGCCGAGCAGCGTCGTACGAGCGGAGTTGGACCACCAGTTGCCCGCGCCGTCGGTGCAGTGACCGGCGGTCAGGAAGTAGTAGGTGTTCCCGCTGCGGACGTTGAAGCCCAGGGAGCAACGCCAGCTACTCGCATAGATCGCGTCGCCGCCGGAGATCAGCTTGGTGAACTTGCCCGGCGTCTTCTTGATGGTGATGGCGTCGGCGGTGCTGCCCGCCTGGCGCTTGATCTCCGCGATCTCCGCCTGGGAGACCGTGCTGTCGACGGTGACGACGACGCGGTTCGTCTTCGCGTCGACGGCCCAGGCGGTGCCCGGGATGTCGGCCTTGAGTACCGAGCTGCTCGTTTTGGCGAGCTGGGCGGTACTGAAGGTGGTGACGTCGGCGGCGGTCGCGTTGGGGATCGCGATCGCGGCCGCGGCCACGAGTCCGGTGCTGACGGCGATCAGCCGGGTCCGTCTCGTGATGCCACTGCGGGGGGTAGTGCGCTTGATCCTCACTTGTCGTTCCTCCACATGGGAAGTCGGGGGCCCGCGTGGGGTCGGGGCCCGTGAGGCGCAGTCGGGGACCGTTCCGTCCGGATTCCGGACATGCTGTGACCCTGACAAGCGCTGGGTGGGAGTATTCGGCCGTTCGACCGGTCGACGCAAGGGCGCCTTTCGGCCTCGGACAGCTCAACCCCCGCACGGCCCACAGGGATTGATCAAGGAACTCGGTGGTCCAGGGCCTGACGTCAGGCCCTGGCGGAGATCACGCTCCCCGCGGCAATCGCGACGCCCAGCGTATTGCCGGGCGACGGAAAGGGCAGCCGAAATGGTCGGCGAACGCGCCTGTCGGAAGCAGGGACCGGTTGAAGTCCCCCGTTGTGCGCCCCTCGGCGTCCGGGGCCGCGGGGCGCGGGAAGTGGAAGCGGTAACTGCCTTCGCCGCTGGTCGAGTCGGCGAAGACGGCCCACAGACTGCCGTCCTCCTCGACCGTCGCACGCAGCGTCAGCTCCTGCCCGTCGAGCGAGAACGTCAGTTCACCGTCGAGCCCGAGCCCGCGCTCCCGCCCGTCCGCGTTCGCGACGCGCACGCTGCGCACCCTGTCGTACGGCGTGAACCGGCCGGGTATCGACCAGTGCCCGTCGTACGGGGTGACCGCGTCGCCCTTGAACGCCGTGCGCGTCTCGGCGGCGGGGTCGAAGTCGCGCACACCCCAGCTACCCTCGCGCACCAGTACGACCAGGTGACGCTCACCGAGGCCGACCCGCGCCGCGCCCGCCGGACCGTGGTCGGCGGTCAGCCCGACCTTCCCGGCGAAGGGCTCACCGTCGAGCGTCAGCCCGTCCGTGACCCCGGCGTCCAGGAGGAGTCGGTCGCCGTCGGCCGTCCAGCGGCCGGGGATGGCCGGAAGCCGACCGTCCGGAAAGTCCTCGATCCAGTGCGTACCGACGAGTGAGAGGAGCCCGTAGGGCGCCGACACCTTCTCGATGCACCGTTCGTGTAACCGCTGCCACGCCTCGGACACGTCGTCCGCCGTCATGAACTCACTCCAGCCACTCCCTGGAAACACGCCCAGGCCACGCGTTCTGTGCGCGGCCCGTACACAACCTGCGTACACAACCTGTATGTCATCAATACGAGGGTGGCGCTCAGTCAGCCCGTCCATACGGGTTCGCCGGAGTTCACCGCTCCCCGGCGACCGTACGGTCAGGCCGCTCCCCCGGCGGACCCGACCGACCCGGTGTACTGCCTGGCGGGCCGGGCCAGCCCCAGGTGCTCCCTGAGGGTGCGGCCCGGGTAGAAGGTGCGGAACAGACACCGGTGCTGGAGCAGCGCCACCGTTCCGTTGACGAGCCGCTCCAGGTCGCGGCGTGGCTCGGCGGGGACGAGATGGAAGCCGTCGACCGCCCCCGAGGTGTGCCAGGCGGTGATCAGCTCGGCGAGGTCGACGGGCCCGCCCCGGTACAGCGGGCCGTGCGCGCTCGGCCGGGGACCGCCGCCCCCGTGCCCCGGCTCGGCCGCGTACTCGCCGCCGCCGAGGTCGACGACGAGGCTCGCGAGGACCCGCAGCCCGTCCGGATCACGCCCCAGATCCTTTGCGGCAACGCGCAGTTCGTCCCGTACGGCACCCGCCTGCGCGACACTCGCCGCCCGGACGAGTGCCACGTCGGCATACCGGGCGGCGGTCTGCCGGGCCTGGACCCCGGTCGCGTCGACGACACGGACAGGGTGGCCCTGGGGCAGGCGCGCGCCGATGTGACGCGGCGCGTCCCGGTCGCCGAAGCCGCCGGGCACCACCTCCCCCATCTCGTCACCGTCCTCCGGGTCGTCCCACAACCGGGCTGCCGCGTCGGCGACTTCACCGGCCTCACGCCACAACTCGTCGCCGGGTACGGCCCGGCGACGGCCGGAGAGTCCGGCCTCGGCCCCGGTCGCCGACACGTCGAGCTGCCAGCCGGCCCGACCCCCGCTGACCCGGTCGAGGTTCGCCACCGCCGCCCGGACGTGCCGGGCCTCGGTGCGGGTGGCGCTCACGGTGGGCACCAGACCGATCCGCGTGGTGGCGGGCGCGACCCGGGCGAGAACGCCGAGCGCGTCCGGTCCGAACGTCACGAAGTCGAGCCCACCGCTCTCGGCGAGCCGCGCCGACTCGACACACAAGTCGGCGTCGAACAGCTCCTGTTGATCAGCTGCGGCCACGGCCAGATGCAGCAGCCCCCGACCGTGCGTTGAGGTCATGAGGATGAACCTTTCGTCGGTGCGTCAAAGCACCCGAGCAACAAGGAAGGCATCATGCGGCGGCGCCACGACCAGGAACCGACCCGCCGCCCGCCCCGACATCACGCCGCCCAGCCCCTGACTCGGCGACCTCACCAACGGACACGGCAGAGCGCTCTACGCCCGGCTCGACAACGCGCCCGCCATCACCCCCGGCGTCCGTCTCCGCATCGCGCCCGGCAGCACGCCCACCAGCCGGTTCGACAGCGCGCCCGGCGACCCGCTCGACGGCTGATTCAGCAACGCGCCCAGCGACCCGCTCGACGGTCGGCTCTACAGCACGCCCGCCAGCCGGCTCGGCAACGCGCTCGGCAGCCAGTTCGACAGCGCGCCCGGCGACCCGCTCGGCGCCTGGTTCGGCAACGCGCCCGGCGACCCGCTCGACGGCTGATTCGGCAACGCGCCCGGCGACCCGCTCGACGGTCGGCTCTACAGCACGCCCGCCAGCCGGCTCGGCAACGCGCTCGGCAGCCAGTTCGACAGCGCGCCCGGCGACCCGCTCGACGGCTGATTCGGCAACGCGCCCGGCGACCCGCTCGACGGCTGATTCAGCAACGCGCCCAGCGACCCGCTCGACGGTCGGCTCTACAGCACGCCCGCCAGCCGGCTCGGCAACGC